>CAVQQN010000047.1:0-132360 GCA_963714775.1 uncultured Ignavibacteriaceae bacterium
AATAAAAAGTGTTAGGAATGTAGAAAGAATCAATCCGCCAACAACAGCAATACCCATAGATACTCTGCTTTCAGAGCCTGCACCAAGCGCCAAGGCAATCGGTAAAATTCCAAGTACTGTAGAAAGACTTGTCATTAAGATAGGTCTTAATCGTGCGGCGGCGGCACTTATAACAGCATCATCTTTTGTTAAGCCGCGGCTTTTCTCTGGTTTGCAAACTCAACAATTAAAATTCCGTTTTTAGTTACAAGACCAATTAACATTATAATTCCAATTTCACTAAAAATGTTTAACGTCTGATCAAAGTACCAGAGTGAAATCAGCGCACCCAACAATGCAAGCGGAACTGTAAATAAAATTATAAATGGATCGCGAAAACTTTCAAACTGTGCAGCAAGAATCAGGTAAATTAAACCAAGTGCAAGTATAAATGCAAATATCAAACTTGATGAACTTTCTTTAAAATCTTTTGAAGTTCCATCGAGTGCAGTTGCAAATCTTTCATCAAGAACTTTATCCGCAACACCTTGCATTGCATCAATTCCCTTGCCTAAAGAAACCCCCGGCGCTAATCCTGCCGATACAGTTGCAGAAACGTAACGGTTAAATCTAAACAACTGCGGTGGTGCACTTTGCTCTTCAACAAACACAACATTATCAAGCTGTATCAACTCACCAATATTATTTTTTACATAAGTAGATTTAAGATCAATTGGCGCATCACGGTTTTCTCTCGAGAACTGTCCGATAACCTGGTATTGCTTGCCGTCTTTTATAAAATATCCAAATCTTTGTCCGCTAAAAGCAGATTGAATTGTTTGCGCAATATCTATTGTAGAAACACCAAGTGCTCTTGCTTTTTGTCTGTCGATTGAAAGCTTTAGCTCGGGTTTATTGAATTTTAAATTTGGTTCTATAGTAGTAAAGGTGTTTGTTTTTTTTGCTTCATCAACAAACTTTGGAAGAAACTCCCTTAGCAATTCAAAGTTTGGAGCCTGCAATACAAACTGAACGGGCAACCCGCCCCTTCTTCCACCGCCAATGGTTTGCTGTTGGGTTATAAATGCTCGTGCACCACTCAATGAATTAATAACCGGTGTAATATCATCGGCAATTTGCTGTTGAGATCTGTTTCTTTTGCCGGGCTCTTTTAAAATCAGGTTAATAAATCCTGAGTTTACAGAACCTGCTGCTCCCCCAGATGGCGATGTTAAAGATATCAGACCCTCTTTTTCAGGTACTTTTACTTTAAGAATATTTACAGTTTCATCTATATAACGATCCATATATTCAAAAGTAGCGCCTTCTTGTGCGGTAATATTTATAGATAATCTGCTTCTATCTTCTAATGGCGCAAGCTCTGTTGGGATGTTGGCGAATAAAACATAAATAAGAATTATTGCAAAAATTGTTGCAGGAATTGCAAGCCATCTGTGTTCAACAAAATATTTTAATTGCCTTTGATAGGTTTGGTTTAGTTTAACAAAAAATGGTTCTGTAAGATTATAAAACCAATTATGTTTTTCTCTTCTCTTAAGAATTTTAGCACTTAACATTGGCGTTAATGTTAATGCAACAAAAGCAGAAATTAAAACTGCCCCCGCAACAACAATTCCAAACTCTCTGAATAATCTTCCGGTAATTCCCTGCAAAAAGATTACCGGCATAAACACTGCTGCAAGTGCAATTGTTGTAGAGATTACTGCAAAGAATATTTCCGCAGATCCTTTTTTACCAGCTTCAATAGGATCCATCTTGTTTTCAATTTTGGTATAGATGTTTTCAAGAACTATAATTGCATCATCCACAACCATTCCAATTGCTAGGACAATTCCAAGTAATGTTAAAACGTTAATCGAAAAATCAGCAATGTACATTATAAAAAATGCACCGATAAGAGAAATAGGAATTACAAGAACGGGAATAATAGTAGTTCTCCAATCGCGCAGGAATAAAAAGATTATCAATACAACTAAAGCAAAAGCAACGATTATTGTTTGCTCAACTTCTTTTATAGATTCACGGATAAATATTGTAATATCAAAACCAATTCCTGTTTTGATATCCTGCGGTAAAGTTTTTTTAATCTGTTCTAATCTTTTGTAAAACTCATCTGCAATTGCAATGTTGTTAGCACCAGCTTGCGAAATTAACACCACACCAACCATCGGGATTCCATCACGTCTAAGTATAGTGCGCTCATTCTCAGCACCAAGTTGAGAGTAACCAATATCTTTTACTCTTACAATGTTTCCTTCGACTTCTTTGATTATAAGATCATCAAACTCTACTTCGGTCTGCAATCTTCCAATTGTCCTGATAGATAATTCAGTATCATCACCTTCAATTCTGCCTGATGGTAATTCAATATTTTCCCTGTTAAGTGCGTTTCTAACATCAACAGGAGAAAGCTGGAATGATGCAAGTTTAGCTGGATCTAACCACAAACGCATTGCGTATTTTTTTTCACCCCAAATTTGGACAGAGCTTACCCCGGTAATTGTTTGGAGTCTCTCTTTAAAAATATTATTGGCAATAGCACTTAGTTCAAGTAAATTTCTCGTATCGCTCTGAACGTTTAGAAAAACAATCGGAGTTGCATCTGCATCAGCTTTAGCAACAATAGGCATATCAATATCAGGAGGCAAAACAGAAAGAGAACGGGAAACTCTATCGCGTACATCATTCGCGGCAGCTTCAAGATCAACATCAATATCAAACTCAACTGTAATTGTGCTTCTTCCATCACGGCTTGCTGATGTGAGGGATTTTATTCCCGCAATTCCGTTTATAGATTCTTCAAGGGGTTCTGTTATCTGGCTTTCAATTACATCAGCATTTGCACCAACATAACTTGTTGAAACCGTAATAATTGGCGGATCAACTGAAGGAAATTCACGGATTCCCAGATAAGTATATCCAAGCACACCAAACACAATAATTATAATAGACATAACTATTGCAAGCACAGGTCTTTGTATACTTATTGAAGATAAACTCATTTAGAATTTTTGCTTAATTGAATTCTGAAATTTTAACTTTAGATTTTGGTCTAATTTGCAAAATACCGGACGTGATAACTGTATCGCCTTTGCTTAAGCCCGAGATAATCTGAACACGAATTTCTTCCCTTATTCCAAGTTCAACATTTTGTGGAAAAACAACGCCACTTTTATAAAGATAGACTATCTGTCCTTTTAATTCAGGAACGATTGATACTGTTGGGACAAGTATGGCATCATTAATTTCTTTAAGATTAAGCTCAACATTAGCAAAAGCACCGGGAATCAATTCTCTGTAAGCTGAACTGCAAATTGCTCTTATCTGTAATGTTCTTGTGCCTGGATCAATCCTCGGTTCGATAGCGTAAACCTTTGCTTTAAATAATTGGTTGCTGCCACTAATTTTAAATTCAAGTTCATCGCCGGTTTTTACTGAAGAGAAATATCTTTCAGGAATAGAAAAGTCAACTTTGATGTTGCTGAGATTTTGCAACCTTGCCATAATAGTAGAACTGGTTACATAACTTCCTTCACTAACTGATCGCAATCCTATTACTCCGCTGAACGGAGCTCTAATTTCAGTTTTATCTATTTGGGCTTTTATTAAATCATAATCTGCTTTATTAATATTTAGCTCCCCAAGAGTATTATCATACTCCTCTTGACTTATTAGGTTCCCATCTCTTAACTGCCTTTGTCTAAATTCCTTTTCTTCAGACAATTTTACTTTTGATTCGGTTCTGCGTAATTGTGCTTGTAAATCGGCATCATTTATTTTTATTAACAGATCACCTTTGTTAACAAAAGATCCTTCTTTAAAAGGAATTAAAATAATCTTTCCGGAAATCTCACTTCGTAATTCTACTTCTTCATTAGCCAGGACAGAACCGGTTGCATAAATGCGGTTATCGATTTTTTCAAGAGTAACAATATGAGCGTTGACCGGAACAACAACATCTGGCCTGCTACCAGGTGAAGTGTTATTCCCAGTATCAGTTGATGATAATATTTTAGGAAGTAAGATAATTGCAAGTACTACTATTACAGTTAAAGCAATTAGTGTTTTTTTAAAGTTTTTGTTCATTATAATTCTTTTGAAACCTAATTAAATCAATCAATTACTAAAAGCCAAAAAATAAAAAAGCCCCAAATATTCAGGGCTTTAAAATAAACCAGCTCCATAAAAAAAATTATTTCTTTTTGCTGTATTTTTTGTTGAACTTTTCGACTCTTCCGGCAGTGTCAAGAAGTTTTTGTTTACCTGTAAAAAATGGATGGGAGCCGCTTGAAATTTCTAATTTAACTAATGGATAAGTATTTCCGTCCGTCCATTTAATTGTATCATTAGTTTTAATCGTAGAGCGGGATAAAATTGCAAAATCACAAGAAGTATCTTGAAACACAACTGGTTTATATACTGGGTGAATTCCTTTTTTCATAAAAATCCTAAATAATGGTTTTTCTTAAAATCGTGGGAATAAATATAGGAGTTTTGGAAGCATTATCCAATATAACTTTTAAGGCAGTTTTCTTGGTTTTTGGTCAGTTTGTGAACTTTTTTCTGTCTGCACCTTCAACTTTAATTGTTGAACTTCCATTTTCTCTTCAGATGATAAATTTCTTTGCATAAAGTTTACATTATCCTTACTTATTTCATTTACCGAAATAGTGACGGGTGAAGGCGCAACACTCCCACCTAAACCTCTTGCATAGTCAGATTTGTAATTATTAGAATCAGATCTGCCGGCTTCTAACTCATCGGTTAATAATTGCTCTTCAGCTTTTGTTTCAGATTCTAAGTGAACACCATCAACCTTACTTTTTGTTAAAGGCTGGGGAATATTTTTCTTTTTGGAGAATAGCTCTTCAGAACGTACTTCTACTTTTTCTTTTTGTCTAACCAAATTTTTTTTCGTTTCAGCAGGAATATCTTTAAAAGTTTCAAGAACGACTAAATCCTCACGTAATCTTGGTGCAATATTTAACGGGTCTTCCATCTCTTCTGAATTGACATCAATAACAAAAAATATAATTATTGCAGAGACTATTGCTAATGCGACAGGAGCTAACCTTGCCGGAGAAAGTAGTTTTTCTAAGAAACTTACTTTTTTAGTTTCTTCAGATGAATTAATTTTTCTCCAAAGTCCTGTTTCAAAGTTTTTAGGTGCTTCAATCTTGGGAAGATTTTTTAAATCATCAATTAATTTTTTATATGTCTTTTCTTCGTCGTTCATTTTATTAATAATTAATCATTATAAATATCTTTTAGATATTTCTGCAACTCTGCTCTGCCACGATTTATTCTTGATTTCACGGTTCCAACTTCAATTTGCATTATTTCGGCAATCTCCTCATAAGATAATTCCTGTACATCTCTAAGTATTACTGCTTCACGATAGGAATCTCGCACTTTTAACAATGCTTTCTGAATTATTTCATTCTTCATATTTGCATCAGCCGCAACATCGGGCCGCAATGAATTATCAGCAATATCATATCTCTTTTCTTCCTCGCCATAGCTGCTTATCGAGAAAAAATTTCTTCTGCGTCTTCGCTGATATTCAGTTCTTGCAAGATTACCTGCAATAGTATAAATCCAGGTTGAAAACTTTGCTAATGAACTATAATTATCTTTATATCTAAAAACCTTTACAAACGTATCCTGCACAACATCAACGCAACCATCATAATCACCAAGAAATCTGTAAACATAATTTATTAAAGGATTTCTGAATCTTTCAACTAAAATTTCAAACGCTCTTTCATTGCTGCTGCTTTGAAATTCAAGAATAAGTTCTTCATCAGTAAGTTCGTTAAGATTTCTATCCGTCAACGGTCTTTTACTTTATTAGTTGGATGTTTGTTTCAAATTCAGTGCAAAATTTACAAAAAAATTAAGAAAGCTTATTAAGATTTGAATTTTCATCTAATCCGGGATTATTTCTGCGATTAGCATACTTATTAGCGTGGTGTCATCAAATGATGTGGTTTTAATCGATAAATCAGCTTTTAGTAATGCGGCAAATGCAGAGGTTAAATGCTTATCCGAATAGATTCTCCTTGCCTGGTGATAATCTTTTAGATAAAATGGATGCGTTCCCATAATTCTTGCAACCTGGAATTCGTTTGTATTGCTGGCTGTTAACTCATTTAATCTTGCAAGACTTGTGAAATATTTGTTTATCATCGCAATAATTTGAATTGGTTCCATTCCATTTTTAAGGAGGTTATCTGCAACCTTTAATGCATTGGCTTCATTCTTTTTGCCAATAGCATTTTGCAAATCAAAGATCGTATATTGCTTTAATGATGTTGATAAACCACGGATACTATCGATTGTAATTTCCTTGTTTTCACCAATGTATAGAAAAATCTTTTCTAATTGTGCTTCCAAAGTATTTCTATTCTCACCGGAAATGTCTGTAAGCAACTGGGCATTTTCATAAGAAATGATTTTACCCTTTTTTTCTACAGTAGAGATCAACCATTCAATTAAGCTTTTACCTTTTAACTCTTTGGCTTCAAAAAGATAACCTTGATTTGCAAGTGTTTTATATGGTTCTGACGCAGTACTTGAGATAGTCCCGTCGTGTAAAAACAGAAGCACACTGAAATCGGATGGTGAATTTAGATAACTGACAAGTTCTTTTTTGTCTTTCAGTTTTTCAGCTTGCTTAACGATTATAAGTTTTTTTTCCGACCCGAATGGAAATGTTGAAGCTAATCCAACAATGCCGGCAAAAGTCTGATTCTCACCATAAAAAACTTCCTTATCAAAATCCGAAGTAATGAATGGACTAACTGTCTTTTCGATTGCTTCAAACGTAGTTTCGATGCTGTATGAGTCTTCACCGAAAAGATAATAAACAGGTAAAATCTTTTTTTGCTTTAACTTCTTTTCAATTTCCTGTATGGATGGAGCTTTACTTTTTGCCATTACTAACTTTTAAAATTAAAGATGACATCTTTAATAAAAATGTCATCTTTGTAACAAATTATATTGATGATTTGACTATCTTTTTTCTATTATTACACTTTCCATCACAACATCTTTTAAAGGTTTGTCTTGAGCATTCTTAGCTACTTTACCAATTGCGCTCACTACATCCATTCCATTTATCACCTTACCAAAGATTGTATGATTGCCATTTAACCATTTTGTAGCTGCCAATGTTATAAAAAACTGGCTGCCGTTTGTATTAGGACCGGCATTTGCCATCGCAAGCAGCCCTTCTTTATCAAATACAATTTCTTTAACAATTTCATCATTAAACTTTTTGCCCCAGATGCTTTCGCCGCCGCGTCCGGTTCCGGTTGGGTCGCCGCCCTGAATCATAAAGTTATCAATTACTCTGTGAAAAATAACGCCGTTATAGTATCCTTTGTTTGCAAGTCCAACAAAATTCTCAACAGTTTTTGGGGTCTCTTTTGCAAATAATTCTATTTCAATCGTGCCCATATTTGTTTTAATCACTGCAACGGTTGTATTGTCACTCATTTCTTTTGTTTCCTTTTCTTGTGAATAATTATTTGATGAAAAAATTAAAGCGAAAATTATCGCTGTTAAAATTACATTTTTCATTTAACCTCCTTACGGTTTAATAATATTTGAATAAAGTAAAATTAAAATAAAAACTCCAAGTGCAATTCTGTAAAAGATAAAAACAAACGTTGAGTGCCTTTTTAAGAATTTTAATAAAAAATCTATTGCCAAATAACCGCTAACAGCAGAGACCAACGTGGCAACAATAAGATTAACTGTTAGATCATAATTAATAAACTTTAATGACTCGTATAACTGTAATAAGCCACTTGCAAGTACCGCTGGAACACTTAACAGAAAAGAAAACCTTGCAGCAACGTCGCGCTTTAATCCGAGGAATAACCCGCCTGTTATAGTTGTGCCGGATCTTGATGAACCGGGAATTAATGCAACCGCTTGCGCTAATCCAATTAATAATGAATCAAGGAGTGTAATATCCTTAAGATCTTTTTTAAACTTTGCAGCCTTTTCTGCCACAGCAAGAATGATCGCAAGTACAACTAAGCTTACACTGATTACATAAAGATTTTTGGTTAAAGCTCCTTCTATCATATCTTTAAACAATAAGCCAATAACAACTATCGGAATTGTACCGAGTATAATCATCCAACCAAGTTTTGAGTTTGTTGTTTGATCAGAATACTTTACTCGATTTTGCAAATTATTTTGAAGAAATTCAGTAAAGATATTCCAAAGGTCTTTCCAGAAGTAAACCAGGATTGAGACCATTGTTCCAAGTTGAATTACTGCTATGAATGAGGTCCAGTGCTCGGGATTTTTATCCGAGATTAAACCCATAAATTTTCCGGTAAGAGTTAAATGCCCTGTGCTGCTAATTGGCAAAAACTCAGTTAATCCCTGAACGATTCCTAATATAATAGCTTCAACTAAACTCAAGCAAACTCCTTAAAATTGATATGATATTCCAAGCCGAACACCGAATGAAAGACTACTAAAATTAACATCTCCTATTGTGTTTCCATCGGTGCTTGGTTCCGCTTCTTTCAAAATATCATAGCGAATATCTGCACTTATGTATGCAAAAACATTTTGAGCAATGGCGGTGTTTCCAACTCCACGTAAAATAAATCCATAACCAATTGAAGAATAATTATCATCGAGAAACCCAGGGCGTTTTTCTGTAATTGATAGAAATCTTAATCCCGCACCGCCGCCGAACTTAAAATTGTAGCCATTTCCACTTATTACATAGTTGTACAAAACTGATGGCATTAGCAAAGAATAAGTCAAATCGTAGTTCCCTAAACTCGAACTTGAATTATATGAATTCAGAAAATAACCCAGCTCAAATTCTAATTGACTACTTTCACCAAGCATCCTTCCATATGCTCCCGAAAAATTAACAGCAGAGCTAAAATCACTAAGCCTATCGGTATAATTAAGCTCGAGATAATCTTTAAGCGATGGGACACTTACAAAATCAATTCCCATTGATGCTCTAACTTCATTGGAGTTTTGAGCAAATGAAATGACTGAGATGATAATTATAAAAATTAGTATTAAGGTTTTTTTCATACTTCTCTTATTTCTGTTTCAACAACTTTAATTAAATTTTCTTTTTGTTTGTTAACAATAAAGAACATTATAAGAGCAGTAACTATAAATAGAATGTACCCGATAATGTGAGTTAAAAATGCATACGCTGCACCGATTGTTTCACTAAATCCAAAAATTAAAACCAAGGTTGATTTTGCAAGCGTGTGATATGAACCCGTGCTACCGGGTGTTGGGATAATCACCCCAATTGCGCTGATACTCACAACTATCCAGCCCATTCCAAATGTAATCGTCTGTATGTTTTGCATATCTAACATTAACATACCGGCATAAGCACCAAAGGCATACAAACAAATAATTACATCGGTAAGGATAATAGTCCAAAAATAATTTTTAGTTCCTTTTAAACTTGCAAAACCTTCTGCAAGCATTGTAAAGATGTAGGCAATTTTCTCAGCAAGTTTATGCGAAATTTTTCCAACAAATTTTATTATCAATTCAGAAAATTTTTCTCTTGATCTTAAAACCAAAGTAAGGAAAATAATTGATAGAATAATGAATGCAGCCATTATATACAAAGATGTAATCAACCATGGAAATTTTTCTGAAAGACTTACGCTTGTAAGCAACAACGCAACAATAACAGAAAACCCTAATGAAATCACATCAATTATTCTTTCCAGAATGACTGTTCCGAACATCGATGAGCGTGAAAGTCCCTCCCATTTGCCTATTAATACAGCGCGAGTTACCTCACCAAGTTTTGGAGTAACACAGTTAACTCCATATCCAATCATAAGCGAACCAAAAAGATTTTTCATAGACGCGTTTGGTTTAACGGAGTTAAGAATGTATTTCCATCTGAGTGCGCGCAGATAATGTCCAAACATTGTCACAATTATAAAAATCAGGACCCATACAAGATTAGCGTGAGATACAATTGTTAATACTTCACTAAAATCAACATCGTAAAAAGCGATATAAAGAAATACAACTGCAAGTATGATGGAAAGACCATAATTAATGATTAAGCCAACTTTGCCAAATTTACTTTTTTTATCTGAGATCAACTACAGAGGTTCCTTCCGGTGTTATAAAAGAAAACTTTGAATCTGCAATTTCTTGATTCAGCTTATAATTTGAAAACAAAACTTCCATTGTCCCTGTTGCCTGATTTGAAATGGCTACCTCATCAATTAAGTTTTCTTTAGTGATGTACAGCTTTACCTCTCCAAGATTATTTCTTTTTGATTTTGGTTTTAAATTCAGAATCTTTTTGTTTCCCTCTGAAATTAAGTTTAAATCACATTCAGATGGATATTGATAGATAAGATAATTAATCGAGAGCAATCCTGCGCCTGCTTCATCATAATTGCTGATAATAACTTTTTTTTCTTTTTTGTTATAATTCCAAGAAGTTTTTCCATCGGCTACTATTGTTTGATTTCCAAATTCAAGCCGCAGATTATTTTCCTTTTTGAAATACATCTTGCCGCCTAAACTTGATTTGCCGTTTGATTTTTGAGTTACATCAACAGAAAGATCTGTAATTAAATCAAATTTATCTTGCAAAGATTTTAGAACTGACTCTGCGTTCTGAGCAAAACCACTTATTGAGTAAAGGAAAAATAATAGACTAAGTATAGTTTTCATTTTGATCTCTTATAATTAAAAATAGTTTATCCTTTGGACTATATAGAACGCAAAATTGTTTCAAGTTGTTCTTCATTTTCAACAAGAACGGAGCGTGCTTTACTACCGTCATTAGGCCCAACAATACCCGCTTCCTCAAGTTGATCAACAATTCTTGCAGCACGTGAGTAACCAAGTTTCAGCCTTCTTTGAAGCAAAGAAACTGAGCCTTGCTGATGACGAACAATTACACGGGCAGCATCTTCAAACATCGGGTCTAAATCAGTTAAAAATCCACCGGCGGCATCTTTCTTTTTATCATACAAAGAAGGAAGAAAATATGGTTTAGAATAAGCCGGTTGTGAATAAACATAGTTTGTAATTTTTTCTACTTCATCTGTTGAGATGAAAGCATTCTGAACTCTTATTGGTTTAGGCGAACCGGTTGGAAGAAAAAGCATATCACCTCTTCCAAGCAATTGTTCAGCACCGTTCATATCAAGAATTGTTCGGGAATCAATTTTTGTGGCAACCTGGTATGCGACTCTTGAGCTGAAGTTTGCTTTAATCACTCCGGTTATTACATTTACAGATGGACGTTGAGTAGCAAGCACCAGATGAATTCCAACAGCACGCGCAAGTTGCGCTAATCTTGTGATGGGCTCTTCAACTTCTTTTCCTGCAGTTATCATTAAGTCTGCAAGCTCATCCACAATAACAATTATATAAGGAATCGGATGATGTTTAATAGTATCAGTATCGTGTGGTCTTGTTTTCGGATCCTTAACTTTTTTGTTGTAGTCAACAATATTTCTTACACCGGCTTTTGCAAGTTTATCGTAACGTCTTTCCATTTCATACTCAACGCTCTTTAATGCAAGCACAGCGTTTTGTGGATTTGTTATTATCTCTTCATCAAGGTCTGGAGAAACAGCAAGATAATGTTTGCGAAGTTTGTTGTAAAAAGAAAGTTCTATCTTTTTGGGATCAACCATAACAAACTTTACTTCGGAAGGTTGTTTTGTGTAAAGCAAACTGCTCACAATCATATTTATTCCAACACTCTTTCCAGATCCTGTTGAACCTGCAATAAGCAGGTGCGGCATTTTTGCAAGATCAGCAACATAAACATCGCCACTAATTGTTTTACCAAGCGCAAGCGGAAGTTCAGCATCAGATTCATTTATTCTTCCGATAACTGCACGAGCATTTACAAGAGAGGCTACTGCATTTGGAATTTCAACACCAATTGCACCTTTACCAGGAATTGGTGCAATGATTCTAATTCCACGTGCAGCTAATGCAAGAGCAATATCATTTTCCAATCCAACAATTTTACTAATTTTTACTCCAGGTGCAGGAACAATTTCATACAACGTAACAACAGGACCGGGCGTAACGGAGATATCTTTTATCTCGATATCAAAAAGTTTTAATTTTTCTTTCAGAAGTTCTGCGTTACGGGTCAATTCTTCTTCGGCAACTTGATAATTTTCTTCCGGTGCAGCATCAAGAAGATCTAGTCCAGGCATTTTATATTCAATGTTTTCTTCCCATTGATTCGGAAGTTTTTGTTCTTCTCGGCTTCAGTCTTTTCTTTCTTTTCAGGGAGTTCCCCGGTTTTTTCTATGTTAACCTTTTTTACTTCTTCATTAAGCACTTCATTTTCAGCAATCGAAATGGGAACATCATCCTTACGAATAATTCTGATTCGTGTTTGTTCTTCCGCTTCTTTTTCCATCAATTCAGCTGCAGAAAGCTCTTCTGCTGTAAGTTTGTCTTTCTTCTTCTTTTTATCGCCGCTTAGTTTTTTAATTTTATCAAGATTTTCTTTTTCTTTTGAATTATAGCTTCAGTTTTTCTTACTTTCTTCTTCATCATCTGCGCTAAATGAAAAAACATCTTTAAAGAAATCTGGTTATACTTTTAATGTCAATATCCAGCGCAAAAATTAAAAGTGTAATAAAAGAAAACCGGCAAGAATAAGTATGCTTCCGATTCCCCCAACCAATCCACTTAAAAAGTTACCGAAGATGATCGCCGATAAATCCTGATAGTTCGTAGGTAGATTAAAAATAATCCATAATTATCGTGAATCACACCAAAGAATGTTGCAATGATTATGGAGCTAATTAAAAGAAAGTTGGATACATGCAGATCGAAATTTGAAATCTATTTTTTTAAAGAAAGAAACTCCCCACAAAAAGAGTACAATTGGAATTGTTATTGAGAAATAGCCAAGTGTTGCTTTAACAAGAAATTTGGAAAAATGTGCTCCTGTAACACCAAGCCAATTTTGTATATCAATTTTTTTATCAAATGATGTAAAGAAATCTAGAAAAAAGTGTGGTTAAGTTTGCTTCGTCTCTTCTATCAAAAGTTGTTACACTTAAAAAAAGGATAACCGAAATAATCAGAAGAAATAAGCCGAGTATTTGTTTTTTGTTATCGGGTGTTAAGATAAAATAGTTTTTGTTAGAACTACTTTTTCCGTTTTTTTCTTTAACACTTTTTTTCTTTTTAAGTGACATTTAAACTATTATAAATAGAATTAATCAATTATTCATTTTTTTCAAAACACCATTTATGTAAACAGGAATTACATCCAGCATATCAATAGAACTGCAATATTCAAGGTCTGCTTCAAATCCATTTTCTAAAAGGATTTTACCATGATCTGATTCGCGCATCATCTTAATTAAATTGCTGCCGTATTTTTCATACAAAGTTAATACTGCCGTTCCGGAATCGTTTAAATACGAATCTTCTTTAACTTTTTTAATCTTTGATATAAGCATTCCGGCACAAATAGAATCTTCAATCGAGAAATAATTATTTCTTCCTGCACAAACAATTTCAACATCAGTATTTAATGTTATAAGATGTTTTGCAACTGCACTGATATTTAGAAAAGAACAGGCATATAAATTTTCTGAGTATTTAGCCTTAACAATAGATTTTGTTCCGTTAGTTGTATAAAACACAATTGATTTTCCCTCAATAATCTCTTTCGAATATTCAAAAGGCGAATTACCGAGAGCAAAGCCTTCAATTTTTTTAGTGTTTCTTTCACCACCAAGTAAAATTTGCCCGCCAAACATTCCACCGGAAACTTTAACTGCAAACTCAACAGAGGCAACGGGAACAACTTCTTTTGCGCCATTATTAATTGCTGTTATAATTGTTGATGTTGCACGAAGAACATCAATTACAACAGTTGTTTTACCTGGTAAAGTAAAGTTCATCAACAATAACAGGTGAAAGAAATACGTTTAACTTCATATTAAGTTCTATCTTTTTACAAAAGGCAATTTAACAACTTTTGCTGGAACTTCTTTTCCTCTAATTAAAAAATTAACATCAGAATCAATTTCTGCATATTTGGTTTCAACATAACCCATAGCAATTGGTTTCTCGAGCATAGGACTTACTGTTCCGCTTGTTACAACACCAATTTTGCTTCTGTTTACAAAAATATCATAACCATGTCTTGGAAAAATTTTTTCATCGGAAGTAATAGCAACCAGTTTTCTGTTAAGCCCTCTTTCTTTTACTTTTACTAAATATTTCTTTGCTAATAAAATTGGGTTTAGAAAGTTTAGTAATCCAGCCCAATCCAGCCTCTAACGGATTTGTAGTTTGGTCAATATCATTTCCGTAAAGACAAAAACCCATTTCTAATCTTAAGGAATCTCTTGCGGCTAATCCAACGGGTTGAATGTCAAATTCTTTTCCAGCTTCAAAGATTTTTTTCCATAAATCTTCAGCAACTTTTTCATCACCGGTAAAATAAAGTTCATAACCAAGTTCACCGGTGTAACCTGTTCTTGAAAATATCATATCAACTCCACCAAGATTTAGCTTTGTAAAATGGTAATACTCAAGATTGATTTTGGTATTGGTAAGTTTTTGTAATGTCTTTAAGTGAGTTTGGTCCTTGAACAGCAAGTAAAGAATAATTCATCGCTTAGATTTTTTAATTCAACACCAAATTTATTGTTCTTCTGCATCCACGCAAAATCTTTATCTATGTTTGATGCATTTATTACAAGCAAAAATTCATCTTGTGCAATTCTGTAAACAAGAAGATCATCAACAATTCCGCCATCTTCATAACACATTGCAGAGTATTGAACTCTACCCGGAAATAGTTTTGAAGCATCATTAACTGTAATGTGCTGAACAAAATCAAGGGCTTTTTCACCTTTAACAAAAACTTCACCCATATGTGATACATCAAAAACACCAACAGAATTTCTTACCGCTTTATGTTCTGCGATTATAGAAGAATATTGAATTGGCATTTCATAACCTGCAAACTCAACAATTTTAGCACCTAAGTTTTTATGAATATTATAAAATGTTGTACGTTTCATAATTTCCATTCCGTATAGTTGAATTAAAATTTATTTGCTTTGAGATTTTTTCCAATCACTTAAGAATTTTTCTAATCCCAATATCCGTAAGTGGATGATTAAACAATTTATCAATTACAGAAAACGGCATTGTTGCAAACATCTGCGCCCATTAAAGCTGCTTCAACCAGATGCAATGGATGTCTTATGCTTGCAACAAGAACTTGTGTTTTATAATCATAGTTTTTATAAATCTGAACGATTTGTGAAACCAACTCCATTCCGTCATGACTAATATCATCAAGTCTTCCAACAAACGGACTGATATAAGTTGCGCCGGCTTTTGCAGCAAGCAATGCCTGCGATGGTGAAAAGCAAAGTGTAACATTTGTTTTGATATTTTCAGAGGTCAAAGTTCGAACTGCCTTTAATCCTTCTTTAATCAAAGGAACTTTAACAACAATATTCTTATGAATTTTTGCTAATTCGTGTGCTTCTTTTAATATCCCATCATAATCTGTTGATATAACTTCGGCACTTACCGGTCCATCAACAATGGCTAAAATTTCATCAAGTAATTTTCTAAAATCTTTTCCTTCTTTTGAAACAAGTGATGGATTTGTAGTAACACCATCAAGAATTCCGAGAGCCGCGGCTTCTTTAATTTCATTTATGTTTGCTGTGTCAATAAAAAATTTCATTTAAACTCCTTGTTTTAATAACTTTTATACAACTTTTCCTCTCCTTAGGGAAGTTGAGTCATTTAAACTTTTCTGTTAAATCAATTCCTTTTTTCTTTGAGAAGAATCTAAACTTGCCCATTGGTATGCTTGTGTCTTCTTCAATACGCAATCTAACTAAATATTTAATTTGTATCCTTGTAAACTTTTTATCTTGCAAGCGGTTTGCATCAGATGGATGACATTTGATTATTAAGCTAAATTCTCTTGAATATCTTCTGAACTTTTTCAACCAATCTTCAATATCATAAACAAGGTGAGATTCTTTTGTCATAAATCCAGAGCCACCGCAAGCAGGGCAAACATCTTTCATTGCCTGCATTATGTTCTGGCGAATTCGTTGTCTTGTAATTTGCACTAAGCCAAAATCAGACATAGGTAAAACGGAAACTTTAGAACGATCTCTGTGAAATTCTTTTTTCAATTCATCATATACTTTTTTACGATTTTTATCTTCTTCAAGATCGATAAAATCTATAACGATAATTCCACCAATATCTCTAAGGCGTAATTGTCTCGCTATTTCCCTAGCTGCTTCAAGATCAGTTTTAAGCGAATTAAGTTCCTGTTCTTTGCTTTTTGCATAACGTCCGCTGTTAACATCAATAACAACCATTGCTTCTGTATGCTCAATAATAAGATAGCCGCCGCTTGGCAAATGGACTTTTCTTCCCATTAAAGTTTTGATTTGTTCTTCAATCTTAAATTCATCAAAAATGGAAGATGAAGATTTATACAGATCTATCTTTTCTAATAAACCCGGTTGTACTAACTGAACATAACCTTTTATTTGCTTGTAAAGTTTTTTTGAATCAACAAAAACTTTTGAAACATCTGGGGTTAGCAGATCACGTATAACACTATCAGTTGTGCTCATATCCTGGTGAACAATTGATGGTGGTTCTTCACTTTTTGCTGCTGTTTCAATAGTCTTCCAGGTCTTTACAAGATTTGTTAAATCATCTTTAACTGCATCTTCAGTCTGATCTTTGGCAACGGTACGAATAATCAATCCATAATTTGGAGGAAGAATACTGCGTGCAATGTTTCGCAATCTTCTGCGCTCTTTATAATCTGAGATTTTTTTTGAAATGCCAATCTTGTTATCAAAAGGAAGCAGAACACAAAATCTGCCGGGAAGTGAAACGGAAGAAGTAACACGTACGCCTTTGTTGCTAACAGGTTCTTTGGTTATCTGAACAAGAATTTCTTCTCCTTTGCGGAGCTTTGTTATAACTGGTTCAGGAGGCGGGGAAACCAAACCATTTCTACCATTCTGTTTGTTTGGTTCATCATCATCTGAAAGATCAACATCTGAATCTTCATCGCCAAGCATATCCTGAAATTGTTTGGTGCGATCGCTAATATCTGAAAAATGAAGGAAGCCATCGTGCTTCATTCCTATATCTATAAATGCGGCTCTTATCCCGGGAAGTACGCGTGCAACTCTTCCAAGATAGATGTCACCAACCATTCTCCTGTTTTCAGGATAGTCAACAAAAAAGTCGGCTAAATTTCCATCTTCCGTAATCGCCACACGCGTCTGGTTGGAAGATGAATTTATTATAATTTCTTTTATCATAAATAAAAAACTCTCTGTATGAAATAAAATATTTCATTAATAAAAACTTTTGAAACTTAAATTTGAGCAATGAGATGCTCTTGGGATAGTAAAATCCGAGGCTGTTGTTTAACAGTGGGGGTTGAGTTGTGAAACTCCTAAAAAAATAAATTAATGCTTCAAGCATTAAAAACCTGTTCTAAAAATTATTTGAAAATGAATAACTTCATAAAGTCATTTATCGTAAAATTGTGTCAGTCTGGGGCCTGTCAAAGACTGATTGAAAAATAATACCGGCCACACTTAGACAGGTTCAGTGTAACATGAAAAACAAATATTTAAAATTATAAAGTCTTTTCGATCCCTATTTATCGGGGGAGAAATCCTATTTCATGAATCAAATAAGATTTCTCGTTGTCAAATCCGCCGTGGCGGATTTGGGAATCAAAAACTTAAATAAACTTTTTACTGTTTAACTGATGACTCAGTTGTTTGATTATTTTTAGCTTCTTTTTCTGCAGCTTCAGCTATTAACTTTCTTCTGCTCAAAGAAAACTTACCGCCTTCAACTTTTAGAAGTTTAACAGTAATTTTGTCACCAACTTTTAAATAATCAGAAACTTTATTTACACGTTTATTATCTATTTCAGAAATATGCAGTAATCCTTCTTTTCCTGGAAGGATTTCTACAAACGCACCAAAGTCAGCGATCTTTGTAACAACGCCATCATAAACTTCTCCTACTTCAGGAGTTGCAGTTAATTTTTTGATGTACTCTTTTGCTTGTTGAGCATTTTCTTTATTTGGTGATGCAATGTGTATTGTTCCGTCATCTTCAATATTGATATCTACACCAAATAATCTTTGCATTCCCTGGATTGTTTTTCCACCTGGGCCAATAATCAACCCAATCTGATCCGTTGCAACATTCATAGTAATTAATCTTGGTGCATACTGAGATAATGAATCTTTGGGTTTACTTATTGCTTCGTTCATCTTACCAAGAATATGCATTCTTCCTTCTTTTGCCTGATGAAGAGCCTTCTCCATAATTTCAAAAGATATTCCCTGAATCTTAATATCCATCTGGAATCCCGTTATTCCATCACTTGTTCCTGCAACTTTAAAATCCATATCACCAAGATGATCTTCATTCCCTAGTATGTCAGAAAGAATCGCATAATCATTTCCTTCTTTAACCAAACCCATTGCGATTCCGGAAACAGCTTTGGTAACCGGTACTCCGGCATCCATCATTGCAAGCGAACCGGCACAAACCGTTGCCATGGATGACGAACCATTTGATTCAAGAATATCGGATATAATTCTTACTGTATATGGGAAAATATCATCAGCAGGTAAAATTTGTTTTAAAGATCTTTCTGCAAGATTACCATGACCGATCTCTCTTCTTCCAACTCCGGTCATTCTCCCAACTTCACCAACACTAAACGGTGGAAAGTTATATTGAAGATAGAACTTTTTGCTGTATTCTTCCAATAAACCATCAACTGTTTGCTCATCGCTTTTAGTACCAAGTGTAACATTTGTTAAGCTTTGTGTTTCACCACGAGTAAACAATGCTGATCCGTGTGTTCTTGCTAAATTTCCAAGTTCAATAGTAATATTACGAACCTGAGTTGTATTTCTTCCATCAAGACGGATACCTTCTTTTAAAATTCTTTCACGCATAAGATCTTTTTCCATATCGTGTAGAATTTCGCTAATAACTTTTTCCTGTTCAGGATATTTTTCAGCAAGTGATTGTTTTATAAATTCAGAAAGTTCTTTATTCTTTGCAGATCTTTCTTCTTTAGCCAGAATTGAATAAACGATTTCTTTATACTTTATTTGTGCTAAATCGTAAATATCTTTTTTAAGATTGGCATCAACAGTTTTTTCTGCAACAGCCCATTTGGTTTTTCCTGCTTCTGCTCTTAATTGATTTTGAAGATCAATAATTTTTTTGATTTCATTTTGTGCAAACTTTAAAGCATTAAGCAATTCCTGCTCGCTTACTTCTTTCGATTCACCTTCGACCATCATAATCGAATCTGCAGTACCTGCAACAACAAGTTCAATATCACCTAACTTAATCTGCTCATGGGTTGGATTAACGATAAGTTCACCACCTATTCTTCCAATTCTAACTTCAGCCATCGGACCATCGAAAGGGATATCGGATATTGCGAGTGCTGCCGAAGCTCCGCAAGCGGCGAGTACATCTGGATCATTTTCTCCATCATAAGACATAACCATCGCAACAATCTGAGTTTCATTATTAAAATTTTCAGGAAACAGTGGCCTGATAGGTCTGTCACATAATCTTGAGCTAAGAATTTCTTTTTCCGTTGGTCTGCCTTCGCGCTTGATGTATCCACCGGGAAATTTTCCGGCAGCAGAAGTCTTTTCTCGATACTCAACCTGTAAGCGGAAAATAATCCAACCCTTCCTTAGCCTCACTTGCTGCAACTGCCGTAACAAGAACCATCGTATCACCATATCGAACCATAACAGAGCCATTGGCCTGCTTTGCATATTTTCCGGTTTCTATAGAGAATATTCTTCCGCCTAAATCAATTTCTTTCTTAACTATCATTACTAATCCTTTACTTTCTTATGTTCAAATCTTTAATTATTGCTCTGTAGCGTGCTATATCTTTTTTCGTTAAATAATCGAGAAGCCTTCTTCTCTTACCTACCATCATCATTAATCCTCTTCTTGAGTGATGATCTTTTTTATGAGCATCAAAATGTGAAGTAAGATCGTTGATTCTTTTTGTGAGTAGTGCAATTTGCACTTCAGATTTTCCTGAATCGCTTTCGTTTTTTCCGTATTTCTTAACGATTTCAAGTTTTTCTTCTTTTGTCATTTTATCTATCCTTTATTTATTATGTACAATATAATTCCAGATTTAACCGAAATTAATTATTTAGTTCATTAAAAATTTTTAGTCCGTTTTCTTTGTCTTTGTTCATTTGGTTGATTAAATCTTCTGCGGAATTAAATTTTTCTTCTCCTCGAAGACGCTTAACCAATTCTATTGTTACAACTTCATCATAAATATCACGATTAAAATTGTAGATATAAACCTCAGCAATAAGTTCGCCTGCATTATAAAATGTTGGGCGTTTACCGATACTTAAAAGTCCAATATGTTGTTCGTTTTTCAAAAGAACTCTAACAGCATATATACCAATTGCAGGTAATAGTTTTTTCTGCGATGATAATTTTATATTTGCCGTCGGGAAACCTAATTCTCTGCCGCGTTTATCTCCGCTAACTACTGTTCCGCTAAAAGAATAATACCTTCCGAGCAAATTATTTGCTTTTTTAAGGTCTCCTTCGTTTAAAGCATTTCTTATCTTAGTACTGCTTACAATTTCATCATTAACATAAAAAGCATCAACCATTGTAACAGCAAAATTTTCTTTTCCACCAATTTTTTTTAAGAGATCAACATTACCGCTTCTGCCTTTTCCAAAATGATGATCGTGTCCGAGAACAATTTCACTGCATCCGATTCCATTAATCAGATAATCATAGATAAATTCCTCAGCAGTAAGCGTAGCAAATTCGTTTGTAAAATTTATTATTAAAAGATTTTCCACCCCATGTTTTTCGAGAAGATATTTCTTCTCATCCAGATGCGGTTAACAATTTTACATTATTATCTATTACTTAAAACCGTTCTTGGATGCGGATGAAATGTAATAACAACATTTCTCCAGTTTTTTTCTTTGGAACGGTCAACCAGTTTGTCAATTATTTTCAAATGTCCGGGATGAATTCCATCAAAAGTACCAAGTGTAAGAACAGTATTTTTATTCTTTATTAAATCTTTAATACTATCAAATACTTGCATCTACAATTTCATCACAATAATTGTTAATAAAATCAATTCTATTTTAATTACCTGTTCAAACTTGTCGTTCAATCGTTTCAACATTAAACATTGATGTAAACTCATCTAAATTAAAAGCATCATCAACTTTATAATCACCAATTTCTGTTCTTCGTAACAAACTTAAAATCCCACCACAGCCAAGTTCTTTTCCAAAATCATCCGCAATTACTCTTATGTATGTTCCTTTAGAGCATGCAATTTCAAAATGAATATCCGGTAATTCAATCTTAGTAATCTCAAATGAATATATTTCTACTTGCCTTGGTGCACGTTCAACTTCTTTTCCTGCTCTAGCATATTTATAAAGCGCTTTGCCTTTATGCTTTAACGCCGAAAACATTGGCGGAACTTGTTCAATATTTCCTAAGAACTTATTTCTGACAGAAAGAATTTTTTCTTCGCTCAAATCATCCGGTAGAACTGTCTCAGTAATTTCAGTTGCCAAGTCCATTGATGGCGAAGCTTTTACCAAGAGTAATTACTCCAGTATATTTTTTTCTTTGCTCCTGATAATTCAGAAATCTCTTTTGTCTTCTTACCGGTACAAACAATCAACAATCCTGTTGCAAGCGGATCAAGCGTACCTGCGTGTCCCACTTTTTTTACTTTTGTTAATCTTCTAACTCGTGCTAACAACATCAAACGATGTCCAATTTACAGGTTTATCTATTAAAATTACCTGCCCAGTTATGTAATCAAGATTCTGAGGATTCTTCGTTTGTTTTAGTTACCATCATCTTCGTGTATTTTTTTAATCAATCCTTCTATCTTTTCAACGTAATCAAGTGTATCATCAATAAAAAATTTTAGCTCTGGTATAAATTTAATTCTTATACGGTGCGCTAATTCGGATCTTATAAATCCTTTTTTATCTTCAATCTTGCTAAGAACAAGTTCTCTTTTTTCTTTTTCAAAAACCGACAAATATATTTTTGCCAGTTTCAAGATCGGACTAACTCTAACATTTGTAATTGTTATAAATCCAAGATTAACATGAGAAAGCTTATGCAGAAAAATAAGACTAATCTCTTCTTTAATAAGATGTTCAACTTTGTCAATTCTGTAAGCCATTTATTTTCCACACAATCTAAAAATATTTATGCGAGTGTTTTCTTTGTCTCAACAATTTTAAATGCTTCAATAATATCGCCAACCTTTATATCGTTAAAGTTTTCGATATTTAATCCACATTCATAACCAGCATCAACTTCTTTAACATCATCTTTAAACCTTCTAAGGTTACCAATGCCGCCTTCGTGAATTACAATTCCGTCACGTATTAATCTTATCTTATTATTCCTGGTAATTTTACCATCAAGCACATAACATCCGGCAACTGTTCCTGATTTTGGAACTTTGAAAGTATCGCGTATTTCAATTGTACCTGTTACTTCTTCAGAAATTAATGGTGAAAGCAATCCTTCTAATGCTGATTTAACTTCACTGATAGCATTGTAAATAACACTGTAAAGCCTGATATCTACTTTTTGAATTTCCGCAAGTTTTCTTGCATTAATATTTGGACGGACATGAAAACCAATAATAATTGCGTTCGATGCAGCTGCAAGTAGAACATCGCTTTCAGAAATTCCGCCTACACCTTTATGAATAACACGAATAATAACTTCCTGATTACTTATTTTCATCAATGAATCAGCAAGTGCTTCAACCGAACCATCCACATCTCCTTTTACAATAAGTGCAAGTTCTTTAACCCCGCCAATGCTAATCTGTTTAGCAATTTCATCAAGAGTAATATGGTGAATTTGCTTCTGATCTTGTTCTCTTTTTAATTGCTGTCTCTTCAAACTTATTTCACGCGCTTCACGTTCAGATTCGAGCACAATAAAAGTATCACCCGCTTGAGGAGCACCTTCAAATCCAATCACAAGTACTGGTGTTGATGGTGGTGCTTCTTTAACTTTATTTCCTCTTTCATCAAACATTGCTCTTACTTTACCGTGATGGATTCCAGCAACAAAAGGATCTCCAATTCTCAGAGTTC
The DNA here is from genome assembly GCA_963714775.1 of uncultured Ignavibacteriaceae bacterium. Lineage (GTDB taxonomy): Bacteria > Bacteroidota > Ignavibacteria > Ignavibacteriales > Ignavibacteriaceae > IGN3. The sequence goes on from CAVQQN010000047.1 coordinate 23,265, forward strand.
CTTTTTGCACAAGAATAGTTCCTGTTATACCCCGTCCTTTATCCAGTTCTGCTTCAACAACCGCACCGCGTGTAAGCCTGTTAGGATTAGCTTTAAGATCAAGCAAGTCCGCTTCAAGAATAATTTTTTCTAACAGCAGATCAACATTCAATCCTGTTTTTGCAGATAGTTGAACGCTTTGATATTTGCCGCCCCAATCTTCAACAAGAACGTTTCTATCCGCCATTTGCTGTTTGATCTTATCAGGATTTGCACCGGGTTTATCAATTTTATTAATTGCAATAATAATAGGAACACCTGCAGCTTGTGCATGATTTAATGCTTCAACTGTTTGAGGCATAACTGCATCATCAGCAGCAATAACAAGAACAACTATATCAGTCAGCTGAGCACCGCGTGCTCTCATTGCAGTAAATGCTTCGTGCCCAGGTGTATCAAGAAATGTAATTTTTTTTCCATCACCAATATCAACCCGGTATGCACCGATATGCTGCGTAATTCCGCCAGATTCACCCGCAACAACATTTGTTCTTCTTATATAATCTAAAAGTGATGTTTTTCCGTGATCAACATGACCCATAATTGTAACAACAGCAGAGCGGGGTACTAGAGATTCTTCGCCATCTTTAATATCTTCTAGTATTTCTGCAGTATATTCTTTCTGGAATTCAACCTCAAATCCAAACTCATCTGCGACTAGAGTAATGTTTTCAACGTCCAGCCTTTGATTTATCGAAACCATTAATCCAAGAGCTATACATTTAGAAATCACATCTCCAACCGGAACTTCCATAAGATTCGCGAGCTCACTTACAGCAATAAACTCATTAACTCTGATAATTTTTTGGTCTAATGTTTTAAGCTCCTGTAACCTTTCTTCTTCGGCTTCTCTTTCTCTTCTTTTCTTTTTTCTGGATGCAGCTCTGTTTGTAGTAACAGTATCATCCATACTGAGCATAGTTTTCTTTATTGCTGCCTTTACATCTTTCTCATCAATTTCAAACTTCTTAACGCGCTTTCTCTTTTTGGTTGTTGGTGTTTCCTCTGGAGTAACTTCCGAAGTTGTTGTTTTCTTTTTAGTTTTTGGTCTTTTCTTTTTCTTAACTGCATCAGTAGATGTACTAGAAACTTCGGGTTTATTTTCAGCAGTTGTTTTTTCCTGAGGAATTCTTTTCACAGTTTGTTTCTGCTTTTTATCTTCACCGAGATCTATTTTGCCGACTACCTTTAAGCCTCTTTTTTTGTAAATTTCGTTATCCTTGGGAGATACAAATTTATCTAATTCCACGGGTGTTTCTTTTTTTTCTAAAATAGATTCTTTTACCGGTTGCTCTGCTATAATAACTTCAGCTTCTGACTGTTTTTCTTCTGTATCAACCTGAACTTCAACTGTTCCTGCTTCTTCTGAAGAAATATCAGTAATGACAATATCCTTAACAGCTTCTTCAACAGAAGCTTCTTCCTCAATCTTTACAACTTCTTCAGATTTATCTGATTTATCCGAGCGCTTTTTATTGAACTCGGCAATTTTTTTATAATGCTGCTCAGCTTTTTCAATATCTTTTTTGAAATGAGCGTTAATCTCATATATCATTTCTTCAGTTAAAATAGATTGATGTGATTTTACAACGTGGCCCTTCGTTTTTAGAAACTCAATTAGATTTTCTGAAGAAAGATTTATCTCGGCTGCGAACTTGTATACTCTTATTTTGGACGATTTTGTTTCAGACATTTATTAACTACCCTTTGTTAGCTATTCCTCTTCTTCAAACTGCGATTTAATTATTTCTAAGATTTCTTCAATTTTCTGAGCATCAAATTCTTCAATCTCTTTAAGTTTTTCCGGTCCAGCAGTTAATACCTCAATAGCTGTATCGTACCTATGATTGATAAGTATTTCATAAACTTCGGCACCAAGTTCTTCTTTAAGATCTATAAGCTCGATATCTTCTTCGTACTCTTCAAACGGTTTTTCTTCACGTAAAATTTCAATTTCATACCCGGTAAGTTTCATTGCCAACCTGATATTGACTCCGTTCCTTCCGACAATTAAAGACACCTGATCACTATCGGCAGTTACAATAGCTTTTTTCTCATCTTCATCAAGCTCAATTTTCTTTAATTTTGCAGGAGCCAAAGATTTTTGAATGAAAACAAGCGGATCCTCAGAGTAGCTTACCACATCAATGTTTTCATTGTTAAGTTCACGAACAATAGCATGTATTCTAACACCCTTCATCCCAACGCATGCACCAACAGCATCAATTCTAGTATCTTGAGATTCAACTGCAATCTTAGCTCTTTCGCCGGGCTCACGGGCAATAGATTTAATTTCAATTATACCGTCATAAATTTCAGGGATTTCAATTTCGAATAATCTTCTTAAAAACATATTATCTGATCTTGAAATTACTATAACGGGTCCGCTATTACCTTTTCTTACTTCCTTAACGATAGCTCTTATAGTTTCTCCCTTTTTATACTTTTCAAAAGGGATTTGTTCGTTACGAGGAAGCACCAATTCATTTTTATTATGATTTACTAGAATATCATTTTTTCTTATCTGATAAATATCACCGACAACAATTTCACCAAGTAATTCGTTGTATTCGTTATATATAATTTCTTTTTCAAGTTCACGTATTTTTTGATTTAAACTTTGCTTTGCAAGAACAACAAGCCTTCTTCCCAAAGAAGCTAGTTCAATCTTTTCTACAAAATCTTCTCCAACTTCAAGTTCGTCTTCGTTTCCTTTTTTATTTACCTCATCGATACCAATCTGGGTATTTGGATCTTCAACAACATCAACAATTTCTCGCTCAAGAAATATTTCGATATCCCCTCTATCCATATTAACAACAACATCAAACTTTGCTTCTTCGCCATATTTTTTCTTTACTAGCAATCCAAATATTTCCTCGAGAATTCCACCGAGTACGTCTCTATCAATGCCTTTTTCCCTTACCATCTGTGCAAAGGATTCGACAATATCGTAATTCATTTACTATCTCCTCTATCTAAGAAAAACTAATTATTACTTTTGCAGTTATTATGTGTTTAAATTCAATTAAAATGTTTTTTCCGCCGGAAAGAAAAGTTAAGTTTTCTCTTTCTACGGACAACAATTTTCCATTTAATTTTTTTCTTTCTTCTTCTAACATATATGTTACTTCAAAATTTCTGTTGATGTGCTTCGGAAATTGTTTTAGGAATTTAAGCGGTCTATCAACGCCCGGGGTCGAAACTTCCAGCCTGTAAGACTCTTTAATAAGATTCTGTTCTTCAATAACCGAATTAATTTCTCGGCTCATTTCTGCTAAAACATCAGCGCTGATATTTTTTTCAGCATCAACATAAATCTCAATGATTCTCTTTCTGTTATCACCTCTGAACAATGTTTCCATCACAAAACAACCAAGCTTTTCGGCTATTTCGTTCGAAATTCTAATAATATTTTCTTTAATCGTATCCATACTAACAAAAAACGCCCTCAACGGGGCGAATCACTGAATCAAAAATAAGATTAATTATTATGACAAACAAGAAAATGTTTAGATAGTTTTATTTGAAAACTATCGATAAACAAAGATTTTGCTATAATATAACCTTAAACCTGTTCTTTTAATCTAACTAAACTTTGAATGACTGTTAAATGATTTGATCTTTGCGCTTTTCCAAGATGAATCATTTATATTCAAATTAATTATTGGTCCCGAATTTCATACAAAAACTAATCTGCTCTATGTTAGGATTAAAATGATTAATCAATTTTATTCTATTATTTTAACGTCATATTCGTCATTAAAAATTAATCGAGCAAAGTTTTTTTTTCTAAGATTTTCCTATATCATGTAAAATTCTACCTTCTAACAATTGAAACTCTTCAAAAAATCAATTTTTAAAATCAAATCAATTGTACAAAAATTGATATAGCAGTTCCTCAACTAGAAATCCAATTATCAATAAATTTCAACACTTTCAGGAGGCAATATGATTCGTAAAATATTTTTAATCTTTTCTGCGTTAATTTTTATAACTGCAGAGTTATATCCCAAAACAGCCCCACCTTTGTCGGCAAATCCGAAATTTTCTCTGGGGGTGCTGTCAGGATACACTGATAATTTTGGAGTAAATATATCCGGAACCATTTCCGAGTTTTCTTACGATATTCCGCTTGCAATTAAATTCAGTGCGGGATATAATGTAAGAGATGCTGGCAATCCATTAGACGCTAGAAAAATTTTCATTAATGATAACACGAATGGAGATCCAACTGAATCGGGTCATTCAATTGACTTTAGATTAGATTTTGCTTATCCGGTAAATCTTTTATCAATAAGAAAATCTTATCTCACCATCGGTCCAAGATATTCTATGCATACATCCACATTTGAATTTATTGGTGGAAATGAATTTTTTGATATCTCTACTTCTCAATTTGGTTTGGGTGTAGGATTAGAAACTTACTTCGGTATAAGTCCAAATCTTAGCCTAGTATTTTCAGGAGGATTTGATTACTACTTCGATGCACAGATAGGTGGACATGATTCATTCTATAATCCCGATGGGACAACTGTTAGTGGAAGAGATGGTTATACTTATGAAGATGCAGCAAAATCAATCAATCAGCCGAAGTATGAATTTAGATTAATGGCTGGTTTAAGTTTTGGATTGTAAATAAATAATACTGAGCCGCCCCGATGTATTGGGACGGCTATGTTTTTATAGGTAATCCCAAGTATTGGATAAAGATCTATCATACAACAAAAAATATAAACTGTTCTTTCCAACAATGTTTAATTCAAAATTGCCATAAATGGCAGTTAGTAAAACTATTTTATCTAACAATAAAAGTGATATAAAACTGTGCGCCATTGAATCTTATTTTATAACTTTGTGCTGTTAAAAATATTCCATGCGATCGGGAGATAAAATGAAAACCCATATTAAACAAGTTATTAAAAGAACCGGTGCAATTGTTCCTTTTAACCAGGAACGCGTGGCAAATGCAATTTACCGTGCTGCTGTTGCTGTTGGTGGAAGGGATAAATCTACAGCTCAAAAATTATCTGAGCAGGTTGTTGAATTACTCAATCAAAAATTTCCAGAGGGAACTACTCCTCACATTGAAGATGTTCAGGATGTAGTTGAGAAAGTTTTGATTGAAAACGGACACGCTAAAGTTGCAAAAGAATATATTATTTACCGCGAAGAAGCTGCGAATAGAAGAGATGCTGAAAGCAGATATGCATCAAAGATTAATGAGAACGTGCCCTGGCAAAAAATCTGGCGTAATCTTGATTGGGCAGTTTCACACAACCTTCACACTGTCGATCACTTAAATGAGCGAATTGCAAAAGGAGAATTTCCACACATCGTTCACGAATCTGAAGCACTTTATGAAGATGATGTAAACGTGGCAGCAAACCTGATTATTGAAAGACTTGATGCTCTTAGAATGGTAATGATTAGCGGCCCATCTTCATCCGGAAAAACAACTACAACAATTAAGCTCGAGCAAAAACTGATTAAGAAAGGATTCAAGTTTAAAGCACTTAATGTTGATCATTACTTTTTTGATCTTGAGTTTCATCCTAAAGATGAGTTTGGTGATTATGATTTTGAAACTCCCCAAGCATTGGATTTAGAATTGATTAATGAACACCTCGTAAGATTGGGTAATGGTGAAGAAGTGTTAATTCCATTTTATGATTTTAAAACCGGAACCAGAAAACTTGATGCAACTCCAATGAAACTTGCTAAGGACGAATTACTTTTAATTGATAGTCTGCATGGACTCTATCCTGCATTCAGTAAAGATATTTCGGTAGAAGTGAAGTTCAAACTTTATCTTGAACCATTACTTCAAATGAAAGGAACGGATGGGCGTTACATTCGCTGGACTGATTTAAGATTAATAAGAAGAATGCTACGCGATTCGGTTTTTCGCGCGTACAAACCACAGCAAACATTAGAACACTGGCATTACGTGCGCGGTAGTGAATTAAGAAACATTATTCCTTACTCCAACACAGCCGATTTTATTATAAGCAGCGGAATGCCTTACGAGGTTCCGATCTATGCCAATAGAATGTTAAAACTTTTTGAAGAATGGAAAGAAATGTACAAAGGCGATCCGCTTAAAGCTGATGCACTTGAAAGATCCGAACGAGTTTACAATGTTTTAAAAACTGTAACGCCTGTAAAAGATGAATCTTCGGTTCCGAATGATAGTGTGCTGCGTGAATTTATAGGTGGAAGCACTCTGCAGTATCACTAAACAGCAATTATCATTTTGGACAATTGCATTTAATGTAAATTCTAAACTAAGACAGATTTTGAACGTATATCTTGTTTTTTGTCATTTTTTTGATCCCGTAATCTGGAATGGTATTTGTTAATCTCAGACAGTTATTCTTAAACTATTTCATTAAAATAACCGCTTAACTGTAGTCACATGAAGAGATGCATGCATTATCTGCCAATTGTATTGGCTTTGTTTATTTTTAGTTTTTTCTTCTCTGATATAATTACTGCGCAAAAAAAATCCAACCCAAACAATTATAACAATTACAAGAAAAGTTCTTCTTCAAAAAGCAGTACAATTAATTATAGACAATTTTATTATGATTATGGGATAGACGATTCAGATAAAGATGCAGAAAACGCTAGAAACGATTTTGATAGTTACGCAGGCAAAGAAAAAAAAATCATTGGCCGCGAATCCGGGTCTTCAGAAAACTATTTCCACATAGATAAATCAGGTAAAACTTTGTGGGATGGAAAACATTGGGAGGAATCAAACTTTCCTTTAAAAATATACATAAAAGAATCTTCTTCGCGTTACTATAAATCGAGCTACAAAGACTATGTTAAATATGCAATGGATGTTTGGAGAAAAGCTGAGGATAGAATCCAATATAACTTTGTAAAATCAATCGATGATGCTGATATAGCTATAATCTTTATAGAAAATCTGGGAAACAATTATGAAGAAGATTATCTCGGTTTAACAGACTATGAAACTAATATTAATAAACAAATTGAGTTTTCTAAGATTCAAATAAGTTTAATTAAAAATGGAAATGAAAATATTTCTGACGGAGAAATTAAAGCCACGATAATCCACGAGTTTGGTCATGCTCTTGGGCTCGGACACAGCGGTAATAAAAAAGACTTAATGTATCCATATATCTCATCGGACCACACTTCTGAAATGACATATGATGAATTATCTAAAGGAGATAAGCTTGCGATTAAAGATGTTATTGATTTGAGTTTTGAAAAAGATGGCTATGTGTGGAAATAATAGCTGACTTAGATTCATTATTCATTTCATAGATTCAAATAAAATTTTGAAATAATTTTACTCACCCTCAACATTTTATCAAACTATTAATTATGTTAATGCCATAATTGTTTTGAGTTCCTAAGAAAAATATTAGGAGTAACAATGGCTCGCTTACTTATACTTGGTGCTGGTATTGCAGGACAAACCGCAGCCCTTCATGCAAAAAACAAACTTGGCAGTAAACACGAAGTTGTTGTAGTATCACCAAACAGTAAATGGAATTGGATTCCTTCAAACATCTGGGTTGGTGTTGGAAAAATGCAACCTGAGCAAGTTACATTTCCATTTGCACCAGTTTACAAAAAAAACAGGAATAACTTTTCATCAGGCAAAAGCTTTAAGCATACATCCTGAAGGTGATTTAAACTCATCTAATCCTTACGTTACAATTGAATATACACTTCCTGAAAAATCAGGACATCAAGAAAAAATAACTTATGATTATCTTATTAATGCAACGGGACCAAAACTAAAATTTGAGGCTACTAAAGGGTTGGGTCCGCATCTTAACAGCTATTCTGTTTGCACATTCGATCACGCCGCACAAACATCAAAAGCATTAGATGAACTAACAAATCAAATGAAAAAGGGGGAGAAAAAAACTTTTGTTATCGGGACCGGACATGGAAACTGTACTTGCCAAGGTGCAGCATTTGAATACCTCTTTAATGTTGAACATGAACTTAGAAGAAGAAATGTAAGAGATAAAGCAAATATTGTTTGGATTTCCAATGAACAAGAGCTTGGTGATTTTGGTATTGGCGGAATGCATATTTCGCGCGGTGGTTATGTAACACACTCATGAGTTTTTACTGAATCACTTTACACAGAAAGAGGAATTCACTGGATAAATCGTGCACACGTAAAAGAAGTTGAGAAGAATAAATTATCTTATGAAAATCTTGCTGGTGAAGAAAAAACAGTTGATTTTGATTTTGCAATGCTTCTTCCTCCATTTTCAGGTGTTGGGATGAAAGCATTTAATAAAGTTGGTGATGATATGCTTGCTGCAAACGGATTTATGATTGTTGATGCTGATTATTCAAAAAAATCTTATGACGATTGGAGTCCTACAGATTGGCCATCAACATATCAAAATCCAAAGTATAAAAATATTTTTGCAGTAGGAATTGCTTTCGCTCCCCCACACGCAATTTCAAAACCAATGACAAGTCCGAATGGAACTCCAATCTTTCCAACCCCACCAAGAACTGGAATGCCTTCTGGAGTTATGGCAAGACAAACAGCTCATAACATTGTAGATGTGATAACTGGAAAAGCTAATGAACCAACACGAAAAGCATCACTTGCAAATATGGGTGCAGCTTGTATTGCTTCTGCTGGCGCAGGATTTTTTAAAGGCACCGCAGTTTCAATGACGATGTATCCAATCATTTCGGATTTTAAAAAATATCCGGGCACCGGAAGAGAAATGAACTACCCCGCCGCAAGCGGACGGGGTATCTAACGAAATGTTAGAATAGTGTTAGTTGTATTGTCTTGTGTAATACTTTGTACTCTTTCTCTTTTCCTTGTTCTTTTACATACTTTGTAATTGTTTCTTCATCTCCGAATTTACTTACTGTATTTACGAAATATCCATCACTCCAGAATTCTCCTCCCCATAGTATCTGCTTTACTTCTGGATGCTTTTTGAATATTTCTCTTGCTGTTATACTTTTTATCATTGTCACTATTTTTGTCGGACTATATCTTGGAACCGATTGTAAAAGTAAATGAAATGTTTTATCTGTCCCTATTTCAAGAAAATTTATTTGATATCGCTTTGATATTTCTAAACAAATTTCTTTCAATCTATTATCTACTTCCTGACTAAATACTACGCGTCTATACTTCGCGGAAAGTACAAAATGATAAATCAATACTGATACATTATGTGATTTATGTATGTATTCACTTTTTGATACATATAAATATAATAAAATCGCCGCAAGCGGCGGGGAATTTACCCTAAGTGATTAAACTAGAGCAAAGATAGAAAAATATCTTTCTTCGCGTTAATCATTTGAATATAAATCTTTAAAAGTTGTACAAGTTTCTGCTTTTGTGGTTGGCTTATTATCTTAATTTTGTGGATTTTTGATTTACAGAATTTTAATAATATTTTCTAGAACGGAGATTTATTCTATGGCTGTTATTAGACCTTTCAAAGCACTTAGACCCACAAAAGAAAAAGCTCAATTAGTTGCAAGTGTTCCTTATGATGTAGTTAATCGTGAGGAAGCAATGCATTTTGCTGACGGAAATCCATTAAGTTATTTACATATTACAAGATCAGAAATTGATTTGCCGGAGGTAAAAGATGTTTACTCAAAAGAAGTTTATCTTAAAGCAAAAGAAAATCTTAATCAAATTATTGAACAAGCTCCATTAAATGTTGATAAGAAATCACACTTTTATCTTTACAGATTAATTATGGATGGAAGAGCACAAACAGGGATCTGTGCAACTTTTTCTGTTGATGATTATGATAATGATGTGATTCTAAAACACGAAAAAACCCGTAAAGTAAAAGAAGATGATAGAACAAATCATATAACTACAACAGAAGCACAAACAGGAGTTGTGTTTTTAACTTATCGCGGAGTTAAAGCTGTTAATGATCTTGTGGATAAAACAATAAAGTCAGTAATGCCAGAATACGATTTTACTGCACCGGATGGAATTCAGCATACAGTTTGGCTTATGCCTGATCAGTATAACGAAATGATTGAAAATGAATTTGCAAAAATTCATAAGCTTTACATAGCAGATGGACATCATCGTGCTAAAAGTGCAAGCCGTGCATGCGAAGAAAAAATGAAGACAAACGCGAATCATAGAGGAGATGAAGAATACAATTATTTTATCGCTGTGCTTTTCCCTGAAGATCAGTTAAAGATTCTTCCTTATAATCGTGTTATGTTTGATTTAAATGGATTAAGTAAAGCAGATTTTATAAACTCAGTTGCTGATAAATTCACAATTACGCCTACAACGGACAAAGAGCCAAAAGTAAAAAACACTTTCTGTATGTATATTGATAAAGAATGGTTCTTGTTAAAACCAAGGGATTCGGTTTTCGCTAGTTTATCTTTAGAAAAATCGGTTGGGGAAAAACTTGACGTAAGTATTCTTCAGAATTTCTTATTAAATCCTATACTAGGAATTGATGACCCGCGCACGAATACAAGAATTGATTTTATTGGCGGAATTCGAGGAACAAAAGAGCTTGAAAAATTAGTTGATAACGGGAAAGCAGCAGTGGCATTTTCATTTTATCCGGTTGGACTTGATGACCTAATGAACATCTCGGACGCCGGTGAGGTTATGCCGCCAAAATCAACGTGGTTTGAACCAAAACTTAGAGATGGATTGTTAACACATTTAATTTAAAACTTTTGGGGAAACAATGACAAAGAAAGAAAAAATCTTTGAAAAGATAAAGAACAATCCTCGTAATGTGCGGTTTTCAGATTTGAGAAGATTGTTAAAAGAGGAAAATTTTTTCCTTGAAAGAATTACAGGAAGTCATCATATCTTTAGAAGAAATGAATATATTTTTGTCATTCCTGTTCATAATGATCAAGTTAAGACTGTTTATGTAAAAAAAGTTGTTGAATTGATTGAAGATTTAAGAAAATTAAAAGGAGAGGACGAATGAAATACCCTGTGATTATTTATCCCGCTGATGAAGGCGGCTATGTTGCTGAAGTTCCTTCGCTTAAAGGTTGTTTAGCACAAGGGGAAACGATTGATTCTTGTTTAACTGAACTTGAAATTGTTATTGAACTTTGGTTAGAAACAGCGAAGAAGAATAAATTAAAAATCCCAACTGCAAGAGCAATCATCAGTAGAATTAGAAGTTTATCGGTTAACTAAATGTTAGTGCCTTTGTGCTTTGGTGGTAAGCGTTTTTCGCCACAAAGTCACTAAGGCACAAAAATCACAAAAGAATAAAAACTTAATAAGGAAAATATCATGGAAAAAAGAATCTATAACTTCAGTGCTGGTCCGGCGGTTTTACCGGAAGAAGTTTTACTCGAAGCACAAAAAGAATTTTTTGCTTTACCGGGAGTCGGAATGTCAATCCTGGAAATTTCTCACCGTTCAAAAACGTTTGATGCGATTCTTGCTGATGCAAAAGCAGGTATAAAAAATCTTTTAAGCGTTCCCGATAATTATGAAATTCTCTTTTTACAAGGCGGTGCAAGTCTGCAGTTTTCAATGCTTGCGTTAAACTTAATGCCTCCAAAGAATAAGGCAGATTATATATCTACTGGAAGCTGGTCAAAAAAAGCAATTAAAGAAGCAAAACGGGTTGGAACTGTTAATGTTGCTGCTACGACAGAAGAAGGTGAAGGCGATAAAAAATATTTCAAACGTATTCCAAAACAAAGCGAATTGAAACTTGATCCTGATGCCTCTTATGTTCACTTTACATCCAACAACACAATTTACGGAACACAGTGGATGACTGAGCCGGAAGTTGGTAATGTTCCACTTATTTGTGATGCATCATCAGATATTCTTCACAAAAAAATTGATGTTAGTAAATACGCTTTGGTTTATGCCGGGGCACAAAAAAATATTGGTCCATCGGGAGTTGTGCTTGTTATAATTAGAAAAGATATGCTTGAAAGAAGTCAGGATTCTCTCCACACAATGCTCAATTATAAGATCCAGGCTGAAAATAATTCAATGTACAACACACCAAACACTTTTGGTATTTACATTATCAAACTTGTTACAAAATATTTGTTGGGTCTTGGCGGACTTGATAAGATGTATGACATAAATAAACACAAAGCTGCACTTCTTTATAATGCAATAGATGGGAGTAATGGATTTTATAAAGGACACGCAGAAAAAGATTCACGTTCTTTGATGAATATTACGTTCAATCTTGCAACTGCTGATCTTGAAAAGAAACTTATTGATGAAGCAACCAAAGCAGGATTCAGTGGATTGAAGGGGCATCGTTCGGTTGGCGGATTGCGTGCATCAATATATAATGCTTTCCCAACTAAAGGCGTAGAAGATCTTGTAGCGTTTATGAATGATTTCCAGAAAAGGAATTTATAACAAATCGAAGTCATTGCGAGTAAAACGAAGCAATCTGTAGTTAAACAGATTGCTTCATCGCCTCGCTCTTCGCAATGATATAAAGGAAATTAAATGAAAAAAATAATTTTTGTATTTGCCACACTACTGATAATGATATCCTGTACTAAAAAAGACATGAAGTTTGAGGCGTTTAGTGCCGAAGCTTTTGCCTTTGATATAGGAGACGGCACTGCAGAAGTTAATGCAACGGTACGAGTAAAGGGTTTTACCCAAACTGAAAAAGGTGATAATTACAAAGCCGCAGTTGCCTATAAAGTTGATCTTATAAAACCAGACAACACTATCAGAAATTCCGTTTTCCATTATGTGCAAAGCGCCGAAAAGAAAGAGCCAATTAGCGACATAGCTTTAGAAGCTCAATTTGTTCTTGATTCAACCTACAAGGCAGGAACTTACACTTTAATTTTTAACATTGATGATAAAAATTCAGGGGATAAAACAGAATCAAGGGTGAGTTTTGATTTGCAGTGGTAGAGTTAATTTAGTTTTCATCAAAATATTGGGGCGGAATTAACTTTCTGCCTGAATATCCAGTATCAGCTTCGTGATAATATAAAATATCATTTTCATCACTGCGCCAGCATAAATACACTTCTTCCCCATCAATCATTGCGGGAAAATCAACCAACCCAATCTGAAATTTTGTGTCTTTATAAAAACATCCTATTTCTTCAAGTTCACTTAAAAATCCGGCTACTTCAGCTGCAAGTTTTTTTATCCTATGATCACTCCCAAGCCCGTCATTAATTTCTTCGGCAATCAAGCGCATTTCACGAGTAGTATTTAATATATCCCGGACTATATTTTTAACCAACGGTAAAGTTTTTCGGGCATCTGCCGGAGTAAAGTATTTTGTTTCAGTCGTCATCTTTTTCCTAAAAATAGTTCCAGACAAAAATACAATTTTAATCAGTTAAAAAAAGGCGCCTCTTCAGTAATAACGAGCATATTATAACTTCCCTGGAGCAATTTTGAATCTTTTTCAAACAGAACAGTTCTAACAGTAACAAAATTAACGGAATATTATGCCAAAACTGAATTTTTGTACTATAGACTGGTTTTTGACTTACCAGGAGTATATAGATCAATTTGCAAAACAAGTGGATATTAGTAATACAGCTTTATTAGATCCGATTGAAAAACAACGATATGAGTATACAAAACTAAATTTCCAAAGATCATCTCGGCTTGAAAAAACATTTGAGCCTTTAAAAGAATCAACTCAAATATTTTCACAAATAACTCAAAAGCAGCAGTGGATTGTAATTACAGAAATCTGGTGCGGTGATTCCGCACACAGCATTCCTATCATCGCAAAGCTTGCACAATTAAATGATAATATCGATTTGAAGATTCTCTTTCGCGATTCAAATCTTGATTTTATGGATTTGTATTTAACAAACGGTGGAAGAAGTGTTCCAAAGTTAATCGCATTTGATGAAAATAATAATGAACTTTTCCAGTGGGGACCAAGACCAGCATTTGCACAAAACTTAATGATGAAAATGAAAAGTGATGGAATTCCTAAAGATGAAATGAACAAAGAGCTGCATTTATGGTATGGAAGAAATCGTGGCAAAGAAGTTGAAAAAGAATTAGTGGAGTTGTTTAAGAGCAAATAAAATTTATTTATTATTCAATTGTAGGATGAAAGTCCGCCACTACCATTGCAATTTCTGAGGTTGTTTAAAAAGTAAATCTTACTTAATTATCGACCAAATCCCCGGGGGATGAAAATCACTTCTGCTTTAATCGTTTTTTATTCCTGTTGGATTTTATCCCAATAGAATTGCGACGGGTACGATATTAAAATGCGAGTTTTGGAGACAGTCTTTTTATTATATCTTATCTTATGTTTTCACTAATTTTGCATTCAATAAAGTTAAAATCTGGAAACTAATTAGGATAACAGATGGACGAACAACAAACATCAAAAACAGGATTTAAATCCTTTCCACTAAACTACTGGGTTGTGATAATGATGGAGTTCTTTGAGCGAGGCTCCTATTACGGAATGATGAGTATTCTTTCTGTTTATATGACTGATCAATTAAGCTACACAAAAGAAAGCGTTGGTGTTATAAAAAGTGTTATTCAGCCTATGCTTTATATTCTTCCTATTCTTTCCGGTGCAATTGGAGATAGATTTGGCTATAAACGAGTTTTGACATTCGCATTCGTTTTTTTAGGATTCGGATATTTCCTTACAAGTCAAACAACAGAGTACGCAATGGTGTTTGGCAGTTTAATTATTATGGCTACCGGTGCCGGTGCATTTAAGCCAATGATATCAGGAACAATTGCAAGATCAACAAATGAAAGTAATAGCACCCTTGGTTTTGGAATATTTTATTGGTCAATAAATCTTGGCGCATTTTTATTCCCATTAATACTTGTTCCTTATATTAAAAATACTTTTGGGTGGCAGTATGTAATGATGGCTTCAGCAATCGCAACTACAGCAATGCTTATCCCTACCTTTTTTATCTACAAAGAACCTGATAAACCCAAAAGCACAAAAAGCCTTGCAGAAGTTTTAAAAGGTGCTGTCATGGTTTTAACTGATGTAAGGTTCATCGGTCTAATTGTAATTTATTCCGGGTTTTGGATTCTCTATTTCCAAATGTTTGATTCTGTTTTATGGTACGTTCAAAAATATGTTGATGCAACATCTTTAAATAACTTTGTTAATGGTATACTTGGTTCTGTTGGAATTAATATCAATTGGAAGTTTGATGTTGAACACGTAACTGTAATAAATGCAGGCACAATTATATTACTTCAGATTGTTGTCTCAAATATTGTAAAACATACAAAAGCATTACCTACAATGATTGCAGGAATTGCGATGGGCACTATTGGAATGGCAATACTCGCAATTAATACAAACATTTGGGTTTTTATGATTGGAATAATAATCTTCTCTATTGGTGAAATGACTGCGCATCCAAAGTTTATTAGTTATGTTGGATTGATTGCGCCAGACGATAAGAAAGCGCTTTATCTTGGTTACTCATTTTTATATGGTGTGTTAGGAAGTTTTATTGGTAGTCTTCTTGGTGCAAATCTTTACGTGCATTTTGTTGATAAACTAAATCAACCATCCACACTTTGGATTATATTCAGTATGATAGGGGTTGTTACAATTATGGGACTTTTACTTTACAATAAATTTGTCAGTCGTCAGAAACCAGAATGAGTATTTGATTATACCAGTAACTCATCTGTAAATTCCTTTTGTTTTATGCTAAGTTTTTTTGAACTTCAATAAAGAAAAACAGAAGTCTGATATAGTAATTAAACAGGAGCTATATGCCATCCAGAAGAAACTTTATTAAGACCGGCAGCCTTGCAATTGCAGGATTATCTCTTTCAAATCTTTCTTTCACAAAATCATTTGCCCCCATTTCTTTTGAAAGTAACCGCCCACTACTTCAAAACAGAAAGTTCATAAGTGAATCGGTTGAAGCAAAGATCACTGAAATTAAAAGATCTATTAAGGATGAAGAGCTTGCCTGGTTATTTGAAAATTGTTTTCCAAACACTTTAGATACTACCGTAACTTATAGAATTATATATGGCAAACCAGACACATTCGTTATAACAGGCGATATTAATGCAATGTGGCTGCGTGATTCATCCGCACAGGTTTGGCCGTATTTACCTTTAACTAAGGATGATAAAAAACTAAAAGATTTAATTGCCGGAGTTATAAATCGGCAAACAAAATGTATTCTAATCGATCCTTATGCAAATGCTTTTAATGATGGTCCTGCCGATAGTCCCTGGAAAGATGATGTAACAGAAATGAAACCGGAACTTCACGAACGGAAATGGGAAATTGATTCTTTATGCTATCCGATTCGTCTTGCTTACGGATATTGGAAAACAACAGATGATATATCCGTTTTCGATGACGATTGGAAATCTGCTATGAAACTTTTAGTTAAAACACTTAAAGAACAGCAGCGTAAAGATGGGAAAAGTCCTTATAAATTTATGCGTAATACAAGCTGGGCAACTGATAGTTTGCCGCTTGGCGGCTATGGAAACCCAACTAATCCTGTTGGTTTAATTGTCTCGTCTTTCCGTCCAAGTGATGATGCGACAATATTTCCATTTTTAGTTCCATCAAATCATTTTGCTGTCGTTTCACTAAGGCAGCTTGCAGAAATATTAAGAGAAGTAGTTGGTGATAAAACATTTTCTATTGATTGTAATTCTCTTGCGGATGAAGTTGAAGATGCCTTAAACAAATATGCAATTACCGAATATCTTAACTTCGGTAAAATATTTTCTTATGAGATTGATGGATTCGGCAACCAGCTTTTTATGGATGATGCAAACATTCCGAGTTTACTATCACTTCCCTATTTAAATGCTATCACTGTTGATAATGAAATTTATCAGAACACAAGAAAATTTTTATTCAGTAACAACAATCCCTATTACTTTGAAGGTAAAGCCGGAAACGGAATTGGCGGACCTCACGCAGGTCTTGGAAAAATCTGGCATCTTGCAGTTATTATGCGAGGTTTAACCAGCTCAAATGAAAAGGAAATTATTGATTGTATTAAACTTCTCAAATCTTCACACGCAAATACTGGCTTTATGCACGAATCTTTTGATAAAAATGATGCAGCAAAATTTTCTCGTAATTGGTTTGCATGGGCAAACACTTTGTTTGGTGAATTTATTTTAAAAGTTCAAAAAAAATATCCACATTTATTACAAAAACAATTTTAATATTTATGAAAACATTTCTTATTTCATTTTTACTTCTCATAATAATTGCACAAAACAATTTCTCACAAAACTATATACAATATGTTAATCCGTTTATCGGCACTGATTATCACGGGCATACTTATCCAGGAGCCACAGTTCCACTTGGAATGGTTCAGTTAAGTCCGGATAATGGAAGAAGTGGTTGGGATTGGTCTTCGGGTTATCATTATTCGGATAGTATTATCGTCGGGTTTTCTCATACACATTTAAGCGGAACAGGAATCGGTGATTTGTGTGATGTTCAATTTATGCCTGCAAGTTTTACTAAATCCGTTTCTGATGAACAAATCTTAAATCAAAAATTTATTTCAAAATTCGATCACAAAAATGAAACTGCAAGTGTTGGATATTATTCTGTTATGCTTAAAGAATATAATATCACAACAGAATTAACTGCAGGGCTTAGATCTGGATTACAGAAGCACACATTTAAAAACGATGGAAAAGAATTTGTTCAACTTGATTTGGGTTATTTTAAAAACTGGGATACACCGATTGAAACATTTATTAAAATAATTAATGATCATACGATTTGCGGTTATAGACATTCAACTGGCTGGGCAAAAGATCAACGAGTTTATTTTTATGCTGAGTTTTCAAAACCAATTGTAAAATCATTTTTAATTCAAGATAGCGTTTATCTAATAAATGTTTCAGAAATAAAAGGAAAAACTTCCCGGGCTGTTTTTAGATTTGACATCAAAACAGGTGATCAGATATTAATTAAAACTGGAATTTCATCTGTAAGCATTGATAACGCAAAAGCAAATCTTGAAAATGATATTAAAGACTGGAACTTTGAGAAAGTTAAAAGTGATGCTGAGAAAGAATGGAATAAACAACTAGGCAAGATTGATGTTAAATCATCCAATAAAAATTTATTGACTACTTTTTATACTGCACTTTATCATTCAATGCTGGCTCCGGTTGTTTTTAGTGATGTCAACGGAGAGTATAAAGGTGCTGACGGAAATATTCATAAAGCAAAAGATTATACAAAGTACAGTATTTTTTCTTTATGGGATACTTTTCGTGCAGAACATCCTTTGTTTACTATTATGCAAACAGATAAAGTTAATGATATGATAAAATCAATGTTATCTCATTACAAAGAATATGGACTACTGCCTGTTTGGGAACTATTAGGAAATGAAACCGGAACAATGATTGGCTACCATGCTATTCCGGTTATAGCCGATGCAATTTTAAAAGGATTTAAAGGATTTGATATTACCAAAGCTTATGATGCAATGAAAAAATCAGCAATGCAGGACCATCTTGGGTTAAAATATTACAAAGAGCTTGGTTACATTCCTGATGACAAAGAAGTTGAATCGGTTTCCAAAACACTTGAGTATGCTTATGATGATTGGTGTATCGCACAGGTAGCTAAATATCTTGACAAAGAAGAAGACTATAAATATTTCTCAACCCGTGCAGAATATTTCAGAAACCTGTTTGATCCTAATACAGGATTTATGAGAGCAAAAGATTTGGGAGGAAAATGGAAACTTCCATTTAATCCAAAACTTTCCGAACATAGAAACGATGAATACACAGAAGGGACGGCATGGCAATATTCCTGGTTTGTTCCACAGGATGTTGAAGGATTAATAAATTTATTTGAAAGCAGAGATAAATTTGTTGAAAAATTAGATTCGTTATTTGTCACCGAATCAAAGCTGGAAGGGGAAAATCCCAGCAGTGACATTACCGGAATGATTGGACAATATGCTCAGGGTAATGAACCGAGTCAGCATATTGCTTATATGTTTAATTATGTTGGACAACCATGGAAAACTCAAGAGCGTGTAAGCCAGATTTTACGAACACTTTACGATCATACTGTGAAAGGTCTGTGCGGAAATGAAGATTGCGGACAAATGTCAGCATGGTATATATTTAGTGCGTTAGGATTTTACCCCACAAACCCTGCTGATCAAAATTACATAATCGGCTCGCCTATGTTTGATGAAGCCACCATTAATCTTGAAAACGGAAAAAAGTTTACTATAACAGCAAAAGATGTTTCTGGTGAGAATATTTACATTCAATCTGCAGAGCTTAATGGCAAAGCTCTAACAAAAAGTTTTATCACACATAATGATATTATGCGGGGCGGCAAGCTTGAATTTGTTATGGGAAATAAGCCAAATAGATGCCTTTGGACAGAAGAGGAATCTTTTCCCCCATCAATGATACCGATAGAATCAACCGTTGGAATTGACAAAAAAGAATATGCTGAAAAAGTTAAACAAGCATTTCTTCATGCCTGGAATGCATACAAAAATTACGCATGGGGGAATGATCAGTTAAAGCCGCTGAGCAAAACTTTTCGTAATTGGTACGATGCAAGTTTGTTAATGACTCCTGTTGATGCTTTTGACACAATGATTTTAATGGGCTTAAAAAAAGAAGCCGATGAAGCAAAAATTTTGATTTTTGAAAAATTATCTTTTGACAAAGACATTTATGTTCAGAATTTTGAAATTACAATTCGCTTGCTTGGTGGACTTTTATCTGCATACCAATTAGATGGAGATGAGAGATTTATTGAACTTGCAGAAGATTTGGGTGCTCGTCTGGAACCGATATTCAATTCAAAAACCGGAATGCCTTATGTAAATATTAATTTAAAAACCGGAGCAACTAAAGGGAAAATAAATAATCCAGCAGAAATTGGAACTCTTATGCTCGAATTTGGTATGCTTAGTAAACTAACAGGGGATCCAATTTATTATGATAAAGCAAAACAAGCTGTAGTAGAATTATTTAAGAGAAAATCAAAGATCGGTCTAGTTGGTACAACAATTAATGTAGAGACTGGTGAATGGCAAAATACTGAAAGTCATATCAGCGGAATGATCGATTCTTATTATGAATACCTGATAAAAGCCTATTTACTCTTTGGTGATGAAGATTTTAAAAAGATGTATGATGAAAGCATTACATCGGTAAATAAATATCTTCTTGATTCGGTAAATACCGGCTGGTGGTATGCACACGCTGATATGAATACCGGCAAAAAAACACGGACTGTTTTTGGTTCGCTGGATGCTTTTATGCCTGCAATGCTTGTTCTTGGTGGTGATATTCAAACTGCTGAAAAGATTCAGAAAAGCTGTTATAGGATGTGGACAAACTTTGGAATTGAGCCGGAAGAAATCGATTATAAAACTTTTCAAGTTACTGCGCCCTATTATATTTTACGTCCTGAAAATATTGAATCTGCTTTTTATCTTTATCGTGCAACAAAGAACCCGAAGTATTTAGAAATGGGTAAAACATTTTTTGATAGCATTGAAAAATATTGCAAAGTTGACGAAGGGTTTGCTTCACTAAAAAGTGTTATGAGCAAAGAAAAAAATGATTCTATGGAAAGTTTTTTTTTGGCTGAAACTTTAAAATATCTTTACTTAATTTTTGCACCGGCAGAAGTATTGGATTTACAAAAAAATATTTTTAATACGGAAGCACATCCATTGAAGAAGCTGAGTAACTAATATGAAAAATGATTTTTGGCAATGGTTCCCCGGGAAAGTAGATATTAATAACCGATACTTTGAATTAAAGTATGGAAACACTCCGGCCCCGGTTGCAAGAATAGGGATAGGAGATTACAAGAATTTTGTAGTTGAGTTTTTGATAAACATTAACGATGATATAGAAAGACAAAAAGAAATTTTTAATGAGGTTCTCTTTGAAATTGAGCTATACTTAATTAATAACAGTGTGCCGGATCCAATTGAATATATGATTAATCACACTAAAAAATGTGCAAATTTTTATTCCAAAGTTCATTGGAGATACTTTCCCAAAGGATTTAAGCGCTCTATCTTTTTATCAAAAGAAAATTCTTTTGATAAATCTTATAACCCATTAAAAAGATTTCTCTTAAAATTGATTGATTAGCCATCATTCAAAAAATATCTAATTGGTATTAGAACAGTGAAAAACAATCTGATAGAAATCTGCTCATATTCTGTTCAATCGGCAATCAACGCACAAAATGGCGGTTCCCACAGAGTTGAATTATGCTCTAACCCTATAGAAGGCGGAACTACTCCCTCTTATGCCTCGGTTAAAATTGCAAGAGAACACCTCGGTATTCTCCTTAATGTCCTTGTCAGACCAAGGGGAGGAGATTTTTGTTATTCTTCTATCGAATATGAAACAATGAGGCAGGATATAATTAATGTTAAATCTCTGGGTGCCAACGGAGTTGTTATCGGCATTCTCAAACCAAATGGTACGATTGATATTGAAAGAATAAAAGAACTTATTGAGATTGCACGACCACTGGACGTAACCTTTCATCGTGCATTTGATATGGTTTCAGATCCACTTAATTGTTTTGAAGAACTTATTAAATTGGGCGTAAATCGTGTACTGACTTCAGGACAACAGGAAAGCGCAATTGCCGGAAAAGATTTAATAAAGAAAATGATTGAAATTTCCGGTAATGAAATTATTGTTATGCCTGGCGGAGGTATAAACATTGATAACATTTGTGAACTTGCCGAACATACCAATGCTAAAGAGTTCCATCTATCTGCTAAAGCTATGTCCCAAAGCCGCATGGAATATAAAAATGAAAATATTTCTTTTACAAGCTCTACAGGTTATTCTGATTTCAAAATAATAGAATCGGATGAATCGCTTATCCGCAATATTGTTACAAAACTTAATTCTAATATTTAAAGAGGTTTGAAGATGTATAGTCCGCTCATATTGACATTACTATTTTTATTTTTTCTTTCAGGCAGCGATAAATCATTTTCGCAGGATATTAAGGACACTGATAAGGTGCTAAAAAAATTTAATGAGCGTTTTGAATTTGCAAGTAACCGTTCTGATAAACTCTTTAATATTTTCTCACAAAAGCTTTCACCTGAAGAAGAAAATTATCTTAAATTTTTATATGCTTATATGCCCTTATGCGACCTAGCGGATTATGACGGTGAATTCTTTTTGATGCAGACTAGAACAGCGCTAAAAGCAAAACAAACATTCTCATGGGGTAAAAATATACCGGAGCCAATATTCAGGCATTTCGTTCTTCCATACCGCGTTAATAATGAAAACCTTGATACTGCGCGAAGTGCGTTTTACGCTGAATTGAAAGATAGAATTAAAAACCTATCGTTATATGATGCAGCACTGGAAGTAAATCATTGGTGTCATGAAAAAGTAACTTATCAATCTTCTGATGGACGTACAAGCGCTCCCTTAAGTATTGTAAAAACAAGCTGGGGACGTTGTGGTGAGGAATCTACTTTTCTTGTTACTGCATTAAGATCTGTTGGTATTCCTGCGCGCCAGGTTTATACTCCGCGCTGGGCACATGTGGATGATAACCATGCCTGGGTTGAAGTTTGGGTAGACGGTAAATGGTATTATCTTGGGGCCTGCGAACCTGAACCTCAATTAAATATGGGTTGGTTTACCGAACCTTCAAGAAGAGCTATGCTTGTTAATACAACAGTGTTTGGCGATTATTCGGGTGATGAAGAAGTGATGATAAAGACAGATAACTATACCAAAATTAATTGTCTTTCCAATTATGCCGAAACAAAAAAACTTTATGTCAAGATAATCGATGCTGAAGGATTTCCTATCTCAAATGCATCGGTTGAATTTGGATTATATAACTATGCTGAATTTTATCCGCTGGCTAAAAAAGATACCGATAATGATGGTCTTTGCTATTTAACTACGGGTTTTGGTGATCTTTTAATCTGGGTTAATAAGAATGATAAATACGGTTATAAGAAAATTACTGTTTCCTCTCAAGATACTGTCAGGATTACACTTTCAGAACTCTCCGGAATATTAACCCAAGTCGATTACAATTTTACACCCCCTGTAGAAAAAACTCCGATTCCCGTAAATGAAACACTGAATGCAGAAAACCAACTCAGACTTTCTTATGAGGATTCTATCCGCGTTTTATATCAAAGAACTTTTATTGATTCAGCATCCGCAGTGGAGTTTGCAAATAAAAAAGGGATTGATGCATTTAAAACCAATGAATTTCTTAAAGCAAGCTGGGGTAACTGGAAGGAGATAAAACAGTTTTTTGATAATGCAGATTCTAATAATCAGTACTTGTATTTTAATCTGTTAAGTAACATTTCCAAAAAAGACTTGCGCGATACAAAAGTCTCTATACTTAATGATCATTTGCAGGCTGCTTTATTAAATACACCATTAAATAAATACAAAGATGCTGACTTGTATTTTGAAAACGTTTTAAGTCCACGAATTAAAAATGAAAATCTTATGGAATACCGCAGGGAATTCCAGAAAGAATTTTCCGGCTTAATAGGTGATAATTTTCAGTCCACTTCTGAAAATATAATTAAGTGGATAAAACAAAATATTACCACAAATGAAACTGATAATTATTATAATCTTCCACTTACACCAATGGGAGTATACGAATTAAAAATTTCAAATGCGGAATCGAGAGATATCTTTTTTGTTGCACTAGCAAGAAGTCTTGGAGTGCCTGCAAGATTAGAACCGGCAATACTGGTACCTCAGTACAATAATGGAAATCAATGGATAAATGTTTCTTTCTCAGACGAAATTAAAGCTCAGCCCGAAAAGGGTTACCTGCAATTAATTATGGCATCTAGTCATTCTAAAATTGAACCGCGCTACTACATTCATTTTTCAATAGGAAAGTTGGCAAACGGATCATTCAAAACAATTGAGTATCCTGATGATAAACCTATTTCCGAATTCCCGAGTAAAATTGAACTTGAAACTGGCATTTACAGACTGATTACTGGTAATCGAGCCCTAGATGGTACTGTCTTAACTAGGCTAAGCTATTTTGAAATAAAAAATAATGCTATATCCAAAGTAAATTTTGAAATGAGAGATTATAAAAATGATCCCGTAATATTCGGCAGCCTTGATCCCGGTATTAAACTAATTAATGACAACAGTTCAATCGAATTAAAGAAATTGCTAAAAGATGATCTTCAATTAATCTGGTGGATTGATCCCGACCGTGAGCCAACAAAGCATGCATTAAATGATTTAAGGGGTCTAAAAGAAAAATTCGAAAGCTGGAATGGAAATATTTTACTTATAATTCCTGAAGAGAAGAGAACTGCTTCATTATACTCTGCACTGTTTGATAATTTGCCGGCTAATATTAAATATTTAGTTGATCCGGACAACAAGCTAGCTGAAAAAGTTAAAAGTGTACTTAAACTGCAAAAAGATATACAACTGCCTTTGATAATAGCTGTTAAAAACAATGGTGATATTATTATGTATTCAACCGGATATAAAATTGGAATTGGTGAACAACTACTTAAAATTATTCTTTAATTAACTTAAGTTGACAGGAAAATTATTTTTATGGGGAAAAAATTTTTACTTTAAGTAAAAACGATAACCTCGCTCAAATTAAAATGGTGTTCTTAGTGTTATACTTATTTGTTTTAATAAACCAATTTAAATTTGGGAGTCCTTAACAAATAATAATTGAGAAACTAATGAAAAATGCATTTACTCATAGTATTTATTTTTTGTTAATTGTAATTACATTCCTTGCCATTGCTTGTTCTCCAACATCTACCATTACAAAAATTTATCTTCAAGATGTTCAAGTGTCGGGACCAATAAACCAAACACCAGTCCATATTACGGACAGCACTGTATCCGGTATCACCATTTCTCCGCGAGTTTCCTTTAATACAAAAAAAACTTTTCGTGGTAAAATTGATAATCATACATTAGTTAATTCACAAGGGATTTTTCAGATAGATACGGTATTCAATGATGATGGAACTTTTTATTTTCAAGAAACCACCGGCGCTAACACTTATCCCTTTAATGGAAAGAATTTAACATGGAATATTGCAGACATAACTGCGTCAGTAGATTTTGATTTTAAAGTCTCACGAAGCATTGGTTTGTTTATGGGTGCAAATTATTCTGTGATTGATCAAAAATCTTTATGGGGCGGGTTATTCGGGTTAGGGCTAATGGGTTCCGGTAAGAGTGCCAGCTTTAGAGTTGATCTTGGTTTTACTATGCAACAAATACCCTATGAAGCCTACACAATTGTCTCAGTGACCCAAACCAGTTCATCAGGCACATCAAGCTATGTTTATGATTACACTGACATTGGAACAGAAACTCACTTCAATCCATTCTTTAGCCTGACATTAAATTCAGCAAATCCCGAATGGCTTTTTAACATTTTTATCCAGGCTGGTTATAGCACTCAGACACTAGCTAATTTTACACCGGAAACACAAGTTTATCACGATCCTTTTTATTATGAAAATGTCAACATCACTGAGGACCTGCGAGGGGAGGCCATGGTAGGATTAATTAACATCACTCCGGGAATATTTTTAAACATTGGAGATAATGGTCGGATTCTAGTGGGAACAAGACTTAATTGGATTACTCAGGCTGAAGAAGTTGATAATTCTTTTTACTTACTTCCGATGTTACAGTTTGATTTTAAATTGTAGTCATTTTGAAAACTAAATTTCTTTTTCCGAAATGTAATCTTTTATTGTAAACTCATAATTAAACCTATTCATCAACACCATAAATCCTATTGCTGCAATCGCACCGAACAATATCATTGAGTTTCCGACTAACATTTGATCATACAAAAATTTAAGATTGAAGTAATAACTAAATCTATAATAAATCATTTTGTCTGCATGCGAAATAAGATTACCTAATCCTGCTCCGAAATAAGCGAATAATAAAAGTTTTGAGGCTGAATAAAATAATCGAAATTTGGAATAAGTTTTCGCAATTTCTTTTATAAGACCATATATTGAAAATATTCCGACCATCATCCAGAAAAATTCGCTGTTACGGATAAAATCGGGAATAATAAATATTGTAAAAAGTAAGACAATTGCCCTTGAAAAAAAAGCAATATACAATTGCGGGTAATCTAAAAAATCAAGCTTTGCAATTAGGGCGTCATTAATGCTCTGAATAATGCTGTTCCTGTTTACAATTTCTGCTTTTGCAATACCACAGCTTGGGCAACCTTTTAAATCGCGCTCGGATTTCTCTCCGCAATTTGGGCAAACAGTTGAATACATTAATTATTAATATGAATTTCTTACTAAAAATCTTTTAATTTTTTGAGTTGTTGTTTTCTCAAACTCACTATCTCTAATATGAAATTTTCTAATCTGTTTAAATACGGGCAGTTCCCTGTTTGTTTCTTTCACAGCTTCAGATATTATTTCATTAACAAGTTCGGGTGTAATGGCTACATTATTCTTTTCTGAATATTCGATAAATGATTCTGCATCAGTTACAATTTGTACAGCAATAATTTCTGTATGCTTTTCATCTTGCTCACCGTATACCATACACTCCTGTATAAAAGGATTTCTGTTAAGTATGTCTTCAATCTCTTCGGGAAAAACATTCTCTCCGCTTTTAGAAATGATAACATTTTTCTGCCTACCGTTAATATGCAAAAATCCATCTTCATCAAAGAAACCAATATCGCCGGTTTTAAACCAGCCATCATCAAAAACTTCATCTGTAAGTTTTTGATTTTTGTAATAGCCAAGCATTACGGTATCGCCTTTTATATAAATTTCGCCTGTCCCGCTTTCATTTGGATTGTTTATTTTTACCTGAAGTCCTGGTAATGGTAATCCTGCAGCATTGTCTTTAAAACTGTATAAACGGTTAAGTGCAACAATTGGTGCAGTTTCTGTTAATCCATAACCCTGCACAAAATTAAATCCAAGTTCACGTAAGCCTTTTGCTACTTTGGGATCAGGGGCTGCCCCACCGGCGATGAATAATCTTATATGCCCCCCAAATTTATGGTGGAGCTCTTTAAAGATTAATTTCTTAGAACTCTTCCATCCAACTGACTGAAAGATATTTGTAAGTGAAATAAGCCGAGGTACAATTTTGGATTTTAATTTGTCATCCTGGATCCCTTTGTGAATTTTCTTAAACATCTTATCGTAGAGAAGCGGTACACCAAGTAAAATTGTGGCTTTAACTTTCTGCAAATCATCTACAACTGTTTTTAATGAACGTGCATAATGAGCTGAAGCACCTGCATACAACGGACACAATAATCCACATGTGCATTCATACTTATGATGAATCGGCAGCACGGATAGAAATCTATCTTCGGGGACAATTTTAATCATGCTTGTCATCGCCATTAAATTGGCAGCAATGTTTTTTTGAGAAAGCATAACGCCTTTTGCTCTACCCAAAGAACCCGAAGTAAAAATAATCTCTGCCATTGCATCAGGATTTACAAAAGGGAGTTTTTCTATTGATACATTTTGTCTCTCAATCATTTTAGACATTGAATGAATTCCATCCTTGTGTTCTTTGGAATCCATATTTATATAATATTTAAGATTCAACAATGAATCTCTTTTCTCTTTCATCAATGGTTCGTAACTATCAGAAAAAACTATCGCCTTAGTTTCTGATTCGTGTATAATATTTAGTATCTCATTTTGAGTTAATCCTTTATCAATAGGAACGACAACCATATTAAAGCACATTGTCGTAAAATAAGTGAGTGACCACTGTACACGATTTTCACTTATTACAGCAACATGATCTCTTTCTTTTAAGCCAATATCAAAAAGCGCTTTGCCAAAACGTATAACATAATCGTGTAATTGGTCGAAAGTTACATTAGATATAGGGTTATTTGTAAGATCTTGAAGTGCAAGCTTATCTCCGTATACTTTGGCTGAACGGAGAAGCATATCTTGAATTGAAGTGATAGTAGGAACAACATATTTGGGGTAATCTTTAATCATTTTATTTTTCTTTCCTTATAAGGTTTTCTGAATGGATACTGCGCCACGTAAGTCATCAATCTGGTAGCCCGTTGCTTTATCGTTGGGATAGTTAGATTTCAAAATGACTTTTACATCATCGCCAATGTTTTCAACCGATCCGTGGCAACTTAAACAAGGGGCTTGCATAATTATAGGTTTTAAATATCTGACACTCGTTACTCCTTCTACTTCCACAACATCAATATATTCTGTTTTTTCATTTAGTGTATTACTGGATTTTAATTCTTCAAAGTATTTTAAAACTTTAGATTCAAATTCGTCCGGCAAGTTATTTGGATTTCTGTTCTTAAAAGAAACGCGTTTAATATATAACCCCTTTTTTACACCGTAGTTGTTGGTTAAGATTTGTGCTGTGTCCGAGCAAACAGAAACCGCAGCTACTATTCCATTTGTTTGCATTTCTTTAACCAAAATAGATTTAAGAGAGCTCATAAACTCTTTTGCGTCTGCTCTCAATCCGTTTTTGATTTGCTCGGTGGTTTCTGGTTTATGTTTTTCTCCGCATCCAAACCAGAGAGTAAGAAAGAAAAGGATTATCGAAAATGAAATAGCTATTTTCATAATAATCTCTCCTGTAATTAAAAGTATCAATTCTTGACATTAATTTAATAATAAATATCCAAGGTTATGTAAATAATATTTATGTTTGAGTGTATAATCTAATTGAATGACTTGAACACAAAATCTGAATTAACACAAAAAACTATATTTGCATTTTGGGTTCCTTTGGCCGCAACCTGGTTGATGATGTCTGTAGAAGGACCATATCTATCAGCCTTAATAGCAAGATTAGCTGAACCCAAATTTAACCTTGCCGCATATGGCATTGCCTTCTCACTGGCATTAATAATTGAGGCACCAGTAATTATGATGATGAGTGCATCAACAGCACTTGTAAAAGATTATCAATCATTTAGACAGCTAAGAAAATTCAATTACATTTTAAGTGCCTCGCTTACTGCGGCAATGATTGTTTTTATTTTACCTCCGATTTTTTATTTCGTTACAGACGATTTAATTGGTCTTCCCCGCGAAGTTTCTTACCTAACGCATCTTGCTGTTATGATATTAATTCCATGGCCCGGTGCAATTGGATATCGTCGATTTTATCAGGGAATCCTAATCCGAAATAATTTAACCCGATTAGTTGCTTATGGAACGATTATCAGATTAATTTCTATGTCAATAACTGCTTTTTTCTTATATAGTTTTACAAATGTACCCGGAGTTGTTATGGGTGCAAGTGCATTATCAGCAGCAGTAATATGCGAGGCAATTGCCAGTAAAATGATGGTTAGAAAATTTCTTGCAAGATTAAAATCTCAAAAAAGTGAACCACTGAGCGAATTAACAATTAAAAAAATTATTAGTTTTTATTATCCGCTCGCACTCACTTCATTACTTATACTCGGCATCCAACCTTTTGTAACCTTTTTTATTGGGCAAAGCAGAATGCCGCTTGAATCTTTTGCGGTAATGCCAGTAGTAACTTCTTTTGTTTTTATTTTCCGTGCACTTGGGTTGTCTTTTCAAGAAGTTGTAATTGCCCTTATTGGAGATAATCGTGAAGGATATTATCAGTTGAAAAGATTTGCTATTAAACTTGCTGTATTTGTTGCGGGAACATTGATGTTTGTAGCATTTACTCCACTTGCAGAAATTTGGTTCAGAGATGTCTCCGGTTTATCAGAATCATTAACTGAGTTTGCTAAGTTTCCTTTAATGATTATGTCTTTTTTCCCTGCCTTTACAGTTCTGATAAGTTTTCAGCGCTCTGTTTTAGTAAAAGCAAATGAAACAAAACAAATTACTTATGGAACCGCAATAGAATTTGTTGGAATAATTTTAGTAGTGGCTCTTTGTATAAAATACTTTGCACTTGTGGGTGCTGTTGCTGCTACAATTGCTTTTGTAATTGGTCGAATGTCTGCCTGTGCCTACTTAATACCGCCATCCATTCGTGCATTGAAAATAAGAGATTAATTTTTCATTATAAGTCCGAATATTTTGATAATATATAAAAAGGATGAGATGATTAAAATTATTTTTAGCGCTGTTATTATTATTGTAGGAATTTTATTCTGGAATTTTTCCGGTCATACAAATAAATCGATTAATAATTCCACCGAAACTTTGCTTTCCGATTCAACAAAAAAACAAGGAGTACAAATGAGTGATAAAATCATAAAGACTGATGAAGAATGGAAAAAAGAATTAACTCCTGAAGAATACAGGATACTTCGTGAAAAAGGAACTGAAAGAGCATTTACGGGAAAGTACTGGAATAGTTTTGATTTGGGCACATATGTTTGTGCCGCATGCAGTACAGAATTATTTGAGTCTGATACTAAGTTTGAATCTTCATGTGGTTGGCCAAGTTATTTTGAACCGATAGATAGCAGCAGAATTATTTACAAAGAAGATAAAACTTTAGGAATGGAAAGAATAGAAGTCATCTGTGCAAAATGCGGAGGTCATTTGGGCCACGTATTTGATGACGGACCACCACCTACCGGGAAACGCTACTGCATTAATTCCGGTGCTACGAAGTTTATTAAAAAAGAAAAATAATCTTCTAAGATTTTTTTCCTATCTTACAAATAAAATATTCTAAAAAAATATTGAGGTAAAGTGTGAGTAATCAAAATTCAAGGGGAGAGCACTTAGATGAAAATAAAGCCAAAGTTAAGTTTACACGTGAATTCTGGACTGCAAACGTTGTAGAATTATTTGAAAGAGCAGCTTATTACGGCGTTTTCATTGCTATCACTCTTTATTTATCCCGGGTTGTTGGTTTTGATGATATAGAAGCAGCGTGGATTGGCGGAATATTTTCTGCAGGACTTTATTTCTTGCCTCCGTTTACAGGAGCTTTAGCAGATAAGATAGGATTTAGAAATGCCATACTTCTTGCTTTTTCTCTTCTATCAATCGGATATTTTTCTCTCGGTGCTCTTCCGTACAAAGCAGTTGTTATTCCAACCCTGGTTATTCTAATGTTTGGCGGTTCTTTTATAAAATCCATTATTACCGGAACAGTTGCCAAAACTACAACTCCAGAAAACAGGGCTAAAGGATATTCGATTTTTTATGGGATCGTAAATGTTGGAGCTTTTTTAGGAAAAACTTTTGCATATCCACTTAGAATCGAGTGGGGATTGACTTCTATTAATTTCTTTTCCGCATTGATGACATTTATAGCACTAATTGTTGTCTTCTTTTTTTATAAAAACGTAAGCACTTCAGGAGAAGGTAAATCATTAGAAGAAGTATGGGCTGGTTTTGTTAAAGTCGTTACCAATGTACGCTTACTGCTTTTAATATTTATTGTTACAGGATTCTGGATTATTCAGCATCAGCTTTATGCAACTATGCCTAAGTATGTTTTAAGAACTGTTGGAGAGCATGCTTCACCCGAATGGATTGCAAATGTTAATCCTTTCATTGTAATGACTCTTGTAATGCTTATAACTCATCTTATGCGTAAAGTAAAGGCCGTTTCTTCAATGGCAGTTGGAATGTTTCTTATGCCCATCTCGGCTCTTCTAATGGCTTCAAGCAGTTTGCTTGAGTCAATTACAGGCCAGTCTGTTTCAATATTCGGATTATTCACAGCACACCCAATAACTGTTATGCTTATTTTAGGAATAATTGTGCAGGGATTAGCTGAGTGTTTTATTTCACCTCGCTATCTTGAATTCTTTTCTTTGCAAGCGCCAAAAGGTGAAGAAGGATTATATCTTGGATTCAGCCATCTTCATTCTTTCTTGTCTTCAATATTAGGATTTGGCATTTCTGGATACTTGTTAACAGCTTATGTTCCTGATCCTGCAACACTTACTGCAGCACAGCTTGTAACCGCGTATGATAAAGCATATATGGTTTGGTATTATTTTGCTGCGATTGGATTAACATCAGGAATAGCTTTGTTATTCTATAGGTGGTATTATCAGAAAAAAGATTTAAAAGCTGCTGTAAATTAAGAGTTGTCAAGTCATTGCGAACGAAGTGAAGCAATCTGTCAGATCACTTCGCTTCGCTCGTGATGACAATTTACAACCTAGTTCTTCTCTTCCCTCAACTCAGCGGCTCTTCCGCCAAGATGTTTAAAAAAGAATTGTTCCATCGCACCGAAAAAATCAAATTGCTTTAATACATAAAAAAATCCGTACCGATTTTATCGGTACGGATTATAAAACAAAGATCTATTTTTTAGAAACCAAGAGAAAGAGCTATAATATGATTCCCATCAAAATACTGAGCATATCTATAAGCGTAATCAACTCTTAACTGTATTCCCTCAAGATTAACATTTACACCAACGCCCCCAGTAGGTCCGTATAAGTAACTATCAGCGTCTACGTTTGGTGAAAATTGATAACCCAATCTTGCAAAGAATTGATTATTATAACCATACTCAGCTCCTAACTTGTATTCATCTTCTGAGAAGTTATTATTTAGAAATGCACCTGCAAACTGAAGATAATTTTGTTCATCAAATTCAGCTTTATATCCAACACCCATTTCAAAAGATGATGGTAAATCAAATTTTGCAGCCTCTATTTTAGTGTACTGAGGTGGACGACTCTGATCTTCTACGCTTGATAAAACAAGCATTCCAGAACCATCATACTGCATTTGCGGTCCAACATTTTTCATAACAATACCAATGCTTAGTCCCTTTATATCAGCAAGTGTATTGTATAAAACACCAACATTAAAGCCGAGCCCCGTAGAGCTAGCATCTCCCAGGGTTTCAGTGATTAGGTTAGCTGTTAAACCAACGGATATTCTTTCTGTTAATTGACGCGAGTATGATAACCCGGCAGTTAACATTTGTGGAGAAAATTTCGCTCCACCCAATCCATCAGGATCAGTAGTTGTGGTAACTAAAATATCTCCAATTGAAAGACTTTTAAGACTTAACGAGACAACTCCAAAGCCTTCAAAGTTTGTAGAAACTGCACCATATTCTACTCCAATATCTGCAATATAAGACATATGAGAAAACATTGCGCTGGTAGAATTTCCCATACTGGCTACACCAGCAGGATTCCAGAATATTGACTCAATGCCGTTTGCAATTGCAATATTTGCTTCGCCCATGGCTATACCGCGGGGGCCAACAGGAATGAGCAACTGAGCAGCTCCTCCTGTGCCTGTTCTGTTACCACCTCCGGCATATACATCAAGTGTAAGCAGGAGGGCAAGAACTATTATTAATGATCCAAATATATTTTTCATTTTTACTCCTATACTTTTTTACTTGATTTCATTAGAATCTATCAAGAATTTGTTGTTCCTGAATTATTGCTATTTTAAGGATTTTTGTCTTACCAAGATCCGGTAGATCTATATATGCTATATATAAACCGCTGGCTACGGGTAAGCCCGCTTCATTTGCCAGATCCCATCTTTGGAATTGATCAGCATTATCCTTTCGAATTGTTCTAACATGAACTCCGGCAAGATTGAAGATTCTAATTGTTGCCTTAATTGGTAGATGACTAAACGTAACAAATTTGTTGTATTTATTAAGTTCTTCCGTATTTACACCGTAGTATGGATTTGGAAATAGATTAATCTTATCTACCTGTGTCTTTGCAAGGTCATTAGAGAAAGATGAACCTGCTGTGCTAAATAAATATTTATCTAAACCAATCTGAATTGGGTTATCATATTGAACCGTTACAATATCACCATCGTGATAGTTTGTACCATAAAATACAAGTGCCCAGGTTGCAGTAGCAGGATTAACCTTTGGTGCTGCTGCATCATAAGGTGAATTATCAATAACCGCGTACATTCTGTTCAGCGGATTCCAGCTAAAGAATGGGCTAGCTGTTGGTGTCTGGAGACGATCTCTGAACGATAAATTTACTTGAATGTTCTGATCTTTATTCCATACCTCAAAAGGTATTCTAATTAAGAACGGAGCAGCCGTTCCTGGATTTGGATTTAATGGATGAGTTGCTAAACCGGCAGCACCCGTAACTGTTGAGAATATAGTAGCCATTGAGCCTGTACCGTCTCTAACAGTAATAAGTGTTTGGCCGCCAACCACAGTTGTATCCCAAACACCCGTAAACCTTAACTCATAATCCTGTTGTAGTTCATCTATACTTAAAGTACCAAACCCAAAGTTATCTGCAGCATAACTGTCTACAGTTCCACTGAATATTGTATAATTTTGTATATCAAGATTCGTAGTGGTAGAGTTAGATGACAACGTAGTTGGACTATCATCCGGACTTAACGTTACAGTGCCAAAGTTAATTGGAGCCGCATAACCTACGCTTACTCCAATCTGAAAACCGTCAACAACAGGATCTGCATTTGTTGTCGGGTTTAATTGTGCAAATGTCAAGTCATCGCGATTCGGGGTTAAATTAACACCACCGAGAACGCCCTGATTCTCTAGTTTTACTACATTACTAGTTGCGTCTTTTAAGTTCCAGTAATTAGCTGTTCTGGCAAGTTCACCAATTGTAGTAATTGTGTATGTACCAGAAGCATTGGTTGGGGTAACGCTTCCATAACCATCATCGTAAGCTATCCAGTCAACATCGGCAGGAGGAGTAAACGGACTTACAAATACTGACCATGTTTCACCACCGTGGAAAATTCCGTTTTCGGTGTTCGATTGGTCGGTTAAGCCCATATAAATTACATTACCAACAACTTCCGGTATTATCGTTCCGCCACCCGCCTCAAAAGAAGGGGCGCTAAGAATAGTAAACCCAGCAGGGAATGTAAGCGTAACACCATCACACCAAGCACCTTCTGGAGATTGCACATCAATAGAAAAGCTTAATTCAATCCCAGCCTCTGGATTAGGTCCATAAAGACCTGCGATTTCAATTGAGGTTCCAATAAGACTATTGGGTTTGTTAAGCTTATTTACACCAGCAGCTATCCAATCACCGTTAGCATCTCTTACTTCAGCGCGCTGTGTAAAAAACACTTCATAATCATGGCCAGTTGTTGCAGCAGGATCTACGATGTTAACCGTAGGACCTCCGTCTGCAGTTCCTTCATGGGTTATTGTTATTGCACCACCGGATTCATCATTATAAGTAACTCCTGGATTTGGAGCCTGGGGAATTACCGTAAGTATAGCAATCGGATTTTCCAGATTATTTGGAACAGCCCCCAGGTCTGGATTATAGCTGTAAGAGGTTACAGCAAAGTAATATTTAATTCCATTTACCATTGGAATGCCGCCTCTAACAGCATCATTTGTGATGGAAATAAATCTTTTTATACCTGTATCATTACCAAACTGAACAGGAAGTTGAACAACAGAACCTGATTTTACATCAAATACCAAATCTGAAATTTTACCGACTCCGTCGTTAATATCATAAGTGGCAACCCTAATACCGTCTGATACTTGGGACGAAGCTGTTGGTAATTGATATATATTGTATCCTTGGAACGAGTGTCCTTTTTTCTCAAAGGTTTCTGTAGCTTCAACTTTGGCTGTGTTCTTTGACCAATCGAGTATTATTTCTCTATCCAAAGGAGTTACTGTAACTTCCGGAGCCGGAGGAGCTGTTGGAAGATCAAAGAAATTTTTATATGCTACTTGTGCCTGAGCGTCATAAAATTTGAGAAGACCTATTGCCGAAAGTCTATCGACACCTTGTATGGCGCCTGCAACTATTTCAGCAACTACTACTTCCTGTGTATCACCGGGTGCCATATTAAATGGACCGGATGCACTACCCTGTCGTCTATCACCGGCTGGCAATTGAACACCGTCTAACCAACCTGTACGTGCCTGTGGATCACCACTTAAAGCATAAGTAGTTTCCTCTCCCGTAGCGAGATCAATAAATGGAGCTCCTGAAACACCAAACTTTCCTTGAAAGAAGTTATAAAATTCACGTGAACCATCTATATCATTCTGTGGTGGATCACCGATATTAGGATCACCATTGGCAAAATAATAAGCGGCTGTCATCGGTAAATTTATTTTTCCGGGTCCAACAACTTGATTGTTAAAGATGCCGTAATCAGAAGCATCATCAATGCCATTCTTATTTAAGTCTTGTCCTGCAACTCCATCCACAAGAGGTCCCTGGAAAAAATCAAATCCAACTGCGGGAGGAGGCAATGGAGCATATGTTGCATCTGTTGCGCTTGCATTATAACAAAACTGTAAACTTAATTCAGTATCAACACCTACAAAATCATCGCCCGCATCACCTAAATCAACATCGGAAAACATAGAAAAATACATGTTTTCAAAAGTGGTTGGATTTGCAGTTCTGTCTGTTATGTTAATAAGTTTATATTTTCTAAAATACATACTGCCAAGAGCACCTGACTGGTTATAAGCCCAGATTGTTACCTGGCATTCAATTCCCAATGGATTTTGTCCATATAAAAATGTGGTTTTTCCTGCATTTAAATCATTAGTAATAAACCAGATTGTTTGATCGGCATCTTTTACGCCGGGGATATCAATGGTTGGTTCATAAGTGCCGTTATCATTCACATCATTATAGGGCGCACCCATATCAACCGGCCATTCGGTCCAGTCTAGTTCATATTGAGTCCTAACTCCCGACTCAGATAATCCATCTAAAGCAGCTTCTGTAGAAAGATCAACATTGGGATCTGAGCCCGGAAACACATCTCTTCTTACACGATACACTCTATATTTGCTTAAAGTTGCATCATCTGCTGTTCCATCAGTCTTAACTTGACCTGGTTGAAGACCAGTTCTGTATGCGGTTCCACCAACCCTTGGATCGGGATCACCAGCAACTCTGGCTCCCCAAAGAAGACCTGACGTAAAGACAGCAGTCTTGCCACTTCCTTTAGGATAAACCAAACCTGAATTACCTGCTGCAGATATATCAGAAATTCCGTTATTATAAAAATAAGTGGAAATGTTATTTATGTTCAAAGATGTAAGAGCAACTTGATCTGCGGTTGTTTTTGGCAACACATTGCTTCCATCTTTCTTATCCCCCTCTGCCCTTAGACCGGGTACGAGGAAGAAGATACTTATCACAAAGACAAGTATATATTTAATTTTTCTATAATTCATATTTTGAAACTCCTATTTTTTTATACTATCAATTTTAGTATTCTAATTGCAATCCAAATCGGATTTGGCGAGGAGGACCATACAATACGCCAACATTGGTTTGATAACCCTGATAATAATCAAGGTTTATAGCCCTATACATAGCTTCATATTCTGCTCTTTGATATGATTTTAATGTTCCACCTAATGCGGGGTCCGTTAAATAACCATCATCCGTTGGAGTTCCAGTTCTTAGGAATACATTTGTAATGTTGGTTGCATCAAGAACATTAATAACAAAGAAATAAACATTTAAACGTAATTTTTCAGCAATCGTAAAAGACTTATCTATCTTTAAATCAAGCTGACTAACCCAAGGGGTTGCTGATCCGTTCAAAGCTTTCAATCGGAGATCTAAACCTGTTATCACCTTCTAAAGAACCTGAATTATCTCCTTTTCCTTCTCCAAGTGTAAATGGATGTCCGCTATCAAAAGTAAAGAGAGCAGAGAGTCCAAGTTCACTAAGAATAGGGGATGGGTTATCTGCCGGGAATCTATAGTCTATATTAACATTTCCGGTAATTGCCTTATTGAAATCAAGCGGGGCAATATAATTAGGTTTAAAGACTGTAACTCCATCTAATGGTGCACCAACAATACCGGCTTTAGAATTTGGATTAGATCCTGTTCCTTGAGCATCCTGGAATGATACAGAAGCATTAACCTGAATGTTTTCTACTCTTCTCATATTAAAGGAAATTTCAACACCTTTTGTTGTAGCAAAGTCTCCATTTCGAAGAACATTATATGATTGATAAGGTGAACCTGTTGCAGTGTTTTGAATATCAAATTCAACTTGATTCTGAATATCCTTATAATAACCTGTAATATCAAATGATGCAAAATTTGAAACTTGTTGTGTAAAACCAATTTCATATTGGGTGGTTCTTGTTGGTCTTACATCCAAACCAACCGGTGTTGCAATAAAAAATCCACCTCTTAATTGAGTACCAAGACCATAAATTCCTTGATACATATCTCTTAGTCTTGATTGCTGAACAAATTTACCATACTGTGCATGAAATACAGTTTGATCGGTTACAGGGAATGAAAAACCAAGACGAGGACTTACAGCGCTAAATGAATTGGTTTTTGTTAATCCCTTAGGATCAACTTTATTTGTTCTAAAGTCAATTGCTGATTCAGGACGTGTTGGATCTTTAGAGTTA
The DNA here is from genome assembly GCA_963714775.1 of uncultured Ignavibacteriaceae bacterium. Taxonomy (GTDB): domain Bacteria; phylum Bacteroidota; class Ignavibacteria; order Ignavibacteriales; family Ignavibacteriaceae; genus IGN3. Next base: position 61,657 of record CAVQQN010000047.1, read on the forward strand.
AATTATCAGCATCAAAGTAGTCATATCTTAAACCCAATGTTTAAGATAAGGTCTTTGTATGTTATTTTGTCTTCAAAATAAGCACCTGCAAACAAAGGTCTTTTAGGTGCTAAAAGCCCTGTATCATCCACACCACCATTTCCATCAAAATCACTGCTCTACTTCATTTCCAAAATGATCATAACCATAACTGTTTGTTAGAGAAATCATTACATCATTTATAGGTAATGGATTAGCAAGTAAACTATTTTGATATATAGCATTTGCATATTGGGCATGCAGAGCGTCCTGCCGAAAAACCATAGCTACTTATTGTGTATGTAGACAATTCACCACCAAATTTAATTGAATGAATTTTGTTTATCTCGGTTGAAAATGCTGCGTTAAAATTAAAAACTTCTCTTTTTGCTTTACTGTATCCAGCAGTAATATCATTTGGGGCAAAAAACTGGAATCCAAGAACATCATAAGTTGTTGGTCTTTGATACCTGCCAACTCTTCCATTAGTAATATCACTAGCGGTTCTGTTCCAAACAGCGCCAACATCTGCGTTTGCAACGCTATCGCCGTATAATTCCCAATTATCTCATAACAATGGATCCATATTTTCTGTAAAGTTATATGTATAACCGCCGCTTATTTCATAATAAGTAGTGGGACTTAAAATATGGGTCATCTTAGCAGTAAATGATGAGTTTGTACTTTCAAAAATTGAGATTCTTCCAAGATTTACTAATTGGCTTATACTTCCGCCGCCGCCATTTCCACCTTTAGAATCAGTATATGAACCAGTAACTCTAAAAATTAATGGATTAAAATCAAAAGTTAATGTACCCGTGCCCGTATAAGCTTGATTTTGTGCTCCATAAGTAGGGCCGGCTGGATACGTTAAATCAATTGAATTAGTTTCCGGCGTTGTGGACTGCTGATCAGTTATAACACCAAGATTAATTCCCGGGAAAGGTAACGGATTAGCGTCTAGCCTCCAGCTTGAATTGATTAAACCGAAAAATTTAACTTTATCTGAAAAAAGAGGTCCGCTAATGGTACCTGTAAATTCATTATAACCATATTGATACGCTCCTAAAGTTTTTTCTCCATCAAATCTGTTATCTTTACTTTTGAAGGTTAGATTATCCGTAACATAGGCTATACTAAATTTTAAATCAGGAGTACCGGTCTTTAGTTGGGTACGCACGATGCCTGCATTTGCGCCACCATATTCAGCGGTGTAACCGCCGGCTTGAACCTGGATTTCTTCAACACCATCTTGAATAATTGTAACACCACGTCCACCTACTACGGGGTTGGTAATGTTTGTGCCTTCAAGATAGTAACCAACTTCGTCAACACGTCCGCCTCTTATATAAATGTTGTTGTTTTGCTGCACAACACCAGGCGTTAAAGATATAATGTTATTAAAATCTCTAACAGGTAGCGCCTCTATGATATCGCTTGAAGTGGTTCTAATAGCGTTCGTGTTACTTGGGTTGATAAGAGGTCTTTCCGAAACAACCACAACTTCTCCAACGGATATTCCTTCATTTGGTAATTGGAAGTTTATGCTTGTTGTAAGATCAGCGCTAACTCTAACGTTAGTAAGGGTTATTGCTTGGTAACCGATGTATGAAGATTTTACTTCATAAACACCTGCTTGTAAATTGGAAATAGTGTACTCGCCTTTTACATCTGTTGAAGCTCCTAATGATGTCCCAACTACTAAGACGTTGGCACCAATTAGCGGCTCTCCAGTTGTGAGGTCAGTAACGTTTCCTTTTATTTTTCCCGTCTGAGCCAAAATGAGTGTTGGCAGTAACAGGAGGGTACATAGGATAGTAAACCATCTATTCATAAGATCTCTCCTTGATTAGATTACAGATGATGGTGGTTAATTAATTAAACGATCAATCTTTTATTTGAAAATTAAATTTCAGAAACATTAAATACTTATTTATTCTCAACAGAGATTTAATTATGCATTTTTCTTAAAAATATATTAATAGTAATAAATTGTCAAATAAGATTTTGATACAAAGAGTAAGATTATATGAGAATTGTAAAGTTTTGTATCAATCAATCAGAATAAGTTTCCTTTTTTTAAGAATTTTTAATCTCTTGTGTTAACGTCCTAATAAATATTGAGAAAGTCAACTATTATTTTCAGTTTACTATATTTTTTTAATTATTGTGCGAAAACAAATATTTCTTTAAATTCAATAATTTACCGAAGTTTTGCTAAAAATTTTAATCCTATTCCCTGGACTGCTGATTCGAATCTACTGATACATCCTATGCAAATGTTACCCACTTTTCGTGAACCGGTATGTAACCTTAAGACGGTATGATTGACTAACTTATATACGAGCTGAATAAAACTCCACACTTTCCTGACTGTTTATGTTTTTCCCGGTTCTATTATTTTAACTTCTTCTGTTAGTGCTGAATCTTTAAGGAGGGTGGCACAAATATTCTTTTTCAATTACATCATCTTGTTTTTTCAGATGAAAAAAAACTATCTGCCCGTGTTCTAATGTTAATCTTATAATGTTAACGTCAGTATAAAAAAATTTATTTATACACTTTTAATTTTCAAAAAATCTTTAGAGTTCACAATTATTCCGTTTGCGCTACCCAATATCCACTGATAGAAAATATTTTAGAGTCTGACCAGGTGCTAATCTTCAATGTAAATCCATCTCTGGATATTGATATAGCTTCAACATTGTATCGAATATTAGTTGCTTTATTTGCATCTATTTCCGTAACTGAAAGGAAAAGACCTGGTTTGTTTTTAAATGAATCGTCAAAATTTATTTCGACCATCATCGATCGTTCACCATTATTATTATCAAGCGAGTACCCTGATAGACTCGGAGAGACAGACCAGCTACCGGTTTGCATTTTTGTTTGTGCAGAAAGACTTAAGGTGGGGAACAAAAACATTACAATCAAGAACAGTATCATAATTGTTCGTCCAGATAGTTCTGCTGTTATTGTTTTCATTAAATTTACTTACAAAAGATTTTTTTCAAATAAAATTTAGCTCCCCCGATTATTAGTTACAACAAAATATTTTTCTTTGTGATTATAAACAATTATTTGACTCGTTTTAATTTTTCTTTTTCTGATTTACAAAGCCCCTTAACAACCTCATCATAAGAATGATCAACCCATTCTTTCAAATCATTCCAGCGAATATTTCCTTCCAGTATAACCGTGTTCCAGTGTTTTTTACTCATATGCCAGCCCGGCTGTATATATTCATGTGCTTCTCTCAATTCAATTGCTTTTTCAGGATCACATTTTAAATTTATCTGCAAAGGAATTTTTTCAAGTGGAATAAGCGCAAACATTTTTCCTCCGACTTTGAATACAAGTGTTTCTTCATCGAAAGGATTATCTTCTTCTGATCCAATTTTATTTAAACAATATGTACGGACATTTTCTATATTCATTTGCATCGGGGATTAAATTGTTATGAAATTTACTCAATCGTTAATAAAAAATCTTTTGTTTATTTTATTACAATTAAAATTACAAGAAAATGATAGTCTATTTCAACGGTACATTTATTTTGCACGAAGATGTTAAAATATCTCCCTTTGATCGCGCATTTCTTTTTGCAGATGGGGTTTATGAAGCTTTAAGAACTTATAGCGGCACCCTTTTTCGTTTAGATGATCATATTAAAAGATTAAAGTACAGTTTAAAAGAGCTTGATTTAGCATTTAATGATTTCGATTTGATCGAACACATCAGCTACAAACTTGCAGAGATGAATAATATCAAAAATGATTATTCTGTTTATCTGCAGATAAGTCGGGGCATTAGTTATCCAAGATCACATAGTTATGAAAATACAATTACTCCGAATATCTTTGCGTTTGTAAAACCGACTAAAGACAACAACAAAGAAAAAAATGAAGGGGCAAAAGTAATCCTGGAAAAGGATCTTCGTTGGTTAAGATGCGATATCAAATCAACATCGCTTTTACCGGCAGTTATGGCTAATCAAAAAGCTATTTGTAGCGGCGCATATGAGGCGATTTTATATAGAGATAATATTATTACGGAAGGATCACATACTAATTTTTTTGCAATAAAGAATAATAAAGTATTTACTGCGCCTCTTTCGAATTATATTCTTGAGGGCGTTACCCGAAAAGTTGTACTTGAGCTTTGCAAAGAAAATAAAATTGATGTTGTTGAACAGTATATCAAAATAACCGAGTTAAAAACTTTTAATGAGTTTTTTATTACGGGTACAACAACAGAAGTTACACCCGTTGTGCAGATTGATGAATGGCTTGTAAAAGATGGTAAAATGGGAAAAAGAACACATCAAATTCAGGAATTATTTGTTAAGGCGGTAAAATAAAATCAGATGAAAGAAAGCAATAAAATATCCGTCGAAGTTTTTCTCCTTACGGGAGAATGGAGCGATTACAGCGGCAAAAATATTCTTAAGTTTATCGGAACTAGCGATGAGCTGGGGCCCGTTGAAATAATTGTTACAAACAATAAGCCCGTGTTTTTTGTTGAGCGGTCATTCATCATAAATCCGTTAAATAAAACTTATCTAAGAAAAGAAACCAGACTAAATAACTTTATTCGTCAGCCGGTTGACGCCCTTTATTTTTACACACAAACAGCATTGAACAGCTTTGCCGATACTGTTCAACAATCCAATGTAACAGCATACGAATCCGATATTGATCCGTTAAGAAGATTTTTAATGGAAAAATCAATTAACGCTCAAATGCTTGTTAGCGGAGTTGCAGATAAAAGGGGATTAATTACAAGATTTACAAATCCAGCAATCAAGCCTTGCGAAGTGACCCCAAACTTTGTAGTTGCTTCAATTGATATTGAGACAGGTGCAAAGACAAACCAATTATATTCAATTGCGGTGCACATTGCCGGTAAAAAAGGCGAGCACAAAAATATTTTTATGATTGGAAAAAAAACGAAACACTCTCCCGAATCTATCTCTTTCTTTGCAGATGAAAGAGAATTGCTTACAAGCTTTTTTGTCTGGTTTAAGGAAATTGACCCCGATATAATTATCGGTTGGCATGTAGTTGGATTTGATCTTTTGTTTCTTGATAACAAATGCCGTGAACTTGGAATAAGCTTAGACATTGCCCGTGCAAATGGCAGGGTTTCTATCAGGCAAAGAAAACCAAGCGGACATTTTATTTCTGTAACGGGCAGAGTTGTAATTGACGGTCCTTTAACACTCCGGGCATCATTTTTTAATTTTGAAGATTTTAAGCTTGAAACTGTTGCACAGGAACTTTTGGGAACAGGAAAAACAATAACTCCAGATGAAAACAAGATTGAAGAAATTGATCGATTATTTAAGGAAGACAAAATTGCTCTAGCCGAATATAATTTACAGGATGCAGTTCTTGTTACCGATATTTTTAAGAAAACCGGTTTGATTGAGCTATCCGTCCGCCGAGCTCAAATTTCCGGATTATTAATGGATCAGCTTGGAATGATGACCGCTGCGTTTGATCATTTCTATTTGCCAAGATTGCACCGGGCAGGATTTGTTGCTCCAAATTTGAAAGATATCCAGACAACGGAACATGCATCAGGTGGATATGTAATTGAACCGAATCCCGGAATTTATGAAAACGTAATTGTGCTGGATTTTAAAAGTCTGTACCCATCAATTATCCAAACATTTAAGATAGACCCTTATTCGCTTCTGATGAAAGATGTTGATACTGTTGAAACCTTAAATGGTTATAAATTTTCATCATCACTTCACATTTTGCCGGATTATATTGATGAGTTGATGAACCTGCGAGATATTGCAAAGAAGAAAAAAGACAAGCAGCTTTCGCAGGCAATAAAAATTTTAATGAATAGTTTTTACGGAGTAATGGGTTCTTATGGCTGCAGGTTTTATCATCCCGATCTTCCGCGAGCTATTACTGGAAGCGGTCACAAACTTTTACTCGGCAGTAAGGAATATCTTGAGAAAAAAGATTTAAAAGTTATTTACGGTGATACGGATTCTTTATTTGTTATGTTAAAAGATGTTTCTGTAGATGATGGAGAAACACAAGCTAAAAAAATTGTTAAGATGTTAAATAGCTTTTGGAAGAATAAACTTAAAAAAGAGTTTAACGTTGAATCATACTTAGAACTTGAATATGAGAAGTACTACAAAAAATTTATCATTACTCCAGCACGTGGTGCGGAAATTGGTGCAAAGAAAAGATATGCCGGTTTACTTTTTAAGGATGGGAAAGAAAATATAGAATTTGTGGGAATGGAATTTGTTCGATCTGACTGGACAAAACTTGCTAAAGAATTTCAGATTGAATTATATCAAAAAGTTTTTGATGGTGTAGAAGTTGAAGATTGGATTCGCGAAGTAATTAAAAATCTTAAAGATGGAAAGTTTGACGATAAATTAATTTACAGAAAACGTTTACGAAAAGATGTTAATGACTATACAAAAAACGTTCCGCCGCATGCCCGCGCGGCAAGACTCTTAAATGAACCACGTGATATTGTTTATTATGCAATTACTCAGCGCGGACCAATACCAATTGAATTAAAACATAATGATTTTGATTACGATCACTATGTTGAGAAACAACTTAAACCAATTGCAGATTCGGTGCTTGCCCTCCTCGGTAAAAACTTTGACGGGATAGTGGGTACTGATCAGTTGAGTTTCTTTTAATTTATGTGGGTACCACCCTGAAGATGGCCTAAATATAAATTTACATTCTCTCAGAAAGAAGAATTACATTGTCAAAATACATTGCACTATTAAAAGCCATAAACGTTGGTGGTCATACCGTTAAAATGGATCATCTAAAAAAACTTTTTGAACAAATGAGTTTTGAAAAAGTTGAAACATTTATTGCAAGCGGAAATATTGTGTTTGAAACAAATCTCAAAAACCAAAATTCAATCAAGCAAAAAATTGAGCAGGAATTAGAAAAATCTCTTGGTTACAAAGTTGCAACATTCATCAGAACAACCAATGAACTTAAAACTATTTCAGAATACAAAGCTTTTAAAGATTCTGACTTAAATAATGTAAACAACACATTATACATTGGATTTTTAGATAGTACTCCGTCTAAAGAAAATCAGAATAAAGCCAATGCAATGCAAGATGTTGCAAATGAATTTCATTTTAATAAAACAGAACTATATTGGCTTTGTAGAAAAAATTTCAGTGATTCTGGAATAACAGGAAAAACTTTAGAAAAATTATTGAGAATGGAAACAACTATTCGTAACTCGACAACAATAAAGAAGATTGGTTTAAAGTATTGTAATTAAAATATGCCCATAACGCATAATGAATTAAAGAAATATTTTTTTAGGAAATAGAAGTAAAGCACTTTGATTACAGAAAAAAAATCCTTTAAAAAATTATTGCTTCTAATCTTTTTGTTATCTGTCGTTTTACTCTAACCACAAAGCTGTGTTGTTTCAATTTAGTCACTGAATAAATCTTTTTGTATTGGTCCCGTTTCATTTGTTCTAAAATCGTAAAGTGGTTTGAGAATTTCTCTGAACTGGTTAAGATATTTAAGCAAGATATTGCTCGGAGAAGTAATACTCGGCACAGCTCTAAATTCGCTGTCAGTGAATGGTGGGTTTTCAATCAAGTAATTAAATGTCTCGTTGCGGAAAAGCATAATCGGAAAATGATGAAACCCTGCAAGTGTCCATTTGAATTGATTGAGTTCTGATTTTACAGCTTCTTTAATGTCCTTCTGATAACTTGATTTCCTGAATGTCTGTTCTTGATAGCTTTTAATTTTTCCAACCATACTCATTTTGATTAACTGTTCTGCAATTTCTGTGTCTGCAAGTCGGATGTTGATTTCGTCAGTGTCATTGAATGAAAGTGGGTTTAAAGAACCCATATAGGAAATAGCATTTTCTGTTCCTCTGTCAATCACGATTAACTTTGAGTGTATTTTCTCGGATGTTTTTACTTTGAAACCGAGTTTTAAAAAGTCATTTAAAACTTTTACCGCTGCCATATTCGGACTTCCATTATCACCAAACATCTTTTCTGGTGGTCGTGTGAGTATTTCAACTTTCAACTCTGGATTTGATTCAAGAAGAGTTGTAATCATTGGTCGCAATTTATTCCATCTTGTAAGCGTGATAAAAGGAGAAACGATGATTAAGTTTTCCTTAGCTTCCAATAAATCTTGATGTAGAATTTGAAAATAAAGTGAAGAAGGAATGACGGTTAATTTCTCCTTCATTTCATCTGTGAACAGAAAATTATTTTCATTTAATAAGTCATTTGGACTGAAAACTTTGAAAACTCTGTCCCTGTATGGCTTGGCATCAATTCTTTTTGCGCTTGTCTTTATTTTTTGGAAAACCTGATTGAAAGCAGCATCAGGGCAAGTTTGTTTTATTTCATCTAATTTTTCTGAGTCGCAAACGAAAATTATTTTCGCTTTGCTTCTGCTAATTGCAACATTGTGAATAAAAAAATCTGCTGTCTTTATGAAACCTGTGACTCTGCCTTGTGAACCTTCTGTTAAATCGTAAATCACTATTTCCGCTTCGTTGCCTTGTGTTCTGTGAACACTTGAAATTAAACTTCGCTTAACATCAACATTCTTGTGAAAAAGTTTATTGAAGATTGCCCAAGTTAATTGGAATTGCGCTCGGTAAGGGCTTACACAAAGTATTTTGTCAGGAGGGAAATTATTTTCTTCAATCAATTCACGGAGTAATTCGGAAACGATGACAGCATTGATAAAATTATAGGGACTTCTATCTTCTGTTCTATTGTGGTAAGTTTTTAGCTCCTTTGTTTCAAAAATGTAAATATCGTCTTGGGAAGAAAGAAAATGATTTCCCAATGATTTGAAAAGTTTTTCTGATTCGTTTACGTTGGAATAATTGTCTATAAGATTGTTCCCTGCATTTTTATACCAAGGTTTTATTAAAGAGGAAATTGCTTCGGGCATTCTTCGTTGTTCTGATAAAACGGAAATGAAAGGTTCAAGTGTTTCTAATTTGAACTTTCGTTGCTCTAAATTTTCTTTTCCTTCAATTAAGCCAAAGTAACTTGAAGCAAGCCATTTGACAGCTAAATCAGATTTACTTTGGCAAATAGGTTGAAGTTGCAAGTGGTCGCCACATAGAATTATTTGCTCCTTTGTAATTGAAGCTGCACAATACAGTTGCGGAATAGAAACCATGGAAACTTCATCAATAATCAGAACATCAAAACGACAATCAAGAATAGTTTCATCATACGATGCTTTCACAAGAGTTGAACAAAGTAGTTGCGCTTCCTTTATGATTTGGGTAGAGAGAGTTCTGATTTTGTTTTTTAGCTCCTCAATCTTTTTGTCAACCTCAGCAATTTCCTTTTGAAGATTAGCGATTTCAGATTTAATGCCTTCCCAATGCGTAGCAGGAATACTTGCTACATCATTTAATTCTCTCAACTCTCTGCTCTTGGTTTGAATTTTTGTATTGTATTCACTTTTTCTTTGTCCGATAGAATTTATTTGTTGTAGAATATTCTGCTTCTCTGTTTCAAGTTTGTTTGTTACCTCTTGACCTTTAATAGTTGAAAGTTGCCAAACAAAATTTATCTGTTGAATTAAATTATTAGTGATAAAATCAAATTCCTTAGTCAGTTTTGGTAATTCCTTTACAGAATTTTGATTTAGTGAGCTTGCAAGATTGAACGCTTTCAAAGCCTCGTAACAGTTATTGAGATTTATTTTACAGATTGAAGCTGAGACTGTTTTTACATCATTGGAAATCGTAGCAATCAATTCTGATTCTCTCAATGTCGCTTCATTAAGCTGGGTTTGTTCTGTTTGGCTGTTCCTTTCAAGCGAAGTAAGAGAACTATCCACTTCGGCTAATTGCTTTTCTAAAAACTTGAGATTGTTATTGAAAATGCGTTTGATGAAACTGTTTTTAAGAGTGTAAATGCTTTTTTCAATTTCCGCTTTCTTCTCCCTTGACTTTTTTAGGATGCTTTCTGTCTGTGAAATTCTAATGTTCAATCCTTGCTTCTGCTGAATTACTTTGAGTAGTTGTGATGAGTTTTTCTCAAAGTGAATTACTTTGTATTGCAGAGTTTCATTCCAATACTGAATAAGCAGAAGTAATAATTTTGATAGTGATTCCAAAAGCTGACTTCGTTTCTGTAATTCGTCTGGTGCTGCTAAATTGTTTAAAGCAGTTTTAAGTTTTTCAAGTTCGTTTTTTAGCAGTAAGAATTTCTCATATCGTTCAAGCTTCTTTTGCCTTTTTGTAATTTCATCTTTCTTTTGATTAACGCTGCCAGTAAGTTTATCAATCTCAATTTTTATTTCTTGTGATTTCCTTTCTGAAATTGCATAAGGCGAAAAAGTGTTTTTCACTTTTTCGTTTGACTGGCTGCCAACTCTAACAATCTTGTCATTCTTTTTTAGCTCCGAAATAATTGGGTAAGTTGGACTATCAACAAAAGGTTCTAACAAGCCGTCAATAGCATTGTTGGTATTGGATGCAAAAAGTATTTTTTTGCCCTTGAAAAGAAATTCTGCAATTACTCCCTGAAGAGTTCTAGTTTTGCCTGTTCCTGGTGGTCCCCAAATAATATTTAGATTTCTTGCGAGGGAATTTGCAATGCTTTTTTCTTGCTCTTGGTTAAGAGAAATGTTGTCTGCACGAACTTGATGATTGATTTTGCATTGTTCGCTCCCTTCCTTTAGGGTCGGATAAATAAGATTCATTACGGTGGTTATTTCAAACTTGCTTGGCTCTCGGTCAATTCTTACAATTGTTCTATCAACGAGGTCAATAAGAATTGTTAGGTCAACAATAATTTCAATAACTGGAATATGCCTGCCTCTGTTCTCGTTCAGTTCAATTTCAACAAAGTGTTCAGTCAAAGCATAAATCCCGCCTCTCACTGATTGCTTATCAATGCGAAGTCCGTAAGGTCTGTCAGGTTCAATTTGCTTTTCAGGTTCTTTTGGAAGTTGAAACCTGTAAATATGCTTGTCGCCTAACGATGCTTGAAAAATGCCGTTGGTAATTTTTATTGTCTGCGCAAACGAAGTCCGAGAAACAGCTTCAAACTCTTTATCAAGAGCTTTGTGAATCTCTTGTCTGTCGGTGTCCTGACAATTGTATTTCTGTTCGGTTATTGGCATTCAGTTAGAAGTTTGCAGTATCGCCTAAAAAATGTCACTCAACTTACTTATATATCTGACACAATGAGATCTATAGCCTAATATGGAGAAAGTGTATGACTAATGTCAGACTTTATTTAATCAAAACTAATTAAAGTTTCTTTATAAATCATCAACACAAAATAATTTCAAGGATTATCCATGATAACTTCTTACAAAATAATTAACTTGCTTTAAGTTTATTCCAAATTACAGGAGAAATATTATGCAAATAGAATTTATTGGCGGCGCACAAACAGTTACAGGTTCACAACACTTACTTCACATCAATGGTAAAAAAATTCTTCTTGAGTGCGGATTGTTTCAAGGCAGAAGAAGTGAGACTTATGATAAAAATAAAAATTTCAAGTTCAATCCGGCAGAAATTGATGTGATGATACTTATCACATGCACACATCGATCACAGTGGCAACATTCCAAATCTTGTAAGCAAAGGCTTTGATGGATTGATTTATGCAACTTCTGCAACTGTAGATTTATGCCAGATTATGCTTCGCGATTCTGCACATCTTCAGGAAAAAGATATTGAGTGTGTAAATAAGAAAAAGAAAAAAAGGGGAAGAGGCTCTTATTGAACCGCTTTACATCTTAGAAGATGTTGAGAAAGCAATGCAGCAATTTGTTGGTGTTCAGTACGATAGAACAATTGATGTTGTTCCCGGAGGTTAAGTTTAGCTTTAGAGATGCCGGACACATTCTTGGTTCTGCAGGTGTTTCTTTAGAAATTGAAGAAACCGGTGGCAAAAAAATTAATCTTGGATTTTCGGGTGATATCGGAAGACCTGATTCACCAGTAATAAAATCCCCTGATGTCTTACGCGATCTTGATGTGCTAATTATGGAATCAACTTACGGAAACAGATTACACTCTCCCGCTGAAGAAGTTGAAGAAGATTTTGCATCAACAATAACGCAGGTTATTAATGATGGTGGAAAAGTTATCATCCCGGCTTTTGCTGTTGGAAGAACTCAGACCATTGTCTACTTGCTTCATAAGCTTTTTGATCAAAACAGAATTCCTGAAATTCCAATTTATGTTGATTCACCAATGGCTGTTGATGCAACAGCAGTATTCCGTTCACATCCTGAATGTTTAGATAGAGAAACGTATCGGATCTTTTTAGAAGATGGGACAGATCCATTTGGTTTTGGAAGATTGAAGTACATTAAAAAAACAGAGGAATCAAAAGAGCTTAATGAAAAATCCGGACCGATGATAATTATTTCAGCCTCAGGCATGGCAGAAGGTGGTAGAATATTGCATCATCTTGCCAATAATATAGGCAATCCGAAAAATTTAATTTTATTTGTCGGCTATGCAGCAGAACACACTTTAGCTCGTAGAATTATGGATGGGAATGAAAAAGTTAACATTTTCGGTGAGGAATACGAAGTTCAAGCAAAAATCAAGAAAATGGATTACTTTTCAGGTCATGCCGATCAGAAGGAATTGTTGGATTACCTGCGTCTAAATTCACAAGATAAGATTAAAAAATATATTTTTAGTTCACGGTGAAGAAGATATGGCGATGCCGTTTAGAGACAGATTATTGCAAAAAGGTTATAAAAACGTACATTTCCCTGCGCCTGGGGAATTAATTAATATTTAAAAAGGAATCCTTTTTCTCTTACATTTGTCTAATTAAGTGTTATATTTGCCGTTTACAAAATAAACATTCCGGTTCTTGCTCTCGAAGAATCATTTATTGAAATATCAAAATATTTAAATCACCATTAAGGAGATGTAAAGCTTGAAGATCACAAAGCAATTTACCAACCGAGAAAGTAAATCTTTAGACCAGTATTTACAAGAGATCGGTAAAGTTGATCTTCTGACACCCGATGATGAGATTGATTTAGCAATCAAAATCAAAAAGGGAGATAGACTAGCCCAGGAAAAATTGATAAAAGCAAACCTCCGATTTGTAGTGAGCGTTGCAAAGCAATTTCAAAATCAGGGCTTATCTCTTGGCGATCTCATCAACGAGGGAAATATTGGCTTGATAAAAGCCGCTGAAAGGTTTGATGAAACCCGTGGATTCAAATTCATCTCTTACGCTGTGTGGTGGGTTAGACAATCTATTATGCAGGCAATTGCAGATCAATCAAGAGTTGTAAGACTTCCCCTTAACAGAGTCGGAAATCTTACTAAGATAAGCAAAGCTTACAGAGATCTTGAACAAGAATATGAAAGAAAGCCCACAACTGATGAGCTTGCGGCAATTCTTGAAATGACAGCTGATGAAGTTGCTTACGCCCTTCAGATTGCAGGAAGACAAGTATCAATGGATGCACCTTTAAAAGAAGGTGATGATGGAAAAAATTCCTTAGTTGATATTCTTCCAAATGACGAGCAGCCTTTGCCGGATAATACATTGATGACCAGAATCTTTGAAAAAAGAAGTTGCAAATGTTCTCTCGACTCTTTCAGAAAGAGAAGCAGAAGTAATAAAATTATACTTCGGAATTGATGGAGATCATTCAGCTACTTTAGAAGAGATTGGCGAAAGATTTAATCTTACACGCGAACGCGTTAGGCAGATTAAGGAAAAAGCTTTAAGAAATTTAAGGCAGTCAAAAAGAAGCGGTAGACTGAAAGCTTATTTAGGATAAAATAAAATTTTTCAGGTTTAATGGAGATCAAGTGGTCTCCATTTTTTTTGCCTTTGCGAAAATATTTTACCCCCTACCCTACCGAGTAGTTCTTCAGCATTTCAATAACACTGGAGTTATTTTTTAAGTGATAATCTGGTGTTATTATGTACAACTATAAATTATGTTATTACTGTGAAATAGTTAACCATTTTATGCGATTATGAAAAAATCAAACCTGTGATTTTTCTTTTTCCAAGACTGTAATTAGCTCTGTGAAATTCGCCATATTCATCGCAATGATATCGGAAATTATTATAAGCGATGGATTAAATACGGTAAAGATCAATCCGCTCTTCTTCCTCATAGAAAATGACCAAAAGCCGGGAAGTATTAACTTCTTACAAAACAAGAAAAACGCATTATTATTAAAATACGCCGATGTCTGGGGATTAACGAAATTGAAATATTTTTTTTTGAAGGGCAAATTTGATGTCCCTTTTTCTATTTCAACTGTTTACCTAACCTTTAAGGAATATCCGCTAAACATCAAAATAGAAAAACAAATGTTATGTTAAAAAGTATCCAAGTGAACTTCTTCACGCAGAGCCTTATAATCTTTCAAAATCAATTCTGCGGTATAGAAAAAGACACTTCCTGATCGCATCTTTTGTTATTTCAGCAGACTGATTTATGTTCAAGTAATTTCTGTTATAAATACCGTCGAAGTTTCTAAAGGTTTTTTACACTTCCTTCTTTTCTTTTTAGCTCACGGTATTCGGCCGCATTGTGTGATGATCGACAATGGAGTTGGGTTTTCTACAGATACTTCACGAAAAGCTAAAAGAACGCATTTCTTTTAAACTATATTAAATATCGTCGTGATTTATGATACTCATACTCAATACTCGTCCCTTTCATTCTAAAACTAATGGTAAGATTGAACGATTCTAGAAAATTTTACATCAAGAATGCTTGATAAATTTGAACTTTGATTAATCTTTAGATACTTTATCATCAGAAATTAACAGTTACTTATATCGTTGTAATTATCAGATTCGTTATGATTCTTTAAATTATTTAATTCTTGTAGACTGCCTTTGTCATGTAACCGAATTATTAAAGCATTACACTTACCCGGCAGGCAATTTCAGTGTGACAATGAATTCTTCACTTACACAGTGATCAATATTTAATTTTATGATAAAATATTCATTTAAAATATTATTCCTCTTATTACTTATTTCGTCCCAAATTTTCTCCCAGGGAAAAGTTTTAATCCCTATGGATCTTTCCCAAACGGATCATCTTAAGGCATATGGAGTTACATTTCACGCTTTACTCGATGGACTTAAAGCTGATTGGCTTTTAAACTATCGCAGCGGTTCTTTTATGATAGATAAATCTGATAAAATCATTTCTGAGTGCCTGCTTGAAGAGGTTTACTTTGAACAAATAAATCTCGGACAAGCTTCACAGATTTATGCTGAAGTGCAGAGTGAAGATAATAATATGGATGTGATAAGATTAGAGAAAGCTCCAAAGATTGCAGTTTATGTTCCGCCCGGATTTGCCCCATGGGATGATGCAGTTACACTTGCACTTGAATATGCAAATGTTAAATATGACAAAATCTGGAACGATGAAATTCTGCATGGCGATCTTGAAAAATATGACTGGCTTCATTTACATCACGAAGATTTTACAGGGCAGTACGGTAAGTTTTATGCAAGCTTTAGTAATGCACAATGGTATATCGACCAACAAATAATGTATGAGAATGATGCAAAAAAAAATGGATTTAATAAAGTTTCTGAAATGATGAAAGCTGTTTCACTTACAATTAAAAATTTTGTCGGGCAAGGCGGATTTTTGTTTGCAATGTGCAGTGCAACAGATTCTTATGATATTTCTCTTGCTGCAGAAGATGTTGATATTTGCGCTCCTGTTTTTGATGGAGATGCTGCTGATCCTGATGCGCAAAGCAAACTTGATTTTTCTAAAACACTTTGCATTTCAGAACTTTAAGATTGATATGAATCCTTATGTTTATGAGTACAGCGATATTGATATTCAGCCAGCAGAAATTGGTTTACAGCAGAATGATTACTTTACACTTTTTGATTTTTCAGCAAAGTATGATCCTGTTCCAACAATGCTAACACAAAATCATGCAAATGTTATAGAAGGATTTATGGGACAAACAACAATGTTCAGAAAAAATCTTATTAAAAATTCTGTTATAATCTTGGCTGAAAGACAAGGAACAGATCAGGTTCGATATATCCATGGAAATTTTGGAAGAGGTACATTTACATTTTACGGCGGACACGATCCGGAAGATTATCAGCACGCAGTTGGTGATCCACCAACGGATTTAAGTTTGCATAAAAATTCTCCCGGCTACAGGTTAATATTAAATAACATTTTATTTCCAGCAGCAACAAAGAAAAAACAAAAAACGTAAATAGTTTTGTATGCAGAATTTATTCTGCGCATGTATACAATTATTAATACAATCTCAGACTGAAGTCTGAACTCGAAGAGCAACGAAGGAAAACTGATATGAAAACAATAAAAATCAAAAACAGCAATAAAGAAATTACAATTGGTAAAATTGTTTGTGTTGGCAGAAACTATGCAGAACATGTTCACGAACTTGGCAATGTAATTCACGAGAAACCGGTTGTGTTTCTTAAAAACAGTTTCCTCTGTAATCTATTCAGGTGACTCAATTGTTTATCCGTCATTCTCAAATGATATGCACCACGAAACAGAACTTGTTTTGTTAATCGGGGAGAGATATTAAAGATGCTGATCTTGAAACTTCTGAAAACGCAATTACTGGATATGGAATCGGGCTTGATATGACTTTACGTGATGTTCAATCTGATCTAAAAAAGAAAGGACATCCATGGACAATAGCAAAATGTTTTGATACTTCAACAGTGCTTTCTGAATTTGTAGAAAAATCCTCACACAAGCTAACTCTTGATGAAACTATTTCATTGAAAATAAATGGTGAGTACAGACAAAAAGATCAGTTAAATAAAATGCTTCACAAACCTGCACAAGTTGTTCAGTACATTTCTTCTTTAATGAAACTTGAAGCAGGGGATTTGATTTTTACTGGTACTCCCAAAGGTGTAAGTAAAGTTGAAAGGGGAGATAAATTAGAAGCAGAATTTGAAGGAATTTTAAAACTTGAGTGTACTGTTCGTTAGTATGATGGTCATTGCGAATTCCGTTTTTCGGGATGAAGCAATCTGTTCAGTATTAGATTGCTTCGTCGAGGACTCCTCGCAATGACTTACAGAGAAAGTTACTTATTCAATCCCGCCAATGCTTTTCTAATAAGTTCTTCCAAAGAATAGTTAGCATTTTCAGAAAGCAAATCACGAACAACTTTTTCTGATAGCTGTCTTTGATAACCCAGAGTTGATAACGCAGAAATGGCTTCATCCTTTGCAGATATTACTTTAGTTGATCCGTCTGCTTTAATTGCATCTACTTTGTTTCTTAACTCAAGTACAACACGTTCTGCCGTTTTTCTTCCTATGCCGGGAATAGCAATTAAACGGGAAACATTTCCATTTGCAATTGCGTCTTTCAAATCATCAACAGAAATTCCGGATAAGATTCCCAGACTAACTTTTGGTCCAATTCCACTTATAGAAATCAGAAGTTCAAACATTTCCTTTTCAGATTGTGTGAAGAAACCGAATAGTGTAATTGAATCTTCTTTAACACTTGTATGAATGAAAAGCGAAACAATATTCTTTTTCAGAAATCTTTTCAAATGTTGTTATAGAAATGTTAACCAAATAGCCAACACCATTTACATCAAGTATAATTTGAGTTGGTTTTGATGAAATTATTTTTCCTGTTAAATAGCCGATCATTGTAACTCTTTTTGTCAAGCTGAACTCGTTTCAGCTTTTAATTAATATTAAATATTATTTAAAGATTCCGAAACGAGTTCGGAATGACAATTCTAATTATTAATAACTCTTTCCGGATAAGCTTCAATAAATGATTTCCAGTCTTTTGTTTTCTTTGCCGGAGTTTTCATCCTGAATGCATGACAAAGTGCTATTGCAAGTGCATCGCTTTCATCAACTTTAATTTTTTCTGATTTAATATTAAGTAAGGTTTTAATCATAAAACTAAACCTGTTCTTTGCTTGCAGCACCTTTTCCCACAACAGATTTTTTAACTTCACGCGGGGAGTATTCGCTTGCCGGAACCTTATTATGTAATGCACAAAGGATAGAAACTCCGCGTGCATAACCAATCTTCATAGCAGATTGAACATTCTTTCCATAGAATGCAGTTTCAATTGCAAACTCATCTGGTTTATATTTTTTAATAATCTTACTAAGTTCGTTATAAATAATTTCAAGCCGTTGTGGTATTGGTTCATTGGATGGAAGGTTTATTGATCCGCTGGCAATTCTTACAAAGTTATTATTTGTGTATTTAATAACTCCGTATCCTGTAATTCTTGTTCCTGGATCAATTCCTAAGATGATCATGAAAAATTTCTAAGTTCAAGTATTAAAAATAGATTGCCCACTTTCGTGAGAATAACAAAGATTAGAATATTTGTCAATAATCAATTGCTCCAAATATTACTCAACAATATCAGCATTTGAATAAACATTTTGAACATCATCAAGATCTTCAAGTCCTTCAATCATCTTCATAACTTTCTCAGCATCCTCACCTTTAACTTCAATCATATTTTTTGCTATCCATTGAAGCGAAGCATTTTCAATATTAAAGTTTTTGTCAACTAACGTTCTTCTTACGGTTTCAAATGATTCAACTGTAGTTTGAACTTCAAAATAATCTTCTTCTGTTGTTAGATCATCTGCGCCCGCTTCTAAAACAATTTCCATTACATCATCTTCTGATTTATTGGCAGTAGGAAGAGAAATAATTCCTTTCCTATCAAACATCCAGGCGACAGAACCATTTTCGCCCATACTTCCGCCATTTTTGCTGAATAAATGTCTTACTTCTGCAACAGTTCTGTTTTTGTTATCAGTAGCAACTTCAACAAGTACAGCAACTCCAGCCGGGCCATATCCTTCATAAGTTAATTCGTGAAAAGTTACGCCTTCAAGTTCACCCGTAGCTTTTTTAATTGCGCGTTCTATATTATCCTGCGGCATGTTCTGTGCTTTGGCATTATCAACTGCTAAACGCAATCTTGGGTTTCCATTAACATCACCACCGCCTTCTCTGGCCGCAATTGTAATTTCCTTAATAAGCTTTGTAAAAATTTTTCCTCTCTTGGAATCAAGAACAGCTTTTTTTCTTTTAATAGTTGCCCATTTTGAGTGCCCGGACATTAACTAATCTCCTTATTTTCTTTTTCGTTAATCCTGCCTATCACTGGCAAGTCTTAAATCCTTTAATCTAAGTTGTGGATAAGTTCTTCCATCCCGAACTGCCTTATCAATAGTGTAAACAATATCCACTTTTAATTTTTTATCTGATAGCAAATCTAAATATTCACGCATATTAAAACCAATGCTATCGAATATCTTATCGTTTCCGTTTTGCTTAAAGCAAGCTATTAAATGATTGTTTCCAACTAATTTAGCATTATTAGAAATCTCAACTTCTTCAGATAAGAAAACCGGGCGCATATTCTCGGGGCCAAAGGGTGAAAACTGATCAAGTATTCTTAAAAACTTGGGAGTTATTTCGGAGAGCTTTGATTTTTGCATCAATCATAACTTCAGGAAATAGATCCTCAGCTGTAATTGACTCTCTAACAATCTTGTTAAACTTGTCCTTAAATTCTTGTACCTTATCCAATTCAATTGCCAAACCTGCCGCTGCTTGATGTCCGCCAAAATGGATTAACAACTCTTCACATTTTTGAAGAGCATCATAAATATTAAAATTATTTATACTGCGTGCAGATCCTTTGGCTATCCCATCAATGGTGGTAAGCATTATTGTTGGACGATAATATTTTTCAACTAATCGTGACGCCACTATTCCAATTACTCCTGGATGCCACCCTTCCTGGTGAAGAACAATCGCAAGTTCATTTTCTAAATCGATAGAATTTTCTACAAGCTGCAAAGCACTATCAAAAGTATCAACGTCTATTTTTCTTCGGTCATAATTTTCCGTTTCTAAAACCTTGGCCATTGTTCTTGCCTCGGCAACACTTTCAGTGATGAGAAGTTCAACTGCACGTTTAGCATCGCCCAATCTGCCAACCGCATTAATCCTTGGTGCGATAGTAAAAACAACCTGACCGGAATTTAAATTTCCTGGTTGTAGCCCACTGCTTTCTATCAAAGCATGAATCCCGGGACGAGGATTATTATTTATTTTATCTAATCCTTCTCTAACAAGCACTCTATTCTCATCAATTAAGGGAACGATATCTGCTGCACTTGCAAGGGCAACTAAGTCAAGATACTGTAGCGGCATCTCGCGTTTGCCGATTTTTTCAGCTACGCCCTGAGCAAGCTTAAAAGCAACACCGGCACCGGAAAGATAATTGAATGGATACCCACAGAGTGGTTTTAATGGATCAAGAATTGCGAATGCATTGGGCAGTTCATCTTTCGGTTGATGATGGTCACAAATGATTACATCCATTCCAAGCTCATTTGCATATGCAGTTTCTTCAATCGCAGTAATTCCGCAATCTACTGTTATCAATAGCTTGGCATCATTGCTCGCTTTAATAGAGTCAATTCCATCCTTTGATAAACCATATCCTTCATTTAATCTGCGTGGTATATAAAAATCCACATTTGCGCCAAGCTCCTTTAGGAACATATAGAGAAGGGCTGTAGAACATGTGCCGTCAACATCATAATCTCCGTAAATACAAATCGGTTGATTTTCTGTTAGCGCATGGATAACCCTTTTTGCAGCTGTTTCCATTCCAAGCATAAGATAGGGATCATGTAATGATTCAATTGAAGGGCGGAAAAAAAACTTTGCCTGTGAGAAAGTTTTAATATCTCTGAGGAAAAGCAGTCTAGCCAAGACCTCTGAAATATTTAGTGAATCTGCAAGAGCTTTGAATGAATTATTGTCTTCAACTTCTCTGATTGTCCAACGTTTATTTAACATAAGAGGTTAACTATGTTTTATAAGAACAAATCTAAAATCTCAATCCTGTAAGCCGAATTCTGTAATCCCGACAAAGTCGGGACGGCAATTATTTATCTTATTCTGTTGTTACCAACAGACTTTAGCGGTCCACCCGAAAATCCAACCTGCAATTAAGCATTAGTTAAAAGCGAACAACTTTCTCCTGAAATTAATCAGGAAGATTTTCCTACTTGACCTTGCTTCAGGTGTGGTTTGCCATGCACCCGATATTACTATCAGGACGGTGAGCTCTTACCTCGCCTTTTCACCTTTACCCCAAATAAATTGGGGAAGTTTATTTTCTGTGGCACTTTCAGTCGTTAATAGATTACTCCATTAGCTCCCGGGCGTTACCCGGCACCTTGTTCTGTGAAGTTCGGACTTTCCTCCTCCCGACAAATCTGTCTGCGGACAGGCAGGATCGGGAAGCAATTGCCCAGATTGAGTTATTAGATTATTCTTTAATATTGAATTGACATCCCTGCCAACTCTACCAATTACTTATTAATTTGTTACGATAAAGACTAAATACAGATTAAAATTAGTACCCAGAAGAAATATAATAAAAACAGACCCCGAATTCAGTTCTTTAATTTAATGTAATCTAGTTTTCACCAATTTCATCTGCAATTTCTTGTGAAACAAGAATTCTACCGCAATATTCGCAAGTAAATATTCTTGCGTTTCTTCTAATTTCTAACTGTCTTTGTGATGGAACAATATTATGGCAACCGGAACAAGCTGATCGCCTTATTGTTGCGACAGCCTTGCCTTTCTTAGCCTTTCTAATTCTCATATACGCAGAAACATCCGATTTTTTAACCTGATCTTCTATTTTTTTTCTTTCAACATTTAGCTTAAATTCTTCGGTTTCATTTGCTTTAATAATTTCTTTTAAATCCGCTTGTCTTTCTTCTAATTCCTTTTCAAGTTCATCTAATTGAGGCTTTATTGAATCAATTTGTTCAGTCAAGCTTTTACTGGAATCTGCCAATGCATCATTTTCAGCAGTCAGTTTGGAAATTTGTTCTTCGGAATGATCTATCTCTTTTGTTAATGCATCATACTCTTTGTTATTTCTAACCTGGTAAAGCTGAGCTTTAAATTTTTTCTGGCTTTCTTTCAGTTTCTCAATTTCTTCTTCATTCTGCGCACGTTTTTCAACTGATTCTTCTTGCTCGGTAGTTTTATTTTTTATTTCAGTATTCAACTCATTAATTCTGCTTTCTAAAGATTTTACCATATTCGGAAGATCACCGCGAAGTTCTTCAAGTTTATCAAGCTGGTTATCAAGCAGTTGTAGCTGGTACAGTACTTTTAATCTGTTATACAATATTTTCTGGCTCCTTAGTTATTATAAAAAACTATTGGGTTTGTTGAACCCTTATACTTATAAACTTTTATTTTATCTGTCAATAGATTTTTCAATTCTATTTTTAATTTCATCTAAAGAATGAATTTCGGTTTCATAATGTCCCGCATCAATAAGAAGAATCATATTCTCTGCATCCTGAAAAGTATGATATTTCACATCAGCAGTTACAAATGCATCAGCACCATTTTTTATTGCCGCCTCAAGCAAATCGCTTCCTGATCCGCCGCAGACAGCAACCTTTTTAATCTTTGATTTTAGACCACGATTAGATATCTGAAATTTTTTATTTTCAATGCATTAGAAACGAAACTAAAAAATTCTTTTTCTGATAATTCTTTTGGCAATTCACCCAACTACACCCATTCCGTAATTAACATTTTCATTTACTAACGGATAAACATCATAAGCAACTTCTTCATACGGATGGACTTTTTTTATTTCAGCAATTATTTTCTTCAAATCAAAGGAATTAACCACTACTTCAATCTTTACTTCTTCAACGCTTTCAATTTTATTTTTAATTCCAACTTTCGGATTTGATTTTTCAGATCCCTTAAAAGTTCCAGTTCCTAAAGTTCTAAAACTGCAATTTGAGTACTCGCCAATTATTCCTGCACCTGCAGTATGCATTGCTGCCGCAACTTTATCAGCATAATCAAGCGGAACAAAAACAATCAACTTATTTAGGTTTGATGATAGATTAAGCAGAAATTTTTGATTTGTTAGTTTGAGTTTATTTGCAAGTTGAAAACTTACACCGTCTTTTGTAAAATCTAAATTAGTATGTGCCGAGTAAAGAGTAATATCTTTTTTAATAAGCTTTTCTATAATGCGTGATGTTTTGTCTTTTTCAGTATCAATTTTTTTTAAAGATATGAACAAGAGCGGATGATGACTGATAATCAAATTACAGTTTTGTTTAACAGCTTCGTCAACAACTTTTTCATTAACATCCAAACAGAGCAAAATGTTTTTAACTTCCCGGCGTAAAGATCCAACTTGCAAACCTACATTGTCTTTTTCCCAGGCGATTGATTTCGGTGCCCAGTCTTCAATTATTTTAATGATCTTATCACATCTCATAATAGCAAAAAAAATGCACCCTTTTGTAGATTGGGTGCATTCTTATAAACTTTTGGGTTTTGCATTTTGACCGGTCGGGTCATTTTTTGCAAGAAACTTAAATTTTTTGGGGTTTAATCTTCTCATATTTAGGATATAAATATAATTCTATCCGATAAAATAAACAATTTTTAATTACATTAAATAACAGGTTCAACCCAAATTCCATCCTCTCGAATAAGATCAATTAGTTCATCGACTGCATTTTTTGCTGGAATATTGCGTCGAACAATATTTTTTTCACGGTAAAGAGTAATTTTATCAACACCAGAACCAACATATCCGTAATCTGCATCTGCCATTTCGCCCGGACCATTAACAATACAGCCCATAATTGCAATTTTTACTCCTTTTAGATGTTCTGTTCGTTTGCGTATCATTTCAGTAGTTTCCTGCAAATCAAATAAAGTTCTTCCGCAGGATGGACAGGCTATATATTCAGTTTTTGATATTCGTTGTCGTGGCTGCTTGAAGAATATTGAATAAAAGTCTGTTAACATATTTTTTCTTTTGTTTCAGATTTTTTGATAAAACTTTTTACATAAGTTCCTGATTTTTCATGCTTCACTTTTCAAATCATTAACAGATAACCAAACTCCATCACCAAATCCATCAATTAATAAAGCACCCAAATCTGTTGATGAATAAAGTTGTAAATCTTCAAAAGTTATGTTTGAATAATCTCTTTTAAGAATTACGGGATTGATATTTCTTTTTCAATAAGTTCAAAAAATACTCTGCGTTGTTCAGCCATTCCATGCAAGATTTTCTGTTTCTAAAATCAGAACAATAGATTTATCATTTTTTATTTTGCTTATTAAGTTATCAGATAAATCATTCAATATTAATTATAACAAAATTTAATTTATTTGATCTTTTATCTGATTCCAAAAATTCTTTAGCTGTAAAGATTGGATAACTGTTATAAGTATTTTTTAAATTTTTCCAGTTTTCAAAATCATAAATTGCATTTAAACCATTTGGGCAATCAAATGGAAAAGTATTTTTCCCAAGATAAATCAAATCTGCAGCAATATCAGAAAGATTCCATTTATCACTCGGTTCATCGTAAGTATAACCAATATCAATCAAATCTTTTTGTGATGTAATTTTTCTGTTCCTGAATAATCTGCTACAACTCTTGGAACATTACTTCCACCAATTGATAAAACTTCAAATGATTTTCTTCTGTTATAAACAAATGGATCAATTGGTGATTCATCAATTTCTTTTATTGGTTTATGATTTTCTCTTCCTTTGTATCTATTAGCTAAAGCAATTGCAACAGGAGCTTCAAATTCTGGATCTTCAGTTAATGAAACACGAATTGTATCGCCAATTCCATCTTCAAGCAAAGCACCAATTCCAAGTGCGGATTTTATTCTTCCATCTTCACCGCCACCGGCTTCTGTTACTCCAAGATGAAGCGGGTAATTCATTCCTTCTGCTTCCATTTTATTAATCAACAATCTGTAAGCCTGCACCATTACTTGCGGATTACTTGCTTTCATCGATAAAACAATGTTGTGATAATTTTCATCTTCACAAATTCTTAAAAACTCTAACGCAGATTCAACCATTCCAAGCGGTGTATCACCATAACGACTCATAATTCTATCTGATAACGAACCATGATTTGTTCCGATTCGCATTGCAGTACCATATTCTTTACAAATCTTTACAAGCGGAGTAAATCGTTCTCTGATTCTATCAATCTCTTCCTGATATTCAGCATCAGTGTATTCAATCAAATCAAATTTTTTCTTATCAACATAATTGCCCGGATTAACACGAACTTTTTCAACAATTCGTGCAGCCATTTCTGCAGCATTTGGAGTGAAGTGAATATCAGCAATTAACGGAACATGTATATCCGCGAACTTTTAATTCCTTTTTTATTTCTTCAAGATTTTTTGCTTCATTAATGCTTGGTGCGGTTATTCTAACATACTCACATCCGGCTTCAACCATTCTTATTGTTTGTTCAACAGTTGCAATTGTGTTCATCGTATCTGTTGTTGTCATCGATTGAATACGGATTGGATTGTTGCCGCCAAGCGGAATATCTCCAACAAAAACTTCTCTAGTTTTATATCGCGAGTATTTTGTTAAGCTGTTACAGTATTTTTTTATTTGATTTATTGATTCTTTCATTGTTCTATTTATGTTTTTTAGTGCTTTTGTGTTTTCGTGGCTAAACAAGTCGCCACTAAAACTCTAAAACACCAAATGTCACTAATTTAGTTCAGTATCTTTTATCAAATATAAAAATATTTACACTCCACACCGAAAGACTTAAATTACTGAATCTTAATCTTATTATATTTCGGATATGCGAATCCCAGAATCGAAAATAGAAGAAATACGCAATTCAATCAGTATTGTTGATGTAATTTCTGAATATGTGCAGTTAAGAAAGCGTGGAAAAAACTATATCGGATTGTGTCCCTTTCATTCTGAAAAAACTCCTTCGTTTACAGTAACCGAAGAAAAACAAATTTTTCATTGTTTTGGCTGCCATGCCGGCGGTAATGTTTTTAAGTTTTTAATGGATTACAAAAAAATATCTTTTGTAGAAGCTGTTCAGGAAATTGCCGAACAGCAGGGAATTGAAATTAGTTATGATGATGAAGGTTTTAACGAAAAGCAATCTGAGCAGGAAATTCTTTATGATATAAACACTGAAGTTGCAAGATATTTTTCAAACAATCTTTTACACGATGCTGAAGGTGAGATTGCAAGAACATATTTTCAAAAACGTAATCTTAAAGTTCAAACAATGCGTTCTTTTGGATTGGGTTATGCACATAATGGATATGAAAATCTTGTAAACTTTCTTAAAGAAAAAAATATTGATCTTGAAAAAGCTTTACAGCTTGGTTTGATTGGACGAAACAATGATGGAAGAGTTTATGATAAACTTGCTGGAAGAATAATCTTTCCAATATTTTCTCCAAACGGAAGAGTTGTTGCATTTGCTGGAAGAAAACTTCGTGAAGATGATTCCGGTGGAAAATATATTAACTCTCCCGAATCAATTATCTATATTAAAGGCAGAATTCTTTACGGACTTTCTCACGCTAAAGATGATATTAGAAAACTTGATAAAGCGATTATTGTTGAAGGTTATATGGATTTGATTTCGCTTTATCAGAGCTGGAGTTAAAAATGTTGTTGCGGTTTCCGGTACAGCACTTAACGGATGATCAGGCACAACTTCTTTCTCGTTATACAAAAAATGTTGTGCTTTTATTTGATGCTGATGCTGCAGGCATTAAAGCATCTATGCGAAGTATTGAAATTTTATTGAAGAGAGATTTTGATGTAAAGATTTCAACTCTTGCCAAAAGGTGAAGATCCTGATTCTTATGTTACAAAGTTTGGTAAAGAAGCTTTTGATGAAATTATTAAACGAGCTGAAAATTTTCTTGAGTATCAAACAGAATATTATGAAACACAGGGAATGTTTGATGATCCAACAAAAATGGCAGAAGCTATTCGCGATCTTGTAAAACCAATTGCTTTGGTTAGTGATGAGTTAAAGAGAAATCTTTTAATAAGAAATATTGGTAGAAAATTTAATCTGCGCGAAAAATTAATTGAAGCAGAGTTAGATAAAGCACTTGATTTTCAGAAGAAACAAAACAGATTACAATCTCAGAGAATTTTTAAGAAGGAAGAAGCGCAGCAGGAAAGTTTAATTCCCGCAGAGAAGAAAACTATTCCGCCGCACTTTTATAATACTGAACGAGAATTAATAAGATTGTTGTTTGAAAATAATGAAGAGATAATCGGACTGATTACATACAACGTTCACGAAGAAGATATACTTGTTGATGTCCACAGAAATATTTTTGAAAAAGTTTACTTTGAATATGAAAATCGCGGCAGTTTAAATCCTGCCGATTTAATTTCTTTATATGATGATGAAGTTCAATCTTACTTAAGAGAATTAACAATTGAGAAATACAGCTTAAGTAATAACTGGCAGGATTTGAATCCTTCAATCACTCAGGAAATGATAACTAAAAAATATGCAATTGATTTATTAGTAAAGTACAAACAAATGCACATTGATTTGCAAATTGCTGCAAATGTTGGCGCGCAGGAAAATGCAGATAGTGAAGAAAGATTACTTGAGTTGATGAAAGAAAAACACGAACTAGAAAGACTAAAAAAAATAGTTCGCGAAGAACTTGAGAAACAGTTGTAGTGCTTAATAGAAGTTCTGTGCTAAAATTGTGGCTGTCACTTCGACCAAAGGGAGAAGTCTGATAATCATGCAGATTCCTCAGTCGAGGACTTCTTCGGAATGACAAATACGTAGTTTTGCACAAAGTAGAAATTGTTAATTTCTTACATTAAAAATCCCAAATGCAAAAAGCAAAACAAATTTTAAAAGAAATATTTGGTTACGATTCTTTCCGTCCGCTTGCAACAGCAAATAATAGAAAGTATTGTAAGCAAAAAAGATTGTCTTGTTGTTATGCCAACGGGCGGCGGTAAATCTTTGTGTTACCAAATTCCTGCGTTAATGTTTGATGGGTTAACAATTGTTATTTCACCATTGATTTCATTGATGAAAGATCAGGTTGAGCAACTAAGACAACTTGGTGTTGAAACAGCTTTGCTAAACAGTTCATTATCACAAAAAGATTACAATTTAAATTTTGCAAATGTAAAATCAGGCAAAGCAAAACTGCTTTATCTTGCGCCCGAATCTTTACAGAAAGAAGATATTAGCACTTTACTTAAAAAGTGTTAAAATTGATTGCATTACTGTTGATGAAGCTCATTGTATTTCGGAATGGGGACATGATTTTAGAAAAGATTACAGACAGCTTGGCAACTTCAAAAAAAGTTTTTCATCTGCGGTTTGCATTGGTTTAACCGCAACTGCAACTCCGCGTGTGCAGGATGATATTATGAAAAACTTAAATCTTAATTCATCCTAAAAAATTTATTGCAAGTTTTGATAGACCAAATTTATTTTTGCAAGTAATTCCTAAACGCGAACCATTTCAGCAGGCGATTGATTTTCTTAACGAACACAAAAATCAATCGGGAATAATTTATTGTTTCTCTCGTAAACAAGTTGATTCTCTTCACGAAGACTTATCTGAACTTGGATTTTCAACAAAACCATATCACGCTGGTTTATCTGATGAAGAAAGAAATACAAACCAGGATTTATTTATTAAGGATGAAGTTCAAATAATTATAGCAACAATTGCATTTGGAATGGGAATAAATAAATCCAATGTGCGTTTCGTGCTTCATTATGATCTGCCAAAAAATCTTGAATCATATTACCAGGAAATAGGAAGATCTGGACGAGACGGAGTTCGATCTGATTGTCTTTTACTTTTTAGTTACGCAGATATTTCCAAGATAAATTATTTTATTGATCAGAAAGAAGATGAACGCGAAAGACTTTCTGCAAAAATTCATCTTGAGGCAATGATTAAATATGCTGAGACTGAAATTTGCAGAAGACATCCGCTGATAAATTATTTTGGCGAAGTTTATAAAATTGATGATTGTGCAATGTGTGATAATTGTTTAGCTGAAGAGGATGATAACGATAAAACTGATGTTACTGTTTACGCACAAAAACTTTTATCAACATTAAAGCGCACGGGAGAAGTTTTTGGTTTAAATTATATTATTGATGTTTTGCTTAGGAATGACACTGACAGAATTCTAAGTAACAACCATCATAAGTTAACAGTGTTTGGTGTTGGCAAAGAGCTAAGCAAAAAACAATGGCAGACACTTGCGCATCAGTTAATCAGAAAAGAAATTGTTATTCGTGATAATGATTATGGAAGTTTAAAGTTATCACAATCTGCTTCGGATGTTTTGTTCAGTAACAGAAAAGTTTTTGGTGTGATTAAAGAACCGGAATCGAAAAAGAGAAAATTTAAATCTGTTGGGCTTGAATACGACCAAAAATTGTTTGAACTATTGCGAGTAAAAAGAAAACAAATTGCTGATCAAAAAAGGGATTCCTCCGTTTGTTATTTTTGCTGATAGTTCGCTTATACAAATGGCCAAAGATTTTCCGCAGACTGAAAATGAGTTTTTAAGAATTGGTGGTGTTGGTGTTAAGAAACTGGAAAGTTATGGTTCAACTATTTTTATCCATAATTAAAAATTATGTTAAGAATAATGATGTAAAGCTAAAAAGCAGTAAAGCGAACACTACGCGAATCAAAAATCTTCGCTCGATGAACCAAGACATCGAGTTGTTGCAAAAGCTTATAATGATGGAAGTTCAATTACTGAGTTAGCGCGAAGAGTATAATGTTCAGGAACAAACTATTGTAAACCATCTTGCACGATTTACAAATGAAGGCAATAAGGTTAGATTAGATGGTTTGCTGGAGAAGAGTAACGATTGATAAATCTAAACAGAAAAAAGTTTTTAGCGAGTTTGATGAAAATGGAACGGTTACTATGAAAAATGTTTTTGAAAAATTTAATGGTGAAATTTCTTATAATGAACTTCATCTTTTAAGAGTTATTTATCTTAACAATCATAAAAAATAAAATTAATGAAAACTCTGTGTTACTCCGTGAACTTCTCCGTGAAAGAATTCTTGAATCCATTACACAGAGAACCACAGTAGAATACACTTAGAGCCACTGGAGAAATAAGTACAAAACAATATGAATTACCGACAAGCAAAAAACGGAAAGTTGATGATAGAAATCTTACCTGATAAGTGTGATTTCTGTGGCTGCTGTGTTGGCGTTTGTCCCGAGGATGCAATCGAACTAAAAGAAGCAGAGATTTTTATTATAGATGAACGATGTACAAATTGCTCTAAGTGTGTGTGGTCTTGCCCGATTGAAGTTATTAAGTTTAATAAAAATGGAGTTTGCTGAAATCAGTTTCATCCGTTCGATCCGTGTGCCATTGCCCAGAAAATAGAACGCGGATTTAACTGATTAGACGGATGGACACTGATTAAGAAAATGAAAAACGAATATGACATAATAGTTGTCGGTGCGGGACCAGCAGGAAGTATGGCTGCACGGTTTGCTGCTGAGCAGGGTGTTTCTGTTTTGATGCTTGAGAAAGATCGTGATGTTGGTTATCCTGTTAGATGCGGAGAAGCAATAAGCAAAGCTGGAGTTGAAGAATTTATTCCGAGTGATGATAAATGGATTGCAGCAAAGATTAGTAAGTTTTCTTTTAACGCTCCCGATGGCAGTGAAGCAATAATAGATTTTGGTGATGCCGGTTATGTTCTTGAACGAAGAATTTTTGATTACGAACTTGCAAGAACTGCCGCAGAAGCAGGAGCAGAAATTTTAACTCGTGCTTATGTTAATGGATTGCTGTTTGATGATGGAAAAGTAAGCGGAGTAAAATACGAACATTAACGGTGAACAGAAAGAAGTTAAAGCAAAAGTTGTAATTGCTGCTGATGGAGTTGAATCACGCGTTGGACGCTGGGCAGGACTTAGAAACACACATTGATTTTCGTGATATGGAAAGTGCTGTGCAAATTACCGCAGCAAATATTCCTGTTGATCAAAACACACTTTACTTTTACTTTGGGAAAGATGTTGCACCTAACGGATACTTCTGGATTTTTCCTAAAGGACACAATAAAGCAAACATAGGACTTGGTGTTAGCGGATTGATCGGAAAGAAAAAATCTGCACAGTCTTTTCTTGATGATTTTATGAACAAGCATTATCCAAACGCACCTGTACTTACAAAAATTGCGGGCGGAGTTCCGTGTTCAATTACGCTTGATAAAATTTCTGGTCCCGGAATTATGTTAGTTGGTGATGCAGCGAGACAGGTTAATCCATTAAGCGGCGGCGGAATTGCAAGCGGAATGATTGGTGGAAAAATTGCTGGAACAATTGCCGGTGAAGCAATAAAACAAAACAAGCTTGATCATATCTTAACTTATGATAAAGCATGGCAGGACAGACTTGGTAAACGCCACGAAACTTTTAACAGAATTAAAGAAGGCATTTACAATTTTTCTGATGATAAGTTTAACAGCATTGCACATTCAATTCTAAAAATTCCTATCGAAAA
Organism: uncultured Ignavibacteriaceae bacterium; assembly: GCA_963714775.1. GTDB lineage: Bacteria > Bacteroidota > Ignavibacteria > Ignavibacteriales > Ignavibacteriaceae > IGN3. The sequence goes on from CAVQQN010000047.1 coordinate 93,161, forward strand.
AAGAACACTTGGCAAAGTGTTTACAACTGCGTTAATGAACAATCCATCGTTGCTTGTTGATATTGCAAAAGTGTTTGTGGTATAGCAAATAACTTTAAATTGACTTTATTAGATTGCTTTTTTACATTACTACCTCACTTTTAAAGGGGTTCTTATGAAAACGTTTTATTGCTTTTTTTTAATTTTATTATTCACGATTCTAGCTGGTCTCAAACATTCACCGAGTTAAATTTTAATATTCCAGCACTTTCATTTAGTATAGTGAAGTGGGTTGATTCTGATAATGATGACGATCTGGATTTATTTTTAGCTGGAGGCAATGCAAGTGTTTTTACTTTTCATATTTATTTGTTTGAAAATATTACTAATGACTTAAGCAATAAAGTACTTGAAATTCCGATGGGTTATCAGAACAAGTACAGTATAGTTGATTACGATAGCGACAATGATATTGATATAATTGTATTGAATTATACTAGCTTACTCATATTTGAAAATCTCGGCAACAATCAATTCCAACAAAAAAACGTTTTTCTAAATAATTCTACTGATAAGTATATGGCCTGGGATGACTACAATAACGATGGTAAAGTTGATTGTATTATTGGAAACGAACTCTTTCGTAATGAAGGAAATGATCAATTTACTTCAGTATATATTTTCGCTTTATTATATAACGGAGTTTATGCTTTTTCAGATTTGAATAAAGATGGTTTAAAGGACATAATATTAACTGGGTATAATGAGTCCCAAATACGACGAACAATCCTGTATATAAATAATGGATCAGGATTTAATTTTTCCGATCCCGGACTTGATGGCATTGATTTTGGGAACCTGCTTACAAACGATATTGATGGAGATGGATTTCAAGATATAATTATTAATGGTTATAAAGACAATATTTCAGGAAGTGCTTTTCCCGGAAATTTCGATTTATAGAAATCTTAACGGTACAGGAAGTTTTCAAACAATACAACCTGAAATCCCTGGAACCCGGAAGGTGCATTGAATATTATAGATTATAATAACGATGGATTATTAGATATTTTCGTTGGTGGTAAAGATTCAACCAATCAAAATATTTCCCAACTCTATCAAAACAATTCAGGAAGTTTTAATCTAGTATATACGTTTCCAGGAATGTATGTCAGTAATTCAGCTTGGGGTGATTTTGATAACGATAATGATCTTGATCTAATTATTACAAGGATGGAAGATGATACTCTTGCGAAAATCTATAAGAATGAAATATCAACACCCAACACTCTACCATCTTCACCAGGTGAACTAAACTCAAATGTCGTGGGGAGTTCAGTCGCGTTGTCTTGGAATGCTGCAAATGATAATGAAACCCCAACTCCTAGCATTTCATATAATCTAAGAATTGGGACTTCACTCGGAGCTTCAGATATTCTTTCGCCCGTATCAATAACAACTACTGGCAAAAGAAAAATTGTAGAAGTGGGAAATGTTTTTCTTAATAAAGTTTTTTCATTAAATAACTTATTAAATGGTACTTACTACTGGAGTGTACAGGCAATCGATAATCAAATGTCTGGGTCCTTGTTTAGCAGCGAACAAACATTTACAATAGATTCTTCTAATACTCATGGATTTTGGGAATTAAACTCTCAATTAACAGGAATAAGTAATGGGGAAGCAAGATGGGTTGATTATGACAAAGATGGTGATTTTGATATAATTTTAACAGGGTACAACCACCTCTCCCCAACTGCAGGCAGATTGACTAAAATATATAATAACACTAATTCAGTTTTTAGTGATATTAATGCAGATATTATTCCATTAAAGTATAGTTCGCTTGATTTTGGGGACTCATACGGAATACGGAAATATCGATTTTATCGTTGCTGGATGTATACTTTAATTTAATATAATAGTTCTGAAGTATAAAAGATATCAAAATAATTCTTTTTCATTAATTTTTGTTAAATTTGTGAGGTACTATAAATAGTGATGTTGATTGGGGTGATTATGATAATGATGGCGATTTGGATTTTGTATTGTGTGGTTCCGTTCCTGTTAATTAGGTTTTATGCTAGATTCCTGCGTAAACGGAGGAGTTAAGCATCTTTTATTAGGACAAATATTATTCTACCCAATAATAATAAAGTTGGAGTGACTGGTGGGATTATGAAAATTATGGCCATTTAGATTGAGTTGTTTAATGTGCAATAGGAAAACACATAGTATTGAATATTTAAATGAGGGCAAATGTCTAATTCTGTGGATTATCATGGAAAAAAATCATTATAATTAACTGGAACGGCTATGTGGTGTGATTATGATTTAGATGGTGATTTTTATCTATTATCAGGCAATATTTTTTATAAAAATAATGGTTCAGCCTTTATTCAGGATCTGCTAATCCCAATCGATAACTTCATGATTAGCTCAACGACGATAGGAGATATTGACAATGATGGTGATGTGGATGTTTTAATGACAGGTTCAACGATTGGTTATAATTTACCAACTGTGGCTTTATTTAAGAATGAAAATGGAAATCAGTTTGTTTCTGTTCCAATAAATATCACAAAAACTCGTTATGGAAGTGTTGAATTAGGAGACTTCGAGAATGATGGTGATTTAGACATTTTAATTTCCGGACAATCTGATACATATCCATATATTACTAAAATTTTCAAGAATATTGGCTATACTCCTAATCAGAAACCTCTGCCACCAACTGATAAAAATCATTTAATTGAAAATGGTATTGTCAGTTTATCCTGGGATCGTGGGGAAGATAATGAAACAGATTCGGTGGGATTAAATTATAATTTAATAATAAAGCAACTAGATAATGACAAGGAAGTTGTTCCTGCACATTCAAATAGCAATGGATTTAGATATATACCAAGCATTGGGAGTATGAACCAAAGCTTATCATGGTATTTTGACGCAACTGAGAGCGGTACATACTCTTGGGCAGTTCAGACGATTGATAATTCTTATGCAGGATCATTATTTACAGATACATCAACGTTCTACCTTCATTGTAAACCTGTATTTAGCATTGATACTTTACATTTTGGTGAGATAAAATTAGGAGAACAAAAAGAACAGAGTTTCAATGTGCAAAATGAGGGCAATATTAAACTTAGGATTAAAAATATAATTTCAACATTGAATTGGATAGATATTAATCCGGCAAACGCAATAATATATATGGATTCAACAGAATATTTCAGTATAACATTTTCAGCATGGGAAATAGGACAATTTTCTGGACTTCTAGAAATTGCTCATAATGGATTTACTAAAACTGATACTTTATTTTTTGATGTGACAGTAATTGATAGCACTACTAGTGTTGATAATGATGAAAATTTACCAAGTAAATTTATTCTTGAACAAAACTACCCAAACCCTTTTAATCCAAGTACTATGATTAGTTACCAATTACCGATTGCTGGCAATGTTATCTTTAAAGTTTTTGATGTTCTTGGAAATGAAGTTGCGACACTTGTTGATGAGGACAAACCAGCCGGAAGTTATGAGGTTGAGTTTAATCCAGAATCAAGTATCAAGCATCTAGCATCCGGAATATATTTCTATCAGCTAAAAGCGGAAGAATATACGGCAGTGAAAAAAATGCTGTACTTAAAATAAGTTTTTCTCAATGATAAAGCTTTGGGGTTCTTATTATTTCATAATTATAAAAAGTTGCTTGTTTATTGTTCAAAATCATTGCAAGTTAAAAAAAGTATTCTTATCTACTTAGAGAGAGTTAGATTTTAGATTACTGATAAATGAACATTTCCCAATAAAGACTTTTAACCTTCTCTCCCGAAGCAGAACCTGCTGATAAGAAATAAGTTTATTATTTAAAGTTGTAAAGATTCAATGAAAAAATTGACTGTTTTATATATTAGTGGATCACTAGGTCTGGGACATATTACCAGGGATATAGCAATCACAAACGAATTACGAAAGTTAATTCCGGAAATTGAAATTGAATGGTTGGCAGCACATCCAGCCACAACTTTGTTGTTGGAAGCGGGAGAGAAACTTGTTCCGGAATGCGAACAATATGCAAATGAAAATTTATCAGCAGAGAAAACTTCGGATGGTGCGAGTCTGAACTTATTTAAATATTTAATGAAATCAAGAAAAGAATGGAAACAAAACATAGTAGTGTTTTTGAAAATAATAAAATCAAAGAAATATGATATTGTAATTGGTGATGAAACTTACGAGATAAGTCTGGCAATGAGAGAACATCCGGAATTAAAAAAGTTTTCATTTGTAATGATATTTGATTTTGTTGGTTTGGATGCAATGACAAAAAATCCATTAGAGAACTTAGGTGTTTATTATTGGAATCGAGTTTGGTCGCACGATTATAGAGTTAAGCAAAAGCCACCATATGATCTTGCTTTGTTTGTGGGTGTTCCGGAAAACGTGCCTGATAAAACGTTTGGTTTTATGTTGCCTAACCGATTAGAGTTTGCGAGAGCCATGTACAAATTCGTTGGGTACGTATTCCCTTTTAATGTTGATGAATACAAGAGTAAGGAAGAAGTAAGGAAAAAACTTGGATATGATTCCAACCATTTAATCATTTGTTCTATCGGAGGGACATCAATTGGTAAAGAGTTATTCGAGCTATGTGGAAAAGCATACAGCCTAGTGAAAACAAAAATTCCAGAACTTCATATGAAAGTTGTAACAGGACCGAGATTAACAGTCGACAATCTTAACTTAACAAAAGAAGTTGAGGTTGTTGGATTTGTCCCAAAATTATATGAACACTTTGCAGCCTGCGATTTAGCGGTTGTACAAGGAGGTGCAACATCTACACTTGAATTAACCGCTCTAAGACGACCATTTATTTATTTTCCACTTGAAGGACATTGCGAGCAGGAACAAGTATCAAAAATATTAACACAACACGGTTCAGGTTTAAGATTAAAGTTATCAGAAACAACTCCAGAATTACTCGCAGATAGAATAATAGAAAGTATTGGTAAAAAAGTATCATATCCAGAAATACCAAAGAACGGTGCGCAAAAAGCAGCTACATTAATTGTTGAGTTATTAAAATCACACTAATTAAAATTAGTTGAATAAAATTATATCAGGAGGCGGTTATGAAAAGAGTTAATAATAAGTATATGGTTGTTTGCTAATTTTCGTTTCTGGCATTGTATTGCTCAACAAGAAACCAATAAAATACGTATTGGTACTTTTGATTCTCGTTGTGTTGCCGTTGCTTATGGAAGATCTGCTGAGTTTATGAACGGAATTAGATAATCTGAGAAATGATGTTGCTAAAGCGAAAGAGAGCGGTAATGAAGAACTGGCAAAAGAATTGGAACAACAAGGACCCACACAACAAGTTTTAATGCATCAGCAGGTTTTTAGCAATGGATCAATCAACAACATTTTAGAAAAGATAAAAGATAAATTACCTACTCTTGCAAAAGATAATAATGTAAGAATGATATTGTCCAAATGGGAAATTCCATTTGCTGATGACTCTTTTGAGTTTGTTGATATAACAGATCAACTTGTTATGTTTTTTGATCCAGATGATGCAACGAAGAAAATCATCGATAATATTAAAGCAATGGAACCGATACCAATTGAAAAAATATCTATTAATCCAATGGACTAAAAATGATAAATATAAATATTCTAAAACAAAGACAGACTTACATCTATCTATCGTTGAGCATAATATCAATGGTTGCCGCGATGATTGTAAGTATACCAGATAATCCGCCGGGTATTATTCTTAGTTTTATGAGTAGTTTGCTTTTTATTCTCGCGTTTACACATAATTGGAAACAACCTAAATCATATATTATCCTCATTATAAGTTCAGTGTTTGGATTTGTCCTCTTTGCTGTATTGCATAATGTTTTTGAGGTTATAGGCAAGGGAACATTATGGGAAGTAATGGGAGGATTCTTTTTCCTGTTGGCAATTTTCCTTTTCCCCGGCTGGTATAATCATTGGTATTGTGGGCAGTATTGTTACAGAAATTAAAAATGAAAAGAAAAAAATGTTCATTAAGATATAATTAGATTAATGTCTTATTGATTGCTAATTGCAAACTGTTATTAACTAAAATTTTATGTTGCCCGCTCCGTTGCGATGGACATCTTGTGATTGCGAGTGGAATTTATTTCTATCAATTAAAAACTGGAGAGTTTATTCAAACAAAGAAAAGTATCTATCTTAAATAGTTTTGAGAGGAATAAAAATGAAAACTATAATTTTTGTAATCGCCTTAGTAATGATTTTACTTTTTACTTCTTACTGCCCCGCACAGGATTTAGAAGGCAGTAAAGATCATCCAATGTTCAATAGACTTTCCGGGTTTTATATAACAGACTATTCCGCTGAAGACTTTGGTTCGCATCTTTTTTATGATGAAAACGATCGTGAAATAAATGTCGAGGGGAAAAAGACATTTATCAAATATGAGAGCGAGAATGAAGTGGGCGCATTAAAAATCATACGCAATTTTTCCAACGCTATTAAAAAAATTGGCGGCAAAGCATTCGAGTCATCTGGGAATCGTACCTATCTAAATATCAAACAGGGAAATAAGGAAACGTGGGCAGAGGTTTTTGCGGGCGATTATGATTACGATCTTACAATAATTGAAAAAGGTGAAGTTGAACAGGAAGTAACTGCAAACGCAATACTTAAAGAATTAAACGAAACAGGCAAAGCAATTCTTTATATTAACTTCGATACCGGTAAATCAACAATTAAAAAAGAATCCATGTCCATCATTGAGCAAATAATTGAGATGATGAAACAAGCTCCGGACATTAAAATTAGTGTTGAAGGACATACTGACAGCGATGGCAGCAACGAATCAAACCTTAAGCTTTCAGAACAAAGAGCTAAAGCCGTAGTTGATGCGATTGTAAATGACGGAATTGATAAAATAAGATTAAGCTCAACTGGATTTGGTGAAGAAAAACCAATTGCAGATAATAACACCGAAGAAGGGAAAGCAAAAAACAGAAGAGTTGAGTTAATTAAAAAATAGATTTGAGGAGATAATATGAATAGAAAATTAAATCCAATGATCTTAATGATTTCATTATTTCTTATAATACTTGCCTGTTCAGAAGATGAAAATGAAACCGGACCAAAGGAATATTTAGATCACGAATATAATGGCTTTTTAAAATTACATTTCACAAATGATTTTCCATCAATTGATAAATCAGTGCAAGTTGATGTATATGTAAATAAATTTGGTGAAATGAATTTTGGAACAGGCTCAGTTTCTTATGATGCAGATGAAAACAATGGACAAACAAGAATCAGACGCACTGGAACTTTAACACTTAAACCAAATGGCAGTTATTTTTCTGATAATATGATTGATAAATTTGATGTGAATGAAAATACAACCATCATTGAAACAATGACTGTTTGGTATGGTGATGTTATTAATTGGACTCTAGCATTCAGTGAAAATATTAATTCAACATGGAACGGTGGTTTAGTTTTTAATTTAGACGATGCTGTCTGGAATGGTTCACACGTTTCTGTAAACACTGGTTATGGCTCAGCAGATTGGGGATTGTATTTGGTTGTTATTCCCTAATCTTCTTTAATCAAATACAGTAAATTGTCTTCCAACTTATAATACATTGGGGCAATCTGCACTTTGGGATATCGCTGACGTAATCTATTTGTTTCGCTAAGTATAAAATCTATTTCATTATTGATTTCAAACATTGGCGCGTAGTTATTAAAATGTTCTTCAGCTTGCTCTAAAGTCCAGCCGCCGTTTTCAGAAAGCTTTTGTATAAACTGATCTTTTTTAGAAACAAGATTAACCATTCCACAATTGTTGTGTCCGACTAATGCAATGTGTTTTACATTTCCCACGGAAATTGCAAAAGAAACCTTAAACTCGCTGTAACGCAAATTTGCACCACCTGATCGAATTATAAAAGCAAAGTTATCCGGCATATGAAGATGCTTCCTGTTATCCATACACATGCCAATAAGTAATTCGGCAGCAGAGTAATTACCAAACTCACGATTAAGATTATGATATTCAAACAGTAGACCAATTGGCGTGCTTTGGTAATCAGCAGGAATATCTTGCGGTTTTGTAATTGATATTAGCCGATTCATTTTACTCCTAAAATTTGTTGTGTAGTTTACCTTTAAGTAAGGCTATACTTTTTCATTAAACATATATCCAGCACTTCTAACACTAACAATGAATTTGGGATTTGATGGATCATCCTCAAAATGCTTTCGTAATCGCACTATAAAATTATCTACAGTTCGTGTTTCAACTTCTGGATTCATATTCCAGACATTTTCTAATAATTCTTTTCGTGTAACTACGCGATCTTTATTATCAATTAAATATCGTATTATCATCGCTTCATAGGAGGTAAGCTGAAAACTGCTTTTGCTGTTTTTGCATTTGAGGTTTTCAAAATTTATTTCATTAGTACCAAACTTATAAACCGGATTTTCAATCACAACTTTTTGGTACCACTTTTTACGTTTCAGCATGCCCTTTATTCGCAGTAATAATTCCTTAAGATGAAAGGGTTTTGTAAGATAATCATCAGCTCCAATTTCAAGCCCCTTTACTTTGTCTTCAACCTGGGTGCGCGCTGTTAACATTAGTATTGGCATTTGCGGATGTATATCACGAATATGCTTTGCAATTTCAAATCCATTATGATAGGGCAGCATTATATCAAGTACAATTAAATCAAATTCATTTTCATCAAAATATTTTATTGCTTCTCTACCATCTTTTGCCAGAGTAACTTTATAACCTTCTTCAGTAAGATTATATTCTAATCCATGCGCAAGATTTTCTTCATCTTCTACTAAAAGAATATTTGATTGGGTTAATATTTTTTCGCTCATTTTTCAAAATCCTCTTTCTTGTCTTTGATAAATTTTGTCATTCCCACATAAATCGGCAATTCTATTTTAAATTGAGAGCCCTTGCCCTTCCCTTCGCTGTGGGCAGAAACTTTTCCCTTATGACTTCTTATTATCTCTTTTACAACATATAACCCGAGCCCCGTGCCTTTAACATTGGGAATATCTTTATCATAAAGTCTGTGAAACTTCTGAAATATTTTTTTTATTTCTTCGTGTGGAATTCCGATTCCATTATCTGCAAACTCTATTTCTACTTTCTTAGTGTTACGCTTAAAGTTTACCTTAATTTCTAAATCTTGTACACTGTACTTTATTGAATTATCAACAAGATTATCAAACACTGTCTTGATAGAACTTCTGTTTAAAAGAATATCACAGCCTGCATCACCGCTGAACTTAATAGCAGATTGATTTAGCTGGAACTGTTCTGCGGATTCCAATATAATCTTCTTGATTGCTTCATCGGCTTTATAAGGTTCAAAATCTCTTATTAGTTTTTTCTTATCCATTAAAGCAATTTCAAGTATTGAGTTGATAAGATTTTTCAGTCTTTCTGCGTCCCGCATCATTAAACTATAAAATTCTTTTTTCTTTTCGTCCGGAACCTCACGTGAGTTCAGCGTTTCCAAATAAAGTTGTATTGATGATAACGGTGATTTCAATTCGTGAGTTACGTTTGCAATAAAATTATCATAGAGTTGAGTTAATCTAATTTGAATATTTAAATGACGAAAGATTAATACAAGACTAAAAGACAAACCTACAAGTAATACAATTCCACCAACAAAAGGAAAAACACTTGGTGCATCATAAACAATCTGAGGAGAAATGGTTTCACCCACCTTTTCAAAGATGATGTTGTTTTTTACATACCAGTATATCCAAAGTAAAAGTACGGCTAACCAAACAACTTGTGCAAGCACAAATATTACCAGGTTATAAATAAATGAATGTTGTCTGCGCATCATAAAGTTTATTTACCAGCCCTTCATATTGAAATCTATTGAATCCAATTGTCATCCTTCGACGTCATTGCCATTCGGAATCTTATTTATATAATAATCTTTGAGAAGCTGAAACAATCCGCCAAGGCTACCAGCTTGACAAATTAAAAATTACCTTCAAATATCATTTTAATTATGATGAACATCAAATCTTTAAAAATCTAAATTACATTTCTTTTACAAAAGCGTATCAATATTCTTTGCACTTTTGATATGTTACTTTATAAGGAGACTTGAGTTGAATGTATTATTGATTTACCCCGAAACACCATCAACGTTCTGGAGTTTTAAAGAAGCACTAAAATTCGTTTCAAAAAAATCCGCAGAACCTCCTCTTGGTTTAATTACTGTTGCCGCAATGCTGCCAAAAGATTGGAGCAAAAAACTTATCGATCTTAATGTATCCAAACTAATCGATAAAGATATTCTTTGGGCTGATTATGTTTTTATCAGCGCAATGAATGTACACTTAAAATCTTTTAGAGAAATTGTTAGAAGATGCAATAAGCTTGAAGTAAAAGTTGTTGCCGGCGGTCCGCTTTGCACAACACAATATAAAGATCTGCTTGGTGTTGATCATTTTATTTTAAATGAAGCTGAAATTACTCTTCCGCCTTTTCTTGAAGATTTGAAAAACGGGAATCCAAAAAAAGTTTATAGCACAGATGAATTTCCAGACATTTCATTAGCACAAATTCCTATGTGGGAATTGCTTGATATGAAAAAATATGCATCGATGAGTTTGCAGTATTCGCGCGGCTGTCCTTACGACTGCGAATTTTGCAGCATCACAATGCTTAACGGAAGAAAGCCCCGTGCAAAATGCACAGAACAATTTATTGCTGAGTTAGATCGCTTGTATGTACTTGGCTGGCGCGGCGGAATTTCCGTTGTTGATGATAATTTTATCGGCAATAAAAGGAAACTTAAAGAAGATACTTTACCTGCATTGATTGAATGGTCAAAAGCAAAAAAATATCCATTCTTTTTTATAACGGAAGTTTCAATCAATCTTGCAGATGATGAAGAGTTAATGAGTCTTATGGTTGAAGCAGGATTCAATAGCATTTTTGTTGGAATCGAAACTCCAAACAGCGACAGCTTGGTTGAATGCGGCAAAATGCAAAACTTAAAACGTAATCTTGTAGATTCAGTTAATAAATTACAAAGAAGCGGTATGCTTGTTTCGGGGGGATTTATTGTTGGATTTGATAATGACACAGAAAAAGTATTTGATGAACAAATAGATTTTATTCAGCGCAGCGGCATACCAAATGCAATGGTTGGATTATTAAACGCCCCAACCGGAACTAAGCTATATAACAGAATGAAAGATGAGGGAAGATTACTTGAAATGTGGACGGGCAATAATATGGACGCAAGCATAAATTTTGTTCCTAAGATGGAATTTAAAAATCTTATCCGCGGTTACAGCAGGTTGCTTAATACAATTTATTCGCAGGAAGAATATTATAAACGATTAAAAGTATTTTTAAAAGAATATCATGTTCCCGATTGGACGCCAACGGTTATTAATTTTGAACAGCTAAAAGCTTTTTTAAGATTGCTTTGGCAGCTTGGATTTATTGAGCGTGGAAAAAAATATTTTTGGAAACTTTTATTTGTCAGTTTGTGGAAGTATCCGCGTAAATTTCCAACAGCGATGACACTTGCAGTTTATGGATTTCATTTTAGAAAAGTAATTCGAACCGTTTAATCACAATAGAACACGGATGACGCAGATTAAACAGATTCTCATTGATTTAATCTGCAAGTATCAGCAACATCAGTGTCATCTGTGTGCCATTGTGTTTATTCCTTCACAAAATCTTTTCCTAGAAAATTCTTAAACCAAAACTGAACATACTCTCTTTGTGCGTGCAGCCATTTAGGAAATCCAACTCCGTGCCTTTCGTTTGGATACAACATCAACTCAAAGTGTTTATCTAAATTTGTAAGCTTATCCACAAGCTGAATTGTGTTTTGCATATGCACATTATCATCCATTGTGCCGTGCGTTATTCGCAACAAACCTTTATAATCACTTGCGTGTGTCATTGCAGAGCCAAATTTATATCCTTCTTTGTTCTCTGATGGCAAATCCATATATCTTTCAGTGTAAACGTTATCGTAAAGTCCCCAATCAGTAACAGAATATTCTGCAATGCCGTGAGTAAAATAATCCGCTCCAAGAGTAAGCGCCATACACGCAACATAACCGCCGTAGCTTCCGCCAGTAATTCCAATTTTTGTAGAATCTATAAATGATTTTTTCTTTAACCACTTTACCGCTTCTGTGTAATCATTAATTTCCCACTTACCCATATTTCGATAAATATAATCCTTTCCTTTTTTACCAAAGTAAGCTGAAGCACGATGATCAACAATAAAATAAATTATTCCACTTTGCGAAATAAAATATCTATCTAAATAACCCGAAAAAGAATTTTTAACATCTGTTCCACCGGGACCGCCATAAACAGCAAACAAAACAGGATATTTTTTCCCTTCATCAAAATCCGGAGGAAGCACCCACATTGCAGGTAAATCAAATCCATCTTCAGTTTTGATAGAAAACATTTCTGTTGTGCCTAGTTTATATTCATCAAATATTTTTGATTTTCTATCGCCAAGATTACGAACAAGATTTCCTTCACCGTCGCACAAATCTATTTTGTCTGGTGAATTAATATCAGAGTAAGTGTCATAAAAATATTTCCCATTTGGTGAAACAATTACATCGTGCGTACCTGGAATTTTTGTTAGCTGTTCTAAATTATCCCCTTTAAAATCACCAACAAATAAATGTGTTTCTAATCTTTCACCTTTATTTGCTTCAAAATAAATTTTATCGTTTTCTTCATCCACTAAAATTATTTCCGAAACATTCCATTCGCCGCTGGTTAACTGTTTCTTAAGCTTGCCGTTCATATCGTAATAGTAAAGGTGCCGCCATCCATCAAGCTCAGAACGGAGGATAAACCCTTTGTTATTTTTTAAGATGTTAATGTCTTCAAAAAACTCAACCCAGGTGTTATTTTTTTCTTGATAGACTAATCTGTTTTTTCCTGTCTCAGGATTTGCAGATAATATTTGCAAATCATTTTGATCACGATTTAATACCTGGTAAAACATTTCTTTGCTGTCTGGCGACCAGAAAAACCATGCAGTATATTGATCTGCGTTTTCATCTTCATCAATCCAAACAACTTTGTTTGTGTTGATATGTGCAATTCCCATCTTAACAATTGGATTTGGATCGCCCGGTTTTGGATAACGCTCCCACTCAAGTTCACCGTGAACACCATTAGCATTAAACAAAGGAAATTTTGGAACCGGTGAATCATCAAACCTTAAGAAGGTAATCATCTCACTGTTTGGCGCCCACCAGAAAGCGCGGTAATTAAGTGAGCGTCCGATAATTTCTTCCATATAAACCCACGAAGCGTAGCCATTGTAAACAACATCGCTTGCATCATTTGTTATGCGTGTTTCTTTTGCTGATTCAACATCAACAACGTATAAATCTTTGTTGCGGGTAAATGCCACCTTCTTTCCATCTGGGGAAAGCATTGGATTAATTTCTTCATCTTTGTTTTCTGTTAGCCGTGTTACTTTATTTTTGGGAATGGAATAAAAAAACAAATCATTGTCATCATAAAAAAGCAAGCCTGTGTAATCTTTTGTTATACCTATGTTTTCTTCGGCGGTTAATTCCGCTTCATCAAGATTTGGATTAATAGAATTAAAATCCAGCACAACAGATTCTTCTGCGGTTTTTGCATTTACTTTAACGATTGCACTAGTCTTTGCATCACGCTTTTGCATAAGATAATGTTCATCATCAAACCAGCCTTGTAAGCGCGGCGCCTGTTTTAAAATTCTCGGCTCACCAAACATATAAACCTGGTTAAACGTAAGTTGTTTGTCTTGTGAGAAAGAAGAAGAGGTTAATATTATTAGAACAAAAGAGAAAATAAGGAAATGTGAAGACCAACTTGAACGTTGATTCCAAATTGTTTTGGATGTAAGCATATTCTCTCCAGAATGGTGATGAAGAATAATTTTATAATCTTTGTATATACAAATGGAAAAAGCAGAACTCATCTCATAAATGGTTGTATACTAATTCGACAAGGTTTTAGAATTATTATAGAAAATTAAAAACTACTTCCAGATAGTGGAATATTATAAGCGTAATTATTAAAACTCATAATTGAGAAACTATTTCCAAAATTAGTTTCATTACCCTTTAAAAAATTTCTAATCACATCAATAAAATATTTTCTCTGTTCCGGATTTACTTTTGATAGAATTTTTAAGACTAAAAGTGCCATAAAAAATTTATCTGTCATTTTCATTTTCCCAAACGCATCCTCAAATCCTCTTACTTCATTAACTTCTTTTTTAGTCATAAAATTATCATATCTCTCCTGAATATTGCTCAAAGAAAATATTTCCCTATAAACCCACCGCCTGCCTTCTTCAAGAGTTTTGGCAGACATTTTCTTTGGTTTAAAACATACAGATTCAAAATCATATTTATTCCAGTCTTTATGTAAAATTCTCCCTTCATTTTCCAGACGGGTGTACACCTTTGTGCCAGGCAGCGGAGTAAGAATATTTACCATGGGATAAACAAGGTTGTTATCTTTTATAAATGCTGCTGTTTTTTCAAAAATAGATTCGTCTTCTGTATCGCTGCCCAATACAAACGAACCCATCACTTTTATTCCGGCTGATTGTATATTGGCAATGCACTCACTATAATCTTCCACTTTATTTATTTTTTTATCCATGCTTTGTATAGTTTCCGGCATAACACTTTCAATACCAATAATCACAGAATGACACCCGGCTTCTTTCATCATTGAAATCATTTCTTTGTCTCTGCCAAGATTTATAGATGATTGACAATACCAATCTTCAAGTTTCAGAGGCATAATTGCTTCTAAAAATTTCTTTGCATAAACTTTATTTCCAATCAAATTATCATCAGCAAATAATAATGTCTTTGGAGATTTTAATTTGTACCCGAAAATGTTGATGTCATACGTTGGTGATAAAGATTGAATTTCCTTAATAGTTTGTTCAATTTTTTTTATTCTGTATTGATTACCGGAAAATGCTTTCACAGAACAAAAGTCGCAATCAAACGGACACCCCCTCGTCGTCTGGACTTGATTAATAACATATCTTTCTGTTTTTATTAAATCATTTCTTGGGGTTGGAATTTCTTCGATGTTCGGATATTCTGAATATTTGTAATGTTTTTTTAAGCCGCCGTTTTTGAAATCTTCCATTGCTTCCCGCCATAGAAAATCTGCTTCGCCAATAATAACACTGTCTGCGTGCTGAGCCGCTTCTTCATACATCATAGATGCGTGTATTCCGCCAATCACAACTTTCACCCCACGCTTTCTGTATTCATCTGAAATTTCGTAAGCTCTGTTTATATTCGCTGTCATTGCTCCAATTCCAACGATGTCAACTTTATCGTCAAAATTTATTGTTTCGATTTTTTCATCTATTATTTGAATTTCAAAATCTTCAGGAGTGGCTGCGGCAATTGTAGGAAGGAATAACGGCATTAAAGCTGTCTGACCGAGGATTCTTTTTTCAAACTTAAAATCCCAAAAGTCTCCCTTTTTATTACTATCCCTGCTTGGATTAATTAAAAACAATTTCATTATTCACCGAATATTTAATTTTCATAAGGAACTTAATAAAAAAAATTCTAAAAGAATATTCAACCTTTCTCTCTTCAATAAAAACATTACTATTACATTTCCCGAAACTCTTAGCTATCATTTGCTAATAGTTGATGTTTTGAATATTGCAAATGAAAAAGTGGAATCCTTTTAAGAAGTTATTTTTGTTTTTCTTACTGTCTATTTGAGACTGCCTATTTGCATTAATAATGCTTGCCTCTCGCTTACTAACTAATTAAGTTTGCACAGGAAATATGACTAGTTCAGATACATATAACTATTTCATTCCCTTCTTTTCTCAATTCTTATATTCTGCAGGGGATGCTGACTCGGTGGGTAAGGCAATGCAGGCATTTAATACATTAATAAAAAAACAGTTACATTTTAATTGCTTAAGTTGACCGCTTGTTATTGTAAACCGTTAAAACGGGTTGAATTCTATAGCTCTTTCTTATTAACCCACGACTTAAGTCGTGGGTTAATAAAATGAAAAACAATTTTTCGTAACCGTTTCAACGGTTTTGTGTTCAATGAATAATTTGACGGTCAACTTGAGTTAATTATTAAAAGTCATCCTGAGCAGTCATCTCGAGCGTAGTCGAGAGACGAAGAACGAGTTGAGTAATGTCACCCTGAGCTTGTCGAAGGGTTGTCGAGGTGTCGTAGGAAGACGATCTTATTTTATTCGTCCCGACATAAGCTATGCATTCTGGGACTCACCAGCCGAAGGAGTGCCCGAAAGGATTTTTATATGAAAAAAGAGTTTTTTGCACATCGCCGTGAAAAAGATGGAGAGGCACAATCTCTTTGCAATCATCTTTCAAGAACCGCTATATATTCAGGTCAGTTCGCCGATAAGATTGGATTGAAAGGCACTGGAAGATTAATAGGATTACTTCACGATATCGGGAAGGCAAGCAATGCTTTTGATAAGTATATACAATCAGCAACGGGATTGATTGATCCAGACTCAGATGATTACGTTGATACAAAAGAACAAAAAGGGAAAATAGACCACTCTAGTGCAGGTGCTCAGATAATTTACAGAACACTTTTAAAGAAGGGACCCGAAGGTCTCATTGCTGCACAGATTTTATCTATCTGCATTGCATCCCATCATTCCGGTTTGATTGATTGCCTTTTACCAGACGGCAAAGATAATTATACACGAAGAATGGAAAAGCCGGAGGGAAAAACTCATACGGCTGAAGCATTATCGTATCTAAGCGATTATGAAATGCAATGGATGATGAATTTACTTTCAAGTACGAACGTTTTAAAGGAAGTAATCTCTAAGATGAAATCACTTAAAGAAAATAACGACCATCAAGATACCTTGATGTTTAAGTATGGATTACTTGTTCGTTTCCTTTTTAGCTGTATCATTGATGCAGATCGCCTCAATACTGCTGACTTTGAATTCCCTAGAAATGCCCGAATCAGAAATTACGGCAAATATCAACCATGGAGTTTTTTAGTTGATAGGTTGGACATTAGAATAAAAGAATTTGAAAACAAAAAAGATAAAAATGAAGTTGATGTCTTGCGCAATGAAGTATCTCAGAGTTGTTTTGATTTTTCTACCAAACCAAAAGGAATTTATCAACTGACAGTTCCGACGGGAGGCGGAAAAACGCTAGCAAGTTTGCGGTTTGCATTAAACCATGCAGCATATCATAAGATGGATAGAGTTTTCTACATTATCCCATTTACCTCAATCATTGATCAGAATGCAGATGAATTAAGAAAGATACTTGAAGATAAAGATGAAAATGGGAAATACTTGGACAAAATAGTTCTTGAACATCATTCCAATCTTACACCGGAAGAAGAAACCAAAAGACAAAACCTACTATCGGAAAATTGGGATGCGCCGATTGTTTTTACAACTCAAGTTCAATTCCTTGAAACATTATTCGGAAGTGGAACAAGAAGCGTCAGGAGGATGCATCAGCTTGCCAATTCAGTAATTATCTTTGATGAAGTTCAGACTATTCCGGTTCGCTGTGTTCATTTGTTTAACCTTGCACTTCGCTTTCTTGTTCATCGACTGCGGTTCCTCTGTTATACTTTGCACAGCAACACAACCATTGCTTGATAAAGTTGATCCGATTCAAAGGTCATTGAGCATCACTCCCGAACAAAAAATGATTCAAGACGAAAAGAAATTATTCCAAAAACTAAAACGGATTGAAGTTCTTGATAAAAGAAAAGAAAACGATGCTTGGTCAGAAGATGAAATTGTGAACTTAATAGAAGAAGAATTGAAGGAGATAGGCAGTGTTCTCATCATTGTGAATAAGAAAGATTCCGCACGTTCCCTTTATCAGAAACTTTCTGAGAAAAAAGTCACAGATATATATCACCTGAGTACAAATATGTGCCCCGTACACCGTCTCAATGTTTTGAATATTGTGAGAGAAAAACTTGATAATAAACAACCTGTAATCTGCGTTAGCACGCAATTGATAGAGGCGGGTGTTGATATTGACTTTGGCACTGTCATCCGCTATATGGCAGGACTAGATTCAATTGCTCAAGCAGCAGGTAGATGCAACCGCAACGGCAGACGAAAACTTGGGAGAGTTTATATTGTTAATTCTAAAGACGAAAGTTTAGATAAGTTGAAAGATATTAAAATTGGAGCAGGCGATGCAGACCGTGTACTAAGAGAATTTGAGAACAATCCAGGACTGTTCGATAACGATCGACTTGGCATTAAGGCGATGGAACAGTTTTACAAATACTATTTCTATAATAGAAGCAAAGAAATGAACTATCCAGTTCCTGCAGAAAACGCTGTTGTTGGAAGGGCAGATGATTTGTTTAATTTGTTGTCCCTCAACTCAATTTCTGTTGCAGAATACAAGAGGATTCATAACGCTTCTCCATCTATACCACTAAAACAATCATTTCAGAGTGCAGCAAAATCATTTCATGCAATTGATTCACCAACGCGTGGTATAATTGTTCCATATGGAAAAGAAGGCGAGGATATCATAAATAAATTATGTGATACTTTAATGATTGAAAAGCAATATAAACTTTTAAAAACCTCACAAAGGTTTTCTGTTAATCTCTACCCTTATGAGCTTGAGGATATGGGAAAGAAAAATGCTATTCGTGAAGTTCAGAAAGATTCAGGCATTTATTATATGGATTATCAATACTATAGCGATGAATTTGGCTGGAGTAAAGAAATTGTTACCGAAATGAAAAATCTAAATTTTTAAGGAAAATACATGGAAAACAAAGTTGAGTTCAAAGTGTACGCAAAGTACGCGCTCTTCACCGACCCGCTCACGAAAATCGGTGGAGAAAAATGTTCGTATCAAATACCTACATACGAAGCATTGAAAGGTATTATAAGTTCGGTTTATTGGAAGCCGACCATTATTTGGATTGTTGATAAAGTCCGTATAATGAAACCCATTAAAACACAAACACGAAGTACAAAGCCCTTGAACTATGGTGGAGTATATCCAAGCGCGCGTGAGGCTGGTAAAAAACAAGAGCCCTTCAATTCTCTTTCTATCTATACATACCTTGCCGATGTTGAATACCAGGTTCAAGCGCACTTCGAATGGAATATGAAGCGCGACGACATGGCAAACGATAGAAACGAAAACAAGCATTTCTTTGTTGCTAAACGAATGATTGAACGTGGCGGAAGAAGAGATATTTTTGTTGGTGCGAGGGAATGTCAAGGATATGTTGAACCCTGTAAATTTGGTGAAAGCAAAGGGCACTATGATGATATTCCAGAGCTTGCATTTGGATTGATGTTTCATGGATTTGATTACCCGGACGAAGGTGAAGACGGAAAACTTATCGCACGATTTTGGTGGTCGCAGATGAAGAAAGGTGTTATCGAATTTCCACGACAGGAAGAATGTACAATTAGAAAATTAGTAAGACAAATGAAAGCACAAGAAATACAAACTGTTGGATTGGCAGAAGAAGGACTCTTGGATGGCTATGAAGCACAGGAGGTAAATAAATGAGCTGGATACAAAAGCTTTATGAGACTTACAATAATTGTGAGAAGATGATTGGTGTTGGCGCGGACGATAACGAAGTGTCTCTGCTTCCTATTTGCCATACAACACAAAAAGCACAAATAGAAATTGTACTAAATCAGGATGGAAATTTTAAGAAGGCACGCGTAATTCCCAAAAACGAATCAAGAACAATTATTCCCTGCACAGAAAGTTCCTCAGGAAGAACAAGTGGAGAATCACCGCATCCTCTTTGCGATAAATTACAATATGTCGCTTCAGACTATAATAAATATGGTGGCAACAGAGATTCTTATTTTCAATCTTATGTTTCGTTATTATCTGACTGGATAAATTTCGAGAAAAATGAGAAAGTTAAAATTGTATTTGATTACATAAATTGCGGTTCTCTTGTGCATGATTTATTTGAGCATAAAATACTTTTTTTAGGTGAAGATGATAAGTTATTAAAACAAAGAAATTTTAAAAAAGAAAATAGAGAGAGTCTGGATATCTTTGATTTACTCCCCGGTAGAATCAATAAAAAGGGAGAAATAGAGAATTGGCAGGCAGATGCTTTTATTCGCTGGGTAGTTGAAATTCCTAATGAACCAAAATCTTCTGTTTGGAATGATTCAGAGATATGGAAAAGTTGGATCCAATATTATTCGCATACCAAACAAAACAAAACTCTTTGTTATGTGACAGGGAAAGAAGAATTCTCTGCAGATCAACATCCAGCTAAATTGCGTACAGATGGGGATAAAGCAAAAATTATTTCTTCGAATGATTTATCCGGTTTTACCTTCCGCGGTCGTTTTCTTACAGCCGATCAAGCGACTAATGTAGGATTTGAAGTAACTCAAAAAGCACATTCTGCACTTCGATGGCTTATTGGTCGTCAAGGATACAAAGGTAAAGATGGACAAGCCATTGTAGCATGGGCAACTTCCGGTGCGGAAATTCCAAAACCCACAGATGATCCGCTGGCAATTCTTGGATTTGATGAATTGCCAAGTGACCTATCGAAAACTGTATCAACCGCACAAGACTTGGCTCTTAAACTAAGTAAGAAGATTGCCGGGTACAATAAAGATATTGGCGATACAACAAACATCGTAGTTATGGGGGTGGATTCGGCAACTCCGGGACGTATGTCAATAACTTTCTACAAAGAATTAACAGGCTCTGATTTTCTTCATAGAATTGATGACTGGCATGAGTCCTGTTGTTGGATACATCGATACGGTTATGACAAAGAAACAAAGCGTCACTTCACATTTGTTGGCGCGCCTGCACCGGCTGATATTGCCGAAGCCGCTTTTGGTAAAAAATCAGACGACAAAATAAAAAAAGCAACTGTGGCAAGACTTCTTCCCTGCATTATCGATGGACAACCGATATCGAAAGATATTGTTGAATCCACAATAAGGCGAGCTTGCAACAGAATTACACTTGATGACTGGGAATGGAATAAAACATTAAGTATCGCATGTGCACTTTTTAAAAAATATAATACAAAGGAGAATTACAATATGGCACTTGAAGAAAACAGAACAACGCGAGACTATCTCTACGGAAGACTTCTCGCAATTGCAGATCGGCTTGAAGGACAAGCTCTCTACAAAGCTAAAGAGAAACGAGATACCAATGCTGCACGTTTCATGCAGTTATTCGCTGAGCACCCACACAAAACTTGGAGGCAGATAGAACTTTCTTTGGCACCATATAAAGCGCGGCTTGGAGGTGCAAATTATTTTACTGGGTTGATAGATGAAGTAATGTGCAAATTTAATTCAGAAGATTTTATAAATGATAAACAATTGAGCGGTGAATTTTTATTGGGGTATCATTGCCAACGTGCTAAACTCTGGGAAAAAATAAAAGATGAAGCACCAGAAGAAAACCAAGAAGATGAACAATCTTAATAAGAGTTTATACATACATTTTCATAACAAATAATTTTACTACCTAATTATAAAGGAATAAAAATCATGGAGACAAAAGAAACTTTAAAGAACAAAATAGATTTTGCAGTCATTCTTAGCGTAAACAAAGCCAATCCAAATGGAGACCCACTAAGCGGAAATCGTCCACGTACTGACTATGAAGGATATGGTGAACTTTCTGATGTATGTATTAAACGGAAAATCAGAAATCGTTTAATGGACTTGGATCATGAAATCTTCGTGCAATCTGACGATAATAGGAAAGATGAATATAGGAGTCTTCGTTCCCGCGCAGAAGGAGTGCTAAAAAGTGTTGATATGAGCGATGAAAAAAAAATTTAGAGAAGCAGCTTGCAAGCAATGGATTGATGTCCGTGCATTTGGACAAGTTTTTGCGTATAAAGCTGGTGGTAAGAAAACAAAAAAGACTAAAGAAAGCACAGAAGGGTCAGAAGATAAAAGCGAAGATGCAAGCGTTTCCATTGGTATACGTGGACCCGTTTCTGTCCATCCCGCTTTTTCTATTGTATCAGTGAATGATCGAGTAGCAAGTATTCAAATCACAAAAAGTGTTAGTGGTGAAGGGGATGGCGCGAAGAAAGCGTCTGACACGATGGGAATGAAACATCGTGTTAATCATGGTGTATATGTGTTTTATGGAAGTATTAATCCACAACTCGCTTCTAAAACTCTTTTTTCAGATGAAGATGCGAAGTCAATCAAAGAGGCGTTGAGAACTTTATTCGTAAACGATGCTTCATCTGCAAGACCGGAGGGAACTATGGAAGTCCATAAGGTTTATTGGTGGGAACACAACTCGAAAAATGGACAGTATTCGTCTGCGAAAGTCCATCGTACGGTAAGAGATAAAGTAAAATCAAACAAAGAAGAACCCAAATCCATTAATGATTATTATGTCCCTGAAAAGTCAGAGATCGAAAAAGAATTACCTGGCTTGAAGTTCGAAATAATCGAAGGTGAATAACTAAAATTTATTTTTATATGTACACCGAAGACGATTTTATAATGATCAGTGCATTACAGCACTACGTGTACTGCCAAATTACAAGGAAATGAAACCGTTACAAATTGTAACGATATGAAAGGAAGTAAATGTCAAACATAAAACTTTTTGAAAGCAAAAAAATTCGTTCCGTTTGGAATGAGGAAGAACAGAAATGGTATTTCTCGGTTGCAGATGTAGTTGAAGCATTAACAGATTCAGTTAATGCCAAAGACTACATAAAAAAAATGCGTAAGCGAGACCATTTGCTGAATTCCAACTGGGGGACAATTTGTCCCCCCCTTGAAATGATTGCTGCAGATGGGAAAAAACGAAAAATCCAGGCTGCAAATGTAGAAGGCTTACTTAGGATTATCCAATCCATTCCTTCCCCCAAAGCTGAACCATTCAAACTCTGGCTTGCTAAAGTGGGGCAAGAGCGATTAGAAGAAATAGAAAACCCCGAACTTGCACAAACCCGGATGAGGGAAATCTATAAAGCAAAAGGTTATTCAGAAGAGTGGATCGAAAAACGTGTGCGTGGAATTGCTGTTCGTGATGAGTTAACAAACGAATGGCAAAAACGAGGTGTAAAAGAAGGAAAAGAATATGCAATACTTACTTCAGAAATAAGTAAAGCAACTTTTGGATTAGTTCCGAGCGATTACAAAAAATTAAAAGGATTAACCAAGCAGCAGGAAAACCTTCGCGATCACATGACCGATCTTGAATTAATATTCACTATGCTCGGTGAAGCATCTACAACTGAAATTGCAAGAACAAAAGATGCAAGGGGCTTTAATCCAAATAAAAAAGCTGCAATCGAAGGCGGCGCGGTTGCAGGTAATGCAAGAAAGGAATTAGAGAAAAAATCCGGTAGAAAAGTTGTAACAAACGAGAACTATAAATCTTTAACAGAAAAACAAAAAAGACAGATTGATAAAGGGAAAAAATAAAAACCAATGTACACCGAAGACGATTTTATAAAGATCAGTGCATTACAGCACTACGTTTATTGTCCGCGTCAATGCGGACTGATATACGTTGATGATGTTTGGCAGGAAAATCTATTCGTCGTCTTTACAAAAAGAAGTTTTTTAGAAATAATGCTAATTTTCGTAGTCCCGTTAGGGACGAGATATTTATAGAAAAAAGGTTAACCAATATTAATTAAAGTCCCGTAGGGACGAAATAGAGGATGCCATGGCTAACACATTTACACAAATTTATCTCCATCTTGTTTTTGCAGTACAGAACAGAATTTCTCTCATTAAGCACGCATGGAAAGATGAGTTATATCAATACATAACAGGGATTACACAAAACAACGGACATAAATTAATCGCAATCAATGGAATGCCTAATCATTTGCATCTTGCTATTGGGTATAAACCGCATCAATTAATTACAGATTTACTGCAAGATATAAAAGGAAATTCTTCCAAATGGATAAATGACAAGAAATTTGTAAAAGGAAAATTTAATTGGCAGGCGGGGTATGGCGCATTTTCTTTTTCACAATCGCATATTGATCGAGTTGTGAAATATATAAATAATCAGGAGCCACATCATAAAAGACAAACATTCCACGAAGAATATTTTCAGTTATTAAAGAATTACGATGTTACGTTTGATGAAAAATATATTTTGATGGATATAACCTAACCAGCTAATGGATATTTATATCGTCCCTACGGGACTTATTTGTGTTTTCGATTTCTATTTTCTATAAATATTATGTCCCTAAAGGGACAAACAAATTAATGAGTAAATCAATGTTTACCGAAGACGACTTCATAATGATCAGTGCACTACAGCACTACGTCTATTGCCCGCGCCAGTGCGGACTTATACACGTTGATGATGTTTGGCAGGAAAATGTCTTTACCGTTCGCGGCAACATCCTTCACGAAAAAGTTGATACAGATACTTACGAAACCCGCGGTAACACAAAAACAGTTCGCGGGCTTCGTATCTACTCGTACAAATTTGGTATTACCGGGCGTTGTGATGTTGTAGAATTCAAAGAAACGGAAAATGGAAAAGTTGTGTTACCTGTTGAGTTCAAGTCTGGCGAACCCAAAGAAGATATTAGCGATAAAGTGCAGCTTTGTGCACAAGCAATTTGCCTTGAAGAAATGCTTAACATAACTATCAAACAAGGCGCTTTCTTTTATGGCAAAATAAGGAGAAGGAACATTATTGAAGTAGATGAAGAACTTAGAACACAAACTGAAAACATTATTCTTGCTGTCAGACAAATTGTAGATTCAAAAAAAATTCCTGTAGCAGAATATCAAACCAAATGTCGTAATTGTTCTCTCCAGTCAATCTGCCAGCCAAAAGCAATGAATAAGAAAAAACTCCAGAATTATATAAACGGATTGTATGAACCATGAAAAAACATCTTAACACATTATACATAACATCTGAAGACGCTTATGTGCGAAAGGAACGCGAAACATTTGTTGTGGAAATAAACAACGAAAAAGTTTTTCAAGCTCCAATACAATCAATTGAAAATATTGTTTGCTTTGGCTTTAAAGCACTAACACCACAGATAATGGCTTTCTGTGCAGAAAATAATGTTGGTATAAGTTATTTGTCGGAATACGGTAAATTCTTAGCGCGCGTTTATGGTGCGCAGCAAGGTAATGTACTTCTAAGAAAAGCACAGTATGCAATTTCAGAAAATGAATTTGAGTCTTTGAAAATTGCAAAACCAATAATTGCTGCAAAAGTTTCAAATTATCGCAATCTGTTACTAAGGCATCAGCGCAATCATCCTGATAATTGTAGTGATGCGGTTATAACATCCGTAGATATTATGGGCAGCAGGTTAAATAATATTCAGAACACAGAAACTCTTGATGAACTTCGCGGATATGAGGGTGAATGTGCAAATTTATATTTTGGTTCGCTCTCATCTTTAATAACTGCACAACAAGAAGATTTTAAATTTGAACAAAGAACAAAAAGACCACCGCTTGATCCGGCAAATGCACTTCTGTCTTTCTTATATGCAATACTTGCAAATGATGTTCGCTCTGCGTTAGAAACAGTTGGGCTCGATCCGCAGGTTGGATTTCTTCATCAGGATAGACCGGGCAGACCAAGTCTTGCCTTGGATATAATGGAAGAATTCCGTGCATACCTTGGTGATCGTGTAATGCTAAATTTAATTAATCTTAAACAGGTTACTATAAAAGATTTTGATATTCGTGAATCAGGTGAAGTGCGTATGTCCGATGAAGCACGTAAAACATTACTTACCACATATCAAAAAAAGAAACAGGAAGAAATAACACATCCTTTTCTTGGTGAAAAAATGACAATAGGACTTTTGCCTCATATACAAGCTCAATTACTTGCAAGATATATTAGAGGCGATATAGAAAATTATCCGCCATTTTATTTAAAGTAGATATTATGAATTCATCAATTTATAATTTTTCATTTATAATTTTTAGTTGAGACTCACCCTATGATGGTAATAGTAAGTTATGACGTTTCCACTACAACAAAGAGTGGAAAGAAAAGATTAAAAAAAGTTGCAGATACTTGTTTGAATTTTGGAATAAGAGCGCAGAATTCAGTTTTTGAATGTATCGTTGATCCCGCACAATGGGAACTTTTAAAAAATGAATTGCTTTCTCTTTACAAAGAAGAAGAAGATAGTCTGCGCTTTTACTTTCTTGGATCTAATTGGGAAAGGCGATTAGAACATCACGGAAAGGATAAAAACTTAAACATTGAAGATCCTTTTATTTTGTGATTTTTTTAATGCGCTAACCAAAGCATACATCAAAATGCTGGAATGTTAGCGGTGGAAATTTTTTATATAAACAATGTTTCCAAGAAAATTAATTTTTTAGATACTGAAATGATTAACCTTAGCGAAAATCATAGTTTAAGTTTATTGTTTGTAAGTATTTAAATATGATACAGTCGCGCCTCTCGTAGGCGCGTGGATTGAAACATCATTAATTGGGCTAACAATATCTTTTCTAACTGTCGCGCCTCTCGTAGGCGCGTGGATTGAAACAGTAATGGAACTCCTTTAGATACATTTTCAGTGTCGCGCCTCTCGTAGGCGCGTGGATTGAAACCTTTGGTATTGCCAGCAGGTTATAGACTTTATGCTGTCGCGCCTCTCGTAGGCGCGTGGATTGAAACCTGTTATTTGTCAAAGTTCATTACCGCATCGGGTGTCGCGCCTCTCGTAGGCGCGTGGATTGAAACCGGTGCGTAAGGTTTTTACTGATGTTTTAGATTGTCGCGCCTCTCGCAGGCGCGTGGATTGAAACTAATAATTTTGTAGAAGATATGGGGGAAAAGCCAGTCGCGCCTCTCGCAGGCGCGTGGATTGAAACTCTTAGGTCAGATAGTTGTGGTTTTTTTGTTGGTGTCGCGCCTCTCGCAGGCGCGTGGATTGAAACTTTGTAAACTCTAATATTGCATCCTCACCATTCCGTCGCGCCTCTCGCAGGCGCGTGGATTGAAACAAATGCTTATTGGGAAGGTAGTGTAGAAGATAGCGTCGCGCCTCTCGTAGGCGCGTGGATTGAAACTTTGAAACTCCAACAATATCAGGTATGCCAGGCGGTCGCGCCTCTCGTAGGCGCGTGGATTGAAACATTATCATCAAAGGTAGTTATATCATAATATTCAGTCGCGCCTCTCGTAGGCGCGTGGATTGAAACCATTTGATTTTATTATCTTGTTTCATACTCAATAGTCGCGCCTCTCGTAGGCGCGTGGATTGAAACAAATCTCACTTGCTAATATAATCAATGTAAAACAGTCGCGCCTCTCGTAGGCGCGTGGATTGAAACCAGAGCAACCAATCCACACTAGATTGGATCAAATGTCGCGCCTCTCGTAGGCGCGTGGATTGAAACAATATTACAATAAACTCTCCTTGTGCTAATATCGTCGCGCCTCTCGTAGGCGCGTGGATTGAAACAAACTTACGGTCGTAACTCTTACCCCGTCACCGGGTCGCGCCTCTCGTAGGCGCGTGGATTGAAACACAGGATTGTATGCAGGCAGCGGACACGCAACTACAGTCGCGCCTCTCGTAGGCGCGTGGATTGAAACGGTGTAATATCCGCTTGCTGTTGTATCGTATTTGTCGTCGCGCCTCTCGTAGGCGCGTGGATTGAAACTTAGTCCAGCAAGGCGTATCAACCCCGATGTTAAGTCGCGCCTCTCGTAGGCGCGTGGATTGAAACGTTACAATATCAAGCAGTTGCTTGTTGTTTACTTGTCGCGCCTCTCGTAGGCGCGTGGATTGAAACATATAATAAATAAAAACTTAAATTATATCACCTTGTCGCGCCTCTCGTAGGCGCGTGGATTGAAACTCCAGATTTATTAAAGTAAACGTAAACTTTCATAGTCGCGCCTCTCGTAGGCGCGTGGATTGAAACATAAGAAGTGTTGGCTACGTTATTTGCATAGAAGTCGCGCCTCTCGTAGGCGCGTGGATTGAAACATCTACTCTAATATAAGATGACGTGTAATTCCAGGTCGCGCCTCTCGTAGGCGCGTGGATTGAAACTCTTTTATAGTCTGGTGAATTTTTATCAATCTGCGTCGCGCCTCTCGTAGGCGCGTGGATTGAAACATCATTTAAGTTTGGTAAAAGCTTGCCGTCTTTAAGTCGCGCCTCTCGTAGGCGCGTGGATTGAAACGAAAGATAGCTCAGTGGATCACTTGCCGTGGCTTGTCGCGCCTCTCGTAGGCGCGTGGATTGAAACTAACTATAGGAGGAAACAATATGATGCTCACGTATGTCGCGCCTCTCGTAGGCGCGTGGATTGAAACTGATGGAATGTTATCAAGGACTGATTGTCATGTGGATGTCGCGCCTCTCGTAGGCGCGTGGATTGAAACTTGAATTTTATTTTGTAGTGTATCAAACAATTAATTAACAGTCCGACTATTGTTATTTTCTAACAAAATGCTGCATTTCATTTGGAAGCTCATATGATATTTCAACCATTCCTTCAATAACATTTTCATTAAACCAGGGTGACTGATAAATAATTTTCTTCTTCCCGTTTTTTTCTATTGTATAAATATTTGTACTGCCATCCGCTAAAATTTTTTTTAGTTTTGTTAAAGCCGGGTCGGGATGACAGTCGAATAGACTTTTGCCTATTAAATCTTTTCCGCCATCGTTTTTAAATACTTGTTCCGATTTTTCGTTCATATAAACAATTATTCCCTGGTTATCACAAATAGTAACTGCGGCATTAATTTCTTTTAACCAATCCAAGGGAGTTCTCCTTTTTGAAAAATATTATTCCAGACTATATCAACATCCAATTCTTTTATACACTTGAATTGCACATCTGTGCGTGAGCAGGTAAGTGGTTTTGGTGAGTAAAAAAAACACGGCGCACAATCTAAGTTTAGCGAAACAATTTTGTGTTCGGTTTTCCAGGGATGGATGTAATGCTTATTTGTAGGTCCAATTATCGCAACAACTTTTAATCCCAGTGCAGATGCAACGTGCATTAGTGCAGAATCATTTGTAACAAAAACATTGCATCTGTTTCATTATTGCAATGCTTTGCAGAAGTTTTTCTGTTTTATCACATAAGAATTTTTCAGAATCAATCATTGTATTGATTGATGATTTTAGTTCATCTTCTTCGGGTCCGCCAAACAAAAATATCTTTGCATTCTTTTCATTAATGAGTTTTTTACCAAGCTCTGCAAACTTTTCCGGTTCCCATCTTCGCTTAATATGATTTTTTAGTGTTGCACAGCCGGGATGAAATCCAACAATAAAATCTTTGTCTGAAATATTTTTTTCTTTAAGAAAATTTTCAGCAAATTCTTTATCATCATTAGAAAGATTAATCTGCATTGTTGGTTCTTCATCAAACTTTTTGTTAAGTAGTTTTTCTATAAGTTTAATGTTTGTTTGTAACATTATGAGTTTCATCATTTTCTAAAACAGTAATATTGTTTAGCCAGCCAAAATTTTGGTTATTCATTCTTAAATATTCAACGCCAGCTCGTTTTTTTGCGCCGAGTAAAAAGTTTATGATGTTATATTCTTTTCGGTTGGATGGATAAACGTTTATTGATACATCATATTTTTTTCTTAGTCCCAAAACAAAACTTAAGGAATTAAGCGTTCCTTCTTTTAAAAAATCAAAGTGGATTACATTGTTAAGATTAGGATTGGATTTATAAATTTCTTTTGTTCCTTTAAACATCACAAGAGCATCAATCTGTGCAGTGGGAAGTGATTGACGTAGTAATTTTAATGCTGGGGTAAACATCAACGCATCGCCAATTCCGGAAAGTGCAAGGATTAAGATTTTCATAAAATGATTCGGTTGAAAATTGAAAGTAGTGTGGATAAAAGAAAGAATCAAATAACTCACCGTAAGTCCCTCTCTTAACAAGAGAGGGACTTTAGTAAAAGTATTTTCTCCGCCTTCGCTTTGAAGGGAAGGGGTTGGGGGATGAGTTCCAACCCGTACACTGATTTGACACTCTGCTATATTTATTTTGTTTTGCTTGTATCAACCCCCTGAACAAGATTCATGTATTTCTGAATATTTGCTTTTACGTTCGGGTCTTGAGGATAAATAGTTTCAAGTTTTTGCCAAATCTCTAATAATTTATCGTTTCTTCCTTGTCCTTCATAAAGCTCAATTAAAATCCTGTATGGATTATAATATGATTGAACATCAGAAGGATTTTTTTCAAGTCTATCAAGAGCTTGTTTTTCAACATCATCAGCTAATTTATTGTATTTATCTTTTGCTCCCGCCCGTAAATAAAGATTTGAAATCTCATAAAGCAAACCGTAATCCATAGGAATTAATTTGTTAGGAAGTTTTTCTTCCATTGAGTTAAGTGTGCTAACAGCAAGATCGTTTTGCCCATTTCCCAAATAAGACAGCGTTAACCTTAAGAAAGCATTTCTGTAATTCTGCACCATTCGTTTGTGGTTATCATCAAAGAAAATATTGGGATCATTAAGTCCGCGAAATTTAAAGCCCGGTTGATAATCTTTGCTATAACCTACGGCTTCTGTAAGATTTGCTTTTAAAACATTTGGCTCCACAAATTCATCGTTGGCTTTGCGTTTTTCAGGTACAAGCCGGAAAGCCATTCCTTCCATTCTTAAATAATCGCTTAAACCAATTTTACTGTCTTCCGAACAGGTAACTGCAAAGTAAATTGGTCTTTCCCAATTATTTGCTTCAACAATTTCCTTAACCATTAAATCCTGCACGCGCACTGCCTGAACATTTCCATAATTTAAAGTTGGATTCATAGTCCAGGTAATTGCGCCTTGTTTAAGCAGGGAAGTATCCCGCAAACTAAACTGCTGCATAATATCGGAATACGAAACCGTATTGTTGGGTTTTGGCAGCGGAACCGTAATCTTTTGCGCTGTCCATTGAATCGGTCTGAGGGTATTTATCTGCTGATCACTTAATCGCATTTTAACTTTGCCAACTTTATAAGGATCATTATTTTTTAATTGAGATATATACCACTCTGTATTAAGCAAACTTAGATTTGCAATTTTGACATCTCGCCTTACACCTTCAACATCTTGCAAGTACCAAAGAGGGAACGTATCGTTATCGCCATTTGTAAACAGAACTGAATTTGGTGCGCAGCTTTGCAATAGGTTGTACGAATAATCCCATGGAACCCAATTGTTTGATCTATCGTGTGTAAAATAATTTGCCTGAAGCATTTTAACAGGAACGAAAATTATTCCCAGCGCTAACACACCATAAGCAGCGGCATTTCGGATAGAAGTGTTTTTTATTTTATCCTGAATCAAATCAATCAATCCTCTTAAACCGATTGCAATCCAAATTGCATAAACGAAAAATGCGCCAACGTAAAAGTAATCTCGTTCCCTAGGTTGTGGTTCTTGCTGATTTTGATAAAACGCAGTTAAGTGCCCCATAAAAATAAACATTATCATAAAGACGGCTGCCATTTTCCAGTCTTTACGGAATTGAAAATAGATTCCGATCAAGCCAAGTAAAAAGGGAATGCCAAATAGTGAATCTTTTACATCACCTGCAAAATTAACCCCTAAAATCTTGCCAAAGATATTTCCAATATCATTAAATGGGGCAATGTTTGCACCCTGATCCTGTTCCCATCCTTCGCGTCCGGCAAAATTCCATAACAAGTATCTTGTCATCATATGTTCCATCTGGTAAGAATAGAAGAAGTCGAGATCAGAGGAATAGTTTGCGTAAACAACTTGCTGGTGTGGTTCGGTAGCAAATCTTCTTTTAAAGGTCGGAAAGTCGCCGTATTGTTCACGGTTAAGATATTTTACTAACTCAGTAAATTTATCCGGTTCGTTTTCATTCATTGGTGGATGTTGATTTGAACGGATTATAACCATAGCAAATGTGAGAAATCCAACTAAAACAAAAATGAAGGACATAAAAACTAAATGTAATGTTGGCTTGGATTCTTTCTTTGAGTAATAAACTCCATATCCAAGCACAGCAAATAAAGCAATAAGTATAAACACCTCAATTACAACATTATCACCGCCGATAGCTGTCATGAGAGCCGGAAGATATTTCACAACGCCGGGGTAGGTTGCAAATAAAGCAATTCCACCTATTATCATAGGCATGTAAAAAGAGTTTCTTGTAAATATTTTTTTCCAGTAAACACCCATAATCAGGGCACTTATTCCCACTAAGAATAATTTAAACTTAGAATCAAAATCCTGGTACTGTTCGGGGGTTGGTGCTGTTTGAGATTTTTCACCGCTCCACCAAAAAACAGCCAGTAAAAGAATTATAGCGGCGTGACCCAGGAAAATATATCCTGTTTTCTTTAACGTTTCTTCATCATCAACATATTTTCTAAACATAATTATCATTACAACAGGTACGGCAGCAAGAACGCTCATCAAATGTACCCCGGTTGCCAAACCAACAAGATAAGCAATCATCAAAATATATTTTTCACTGTCCTTGTTATCAGCACGTTCATTCCAGCGTATAATTAGATAAGTAACAGCAGCAAAAAGAAAAGTACTAAATGCGTAAACTTCTGCTTCAACCCCGTTAAACCAAAAAGTATCGCTGAAAGAAAAAGCAAGCGCACCAATTGCAGCAGAAACATACGTTGATATTGCATCAAACATATTATCTGCTTTTTTGCCCTTATAATTTTCTATCAGTTTAACCGCGATAAGATAAAGCAGGAGGATAGACAGAGCTGATGAGATTACTGAAATCATATTAACTCGATAGCCAAGATTTTCCCCGATTGGAAGTTTTGAAAAGATACTGCCGAGTATAAGAAAAAATGGTGTTCCCGGAGGGTGCGGTACCTGTAACGAGACAGACGCCGCTACAAACTCACCGCAATCCCAAAAGGAAACTGACGGCTGCACTGTCATGAAAAGCACAATAAAAGAAATTATAAAAACAATTCCTGCAATAACTTTATTAAGCAGATTAAAATTCATTATTACCTCTAATTTAGAATAACACTATAATTTACTACTAAAAATATTTATGATTGGAATCTTTTTAGACGTTCAGTTTTCTGATTCGTTACTTTTCTTGAATAAGTGATCGTATTTGGATTTATCACCCGGCTTATAAAACTTATCATATAGTTCTTTTAATCTCTTCATCGAAACAGTATCAAAATCTTCATCATCTTTTTGTCGTTTTACAAACTTCTTGTAATCCTCAAGTTCATTACGATCCATTTTATTCTCAAATCTTTTGAGAAAATCCAAATATTTTTGCTGATCTCTGTATGCCATTGGGAATACCTTTCTTGCTGGATGAGCAAAATTAACAGAGCAAAAAATAAACAAACTTTAAATGCTAAAAAAATGCAATTATACTCCTTGTTGATTAAGTTTACCTTGCTAATAAAGTGAAATGGCTAATAATGAAAATTATAACAGAAATAATAAAAGAGGCCTCATGGTTAAACACATTGTATTCTGGCAATTGAATGAAAGCGCTTACGGAAATGATAAACAAACCAACGCACAGATTTTAAAGGACAAACTACTTGCAATGCAAGGCAAAGTTAAGGGTTTACTAAAAGTAGAAGTTGGATTTGATTTTTGTAATGAAAAAGACTCCTGCGATGTTGCTCTTTACTCTGAGTTTGAAAACAAAGAGGCATTGTATCAGTATCAAATTCATCCAGACCACGAAGACATTAAAAAATGGCTTGGTGAAGTACGATATGAACGCAGAGTTGTAGATTATGAGATTTCATAGTAAAACTTATTGGCAAAAAAACTTCTTTACCACATAGTTCACTTAGAACCATTAAGCAGCCTCTTCTGTTTCAACTTTTATCTTTACTTCATTTCCGAATAGTTTTGCAACTCTGCTACAAAAAGTAATTAAGTAAGAAAGAATATCTTCAGGTTTTTCAAATCTATTTTCAATTACAAGTTTCATTACTTCCTTTTGCTGGTTAAATTTTATTTTGTCTTTATACTCATCCATAATAAATCTCATCAGCTCAACAAAACGCACTTTGTAGTAATCTTCTTTTTCTCCACGCGGAAGAATTATAAAAATATTTTTTCTCTGGATTGCAACTCTTTCAAATAAAGAAAACGAAGAATAGAACTTCAGTGTTGCAGTAAGTACCAATCTTTTTACGACTTCAGGCAGTACACCAAACCTGTCCAACATTTCTTCTTTTAGTTCTTCAATCTCAAATAAACTTTTAACAGAATACAGTGCTGTGTAAAAGTTCAAACGATCCATTTGTTCGGGCATATATGTAACAGGAATTCCAATTTCAAAAAATGTATCTATCGTTGGCTCTGTTCGTTCTTCAGTTTTTGGTAAAGATTTAAATACTTCTTTAAAGTCTTGATACTTTAATTCTTCCACAGCTTCATTAATAAGCTTAACATAAAGATCAAAACCAACATCGTTAATAAATCCCGTTTGTTCTGTCCCTAGTAAATTTCCTGCACCACGAATTTCTAAATCGCGCATCGCAACATTAAATCCTGAACCAATCTCTGTATATTCTTCGATCGCTTGCAAACGGCGCAAAGCCTTTTTTGTAATTCCGCTTAAGGAGGGGACTATAAAATGTGCATAAGCTTGTCTATCGCTTCTACCAACTCGTCCGCGCAATTGATGAAGTTCTGCTAGCCCAAATCTGTCCGCACGATTTATAATTATCGTATTAACATTTGGTATATCAATTCCTGATTCAATAATCTTTGTCGATAAAAGAACATCAAACTTGCGATTTAGAAAACCGTGGATTACATCTTCAAGTTGCGATGGTTTCATCTGCCCGTGTGCAACTCCAATTTTTGCTTCCGGTACATATCGCTTTATGTAATCCGAAAGCTTATCAATTGACTGGACACGATCATGAACAAAATATATTTGTCCATTTCTTTTCAGTTCATTCATTATCCATTCGCGGATTTTCAAAGCATCGAAAGTAGAAACGTTAGTAAAAATCGGTTGTCTGTTTGGTGGAGGCGTTGCAATAATTGAAAGATCACGTGCACCGAGTAATGATAAATTTAAGGTTCTAGGAATTGGGGTTGCCGTTAATGTTAGCGTATCAACATTTACTTTTACCTGGCGCAGCTTTTCTTTTGCCGCAACACCAAATCGATGTTCTTCATCAATTATAAGCAAACCAAGGTCTTTAAACTTAACATCTCTAGAAATTAATCTATGCGTTCCGATTAAGACATCAAGCTGGCCTTCTTCCAAAAGCTTAACAATTTCTTTTTGTTCTTTCTTCGTCTGAAATCTTGAAAGTGCAGCAACACGAACTGGAAATTGAGTTAATCGATCTTTAAATGTGTTGTAATGCTGTTCCGCTAAAATTGTAGTTGGAACAAGTATGCCAACTTGCTTTCCATCCTGCACAGCTTTAAATGCAGCGCGCACTGCAACTTCTGTTTTGCCAAATCCAACATCTCCGCAGATCAAACGGTCCATTGGATTTTCAGCTTCCATATCGCTCTTAACATCATCGCTTGCTTTTGCCTGGTCGGGTGTATCTTCATAAAAAAATGATGCCTCAAGTTCTCTTTGCCAAACTGTATCTGGAGAGAATTTATATCCCTCAGTTGATTTTCTTTTTGCATAAAGTTCAATAAGTTCGCGCGCAGCTTCTTTAATCTTTTTCTTTGCTTTGGCTTTTGTGTTTAGCCATTCACTGCTTCCAAGTGTCGCAAGAGTTGGTTTTAGATTTTCATTGGAGGAATATCTTTTAACCAAAGCTAGATAGTTCAGATTTACATAAACAACGCCACCTTCAGAATAAAGAATCTTCATCGATTCCTGTTTTGTATCGCCGATTTTAATCGTTTCAAGCCCGGAATACTGTCCGATTCCATAACCTTCGTGAACAACATAATCGCCTCGTTTAATTGAAGAAAAACTTTTTGCTTTAGATTTTTTATACTTTTTAGATGAAGAAATTTTTGTGCGATATGGTTTATTAAAAATTTGATAATCGGTTAGTAGAAGAATCTTTTCTTCTTTATTTATAAACCCTTCTTTTATTGCCAGTGTTTCAATTTTTATTTTGCCAGATTCAACCAACTCTCCTAGTTCTTGATTTATTTCACCTAAAAGTTCTCCCAATCTTTTTGTTTGAAGTTCATTTTCTGAGGTGATAATTATTGTAAAACTTTTGTCAGCATATTCCCTTAGAATAGAAAAAAGAATTTGATAGTTGGAGTTGATTGAAGGTGCCAGAGAATATCCAAGTTCAACTCTGTCCTTGGATAAAAGTTCATCTTCAATTATCCATTTAGCATTTTTACTTTTGTAATCAAATGAGGTTGTTTCTTCTTGAGTGTCCTCCTGTTCGCTACTAACCAATCGTTTCAGGTTCTCAGATTCCGATCCCGGCAAAATCGGGGCTAAATGACCCGGTTCCGGAAATTCATCATCTTCATCACGCACTTTTTCTTTTTTCTTGGGTTTTACTTTTTCTACAACAACAAGAGCAATTTCTGCTTTTGCGGATTTAATATTATTCAATTCATAAGCAGAGGCAATAATGAGTGGATTATTAAGATAACCAAAAATATCTGAGTTGAAATTTTCTGTTTGATTTTGAAATGCTCCTGCTAAAGTAACTTCTTCAACCTTTTCAAAGGAGCGCTGACTCTCTGAATCGAAGTACCTTATTGACTCTATGAAATCACCATCAAACTCCAAACGTACAGGACTCTTTTCGCTATAGGACCAAAAATCAACGATGGCTCCGCGCTGCGAATAATTCCGGGAGCTTCTACAAATTTATCTTTAGTGTAAACAATTAAATTTAGATATTCAATCAAGTCATCATATTTAAGATCTCCGCCAACAGAAACTTTTGTTGTGAGATGATTTATTTTCTCTTTATCAGGAAGTTTAAGATTTAGAATTTTATAAGTCGTAATTAAAACAAATTTTTTTCGTTTAGAAATCTCAGTCAGTTTTTCCTGAATGGATTCAAGATTAAAATCATCAATGACAATTAAATCATTAGCTAAGCCGATAATATTTAACTCAACTTTAGTTTCGTGAACAAGTTTATTATCAGATAAAAGCAAAACTAATTGTTCGCTCTTTTCAACTAATTTTTTAACTGCAAAACTTTTTGAAGAACCGTAAAGCGGACTAACAAATTTTATTTTACATGAAGAATCGGAGATTGAAACCCCTAATTGATTTAGGACAGGATCATTATCTAAGAAATTTATTGCATTAACGCTCATGATATAAACATATTAGAATCTTAACTGAAAAGTTAACCCGCCAGGTATAGGAAATAAATTTATTTTCGTTTTTTCTTTATTATTAGAATCATGATTATTCACAAATTCACCAGAAAAATATCCAATTGCTGCACTCATTAAAACATCTGAAAACCAATGTTGATTATGATAAATTCGGGAATAACCAACTAAGCCTGCAGCGTGTACCATCCGATTTTCCAAAACACATTATCCACTTCATTTGCCATTACAGTAGAATATGCAAAAGCAAGTGTTGTGTGTCCGGATGGGAATGAATTATAATTGTTATCAAATATAAATGGACTTGTATAATACTGACTTTCCTGCATATAGGGTCTGGCTCGACCGATAAAGGTTTTAGTAATCAAGAGATTGTAGATGCAAGGAATGTTGCTTCTGTAAGTTTAACCGCAAGTTTTCGTACTTTAGAGTTATAATCTATAAATCCATAAGCATAAAAACCAATTATGCTGACACCTACAAACTCAGTGTAATAATATTTGTCTGCTGAAAAAAAACTGTTTGCTAAATTACTATGATTTCTTTGGGAGAAATTTTTAATATCCTTATCGGCTAAAGTTGCAATCCCAGTAATACCAATTGTTGCTGAAAATTTTATCCAATCTTCAGAATCAAACCCAAGCGGTGATATGTAAAAATCTGCACCAATTGTTACGAAGCTTTTAAAGTCATCTAGGAATAAGCTATCTGTTTGTGAATAAGTTAACAACAGTGGGGTAAGGAAAAAGAAAAGAAAATATTTCATTTATAAATGTAAGTCGTTCAGATTTTAATCTATTTTTGTAACTCTATAACAACTAACTTTTTCCCTTTTTTGTTTCTTAAATTTGTTGGTTTATAGGCTAGTTCGTAAACAGTAGATTTTTTAATAAATGACTTGTACTTCAACTCTGCTTTTTGAAATTCTTCGTCTAAAAAACCGCCCTTCATTGCGACAATAAATGCTTTATCTTTCACTAGAGGCAGAGCATATCTGAATAAAAGTATAATCGGAACGACAGCCCTGCTAACAATTAAATCAAATGATCCTTTATATTTTTCAATAAACTCAGGGCTTTCAACCCTTGCATTTTCAGCAATAGCATTACTTAATTTTAATTTATCAATAAACTCTTTTACGGCCTCCGTTTTTTTTCCAGTCGAATCAACAAGTACCCCTCTTAAATCCGAACGCATTATCGCGAGTGGAATTCCGGGAAACCCCCCCCCTGTCCCGATATCTAAAAATCTTGTTACTTTTTCCGGAAGAAATTTAGTGATGTAAGCTGAAATGAAAATGTGATTCTCAATTATACTATCAATATCTTTTCGAGAGATAAGATTGACTGTTTTATTTTTCTTCGCAACAAGCTGGGCAAAAAATGCAAGTCTCTCGTTGCGCATTGGTTCAGGATTAAATCCGTTATCCCAGCAAAAATTTTGTAACTCTTTAAGATAGTTTTCTTGTTTGGTAGGGGGCATTTAAATAACCTAACTAATTAGTTTTTCAAATATACCAACAAAATGGAAATATCTGAAGGTGTAACGCCCGAGATTCTTGACGCTTGACCGATAAAACGTGGTTTAACTTTGTTTAATTTTTCTCTTCCTTCTGTGGATAAATGTTTAATTTTTGCAAAATCAAAATTTAGTGGGATTTTTGTCTCTTCATATTTTTCAAGTTTGGCTATAGACTCGTATTGTCTTACAATATAACCTTCGTACTTTAACTCGATTTCAGCCTGTTCCAAAGCTTGCTCATCATTTAGCAAACCAATTGCTTCGGGATCGTTTGATGAACCGTTAAATTCCAACAATTGTTTAA
>CAVQQN010000048.1:0-18855 GCA_963714775.1 uncultured Ignavibacteriaceae bacterium
TGTTCCCGCAATCTATTCATTCTTCTCAAGAAAAACTGCTTCGGTTACTAATGTAACGGAGTGAGTTTTGTTTTTTATTGTAGATCAGGACTCCAGTCCTGAGATTTGCATAATACAGACTCAGGTTTGGAAACCTGAGCTACGAAAACATTTTGTTGTTCCAGCTATTTATTTGTTCTTTCCTCATCTTTACGATTTCTCAATCAAGAAATGATTCTTACCAGCCGGAAACAGCCTCGGTTACAAATATTACAGATAAATATGGGGTTTTGGGGTTAGAGAATCTTACCTTAAAAAATGTTAAATTTTCATATGCATTTTCAAAAGGATTAATATATATGCAAATCTGTATTTTTGAAGATAACAGCTATTCCGATTTTGAACCGCTTGTTTACTCGCGTCCCGTTTATGATTTAAGATGCGGAATGGATACTTTAAAAGAAAAGATTATGCGCAGTTACATTAAGGTTAAAATATCCTTGCATTGTCGGCCTTACCTGGCAGAAATTGTTCAATCTCAAAACCCAGACTGTTTGGTAAATAAAATTGAAGATAGTGAGTGCCTTTTTATTAATGGCAGAATCATTGCCCCTGAAAATCTTTCTGAACATCTGCCGCTAATTTTATCTGAAGATAAAGTGTATGTTAACGGAGAAACTGTAATCGCGGCATATTTATCCGGTTCTGCTCTGCAAAATAAAATTGTTCATTTAACAGAGTTATTTTCAGTTTCTGATTTTAACGGATTATCAATTAAAATTCTTGATATTAAATGTGCAAATTATCTGTGGGATCTTATTAATTATAACGGAAAACAAATAGCTGATGATTTTGCATATCTTGCCACGAGCTCATTACAGATAAATTATATTAATGACATTAGCGCTAGCGTTCATGTAATAAACAAAGAAAATATTTTTATTGGAAAAAATGTAACCATTAAACCGGGAGTTGTATTGGATGCTTCGGGTGGACCGATAATAGTTTCTGATAACTCATACATTTATCCAAATGCAGTGATTGAAGGCCCAGTTTTTATAGGCGAGTCTTCAAGAATAAAAAGCGGGGCAACCATTTATGAAAATGTTTCAATAGGAAATCTCTGTAAAATTGGCGGTGAAGTTGAGCAATCAATCTTTATGGATTACTCAAACAAGCAGCACTCGGGATTTATCGGGCATTCTTACGTTGGAAGTTGGGTTAATCTTGGTGCCGATACAAATAATAGTGATTTGAAAAATAACTATTCTAAAGTAAGAGTAAAGCTAAGTAATAAAGAGATCGATAGCGGATCACAATTCCTTGGGCTGATGATTGCTGATCACTCAAAAAGTTCAATAAATACAATGTTTAACACGGGTACGGTTGTTGGATTTTCTTCTAATATCTTTGCAGCAGGATTTCCCGAAAAATATGTTCCGTCATTTACATGGGGCGGCGATAAATCATCAACTGTTTATGATATTAATAAGGCTATGGATACAGCAAAGATAGTGATGGGCAGAAGAAAAATTGATTTTGAAAAAAAAGATGAGCAGATGTTTAATACAATTTTTAGGTTAACTAAAGGCGATAGAGAAAAAAGAGGTTATTAATTGGAAGAAAATATTGATAAAAATATTGAACAAGAATCTGAAAAACTAAATGGCAATGAACCGGAGATTAAAGAATTTACCCACCTGGAAGAGCATAAAGTAATAGATTTATATCAAGGCGTAAGAGGTCTTGCTGTAAAAATTCTTAATCGCGTAGAACGAACCGATGCTTATCTTGAAAAACTCTTAGATAATGAATTAAAAAATTCTGAACTGGGCGGAGCAGATAAAGCTCTTCTTTATGAAATAGTTCACGGTGTTACAAGATGGCAGGGAAGATTAGATTGGATTTTAAATGGATTTTATAAAGGACAATTTTCTAAGGCAATTCCAAATCTTAAAAATGGTCTTCGTGTTGCTCTTTACCAGATTTTATTTTTAGATAGAATTCCTGATCACGCAGCTGTTAATGAAGCCGTAGAATTTGTAAAAAAACTTCAAGGACAAAAACCTGCTGATCTTACAAATGCAATTCTTCGAAATATTATCAGAAGTAAAAATGCAATTCGTTATCCTGATCCAAATGAAGATTTGATTGGATATTTGAGTGCGTATTATTCTCATCCATCCTGGATGGTTAAAAGGTACGTTGAAAGGTTTGGCAGAGAAGAAACGGAAAAACTTTTAACAGCCAACAATGAAAAACCTTATCTTACTTTAAGAGTCAATGCAATCAAAACAAATATTAGTGAATTCAAAACGCTTCTCGAAAAAGTAAATCTTAAATATCGCCCGGGTAAATTTTTGGAGGAATTTGTTCAATTACTGAATTTAACCAACATTACTGCCTGGGATTATTTCGCAAAAGGATATTTTAACATACAGGATGAAAGTGCTGGATTAGCAGTTAGATTGCTTGATGTTAGACCCGGAATGAATGTACTTGATATATGTGCT
Source organism: uncultured Ignavibacteriaceae bacterium (assembly GCA_963714775.1). GTDB lineage: Bacteria > Bacteroidota > Ignavibacteria > Ignavibacteriales > Ignavibacteriaceae > IGN3. The sequence continues at coordinate 2,493 of CAVQQN010000048.1, forward strand.
GCTCCGGGTGGTAAAACAGCTTATCTTGGTTCTTTGATGAAGAATACCGGGAAAATAACCGCGATCGATCGCTACGAGGGCAGATTAAAACTTGTTAATAGAAACAACGAAAGACTTGGTTTAACGTGCGTTACTACAATTGAAAGTAATGCGCTGGAATTTGAATCGGAACCTTTTGATCGTGTTTTAGCAGATGTGCCCTGTTCTGGCACAGGTACGCTGTCTAAAAAACCGGATATAAAGTGGAAAAAAGATATTTTTGATCTTAGAAAGATGGCTGAAATACAATTGGCACTAATTTCTAAAGCTGCTACTTTAGTTAAACTGGGAGGAGTTTTAGTTTACAGTACTTGCTCAATCGAGCCAGAAGAAAATTTTGAAATAATAAAAAAGTTTCTTGAAAAACATACTAACTTTAAATTGGAATCTGCTAAAGGAAAAGTTGAGGATACGCTGGTTGATGAAAATGGATGCATTCAAACCCTTCCTCAAAAACATCAGATGGATGGCGCATTTGCAGCTAAGTTAGTTAGAATAGAATAACAAATTATAAAAATATTATGCTTGATAAATTTGCTGACGAATTAAGAGAACAAAGAGAAAAAAGTGGATTAACACTTCAACAAATGGCTACAAAAACAAGAATTGATCTTAAATTTCTTGAAGCCATTGATCAGGGAAATTTTTCTTTTCTGCCCGATCTTTATGTTAAAGCTTTTGTTAAACAGTATGCAAAAACAATCGGACTTGATGAAAGTCTAATGATTAAGAAGTTTGAAGCTGCCAGAGAAGGAAAAGAATACGATCCAAATCCGCAGGTAATTAAGGAAGACACAACAGAAAAAGAAACTTCCCCAACTGAATTACCCAAAACTGAAATTCCCAAACAAACAGTTAAGTACACATCACCTTTAAAATCTTATGCTGAAGAGCCAAAACAAAAATCTGGTGAAGACGAAAATAGGGCTAACAAAAAACTTATGATATTTGGATTGGGCGGGGTTGGATTAATTATTATTGCGGCACTTGTTTACTTTTTTGTATTTAACAAGAGTGACAAAATAATTGTGGAAGAAACACCGATTGAAGAAATAATCGAACAAAGTAAAGACAGATATATTGAAAATGAAGATGCCGAACAAATTACAAACGACAGCACACTTGTTTCTGTTTCTGCCGATAGTCTTTACCTTACATTTATTGCAAACGAAGCATCATGGGTTTTTGTAGTGCTTGATAATGTTCGTACACAGGAATTTACAATGAACCCTAATTCCAAATTTAGTGTAGCCGCTTTAAAAGAGTTTAAAGTTACTGTGGGAAATTCAGGCGGAGTAACTTTGCAAGTTAATAATCAGCCTGTTGATATTATGGGACGCAGTGGCTTTGTGCGGCACTTTAAATTAGATAGAAACGGAATTGTTTATTTAAATGCACCTCCTAAATTAGAACAACTATAGATGTCTTCAACAGTTGAAAAAAGGATTGAAGAACTCCGCGCTCAAATAATAAAACATGATTATCATTATTATGTTTTAGCCGAATCTGTAATTAGCGATGAGGACTATGATAAGCTTGTCAAAGAATTAGAAAAACTTGAAGCCGAAAATCCTCACCTAATAGTACCCGATTCTCCAACTCAGCGGGTTGGGAAAGATCTCGCAAAAGAGTTCAACCCTGTAAAACATAAAATTCCCATGCTTAGTCTTGCCAATACATATGATGAACAGGACTTATATGACTTTGATAGGAAAGTAAAAGAGAATATTCCTGATGGAGAAAAAATTGAATATGTTGTTGAGCTGAAAATTGATGGTGCCTCGGTTAGTATTAATTATGTAGATGGAAAAATTAAAACAGCATCTACTCGCGGTGACGGAACTGTAGGCGAAGAAATAACAAACAATGTTAAAACTATAAGATCAATTCCTCTAAAGATTGAAATTAGCAAAGAACAAAAATATCAGTTAAAAGATTTTGAAGTTCGCGGCGAAGTTTATATGAGTATTCAAGACTTTGAAAACTTAAACAAAGAACGTAAGAAAAAAGGTGAAAAACTTTTTGCAAATCCACGTAACTCTGCAGCAGGTACTTTAAAGCTTCAGGATCCAACAGTAGTAGCAGAAAGGAAGCTGAGTGTTTTTCTTTATTCTCTCATCAGTACGGATGATGAATTTGAATCGCAAGAAGAAAATTTAAAATTATTAGCCAATCTTGGGTTTAAAATTAATGATCAATATAAAGTTTGCAAGAACATAGATGAAGTATTAAAAGTTTGTAGCGAGTTTGAAACAATCCGTGATACTCTGGATTATGAAATTGATGGTGCGGTAATAAAAGTAAATTCTATTCACCAGCAAAAAATATTGGGAAATATTGCAAAATCACCGCGCTGGGCAGTTGCGTATAAATTTAAAGCCAAACAAGCAGTTACTAAATTAAATAACATTACCTGGCAGGTTGGAAGGACAGGGGCAATCACTCCTGTTGCAGAATTAGATTCAATCAAACTTGCTGGATCAACAATAAGCCGGGCAACACTGCATAATTTTGATGAGATACAACGCAAGGATATTAGAATTTGGGATACAGTTATAATTGAAAAAGGCGGAGATGTAATTCCCAAAGTAGTTTCTGTGGTTCTAAGCAATCGTTCTAATAAAAGTAAGCCAACTCTTCCACCGGAAAAATGTCCTGTTTGTAATTCAAAAATATTTAAACCTGAGAATGAAGTTGCATTCTATTGTGAAAATCCTGAATGCCCCGCTCAAATAAAAGGCAGGCTGATTCATTTTGCTGCTCGTGGTGCAATGGATATTGATGGATTAGGCGAAGCATTAATTGATTTATTTGTTGATAAAGGATTCATTACTCACTTTTCTGATATTTATAAGTTAAAAGAAAAGCGAGATAAATTAATTCAGATTGAAAGATTAGGTGAGAAAAGCATCGATAACCTTTTACGTGCAATAGAAAAAAGTAAATCCCAGCCATTTGAAAAAGTACTATTTGCACTTGGTATTCGATATGTCGGATCTAGTGCAGCACAAAAAATTACAGGTCATTTTAACTTAATTGATGATATTATTGCAGCAAGCGAAGAAGAAATTAATTCGATACATGAAATTGGTCCAAGCATCAGTAAAAGCATTAAACAATTCTTTTCTGATAAAAATAATATTAAACTTATAGAAGATTTAAAAAATTCAGGGTTAAATTTTATATCAGAAAAAAAAGAAGTTAGGCAATCTAAACTTACGGGAAAATCGTTTGTCTTAACAGGCACACTGTCTTCATTTTCCCGAGAGGAAGCCGGGGCACGAATTATTGCAATTGGGGGAAAGGTAACATCAAGTGTAAGTAAGAATACCGATTATATTGTTGCAGGAGAGAAGGCTGGATCAAAATTATCAAAAGCAGAATCTCTCGGTGTAAAAATTATAGATGAAAATGCTTTCCTCAAAATGCTCAAAGAAAACGAATAGTTATGATTGATAAAATAAAAGAAAATATTTCCCGTATTTTAATTTCAAGAAAACTTAAAAACATTGTTTTAAATGAACAGGATTTTTCTGAGGCGCTCAAACGATCTGGGGCTTTCCTTATTTTAATGCCCGAAGATGAAAAAGATTTTAGAGCAAGTTATGTGGTGCTGGAGCATCTTGAACATTTGAACAAATCAATTAAAATATTGACAAGGGATTATCGCATAAGTTTAATGCCTGCTAAATTTAGAAATAAAGCTATGGAATTTGGTGTTGGTGATTTAAATAGACTTGATCTTCCGGGTCACAAATTAATAGAAAAATTATCTGCTATGAAATTTGATGGTGTTATTGATCTTAATATAAAAGACGAGTTGTTTTACAGTTTTGCTTCTAATCTTGTTAATGCTAAAATTCGTATTGGCTTTTCAAAAAAAGGGTCTGATAAATTTTATAATTTTCAAATAGCAAATAATGAAGTTGATCCGGTAAAATCTTACAATAATTTCTTAAATTGTTTAAAAATGTTTTAAGGTACTTTTATGAACTTCGAGACAAAGCGTGTTGGTGATATTACTATTTTTAAACTAAACGAAAAACGTTTGGATACAAGCATTTCGGGCTTGTTAAAAGGTGAGTTTACAATGCTACTTAAAGTTGAAGGTGTTAATAAGATTATCATCGATCTCAGCAATGTTGAAAGCTGCGATAGTTCCGGTTTAAGTGCGATATTAGTCGCCAATAGAATTGTATCTGCAAATGAAGGACAAATAAGACTTGCTGCACCATCCGAAAAAGTGAACACATTAATAAAAATCACTCAGCTAGATCGAGTTCTGCCCGTTACTGATACAGTTGAGCATGCATTAACTGAATTGGGAAAATAACCTTTTGCAAGTAACCACATTAGATTATGTAATAATTGTTGTTTACTTAATTGGCATTATAGCCTTTGGAAAAATAATCGGGGGAAAGCAAAAAACAGTTAAAGGTTATTTTATAGGCTCACAAGAAGTTCCCTGGTGGGCAATCAGCTTTTCTATTGTTGCTGCTGAAACCAGTACGCTTACATTCATATCCATTCCAGGTCTGGCTTATTTAACTAACTTAAATTTTCTTCAGCTTACATTTGGATATTTAATTGGAAGAGTTATAGTTGCTGTTTACTTTTTACCGGCTTATCACAAAGGTGAATTAACAACCGCATATTCATATCTTCAAAACAGATTTGGAAACAAAACCCGTTCGTTAGCATCTATAACCTTTCTGTTTACCCGCATTGCTTCAGATGGTGTAAGACTTTTTGCAACGGCTATTCCACTTTATTTGATGTTGGATATTTCTCCCATGGTTGCAATTATCATTATCGCGATAGTTGCATTGCTATATACATTTACTGGTGGATTAAAGGGTGTAATCTGGGTTGACGCAATTCAAATGTTTATTTATATCGGCGGTGCATTTTTATCAGGATATTATCTGATAAATAATATTCCCGGAAATATTGCTGATGTTCTATCATCTGCAGAAATATCTTCTAAGTTTAGCATAATAAATTTAGGATTTGATAAAGGATTTGCCGGATTTTTCTCTGAGCCCTACACTTTGCTTAGCGGGTTGGTTGGCGGTGCATTCCTCTCTATGTCATCGCACGGTACCGATCAGCTAATTGTGCAAAGATTACTTGCTGCTAAAAACCTTGGCGAAAGCAAGAAAGCACTGATTACGACAGGAGCGATTATAATTTTTCAATTCGCTTTATTTCTAGTAATTGGCGTGCTTCTATTTGCTTATTATGGTTCTATTGATATAAAGTCTGACGAAATATTTTCAAAATTTATTATTGAGGTTTTACCTTCCGGTGTTAAAGGAATTATTATAGCGGGATTATTTGCCGCAGCACTCTCAACACTTGCAGGATCAATCACATCTCTTTCTTCATCTGTGATGTTAGATCTTTACCTGCCATTTAAAAAATCAGTTGATGAAAAAAAGAATTTATTGATTTCAAAACTTCTTACAATATTTTGGACTGTGATGTTGATTTTTTCCGCATTCATTTTTATGGAAAGCCCAAAAGCGGTAGTTGAACTTGCTTTAAGTATTGCCTCTTTTACATACGGCGGTTTATTAGGCACTTTCTTGCTAGGACTATCGAACAAAAAAATTCTTCAAAACCATGCAATTGCAGGATTTATTACCGCAATTGTTGTAATGAGTTTTATAATTGCATTTAAAGTAGTCGCATGGACGTGGTTTGTCTTGATCGGTGTTTGTGTAACTCTTGTTGTTGGCAATTTACTTGAAATGATTTCAAGAAAAAAATGATCGAATACTTAATTAAGTATCCTTTAAAAAATGATAAGCATGCAAATAACCTTTGTTATAAGCAATTTTTAAATCATTTGAGTATCCTATTAAATCGTTTAAATTCTTTTTAGCAAATGCCCTTTCAAAATATGCTTTCTCATGATTTGGGTTTAATTCTATTGTTTTATTAAAATCTCTTAATGCAAATTCAAAATTACCGGATTTTGCATGAGCAATTCCTCTATTAAAATATGCCTCAAGCGCTGCCGGATGATTAGCCAAATAAAAATTAAAATCATCAATTGCTTCCAAATATTTTTCAATTTCAATCTCAGCAAGACCTCTGTGACAATAAGTTTCTCTTTCATCAATTCCCAGATTAATGGCGGATGTCAAATCATTTGAAGCTTTTGTAAAATTTGAAAGTCTTAGATTTGCGAAACCTCTATAGTAAAATGAGTATTTATCATTTGGAGTATTATTCAGGACTTGGGAAAAATCTTCAATAGCACCATGATAATCGAGGATTTTAAATTTATCTAAACCTCTTTTAAAAACTAGTCCTAAGTTTCCTTTATCATGTTGTATAATAATATTAATGTCTTCAATAGCGCCCTTAAAATCTTTTTTCTTTTCTCTGCCGTCCGCACGTATTAATCTATCACTCAAGTCATCTTTATCTAATTCAATTTCTAAATTAGCCTCCAGGAATGAACGTTCACTAAATGATAGTTTAGGATGTTTGATTGAGAATAAATTTCTGTAAAGTTTAATTAGTAGAAACACTATTAGAATGGTTAGAATTGAAATAAAAATTGATAATGTTAAAGTATTCATTTTCCAAACAATACCTTATATTTATTATAGGAAAATTGCTTTTCCTGCATTAATAAAGTAACAAATGCCATACCAAAAAGGTAACTGTGGAATCAATTGATTATATAATCGTTATAACTTACTTCGTTTTTTCAGTTACAATTGCTCTAATATATTCCAAGAGAGCCGGAAAAAGCACAGATGATTTTTTTCTCTCAGGTAGAAATCTGCCCTGGTATTTAGCAGGTATTTCAATGGTTGCAACCACATTCGCTGCCGATACCCCATTAGCTGTTACTGAACTTGTGGCTAATAATGGCATTTCTGGTAACTGGATATGGTGGAACTTTGCATTTGGTGGAATGCTTACAGTCTTCTTCTTTGCAAGATTATGGCGCAGAGCTGGAATTATGACAGAAGCCGAGTTTGCCGAAATAAGATATTCGGGTAAACCCGCTAGATTTTTAAGAGGATTCCGTGCTTTGTATCTCGGTCTATTTATGAATGTAATAATAATCGGTTGGGTTAATAAAGCAATGTCATCAATACTCCAAGGGATGTTTGGCATTGATGAATCTGTTGTGATGTTTTATGTTTTTGCTTGTATGATATTGGTCGCTGTTTACTCTGCTATCTCAGGTCTGTGGGGAGTTGTAATTACAGATGCGTTTCAATTTTTTATAGCAATGCTGGGATGTATAATTCTTGCTGTTATTGTTGTTAACTCGCCCCAAATTGGTGGAATTGCTGGGTTAAAACAAAATCTTCCGGAATATGTTTTTGATTTCTTTCCGACAATATCAGATATTCCTTCTGCAGCAGGAACATTAGCGATGTCTATCTTTTCCTTTCTTGCATACATAGGAATAATTTGGTGGGCGTCATGGTATCCCGGTGCTGAACCTGGTGGTGGTGGATATGTTGCACAGCGAATGATGTCTGCCAAAGATGAAAAACATTCCTTATTCGCTACTTTGTTGTTTCAGATTGCGCATTACGCAATAAGACCCTGGCCGTGGATTTTAGTTGGGTTAGCATCACTTGTCCTTTATCCTGAACTTTCGGATGCAAACAAAGGAATGGGATTTATATATGCTATGAGAGATTTTCTTCCGGCAGGATTAAAAGGATTATTAGTTGCAGCTTTCTTTGCTGCATATATGAGTACGATAGCAACACAATTAAACTGGGGAACATCTTACATCATAAATGATTTTTATAAAAGATTTATTAAAACAGGAAAAGAAGAATCTCATTATGTTTTATCATCAAGGTTGGCTACAATTGGATTGATGTTAGTATCATTAGTTGTAACCCTTTTAATTAATAAAATATCCGGAGCATGGGCCTTTATTATAGAGTGCGGTGCCGGTGTTGGATTGGTTTTAATTTTAAGATGGTTTTGGTGGAGAATAAATGCTTGGTCGGAAATTTCTGCAATGATCACTCCGTTTATAATATTTCCGATTCTGAAGAGTGTTGGAATACTGTTTCCGTACAGTTTATTTATTATTGTACCGGGGACAACATTGGTCTGGATTACAGTAACATTTTTGACAAAGCCAACTGAGAATGAAGTATTATTCTCATTCTATAAAAAAATTCATCCTGGCGGAATTATGTGGAAGAAAATCTCATCACAATTGCCCGAAGTAGAAAGTGATTCCGGGTTTTTTAAGTTGTTTATTAACTGGTTAATTGGAGTTATTTTAGTTTATTCAATTTTATTTGGAACAGGGAAATTGATATTGGGCGATTTTACAGGGTTTATAATCTATCTTGTTATTTCGGCTATTGCTGTTTTTATTATATACAAAAATCTTTTAAAAATTGGCTGGAAAACTTTAGTAAAATAAAATGTTCGATTTAAAGGAGTTAAAAAAAATAGATCTTGTAATTTTTGACGTTGACGGTACATTGGTGAATGATGATGGTGAACTCGGGGAAAGAACAAAACAAAAAATTAAAGATTTAAAAAAAATTGGCGTTCTATTCTCTTTTGCTTCAGGCAGATTGCACTCAGCACTTATTCCCTTGGCAGAAGAACTAAAAATACATTCGCCATTAATTTCGTTGGATGGCTCTGTAATTAAGAGTACCGCAGGCAGGCATTTTGTTTACAGATCTTTTTTAAAACAGAAGCACGTAGAAAAGGCTATTGAATTTTCTGAGAAATATTTAGTAAACATTGCTCTTTGTCATACAGAAGCCATTTATTATACGGAACAAAATTCTGTAATTCCAAAACTAATGGATAAATTTGGTGCAACGTATAAAGAAGTTAACACCTATGACAATCTTACAAGTAAAACACTTGAAATTGTATTTGCAGGGGATAATAGAAGGACGGTTGAGTTTATTCGGGATAAATTAAGTTTTCCTTTTTCAATTGGAATCTCACTATCATTTTTTAAATCCCAAACTCACGAAGGAATTCATTATCTTGAAGTACGAAGATCAGGTTCGTCTAAAGGAAAAGCATTACGCCGCTTACTTAAGTATTTAAAAATAAAAGAAGAAAAAACCGCCGTGGTTGGTGATTGGTATAACGACATTAGCCTTTTTGAAACTAGAGCAATAAAAGTAGCTCCTAAGAATGCAATACTCGAATTAAAAAAGAATGCAGATTACATTCTGAATAAATCCAATAACGAAGAAGCAGTCGTAGATTTTTTGGAAGCACTATTAAAAGCTAAAATGAACTAAATATGAGTAACGAGCAAAATATATTTAAACAAACCGGTTTAAAAAGAAAAATTATTATCGGGCTAGTAACGGTAATACTTATTGTAATGATGTTCCCCAAAGGCGAATCAATTGAGTCCGAAGTTTCAGAAGGTACCATCTGGACGAATGACGATTTGATTGCGCCATTTAGTTTCCCGATCATAAAAGAAAAACAAGTTTACCAGTCTGAAGTTAACGCAGCCGAACGATCTGTTTACCCGGTTTTTAATAGTATTTCAATTAGAAGCAGCGATTCGTTAAGAACATTTGCGGCGTATATCATTAGCGTTATTGATGAGAATATTAAAAATCAGTCTGAATCATACTTAAACCCTACATTTTTAAGCTCAAAAGCCCTCACTCAATTTTTGATTTTGCGCAAGCAACAAAAAGATTTACATCGTGGGAAGAATAATATTTTAGAAAATATTTTTAATTCGGCCGGAACTATTACAGAGACACTAAGCAAACTCGGGATCATAAATCTTGAAAGTGATACTAAAATACGCGATAGTATTGCTGTACGAATCGGAAACATTGATAAAATAGAACCAATAAGTAAATTTCTCTTTTATGATCAAGCAAGAAGAGAAGCCAGAAATAAAATAGAAGAGTACAATTACTCTGATGAACTGCAAGAAGCAGTAATTGAGTTTACACTTCATTTCGTGAAACCAGACATTATTTATAATGATGAAGCGACAATCCTTGAAATTGAACAGGCTAAAAATAATGTTTCAAAATATGCCGGCATTGTTAACGAGAATGAAAGGATAATCGCTAAACACGATCGCATAACAAAACAAGTTAAACTAATAATTGAATCTTACAAAGAAGCCAAGGGCGAAGCTTTTGGACAAGAAGGGGTCTTTTTACAATTACTCGGAAAGTTTTTACATATATTCTTCTTCATAACAATCCTTTCTATTTACTTATACTTATTTAGAAAAAAAATATTTTATGATAATACGAAAATTGTTCTCATCTCAATTATTGTAGTCTTTGTTTCATTTATTACTTATTTAGTTAATCATATTACTGTAAAAGCACCAATACAATATTTGATTTTTGTTCCGGCAGCATCAATGATATTTACTATCGTTTTTGATTCTCGGGTTGGTTTTTATCTCACTGTAATATTATCGCTTATTGTTGGTGCATTAAGAGGCAATGATTATACTTTTATGGCTATGAGTTTTATAGCCGGTGGATTATCGGTTTACACCGTACGTGATATAAAAAACCGTACACAAATATTTCGCTCGTTTCTTTTTATTTTAATTGGTTACACAGCTTCTATACTTGCATTTGGATTAGAAAGATTTGCCTCCGTTGAATCTATGTTATTTGAACTGGCATTTGCAGCCTCTAACGCTCTAATAAGTCCGGTATTAACTTATGGTTTACTTATTTTCTTTGAAAGACTTTTTAATATAACAACCGATCTTACTCTATTAGAGTATTCTAATTTTGATAGACCGTTACTGCGGGAACTGGCTAGAAAAGCACCTGGTACATTTAATCACTCGATGACTATGGGAACTATTGCAGAAGCCGCCGCGGAACAGATTGGTGCAAATGCATTGCTTGCCAGGGTTGGAGCATATTATCATGATATTGGTAAAATAATTTCACCACAAGGATTTGTAGAAAATCAATTAAATAATCAAAATGTTCATGAAAATCTTCCACCCGAGGAAAGCGTTGCAATGATTATAAGACATGTAAATGAGGGTATTGATCTTGCCAAGCAAAATAAATTACCGCAAGAGTTAATTGATTTTATTCCAATGCATCATGGAACAACTATAAGTACTTATTTTTATGAAAAAGCTAAAAAACTTTACGGTGACGATAAAGTAAATATTGAGGATTACAGATATCACGGACCAAAACCCAATACAAAAGAAACCGCTATAGTTATGCTTGCCGATGGCTGCGAGTCTGCAGTAAGATCCATCACAGAACCTGATGCTCTTAAAGTTGAAAATATGATTAACAACATTTTTAACTCAAGATTGAAAGAGGATCAATTAGATGATGCTCCTATCTCTTTTAACGATATTAAGAAGATGAAGGAAGCCTTTCTCTCTATACTTTTAAGTCAGCATCACAGAAGGATAAAGTACCCAAAGCAGGAAGATGCAGAAAAAGGAATTAGTGCGGATAAAGACGAGTAATGGAGTTGTTTCTAAAAGAATATCTCGCCCATCTTAAACTGGAAAAAAATCTTTCTATAAATACCATATCTTCATATAAAAATGATCTTAATTCTTTTATATCCTTTTTAAAAAATTTCAACATTGATGATCCTTCCGCTATTTCTTCCGATCATATAAGCAGCTATTTTAAAACATTAAAACAGTTTGGTCTTTCGGGCTCGTCCTCTGCAAGATATTTTTCATCATTAAAGGGTTTTTTTTTATACCTATTAAAAAACAAATACCTTCTTAAAAATCCCATAGAAAAAATCTCTGCACCCAGAATATCAAAAAAACTTCCCGGAGTTTTAGAAATTAATGAAGTTGAAAAAATTTTAGAGGCACCCAACGTTGAAGATAAATTTGGATTGCGTGATAAAGCAATTCTCGAATTATTTTATGCTTGTGGAACAAGAGTTTCGGAGTTAATAAATTTAAAAGTGAGTGATCTTTATTTTAATGATGAAATAATAAGAGTATTTGGAAAAGGTTCTAAGGAAAGATTAATCCCGATTGGTTCAAGTGCAATAAATTGGATTAACCAGTATCTAAAAAAAAGCCGGCCATTACTGATGAAAAAATTAAAAAGTGAAAATTACTTGTTTCTAAATTCAAGAAGTTCAAAAATTTCGCGTATGGGTGTTTGGAAAATAGTAAATCGGTATGTTAAAGAAGCGGGTATCACAAAAGATGTTCATCCGCATACTTTTAGACATTCATTTGCAACACATTTACTTGAAGGTGGTGCTGATTTAAGAGCAGTGCAGGAAATGCTCGGTCATGCAGATATATCAACTACTCAAATTTATACTCACATAGACCGTGATTATATTAAACAGGTCCATAAACAATATCATCCGCGAGGATAATTATGACGATTAAAGAAATTATAAAAAATATTTTACTGCTTATAATGCTGTTTGGGCTTTTTAATTCCTGCAGCGATGTTCAAGATGAAAACAAGGATGAGGAAAATCTTACTAATGAAATAAAAAACGCAACACTTACTAATTTTACTGGATTCTATTTTGTCGCCAATAATTCCGGCATCCCTTCTGTCTTCAAATATGATTATGAGAAAGATAAGTATAATGTATTTTGGTATTCAAAAGATGAAATGGTGATTGATCTTCTTATTTCTCCTGATTATAAATCGGGTTACTTTATTACAAAAAGAAAGCAACGATTGAAATCATCCCAGCCGGCAATTGAAAAAGGACGTTTATATAGAATTGATTTTGAAGTAAATAAAGTTGAATCAATTACTCAGTTGGAAGAAGGAATTCAGGTTATACCATTTTGGACGGACAATGACAGGTTAACGCTTGTTATTAATTCGATTGACAAAACAATAGCCTCCTATGTAAACAAAAACACGCAGGTTTATAATCGCTTTGGAAAATTATTATCTGATAACACAGAAATTTTTGATTTAACCAAAGATGGTTATCCGGTGACAAATCTTCCATCATTAAATTATAAATCACCCAATAATTTGTTTACCGTAATTGAAATAAACGATTCGGTTCAGATAATACAGTTAAAATCAAAAAAAGAAATAAATACAAAACTTACAGAAAAGAAAATATTACAAATTGATTGGGCAGAAAATAATAAAAATCTTGTGTTGCTTATGATCCCCAAATCAGAGCAATCGGCAGAATTGAATGACAACCCCCAATCACTGCTTGCTATCTTTGATCTTCAAACAAAAAAAGTTGTTAAAATGTTTGATGATGCAGGAATCAAACACTTTGTGCTGATTGGTGATTTCCTGATTTTTGATAAAGGAATTGGAAGCGATTCAAATATCGAATTATTTAATATTAGTTCTCTTAATAATTATAAAACAATCAAAGTAACCGGCGGTTGTAATCTCTGCAAAATTTCCGAAAAAAAAATGAATTTATAATACAGAATATTATCTGATACAAAACCCTAAGCACGACACATAGTTTTGACTTTTGCAATCAAATTGTTATTGTTGGTATAGCGTGCTGTTCTAGTGCCCCTACCTACCGCATAGGCAGGTTTGCGGCAAAAAGGGTTTGCTGTTAGCTTAAGAAAGATGTTGCCACGAAGATTATGAATACTAAGGACTTTTTGTGCACCCTTTTAAATGGAAGAAAGTCAAAACTGTTTAATTCAATTTAATGTTGAAATAAAACAATCGTCCAACTTGAGTAACTAATTAAAAAAGTATCTTACTCCAATTCCGCCGTTAAGGGAAAAAGAGGTTTCGGGAATTATATCAAGCAATGGTGCTATTTCAATAAACACATCCACTGGGGAATTTCTTGGTATCCAGACAATGCCCACATCAAATCTAACTCCTAATCTTGAACCAGAGTTTTCGAATATTTTTAATCTGGCGCCGGGACCATAATACAATGAAATGTTTTCTGTACTATTAAAGACATTTTTGGCGTTAAATAAATAGTCTGCGTGTAAATGCATTCTGCTGTACTTTTCAAAAGAGTAACCTACCCCAAAATCAAACGCTGTACTGCCTGAGGTCCAGTACTTTGCACTAATACCGGTCGGCTGTCCTAAAAGTATTCCTAATCCAAAACCATTTGATTGAGCAAATGATACTCCAGAGTAAATAAATAGAATAAAAAATATTTTAGCAGTTAAACGTTTCATTCATGTACCTTTTTGTTTTTTTACCTCAAACTAATTTAATAATTAACATAAAAGAATAAAATGTATAGGTTTGGAATAGGAAACGCCTTTAATTAAGTTTTAATAACTAATTTCTCCAATTAAAAAGTTGATGTATGAGATAATAATGAATGATAATATCAGTTTAGAAATTTATTCTAAAGCTAAAGAATATTCCACAAAATTTAATTCTTCAAAAGAAGTTGCAATAATTCTTGCTGCCGGACATGGAAAGAGAATTAAGTCACAAACATCTAAGATGCTTCATAAAATTTGGGAGATTCCAACGGTTGAACGGGTTTACAACGCCTGTAGGTTGGGCATTGAAAATATCAACACGGTGACCGTTGTTGGGATAAAAGCTCTTGATGTGTTGAATGTAATTGGAAAGCGAGAATCAAATAAGTTTGCTTTTCAGGAAAAACAAAATGGAACAGGTCATGCCGTTCAGGTAGCTCTGAAAGAAATAAAAAATGATTTTATTGATGGAATCGTATATGTGCTTCCCGGTGATATGGGATTGCTTGATGACTCTTCTATGAGACAATTTAGAGATGATTTTATTTCTTCAGGAAATGATATGATGGTGCTTACCGGTATTTATGATGGAGATCCGCTTCAAAATTCGTATGGTAGAATTATCAGGGTAAAAAGTAAAGATAATAAAGGTAGCAGCGCCGGCAAAGATAAAGGTAATGTCATTCAGATTATAGAGTATAAAGATATTTTAGCTTTATCTGATAAAACACCTTATCAAATATCCTACAGAAATAAAACATACTCTTATACAAAAAAGGAATTAATCGAAACGAATGAATTTAATTCGGGTGTTTATGCTTTTGATTATAAAAAACTTATAGAATTGATTAACAACATTTCCAGCAACAATGCCCAGAATGAAATTTATATTACTGATTTGATTTCGTTGTTTAATTTAAAAGGGTATTCCGTTGGTGCTGTAAGTCCAAAAGATCAATACGTTGTAATGGGATTTAATAATAAATCCGTTTTAAAAGAAATGGATGCAATTGCACGAAGGAACGTTTATGAAAAACTTAAAGATATAATTCAAATCGATGATCCTGATGATTTCTTTATCCACGATTCTGTAGTTAACGATTTAATTGAAATGGATAAAGAAGGAGTTCCACTTGATATTAAAGTTGGAAGGGGAACATACATTGGAGAAGGTGTAAAGTTAAATTACAATGTTGAACTTGGGCGTGCGGCTTATATTAATGGCAATGTTACGTTTGGTAAGAATATAAAAATATGGCGCATTGTTCATCTTTCTACTTTTCCTAATCAAACATTAGAAATAGGGGATAATGTTAAAATTCTTTGGGGCGATATTATAAAGGGAAATATTATTATTGGTGAAAATTCAACCATCGAATCCAGCGTTAACTTAACCGGCAGCGATGAGTTTCCTTTACGGATCGGGAAAAATGTACTGATAAAAGGCTCCAGCTATCTATTTGGTTCTATTGTTGAAGATGATGTTACAATAGAACATAGTGTACTGATAAAGAAAAAAGTTAAAGCTGAAAAAGATGAATCAGGAAAAATTAAAGCAGTAAGATTTTTTATTCCCGAAACGGAAGGAAAAGATTTATTAAGTAATATTTAAAACTAAAAAAGCTCTTCATAGGAAGAGCTTTTAATTAAAAAATAAAAAACTATTTTGCAATTACAACTTTATTTAAGTGTTTTGTTAAAGTTGATTTCTTTCTGGCTGCAGTATTTTTATGTAATCTGCCTTTAGAAGCTCCCTTGTCAATAATCGAAATAGCTTCTTTGTATAATTTTTCTAATTCTTCTTTCTTATCAGTAGCCAAAGTTTTCTTAATTACAGTTTTAATTTTAGAGTCAGTCATTTTATTAACTGCTTTTTTTCTTTCCGAGGAACGTATTCTTTTCTTAGCCGATTTATGATGAGCCATTTACAAAAAACCTTATAATTAGTTAAAAAATGTGAGCCAAATATAGGCATTGCCTCGTTTGATGTCAAACCGATGTTTAGTAACTTTGCCCACCAAATATTTAGAAAACAGTCTAAAATCGCCCTTATTTATGATTAAGGTTAATGAGATATATTATTCCATTCAGGGCGAAAGCACTGCTGCCGGACTTCCCTGTGTATTTGTTCGTTTAACCTAC
>CAVQQN010000049.1:0-3380 GCA_963714775.1 uncultured Ignavibacteriaceae bacterium
ACGATATACGAAAGGCCGCAATACTATAAGTGTTTTAAATATTTTAGATTTGTGATTACTTGAAGAAATTTAAAATAATATGTTTCATTCAAATTTTTATTGCGTTACGAAGTTTTCAACACAAAACTTGAAGTGACAGGATATTTTTCCAAGGATGCGGCCCATCGTATAACATCGGCTGAGCGCTGCGCCGGAGTACCGGCTTGGGCTTCGCCACATTTGCGCAACTGATTCTGAAAGAATATTTTCAGAGAAGTTTGATTTTTTAGTATTTAAAACAATGTCGAGGTACGGCGCAAACGTCGTCCAGCCTGGACGATATACGAAAGGCCGCAAAACTATAAGTGATTGAAAACTGTGATAGATTTGGGTTTACTTTAAGAAGTTTAGAAATCAAGTTGTTTCATATGAAGATTTTTATTTGTTACGAAGTTTTCAATACAAAACTTTAAATGATATGATTATTTTCTCAAGGATGCGGCCCATCGTATATCATCGGCTGAGCGCTGCGCCGGAGTACCGGCTTGGGCTTCGCCACATTTGTGCAACTGATTCTGAAAGAATATTTTCAGTGAAGTTTGATTTTTAGAATTTAAAATAAAGTCGAGGTTCGGCACAAACGTCGCCCAGCCTGGACGTTGTACGAAATGGCAACAAACGAAACTTTAGCCGGGCGTCCGTGCCCGGTTTAACTTTTAGTTATTCATAATCAATATTCTGAATAAAATATCCAATTTGTTTATTATAGATTTTTGAAAAACGCAGTAATTCAATAACATCAACCCTTTTTTCACCTGATTCACATTTTGATACATATGATTGAGGTTGATCTAATTTTTGAGCAACCTCAATCTGAGTAAAGCCGCTTTCTTTACGAGCCTTCCTTAAGTTTTCCAGAAATTTTTGATATTCATATGTATAAGTAGAGTTTTTCACTTGTCAGAGTGTATATTCTATTTTAGAATATCCCAAATTAGAATATTTACATTAAAGGAGTGTTCTCATGTCAAATGAATCAGGCTTTAACTGGAAGTACCTTATACCTATTTACGGATTATTTGTTATTAGTAAATCCGAATCAACGAGTAAAAACAAACTTATAGTGCTTAATATTTTCTTCAGCATTATCGTTTTTGCAATTATTGGAAGTGCCGGCGAAGACAGTAAAACAGTTCCCGGAGATTCGAATAGTCAGGTAGCAGATCAGAAAGTTTCAGAAGAAAAACCAAAATGGAAAATTGGTGATTCAATAAAAACTGAAAAATTTGATATTAAAATTGGAACAGTAACAACAAAAGGCCGCATCGGCAATGAATACCTCAATGAAAAAGCAGCCGATGGTGCTATCTTTATAGCTGTTAATTTCAATTACAAAAATATTACAAAAGAACCTATCGGTGCTTACAGCGTTCCTAAAGTCAAGATTATTGATCCTAATGGTACTCAATATGACGAAGCTGATAGTGCAACAATATACTATCAAACAGAAATAAATCTAAACAAAAAAATTACAAGTGATATTAATCCGGGCATTACTCAAAAAGATGCAACTGTCTTCGAAGTATCAAAAGAGTTATGGAATAGCAAAGGATGGAAACTCGTTATCAAAGCAGATGATGATATTGAAATTGATATAAAATAGAGTCTAATAAAAATAAAATATATAGGAGAGTTTTATGTCTAAAAAAAGAGGTACATCAATTGTTCCAATGTTAATGGGCATTATAGGCGCAGTGATGCAATTACCAGGTGCTGTATGTGCGGGCGCTTGTGCTGCTGGCGTTTCTGCAGCTGGTGGTGCTGCAAGTAAATCTTCGAGTGATGCCGGTAGCAACTTCATGATGATAGGTTTAATCGCTGCTTTAATTGGCTTCGTATGTGCTTTTTTTGGGAAAAAATCACCCGTTTTTGCAGGCGTAGGTTTACTGATAGCAGCTGTATTATCAGGAATAACTCTTGTGACTTTTAATATCTTTTCACTTATTGCATTAATTTTATTCCTCATTGGCGGGGTTATGGCATTAGTACAAAAAAAGGAAGATGTACCGGCTTAATTTCGAAAGGAAAAGGTTTGTTTAGACAGGATTAATAATATCCTGTCTAAACATTTTAGTTATGATAGAATTACACCCCGTGATAGATTTCGGTACATTCCCCATTTTCAATATTATGGTAGCCATCGGTTTCATTTTATCTACAATTTTGTATTATTATAATTCGAAGAAAATCCCGAATGATACAATTTATAAAAAAGAAGATTTTGTTATTATCATTGGTCTTTCATTTCTTATCGGAATTATATTATCTAATATAATCACTTGGTTTTTATACCCTGAATATCAGAATTTAGATTTACTAGAAAAAATTAAGTCAGCTGGATATACTTTTTATTTTGGACTTATCGGATTTTTAATATCTCTATCAATATTAATTAAACTGTTTAAATATAATTACAAGATTTACTTGAATGAAATTACTCCATCTATTACATTATTCCATGCGTTAGGACGAATAGGTTGTTTATTGGGTGGCTGTTGTTACGGGAAAATCTGTAATATCACTTTTTTATCTTTAACATTAGACCGTTTCCCGGTCAGAGAACTGGAAATTACGTTTTTATTATTAATGACAATTATTTTTCAAACAATTATAAAAAATAACAGATTGCTTGTTTATTTAATATCTTATCCATTAATAAGATTCCTTCTTGAATATCAACGTGGTGATAATAGAGGGCAATTATTTACAAATGCACTCTCTCCATCACAGGAAATATCATTGACAATTATTGTAACATTGGCTATTTTCTTATTAATTAAAAAAAAATTAAAATGGAACCATTTTGAAATTTGAACTATCAAAACATGCAACAGATGTCATACGAGAACGCAATATTCCAGTTGAATTTATAGAACGAGTTATTGATAATCCTGAATTAAAGGAATCAGATGCAACTGATGTTGAGTTGGAACATTATTTATCAAAAATATTAGAATATGACAATAGAGTTCTACGGGTTATCGTTAATAAACATAGTGTTCCGAAACGTGTTATTACTGCATTCTTTGATAGAACCATGAGAGGTAAATTATGAAAATAAAAATTGATGAGAAGGCCGATGCTCTTTATTTGAGAATTGATGATTCTACAATAATAGAATCAGAAGAAGTAACTCCGGGCATTATTATAGATTTTAATGAAAACAATCAAGTTGTTGGTGTTGAAATACTAAATCTTTCAAAAAGATCTTCTCTAATAAACTATCATTCCTTACAATATGAAATAGCATAACTTTCTCCATGCCTCCGCCCGTCCGTGGGCTCTGGCAGAACGAACTTATTGTGTGTTGCCACTGCGTATAACAAAGGCTAAATCGCGGC
>CAVQQN010000050.1:0-43963 GCA_963714775.1 uncultured Ignavibacteriaceae bacterium
CTTTAAGAAACTGGGTTTGTTCAAGTTAAAACGGTGTGGTAAAGTTAATATTATAGGAAGAAGTATTATCCGGATTATTTTGTACTCCAACTGAAACATTCCAGCCAACTTCCTGACTAAGGTTTTTATTATATTTTGAAACTAATCTTACGGCATTTATCGCGCTAATAACTCTATTCAGTAATAAAGCGCCAACAACAAATCTTACATTATTAAAAGTCTGTTCAGATGAAACCCACATACTTCTATAACTTTTTCTATCTTCAGAAGAATTCCATTTCCAGAAATATAGTTCGGTGTTATACATCTCATCATAACTTCTTTCAAGCGCTTTTTCGTTATTATAATCTTCGATATTCAGATACTGGCTAATTGTTGCAGTAATAAAGATCATCTTTACTTTCGGTGGATATACCAGCATTGGTTTGAGCGTAAGAAATATATCTGTCTTTTTGCCAATTACCGTAAACATTCATCCCGATATATGTGCCCCATAAAACTCCATCTGCAACAGTAAAATAAATACCGCTGTCATACGCGTCGGCATAAAGTTCGCCCATTCCAGGCAGCAGCATAGAATACAAAATTGCAAGACCGGTATTCTTTTTCTTTTTTACGTCATCAAATACAACCTGCTGTTCCAATACATCCCCGGATTTAATGTCTTGAATAACTTGTTGTTTTAATGAATATAAAGAATGTTGATCGCTCTGAGAAAAAGCTTGAGCGGATAATATTACTATCAGAATAAGGATATTTTTCATTTTTTTTATTTGAATAATAAAATTAGGATAACTCTAATACAACGGAATATTTTATCTCTTTAATTTCACCATGTACCAAGCCGTTTCTTACTTCTTTGGCCCCAACCTTACAAAACTGGTTAGTTAAGCTCTTATCATATTTATTTTGAACCCGAACATAGTTGGAAGAAAAACCTTTGATGGTTCCATCCTCATTTCCAGATTCAAAAAGAACATCCAGATTTTTCCCAATCATCTGATTGTAAAAATAAATTTTCTTTTTATCACTTAAAATTCTTAGCATTTTATTTCTTCGTTTTCTTTCAGCAGGATCAATAGAATTCTGAAGAGTAATTGCTTTTGTATCCGGTCTTTCAGAATAGGTAAATACATGTAAATAAGACACAGGCAATTCAAGAAGAAAATTGTACGTTTCCATAAATTCATTTTCAGTTTCACCGGGATAACCTGTAATAACATCAACACCAATCCCAACTACGGGTATTTTTATCTTAGCTTTCAATATAACTTCACTATAATCTTCCGCAGTATATCTTCTCTGCATAGATTTGAGGATTGTATTACTTCCGCTTTGTAAAGGAATATGGAAATGCTTACAGATTTTATCTGACTCGGCTGTTAAACTGATAATCTCATCAGTTAAAAGATTCGGTTCGATAGAACTGATTCGTATCCTGAATTCACCATTCACATTAACAAGTTTTTTTAGCAAATCATAAAAAGAAAGGCCATATAATTTACCATAGTCACCAACATTAACCCCTGTTAGGATAATTTCTTTATATCCTTGTTTAACCAGTCTTGTAAATTTTTCTACCGCTAGCAGTGGCTCCATACTTCTGCTCTTACCACGGGCAAGCGGAATGGTACAGAAAGTACATTTGTAATCGCAACCATCCTGTATTTTGAAATACGCCCTTGTTCTGGTATCGGCATCAGTAGAACTCGCTAATCCGAATTTATTCAACTCATCGTTTGGAGAAACATACACACAAGATAAATCTTTTTTTTCAAAATCTTTTAGGATAGAAAATATCTCAAACTTTTCATTGCTACCGAGTACTGCATCAACACCATCAATTGCAGAGATTTCATCTGCTCTTAATTGAGCATAACAGCCAGTTACAATAATGTATGCATTAGGGTTGTTTCGCAAAACTCTTCTAACAAGCTGCCGGCACTCTTTCTCAGCACCTTCTGTAACCGTGCAGGTATTAAATACATAGACATCAGCTTTCTCTTTCATATCCACAACAGAAAATCCGTTTTTTAAGAACTGATTTCCAATAGTTGAAGTTTCCGAAAAATTCAACTTGCAGCCTAGTGTATGTAAAGCAACTGTTTGCGACATTTTGAAATATTTTTTGTTTGATAAAAAAAGAGCGGGATATTTCCCGCTCTTAATATAGAATATTTAAGAGAAACTATTCAGTGTCTCCCTTTTTTGGTGCTTCCGGTTCAGCAACCTCAAAGATTGGGAATTCAGATGAGTCTATTGTTCCCATCTCTGCATTTTGAATGTTCTGAACTGTAACTCGCTCTAATTTGAATGTGTTAATAAATTGTTCAATTTCTGCTTCAGATTTTTCTTTAAGAGCAGCTATTGCACTTAAAACTATTTTTTTGCTTTCCTTATCGAACTCAATCACTTTTAATGGTAACATTGCATCGATAGGGAAATGATTGGCAATATTTTTAATCTTTGAAGTAGAAAGTTGAGTAGTCGGAACGAAACCATCAACGTGTGAAGGAAGTTCAGCAATAATTCCTTTTTCAATTATTCTAACTACCTTACCATCAGTAATTTGTCCAACTGAGTAATCTTTTTCAAAAGTATCCCAAGGATTATCCATTATTTGTTTGTGTCCTAAAGATATTTTTCTCTGATCAACATCAACACCTAAAACAATAACATCTATTCTTTCGTTCTTTTTCACAACTTCACCGGGATGGCGGATTTTCTTTGTCCATGATAAATCGGATATGTGGACTAATCCATCAACACCTGGTTCAAGTTCTACGAACACACCAAAGTTTGTAAGATTACGTGCAACACCTGAATGTTTTGAACCAACAGGGTATTTAGCCATCAAAGTTTCCCATGGATCTGGTTCAAGCTGCTTGATACCAAGTGAAATTTTCTTTTCATCTTTATCAAGACTTAAAATGATAGCTTCAATAATTTGGCCCATAGCCACAATTTGTGATGGATGCTTGATATGTTGGGTCCAGCTCATTTCTGAATTGTGAATTAGACCTTCGATTCCTTTTTCGATCTCAATGAAAGCGCCGTAATCAGTTAGAGATACAACTCTACCTGAAACTTTATTACCAAGATTATATTTATCTTCAATCTTTTCCCAAGGATGTGAAAGAAGTTTTTTAAGAGAAAGTGAAATTCTTCTCTTCTCCTCATCAAAGTCTGTAACGACTACTTTAATTACTTCATCAAGCTTTACAACTTCATTAGGATGGTTGATTCTTCCCCAGCTAAGGTCTGTAATGTGTATAAGTCCATCAACTCCGCCAAGATCAACAAACACACCGAAATCAGTGATTGCTTTAACAGTACCTTCGAGAATTTGCCCTTTTTCAAGGCTGTTTAGGATTGCATTTCTTTGATCAGAAATCTCTTCTTCAACAAGAACTTTGTGTGAAACAACAACATTTTCTGTTGGAACATTAACTTTAACAACTTTGAAGTCCATTGTCTGACCAACAAAAGCATCAAAATCTCTGATAGGGCGGATATCAATTTGTGAACCTGGTAAGAATGCTTCCATTCCTAAAAGATCAACTACCATTCCGCCTTTAATTCTTTTTACAATTTTACCTTCAATAATTTCACCGGTATCATGTGCTCTAAGAACTTTCTCCCAAATTCTTAAGAAGTCAGCTCTCTGTTTGCTAAGAACAAGGTTTCCTTCCTGATCTTCGACACTTTCAAGAACTACTTCAATTTCTTGTCCAACTTTTAAATCGACGCCTTCAAAAAATTCGTGACGTGGAATTGTACCTTCGGATTTGAATCCAACATCTACAATAACATTATCGCCCATTATTCTAACAACTTTCCCCTTAATTAATTCGCCTTCTTTAACATCTCTAAATGAATCTAAGTAGAGTTTGGCCAAATCCATAAATTCTTCTTGAGAATATTCTTCATCGTTAAATTTATTCTTGGCTTTTTCGTACTCATCGGGAGTCACAGTTTTTAGAGTCGTTTCTTTTTCTTGGGACATTTATCCTCCTAAAAATATATTTCTGTTTTTCTGAGTCTCAGCCGGATAGCCCAGACAAACAGACTATTTAATTTAACATTAGTTTAGCCGGCTTAAATTCTAATTCCTTTTTTATCAGCTATAATTTTAACTGCATCTAAAATCAAATCAACTTGTTCATCTATTGTAGTGTTTGAAGTATCAACTTCGATTGAATCGGGGGCTTTTGTTAAAGGACTTGCTTTGCGGTTTGAATCGATAAAATCTCTGTCTTTTAAATTCTCTTTTACCTTATCAATCGAAACATTTGTCCCTTTATCGGAAAATTCTTTAGCGCGTCTTTCCGCTCGTTCATCAATCCCAGCAGTAATGAAAATCTTAGCTTCTGCATTTGGAAAAACAACAGTAGTTATATCTCTGCCTTCCATCACTACCCCGCCGTTTTTACCCATTTCCTGCTGTTTTTTAACCAGAATTTTTCTTACACCCTCAATAGCACTTATTTCACTCACATTACTGTTTACTTCAAGAGAGCGGATTTCATTTGAAACATTTTCTCCGTTAACAGTTATGTTAGTTTCACCATCAATAAAACTTAGAACAATATTCAAACTATTTGCTAATTCTATTATCTCACTCGTTTTCCCCATTAAACTATTTCTGAGAGCGAATAATGTAATAGCCCTGTACATCGCACCTGTATCTATGTAAAGATAATTTAATCTTCTAGCTACAAGTTTTGCGGATGTACTTTTCCCGGAGCCTGCAGGTCCGTCTATGGCAATTATTAGCTTTTTTGACATAGGCAACAAAAATAGTTATAACTATCTAATTATCAAACGTTTATGGGATTTGAAAAACAAAGGTAAGCTGCATAAACTAATTAATTTCTTTACCGCCAAGTTCCTCAATAATTATTTTTTCGTAAGAATCGAGGTTTTTATCAGATTTTGTAGTTTTTTGACCTTTTATCGGTTTGCCGCCCTTTTTATCAACTTCCTGAGATTTTTCCGTACCAAATCTTATGTTTACTTTTTTGCCAAAGAAATCTCTGGATTTTTTATCAATATATTCTTGATGCAAAAGTAAGGATGATTCAGTTGTTGGATCTGATGATTCAAGGTGAAGAATCATACCGTCGAAGTTAATTGGTTTAACATTATTAAATAGGGGAGTTAGTAAAAATGATTTCTCTCTGCAAACATCATCAATAAAACTTTGCCACTTTTTAGTAATCATTTCAAAATTCAAATCCGTTTGAATACCTGAAAGTGATTCTTTGATTGGAGGAATAAAAGTTTCAGCTTTGGGCTTAGGGTCATCTTTTATCTCACGTTTTTTATCAGGAACATCTTTATTTGCTGAGTAAGATGGTGCACTTTTTTCTTTTGCAATCGATTTAATTTCAGTACCCTTTATTTCGATGTTACCGGATTCTAATCCCGAAATAATTTCTGATAATGTAGCTGATCTTTCTAATCCAACAAGATTTGTTAGAGCAATTTCTATTTTAAGTTTTTGATTGTTAGAATATCTTAACTCCTGTTGGAGTTTACTTAAATAATTTAAAATTCTTAATAAATCACCTTTGGAAAAAGTCTGAATATAATTTGCATATTTAGCGCGATAGACTTCCGCACTTTCTACCAGCTCAGTTCTTTCTGTTAATATGACAGAAAGAATATTTCTAAAATGTTCCAACAAACCATCAGTAAAGTCTATAAAATCCCACCCATTCTGATAAATCTTATCCGTTGTTTCAAACACAATATTAAAATTCTTTTCCAGAATAGCATCCGAAATGCTGAAGAACAAATCATCATCAATAAGGTTTAACATTTTAGAAACAGTTTCCGGATCAATCTTTTCACCGCAAAAAGAAATTACCTGATCAAACAAACTTTGAGCATCACGTAAAGCACCATCAGCCTTTTTGGAAATAATTGTAAGCGTTTTATCATCAATAGAAATATTTTCTTCTTTGGCAATCTTACTTAATTGTTTTTTAATTGTATCAAGCTGGATTCTTCTGAAATCAAATCTCTGACATCTTGAAATAATTGTAAGTGGAACTTTATGGATATCGGTGGTTGCAAAAATAAAAATTGTATGTGCAGGTGGTTCTTCTAAAGTCTTTAGGAATGCATTAAATGATTCCTTTGTTAGCATGTGTACTTCATCTATAATATAAACTTTATACTTACCGCGGGTAGGTGCATATTTAACAGATTCTCTCAAAGTTCTAATTTCATCAATTCCTCTGTTTGATGCGCCATCAATTTCAATGATATCCAATGTCTGGGAATCATTAATAGTTTTGCACATAAAACATTCATTACAAGGTTCCGAGTCTTTTGGGTTTTCACAATTTAACGCTTTCGCAAGTATTCTTGCCGTTGTGGTTTTACCAACTCCCCGTGGACCAGTAAAAATATAAGCATGTGCAATCCGATTACTTTTTATTGCATTCTTTAAAGTCGCAGTTATGTGTTCTTGTCCCACAACATCTTCAAATTTTTGCGGACGCCATTTCCTTGCAGTTACTTGGTAAGCCATATACTTTAAATAATTTTTTTATTTAAAAAATTTACTAATTCTTCAAGATATTTTTTATCTGTTTCATTAAATGAATTGTATTCTGTGCTGTCTAAATCCAGTACACCATAAAGTTTATCTTCCATTAAAATAGGAACAACTATTTCAGATCTTGATTCAACATCACAAGCAATGTGTCCGGGAAATTTATCAACATCAGGTACAATTATAGTCTCTTTTCGTAGTGCTGAAGTTCCACAAACACCGCTTCCGATTTTTATTTCTGTACAGGCAACTTTACCCTGGAAAGGACCGAGATAAAGTTTTTCCCCATCGTTAATATAAAAACCAACCCAGCTAATCTTAGAGAAAGTTTGTTTTAACACTGCAGTAAAGTTAGAAAGATTAGTTATCAAATTATCTTCTTTTCTTAACAGGCTTTTAACTTGCTTAATTAAAAGACGATAATTTTCATCAACGGAAGAATCGATATTTACAATTAATGATTCAGCCATTATTTCTTTTTCTTTGATTTTACCTGCTTGTTATTCACCTGTGTCTTTTTCTTTTTCATATCTGGGAAAACATATGGAATTGCTTCTTCTAACTTAGCAATAGGAATAATCTTTAATCCTTCCTTAACTTTTTCCGGCATTTCTTTCAAATCAATTTCATTATCTTTTGGGATAAGAATAGTCTTAATGTCATTTCGTTTAGCAGCAAGTAATTTTTCATTTAATCCGCCAATAGCAAGAATAGAACCTGTCAGTGTAATTTCTCCAGTCATTGCAATATTGTTTGATGCAGGGATACCGCTAACTGCAGAAAGCATCGCCATAGCCATAGTTATTCCTGCTGAAGGACCATCTTTTGGAATAGCACCTTCAGGTAGATGAATGTGAATTTCTTTTCCTTTAAAGAAATCAGGATTTAATCCTAACTGCTTTGCTTTGGAGCGTAGATAACTTAAACCGGCATGAGCAGATTCTTTCATTATATTTCCAAGTTGTCCTGTAAGTGTCAACTTACCGCCGCCATTCATTATTGTAACATCCACTGTTAGAATTTCTCCGCCAACACTTGTCCAGGCTAAACCTGTAACACTTCCAATCTTATTCATCTTATTATGTCTATGAGTTCTGAAGCGTGGTGTTTTTAAATATTCTTCAATTTTTTCTCATCAATAAAATATTTATGCGATTTTGTTTTTTTACCACTGCTTGATTCTTTCACTACAATATCTCTGGCAATTTTTCTGCAAACAGTTGGCTAATTCTCTTTCAAGATTTCTAACACCGGCTTCACGTGTGTATTCTGTAATCAATTTTTTAATTGCTTCATCTGGGAATGTTACATTTTTATTTTGAATTCCATGAGCAATCAATTGTTTTGGCAGAATATGTCTTTTTGCAATTTCAAGTTTGTCATATTCAAGATAGCCCGGTAGTTCAATTATTTCCATTCTATCCTGCAATGGAAGCGGAATATTATATCTTACATTTGCTGTTGTTATAAACATAACCTGACTCAAGTCATAATCAACTTCAACGTAGTGATCATTGAAAGTATTATTTTGTTCCGGATCTAAAACTTCAAGCATTGCAGATGAAGGATCACCCCGGAAATCCATACTCATTTTATCAATTTCATCTAAAAGAATAACAGGATTTATTGTTCCGGCTTTCTTCATTGATTGAATAATTTTACCCGGCATTGAACCGATATAAGTTTTGCGATGACCACGAATTTCAGCTTCGTCTCGAACACCGCCTAAACTAATTCGTACAAAATTTCTTCCGAGAGCACGTGCAATTGATTTACCTAAAGATGTTTTACCAACACCGGGAGGTCCAACAAAACATAAAATCTGTCCTTTCATATTTTTAACAAGATTTAGAACAGCAATATGCTCAATTATTCTTTCCTTTGGTTTTTCTAATCCAAAATGATCTTCATCCAAAATTTTCTGAACATGCTTAATACTTAAATTATCTTTTGTTCTTTTAGACCAGGGTATATCTACAAGCCAATCCAGGTAATTTCTTATAACCGTTGATTCGGGAGACATTGAAGGAGTTTTTCTTAGCTTGTTGAATTCTTCCAGTGCTTTTGCTTCAACTTCCTTTGGCATTTTACATTTTTTTATCTGATCACGGATTTTCCCAAATTCAGATGAAGCATCTTCATCATCACCTAAGTTCATCCTGTAAAATTTTTATTTGTTCCTGTATAATAAATTTACGCTGTGTCTTGGCAATGTTTTCCTGAACTTTATTATCAATCTCTTTTTCAATTTTTAGAATATCAATTTCTGAATTAAGAACTTTAATTACTTCATAGTACTGTTCTTTCAGTAAATACTTCGAAAGAATATTCTGTTTTACTTCAATCGATTGATTGATATTTGCGGCTGCATAAAATATTTTTCTGTCCGGTTCATCTATATTATCAAAGGCTGCTATAGTTTCGTTAGGTACATTTCGGCTAATCTTTACATAATCCTTAAATAACTGAGACATTTGTCTGATGAGAGCATTCATCTCGTGATCAACTATCGTTTCCGGAATAATTACTTCTATCTTTCCTTCAAAAAATTCCTTTCGATCGGTAAATTCAAGAATTCTTGCCTGCAACAAACCATCAACAAGTATTTTAAGTAATCCATTCGGTAATTTTAAAATTTGGACAATTTTTGCGATAGTTCCTTCCAAGTAAAAATCAGATGGGGAAGGATCTTCGATACTTGATTTTTTTTGTGTAGATAGGAAAATGTACTTTGTATTTTCTAAAGCATAATTAGCTGCATTGATTGATTGTTCCCGCCCCACAAGTACGGGAAAGATCATATACGGAAAAATTACTATATCTCTTAACGGAAGGATTGGTAAGATTGCAGGTATCTCATCAACAAGATTGTTCTCTTTAGGTGTGCTTTTGACATCTTCTTCTTTATTGCTCAATTTCTCTCCTTATTTTCGCTCTATTTTGTGTACAAATATACCCAAATAGAAATGTGCTATCAAGGAACTATAAATGCACACATTTAGTGTTGTGATATGGAGTTTTTATATTTGTAAACAAAACAAAGGAATTTATGATTAAAGATATTTTAGAAATAGCAGGAATTGCAGGCGAAATTATACGCGAAGGTTTTGGAAAGAATTTCCAGATCGAATATAAGACAAACGAAAAAAATCTTGTCACAGAAATCGATAAAAAATCTGAGAAAGAGATAATGGATTTTATCTCTAAAAAGTATCCATCACACGGAATCCTTGCCGAAGAATCGGGTACACATAAAAATAATTCGGAGTACCTTTGGGTTATTGATCCATTGGATGGGACAACAAACTTTGCACACGGGCTACCGATTTTTTCAGTTTCAATTGGTGTGATGAAGAAAGATGAGATTGTTGCCGGGGTTGTTTACGATGTTATGCAAAATATTTTTTATTCTACAGAAAAGGGGAGTGGTGCGTTTGCAAATGATAAAAAGATAACTGTTAGTAATAATGATAATATCGGGTTGGGAGTTTTAGTTACCGGCTTCCCATACAATGTTGCAGATAATCCCGATAATGCTTTTGAAAGATTTGAATCATTAACCAAACAAGCAAGAGCCGTTAGAAGGCTTGGTTCTGCTGCAATTGATTTTTGCTATGTCGCTCGTGGAGTCTTTGATGGATTCTGGGAAGTTTCGCTTCAACCCTGGGATTTATGTGCAGGAAAATTACTTGTCGAAGAAGCTGGCGGGTTGGTAACGGATTTTAATGGAAATAAAATTGATATTTTCACTCCACAAATTTTGGCAAGCAACAAAAAAATCCATCAACAGATGATTGATGGACTGAAAATCTAATTTAAAATTACAAACCCAGTACCCCCGAAAATCGGGATCTTCGACTCAAAGGGTGTGTGGCATAACCATATAATTATCATGCTGAACTTGTTTCAGCATCTATAAGCTTATGAAATGAGATCCCGAAACGAGTTCGGGATGACTCAGGGTAGTTACACAACAGACCCCAAAGGAACTGGGTTTGTGTGTTCTAAAAATTATTTGAGTAATAACATTTTCTGCGAAGCAAAA
This sequence comes from uncultured Ignavibacteriaceae bacterium, assembly GCA_963714775.1. Lineage (GTDB taxonomy): Bacteria > Bacteroidota > Ignavibacteria > Ignavibacteriales > Ignavibacteriaceae > IGN3. The sequence continues at coordinate 10,611 of CAVQQN010000050.1, forward strand.
AAACCATTTATCTGTAAAGTGTAAATGTAAACTCCGCTTGGTAAGTTGGTCGCTTTAAACTCTACAGAATGATTACCAGCATCTTTTGTTTCGTTAATCAACTCTGCAACTTCTTTTCCAATAATATCATATACTTTTATCTTTACTTCCCCTGCTTCTTTAATTGAATAGCTAATGATCGTGCTTGGGTTAAATGGATTTGGAAAGTTTTTTAACAAATTATACTCATTAGGAGTACCTTCTTCAATTCCATATATTTTTTTTTCTGCACTTGGTCGCGACTTTAAAGTATTTGTGTTGCACAAATCTGACCAAATTGACCAATTATTTTGGCTATCCCTTACACGTACACGGAAAAAGACTGGTATTGTTCCATTTGGATCATAAGTTATGCTGTGATCTGACCATGTTCTATTTGAACCAGAATATACTGTAGTCCAAGTACCATAAACACCAATTTTTCTTTGTAACTCAGACCAATTCACATCTGATTCAATCGGTTGACCATCCCAACAATCTGCACCCCAGGCAAGATAAATCCAACCGTAATAAATTGGACTATCACCCATATTCGGATTCCAACCGAGTGGTGGTTTGGATGGAGGCCCAGATATCGAAGTACCGACATAAAAATCTAATGAGGCAACGCCTGAACTGAATCCATTAATATTAAAACCAAAAGGAGTTGCTGTTTTATTTAATCTCTGAGAATTTGGATTACTGTAAGGTGAAAACATCTGGTTGTAATCAGTTCTGAATGCATCAGTTCCATCACCCGAATATTTAACATCAAGAACTGGTTCCCCAGTTTCTGGATCTTCAATAAAATGAATCGAAGCAGACTTTTGTATTATACCTTCCCAAGTCCAGGGAACAAATTGTAAATCTGTGTAACCATTAATCCTATCAGGGATTAGACTTTTAAAAACTGGCAACATTTCAGATCCCCAAGGACTTTGAATTCTCTGATTTACTGCCCAATTATATTTACCATCAGCTGCAAGACATTTAATAAATGTATCATCACCACCCACACCGTTTTGTCTTAAAATATATATACCATTTTCTACATTGCCATAAGGGCTTCTTAAAAACATCTGATTGTTTTCCCAGAATGACGTCTTTTGATGATTCTCAATATAGAAATATTCATTAGTGGAGTCATTGCTAACTAGTCTGTATGCTATACCGCTTGTTACAAAATCTGGTAATGTTGCATTTTGAATTGTTTGGTCTGGTGAAGCTTGTATCGTATTTAGATTTATCCACCCAAGACGGTATCTTTCAAAAGAGTTTGCAACAAAATTTTTAATGCCCCAGCCTGAAAGAAGGCCCCAAAATCCGTGTCCAACGTGTTGATCGTTTCCACCTTGCAAATAATGACCGTACTCGTGGATGCAGAAACGGAACATATTTTCAACAAACCAATCGCATAAAGTTGCACCGGAACCGCCGGGTGTTTTTGTATAATTGTTAGGCCAAAATCCCATTTTTAATCTTCTTTGACCATTGTCAACAAGTATATCAGGCCAACCAGAACCTAAATCAGCAGAACGCCCCATATTTAGATTAACTCGAACAATCGAATCTTGTGGATACGCATATTCGCTAGCAATATTCCTCCAAACCATAAAAACCATATCCACAATTCCGTCTGGTTGGTTTATATGTTTATAGCTCGAATCGAAATCCCAGTTATCAAACTGAGCAAAATCCCAAGTTTGATCAAGCTGCTGAATTATTTGAGTATGAATGTCTCCACGTTTTTTATTATTAGCTAAATACCAGGCTCTTGTTTGAGGTGTAACAACAGAAACGGTTTTCCCAATAAATTTTAATTTATTAAAGGACATTTCATTAAAGTAATGTGTCATTGAACCTTGTGTTGGATTTGAACTCCAGGTTTGATCAATCCAGCCTTGCATATCTGTAGGTGCTTGTCCTTTTACCCAGGTAGTATTTAATGTATCGTAATTATCATCAGGAAATTGTGCGAAGACAAACAAAACACTTATTGTCCCTTCAGATGGCAGCGCGTAACCACCAATCTGTCCACTCCAAATATTCTCGGTACCAGTTGGTGCACATAGCATTGCATCTGTCTGTGCATTTAGGTTTATAAAACCAAAACAGTAAAATAATGGCAGAACTAAATAAATCTTTTTCATTTTTTTACTCCAGATTAAACTTATTTTAGTAAAATTAATTTTTTAGATGAAGTTTTATTACCAGCAACAATAGTGTATATATAAACACCACTGGGTAGATCGTTTGCACTAAAGACAATCGAATAAGTACCGGTGGATTTATATTCATCAATTAATACTTTGATCTCTTCACCTAAAAGAGAGTATACAGTAAGCTTTACTTTTTGTGGTTCTGAAATACTAAATTTAATTGTAGTAGTAGGATTGAACGGATTAGGATAGTTCTGAAATAATTCAAATAAATTTACAATATTTTGCTTATCTTCTGCCGAAGTAATTACACCTATTGTATCTCCATCAATTATGCATCCAAGTAGTGATACTGGCGGTCCACTACCTTCCTCATCAACATAAAGAACCTCGCCTATACCATAAGCTAACGTTATTGTAAAATCAGGCCAAGAAAATTCGTTGATCACACTATCAGATTGATCCTGATAAAACGTAATTTCTTTGAAAGTGGTGAAACGATCATAAAAATACCCTTCATATATAGACATAACTTTTGCTAATTTATAAACATAAAAAGTGTCAACTATATGATGGATATCTACGATCCAATAATTACTGCTATCAGAATTAAGTTTAAAGTACAACCAATTGGCACCTGGCCCAAAAATCCCGCCGACAGGATCCCAAAAAACATTAAATAAGGTATCAACTTTATATAGGGGTGGTGTATAATTTGGGACCCATAAATATTTTGCACTGTCTTGACCTATAGAATCTCTTAATATTCCAGTTTTTTGTCCATTAGAATATTCCCAAACATTCCCAACGGATGAGGGAAAGAATTTGTAGGGGTCAATTGTTTGAGCATCCAAACAAAAATTAAATAGAGTTAAAAAAGTTAAAAGTAAACTTTTTCCCGAATAGCGGGATTTCATAAAATTCAACATTTCTAAAATCTCCTTTAGGTGAGGAATAAAATTAACATAAATATCTTGATCTTTTTAAGCTACGTAAAACCAGTTGGATAAATATCAATGTACAATGGATAATGTACATTGAAGATTTTAATATTAAAAATATGATTTGACGTTTGCATGGAAGTTTGGATGATTTCATGCAAATAAATGAGTAGTTGAAATACATAAATCAGTAGCATCCCTCCACCCCAAGAAAATTGTGCAGAGAGAGAGTACCTAATCGTGTCAGAATATCTATGATCTTAGTAAAATAAAAGAAGTGTAAAACAATTTTAAGTATCCCGTTCATATAAGCCTCCAAATACTAACTACAAACGAAAAGAAAATAAAGATTAAAGTCAAATTAAATTTTAGCAAGCAACAAAAAAATCCATCAACAGATGATTGATGGACTTAAAGTTTAATTTAAAATAACAAACCCAGTTTCTTTGAGGGTCTGTTGCATAACTCGGCATGTTTCTTGTTTATCTGAGCAAATAAAAACTAAAAGAAAAATACAGATGCTTGGTAAAAAGAAATATGAGCCAAAAATAATGTATAATCTCACACTTGATGAACTAGTTCCAGAAGATAACCTATACCGACAGATAGACAAGTTCTTGAATTTGAGATTTGTTTATAAAGAATGCGAAAAATTATATGGCAAGACAGGAAAGCCATCAATAGATCCGGTAGTATTCTTTAAGCTTGAGTTGTTTGGTTACTTTGAAAACATAATATCAGATCGGGAACTAATAAGAAGAGCAAATGATTCACTGGCGGCAAGATATTTTATAGGATATGATTTAGATGAACAACTACCTTGGCATTCAACAATATCAAGGACAAGAGCACTAATCAGTAAAGAAACATTTGAAAAGATATTTAACAGGATTTTAGAATTATGTTATAAATCAGGACTAATAGAAGGTAAGCATCAATCAATAGATTCAACTCTTGTAAAAGCAAATGCATCCTTAGATAGTTTAGAGATCAAACAGCCAAAATTAACTTTAGAAGAATATATCAATAAGAGATACGAAGAAAATGAAATCGAAGAAGATCAACAGAAAGAAGATAACGGCAAAGAAGAAAGAGAAAAAAAGGCAGAATTAAGGATAGAAAAAAGTTCAGAAAAGAAAGCAAATAAAAAAACAACTAGCAACAAAGACTATCAGAGTAAAACCGATCCTGATAGTAGAGTGGCAATTAAACCTGGTAAGCCTGTTGGATTGTATTACTCAACACATTACAGTTCAGATAGTAAAAAAAGAATTATCACTGATGTATTAACAACCTACGCAGATAGAGTAGATTCATCGGTATTGATGGAGGTATATCAGAGGGCAGAAAACAGATTAGAAAAGTTAGGACTGAGGGTTCAAGAGGTATCAGCAGACAAAGGATATTGTTCAGGAAAAAACTTAAGAGAATTTGAACGACTAGAAATAAAGGCCTTTATACCCACCAAGCAATACACAAACCCAAGCGGAAAGATTAATTATAACGAATTTATTTATAATCAAGAGAAGAATCTTTTTTATTGTCCGAATAATAAAGAACTCTCATTTTATACTTTTGAAAATGATAGACAAGCTAACCGATATAGAGCCAAGGAAGAAGATTGCTCGCAGTGCCCATTAAAGCAAGAGTGTTGTCCGAAAGCAAAAAGACGCAAAGTAAGTAGAACAATTTACTACAAAGAGTATGATAATTTAGAGCAGAGATTAAAGACACCAGAAGCAAGACGAGCTTACGTAATAAGAAAAACAGTAGCTGAAGGATTGTTTGCTGAGGGAAAGATGTATCACGGATTGCGAAAATTTATGACTAGAGGAATTGAAAAGGCACAGAAAAGATCCTATATGATAGCATCTGTTCAAAACTTGAAAAGATTATTAGGACAAATAAATGGAACGGTAAAAACAGCTCACCTAATATTGAACAATTTACTGGGAAACTTATTTTTACCGTCTAACTTTAATCTATGTGTGGTTAATATCAACAAAAAATAATAACATAGACTTACGCAACAGACCCGTAAAGGAATTGGGTTTGTTTAGATTAATTCAAAAATAATTATAACCCAAACATAGCGGATAATTTAAATTCAATTGCGCTTATGCCTCTGTCTTCATTAATAAAATGACCTGTACTGGTAGCAATATATAATGGATCCTTCTGATCGTTTAGAGAAGTATAACCTTCCAGTCTTTCGTGCGTAGTTATAGTTTCTCTATATTCTTTACCGGCAAGATTAATTAAGTGATATTGAATATTTGCATCAAGCTTTATTCCACCTAAACTAAACGTTACACCGGCACCGGCACCAATTCCAATTCTTGTTGCACTTGCGATATCATATGTTCCATCTGGAACATTTGAAACAGCCTTGAAATTCCACAGCTGCCGGAAATTGAATTAAGTGATAAAAATCCCTGAAAGTAAGGTGTAATAGGTGACATTGGAATATTTACTGCAAATTCGGGTCCGAGTTTTATTGAAACCAATTTATGAGAAATATCAATTGTCCCAAGGTCAGTATCGGCTGCTCCGTTACCGCTAAAGGTAGTGTAACCGATTTCACCAAAGGCGTTAATAAATAATAATCCAACACGAGCTTTACCGTGAAAATTAAATCCAGGATTCCATCCCATATTTTGTGCCGTCGTAAAAATCAGATGCTGTTCCGCCGTAATCACCGCTTGGAACTGAATATCCCAAACCGCCGCCAACTTGAAATGTTATCTGTGCATTTGTTTGAATGGTAAAAACAAGAGCAATAAATATTGCTAATAAAAAAGAAATGTGAAGCTTTTCCATTTGTTCCTCTCTGTAAAATGTTTACTATTTAAAATTAGGGAAAATATTTATTAGATATAACACTAAGTATAAAATTGATTGAGAGGGATACAGTTGCTATTTTTAACTATATGAATTCAAAAAAATACAATAATACAAAGCTTGCAATAGGTATTGGCAAAGCTGTTATCAGTTTTATATTGCTATGCCTTTTTATTGTTTTGGGCTATAGTAATTTGCTGCAAAACTACATCCAAACATTTTCACAAAACCAATACTTAGTTTTTTTGATTTTTATATTTACATTAGGTATTTTCAGTTCAATCCTTTTTATGCCTGTTAATATTTACACAGGGTTTTATCTAGAACACAAATACAATTTATCCAACCAAACATTTTTTAAATACTTTTTAGAAAATGTAAAATCAATGTTAGTTGGATTGGTAATTGGAATTCCGATTCTCTTACTCTTCTTTTTTGTGATAAATCAATTTGGTGATTTATGGTGGCTTGTTTTTGCATTTGCAATGTTTTTGATTTCCGTCGTCCTTTCACAAATTTTCCCAATTATCATTCTTCCTATATTTTATAAAGTCATTCCATTAGATGATGAAGAATTAAAAACAAAAATTAGCAATCTTGCAAAAGGTGCAGGAATTAAAGTTGAAAATGTTTTTTCTTTTGATATGAGCAAGAATACAAAAAAAGCTAATGCTGCTTTTACAGGATTAGGAAAAACAAAAAGAATAATTCTTGGTGATACTTTATTAAGAGATTATTCCAACGATGAAATAGAAACAGTAATTGCTCACGAACTTGGACATTTTAAACACAAACACATTATTAAAAATATTGTTATTTGGAACAGTTTCAAGCTTCCTTACTTTTTTTATAATTTCTATCCTTTATAAAAATTCTTTAGGCTGGTTTGATTTTGAAAGTATCACACAAATAGCAGCGCTTCCATTGCTTAGCTTATGGGCGATGGTTATTGGACTAATACAATCACCGATTGGAAATATTCTATCACGCAAATATGAATATGAAGCAGATAGATATGCGATTGAATCAACACTTAAACCGGATAGTTTTATTAATACTTTAAATAAATTAACAGATCAAAATCTTGGTGATAGAGAACCACATCCGTTTGTTGAATGGTTTTTCTATTCACATCCATCAATAAAAAACAGAATTAATGCTATAAAAAATTTTGTTAGTGAGAAAGGGTATTGTTGAGATAATCAATGAAATAACCAGCAGAGGTTTTAAGTTGATTACTTATCTTAAAATATTTTTAATTGTAATTCATACATTTGTTTGTTCAATCTTCGGTTTGATTTTTATTTTCCTTGATAGAAGTTTTACGATTTATCATTATATCGCTAAAATTTTTCCTTTAGGAATTCTTTTAATTTCCGGAATACGAGTTAAAGTTACCGGACTTGAAAATATTGATAGGAAAGCTGTTTATGTTTTCGCTTCTAATCATTCAAGTCAGATTGATATTACAGCACTTCAGTGGGGTGTTCCAAACCGATTAAGTATGATATTCAAAAAAGAACTTGCCCGCATTCCTTTTTTTGGATGGCAGCTTTATTTAGGGCCTTATGTTGTTATTGATAGAAAGGATCCAAAAGCCGCAATGAATAGTTTAGTAGAAGCAAAAAAAGTAATGGACAAAAAACACATTTCTGTCCTTGTTTTTCCTGAGGGAACAAGAAGTAAAACAGGTGAAGTTCAAACGTTTAAGCGGGGTGCATTTTATCTTGCCTCGCACAGCGGTTATCCGATTGTTCCTATAACTATAAACGGAACTAATAAGATTATGCCCAAAGGAACATTTAAACTTAAAAGCGGAACAATCTATTTGCATTTTGATAAGCCCATTCCCACTGATAACATTAAAACCAAGCAAGACGAGCTTGCATTAATGGAAAAAGTTAGAGAGATTATTATCAGCAACCAAAAGGAATTTAATTAATGCCTGTTACAAAAAAAGATGTTGAAAAAATTGCTGAGCTTGCACAATTAAAATTTTCTGAAGATGAGTTAGAAAGTTTTACTCCGCAAATGAACGAAATACTAAATTATATGGAAAAGCTTAATGAGCTTGATACAGAAAATGTTGAACCGCTTTCACATCCCGTTGAGCAAACAAATGTTTTTCGTGAAGATGAATTGAAACCTTCAATAACTAACAGAAGATGCTTTGAAAAATGCTCCCGCCAAAGATGAACATTATTTTAAAGTTCCAAAAGTAATTGGTGATAAATAATGGCAAAGAGGGGAAAGCCAAAAAAAAATAATCCTTACATTCTTGGAGTTATTCCAGCACGTTTTGCTTCAACAAGATTGATGGGAAAACCGCTTGCAGATATTGGTGGTAAATCACTTCTTGCAGCACACTTATGAAGGTGCATCTAAATCAAAATTGATGAATCAAATTGTTATTGCTGTTGATGATGAACAAGTTGCAAAGGCTGCAAAGGCTTTTGGTGCGGCAGTAATGATGACTCCTAAAGATTGTGCGACCGGTTCGGATAGAATTGCAATTGTTGCAAAAGAATTTCCTCGAGCAGATATTATTGTAAACATTCAGGGTGATGAACCATTTATAAGCGGAATGATGATTGACCAGGCAATAGAGCCGTTATTATTTGATCTTGAAGTTAATGTATCAACCTTAGCAAAGCTGATTGAAAATGTTGAAGAATTTAAATCGCCTTCTGTTGTAAAAGTTGTTTTTGATTACAAAAATTTTGCTTTGTATTTCTCACGCTCTCCAATTCCTTTTGTCCGTGATGCAAAGGATGAAAAGGAAATGCTTGAGAAAGCTAGTATTTACAAGCATATTGGATTGTATGTTTATCGAAAAGAATATTTGGTGAAGTTTACTCAACTTGCTTCGACAGATCTTGAACAGTGGGAAAAACTAGAGCAATTAAGAATGCTGGAAAATGGTTTCAAAATTAAAATTGTAGAAACTGAATACGAAAGTTTTTCCGTTGATACACCTGAAGATTTAGAAAAAGCAAGAAAGATTTATTCAAAACTTAAAAAGATTGAATTGGCAAAATGAGCACTCCAAGAAAAATCTCACTCGCACAAGTTCCAACACCTTTACAGGAGATTAAATTTGAAGGAAAAAGTTTCCTAATAAAGCGTGATGATTTAACCGGTTGTGAATTATCCGGAAACAAAGTAAGAAAACTTGAATACCTTCTTGCTGATGCAAAACAAAAAAAGGCTGATATAATTTTTACTTCGGGTGGAGATCAATCAAATCATGCGAGGGCTACAGTTATTGCCGCTAAAAAAATTGGATTGAACACAAAATTATTTTTGTGGGGTAAAGACTCACCAAATGCAAATGGTAATCTATTTCTTGACAAAGTATTTGGAGCAGACATCCAATTTTTTACTGAAAAAGGATATGAAAAAGTTAATGATGTAATGTTTGAACAAAGAACAGCTTTACTAAAAAAGAAAAAGAATGCTTATGTTTTTCCAGGTGGTGGATCAACAACTCTGGGAATTTGGGGCTACATAAATTTTATTAATGAACTTAAGAAACAAGTTGATTTAAAAAATATAAATTCAATAGTTGCTGCTTGCGGTTCTGGTGGAACTGCTGCTGGAATGTTAGTTGGAGCAGCCTTAAATAATCTTAATGTCAAAATAGTTGCTGTGCACGTTTTGATGACAAAGAATGAAATGGAAAAACATATCTTACAACTCGCAGAAGGTTGTGTACTTGATTACAGATTAAATTGTAAGATTATTCCCAAAAATCTTGTTGTGGTTGATGGATATTCCAAAGAAGGTTATAAAAAAATATCGCCATCAAAAGTTAAGCTGATTAAGAAGTTTGCACAAGAAACCGGAATACTTTTCGATCCAGCTTACACTGGTAAAGCATTTGCAGCTTATTATGAAAAGTATCTAAAGATCAGGAAAAGGGAAGAAGAGTATTTTTGTTCATACAGGTGGATTGTTTGGAGTGTTTGGAAGAACTAAAGAATATATTTTTTAAGACTTCTGAAAAATTATATCGAAATATTTTCACTTGGCGGAGTTTAAGTGCAACATATTTTTAATTTATTGTAATATCTATCATTCTTTGATGTATTGTCACGAAAGTGCACAGAGTTGCAATATTTTAGAATTTTTTTTAAAAGATTTTCCTTCGCCTTGTTTACCGCAGACAGGGTTGCCCGGAGTCTTCTGATTTCATAAATAATCATTAGCGGTTATCAACAAAATGATTTAATTTTGAGACACTAATAAAAAGTGAGTGAAATATGGATTGTATCTTTTGTGATATTTCAGCAAAAATTTCTGAAGCAGAAATAGTTTTTGAGAATGAAAAGTTTCTTGCCTTCCTTGATATAAATCCAATTAATTACGGTCATACACTTGTCATTCCCAAAAAACATTTTGATAATTTCTTGACAATCCCTGCTGATGAACTTGTTGAGATGGTAAAGGTAACACAATATCTTGCAGGAGCTGTTAAACGTGCTCTAAAGTGTGATGGCTTCAATATCATTTCTAATAACGGATTGAGTGCAGGGCAATCTGTATTTCATTTTCACTATCATATCATACCAAGATATGAAAATGATTTTCTTATGAGACCAAGAACAATTGAGTATAAAAGTTTTGAGATAGAGTCTTATGCTGAAAAGATTAAAGAATCTGTTTCAAAATATGAGGGTTTATTAAATGGATAAAAAAATAAGAGTGATTGTTGCTAAATCCGGGCTTGATGGCCACGATAGAGGAGCCAAAGTTATCGCTGCAGCTCTTCGTGATGCCGGAATGGAAGTTATCTATACAGGTTTAAGGCAAACTCCTGAAATGATAATTGAAGCAGCAATGCAGGAAGATGCAGATGTAATTGGTATCAGCGTATTATCCGGCGCACATATGACAATATTTCCTAAACTACTTTCAATGCTAAAAGAAAAAGGCATAGATGATGTGCTTCTTACCGGTGGTGGAATTATTCCTGAAGATGATATTGTTAAGTTAAAAAAGATGGGTGTAGGAGAATTGTTTACACCCGGTGCAACAACAACTGAAATTGCAGATTATATTAAAGAATGGTGTAAAACTCATCCAAGAAATTAAATGGTTAAACATTCTCATCATTTTGTAGCCCGATAATCATTGTAATGACATTCAAATAACAAAAATATAATCATTACCTTAATAGATTTGGTCAAGCATATTGAATTAATAATTTTTTGGTTTATTTAAGGTAAAAATAATCTTTGTTCCCTTACCAAACGTGCTGGTAATTGTAATATTTCCACCATGTATATTAACGATCTCTTTGCAAAGAGCTAAACCCAACCCTGTTCCTTTTTCTTGTTGTGTACCTTTTGTAGTAAAATTCATATCAATTCTAAAAAGTTTATCTATATCTTCCTCTTTAATGCCTACGCCGGTGTCTGAAACAAAATATTCTATGTAATCGTTGTGCTGAATTTCTGATACTTCGATGCCACCATCTTTTGGTGTAAACTTAATAGCGTTTGAGATAAGATTTTGTACCAATGATTGAAGCATTGTACTGTCGCCCCAAATAAAACTTTGATGTGTAAGTTTATTTCTTAAAGTAATGTTTTTCAACCTTACATTTTGCTCAAGAAGTATGCGGGTATCTTCAACTATCATAAACATATTTTGCATTGAAGGATTAAATTTCATTTTCCCAGATTCTAATCTTGACCACTCCAGTAGATTTTCTATTAGTTTATAGGTGCTTTCTGTTGAATCCTTTAGTGCTTGGAGATAAGATATTAATTCAGCTTCGGTCATAGAATCAAATTCTTCAACTATCATTCGCGTTAATCCCAGCAAACCGCTAAACGGACTTTTTAAATCGTGAGCAATGATTGAGAAAAATTTATCTTTGGCTGCATTGGATTCTTTAAGTTCTTCAGAGTATTTAATAATTTTTTCTTCGTTGCTCTTTTTATCAATAGCAAGTGCAATTTGTTCTGAAACATAAGTTAGAATTTCTTTTTCTTCCTCTTGATAAGTCAAGGGATTTGAGTAATCCTGAACTACAATTGCACCGAATGTTTTTCCTTCAACTTTTAATGGAACGCCTAGCCATATCTGCGTTGGTTCTCCTACTAAAGTAGTTTCTCCTGCTTTGCGAAGTTTTAAGATCAAGTTCTTCATCTATAAGTTGGGCTTTGCCGGATCTTAAAACATATTCTGTCAAGCCATTGCCGGCTTTTCTTTCTAAAGGTGGCTCATCTACCTCATCAACAAAATATGGAAAACTTATCGTATCAGCTTCAGAGTTATAAATTGCTATGTAGAAATTATCAGCGCTCATCAATTGCCCAACAGCATTGTGTATAAAAGCATAAAGTAAATCAATGCTATTTAATGATGTAACAGCAGATGATATTTTTAATAAAACATCTTTAACATCTTCAGTTTTTTTAAGCTTGGTAATATCACGTGTAATTCCAAAAGTGCCATAAACATTATTATTCTCATCGATCAGTGGAATTTTAGTTGTGGAAGCCCATGTAACTCTTCCATCCTGCCAGGTTTCTTTTTCGATTTTATTAATTATTGAAGTGCGATTTTCAATAATATTTTTCTCATCTTCTTTAGCCTCAATGGCGTGTTCATCATTGAATATTTCGAAATCTGTTTTACCAAGAAGTTCATCAATAGATGATAATCCCATCTTAATAAGTGTAGCTTTATTTGCTTTTATAAATTTGTTTTCCAGATCTTTAAAATAAATTGAATCTGGAATGTAATCCATAAAATATTTTTGAAGCTCCAGCTCACGAAGCAATCTGGATTCTATTTCTGTCTTTTCAGAAAGATCTTTTACAATCACGAACTCTAGTTTTTCTTCTACTGATCCAACAATACCTACATTTAGTAAAACAGGTTTGGTTGTTTTTCTATTTTTATGAATCAGATCCATTTGATATTGATCAGGAACAATTTCTCCTTGATTTCTTCTTTCGTATAGATCTATCGCAAAACTAAGATTATGGGGTGCAATAACTTCGCTTACATTCAGATTAATCATTTCATCAATTCTATATCCTAGTAAATCAGCCAATGCTTTATTTGAATAAAGTATCTTACTATTCTTTATTAAAATTACTCCATCGGGAATAGTGTTGAATAGAGCATCATATTTGTTTTTAAAATCTAAACCACTTTGAGTGAAAAGTTCCGGATGTGAATTATTACCGTTATTATTAATTGCGAAGGGAATTCCCTTTTGTTCTACTTTCATAACTCTTTATGAATAATCCTATCTCATTTCTTGAATTAAATACTTATATAAACATCCATTAACGTGCCATCTAATCGATTGAAAAATTCAATAATTATTAGGTTGTTCTATTGTTAAATAGTAACAAAGATTTATTAGGAAATTATTACCAGCATATTTCTTTCTATTAGAGCTCACTTTTTATATATTTGCACCTGTTTTTGCAAAAATTAGAAAGAATTATGCAGCAATTTAAGGACTTGAATCCAGCTCAACTTGCAGCAGTTGAATATTTAGATGGACCTCAAATGATAGTTGCCGGCGCTGGCTCCGGAAAAACTAAAGTTCTTACCTACAAAATAGCTTATTTACTAAAGAAAAATTTTTCTCCTGAATCAATTCTTGCGCTTACTTTTACAAATAAAGCAGCCAATGAAATGAAAGAAAGGATTAAAGATCTCATCGGTAAAAAAGCTGATGATTTATGGATGGGAACGTTTCATTCAATCTTTGCTAGGATTTTAAGAATTGAAGCCAAAGCATATTAATTACAAAAGTAATTTTTCAATTTATGATACCATTGATTCTTTGTCTTTGGTCTCTAATATAATGACCGACTTTAATATTGATCTTGAAAATTTTACGTCAAATTCCGTAAGACATAGAATTAGCTTTCTTAAAAATCATATGATTACTCCGCAAGAATATCGAAGTAAACATGTGGGATCATTCCTTGAAGAAAAAATTGCTGATGTGTATGTTGAGTATCAAAAACGATTGATTGAATTTAATGCAATGGATTTTGATGATCTTTTGCTTAAACCAATTGAACTCTTTATTGAAAAGAAAAGCATTTTACAAAAATATAAATCCAGATTTGAATATCTGCTTGTTGATGAATTTCAGGATACAAATAAAGCACAATATGAGTTATTAAAATTACTTGTTTCAAGAAATGGTTTGATATCGGTTGTCGGTGATGATGCACAAAGTATATACAGCTGGCGCGGAGCCAACATCGGAAACATGAAAGATTTTGGAAAAGATTTTCCCAAGTACAAACTATTTAAACTTGAACAAAATTATAGATCAACAAAAACGATTCTTAAAGCTGCAGACTCTGTTATAAAGAATAACAAAGATCAGGTTATTAAAACACTATGGACTGAAAATGAAGAAGGTGAACCTATTGTTCTTCTAAAATGTGCCGATGAAAAGGATGAGGCTTCGCAGATTTCTAAATATATCAAATTCGAAACATCTAAGAAGAAATTAGTCTTTAATGATTTCGCAATCCTGTATCGCACTAACTCACAATCACGTGCGATGGAAGATATTTTTAGACGTGAAAAAATACCTTATACTATAATTGGCGGATTAGAGTTCTACAAAAGAAAAGAAGTAAAAGATGTAGTTGCATATCTTCGGGTAATATCCAACCAAAATGATGAAGAAAGCTTGTTAAGAATAATGAACTTTCCTCAGCGTGGTATTGGCAGTACAACAATTACACGAATGATTGCATTTGCAAGAAAACACAATATTACTTTATTTCAAACAATGGGCAGAGTTTTTGAAGTTATTGATATAAAGGAAAGAATTCAGAAAAATGTAAAGCAATTTAAAACTTTACTTGATAAATATTCTGGTCTAAAAGATAAATTATCGGTTGGTGAACTAACGCGTGCTATGGTTGATGAACTGGGATTAATTCGAATGTTCAAAGATGAAGGTACACAGGATTCTTTGCAGAGAATGGAAAATATTAATCAACTTCTTGCTTCGTTAAGTGAGTTTTCATCCTCAAACTCAGATGCAAAGCTTGAGCAATATCTTGAGGAAGTTTCTTTGATTGCGGATATCGATAATTATTCAGATACCAAAAATTGCGTAACACTTTTAACCATTCATGCCGCAAAGGGATTGGAGTGGCCAATTGTTTTTGTAAGTGGTTGTGAAGAAGATATTTTTCCGATTGCAAGTAAGTTTTTATCTGATGCTTCCGTTGATGAAGAAAGAAGATTATTTTATGTTGCATTAACCCGTGCCAAGAAGAAAGCCTATGTTACTCATGCTAGATCACGGTATCGTTTTGGTGAAGTAGCTTATCAAAGCAGATCAAGATTTATTGATGAACTTGATCCATCAACTTATAAAGAAATGAATGGCGGATTTGGACGAAAAGCAAATCGTAAAACAAAAAAAGAAATGTATTACGAATATTTTGAAAAAGTTGAGTATGAGAGTTTTGATCAGGATGGTAAAGCTTTAAGAATTGGTAGCCGTGTGATGCACGACAAATTTGGATTAGGTAAAGTTGTTGATGTTATCGGTAGCGGCGATATGACGAAAGCTACAGTTCATTTTGAAGGCAACAATGTTAAACAACTTATGCTTAAGTTTGCAAAGCTTAAAGTGTTATAATATATTGATACGATTAATTTTATTAAGGAGTTGAATTTATATGTCTATTGCACCCAAAAAATTAGCAATTCTGGTTGGTGGTGGTCCCGCACCAGGAATAAACAGTGTTATCGGTGCTTCAACAATACGTGCTGCTGTTGAAGGTGTTGATGTAATTGGGATTAGAGATGGTTTTAAATGGATAATGCAGGGTGATATTACACATTTTAAAGAATTAAATATTCAAAATGTAAGTCGTATTCACTTTAGAGGTGGATCTTATATTGGCATTTCAAGATCGAATCCAACTAAAGATCCTAAACATTTAGAGAACGCAGTAACCTCACTTTTACGATTAAACGTAGATAAACTTATAACAATTGGCGGTGATGATACTGCTTTCAGTGCGCTTAAGATTAATGAAATGGCTTCAGGCAGAATTAGAGTTGTTCATGTTCCCAAAACAATTGATAACGATCTTGATCTGCCACACGGTATCCCTACATTTGGATTTCAGACAGCAAGACATATAGGTGTTGAAGTTGTAAAAAATCTTATGGTTGATGCTCAAACAACTTCGCGCTGGTACTTTGTAATTTCTATGGGAAGAAAAGCTGGGCATCTTGCACTCGGAATCGGGAAAGCTACAGGAGCTACACTTACACTTATTCCTGAAGAGTTTGCTAATAAGCAAATTAAATTTAGTCATATAGTTGATATTCTTGTTGGCGCAATTATTAAACGATTAAGCTATGGTAAACCTGATGGTGTTGCAATAATTGCTGAAGGTTTAGTTGAACATTTAGATCCCGCTGATTTTGAATCTTTGGTTGAAGTTGAAAGAGATGCACACGATAACATAAGAATCGCTGAAATAAATTTTGGTGAGATTCTAAAAACTAAAGTTCAGGAAAGACTAAAAGAATTTGGTTTAAAAGCTACAGTGGTTGCAAAAAATATTGGTTATGAATTGCGCTGTGCTGATCCAATTCCTTTTGATATGGAGTATACAAGAGATTTAGGCTTTTCTGCTGCCCAGTTTATACTTGATGGCGGAAGCGGTGCGATGGTTTCCATTCAAAACGGAAATTTTGTACCGATGTTCTTTAAAGATATTATCGATCCTAAAACCTTAAAGACAAAAGTTAGGATGGTTGATCCGGCATCTGAAAGTTTTTATATAGCAAGAAGATACATGCTAAGATTAAACCAGGCAGATTTTGATGATCCGCACGAACTTGCAAAACTTGCTGCAACAGCAGGAATGTCAATCGATAATTTTGTTAAAAAATTTGGTTACTTGATTGAAAATGATCTGTTATACCAATTTATTAAAGAAGGAAAATTTGCGATAGCATCTTCTGAGTCAAATTTAGCTCATAGAATTGCTGCAGAGAATGGGAAAACAGAGGAAATAGATGACTAATCTATTTTAAAACAGTTTAATAAAACCCGAGTGAAGATCTCGGGTTTTTTTTATTTTTTCTTTGGTAAAGTAAATACCTTATAAAAGCTATAACCAGAAAGTCCCAAAATTATTCCCCACGCTAAAACCATAAAAATTATACCTTCAACAGAAAGACCCATTATGATCGCTCCTTTCGTTTTGACCAGGCTTTATTTATAAGAACTCCAAATGTAATTGCTAAAACCACCATAAGAATTCTTGATCCCCAGATGTAAGGAACATTGATAGTAGAAACATTCTCAAGCATAAGTTTTGGATAGGCATCTTCAATAAACCACCAGATCATAATTCCAAATAATAATAAAGGAGTAATAAATTTCATTATATAAAAGAAAAATCTTGGAATTTTAATATCTCCGCCTTCATTCATTTCTGCCCATGCCTTTTCAGCTCCAAAAATCCACATAAATAAAACCGATTCGATTAGTGCAAAGACAACTAAGCCAAACGTTCCTGCCCAATAATCCATCTCATCAAGAAATCCATACTGCAAAAAGAAGATAACAAATTGTACTGCTATTAAAACAATTATCCCTAAAGTTATTACCGCCTTTTTTCTATCCATCCCAAATTCATCTTCCAAAAATGCGATAATTGGTTGACCCATTGCAACGGAAGAAGTTATTCCGGCAAAAAATAATAATAGGAACCAAAGGAATCCAAAAAGTTCCCCAAGTGGTAATGCTGTTCCAAAAATTACAGGCATTACAACAAATCCTAAATTAAATGCTCCACCTTTGGCAAATTCCTGTGTGGCTGTTAGTCCAAAAAAAGCAACTGCGATAGGGATTGCAATTGATCCTCCTAATATAACTTCTGCTAATTCATTAGTGGATGAAGTTGCAAGTCCAGATAAAACGATATCGTCTTTTGGTTTTAAATAGCTTGCATAAGCATGAATTGTTCCCATCCCCAGAGAAAGAGTAAAAAAGATTTGTCCGGCAGCAGCTAACCAAATACTTGGATTTCCCAATTGTGAAAAATCAGGATTCCAAATAAATGCTAATCCATTTATAACAGAATTTTCTGGTTTTGTCGGATCAGGTGTTCCTAATGTAAATACTCTAATTAATATTATAATACCAAATAGGAACAACAACGGCATTGCAACCTTTGCTAACTTCTCAATTCCTTGAGAAATACCTTTGTAAAGAATCCAAAAGTTTGCAAAGAAGGTTATAAGCATAAATCCATATGAAGTTAAAATACTAGTAAAATGTTCACTTTGTGTAATGCCCTGATAGCTAGAGACAAAATTTGGCATTGATTGTACTGTCTGATCAGAAAAAGTTCCCATCAGAGAAAAGAAACTAAAACCTAATGTCCAGGATTCGATGTAAGTATAGTAGATTAGTATTATTAAGGATATTAGTAATCCGATTGCTCCAAAATATTTTGCAAGATTATTTTTCCAAATAACATCAAACATTCCAGGGGCACTACCATGTTTAAATTTTCCACCGTGCCTACCGATACCCCATTCAATCCACATTAATGGAATACCCAGAAGAAGAAAGAAAATAAAATATGGAATCATAAAAGCACCGCCTCCATTTTGGGCTGCTTGAACTGGGAATCGAAGAAAATTTCCTAATCCAATAGCATTACCAGCTACTGCCAATATCAATCCGAGTTTTGTTCCCCATTGTTCGCGTTCGCCGTTCTGAGCCATCAAACCTCCTGGAAGTTAAGGAATTTCAGAAAACCACTTGTGAATATGAAAACTTTAAAGGTTAATATCAAATAGTTTTAGTTATGTTGCACAAGTGTTTTACATCAAAAGTAAGGTTCCTATGAATAAAGTTAAAGGTTATACTTTTTAAAGTGCTATCTCTATTCATTAAATTTACACTATATAAATTTTTATATGGGAATTATTATGACAAAAAATTTCGTTTCTAATAAAGATGAAACTGTAAGAATGTTTAGAAGTGATTTTATGGAATCTTTATCAAGAGTTCATCCTGCAATTCCATTATTAATTTTTGTTCCTGTTATCCTTTATATGTTATATCAATCGATATTTAGCTTTAAAATTGAAGCACTCTCAGTTATCGGTTTAGTTTTATTTGGATTATTTATATGGACTATTACCGAATATCTTTTACATAGATTTGTTTTTCATCTTGAACTAAAGAGTAAGATAGGTGCAAGGGTACACTTTATTTTTCATGGTGTTCACCATGATTATCCCAGTGATTCCAAGAGATTAGTTATGCCGCCATCAGTTAGCATTCCTTTAGCTACTATGTTTTACTTTTTATTTAGATTTCTTATTGGTGGTGTTTCTGTTCATCCCTTCTTTGCCGGATTTTTAACCGGATATTTATTCTATGATATGACTCATTATGCAATTCATCATTTTAATATGCACAGTAAATTCTGGTTAGGGCTTAAGAATCATCATATTAAACATCATTACCAAAATCCTAATAAAGGGTACGGTGTAAGTTCTCCGTTATGGGATTTAGTTATAGGGACTAATTTTACCAAGAACGAAGAGCAAAAAATATAAATTTTATTTAATTTAACTATAATTATCCGGAGTATATTACTATCAAAAAAAGTTTTGTGCTGCTATTTTATATAGGTCTTATTTTACTTCTACAAATTGTATTTGTTAACTGCAAGGCAACAGTTAATGAACAAATATATATCCGTGCAAATCAAGTTGGTTTTTTACCAAACGATATAAAAACTGCTGTAGTACTTTCTAAAACAAATTTATCATCTAAGCCATTTTCAATTGTTGATATAGGTTCTGATAAAATCGTTTATAAAGAGCTGATCAGCGATTTGTCCACAGCTTATGGAAATTTTAACTTTTGCTATGAATTGGATTTTACATCTGTAAAAGCAAAAGGTAAATACAAAATAAAAATTGATGATATAGAATCGTATTTGTTTAATATTGACGAATCAATTTATAACTCAGTAAGAGACTCATTAAGTCTGTTCTTTAAAGTTCAGCGATGCGGACCTACAAATCCATTGCTTCATAAACCCTGTCATCTTTCCGATGCCGCAAAAATCTTTGGATATAAAGATTCGACTGCTAAAGATTTAACAGGTGGCTGGCATGATGCCGGTGACTACGTTAAGTTTCTTAAAACTACTGCTTATACAACTTATCTTTTATTGTTCAGTTATGAATTCGATTCCAAAAAATTTGGATATGATTTGAACAATAATGATGTCCCGGATATTCTGGAGGAAGCAAAAGTAGGGCTTGATTGGCTTTTAAGATGCAATATCGATAATCAGACTTTAGTTTCTCAAGTACAAAATGAAAGTGATCACAATATTGGTTGGAGGTTGCCGGAAAACGATAGCTTACAATTTAATCGTCCGGCATATGTTAGTTTGGGAAAAAACACAATTGGAATTTATAGTGCATCATTAACCTTAGCATCAAGAATTTGGGAGCAGAAATTTTATGAATATGAATTTGCAGAAAACTGTTTATCAACAGCGGAAAAATTTTACGCCCTTAGAAATGATGTGCAGGATATTGATACAACGTTCTCAAATCACTATCCCGAAAAAGAATTTAACGGAAAGTTAGCCCTTGCAGCGATTGAGCTCTACATCAGTACAAAACAGGAAAAATATCTGCAAGATGCTTTCAGCTACGGTGAAAAGGCAGGAGCTGATTTTTGGTGGAGTGTCGGAGATATCAATTCTCTTGCTCATTACAAGATAGCTCAATACAATCCTGATTTTTCGAAGTACATTTATCAAAATCTAAAACATTCTGTAAAAATTATGGAGAGTTCATTTTTGAGGGAAGGGTTGGCATACTCGTGGGGAACAACAAATGCTTTTCTTGGTGTTAGTCTGCAGGCAATTCTTTACGAAAAGTTAACCGGTTCAACAGAATTTGATTCACTAAATATTTTTCAAAGGGATTATGTTTTAGGAAAAAATCCCTGGGGAGTAAGTTTTATATACAACATCGGAAAAAATTTTTCTAAAAATCTTCACTCGCAAATAGCCTATTTAAAAGGTGGATATTTGCCGGGTGGGTTTGCAGCTGGCCCGCGCCTTCGGATATTTTAAGCAAGTATGAAATCCAAAGAACAAATTACACCTTTGATGAATTTAGTTCTGATAAGGTTAAGTATTTTGATGACCGTTTGGATTACATAACTAACGAACCAACAATTGCTGGTAATGCCACAGCGTTATTTGTATTTGGATATTTTAGTCATTCAAATTATTGGTGAAGCTTCTGAAAAATTAAAAAAGTCATTCCTGTGCAAACAGGAATCTTTTGTTTATTAAATAGATTCCCGCTTTCGCGAGAATGGCAGCAAATTAGAAATCTATTTTTCAGAAGTTTCTGGTAGTTATACTATCAGGAAAGCTTTGAAATTATTAAAATTTAGGCTTGTTGCATTATAATACAGATGAAATATTTTGTCTCTCTTTAGTCCAAAGTTTTTTCTCTTTTATTGATTTTTTGAGCATATTCAAAATAAATGAGCGGTATAATTATTGGTGAATAAGCGAAAACTTTTACTATGAAAAAAAACGTCCAATTATTCCGTTCCGGTATCCCAATAGTTGATAGTGCCTGGGGGGGCTTTTATCACGGGGGGACATATCTACTAGTTGGCGAAAGAAAATCGGGAAAAACTTTACTTAGTGTTCAATATGCTGTTGAATCTGCTAAGAGTAAAGAAGTTTGTCTCTATTTCACTAGCTCACGCCCCAAAGACTTGATGATTCATGCCGCTTCGATTGACATTGACCTTGAAAGTTATATTAACCAGAATTCTATTATTGTTGTTCGTGTTGCCTATCCAACAGAGCCCAGCGAATTTAAAACTCGAGATGAATTTTTAAGTGATTATCTTCTTGATATTATTTCCGTTATTAACCAATATCATCCTAAAAAAATTATTTTTGATGAAATTACTCCTTACGTTGAATTTGAAAATCTTAACACTTTGAAAGATGCATTCGGTTCTATGATTGAAACGATTGAAGATATGGGAATTACAAGTTTTCTAATTTTAAGGGAACCTGCTTCACAATCTTCAAAAATGATTTTTAATGTTTTGAATTTATTTGCGACCGGAATTATTCACTTACAAAAATCAGAAGATTCAGAAGAAAAGCAACCCGGCGTTATTGATATTACTCCAAATGTCGGACATACGGAAGGTAAATTTAAGGCAAATTATTTTATCGAGCCTTATAAAGGTATTACAACGGATTTTAAAATCACAAAACACACTTTACGTGATAATATTTTACCGGAAATAACAGAACTACAACCTAACAAAACTGGTCATTAACAATTCACCGGATTATTTAGTTCCAAATATTTACAGCATAAATGATTTTAAATTAATCATTAATAATCAGATTGCTTTATTTAAAACAACAGGACAACTTTTTACAATTTTGTCTTTAAGAATTAACCCATTCAGTAATTCGCAGACAAGAATTTCGTTTGAACAATTGAGTAATTCTGTAAAATCAGCAGACTCATAAAAGAGATAAGATATGCACAATTGGCGATAAGATTTATATTCTCATTACAAAATCTGATAATGAAGTTGTTGATAGTTTTATTTCAAAAGTTCATCAGTCTTTAAATGGTGGAGGTTCTGCAAATGTTTCATACCTTATGCTTAAAGTAAATGAATCAATGAATGATGCCGAAGATATTTTTAACGAATTTGATCTTGAAGCTGCACGTACACAATTAAATCAGAGATAGAATTGATTACAAAAGATGAAATTAATTTTCTATCATTATCTCATCCTGCAATTTTTAGTTCTTAGCACTTCAGTATTTCCACAACCAATTAACTCATCAGAATTAAAATCAGAAGCACTTCAATTAATGAATATTGGTCGTTACGGTGAAGCAATTGATCTTCTGAATAAGTACGTTTCAGCAAATCCAAGCTCCTCGGAAGGATTTAACTTAAGGGGTATCTGTTATGAAAAAAGAGGCAGCTACGAATATGCTGTCTATGATTTTCGTACTGCAAAAAAGTTAAAACCCAAGGATGATGAGATAACTTCGAATCTAAACAGAACAACTTCTAGTTGGTATAAAATCCTGTATAACAAAATTGAAGGACATAAGAGGGAAATTGCTATCAATCCGAATATTGCTAAAAATTATCTTGAGATTGGTAAGTGTTATAAAAATTTAGGTGAGTGGAATGAGGCTGAAGTTTGGTATGATCTTTATCTTGAAAAAGAAAGTGCTTCTTCAGATGAGATAATCAGGTATTCTGAAATCCTTGCAAAGAATAATCATATCTCTAAAGGTGAGCCAATACTAAAAAATTATACTGAAAGATTTTCAGATGATCACAGGCTTTGGTCAAGATATGGATATTTTGTTTTGTGGCTTGGTAAAAATAAAGTAGCGATTGATGCATTTTCAAAATCACTGGCGATAAGACCTTACTTTAAAGAGGCACTGGATGGATTAGATCTTGCAAAGGGCAAAGGTTATATCTATTCTATCAACGATACCACTTCAAGATTCAATTATGGAATGCCTTCTGCTGGCAAACAATACGCTATTGATAAGTATTATAGGCAGTTAAGCAATAATCCTAATAATGATGAAATAAGATTTAAGCTGATTGATGAATTGATAACGGCAAACCGTTTTGAGGAAGCCTATGCACAGTTAAAAATACTTTCGCCAAATTATTCTGAAGAAATTAGATTTAAAGATTTGTGGACTAAAGTGACTACTTTAAGAAAATCTTATTATGCTGATAGGATAAATTATTTTGAAGATCGGTTGAGTAAAAATCCTAGTGATAGAAAAGCTTTATTAGAATTAGCAAAGTACTATTCTTACAATAATGATTA
The DNA here is from genome assembly GCA_963714775.1 of uncultured Ignavibacteriaceae bacterium. GTDB lineage: Bacteria > Bacteroidota > Ignavibacteria > Ignavibacteriales > Ignavibacteriaceae > IGN3. Next base: position 34,521 of record CAVQQN010000050.1, read on the forward strand.
TAGTTTGGCGGTAAAACTTTATCAAAGTTATTTGGTTAATTATCCAACTGATAGTGAAATCCAATACCAGCTTGCCCGGGTATTGATGTGGCAAAATAATCTTTGTGAGGCTGCAGAAGTAATTGATAATCTTGTTCTTACAAATCCGGACAATAAAGAATATCTGCTGCTTGCAGCAAATATTAATTTTTGGTTAGATAAGGATTTAAATTATTCTCAGTCTCTTTATAAAAAAGTTCTTGCTATAGATCCTGCAAACAGGGAGAGTATGTTTGGATTGGCAAATCTGTACTTAAGGCAAAATAATCTTTCTGAGGCAAAGGAATTAATTGATGATATTTCATTATCTGATAGCCTATCCAGCGATTTTTTATTGCTTAAGAATGGTTATAATTGGGCAGTGAACCAGAATCGAAATAAATAGATCCAATAATCTTCTTGAAGAAGCGAGAAAATATTCTGCTAAAAAAGAATATGCATCTTCTATCGTTACTTTTAAAAAATATTTAACAAAGTATCCTAACAATCAAAGTGCAAATCTTGAACTTGCTGATGTTTACATTGCAAATAATCAGTTGGCTGATGCTGTAAAAATCTATAGATCATTATTAAGTACCGGTGGTGATTACGAAATTGAAAAACGTCTTGCGAAAGCTTATTTATGGGGTGGCGATTCACTAGCCGCTTTGAATGAGTTTCGAAAATTGAATAGGAAAAATCCGCAGGATATTGAAACAAAACTTTTTCTTGGTGACGCATATTTGAAAGCTGGACAACTGCAAAATGCAAGAATTATCTATGAAGAACTCTTACTCAAATCTCCGGATTCACATATAATTAAAATAAGATTAGGCTGGCTTGGTGGAAGTGATAAGTTCTCTTTTGAAAATTTTCCTACATACATTCAATTAATTCCTAGAGCTTTGTACTTTACTGACAATACGGATTTTAGCTACTCAAACGTTAGTCTTGGTTTTGATCTAGGAGTTACAAGATATCTTGCATTCGGGTTTTTAGGTTCGCGTGGTAAACTAGCATCCGGAACAGAAGATTTAAGATTTAATCAGATAAAGGGAATAGGATACATTAAGTTTAACGATATTTTTTCAGGTTCAGCGGGATTCGGGCAGACATATTTTGTGAATGAACTAAAAGAAAATATTATTGAGCTTTCACTATCTGCACAGAAAAAAAATGTTTTTAGTGTTTCTGTATTAATGAATTATTCAGATGCAGCATTTATTCTTTACTCTCCATTTCTTGTAAACAAAAGATTAAATGCTTATCATTTTAGTTTTGTTGGAGAATATCAATTTAAAAACAATCTTATAGTATCCGGAAAATATTCTTACATTGATGTTTCGGATAGTAATTCAGGTAATCAACTGATGGTAAGATTAGGTAAAGTTTTTGAACCAGAAATAACTGCTGGATACGAATACTTCTTCTATACATTTGAAACTCAGACTCAGATTTACTGGAGTCCAAGCAACTTTGAATCTCACTCAATCTGGGCAGATTGGATACTTTATAAAGATGAAGCTGTTGATTTTACAATTGGTGGAAAAGTTGGATTGATTCCAAAAAATGATTACCTGTTATCAGAATTTTATGCAGCGTTTAATTATAAAATCATAAAAACACTTTTACTTCAGACAAGATTTACAACCGGTAGTTCGTCTCGTATCAAACATCGGTTATAGGTCAAGTTCAATTCAGGCAAGTCTTATTTGGAGTCTGTAATCGTTTAAACTTTCATAATTATTTGCTAGACGCAACTATCAGCCTTGTTTGATAATGATACAAATTAAAAATAAATCCAAGATTGGTAATCACTAACTGCGGATATATCCTTAAAAAAACTAAATTAAAATCAATTTAATGGCATTATTATTGAAAATTTAAGGCAAACCATTATCCGGGCAAATGAAACTTAATCAGCTAGTCGATCGTGCTATAATAACTATTTCTAACCGGGAAGATGAGAAAAAAGGAGAAAACCTAGGGCAAAAATATTTACGAAGAATACTTGTAAGCGGAATTATCTCTTTACTTTTAATTCTTATTATCTATTACACTTTACCTTATACAATTTTGACTTACAGTTCTTTATTTGAGTATTCAACGATAGTTGCACTTGTAATTTTTCTTTTCATTCTTCTGTTTAGATACTTTGCCATATTGGTAATGGCATATTTATATCTTAATGAATATACATTTTCATCTATAAATGGTTTCGCACCTTTTGTTTCTATAATTGTCCCGGTTTTTAATGAAGGTAAAATTATTAAAAATTCAATCTTATCTTTATTAAAGCTTGATTATCAGAACTATGAAATAATAATTGTCAACGATGGTTCAACTGATGATACAAAACAAGTTGCTGAATCAATGGTTGGATTCCAAGATGGGAAATATGGAAAAATAAAAATTTCTTTAATCAATCAACCAAATTTCGGAAAAGCACGTGCATTAAATGCAGGGATTTATTTTTCTAAGTCTGAATTTGTTCTTTGTATGGATGGAGATTCACAGCTTGCACCGGAATCTATAAAAGTTGCTGTTAGACACTTTAAAAATCCTGAGATCGGTGCTGTTGCTGGAAATGTAAAAGTACTGAACAGAAAAAGATTTTTTACTGATCTGCAAGCACTGGAATATATTGAAGGATTGAATATGGCACGCAGTGCTCAAAGCTATTTGAAACTTGTTAATATAATTCCGGGACCGATTGGAATATTTAGAAGAAAAGCAATTGAGCAGGCTGGGTTTTATTCAAGTGATACTTATGCTGAAGATGCAGATTTAACTCTAAAAATTTTATCAAAAGGATGGAAGATTTATTATGAACCAAAATCAATTTCTTACACAGAAGCACCAGTAACATTACAACAGCTTCTTAAGCAAAGATATCGATGGACAAGAGGAATTCTTCAATCCATAAGAAAACATAAAAAGATAATGCTGAATCCTACAATAAATTTTGGTCAAACATTTATTCTGTGGATAATGTCTTATGAAGCATTAATTTGGCCTACTATGAATATAGCTGCGAATGTATTTTTTATATTTGCTGCATTGTTCTTTGGATTTTCTAATCTTATATTTTTCTGGTGGGCTGGGCTTGCAATTTTAGATCTTGTAACGGCACTTTATTGTGTTGCCGTAGAAAAAGAAGAATTTAGGTTGGTCTGGTATGCGATCATTTACAGAATGTTTTTTATTTTAATTATTGATATTTGTAAAACCATGTCAACGGTTGAAGAATTTCTTGGAATACAAATGACCTGGGGAAAATTAGATAGACTTAGTTCAACAAAACCAAATACTATTGCTGTTAATACTAATTAGGAAATTAAATGGAACTTATCCCGATATTATCCACTATTATTCTCGTTGCAACAATATGTACTTTCATATTGGCTATTGGGGCGTATATTCTTTACAAAATTCGTGAAGGTAAAATGCAGTATGCTTATCAAACTAAACCTGCATCCACAAAAGCAGAACTTGTAGTTCCATCAGAAACCGTTATTATTAAAGAGACTGCAGCGACCGAACCAGTAAGAACTTTAGAGGTTGAACCCGGAATAACAAGAGAGGAATACACAAAGCAACGTCAGCCATCACAATCCAAACTTACACCTGAACCGCGTGGATATAAGATTGAAGAAGAAAAAATCCAAAAACAAAAAGTACGCGTTCGGCCGCAAGACAGAGTAAGTGATGAAAATAAATTCCTGAAGTACACTTCTGATGGGTATATACCTACTCAGGAAGATCGAAATTCAGGGGAAGTAAAGTGGCGGTAAAAAAATTATTCGGCATAAGGATAAATCAGTTTTTTATCATTACTTCCGGCTTAGTAATTATTATTTCAGCCTTTCTTGTTTATTATTTTATTCTACGTGGAATTTACGGACGTTTCGATACATCTGAAATCCTGCCTGATTCAAATATTATAGAAGATTTTTTATTTGGTAAAGAACCAGAAGTCGCTATTCTCTATTCTAAATATACAGAAAACACACTACCTGTTGGAAGTACATGGCTAAATGATAACATTTCAACATGGAAGAAATTTTTGGATGACCAAAAACTTAAATACCAAATTATATCCGACCAGAGCATTGAAGATGGTAAACATTATAAGTACAAATTGATCATACTACCGGGTACTAAATCCATAAGTGAAAGAGAAGCACTCCAATTAAAAAGATATTTAGAAAATGGAGGAAGTGTATTTGCTACAGGTGGTATTGGGTCTTATTCGGATGATGGAAAATGGAGAGGCTGGGAATTTTTAAATCAAGCCTTTGGCGTGCAGTTTTCTCATGAACTAAAACCTGATGAGTATACGAAGATTCACACTATTTGTGGCAGTTTACCGATAACAGCAAATGTTCCCACTGGATTTCCTTTAAAAATTGCCACATGGGATAGACCGATGGCAGTTGAAGTTTTAGATCCGAGAGCAACCCAGGTTAGTTTTTGGTATAACTACAGAATGGATGATGGATTGGTTAGGGAAGAAATTAAAAAATCTGCCGGTATTGTTTTTGGAAATTTTGGTAAAGGTAGATTTATGTGGATGGGTTTTGAATTAAACTCCATCATTGGTGTGCAGGAGGATTATGTTTTCTTTGAAAGATTATTTAACAATTCAGTTAAGTGGTTGATGTATTTTCCGATTGCTTATGTAAGAGATTGGCCTACGGGTTATGAAGCTGCTGCAATTGTTGCTCCTGTACTTACAGATGATATTGAAAACATAAATAATGTTTTGCCAATTATTAAAAGTGAAGGGATATCAGCAACATTTTTTGTTGAACCTAATGCTGCTGAAGTTAATAAAGAATTAATTAGGAAAGAATTTCAACTTATGGAGAAATTGCTGCGTTAGTGGATATAGGATACTTAGCTTCTATAAATGATAAGTTTAACAAACTTAATACCTACTCAGATCAATTAAAGAAATTAAATTCTGCAAAAGAAAAACTAGAAAGAATTTCTTCAAGTACTGTTTCAGGATTTTTACCTTACTATGGCTTATTCGATAACAATACCTTAAATGCAGTCATAAATTCAAATTACAAATATGTTCTAACCGATTCACTCACTGATCGCTCAGTTCCTAAAACAATTATTCGAGGAGATAAAAGAATTGTTACCATGACCAAAACTGCAAGAGACGATTATGAGATTATTAGAGATTTTGGACTTACACTTCCTGAGTTTCAATTCTATACCTATCAGGAAGATTTGGATCGTGTTTTATTTGAAGGAGGAATGTACATTCTAAAACTTCACACCGAATATCAATGCAGAAAAGATTATGCAAATGTTATTCGTGATGTAATTAAAGATCTAAAAAAGAAAAAATTCTGGATTACAACTGCAACAGAAATTCAAAAGTGGTATGAAAAAAGAGATTACATTGAAATAAAGGCTGATAGACGAGGGAAGACAAGAGTAGCATTAAAAGTATCAAATCCAGGTGTGGAATCCATAAACAATCTGAGAGTAGACCTTGATTTAAATGATTTTGCAAAAAACATAACGATTGATTCTGAAATAATCGGAACTAAAAGCTCAAAGGTTAAACATACAGATGGATCTCAAATGGTTTATCTTTTTATTGATGATTTAAGACCTGGCGAATCAAGACAATATTATATTGATTACGATCAGGTTGGTAAGTGAATTGTTTAAGTCTTTTAAATTAAAATAAATATCCTGAACGAGTAAGAATTGGTTATTCAAAAAAAAATATTTTATATATTAATTATCCTTTGTGGATTATTCACAATCACTAACCAAAGCTTAGCCCAAGTTAGAATTGCGGTTCTTTATTCCAGAATATCAGAGCAACTTTCCACAACCAATTCACAAAACATTATTGAAGAAATTACTTTGTGGGAATTATTACTTATGCAAAATAAGATTTCTTATAAAGTTATTTATGATAGTGATCTTGAATCCGGTATTGAAGATGAATTTGATATTTTAATCTCGCCTTCAGTTAAATTTATCTCGAAAGCAGAGGCTGAAGAATTAAATAATTTTTTAGAAGCCGGTAAATCAATTATAAGTGTAGGTTCAAAATTATTTAATTCAGAAAACAGCACTTACACTTTTCAGAACCTAGAAACACTTTTTGGATTAAGGAATATTGATAATATTTTACCTGGAAGCATCAGTTTTCTCCATTCAATCTCTTCAAATCCATTAAATCATTTTGTAACGGATGATGATCGGGTCTTGCAAATATCTACTTCAAACGAACCACTGATGTGTGATGAAATTGAGAGCAAGAGTCTTGCTTATGGATATATTATTTTGGAAGAAGATTCTATCTCAATCAAATCTTCTATTATTTATGGAATAGCAGGAAAAGGTAAATATTTATGGACGGGATTTGAATTAAATAATATAGTTGGTGGCAAAAATGATTTAGAACAAATTAAGAATTTGATTTTAAGTGCTATAAAATGGATGGATAATGATCCTGATGTTTATTTAGCATTTCCTTGGGCTGAAGACCTGAGACCTTTGATTTTAACATTAGAATTTAATAATGCACTTGAACCTGAATTAGTAGAGGTATTACAGAAAAATAAATTTAATCCTAATTTAGTTGTAAGCCCTCAACAAAATATTTCTAAAGAAGTTCTAAGAAAATTTTCTGATGAGCAGATATTTTTAGACTTATCTGGAAATCTCTCTGATCAATATGGCAATTCGGAATCTGTCGTGAATTTAATTACAACCTTTGAACGTGATAATGAAATAAAACTCAAATCTATTATTCTTGATAAATTATTTATTGAAAAAAATGATATAAAATCCTTAAGTAATATTGGAATAGAAAATATTCTCCTTCTTTGTAAAGTTACTGGAAATCCCAAACAAATTTCTGGCGACTTATTCATTCTTCCCTTCTCCAAAACAGGGACTAAGTCTAATTTGCATGGACCCGTAAGGTTTATTCATTACACTCCTCAAATAAATTGTGATATAAATTCTGAGGATGAATTCTTAACGGTGATAAACCAACTTGAAGAGACTCAATCAGATTTTACATCTCTTGGAGAAATAAACAAATGGTGGAATACAAAAAACAATTTGGATGCTACAATTATATCTGGGATAGAAAACAGCATTGAAGTACTGGTTACCAACAAAAACCCTGTAGAAGTAAATAATCTTCAAATCTATTTTAATTCTAACAATATAATTGATAAAAGAAATATCTCTGTTACTTCAGATAATCTTTTAATAAATCACTATTTTCAGCAAAGTAGTGGTACAATAGTAATTAGTTTAGATAAGCTTCCTCCAAAATCGACTAAGAAAATTAAGATAAGCTTTAGTGATAATTAATGTGTTTATTTTAATGTTAATGCAGATTTAATATGAATAAATGTTCTGTAATATATTTCAATTTATTTTTCTTTATCATCATTATGTCCTTTCTAGGAATGCAATCTTGTGTTGACCTTTCCTCTGATCCGGGACAAAATGAAAATGTGACCACATCCAAAATTCAGATAATTTCACCACTCAGTAATAGCATAATTTCGGAAGGGAAGAGTAGTGTTATTTACCAAGTTGCACAACCCTATTCACTAAAATTTATTGAACTTTATATTGATAGTATCTTTACTAAAAATATTCCGCCTAATACTGATGGAACTTTACCCTCTATTAGTTTTGATATTGGCTCAGCATACATTGGTAAAGTGATAAATTTATTTTTAATATTTTATGATAATGACGGAACATCACATAAGAGCAATACGATAACTAAATTAATTGTAACCCAAGATAGTCGCATTCCTTTTATACCTTATAATATTTCTTTGATAAAATTTAATGATGGTTCGTGCAATATCAGTTGGAAAGACTCTTCGCGTTATGTCGATAAATATGAGTTGTGGCGTAAAGTAGATTTTGGTGGTGAATACAATTTGCATCAGGAAGTGAGCGGCAATTCTTTTAACATTAATGATTATAGTCTGGACACCAACAAAGTTTATTATTATAAATTACGTGGGGTAAATGCCTTAGGTTTTTCGGATTTTAGCAATGAAGTTAATACTGCGGGTATAATCACTTCAGGAAATTTATATCCGCCTTCCAATCTTACTGCAACTATATCCGGTACTTCTGTAGTAATATTAAGCTGGAAAGATAACAGCGATAATGAAAACTATTTTTCTGTAGAAAGAAGTTCAGATAATGTTAACTTCAATAATATTGCTGCCATAAGCAGGAATACTTCAACTTTTAAAGATTCCGGTAACGGACTTTTAGTCGATACAACATATAATTACAGGATTAAAGCGTACAGCAATACAGATTCGGCTGTTAGCAATACAATTACAGTTCGTATTTCATCTGATTTCTTATTACCCCCGTCAAATCTTACGGCTAGCTTCAATAGCACAATTGGTGTAATAGAACTTAGTTGGATAAATAATGATACTAATATTTTATACATCGATATCGAAAGAAAGACAGAAATTAGTAATTTTGTGGTGGTAAGAAGAATAGGTACTGGCAGTAATCTTTACTTGGATTTTAACATTGCAAACGATCAAGTGTATACTTACAGAATAAGAGGTTATGATTTAAATACTTATTCCGATTATTCTGACGAAGTGACAATTTCAACATTTTGATAAAGTGGTTTAATAAGTGGAATTAAAAAATAAAGAGTGGCTTGCTATTCTTGGCAGAATTGCGGATTACCATGGTGATCCACTTATTATTTTAGATGATTCTTTTGAAATTATTTTCACGAATCAAAAAGCTAACTCGCTTTTCTCGATTGATGATTTTAATATAACACTTGAACAGGTTTTTGAAAGAGCAACTGTAACAGAGATTACCGATACAATTGGAATCGTTTTAAATTCGCATCAAGAAAAATTGTTAAAGAATATTTCTTTAAAACTAAAGGGTGGTGATAGTCTATCGTTTGATTTATCCATTGAACATTTTCAGTGTGAAGAAACAATCAATATAATTTTGGTCTTCCGGAGTGAAGTAAAAGATTATCCAGATGATAAGTTAAACAAAATAAAAATTGGAACATCAAAAGATTTTTCCGTTGCACAGGGTAATCTATTAAATACAATATTAACGGAAATCAAAAATCTCGTACCATTTTCTATTATCTCTTTAAGAAAAGTTCAATCAATTATAGAGAAGTATGAATTTCCAATTTGGGTTAAAGATATAAGCAGTAAGATTTTATGTTTAAATGCTGCTTATGCCGATTTGTTAGGGGTGGAAATTTCTTTGGCAGTTGGCAAAACTTGAGGCATTTTTACCGCCGCATCAAAAAGCTATTTACAAACTTCTCGATGAATATATTTTCACAAATCGACAGCAAATAATTTTAGAGAGGTACAATAAAAAAGTTGCAGATTTTGAAG
>CAVQQN010000051.1:0-12571 GCA_963714775.1 uncultured Ignavibacteriaceae bacterium
AGATACAAGGATATAATTAAGCATAATTTATTTTTTTTGCCGAAAGATAAAACTATTCACACACTCAGCAAAACTATTTTAATAAATTCATCTTACCTGATTTTATTTTTTCTCCAACTTTAATGTTATAGAAATAAACTCCGCTTGCTACATTCTGATTGCTTTGATTCATCCCTGCCCACTTTACAATATAATTTCCTGCAGCAAGTGGTTGATTGACTAATGTTGCAACTAAACTTCCCTGAATATCAAATATTTTTAATTCAGTGTTTTCATTTGTTAGATCATAAGGTATTGTAAATACAATTAGTGTAGTTGAGTTAAACGGGTTTGGATAATTTGAAATCAATAACTCGGATTGCGGAATAATATTACCATTTGGATTCTCATCAAGAGAAGTAATTAATGATGGACCATTCCCACGAGAATTCCCTGTTGAATCTGCTAAATAAATATTTACCCATTCAGGTCTTAAAGCTGATTGCATATATTGATTATTCCATTCCTGATCTGTCAATCTTAAAAAGTCATCGGTTGTATATTCATAGTAGCTCATAACCGGTCCGATGAAAGCAGTTTGAACTCCATCATTCCAGGGCGCAACAAAAACACCAAGATTGATTGGTCCTGTTCCAACGTGCTTCACCCAACCTTCAATATTTCCAAAACAATCAGTAGGAATTGTATGCATGTCTGCAACTAGATGATCGGCTTCCATTAATCCAGCGTATGCTTCTCCATATACTCCGCCAGTTAAATCATCATCTCTATAAAATAATTTTGGATACCAACCTTCGTAAGATAATGACATACCACAACCTCCATTCATCCCTTCATACATCATATTTTTTAAAAAATGAATTTCCGATGGAGACAATAATTCCTGGTTTAACTCCTTATTTGATATTGAGTAAAGTGTGTCCATAACATTTGCTACATAATCAAAATGGGCTTCTATAAAATATTGGATTGAAGGATTTGAAAAATTTATTAAGGCTATCTTGTTTTTAGAATTTAACGCAAAATCCTTTATAGTCTGATAGAATTCTGGGAAAGGTTCAACATAGCTATATGGATATGAACAAACCCATCCCCCCGTATAAGATTGTTTTGCGTACAGTAAATTATCATGTCTAAGTTCAGTCCAGGAAGCAAGTTGTGTATTCATTTTTTCTTGCCAAAAAGCAGCTGTCTGCATAAATGGCGGCAGATTTGTTCTATCTTCAGGTGGATTTAATTTTCTAATTATATTTAACCAATTTGAATAAAGATTTGCATTCCAAAATTCGGCATCATAAGAATCAATTAAATATCTTAAAGCCGCTAAGTTTTGCGAGTAATGATAATTATTAAGTTCTTCTTGTAATAATTGAGCAGAAGCTGAGTTACCAATAGAAAATAAGACATCTAGCAGTGAGGGAAACAATCTGCAAATTCTTTCATTATTATACCATATCCTATCATAAACTACTGAGCCAGTAATATAAGAATCAATCACAAATCTCTGACCAAACATCATAAATGCTGATGCAGGAACAATACTATCTGGATTAAAAGGATCATTAAATAAGATTTGTGATAATATCATTTGATATGCAAAACTTTGATTTTTTAGTGTATCTTGAAACTCTACTACTCTTGCACTATCTAATAATTCATCAGCATCGTTTAATGAAATTGCATTCTTCATATAATCAAGATTGGCAATTGTAACATTATCCTGATCACCAGCAAATATTTTAATAGTGTTTTCTATTTCTAAATAATCATCGTCAGAATTTGAATAATCGATCAATTCTTTAATCAAATATGAATCTATAATTTGTCTTTGTACATCCTCAAATGATTGTGGAGGACATAAGGTAGGAACTGAACGAGGTGATAATAAATATAATTCAGTTCTTCCTAACCACATCATTACTTTAAAATACTTTGGTAGATCAGTCGGAAACATAGTATTTGGATCTTCATCATAATGCCCGCGAGGTTTAAATTGGCTCCAATCTATTACTTTACAATTTTCTGAAAACAATGAGCTAGTATCCATCTGCTCTGCCTCAATCCTATTTAATATTTCTTCAATCTGTGTCGCATTATCAGTGTAATAAGGATTAACAGGAAACTCAAATAATTTTAAAGGAACAGTTAGATAAACATCTACGTCTTTAAGCATTGTTAACATTTCCGGATTATTTCCATACTTAGTATTTAAATAGTTTTGTTGTGAATGTAAGGTTTGCATTAGTGTTTTAACTTTTCCGATTAAGAAGCCAAGTTCAGCATCTTTCAAAATTCTATCATAAGAAATATGAAAAGCATGAAGAATTGCATCAATAGAAACAAACACTGGAAGATCTTTATGGAAAATTTCAAGGAATGCTTCTCCAAACGAAATCTTTTTCATTCTTTCGGAAACAACAAACCCGTTTTGTCCTAACATTTCCAATTCGTGCGGAGTTAAACCATACTTAAAAGCAAGAGAATCTAGATATCTTGTATTCGTTAAAGATAAATTCAAGTCACCGGCAAAGAGTCCTGTTGGATGCATCTGCATTAACTGATCCGGTTCCATATTTTGATGTGATTGTAGAAATTGCTTATACGCATCAATATTAAAATTTGATTGGCTAAAAGTACTTTGTGAAATGTTGATGAGAAGAATAGTGATAATTAAAAATGATGACTTTTTCATTTTGTTCACCGTTTTTTTATCAAACGTATGAAAATTTAAAGACAATAACAATCAACAGATAGCAAATAAAAAAGTCCCAAAGAAATAACTAAGGGACTTTGAATAATGACCTTATATAAAAAGATAAATTATGTTTTAACTAAAATCTCACTGTAAATGATGTCATAACATTATCTATTCGAATTGACTGATCAACAGGAGGAACGTTAGGACCAAAACCCTCACCTGGTTCATCCCACCAGCTTCTTGAATATGTTACATTGAATTCAAAATCACCTTCACCTGAACTAATTCCAAGACCGGCGTTAAATATTTTTCTGTCATATTCTGTCGGCGTATCTGCAAGCGGAGAAGGATTGTACATGAATCCTGCACGGGCACTTAATCCTGTAAATGGAAGTCGGAACTCTGCACCAGCCCGTAAATTAAAAACTTGAGTGTATTTTGTAAGAATCTGTTTATTTATTTCCGCTGAAATTGTCGGATCAATATCACCAGAAAATCTCATTTGAGTATAATCGGTATAAGACGCTTCGGCGGCGGCTGTGATAAACCATAAATTAACAGAAGCTGCTGCTGTAAATTCAAATGGGGATGTAATTGTATATTCAGAACTTATAACTGGATTATCAAGTGTTTTTGTATAGCCAGTTGAAAAATTACTTTGTCCGCTAAAGTAATGATCTTCAGTAATAACAAAAGTTGTTGGCAGTTTTACAGATCCTCCCAAACGAATAAAATCAAAAAATTTGTAAAGCAAACCAAACCTGCCATCCCAGCCGTTATAACTCCAATCAACAACATCATTAATGTAATAGGAGTCAAATCCGGCAGTAAGATTTGAATCTGGTATTGTTGTGGTTGCTAATGAATAAACATCATTTATATCTGTTTCACGAAACTCACGATTACTTTGCAGTGTACCTATAGTATAATTAGCACTGGCACCAAAAAAAACATTATGTGCAAACTCGTAAGATGCACCGGCAGACCAATTATACAATCCGCCATCACTAATAAGTGAACCACTCTGTTGAAGATTACTATTTAGAATTGTTCTATCCTCAAAATACTGACCTGAATTCGGATCATAATAAGGATAACTAAGTAGTAAGTTCCGCGCAATATTTTTTCCATCAACTACCAGATCATTAACGAACGAACCATTAGAGTTGTATCCCGTAAATTCAATAATTCTGTTAAAGTCTTTAGATTGATTATATCCTAAAGACAGTGCAAATGTTCTTCCGCTGCTGTCTGATTTAATGGGATATACCAATCCAAATTGGCTAAGATTTGTTTGAGTTTTTAGTGAACTTGTTTCAGTTGATAAATAATTAGTAGTATTTCTATAAAGGTTTAATCCTACAGAAGTTGTAACAGTTAGTTTTTCTGCTGTTGCTAAAGTAGCCGGATTAAACAACGTGGCGGTATAGCTATTTCCAAAAGTTGAATAGGCATTACCCATACTCATTGACCAGGCATCGTATGATTGACCGCGCTCTGATAAAATCGCAGCATAGCCATCATTCAATCCAAGATAGTTTTGGGAATATAGATCACTTGTTAAAAGAACTATATACAACACAGCTAAAAAGTGCACCAGATTAATTTTCAAAATTTATTCTCCGTTAATTTTCCACAAATTTAATATTTATAAAGTATTAGCCTAACACAAATATTATCGGCTTGCAAATTAAAAAAAACATATAAAAATCTTAACGATTTTATTTATTGCCGCAAGATTTTTATCGCTTAATAATCGCTAAAAACGACTTAACAAGTTTAATAAAAGTACTTACTGCAAAAAATGATATTAAAAGCCGCGGGAATTCTAAATATATTGTTTCAATAAAACAACTAATCTAAAAATGCACTTTATCCTTAGAAAATGCAGATCGAAATTTTATTCCTAACAATTCGATTTTCAAATGATGTCGAGTGAGATTTATTTATTCTTTGTTTGCTTTGCCACAGATAATGGTCCAAGAAGTTCCTCCAGTTTTTTAAATAGTTGCTCACCGCGTAAACCAGAAGCAATGATCTTCTGATCTTTGTCTAGCAATACGTTTGCTGGGATTAAATTAATACCATATAGTTTGCCTGCTTCATTGCCCCAACCCTTAAGGTCTGAAACTTGTGTCCAGGTCAATTTATCATCCTTAACAGCCTTTAGCCACTTCTCACGATTTGTATCAAACGAAACACCGAGTACATCAAATCCTTTATCTTTATATTTTTGCCATGCTTTTACTACGTTGGGATTTTCAGCTCGACAAGGTCCACACCACGCTGCCCAGAAATCAACAAGCAATATTTTACCTTTTAAAGATGAAAGTGAAATAGGATTTCCCGTGCTGTCATTCAAAGTAAAATCGGGAGCGAATTGACCGATAGCTACACTCCGAAGTACTTCTATACGTTTTTCGATCGCCTGATAATATGTTGAACTGCTCATTGCTGTATCGAACACGCTTAAAATATTTTCTAATTCTGGCAAATCAAACTGCCAGGAGTTACGAGTGATTAGATAAGGTGAAACCACAGTGTTTTTATTTTTCTTAACAAAAGAAACTAGTTGAGCTTTCATCTCCTTGTCAAGTTCTTCACTAATTAAATCGTTTTTTTTCATTGATGCCGTGTCCCCAATTTCTTTTGCATTCTGCCATGCATTGTAGACATTTTCCATCTTTTTCATAATTGATTCATCCATAGCAACATATTTCATATAGATATCGTTTGTCGACGATCCCCGCACTATACTTTTATCGACGCTATCAGGGTAGATTTGTACATTGATCTCAGCATTTTCTACGAATAAGGGAACAACTACTTCCTTTTCTTTTATGTTTAAATAAAACATCTCAGGTAGTGAGATAGATCCCTTAAATGTAAATTTTCCATTCATCACCATTGCAGAATCGATTTTTTCCCAGCCATCACTCCCTTTTTTTTGAAGATAAACCACTACAGAATCGATATCAGCTATAGTTCCTTGTATGGTGTATTTATCATTTTTAGTACCGCAGGATAACATTAAAATACCTGCAAGTAAGATTAAAATAGGACGTTTCATTTTTCAATCTTTCGTTTTTTGATTTTGATAAAAATAGGACTTTAACTGATGAAAAAGAATGACTTATTTTAGATTCTCTAACAGAAGAACCCCTGTTATAGCTGTGAAATATAAGAAGTTAGCAGCTTTCGCACACCTTTTTGCTTACTCAAACATCATTTTAATGAACAAATATTTTTAGTTAACATTTTTATTACTACTGTGAATACTAAAAATATTGTCTCAATAAAACAGCTATTCCCTTGCTCATCTTACACCTGATAATCTAAGAAATGCTGTTGAGTTACTGAATTAGTTAAATATTTTCTCATACCATATCATCTTATTTATTTTACATTTAATTTTAATTTATCATTAATTACAGATGTTATCTGACACTAACTTTAAGAACAGTATTCTTATCAAATCTTCAACAAAACTATTTAAGGAGAAAATAATTGTTTAATCAAGCAATGGAAAATATCAGACTATCGCCTATCGTGGCTATTAGTGAAGAAGTAAATAAAAAATCACAAGAAACTGGAAAGGACTTTGTGTTATTTCAGCGAGGAGAAATTGGATTTTCTACTCCTCAATATATTGTTGATGCAATGATAGATGCACTCCATCAGGGTTTAACTAAATATCCTATATCTGGTGGCCACATAAAATTAAAGAATGCTATAATTCAGAAATTAAATAAATTCAATAATATAAAAGACTTAGATGCCGATAATATTGTAGTTACCCACGGTGGTCAAGAAGGTTTGCAATTAGTATTTAAGATGTTTGAAGGGAAGAAAGCAGTTGCATTAGCTCCTGTCTGGAGTTGTGTTTTAGAAAATTTTGTGCCTTATGCAAAAACAGATTTAAAGCAAATTCCTTTAGCTGATGATTTTAGCATCGACTATAATTTACTGGAAAGTGAAATTAAAGATGCATCATTTCTATATCTTAATACACCGCATAACCCAACAGGAAAGATTTTTAGTGAAGAAGAAATAAAAAATGTTGTTGAAATTTGTAGAAAATATGGCACTTACATTTTATCAGACGAAGCCTATGAGAGAATAACATTTGAAGGGAAAAAACATTTTAGTCCTATGCAGTTAGATTATGAAAATATCATATCGGTTTATACATTTTCAAAAACATATGCGATGACTGGATGGAGATTGGGTTATTTGGTCTGTAGGAATAAGAAAATAACTAACCTTATTAAATTGGGAGACTATACTCAAACAGCAGGAATACCAACATACACGCAATTTGCTGGTGCTGAAGCTCTGACAAATGCTGAAAAGGAAAAAGAATCTGTTGATATCTTTATGAATGAATTTGCTTTAAGGAGAAATGCTTTATATAATGGATTAAATTCAATTGAAGGGATTAGATTACCACTAAAGCCTGATGGTGCATTTTATATCTTCCCAGATTTTTCTGAATTTGTTCCTAAAAACATCAATCTTGAGAATAGCAAATTATATATTTTTAATAAGCTCATGGATGCTGGTGTTGCCACTGTTTATGGTTCTTGTTTTGGTCAATATTTTCAAAATAATTTAAGATTTTCGTATTCGACTACTAACCTAAAGCAGATTGAAGAAGGATTAGCCAGAATAAAAAATGCACTTAAAAAATAATAAGTTTTATATTTAACATTACTTTCCAATTTTATTTTTATAATCAAGCCCTTATCAATTTAATTTGGTGGGGGTTTTTATTGTAAATCTTATAATTATTCGATACCCAACTCATAAGCTTTAATATAGCTAACTATTGCTATTTTATACTTTTGCAACAAATGTCCTAATGATTGCAAGATTTCTCCTAACACCCCTCTTATTAGAATTATTATTTTTGTGTTGAATAAAAATGATTTTCTTTAATTTTATCCTATTCATATATATGATTCAAGTTAATTCAATTGATGGTGTTTCTTATTCAATTAACATTAAATCTTAATTCTCGGAGGCAAAATGAAAAATCTTTATTTATTGGTATTGTTTCAACTTCTTAACCAAATGGTTTTCTCCCAAACTACGCACAATGTTACCGTGGGTAATTTTTCTTTTACACCGGCTCAAATTACAATTACTGTTGGGGATGTAGTCAGATGGACGAATTCAGGGGGACTTCATAATGTAGTTGCTGATGATAATAGCTTTACGAGTGGTTCTGTTTCTTCCAGCGCTTGGGTTTATGAGCATACATTCAATTCAGTGGGAACAAACCCATATTACTGCGCTCAACACGGAGGACCCGGAGGAGTTGGAATGTCAGGAGTTGTTACCGTTGAGAATCCTACTGATGTTAAAAATGATAATACCTCTATTTTCAAATTTGATTTAATCCAAAACTATCCAAATCCTTTTAATCCCTCAACCAGTATTCAATTTTCGGTAGGCAGCGGACAACTTGTTACCCTAAAAGTTTATGATGTGCTTGGAAATGATGTAGCAACGCTTGTTAATGAATATCGAAATGCAGGTACTTATGAAGTTGAATTTAATTCGGCTGCATTATCAAGTGGATTTTATTTCTATAAACTTCAAGCAGGTTCATTTGTTGAAACAAAAAAGATGATTTTGATGAAATAAGTTTTGAGAAAATAGGAATGAACTTAGGACCGTCTTTATGACGGTCCTTTTTTTTCTTAAACCAGGATTAGTTCCAGCCTAAGAAAATTGAATAGTTAGTTAAAGATTATTCATTAATTTTTATTATCTTTTTTTGTAATCGAACTGAGTTTTAATATCCATAAAAATATTTAGAAAATTCATTGCAAGCATCTTCCGAACCAAAAATATTATTAATAGACGATGATGAAACACTCTGCAAAGTTATAGGTGAGGAACTTGAGCAAGAGAATTATTCTGTAACCTGTTCCTTCAGTGGGAAAGAAGGCTTAGCAAAGTTAAAGCTTGATAAGTACAATTTAGTAATCCTCGATTATCAAATGCCAGAAATGGACGGATATGAAGTACTGCAAGAGATTAGAATAATTTATCCATCATTACCAGTAATAATTATAACCGCCAATACAGACATTGATACGATCAATAAATTTTCAATTAAAAGTATCTGTGATCTTGTAAATAAACCATTTGAATTTGAAGATTTATTAGCAAGAATTCAAAAATGTATATTAAATACCTAATTATTAACAAAACATCATCAACAATTTTATCTTAGAGTTTTCTGATATTCTAAAGTTTATTTAAATATAGGCAATCATAAGTCATTCTTTTAGACGATCTTTTTTTTTGGGCAGGTCAGTCTCTGAGAGTTTTAAGAACTCATTCGTAAAACTTTCAATTGTAGTAGGAAGAATTTTACGATCACTTTCACCAGTAAGTTTTTTTGAGAATCGGATGAAAAATTTATTAACTTCAGATTTAAGTTTGGTCTTCGTAGATCTTATAGACTCTCACCATCAGTTTGTGTATAAAAAAGATGATTGATACCGTTGGGACGTTTTAAGAGAAACATAATAGTTTTTCCTTTCCGTCCATTAAAATATTTTGAGAGTAAAGAGGTAAGAAATTTCGCATACCATTTTGCATACCCCTCTTCATTTTTGGGTATGCATTCGGTATGCATTTTTCTATTTAGACATAAAAAAGCCTCGAAATCTTATCAATTTCGAGGCTTTATAGTGACCCCAAGGGGATTTGAACCCCTGTTACAGCCGTGAAAGGGCTATGTCCTAACCACTAGACGATGGGGCCAATGGAATCAAAACTCATAAAATTAAATGGTTGGGTGAGCGATGGGAATTGAACCCACGACCCCCAGGGCCACAACCTGGTGCTCTAACCAACTGAGCTACGCTCACCATTTAAAGAACAAAATATTTGTAAGCCCAAGTGGACTCTCCCAAAGGGATGGCAATGCCAGAACCTTAACCCTCAGCTTAGAAGGCTGATGCTCTATCCAACTGATAAGACTAACAAAATTTCAATTGTACGCCCGAGTGGACTCGAACCACTAACCCTCAGCTTAGAAGGCTGATGCTCTATCCAATTGAGCTACGGGCGCTCAAAATCCACAAAACCAGTAATGAACAATTTTTGAATTAACTTTTGTCGGGGCGGCAGGATTCGAACCTGCGACCTCCTGCTCCCAAAGCATTAAGTCACCCCAAAAATGCTTCGTTTTTACTTCGAATTCACAACTTTTAAGGGCTTTTGAATTTTCGTGCCCAAAAACGTGCCCATATTTGCTTTGTCTGAAACTTCTTTTCCGATCCTGGATAACTCAGCAGCCGTATAATGTTTTAATGTTGTATGTATTGATCTATGCCTTGCAAGCGTCATAACATCATACACACTCAAACCGGAATTAACTAACCTTGAAATATACGTTTTTCTCAATGTATGTATTGAGTAATGATTAAACCCTTCTCTTTCAAGAAATCTCTTGAAAAATTTTAAAGAGTCTTTATTTACGTAATTAACTACTTTCCCCTCACGATTTTCAAATTCTTCTAAAATGAAGTGTCTAAGTTCGTAATAAATTGGAATAAAATCAACTCTATCCGCCTTAGTATTTTTTACTGCAATAATATTGTTTTTCAAGTCTATGTCTTTCCAGTCTAATCTGGTCAACTCCCCTGATCTCATTCCTGTCGCTAACAACAAGAATATTACCCGATAATGTTCCCTGTTCTTTTCTTTTAGTAATCCTAATATCTGCTGAAGTTCTTTCTCCGGTATTGTAACTATTTCCTTCGGTTTCATCTTTTTAATGGGAACCGGATTCTTTTCGATGTATCCTTGCTCTTTAAAATATTTAAATATTTGATGCAGTTTATTAAAGTAACTTGCTATTGAATTATTTGTTAAAGGCTTCTTTTTATTTTTTAATTCTATTTCCAGTTCATCAAAATGTTTAGCTGTAATATTTTTTATTCTCATATCTCCAATATGAGTCAGAAATTTTTCATACGAATCTTCCAGATGTTCAATTGTTTTTTCACTCTTGTTTTTTTTCGTCTCTATAAATTCTGCGTAACCTTCACTGAGTGTTTTATTCCATTTTTCAATTCGAGTAAGTTTCTCCAGATATATCCCCGCACTTAACTCATATTCTATTTTCTTTAACTCAAGCACGGCAAGCTTGTAGTTCTCTTTGCTCGCTTTAATCCCTAAAGCAACACGGTGCCTCTTGCCTGCTTCATCATAATAATCAATATGATAATGATTATTTATTTTTCTTATCGATGCCAACTCTCTCTAATACCTTCTTCATTAAATCAATAATTTCTTTCTGATCTTTTACAAGCTGCTCCAATTCCATAATCCGTCTCTGGGGATCATTTACTTTCAGCTTCATCATTTCATTTTTTTCTTTCTGCTTCTTCATCAATCCGGCGATATCAATTCCTGCTCTTTTACAAACGAGCATAAATCGCGGTGACTGCGTCTGCATTGCACGGGATAACTGCGTCTCGGCATAGCCGGTCTTTTTAGAAAAATTGTGCTGCGTTCCAAACTTCTCCAGGATCGCTGCTCTTAAATCTTCAACATCTATTAACATTTCTTCACACTTTCTTGATATTTATTGACAATATTATTAATATTAAAACAGACATTTTAACTTTTTCACAATTTAAAATATTTATTTTATTTGCATTTGTCAACTCAAACATACTCTATAATTCAAGCGGCAAAAATCTTAAAAGTCCGTCAGTCTTATATCAGAATGCTGATTGATACCGGAAAACTCGACTTCTTTCTGCCGCCGTTCAGAAAGCATATCCGTATTCCTCATAATTCTCTGGAAAACTTCATAAATAACCATACATACAATAGAAAGGACCTAACTAATGAAAAAAAATCCGCCTAAATCTGCTAAACCGACTAAACTGATTCACGTGGATCCTGCAACGCATCTTAAATTCAAAAGATTCTGCATTAGCAATAACCAATCTATGCAGACGCTGGCAATCAGAGCACTTAAAGAATTTATGAAAGCCCCTGAAATCATCTAAATTTTAATGAAAAAGAATATTAACTATTATCAACATTTTGCTGACTCGCATAATCACTGGAAATTTAAGCTTTTAAGATCAAAATTAGGATGGTCTGGTGAAGGAAGATTCTGGGCCTTGAACAATATGATTGCCTCTTCTGATGAATGCACCATCGATCTTAACAGGAAAAACCTCAAGGCTTCTGTTATGTTTGATCTTGGGTTGCCCGTGGATGAATTTGATGAGTTTATAAAAATTCTTTCAGATGAATGCGAACTGATACTAAATCTGGACGGAATTATCACGACAGAAATTGTAAGAGACAATCTCCGGGAGGTAATGAAGGAGCGTGAGAGAGGTCGTCTTAATAAAAAACACTACAAGCCTCAGTCTGATAATAAAACACAGAACCTTAGAATTTTTAAATAATTGTTTCAGTTACACGTAACTTCTAAAAAGTTACGTGGAATTTTTAACAAGAAAGAAAGAAAGAAAGAAAGAAAGAAAGAAATAGGATCTCTAATCAAATGTGGATAAAAATGTGGATAACTCTTTATCCGTTAGAAAGAAAATTTTTATGAAAACATTAATCAGTAAAGAAATTGCGCGGCTCAGAAAGTTCGGATTTACTGTCTACAATTTTAATCTGAATAAAAGCCTGCCAACCGGACTAAAAAATTTTGTAGATCATTTAATCATATCCGAAAGATATTTGATATTCGTTGAAGTTAAGATCGGTAAAGACAAATTAAATCCTGAACAGATAGATCTGATGAACTTAATTTCTTTTCTTGGAATCAGAAATAAATCAATTCATTATCAGCTGTTAAGCAATGTAAAGCAGACT
>CAVQQN010000052.1:0-15411 GCA_963714775.1 uncultured Ignavibacteriaceae bacterium
AATCTCTATGTGCCTATGTGGTTAAAAAATATCTAAAATTAAGGAAGTGAAATGAAAAAACTAATTTTTATTCTATCATTAACGATTACATCTATTCATGCACAGAACGCCGCCGAAATTGTAAAAAAAGCTGATGAGCTGATGCGTGCAAAATCAAGCTATACTGAATTAACAATGAAAATCGTAAAACCAGATTGGTCCCGGGAAATGTCTATGAAAGTCTGGGCATTGGAACCAGATTACTCTATAATTTACATAACCGAACCAGCCCGAGACAAAGGAACTGTTACCCTTAAAAGAAAAAGTGAAGTTTGGAACTGGCTTCCATCCGCACAAAAAGTAATTAAGATTCCTCCTTCAATGATGCTGCAAAGCTGGATGGGATCCGACTTTACCAATGATGATCTGGTAAGAGAATCATCTGTTATTAAAGATTACACTCACAAACTTCTTAGTAAAGAGAACCTTGACGGAATGGATTATTACAAAATTCAGCTTACTCCAAAACCTGAAGCAGGAGTTGTCTGGGGCAAGATTATAACCTGGATAGCTAAAGAATCATACTTACAGCCTAAAGTAGAGTATTACGACGAAGATGGATTTTTAGTGAAAAAATTCATCGGCAGTAATCTTAAAAAAATGGATGGAAGAAATATTTATACTCACTGGGAAATGATTCCAGAAGATAAACCCGGCAACAAAACAATTATGGATTACAATAAAATTCAGTTCAACATAAAAGCTGAAGAATCATTTTACTCCGAACAAAATATGAAGCGAGTAAGATGAGCACCTATATTAAACTTGCATGGCGCAATTTATGGCGAAATAAAAAAAGAACATTGATTGCTGCAGCATCCGTTTTCTTTGCAGTACTTCTTGCTTTAATTATGCGATCAATGCAAACAGGTTATTATGATTATATGATTAATGCTTCTGTTAGAATGTACACAGGTTACATCCAGGTTCACGGAAAGGATTACTGGGAAAAAAAATCGCTTGATGAAAGTATGATGCTGGATAAAATCCATCTTGAAAAATTAAGTAATATTGATGGCGTAGAGTTAACTGTTCCAAGATTTGAGACGTACACTCTTATTTCACACGGAAATAAAACCAAAGTTGTGCAGGTTACAGGAATCAATCCTAAACTCGAAAATCAATTAACTGATCTAAAGAAGAAAATCGTAAGCGGAAATTTTCTAAGTGATTCATCAAAAGGAATTATTCTTGCACAAGGATTAGCTGAAATTCTTAAGGTTGAGGTTGGTGATAGTGTTGTGATTTACGGGCAGGGTTTTCATGGTGTTACAGCAGCCGCGCAAATACCTATTATCGGTATTGTAAAGTTTACGCTTCCTGATTTGAATAAATCATTTACCTATCTTAGTCTTCTATACGCACAATGGCTATTCTCCGCCCCCGAGAGATTGACTTCACTATCAATAATGGTAAATAATCCTAAACAGTTGGATAGAATAAAATCAGAAATTCAGAAAGTGTTTGATGATAAATATGAAGTTATGGATTGGGAAGAATTATCTCCGGAACTTGTTCAATCAATTCAGATTGATAATGCTTCTGGAATAATTATGCTTGGAATTCTTTATATAGTTATTGCATTTGGAATTTTTGGAACAATAATGATGATGACTGCGGAAAGAGTAAAAGAATTTGGAATTCTCATTTCGGTTGGAATGAAAAAATGGAAGCTCGAATTGGTTACTCTTTACGAAACATTATTTGTTTCATTCCTGGGAGTTTTTAGTGGTGCAATAATCAGCATTCCAATACTTCTATACTTTAAAGCAAATCCAATCCCATTAACCGGCGAATATGCAGAAGCAATTCTTGCCTGGGGCTTTGAACCGATCTTGCCTTTTGCGGTTTATCCCGGCATGTTCTTTGCACAGATTTGGACTGTATTAGCGATTGCTATGGTTTCTGCACTGTATCCCGTTATGTTTATACGAAAATTAAAACCAGTTGAAGCGATGAGAGGTTAGTATGCTTTTAACTCTTGCCTGGAGAAATATCTGGAGAAATAAAAAACGAAGCTTAATTATAATTTCTGCAATTGCTGTTGGATTATGCTCCGGATTGTTCGCAAGCGCTACAATGTTCGGTATGTGGGATTCAATGATTAATACTACAATCGATAGAGATCTTGGACATTTCCAAATTCACTCAAAATCTTTTGAAGATGAAAAACTTGTTACAGATACTATCCCTGATTTTGAAAATGTAATTTCAAATATCGAATCTTATAAATTTGTATCCGGGGTTTCATCAAGAATTCTTATTGAAGGGATGGCATCATCAGCAACTACTTCAAATGGAGTACGAATCCTGGGAGTCAATCCTGATAACGAAAGAAAGGTTACCTCTGTTTATAAACAAATTGTTAGTGGAAGTTATTTTGAAGAAGATTGGAAAAACCAAATTGTAATAGGTGAAAAACTGGCAACCAATTTAGGCATCCGGGAAAAATCTAAAATTGTACTAAGCTTTCAGGGAATTGATGGTTCAATCATTTATGGAGCTTTTAGAGTTACCGGAATTTACAGAACAGAATCTTCCATCTTCGACAAAGCGAACGTTTTTATTAAGGAAAGTGATCTCTTAAATCTTATTAACTCAAAACTGATTTCAAATGAAATTGTTGTCCGGTTAAGTTCTGTTCAGCAAGTAGACTCTGTTTACATTCCTATTAAAAATCATTATTCAGATCTTTCTGTAAAATACTGGGGTGAACTTGCCCCTGAACTTAAATTCTATTATGAAATGTTAATCGTGCAGATGAACATTTTTGTTGGAATAATTTTGTTTGCTCTTTTGTTTGGAATAACGAATACAATGCTTATGTCTGTAATGGAAAGAGTTCGTGAGTTTGGAGTACTTATGGCTGTCGGAATGAAAAGAAGTCGGGTCTTTTTAATGATAATGATGGAAACTATTTCACTTTCATTTATTGGTGGAATTGTTGGGCTGATACTTGCGATTATCTTTATCCAGTACTTTGGTAGCGTTGGCATTAATCTTTCTGCATTTACAGAAGGACTTTCTCAATGGAGTTTGGGAACACGACTTTATACAAGTTTGCCATTTTCATTTTATCCTCCGCTTGCATTAATGATTTTGGCAACTGCAATAATGGGAGCTTTATATCCGGCACTTAAAGCGATCAAATTAAAACCTGCAACTGCAATAAGAACATATTAATGGAGGATAATGTGCATTAATTGAATTAAACCAGTGTTATCAAAAATTATATGATGAAACAATTGTTCCAATCCATGCGGTGGACAATGTTGATTTGAAAATTGAGAAAGGTGAATTTACAGCAATTGTTGGTCCATCAGGTTCTGGAAAAACTACTTTATTAAATCTTATTGGAGGGTTGGATCAACCGACTTCTGGGAAGATAATTGTAGACAGTACCGATATTTCAACATACAAACCTGATGCTTTAATAAATTTTAGATTACATCACATAGGTTTTGTTTTTCAGGCTTATAACCTGATCCCTGTTTTTACAGCTAAAGAAAATGTTGAGTTTATTATGCTGCTGCAAAATATTTCTAAACCTGAAAGAGAAAAAAAAGCAACTGAATTTTTGAAAGCAGTTGGATTGGGAGATAGAATTAATAGCAGGCCAAGTGAGCTTTCCGGAGGACAACAGCAGCGAGTGGCGGTTGCACGAGCTTTGGCTTCTACGCCCTCTTTTGTTTTAGCTGATGAGCCTACTGCAAATTTAGATTCTGTAAGCGCCGAATCACTTTTAGATTTAATGGAAGATTTAAATCATAAGCACAATATGACTTTTGTATTTTCCACTCATGACGAAAGAGTTATAAAGAGAGCACATAGAGTTGTAACTCTACAGGACGGAAAAATTAAAACCGACGAATTGAATCCGGTTCACATTAAAAATGAAACCTAAAATTATTATAGTTTTTACTTTACTTGCACTTTATGCGTCAGCCCAAACTGATCCATATTCAATTGGGGGTTATGCAAAATATCTTTTCAGCTCTGTAAAATTTCCCAAGTTTGATGATCGATATTACGATCATCTTATCCACACCAGACTTAACTCAAAATGGTATCCTTTTTCTAACTTAACCGGAACACTTGAACTCCGGTTACGGGCTTTTGCGGGTGGTAGCGTTGAAAATTATCCAAACTATTCTGAAGCCATTAAAACCTATCAGCCATTAATTAATCTGGATGTTTTTTTATGGGACACAAAATCATCCATCGGTTATCTTGAAGCAGATAGACTTTATTTAGACTATTATGCCGGCGATTTACAGGTAACTCTTGGAAGACAAAGAATAGCGTGGGGAACAAGCTGGGTTTGGAATCCAAGTGATATTTTTAATCCACGCTCTGTTTTGGATTTTGATCACGAGGAATTGCCCGGTGCTGATGCGTTCAGACTACAATATTACACCGGAGCAGTTAGCAAAATCGAGATTGCATTAGCCCCGGCGAGAGAAAAAGAAAATTCCTCTTATGCGTTTCTATTTTCTCAAAATGCATTTGATTATGACTTCAACTTTATAGGAGGATTTAGACAAGACCGATGGATAATTGGAACATCCTGGAGCGGGGATATTTATGATGCGGGATTTAGGGGAGAAATAACATACTCCCAGAACTCTAAAAGAATTATTCAATACGATCCCATCTATTCGCTCTATGGTGAAGAAGCAATTTCGGCAAATGAAAGTGATGTTTTAAGTTTTGTTCTATCAGGTGATTACACTTTTCCAAATTCATTTTATATCCATACAGAACTTTTATTTAACAGCATCGGCAAAACAGAATATATCGGCTTATTTTATGAAGAAGCTTCAAAACTTGGAATGCTATCTCCGGCAAAGTGGTCTGTTTATCAAGAATTTTCTTATGATATTTCTCCACTTTTGCGGGGATCTATGTTTGCAATTATAAATCCCAATGATAAATCTTTTGTGCTTGTACCCTCAGTTAGTTATTCAATAATCACAAATCTTGATCTCTATCTAATCGGATTATTCTTTAATGGAGATGATCTAACAGAATATGGAGATTTCGGAAATTATTTTTATTTACGATTAAAATGGTCATTTTGAAACAAATCTATTTTCTTTAACCTATTTACAAGCATACCAATTTTTCTTATGTTAATACCGGTTAAACTGTCAGCATAATCCGTTTTCTCTGAATCTATTTGAATATTTTAAATATCAGATTTTATAAAGAATTATAGGAGAAGATATGGTTAATAAATTATTTACTCTCGTTTTGATCTCATTTGTTTTTTTCGTGTTTAGCTGACTATGACTGGTATATGGTTGATATCGATAAAGAGAATGATTCCGGCTAAGAAAAAACAATAACATATAAAGGCGTAGCAAAGGATATGAGAAATATGATAACGAGGGCAAGTACGGCGAGTTAAGTATTCTTGTTGCAAAAATATTTGTAATCGAAGCAAATGGTAATAATATTTCTATGGATCAGATGAAAGCGGCGGTTAATATGATTGACGTTGGAAAACTTGAAAGCTGGAAAGATGTTGGAGTTGAAAAATAGTTAAATTAATTTTGCTCATTTACAACTAATTATAGGAGTACAATATGAATCTTGTTGAACGTGCTAAAAATATTCTTATTACACCAAAAACCGAATGGGAAGTAATTAAGAATGAACAATCCTCAGTTGCCGAACTGTTTACTAAGTATGCAATGATACTTGCAATTATTCCAGTAATTGCAACTTTTATCGGGCAATCACTTGTTGGTATTTCGTTAGGACCTTTTGGATCTTACAAAATTCCTATTTCAAACGGACTTATTTATGCCGTTGTTTATTACATCTTAAGTTTAGCCGGCGTATATCTGGTTGCATTTATAATTGATGCATTGGCTCCATCTTTCGGATCCACAAAAGATATGTCAGCATCATTAAAAGTAGCAGTATATTCTTATACTGCAGCATGGATTGCCGGAATATTTGGTATCATCCCAATACTTGGGATTTTAGGAATTCTCGGATTGTATTCTCTTTACCTTATGTACTTAGGATTAAAAATTGTTAAGAATACACCACAGGATAAGTTAGTTGGATATCTTGTTGTTGTAATAATTATTGCAATAGTCGTTTATTTTATAATAGGTATGATTGTAACCGCAATTGCCTTACCAAGTTTTGGTGGTTTAGATAGTTTGAAAGGATTTGATCTGGGAAATTGATACTATTTAAAAAGTAGTATTAAATGCTTGCTCTTATGAGCAAGCATTTTTTTTATTTAGATGTCAAAAGTTTTTCAAGGTAAGATATGTCAGGTTCGGAGTTTATCTTTTTAAAGTATTCCAAAGCAAATTTAAAACTTTCTTTACTTTGTTGAGTTTTACCCATTTCTTTATACAAAATTCCAAGCTCCTGATAAGTTTCTGCTTGATTAAGCTGATTGCCGGTTTCTTTATTTAATCGTAAGCTGGTCTGCAGATAATTTTCTGAAAGAACATAATTCTGTAAGCTTCTCTGAATTACACCTTTAATCTTATATACTTCTGCAACGG
The DNA here is from genome assembly GCA_963714775.1 of uncultured Ignavibacteriaceae bacterium. Classification (GTDB taxonomy): domain Bacteria; phylum Bacteroidota; class Ignavibacteria; order Ignavibacteriales; family Ignavibacteriaceae; genus IGN3. The sequence goes on from CAVQQN010000052.1 coordinate 6,573, forward strand.
TCAATTTATCATTTAACTTGTGTGCAACTTCCAACGATTTATCTGCAAAAGCATTTGCCAAAGAAAAATCACTTATTTTTGAATAAATAAAAGCTTTGCTCAAATATACGATTCCGATACTCTGTAAATAGTTTGTTTCTATAGCTAAAGCAAGACTCTCATCAAACTCCTTTACAGCACTGGTAAAATCACTTTTTTTGGAATAAACCATTCCGATGTTCTGATGAATCTCAGACATCCTTTTCTTATCACCAACTTTAGTATAATTAATAAGAGCACGTTTGAAGTACACTAAAGCTTCATCCAACAAACCTTTTATACTGCTTACAATTCCTAAATTAATTTCAATCTTTCCAATATCTGAATAGTTTTTATTGTCATCCGATTTTTCAAGAGCGGATTCAAATTTTTCAATTGCTTTCTGAACATCGCCAAGATCACCGTAAATTGTACCTAAAAGGTTTTCACACTTAGCAACTCCTTTAACATCACTAACCGACACAAATAATTCTAAAGCTTTATTTATAAATTCAAAACTGTATTGCCAGTTTGCCTGCCTGCTATAGATCTCCCCTACTAAAAGATGTGCATTAGCGGAAAGGTCTAACATATTTTTATCATCAACCGTAAGCGAAATTATTTTTTCATTTATACCTATTGCCGTTAAAAACTCACCATTTGTAATTGATGCCTGGCTCAGGTACAGTAATAAGGAAAGAAATTTTTCTCGTGGAAGTCTACTTTCTGAAAAAGTAATTAGAATATCTATCTGTGAGCGATAATTAAGACCATCTTGGACTTTGAATTCATGCTGTTCAATTTCCTGAATAGAATCAGTTTTAGATTTAAATGATCTGGAGGTTTTGTAAATTGCTATAAATTCATCTACTTGGTTTTTAGTAAAAAAATCGGGCAATACTTCTGATATGTTTTTGTATATGTTTTCTGTCACAATAATTTCATTACTAAGTTGCAATTTGGGCGAATTAAGCTAATAATTTTACGCAACAGTTATGCCAAGATTATGATTGCGTTGTTTGATTGTAAAAAACCTAATTATTAAAGCTTTCGTGTTTATCTACTAAAAACTTCCTGTAATTATTGCGATAGTAAAAAATTTTTAACGTCTCATAATCAAACAAAGGTGTATTGTAAAAAACCGTGAAAAATACATCGTGTTATTATCGAAAAAAATTTTCAAAAGTTTAGGTATAATGATGTTTATTTGATAATTTATTTAAATATCCAGATATAAAAATCAAATTCATTGAGTGACTTTAAAATTAAGTTGGAATACAATATGAAAAGCAACAATTATCTAGCAAAGCCAAATTCTAAAAGTTATCCTATCAAAATTTTCTACAAAGGACACTGCAGACTTAAAATCCAAAGACGAGGCAAAAGACCTTTTAGAAGAGAATATTGAGAGTATGATTAAACTCCAAGATATGCTTTATGCATCTAATCGATATTCTGTTTTGCTGATTTTTCAGGCAATGGATGCTGCCGGAAAAGATTCAACAATTAAGCATGTTATGAGCGGACTTAATCCACAAGGAACTCAGGTTTACAGTTTTAAGCAACCATCAAAAGAAGAGATTGATCATGGTTATCTCTGGAGAATATATAAATCCTTGCCCGAAAGAGGACGTATTGGGATTTTTAATCGCTCGCATTATGAAGATGTTTTAGTAGTAAAAGTTCATGATTTACTAAGATATCAACAACTTCCTGAGAAACTTATTGATAAAAATATCTGGCAAAAAAGATATGAGCAGATCTGTAATTTTGAAAAATATCTTTATGAAAATGGAACAATTGTATTAAAATTTTTCTTACATGTTTCTAAAGAAGAGCAGAGGGAGAGATTTCTTGCACGTATAAATGATCAATCTAAAAATTGGAAATTTTCTATCGCTGATATTGAAGAACGGAAATATTGGGATGACTATCAAAAGGCTTACGAAGATGCCATATCTGCAACAAGTAAAAAACACGCACCCTGGTACATAATTCCCGCAGATAAAAAATGGTTTTCCCGTTTACTTGTAAGCCAAATAATTGTTGATACTCTAAAAAAAATAAATATTAAATACCCAAATCTTTCCAAAGAACAAATTGCAGAATTACAAAAGTGCAAAGAAAATCTTTTAGCTGAAAAGGGATAATTACGTTTCTATTAATTATCAGTTGGCTGCAAGAGTGCCATTTTTATTTGTTATGATTTAGGGATAAGATTTGTTTTATCGATTCCACAATAAAATCTGGTTTTTCAATCTCTAATAAGTCTTTTGTTCTATATCCATATGAAACTCCGCAAGTAAAGCTGCCGGCATTTTTTCCGCATTGAATATCAAGCTCTGTATCACCGACCATGACCGTATTTTTTAAATCAACATTAAGTCCTTTACAAATCATTTGTAATGGTTCAGGAGAAGGTTTGTGTGCAATCCCATCTCTTCTGCCCATAATAAAATTAAAATATTTGCTGAGATTAAAATGATCAATTATCCTTTCCGCTTGATCCTGTGCTTTGGTGGTTAACAAGGAAATTTTTAATCCGTGATTTTTTAATTCTTCAAGAGTTTCTTCAACTCCGGGATAAAGAGATGAGTATTTGATCTGTTCAAAATAATTTTCTTTATATATGGTAATAAATTCATCGAAGTCGAGTACGTTAATATTGAAGGCTTCAAAAATATCATTAAAATGCTGCCCGATTTTTAATGCAAACAAATTTTCATCCACATTAAAATCAATGCCAAGTTTAACTAATGAGTGGGCAGTCGCTTCATAGATTGTCTTGTTTGAATCAACTAAAGTTCCATCAAGGTCAAAACAGAAGTGGCTAAGACTGGGTTTTATTGTTGTATTCAATATATTTTATCTAAATTTTTAATAAAAAGGGATTAAGAATGCTTGGTTTTTATAATTATAAATCCAATTTTCTCCTTCAGAAAAATATTTTTCTTAATAAAGATAAGCATATATTTTTAATCTCATTTTTAATCAAGGCAAATGTTTTTGTTTCAGAATCAAAATAAACTAATAGTCTAATAATTTATGTAATTACACCTAAATCAATCAAACAAGGAGCTACATATGAAAAAGTCGTTTGTACTTAGTGCTGTTCTTTTTGTCTTTATGCTCGGAGTAAACCAAAATCTTTTTGCTCAGAATGAACCAGTACTTTACTTCTGTGAAAAATACGGTGACAATGGTGAGGTTGGGGTTAGTGATAGATTTACAACCGGCTATTTGACCGTAATGGTTAAATGCGATTATGCCCTTGATCTAGAAGAATGTTCCATTCAATTTGATAAATACAATACAAGATCAAAAAAATTTGAATACTACAAGAATTTCAGTTATACAGTAGAGCCTGATATGAAATACATATTTTTCGAAAAGAATGATGAAAGCGATCTGAAGTTTGAAGATCCTGGATTCTACAGAGTATTCTTGCTGGATGATAGAGACAAAACTGTTGCAAGTGCTTTGATAGAAATTATAGATTGATTTTGCATTGATTTTCAGAGGCTGTCTCAAAAGGGCAGCCTTTTTTGTTTTAAAGAGATATAATTGATAAGATTGTTTTAAATTTATATTGAAAATTTAAAAGGTTAGTCGATGAAGTTAAATTTAGGCTGCGGTAAAGATATTAAAGACGGATATGTAAATCTTGATATTGTTGATTATGGTGGAAATCAGATTCACGATATAAATAAATTTCCCTACTCTTTCCCGGATAATTATTTTGATGAGATTTATGCTTCTCATGTTCTTGAGCATATTGATAACTTTAATAAAACAATCACAGAGCTTTATAGGATACTAAAACCAGACGGGATTTTAATTGTTTACGCTCCATTTTTTCTTAACACAAAATATTTTGGAGATCCTGACCATAAAATTCCCTTTTCAATCCGTACTTTTGATAATTATGAATATATCGGTAACCGCAAACTAAAGTTCTATGAAAAGTGGAAACTGAACCACAGAACCAATTATGAAACTGGTGCACAATTTGAAGTTCTGGAAAAGAAATTTATCACATCTCACTTTTCTGCTTTAAAGTGGATGGATTATTTAGTTAACATTGAGCCCGTGATGTATGAAAGATTTTTATCCGGTATTTTTTCACCCGAAGAAGTTTACTTTAAATTAAAAGCAATTAAATAATTTTTTCTTAGTGAATCTTAGTGTTCTTCGTGTCTCAGTGGTAAAGGCATTAAGCTTTTATTCTAATAGCCTCATAAATAACAAGTAACCAGCCAATCAAAAAACAAAATCCGCCAAATGGAGTAACCATCGCAAAAAATCTAATTCCTGATGTTGAATAGATATAAAGCGAAAATGAGAACAGAATTATTCCAAGTAAAATAAATATTGAAGGTAGTTTTGCTTTTATTAGAGTGTTTAGTGAGAGAATAAGTAAAACAACTGAATGTATGAGTTGATACAACACTCCTGTTTTATAAATCTCCAGCATTTCTGAAGAAAGCTTTTCTCTTAGCCCGTGTGCACCAAAAGCGCCAATTGCCACAGCAGTAAAACCTGAAACTGCCGAAATAATTAACCATAATTTTTTATTATTCATATATTTATCTCCTTTAATTGTATTGAATAGTAGAATCAAATTTTATTAACTTTGCCCACAATTTAATAAGACCAGAGAGAAAAAATGAAAAAATTGCAAAAACTAATTTTACCATTACTACTTTTACTTATAGTATTCATTATTTATAAGTTTTACTTTGCTAAAAGTGGTTTGGGATCATTTGATGATTTTGATCCTAATAACACTGCTGTAAAAGATATCAAAGTGCAGCTTCTTGTTGATCGTGGAATTTCACAGCAAGGAGATGATGTTGTGTTCTATGCCACCGATAAAAATGGAAAGGTTATGATGGTGAACGGACATGTTTCTTTACCTCCGGGATTTAAGCAGGCTGAAATAATCATAATAAAGGGTCACTTAAGCGGAAATTCATTTCACACACACGAAGTTTTGCTTGATTAATATCTTATGAAAAACTTTGAACTCTTTTCCAATTACAAACCATCCGGTGACCAACCCGAAGCAATTAAGCAATTAGTTGAAGGAGTTAATCGGGGTGATAAATTTCAGACCTTACTTGGGGTAACTGGAAGCGGTAAAACTTTTACAATATCAAATGTAATTCAACAGACAAATAAGCCAACATTAATTATATCACACAACAAAACTCTTGCTGCACAGCTTTACTCTGAATTTAAATCTTTTTTTCCAAACAATGCTGTTGAGTTTTTTATCAGCTATTATGATTACTATCAACCGGAAGCTTATGTTGTTTCGCGCGATATTTACATCGAAAAAGATTTCTCTGTTAATGAAGAGATTGACCGATTAAGATTAAAAGCTACAACATCATTAATCGAAGGACGTAGAGACGTTATTGTAATTGCAAGCGTAAGTTGTATTTATGGTATTGGCGCACCGGATGAGTATGCAAAACAAATCATCTTTGTTAAAAAAGGAGAGAAACTCGATCGTAAAAAATTCTTACGCGATCTGATTGATATATACTTCGTAAGAAATGATTCGGATTTTACACGAGGCACTTTTAGAGCACGCGGAGATGTTGTTGAAATTATACCAGCTTACCAAAACGAAGAAGCAGTACGAATTGAGTTTTGGGATAATGATGTTGAAAAAATTTCTATTATCGATTCGGTCACAGGAAAAATCCTTAGCGAAGTTGATTCTGTTCCAATCTATCCGGCAAAATATTTTGTAACAGATCGCAGTAAAATGCAAAAAGCCATTTACAATATTGAGCTGGAACTTGCCGAGCAGTTAGAGGTTCTTCGGAAAGAGGAAAAGTATCTGGAAGCACAGCGGCTTGAGCAAAGAACTAAGTTTGATATTGAGATGATGAAAGAAATTGGATATTGCTCTGGTATCGAGAACTATTCACGTCATATGGATGCTAGAGAACCTAATTCACGTCCTTTTAATTTATTCGATTATTTCCCTGATGATTTTCTTTTGATAATTGATGAATCACACGTAACTATTCCCCAAGTGCGTGGTATGTTTCTAGGGGACAGGAGCCGAAAACAAACTTTGGTTGATTATGGTTTTCGCCTACCGTCAGCCCTTGATAATCGTCCCATGAAATATGAAGAGTTTATGGGAATGCTGGATCAGGTAATTTTTGTAAGTGCAACACCAGCCGATTATGAATTTGAAATGAGCGGCGGAGTTATTGTTGAACAAATTATTCGTCCAACCGGATTGCTTGATCCTGAAATTGAAGTCCGCCCGATCAAAGGACAAATCGATGATTTAATTGCAGAGATCAGAAAAAAAACTTTGCTAAAAGAAAGAACGCTTGTTACAACTTTAACTAAAAAAATGGCTGAAGACCTTTCTGATTATCTTGATAAAATTGGAATACTTGTACGCTACATTCACAGTGATATTGATTCCCTTGAGCGTGTAGAAATACTTCGTGATTTACGTTTAGGTGAATTTGATGTTTTGGTTGGAGTTAATCTATTAAGAGAAGGTTTGGATTTACCGGAAGTTTCTCTTGTTGCGATTATTGATGCAGATAAAGAAGGTTTTTTACGAAGTGAAAGATCACTTATGCAAACTGCCGGTAGAACTGCCCGTAATGTTAACGGTAAAGTAATTATGTATGCCGACAAGATTACTGAATCGATGCGGAAAACCATTGCTGAAACAAATCGAAGAAGAAAACTTCAAACAGAGTATAATGAGAAGAATGGAATAATTCCGGCAACGATATACAAATCAATGGAAGAGATTCTTTCTTCAACATCAATTGCTGATATCAGGAAGAAAGATGAGAAAGAAAGTTATGGTTTCTCAAAAGTTGCCGAACCGATCCTTAAATACATGGATAAAGAACAAAAACAAGATTTGGTTGAACAGTTAACAACAGAAATGCACAATGCAGCCAAAGATCTTGAGTTTGAAAAAGCCGCAAATCTCCGTGATGAAATCAATAAACTTAAAAAGATGATTGGGTAATTAAGTTAGGGTTCTATTGCTGAAACATATTTTCTTTGCGAGTGTAGTGTATATTCTTTGCGCCTTTGCGAGAAAAAACAATAATGCATTTCACGCAAAGTTCGCAATGGTTTTCACTGAGATCGCTAAGATAATTTTATAAATGAAGAGAAATCATTAGGAATTGATTCACCAGGGTAAGTTACTTTTTCAAGAAACAATCCAGACGGCGGAGCAGTAAATTTTGCGGGTTCGTTGGTTTTGTTGTTCAGATAAAATAAAATATCTTTTTCAGATTTTCTGCCTCGACCAACTTCTGCTAATATACCAACAATTCTTCTTACCATTTTCCAGATAAAATGAGAACCGATAATTCTTATAAGAATTAAATCACCTTCTTCTCTTAATCTGAATATCATCAATCAAAACTTTTGTGGATTTGTCTTCCGGATCATCATCAGAAAAAGAAGCGAAGTTGTTCATTCCAATAAAAAATTTTGAGGCTGATTCCATTTTATTAAAATCTAATTTGTCTTTTATCCACCAGACAAAGTTTTTGCCAAATGCAGTTCGTCTTCTTGAAATCTGATAAAGATAGCTTCTTGATTTTGCATCGTGTCTTGCGTGAAAATTTTGATTTGCTTTTTCAACTTCAAGGATGCAAATATCGTGTGGAAGCATATCATTTAATTTCATTCGGATAATTTCGGGAGCCAAAACAGTTTTAACATCTAAATGCGCAACCTGGCAAAGTGCGTGTACGCCGCTGTCTGTTCTTCCAGAACCTTGAAAATCTAAATAATCATCACCAAAAATTTCTTTTGCCGCTTGAACTATTGAACCTTGAATTGTTTTAGCATTTTCTTGTCTTTGCCAACCGGAATATCGTGTTCCTTCATATTCTATAAAAAGTTTAAATCGGTTAAAAACAAGATATATTGGTTTGCGTTTATCAGCCGAAAAAGGCTTGCGTTTTGATTTGCTGCCCGACTTATCTTTAAACTTATCCTTTGAATAAAACTTTTTGCCTCTCAATTTAATCTCAAGGTTTCTTCGGCATAATCAAATTGAGTTTCATAAACTCTGACTTTTACAGATGAAATATTTTGTGGCAATGAACATTTTTTTATTTCAGATAAAAGATAATTGCAAATATTTTCTGCAGTGGCATCAAAATCAACAATAACTTTTTTAGAGTCCATCTTTTCTAAAAACTCGAGAACTAGCTTTGTCATCTTTGTTCACCATAAATGCGTGATCAAGTTTTTCTATTACCGGGTTGATAATTTTTTCAACATCGTAATAGTCAATAACCATTTGGTCTTTGTCTAGTTCACCTTCAAACTCAGCAATCATTTTATATGAGTGTCCGTGAATATTTTTACACAAACCAAAATGTTCGGGAAGTCTGTGTCCCATTTCCCATCTAAATTCTTTAGCTATCTTCATTACACACCTTTTGTTTCGGGATGCCATATAAACTTATGCATCTGAAGTTGAAATCTGACATTTAATTTATCTTCTAAAATCCAGTTAACTAATTGAATTGGTTCTAATTTTCCAAAGACAACGGAAAATAAAGTTTTACATTTGTTTTCAATATTATATTTTTTCATAACATCGATTGTCCAATCATAATCTTCTCTGTTTCCGATCACAAACTTTAATTCATCTGTGGGTTTTAAATAAATAATATTTTCATAAAGATTCTTCTTTTCCATTTCACTTGATGGACATTTTAGATCCATTATAATCTTTACTCTCTCATCAATATCTTTAATAGACAGACTTCCGTCTGTTTCAATTAAAACTTCAAAT
>CAVQQN010000053.1:0-56335 GCA_963714775.1 uncultured Ignavibacteriaceae bacterium
ATCCCAATCATTATCAGTAAGATTTATCCAATTATTATTTTTATCTGGAGTAATTTTTTGAAAAGAAATGTTTTGCAATTTGTGTGTTCTCAGCCAATCTAACTTTTCTTCTTTACGCCAATCATCTTCCATAACTGCATATTCAATTTTACAATTACCAATCTTGTTCTTCTTTCTTTACAAGAAACATAATTGCAACACCCGTTTGAATGCCAAATACATTATGCGTTGTTCCTGCAATCTTTGGGTTTGCTCTAACATCACTTTTAGTATCAATTATATAACAAGCAGTAAAATCATCCTGCAAACATTTTCTAAATCCATCAAAAGTTCTGCTATCAATAAAACTTCTGTTAGTAACAAAAGCAAGAATACCATTTTTATCCACCCTATCACTTGCCCAACGATAAAACCGAGCATACATATCATATACTTTTGTTTTTTGAGCAGTGCTGTGTTTTATGTATGTATCTTTTATTCTTTTATCAATATCTGGATATTCACGATTTTTATTATTCTCATTTTCATTTTGTTGATTTGCATTGTACGGAGGATTACCAATAACTACAGAAATCTTTTTACTGTTCTGTCGTTTTATACGTTCTGAATTTTCAGAACTTAACCCAAACATAGTTTCCTGCTTGCCGCTGTAAAGAAGTGCATTAGTATTATCAAGCGTATCAACAAAGCAAAGATTTTTAAACTCTTCGTAGTAGCCCATCTTTTGCTTAAATGTAAACTCAATATTTAGATTGGCAATGTAGTAAGGAAGAATTGCAACTTCGTTTGCGTGAATTTCATTCTTGTACTTGTAAAGCAAATCCTGATTTGGAATGTGATCGATAATAGAAGTAATAAAAGTAGCTGTACCTGTTGCGGGATCGAGTATATCTACATTTTTATCTGCAAGCGTTTTACCAAAATGTTTATGAAGAAGATACTCGGTGCTTTCAATCATAAAGTTTACAATTTCATTTGGAGTGTAAACAACGCCAAGTCTATCTGCAGCTTTAGGATTATAAACTTTGTAAAAGTTTTCGTAAAGGACTTTAAGGAATTTTTGTTTTTCGTGATGATCAGTAATTCCCGAAGCAGCGCTGTTGATAGCATCATAATAATGCTCAATGTTGCCCATCAGGTTTTTACGTTCGCTGTAAGTAAAAAGAATTTCAATTAGTTTTTCAAGTTCGCGCGCAATATTGTTGTGGCGATGAAATTCAGGATCATCAAATATTTTGTTAAATATGTCGCTCGTAAGAATATGCTGAATCATCATTTCGCGAATATCAGCTTCGGTAATATCAGGATTTATTTCAACCTTGCACAGTTCAAGAAAAGTTGCGCTTACGGCAATAAAGTTTTTATTCTTTACACGTGTTTGGTCAATACGTTTACGCAGTGTTTCTACAATTGCTGGAATATCAGCTTTGAATTTTTCTAAAGCGTCTTCAAACTTGTAAACAGTATCACTCTTAAAAGAAATAAACTCAGTAATAATTTTATGCAATTCATCAGGATTGCGAACGGAACCGCGCATAACTTCTTCGCCGCGCTGGTATAAAACCGCTTCGTTAGAATCTTCAAATAATATGTTGTAAAATGGATAACCTTTTTTATGCTTGGCATCTATCTCATCACTAATTGTATCTTTTTCATCTTTACTTTCCCACAAGCCAATGTCTAAACCAAATAAGTTTTTTACAATTCCATCCGGTCTAACTTTTTTTCCAAGCGTACCCTGGCAGGTTACTTCTGTAACAACTTCATAATTTTGCTTGTGTGCATAATCGTTAAGAAGATTCCAGAAATAATTTCTAATGGATTGTTCGTTTGTGGATTTGCCGAAATGCTTGGCGCGATCAAGATTAGTATAATACTGGTTTATAAGAATACGGGACATAAAAAATTAGATTTAGTTAATGAAATTATCACGCTACCCATCAAGACAAACCCAGAACTAAATATGGGGGGAAGTTTATCAAATCGTATATCAGATTCTGAAAACAACTTGGGTAAAAATAAGAAAAGGAATTGTAGAAATCTAAAAATATTTACTTATTGATTTGCAACGATCAGATATATAATAGCAAAGCCGACATCTCTGCCGGCAAAAATATAATTACAACGTACTTAAATTATTGTACCCGAAAGAGAAATTGAACCAATAAACATATCCTATTCTTTAAATAGTTTAATATTCGTTAATCCCCTTCCGAAATTAAAGTCATAACTGGCTTTTCTTCGCTCATTAATTTCAAATTATTTTTGTCTAATTTTATTGTATTAACTTTTTTAAGTGCATTAAGAAAATTCATTTCAGAAAAATCTGTACAAGCTCTTTTAGTAATTGTACCTGGTTCTAAATAAATCATGTTGCCTTCAAATTTGTACGAACCACTAAACATGTTACAACTGGTAGAACCAGTTAGAATACCATTTTCACTAAAAGTTATAAATGGAAGTCCATTGTCCATCAAGTCTGAGTCAAGAATTTTTTCTTCAATTGAAATAACATTCCATTTTTTCCCAACTATTTGACTTAATATATCTCCAGAGCTGCAGCATGTGAACAATTGAATAGTAACAAGAAAAATAAGACTCCATTTAATTATATGTATTTTTTTCATCATAGCCTTTACAGATAATATTTTTTTTATGCGCATCATGTATAATGAGCCCTTTATTAAATTCATTCCATCAATTCTTCAGCCTTCTCTTCAAAGAGCTCTTTATCATACCCAATTATTTTATAAAATAATTTACCATCTTTATAAAAAGTAACCACGGGAACAGTTTCTTTGGCAATGTCAAATTCATCTCCGATCATTTTGTTTTCTTCAATGTCAACTTCCAATCCCTGCAAACCCTCTTTATATTTCATTAGTACAGTTGCTAACTTTGAATAGTATTTAAAACATTCGGGGCAGTTTCCGGTATCCCACAAAACAATAACCGGTACTTTTGATTCATTGATGATTAAATTAAGATCTTCTTCTCCCAACTGCTTAAGAGAGAATGGCGCCATTCTTTCATAAAATGCTTTTGATATAGTTACATCTATTGGACTACCCGTTCTTGTTATTGTAAGTTTAATATTTTCGGAAGACTGCGAATCAATTTTGTTTAGAACTTGCTGTAGAGTTAAACCGGTTACATCCTCCCCATCAACTTTTAGGATTTTATCACCTACATATAGCCTCTGTACTCTGGCTGAAATTCGATGTATAGACTTGGTATCAAGGCTTTTTATATAAACACCGTCAGGCAGCGACATAAGTTTTACACCCAATAAGGCAGATTTACGATTTGTTTTAGAATCTTCTTCCAATCGTTTAATATCCGCTTCAACATTTTCTTTATCAGGGGCATCTGGATAAAGTTCAAGATATTTTTTTAATTCTTTTACTGCATTTCTTGTATTACCCTCCAGCATAGAAAGAGTTTTGCCAAGATAATAATGCACATCAGCAAAATCCGGAGCTAATTTATTTACTTCTTTAAAATAATCCAACGCCCTATCAACATCAGCCGGTACCTCAGCTGAATCAACTGCATTGATTCCCTTTAAAAGTAATTCTTTTATGTTATCCGGAATTTCCTGCTGGGTAAATGAAGGAATTGCCCATAGCATCAGCAACAAAATAGTAGATAATATTCTAATTGTTTTTTCTTTATACATAATCGTCCTTATTTAATTATTAATTAATTCTTCTACCTTCTGTTCAAAAAGCTCTTTATCGTATCCAACTATTTTATCAAATAACTTTCCATCTTTGTACATATAGATTGAAGGTGTTTGGGTAATAGAGAATTCTTTTGACAGATATGCACTTTCAGTTATATTGGCAATGATAAAAGAAACAGATTCTTTGTGTTTGTTGGCCTTACTATATAGTTGATTATTATATTGCTCGCATTCTTGACACCAATATGAAGAAAAGAAAACCACTAATGGTCTTTTTGTTTCATCAATAACCGTTTGGAGATCTTCTTCTCCTAAATCTCTTAAATCATAATCATACTTATTCTTCTTTTTAGTGTTCGAAGTAAATACTTCGGATTTGTAAGTGCCCCCTGCTCTTACTAAGGATAATTTTGTAAAATTATTTGTGTCTTTCTCAATTAGTGTGTAAACATCCTGAATGGAATAATCCTTTACAGCAACATCATTTACTTTTTCTACTTTGTCTCCCACAAAGACAAGTTTCAACCGTTTACTTGGGCCGCCAATATTTGTAGGCCTTGCTGTGAAATCAGGACTTATCAGATTAACATAAATGCCATCAGACAATTTAATGAGCGATAAACCACTCAACGAAAAAGTGTTTTTTAATTTAATTAATTCCTTTAATTGCAGGATTTCTGTTTTTACTTTTTCGGCATCTGGTGCCTCAGGATACAGTTCAAGATATCTTTCTAATTCCTTAACTGCCTTCCCTGCAAAGCCCTGCATCATAGAAAATGTTTTCCCTAAAAAATAATGTGCATCCGGATATTCTGGTGCTATGTTTACCGCTTCTTTGAAAAGAGTTAACGCTTTATTAATATCTTCAGGAACCTTCGACGATTCCAGTGCATCAATTCCATTAAGAATCTGATCTTTTATGTTATCCGGAATTTCCTGCTGTGCCTTAAGAGACGAAGGCCAAATAATCATTAATACAATAAATAGAGTCAAAGTTACAATATTATTTTTGGGATTTGTCAAGATCATAAGTACTCCTGATATTTTCTAAAGCATCTATGCTTTTTTGACTATTTATTAGTTCTTCATTTACTTTTTTATCTTCTTCAAGAGCCTCATTAAGAGCATCAAGTGCATCTTTTAATAGTTGATCACTCTTATTATCCTTAGCGGGCGGCTGCAATTTTATTTCTTCAACGATTTGTTTTTTTTCTTCCAGAACTTTTTGAATGTTTTTTTCTTTTTCTTTAAGCAGTGCCACACTAACAGTAATGCTGTCTGCTTTATATTTTATAGTTTGATATAACATCTGCTGAAAACCGACAGGATTTGAAACAGTTACTTCCGGTATTTCATATTTTATTTCCGGACAATCGGGCAATTTTAAATCTGTAAAATCTGAAAGTGAACGCATGTTTTCTAGTGATCCTTCGAGATCTTTAAAATTATCTTTTCCCTGCAAAACTATTTTAGCAGCTTCGATGCTTTGTTGAGACGCACAGTTTAACTGTTTAATATTTTTAATAGCTTCTGACTTTGCAACTCTGTTCTTGAAATCATTAACGGTATTTTTTTGCTGACCTAAAAATTTTTCATTCACAACTTGTGTGTATTCATCTTTTACTTTTTGAACCTGTTCTTTCCATTTTTCCTGTTTTTCTTTTTAAATAATCTTATTTCTTCTTCGGTTGGCGGAGGTGAAGTATATACCGTGTTTGAATTGGATGAGCTATTATCTGTCGAAGGAGCAAATATCCAGTCGAAAAGCCCTTGAATAGCGCTTTCAACTATAGTCTGCATTACTTCATTCCCGAAATCTTGACTGTTGGAACTATTATTAGAAGATGATGATGACGTTGAGGATCTTGGAACACAATCATTTGCACTAGAACAATTACAGGTGCAGTCATATTCAACACCATTATAAATTTCAGTCCAACTATCGTTACATTCTACAAAGGTGCCATTTGATTTAAAGCAACCAACTTTCTCTTGCGCCTGAGATGATGCAAAGCAAAAAACAATTATTAAGGTTGTCAGTATCCATTTTAACAATAATTTATTATTCTTCATCTTCCCACCATTTTCCAAGTTTTGTAACATCAATTTTTGTTGGTTCTGATATATTGCCTTCATCCTTAATAATCCCTTTCTGTCCAGCGTTTATCAAAATTGCATTTGATCCATTTGCGGATTTCATTTCCACTATCCCTTCCAAAACTATAATCTCGGTACTTTTATCATCCTTATACACAAGTAATTCAGTTCCTCTTATCGAACAAGTTCCTGTACCGGTTCTTACTTCAAATTTCTTCGCAAATTTTTTAGTCTTTGCTCTTATATGACCAAATAATTTATTCATATACTCATCTACTGAAAGAGAATCATTTTTATAATCCTCGTACTTTTTCATCAACTCTTTTTCATACTCATCTATTTTTTGAACTGCTAATTTTACCTTTCCCTTAATCACATCGATTACATCAGTGCTGTCCTCATTATTAAATTTTAATTTAGTGTTTTCACCTATGTTAATGTTACCCCTTCCTTCAAGAAATTGTAATTCAACTTTGCTGTTTTGCGATGTAATGATGACATCTCCATTTTCAAGAAGAGAGTTTTGTGTATCACTTAATTTTAATTGTTCACCATTATTTTTTAGAACTGTAATATCGCCATAATAGTTTAACGCAATAGCATCAATTACAGGTGCATTTTTTGAATTAACTGATGTTTTATTTTTAACTGATGCAAGGATTATTTCAGATTGTTTTTTTTTAAGTTTAGCTGAGTTAAGCAGCTTAATATTTTTCTCCTTTGCTTCACTGGATTTTAATAAAGCATCTTTAGCAACTTTTCCGGCTTCAAGATTCCCTTTTTCTTGGGCAAGACCTATTATCTTCTCAGATGCTGTAATAGTTCTTTCACATTTAAGGATTGCATTTTCATATCGCTGGATATTTTCGGCTGATTTAGTAATGTTCTTTTCCAATTTTAAAATGGTGCCTAATAACAATATGTTTTTTTGATCTGAATACTCCTGGGCAAAAATATTATTAAATGATAAAACCATAGTCAGGAAAATTGTTATCAATCTCATATTTATTTTCATTTTTTAATTCACTATCCAATAAAAGTTTGATTATTAATAATTACTTTCAAAAATGTTTCTTCTGAAATATTTCATCGCTTCCGCATCTCCATTAGCGCAGGTGGTTTTTGACCAAGCGCAACTGGGAATCCCGGATTCTTTCTGATTACATTTACTCTAATATAACCCTTCATAAGTCCTTTATCGACAAGAGTATAACTGAATTCCACTTCTGAATCATACATCGTCTTCTTATCTAAATATTCAAACTTTAATTTTTGTTCCTCAAATTTTACAGGCACGGTTATCAGACCAAACGCACCCCATGTCTCTACTGTAAGATTATTATCCTTATATACAATAGTATAAGAGTCCATTTTTTCCCCTGTCTCAGAGTCATAGCGGTCCCATATTCCTACCAAATCGTTGTATTTATTATTTTTCTCAACGGCTTTCTCATTTTTAAATTCAATTTTGGTAACCATCGTTTCCACCTCTTTAGCATCTTCTGCATTTGGTACTAGTCTAAGGTAATTACGAAGATTTTCTATTGCTTCTTTGTACTTTTCAGTTTTATCGTAAACAATTCCGAGGTTATAATAAATATATGCCCAATCTGGTGCCAAAGATTTAGCCGTCTCAAACTCTTTAACAGCATCTTTATAATCTTGAACTGACTCAGCATTTTCTATTGCTGCCATTCCCCTATCAAAATGCTTCTGCGCCATTTTTAAATCTGAATCCTGAGCAACTAAAAGAGATGTATTAAAAAAGAATACAATGATTATTTGCTGTAGTAGAAATATTATTTTCATTTTTTACCTCCCACCATGTTTCTTTAACAACTCGACCATGTCTTTGTGGTTATTAAATTCAGCATATTGCAGCGGTGTAGCGCCACCAATATCCATAGCGTTAATGTCTGCACCTTTGGCAATTAACAGTTCTGCCACTGCCATTTGATTCCAGCTAGCGGCTGTATGCAGCGGCGTGTTTCCAAATCGATTCTTAGCGTTTATATCCACACCCTTAGCGATTAACAGTTCAACCACATCCTTTTGTCCTTTATAGGCTGCATCGTGCAATGGCGTGTTTCCAAATTGATCCGTGGCGTTTATATCCGCACCTTTGTCGAGTTTCCTGTATTCACAAGTGTACGTCCCGTTTTTCACCGGAGGGGTAATAGGCGATATATCTGCATCGTCTACTTGTTGCCTGATCCTAACATGTGTTCTCGACATAATTTCAATTTCATTGTCACACCAATAATGACAGTAAGCCTGCTTGTCCCATGCGCCACAAAATGTATGAACACGCATTATGAAAAGGGGTCCATCTATTTTACTCGAAGTGTATAAACTCTCGTCTGGTCCCCATTCAAGACCAAAGCACAACGGAAACTCTACAGAATTAATATCCTTACGCCTGATGAATTCAAATGGCTGCCTAATGCATTCTCCTCCAACCTTTTCCCATTGGTCCGTATTTGAAAACGAGACTAAAACATCGATAATATCCGCCACTGTCAAAACATTCTCAGCCCTATATTCCAGCTTATTGATTTGACTTTTGACCGCGCCCACATCGTCCGCATCGGGAGCGAGCAGGAGATAGCGCCTGAAACTCAGGATCGCCTCAGTAAATTTTCCAACCACCTCCTGGACCAACCCGAGGTTGTAGTAGGCTTCCGGCCAGTCCGGCGCAAGCCTTACCGCCTCTTCGAACTCCTTGATTGCGGGTTTATAATCTTCGGGTGATTCAGCATATTCTACTATGGCCATCCCACGATCAAAATGTTTTTGAGCTTTTTCGCTCGAGGATATTTGTCCAAATACAGTTGAAGATAATATAAACAGAACAATAATTGTTAAGAGTAGAATTAATCTGTTCATTACTTTTTATTCCCTTGAAGCTCTTTCAATAGCTCTTCTGATTTTTGCGGATTTTCTTTCCCCATCTGGTAAGATGTCTGCAAATTATTTAATAATCCTTCCTGATCGGTAATTAACTTGTTACTGGTTTCAAGCTCTTCTCCGGCTTTTTTATTAAGAGTTTCGGATTCTTCAAGCAACTGCATGGCTTCTAATAAAAGTGAATCAATTTCCTCTTTTTGTGACTCTTCCTTTACTTCCTTTTTTTCTGTTTTTAGTTTTTCAATTTTAAATGTCTGCTCAACTATCCTTTGCTGTATCTGATTCTTTTTTTCTAGAATTTGAATTTTTTCTTTTTGTACTTCCATAATTTTTGTCTGTACAACTTTTGTTTCGCGGTCTATATATTCAAAAAGAGTTTTTTGATGCTCAACTGGAACAGGTGGAGAAACCGGGACAGTATTGTTTTGCTTTCCTTTCTTAAGTTTGATTTTGCCTTGAGAAAAAGCCGATTCACTATCCTTTCTTCCTGCTTCAGTCTGATTATTAGTTATATTCTCTGATCCCTGCTCAGACAAGTCCGAAGTTGTTTTCAGCTGATTCAAAGATTTATTTCCTTTTAACTTACCAAGCAAATCACTTTTAATATTGTCGTTTTTTGATTTCTCAAGGGCTGCCTTTTCTTTTTTATCTTTTTCGATATAAAGATTCCTTTTCATCATTTGAGTCTCATAATCATCGATTACTATTCCCTCTGGATTTTGTCCTGAAGAATTTTGTTGTTCATCATTATACGAACCTGAGGAGTTTTGATCATCGCAGTTCACTTCACATTCACACCAATAACGAGACCGTTGTAAGGCATCCATATTAGCATTATCAAGCGCATCTTCACACTCTTGTTTGGTAGCAAAATTACCCTGCCTATCAGGAACAACCACACCAAACATATCCCACATTGCTTTTTTCTGAGTCTCATTTGCTACCGCATACCATTGTGCAAATACTGTTTTACCTGAAAAAGTCAGAAAGACTAGAGCCAGTAAAACAATATTCTTACTTACTATTATATATTTTTTCATTTTAATTATCCTCTTACCATATTCATATATTTTTTAATTACTTCGTGGTTCTTTTGGAACTCCATATAAAGGTGTAACAATAAAATATTTACTTTTGCAAAAATCTGCGGGAGAGTATTCCATTCCAATCATTTTCTTAAAAGTATCATCAGTTTCAGGAACATTTTTTCCTGAATTTATCAATACCCAGCGGCTCGCTTCCGAACAAACCATATCTGTTCCAATTACACCGTACTTTGTGTCCGTTATGATGTTGTTATTTTTTTGCGATTTCATTTGCAGTTGTTCATTAGCTAACTGCCTGGCTACCTGGTATAATTTTTCTCCATCTTTATCCTGAAGAGGTTCTATAAGCTGTGCTACTTCAGCATTACGTTTACCGTATAAATAAAGATATTCCTGCTCCGAAATTATTGTTGGTCCCTTCCCCGGAACATTATCTAAAAACATTTTTTGACCATTAATAGTTTTAAGATAAATAAGTGTATGCGAAGCAGATGATTCTTTTGTCGACGAAACAATTTCATCTCCTTTATTTATCCAGTAACTCATTGAAAATTTGCTGGTGTCCTTGTTAATCAATAGTACATCACCCGGCAGTAACTCATCAAATTTTTTACCCGGTAATGGCGGAGGTGCCTTTGATTTTAATGAGGTGTACAGATTGTTAAAATATAAATTTGGTGTCTTAAAACGCTCCTGTATTAATTCATCTTTGGATTTTAGCCATTCTTCCCTGTTATTTTCAAAGCTGAATTGTTCTGCTATTTAATTCGGGATTATTCTTATCCGTTTTTATATATTCAATCACATCATTCAGTTTTTTCAGGTAGTCATTTAGTGCTTTTAAATTATCTGAATTTTTTTTTTAGCTGTTCCTGCTTTATTAATAGCATCCAGCGATACTCTCTCAGCTTCACTATTTCCGTTCTGTCGTGCAAGATTTAAAATCTTCTCCGATTTACTGATAGTTGCATCGCATTTCTCAATATTTTTTTTTGTCTCCTGAATTGCAATATTAGTTTCATATACTTTAGCTTCTAATTTAGAAATTGTTACCAAAGCCCAGCTGTTTTGCTTAAAAGAGGATTCCTGGGCAACGATACTTGGGAGGTAAATATGAAAGAATAGAATTATGAATAATAGAGAAGCGGAATTAAAATATTTTGTTTCCATTTTAACTTTCAAAAAAAGTCATCAGGTAATTATTTTTAATGAAATACTATTGCCTGTTAATGGTATTCACTTTTTGTTTTGTACCAATAAAAAAATATGCAATAGAACCTATTACCGGTGCAAATAGAACAACTATTACCCATATTAATTTATTACTTCCGGTAAATTCATTTTTTAATATATCGATGAATGCAAATATGAAAGGGAGAAATCCTATTAAGAACGCCAGCAGTACGAGTTCAATTAATCCAATTCCCATTGATAATCCTATCGTTTAATATTTTTTTAGTTAAAAAATAATTGTTTTTCACAAAATTAATCTCACCACTGATATAATCTTGAATAGTGTTTTAATTACCACACTTCCTTCATTAACTGTGTACGTTTTACGTTGAATTCATCTTCAGTAATCAATCCGTCTTTTCTAAGCGATTCAAGATCACGCAATTTTTGCATCGGACTTATATCTTTATTATTCAAATCTAATTCGGTATTAATATCAATTATAGATAAACCTTTTGCACTTTGTAAATTTTTAATATGAAAAAACAACATAAAAATGACAGTCCCTATCCACATAAAAATAAAAAGGTAAAAAACTACTGTCATTATCGGTGATGCTTCATTTTCATATAGTACATTGCCGACTAGAAAAGCAAAGCCAATACCAAATATCAACAGAAATATAAAGATAACAATGGATCCTGCTGAAACCGGTTTGCTGGGGGATAAAGATGTTTTACTCATATATTTTTATCTTTTATTCTGGACAATCAACTTGCCCGGTTTGACCACATTGCCCACAAGGGTATTGCCATTCTTTAGATCCCGTGCCTCCGCATAATGAACACGTTTCCTGCCCTGTACCCCCACATCTTCCACAATTCCAACGCCCAAGACCATCACAGCTTATGCATGTTTCTGATACTATACCGCTGCCCAAACAAACATTGCAACTAGCATCATCAACTTCACCTGTACCATTACAATTATTGCACTTTACATTTACAGTGCCGCTTCCAAAACACTGATTACATAATTCAGTTCCCTGCCCATTGCAGCGCATACAGGATTCATTGCCCGCTCCACCGCATTTAGCACAAGTGTTAGATTGGGTAATCCAACCGGAACCACTGCAAGATGGGCATTGACATTGAGCTATTGAAAAGGAATATAAAAAGAAGGTAAATAGAATAGATACATAAACTTTCATCACAGCACTCCTTAAATATCAATGACATTTATTGATAGAAAGTATTTATTTAATTAACTGAAATTATTTGCAATGGAAAACTTGATAATAAAAGAATAGAAAACAAATGATTTAATATCACTCGATCCCAACACCTAGTATTCACTTCCAGTTTAATTTCTAAGTAATATTAATTGTATGACTAAGACATCCCGAAACTCTATTCAAAATAAAAACCGTCAGACTTTTTTTGGATTGGTTGATATTGTAGTGGCATAACTATCAGTCTAAGTGTGATAAATATGGGAAATCGATTCTGTATGTGAAAAGAAAATATAAAATTCTTTTTTGTTTTACGGTGAATTATTATAAGAAATGGGGGTACGTAATATGCATGCTTAAGGGTTTACTGCTTAAGTTTTGTCACACAATTTAAATTAAAAGAATAAAAGGAACTCAAACTCCTGTGAAATCTTAATTTATTCTGTGCCCGAAAGGGGATTTGAACCCCTAAGAGATTGCTCTCACTAGCTCCTGAAACTAGCGTGTCTACCAATTTCACCATCCGGGCAATTCAATTGACAATTTACAATGTACAATGTAGAATTAAGGACAAAACACTATTACAAATAATTGTAAATAATCTAAAATGCTTTCAAATTGTACATTGTAAATTATACATTGTACATTAAAATTACCACTGGCTGTCGCCCTGTTTGTTTTCATGAATAATTCTACCACCGCTGCCTGTATGAATTTCACAATAGCCGGGCATCTTACTTGCATCAATTAAATCAGTAACTGTTTCTGGACAGGCATCGGTTGCTAATTTTGCATCACCAAGGTTCATACTTTCTTTGCAAAATGTCGCCAGCTCAACACCTTCGGCAAGTGTAAAATATTTTAAAGGAAGTTTTAATTCTTTGTATGCGCCTTCCATAAACATTGCCCAGATAGGCAAAGCTGCACGTCCTCCCTGCCCGTACCAATTTGTAAACTTAACCCTGTGATCATCAAATCCAACCCAGACACCTGCAACTAAATCAGGTGTAACGCCAACAAACCAAGCATCAGAAAATTTTTGTGTAGTTCCTGTTTTACCTGCTGCCGGATACTGAAAATATCTTCTAACACCTGCACCCGTACCATAATTAATAACATCGCTCATCATATCAACAATTATTGAGGAAGTTTGCGGTGAAATTGCCTGTACAGATTCCGGAACAAATTCATCAACAACAACTCCGTTTCGGTCTTCTATTTTTAAAATTGAAACCGGATCAACGTGCACACCTAAATTAACAAATGTTCCCATAGCAGAAACCATTTCAAGCGGAGTAATTTCAACAGTACCGAGTGCTATTGAAGGATAAGCATCCATATAAGATTTTATTCCCATCCTTTGAGCAAATTTTACAACCTGGAAAGGAGGTGCCATATTACTTATTGTTAGTCTTCCAGCAATAACGTTTACAGAGTTTGCTAATCCCCATCGCAAAGTTTCATAACCGCTGTATTCATTTCCGGCATTTGCCGGCGACCAACCGTTATAATCAAACTGTTGATTTAATACCGTAGTTGCTGGGAAATATCCATTCTCAATTGCTGTTGCATAAACAAAAGGTTTAAATGATGAACCGGGCTGCCTTCTAATACCTGTTACGTGATTTAATCCTCTGCCAAAATCCTGGTTCTCACCTCCAACAAGTGCTTTAATCATTCCTGTTTTTGGATCCATCACAACAAAACCAACTTCTACTTTTGCTGCAACTTTTTTTACAGAATCAATAAAATCTGTATCGTACTTTAGAGTGTTATATATTTTTGCTCGATCATCCTTTGAAGTCTCAGTTTTATACCGTGCATCATTTTTAATTGCTTTATCTAAAAGATCACTAAGTAAACTTTTATTCCTATCCCAGTTCCAGTTTTTATCAAACAGAATTTGATACTCTGCAATATGTTTTTTGGCAGAACGATTTGCAATTCTCTGCATACGCATATCAAGAGAAGTATAAATATTCAATCCATCTCTATATAGATCAAATCCATATTTGTCTGCAAGAGTTGTCATTTGATGCCGGATGTATTCAAGAAAGTGCGGTGCTTCAGATTTTACATGGCTTAATCTTTCTGATGCTAATTGTATCGGCTGTTGTTTTAATCTTTCATACTCTTCTTCGCTTAGCATATCCGTATCGACCATATTATACATAACCTGATTTCTCCGAAGAAGCGCTGTTTCATATCTTGAAACCGGATCGTAGTTAACGGAAGATTTTAGCAAAGCAACAAATAATGCAGCTTCCGGCAGTGTTAAATCTTTTGCCCGTTTATTAAAATAGACTTTAGATGCTGATTCAATGCCGTATGCACTTCTGCCAAAGTAAGAAACGTTCAAGTACAATTCAGCAATTTCATTTTTAGTAAATGTTTTTTCTATTTGAACAGCAGAAATCCATTCACGCACTTTTCTTACAACTTTATCAAGAACATTTTCTCTTCCTTCTTTAAGTGCGTAAAGATTTTTTGCGAGCTGTTGTGTAATTGTACTTGCACCTTCGCGCAATGAAAGTGAGAAAATATTTTTTATCATTGCCTTAAAGAAACGCGGAACATCTACACCCCAATGATCATAGAAGTTTCTGTCTTCTGTTGAAATCAAAGCCTTTAAAACATACGGTGGAAGACTGTCAAGATCAGTTTCGATTCTATTTTCAATGTAAAATTGTCCTATCAATTCACCATCGGCAGAAAATACTCTGCTTGCAAGAACAGGCTTAGGATTTTCAAGCTCATCAAGTGATGGCAAACCGCTTATAGTGTAAACAGATAAGGCTAAAAAGATAAAAATAATTGAACCCCAGATAATCTGTTTAGTTTTATTCTTGCTCTTATGTTTGATATTTTTTTTAGCCATAATCTAAAAACTCTTTTTTAATTCCAATCAATTATCTCAAACTTATCAGTAAATACACCATAGCAGGGTTTATCAATCCAGGAACCTAAATTAATATAAGTACCATTTTTATATGGATTAAAACATCTTTTATGCAAATGTCCAAATAGAACGAAATCGTTTCCTTCATCAATTTTTAATTTTGCTGCATCATACAAACCGTCTTCTTCACCGTAATCTTTTTTGGATGTATATCCGCGGCTTGATTTACTTGTGCTGCTTGCCAATCCCACGCCAAAATCCGGATGAAGAAAACCATATAACCATTGTGTAAAACGATTACGCAAAATCTTTTTCAAAATATTGTAACCAAGATCATTCTTTACAAGTCCATCTCCGTGCCCTATAAAAAACCTTTTGCCGTTTAATAAAAATTCTTTCCCATCATGATAAAGATTTACCCCGATTTCCTTTTCAAAAAAATCTTTGTGGAAGAAATCATGATTGCCAATAAAGTAATGAATCTTAATCCCTTTTTCATTTAGATTCTGCAAAGCGGTTAAAGTTCTGAAAAAACCTTTTTGATAAACTCGTTTATACTCAAACCAATAATCAAAAAGATCGCCTGCAATAAAAAGTTCGTCACAGTTATCTTTAGCAAACTCTAAAAACTTTACTAAAAGTCTTTCTTTATTGTTTTCAATCTCTTTGGATTGAAGACCAAGATGTATATCGGAGATGAACAGATAAGTTTTATTCACACAGTATCAATTTTATTTACCAGAAATTTACTGATATGCAAAAAGAAATAAAACATACTCTTTAGCTACCGGTAATTGGATTTTTCAAAAGTTCCAAGCAGTTTAGAGCCAGGATCAAGTGTAACTGTTTCAACTTCTTTGTCAAATTCAAACTCGAACGTTTTTTCAATACTATCTACATATACTTTTTCAACACTTGATGTACCATCACCAAATTGAAACTGTATCTCAAGAGGGAAATGAAACTCGGTATACTCCTGCTGTTCCTGATAAAGACCCACCATACATTTGTTTTTAGTCTCATCATCTGAAGAAGAAAAAGAGTATGTACAAAAAATGTTATTGGTTCCAGTATAAACCCATTGATCAAAGAATTTATCCAGATTTTTTTCAGCAACATTTTCACAAACTGCTTTAAAATCTTCAACTGATGCGTTGGAATATTTATACAGGTCATAGTATTTATGAAGTGACTTAAAGAAACTGCTGTCCCCTATTTCATACCTTAACATATGCAAAACCCATGCACCTTTTTCATAAACAGTTTCACCAAAAAGTTCTTTTGGGGCATATAATGTGCTACTAAAATTATCACTGAACTTACTTTGCATTTTAGATTTAAGGGCGTCTTTTCCGTGCTTTGCTTCTGCATAAAGTGCTTCAGAATATGTTGCAAAGCCTTCATTAAGCCAAATATCATCCCAGGTTTTTGGTCCAACAGAATTTCCCCACCAATGATGTGAAAGCTCATGAACATAAGTGTCTTTAAAGAAATCATTACCGCTGATAAAATTATATCCAATACCTGTCATGGTTTGGTTTTCCATGGCACCGTAATTCCATAAAAATTCTGCAACACCATATTTTTCTTTAATGAAGGGATACTCACCGAAGATTTTTGAAAGAGTTATCATCATATCCAGGTGCTCAGCAAAATCAATTTTTGCTTTCTCAAAATGTTCCGGCATAACATAATATTCAATTTTCATCGAATCATTTCCATTTTGTCCTTCATATACATCATAGAATGTTTTATAAGGTGCAGAATAAACAGCTATCAGATAAGTTGAGATTGGATAAATTGTATGGTAATTATAAGTTTTTTTACTGCCATTAATTGAAACGGATTTTAACAACCCATTACTTACTGAAACATACTGAGAATCATTTGTAATTTCGATATCCAGCAATGCCTTATCAGAAGGATCATCATCACAAGGGAACCAGGTGGAAGCAAAATCCGGCTCACTGATATTGTAAATCAAAGAATTTCCTTTTACTTCTCCAAAAACAAATCCATCAAAACCACCTCTTTGCGGAGTTCCATTGTAAACTATCTCGATTTCAAAAGTATCTTTTAATGTTTCAGCGGGTTTGATAAAGATTCTGTTTTTATTTCTAGAGTATTCTGAATCATATCCGTTAATTTTTACACTGATTACGTTTAGATTATCATATAGATTGAGTTCAAGTTCAGGTTCAAGTTTAAGATTGGAAATAGGGTTATTGATTTTAATGGCTGTAATTGTGGTAACCCCATTTACAATTTTCTCATTTGTATTTAAATCAAACTTAAGATGATAGTGAAGTATATCAATGTGTTTTTGCAAATCACTAACAATATATTTTTTTTTATCTGAGGAATTAAATCCGCTTATTGTGGTTGAAAAATCAATAGTATTAAAAATCAGCATAAGAAAAAACACGTTTAAGATGAATCGGTAATTCATATCTGTGTAGTACTTTCAAAATTAATTATATCAATTAAAAATAATTTAATCATTTGTTTAATTGCCAAACAAATGATAATTCAATATATTTAGTGCAAATTTAAGGAGAGTATATGATCTCACCAGGTTCTTCAGTTTTAAGAGATACAATTACTGTAATAATGGCAGGTGGACAAGGAGAACGATTACATCCTTTAACTGCCGTAAGAAGCAAACCTGCTGTTCCATTTGGCGGTAAATACAGAATTATTGATTTTGCATTATCAAATTGCCTTAACTCCGGATTCAGAAGAGTTTATGTGCTCACTCAATACAAGTCAGATTCTCTAAATATGCACCTTTACGAAGCATGGAGTATTTTTAATCCTGAGCTTGGAGAATTCATATATTCTGTTCCACCACAAAGGAAACTAAATAATGAATGGTATCTCGGAACTGCAAATGCAATTCATCAAAACTTAAATTTATTTGCTGATAAAAAAGCAAAATGGATTTTAATTCTTGCCGGTGATCATATATATAAGATGGATTATCTAAGGTTTCTTGATAATCATATTGATAATTCGGCTGATCTTTCAATCGCTTGCATTGAAGTTCCCAAAGATGAAGCAAGTAGATTTGGTATTGTTGGTGTTGATGACAAGTACAACGTAACATCCTTTGTAGAAAAACCCACAAAGCCTCCGCAGATACCTGATAAACCGGGCTATTCATTTGTAAACATGGGTATTTACGTTTTTAATGCTAATGTACTGAGAGAAGTTTTGCAGGAAATGGGATCTAAAAAAATAAAAAATCATGACTTTGGTGAGGATGTTATTCCTTATATGATTAAAGCCGGATTTAAAATTGTTGCATACAAGTTTCTGGATGAGAATAAAAAAAGTATCCCTTACTGGAAAGACATTGGAACGCTTGATAGTTATTACGCTGCTAATATGGATTTAATCAGTGTAATCCCTGAGTTTAATCTTTATGATCCTGAATGGCCTCTGAGAACGTATCAATATCAATATCCGCCTGCAAAAACTGTATCGCACGAAGGTGAACGAGTTGGTAGAACACTTAACTCTTTGGTTTGCGATGGTACGATTGTTTCAGGTGGATTAGTTGAAAGATCATTGCTTGGTTCAAATGTAAAAGTTAATAGTTACTCTTATATAACAGATTCAATTATTATGAATAATGTTGTTATTGGAAGACACGCTAGAATACGCAGAGCAATTATTGATAAGAATGTAAGCATACCCGAAGGTTATGAAGTTGGATTTGATCCGGATGGTGATAAGAAAAAATTTACAGTTACGGAAACCGGCATTGTGGTTATTGCAAAGAATACTGTGCTGCCTGAGTAATTTTTTTATGCAATTCCTATTATCAGACTTCAGTTCTGTCGATTTAATTATTTTTAAGACTAAATAGGAGTATGCATTTTATTATCCCAAAACTATGAATTCAAAATTAGAAACTAACCTAAAATACTTACCTGTTTCACCGGGTGTGTATCAGTTCTTTAACAAGAACGGTAAAGTTATTTATGTTGGCAAGGCAAAGAATTTAAAGAACAGGGTAAAAAGTTATTTCCAGGAAAATCCTGGTTCAGCAAAAACAGTTGCGATGGTTAGCAAGATAGATGACTTTCAACTTGTTGTAACAGATAGTGAACTTGAAGCCTTGATTCTTGAAAACAATCTTATAAAAGAGTTAAAGCCGAGATATAATGTTAATCTTAAGGATGATAAATCTTTCCCATTCATCAAAGTGACTAACGAACTTTTCCCAAGAATTTACCCAACAAGAAGCGCAATAAATGACGGCTCCAAATATTTTGGACCTTACACAGATGTAAGAAGTATGCGTGCATCCTTAAGAATGATAAACCAGATATTCAGGATAAGAAGCTGCAAACTTGATCTTACCGAAAAAAATATTGCTGATAAAAAATTTAAAGTATGCCTGGATTATCACATAAAAAAATGCGATGGACCTTGTGAGAATTTAGTTTCTGCCACAGCTTATAACGAAATGGTAGATGAAGTAATCAAGCTACTAAAAGGTAAAACTGATGACCTGATTAAAGATCTAAAATCGAGAATGCAGATTGCAGTTGAAAATCTTGAGTTTGAAAAGGCGGCTGAACTTCGGGATAAGATAGAACAATTAGACACAATTTCATCCAAGCAAAAAATAGTAAGTGATGATTTTGAAGACAGAGATATTATTTCGATTGCATACGAAGGAAAAGATTCAACTTGTGCCGTCTTTAACATAAGGGCTGGAAAACTGATTGGTAAAAAGCAGCTTAAGTTATCGATTGAAGAAGGTGAAGAGATCGAAGAAATTTATTCTGCTGCTATTAAGTTTTACTACACTGATTTAATCGAAATTCCGAAAGAGATAGTTATTGAAGTAAAACCGGAAGATGCTGAAGCACTGACTGAATGGCTGAAAATAAAATCAGGAAAGAAAGTTAAAATAATTGTACCCCAGCGCGGCGATTTGAAATCTTTAGTAAAGATGTGCAAAGAAAACGCAATTTTACAGCTTAAGGAAATTCAATTGCAAAAGATGAAGAATCTTGGGAATGTATCTTATTCCGTTTCTGCATTGCAGAGAGATTTAAGATTGAAAACTCTTCCAAAAAAAATTGAATGTTTTGATATTTCTAATTTGCAGGGAACTGATTCTGTTGCAAGCATGGTTGTTTTTGAAGATGGAAAACCAAAAAAGAGTTTATACAGAAAGTTTATCATTAAAACTGTTGAGGGACCGGATGATTTTTCAAGTATGCGGGAAGTGATTGAAAGAAGATATTCGCGCTTGCAGCAAGAAAAACAAATATTACCTGATTTAATTATGGTCGATGGCGGAAAAGGACAGTTATCAAGCGCAGTAGAAATTTTAGATAATTTAGGATTTGAGAATTACAATATTATCGGATTGGCAAAAAGATTGGAAGAAGTATTTTTTCCAAACAATTCTGATTCGGAACTGATTCCTAAAACTTCCTCAGGTTTAAAATTACTTCAGCAGATTAGAGATGAAGCACATCGATTTGCAATTACTTTTCATCGTGAAAGACGAAGCAAAAGAATCATAAAATCCGAACTAACTGATATCAAAGGGATAGGAATGGGTACCGCAAAAAGACTGCTTGAATCATTTGGTAGTTTTGACTCCGTTAAACAATCCAATTATGAAGATTTAGTAAAAGTTGTAGGGAAAAAGAAAGCTGAAGTATTAATAAATTATTTAAGTAAAAAATAGACAAGTATTTTTTATACAGAAACCAATTTTGTTATTCTTAAATTTTATAAGTATGTAATAGTTGAGATTGATTGAGTAAATTGTA
Source organism: uncultured Ignavibacteriaceae bacterium (assembly GCA_963714775.1). GTDB lineage: Bacteria > Bacteroidota > Ignavibacteria > Ignavibacteriales > Ignavibacteriaceae > IGN3. Next base: position 20,840 of record CAVQQN010000053.1, read on the forward strand.
GTAATCAATAAGTTTCATTTTTCTTATCTTTGCTTAAAAGAAATTGATATTAAAATGCAAAATCAAAGAGCCATATATTTTTTAGTTTTAGTATTTATACTTCTATCATCTTGCAAAGAAAATGTTGAAGAAAAGCCATTTATATTTAATGGAGAGTCTTTCCTTTCTTTAGTTCAAAATTCTATTCAAGGTGATGTGAACAGCCAAAATATCCTTGAGGGATTATTAACTTTTGATACTGAGTTAAAAACATTTAATAAAATTTTAATTGACAGTATTGAAATCAACAATGCTATTTATTACACGCTGCTGTTGGAAAATCAAAATCCTGTTTATAATTTATTTGCAATTGTTGATAAGAATTTAAACTTAATTTTAAAAGACGAATCGTTAAATGGATATCTTGAACTAAATTTTAAAAAATCGGGATCCAGAATTTATGCCGTACTTAATGAAGAATTTAATTCAAAAGATGTTGTACAGTTAAACAGAGTTTCATATTACTCACTCGAGCAATATTCTTCCGATCTTGTTTTCCGTCAATTCACAAAAATAAAAACTCCGGCAAAAGAAGCTGAGCAAGTTGTAACAGTTATTTCAGATACAGCTATTATTACCAGCATTTTTTATCCCGTATCTAAAACTAGCAAAACAGATAAAGATGTTTTCAGGTTTGATGTTGCTCTTAATAAATATATCAGTGATAAAAGTTTATTTGATAGCTTAGTTTACAGAGAGATAAGAAGTTTAAATATCTCTTATAAAAATCCTCAAATAACGGATGCAGAATCAATTATGAGATTTTTTAATAATAAGGAATCAAATATTTCTGCAAAACTGGTAAAACTTGATGAAAATGATTTCGAGATTAATCTTGACAGTACATGGAAAAAGCTTGGAAGTATTACTATATCGAACCTAGTTAAGAAAAAACTTATTGGAATAAAATATATTAGCAGTAGAATGGGAGCAAAAATTTCACTTGCCGAAATTGCTCCATCAGATTCTGCAGAAAATTATTTTAATCAAGCTTTGAATAACAGCAGCACGTTTACGAGTGTTGTTCGCTTTTCAGATAAATTGATCGACAGTAAAAACATATATCAGCTTTATGAGTTCTCATGTCCGGCAAAGAAAATTCTGATGATACTCGAAACTCCAAAATCAACTTATGAAACAAATAAAAATCAATACGAAGATATTATTCAAACATTTTTAGTTAAATGCTGATGTACAAACAATTATTTTTCCTTCATAAATCAGAAAACGATAAGGCTCTTCCCCATTTTAAAGAAGTGATATTGGCTCATCTTTCTGAAGTTTCAGGGAAGAAAATCAATCTTGCAAAAGTTGAAAGTAATCTTCTGCTGGATCAGAAATTTTCTTATTTCTGTGAAGTTGAATTTGAATCCAAAGATAAAATGAATGAGTTGATGAACTCTAAAGCGGGTAAGCAGTTGACTAAAGATTTAATGGATTTCCATCAGATGATAACTATGATTTCTATTAACTACGAAATGGATATATGAACCTCTATTTAATAAGGCACAGCATTTCAGAAAATATTTCAGTCGATAAAAAAGATATTGAAAGAGAATTAACCGAAGAAGGAAAATATATTATAAACAAAGCATCGGAGGGTTGGAAAAAATATTTTGGACAACTGGATGTTGTCTTAACTTCTCCATTAACGCGTGCTGTTCAAACCGCTGAAATTCTATCTTTCAATCTGCAAGAAACTCCAAATATTATTAGAGATAACAATCTTGGAACAGGCAGTAGAACTTCTGATCTTATTGATCTGCTCAATTCACTCAAATATCAGAATGTTGCATTAGTAGGTCATCAACCGGATTTATCTCATCATATAAATAATTTTTGTGGTACCGGGAGCTTTAATCTTGCTTTTCCTCCAGCATCATTAGCAAAAATTGAATTTGAAAACAGCATTAAGTATGGAAAAGGTAGGTTGATTTATTTTATTCCACCAATTGTACATTTATAATTTATTACTGATGTCAAGCTGAACTTGTTTCAGCTTCTCAAGAATTGAATAGATTCCTAAATAAATTCGGAATGACATGATATAAAAAAAAGGGGCACACAGTTACACAAATTATATACTGACCGCTGCTTCCTTCCGGACCTGACGGGGTTGGGTATTAACCTGTTAACCGGTGCCCTAAACTCTAAACCTTGGGGTGTAAAAATGTAGATTTTTAACTTATCAAACAAGAAAACATTGATTTCAAATTATTTCTTCTTTTTCTGTTCAAGCAGAGTATTTCTTTCCCAAAATATTCCATCTTCATAACCTTGAATTGAGTTGTCTTTACCTGCACTATCCAATCTTTTTATTGCTAGCGATGCATAAACTTCGTCAACTTCTATTCCACAAAACTCACGATTAAGTTTTTTTGCAGTAACCGCAGTTGTACCTGAACCAATAAATGGATCAAACACTAAATCATTTTCATTAGTGCTTGCAAGAATAATTTTTGCTAAAAGTTTTTCTGGTTTTTGTGTTGGATGATCTGTATTCTCCGGCATAGACCAAAATGGAATCGTAATATCAGTCCATAAGTTTGATGGATAAGTAATTCTAAAATTCTTTCCATTTTCTGATTGCCAGTCTTTTGGATCGCCTTCATTTGTTTTATAGGGTGCACGAACTATACGCTTTAGTTTAACGGCTTCAATGTTAAATGTAAACTTATCTGACAAAGTACAATACCAGATATCTTCGTAAGAATTTTTCCAATTATCTTTTGCGCCTCTTCCCTTTTCACGCTCCCAGGTTATTCTGTTACGAATGACAAAGTACTTTTTCAAAACATTGTAAGCTGAAATTGAAGTTTTCCAATCGCAGCAAAAATAAATTGAAGCATTTGGTTTTAAAGTTCTAACTAATTTAGAAAGCCACGAGTCAATCCAATTTTCATAATCATCGCTTTTCATTTCCTTAAAACTTAGAGATGAAAACTTTTTGTTAAGATTATATGGTGGATCGATAAAAAGCAAATCAACAAAATTAGTCGGCAAAAAATCTACCGTATCAAATAAATCCTGATTAATGATATGGCCGGAAACATCTTTTACTTCAACTTTGTTTGAAAGTTTTTTTAACCGCGTCTTATAAAAATCAATTTCATCAGTATTGATGTTTAAAGTTCGGTTCAATGGAGCTCTTTTCTTTTCTGATTGTGGCATTTATAGGATGGTATAATTATTAAAAACTGATACGAGAATATTTATTTTTTAGTAAAACTATCTCCTCTAAGATCATCTCGAACTTTTCTGAAAGCAGTTTATATTCCTTTATAGACTCCTCACAAATTTTATTATCAAGCGCCATATCTTCAAGTATTGTCAAATTTTCAAGAACAGATTCAATTCCCAAAGTAAGTGTAGATCCTTTTAACTTATGGACATAAAATCTTAGGTGATCGTGATTATTTTGAAAAATTGCATTACGTATAGAATCAATATTTTTAGGAATTTCATGTATATAGATATCGAGCATTTCCTTAAAAAATTCTAAATCGGCCTGTGACTTTAGATCCTGCAAAAAAGAAATTTTCTTATCATCAATAAATTTGAGTTTAATTTCTGATTCGATATTTTTTCTTTCTTCAGCATGTTTATCACTAACAATTTTTTCAGTCCATTCAATAATTTTTTTTCTCAATTCTTCTAAGTTTACTGGTTTGCTTATATAATCATCCATTCCAACTTTTAAATAATTTTCTCTATCGCCGCTCATCGCATTGGCAGTCATAGCTATAATAACCGGTTGCTTTGTTAAAGTTTTATTACCCCTAATAATCGAGCAGGCAGTAAGACCATCCATTTCAGGCATTGATATATCCATAAAAACAAGATCATAAGAAATTGATTCAACCGCTTCAACTGCTTCTAATCCATTTGAAGCAATATCTGCATTGAAGCCAATTCTCTTAAGCATTCTTGTGGCAACCATTTGGTTGACATTATTATCCTCAACAAGTAGAACTTTTATTTTTTCTAAAGTTGATGCATTCTGAATTTCGTTTTCAAATGATGCGAGTTTGGGAACGGTAGAACTGGATTCGATAAAACTTAGAATTGTTTCATGAAGTTGTTTTCTTCTTACTGGTTTTGTAATTAATCTGCAAAACGGATTACTGTCAGATTCCGGAATGCCTAAATCCATACTTTGAGCTTTAATGATTATGAATCCGATATTTTGCTTGCTTGTTGAGCTTTTAATTTTATCTACCAGCAAATAAACTTTACTATTTGATCCTGAAGCATTAATAATAAAAAGTCTTATATCGGGATAAAGTTCTAACTTAGGTTTAAGATCAGAAGGATCTGATATCAAATCGCAACTCATTTTCCATCTTTTAGCAAGATTGTTCAACATCATTCCATTTGATCTGTTCGTATCAATAATCAAGGCTTTTTTACCGAGTAGTTTTGGCGATGATTCGAACATATAAACTTTTTTATCAGAAGTAACAGATTCAGTCTTGATTGTGAAATAAAAATCACTTCCTTTTCCTTCAATACTTTTTACTCCAATTTCACCACCCATTAACTCAACTAATTTTTTACTAATAACTAGCCCCAGACCGGTTCCACCAAAACTTCGTGTAGTTGAGGAATCTACCTGGCTAAATGGTTTAAAGAGTTTATCCAATTTATCTTTGGCAATTCCAATACCGGTATCCCTAACATTAAATTTTAGCAAATACTCTTTAAAGTCTAGAAGTTCTGAAGTAACTGATATTTCAACTTCACCCTTATGTGTAAATTTAGCAGCATTGCTAATAAGATTTGTAAGAACTTGTCTAAGTCTAGTTATATCACCCCGGATTGCAAACGGAGTATTCTCATCGATGTTGTAAAATAATTCAATATCCTGTTCTGCGACTTTTGTAGAGATAAGATCCATTGAATCTTCAATACATTCTCTCAGATCAAATGGTTGTGTTTCAAGTTCAAGTTTTTCTGATTCTATTTTTGATAAATCAAGAATGTCATTTATGATGACCAATAATTGTTCACCACTTAAACGTATTGTATTAACATAATCCTTTTGTGATTCAGAAAGCATCGTTTCAAGCAGCAAGCCTGTCATCCCAATTACACCATTCATTGGAGTTCGGATTTCGTGACTCATAAGTGCAAGAAATTCACTTCTTGCTGAAGCAGCTTTTTCTGCTTCTTTAACAGCAATATCAAGCTCAATATTCTTTCTAATAAGTTCTTCACGAAACTTATTTTTCTTAAGAACTTCTCCTAAAGTAGAAACCAATGCGCTCAAAATAGATTCTTCGTCATTGCTCCAAATACGATCAGAGTGGCATTCGTCAAAACCGATAAATCCCCAATAAACACCGTCAATCAAAATTGGTACAAGAATAATTGATCTTATATTTTTATCTATAAAAACATCCTGCAATTCTTTTGGTAAATTTTTGACAAGAAACTTAAGGGTCTCACCATTTGAAAATGATTCATAAAAATTCAAAGCAGAAAATCTTGAATACGATAATTTGCCTAATAAATTTTCGTCAAACTGTGACTGAATTCCTTCCCCTGTCCACTCATACAAAGGTGTAAAATAAAGCTCTCCTGTTTCTTCATCTTCCATATGTTTATAAATATAAACACGATCTACTCTGGCGGCTTCACCCAAGATTCTAAGTGCAGTATTGAAACCATCAATATAATCTGAATCTGTTATTAACGCATTTGTTGCTTTAGCAATTCCTTGTAATAACTCGCCCTTTTTATCTATAAGTTCTTCGTTAACTTTTCTTTCACTTGTGTCTCTAAAAATGCTCAGTAAAAATCTTTTTTCAGCAGAGTCAACAATAATCGAATTAGAAATCTCGAAAAAAAGTTTTTTGCCATTCCACAATATTGCACTAGACTCTGAATAATCTTTAACTATTCCCTGTATAAAGTTCTGCTTGTACTTATTATTTATGCTTTCCCTATTTTCTTCAAGATAAAGAATACTGATTGGTCTGTTTATTAATTCATCAATTGGTTTTCCAAATAGTTCAGCAAAAGCATTATTACATAGAACAATTATTCCATCCTGATCCGTCAATCTCATACCATCTTTAGAATTTTCCCAAATTGCGGTAAAAATATTTTCGGAATTTAAAAGTTTATGTTGTGTCTCTATCCTTTTCCTAATATCTCTTATTGTACCCTGTCCCATCGGTTTTCCATCTGCTTCAACAATTCTACCTGTAATTTCAACGGGAATTCTTTGGCCGTTTTTGTGAAGCATATCTGCTTGAAAATTAATTTTGCTGCTCTGCTTGAAAAGCAGCGATATTTCTCTAAAATAATCACCAATTTCTTCTGCGGGAATAAATTCCTTAATTGATTTTCCGAGAATTTCGGCGGGAGTATAACCTAATAACTCGAACGAGGATTGGCTAATGAAATTCACTTTACCAGTTGGTGAGATTCTAAAAATAACATCCAGCGAAGAAGTTATTAAAGATTCCAGTTGCTGGATTATTAAATTTTGCTCGATATTATTTTCAGACATTAGCTATATTATAAAATTATCAACAATGTTATCGTCATTTCTGCGGTTCAATTTAATATTTTTAGTTGTTAAAATTAAATTTTGTGTAAAGAATAATGAATATTGGCCATTTTTCCTTGCTTTACTCATCCCCAATTATTTAAGTTTCGCCTGTCAATAATTTCCAATTTTTAAGGGAAAATTTATGAGTCGAACTATAGTAGCAATGCCTGGTGATGGCATTGGTAAAACGGTACTTCCAGAAGCAATAAAAGTTTTAGATGCAATCGGTTTTGATGCCGAATATGTTCACGGAGATATTGGTTGGGATTTTTGGTGCAGCGAAGGTAATGCACTTCCCCAAAGAACAATTGACTTACTTGAAAAACATAAAATTGGTTTGTTTGGGGCTATTACTTCTAAACCAAAAGATGCAGCAGATAAAGAACTTGATCCTTCATTAAAGGAAAAAGGCTTCGTTTATTTTTCTCCAATCGTCGGATTAAGACAAAAATTTAATCTTGATGTTTGTATCAGACCATGTCAGTCATTTAAAGGTAATCCACTAAACTTTATTATTAGAAATGGCAAAGGTGGATTTGATGAACCGCTTGTTAATGCAGTCATATTCAGACAGAATACTGAAGGACTTTACGGTGGAGTTGAGTGGACAAATCCTCCTAAACAAGTTCGTGATGCACTTGAAACACATCCAAAAATGAAATTCTTCAAAAACGTATCTAGTGAAGATATGGCAATATCTACCAGAATAGTAACAAGAAATGCATCCCGCAGAATTATTCGCGCCGCATTTGAGTACGCTAAAAAATTTGGTTACACAAATCTTACACTTTGCGAAAAACCGAACGTACTGCGCGAAACTTCCGGAATGATGTTTAAAGAAGCAAAAGCAATTGCAAAAGATTATCCGGGCATTGATTTATGGGATACGAACATAGACGCGCAAATGATGTGGCTTACAAAAAATCCTGAAACTTACGGGGTTATCGTAGCAGAAAATATGTTCGGTGATATTATTTCTGATGGTTTTGCCGGATTGGTTGGCGGACTTGGTTTTGCTTGCAGTGCAAACATTGGAGAAGAAGTTTCTGTATTTGAACCAACTCATGGTAGTGCTCCAAAATACCAGGAATTGAATCCTTCAATTGTAAATCCAATTGCGATGATATTAAGTGCTTGCATGATGCTTGATCATATTGATGAAAAACCAAAAGCCGATAAGATTAGAAATGCAATAGCAAAAGTTGTAGAAGAAGGCAAAGTTAAAACTTATGATATGATGAAACTCCGCGGTGGTCCTGATGTGTTTAGTAAAGGTGCTTGCACTACTCAGCAAATGACAGATGAGATAATTTCTAAATTGTGAAATGTCAAAAGTCAAACGTCAAATGAATTGAGAAATTAATTTTTAGTACAATATTATTGGAGGAGAATTGTTAAACTTAAATCATAAAAACCTTGATGTCTGGCAACTGGCTATAAAACTTGTTTCAATTATTTATATCATTACTTCAAAATATCCTAAAGAAGAAGTATTTGGATTAACTAGCCAAACTAGAAGAGCTGTTGTTTCCATATCTGCAAATCTTGCAGAAGGTTCTTCTAGAAAAAGTTTGATTGAGTGAAAAAGGTTTTATGAAATTTCAAGATCATCATTAGTTGAAGTTGATAATCATATTGAAGTCGCAAAAGAATTAGGTTATTTAAGTAATGAATCACTAAATGAGCTTGATAAAAAATTAAATGAACTTTTTGCAAAACTTTCAAAATTTATAGAAAAAGCTAAATAATAAATTCATTTGACTTTTCACATTTGACATAAAAAAATGAACGGAATAGAACTAGTCCTCATATCTTTAATAATGTACGTTGTTGCATACAAGTTGTATGGCGGATTTATTACAAAACGACTTGATGTAAACAACAACAAACAAACTCCGGCACACACAATGTCGGATGGCGTTGATTACTGTCCTGCTAAAGCCCCCGTTTTACTTGGTCATCATTTCGCATCTATTGCCGGCGCAGGACCTATAGTTGGGCCAGTTATTGCAGCAGGTTTTGGCTGGATGCCGGTTTATCTTTGGGTTGTCTTCGGTTCAATCTTTATTGGTGGTGTTCACGATTACGCAAGTATAATTGCATCTGTACGTCATCAAAGCAAATCAATTGGTTTCATAATTCAATCTTACATTGGTGTAAACGGTAAAAAACTCTTTTTGATTTTTGCCTGGGCAACTTTAATTCTGGTCATTGCCGTGTTTACAATAATCGTTGCAGATACATTTACACATATTCCAAGTGCAGGTACATCATCAATTCTATTTATGATTTTAGCAGTCTTTTTTGGAATAGCTATATACAGATTAAAAGTTCCACTCTGGATAGCAACTGTGGTTGGAGTGACACTACTTTTTTTATCAATTCCTGCAGGCGATTTATTTCCTATTCAACTTGATGCTTCTATGTGGCAGTTGTTTTTACTCGCTTATATTTTTATTGCTTCCGTTACTCCAGTCTGGATTCTACTTCAACCAAGAGATTATCTAAACTCTTTTTTTCTTTACGCATTAATATTAGGCGGGTTGGTTGGAGTTTTCTTTGCTGCACCAACAATAAATATTCCCGCATTCAATACTTTTTCTTTAAATAATGTTGGATATCTTTTCCCTGCTTTATTCGTTACGGTTGCCTGTGGTTCAATCAGCGGATTCCATTCCATTGTTGGAAGTGGAACAACAGCAAAACAACTTAACAAAGAAACTGATGGAAAAATTGTTGGTTACGGTGGAATGCTGATTGAAGGAATGTTAGCAGTACTTTCACTTGTTGCAGTTGCATCAATGGTAAATAAAGAATTTATTGATATTCTAACAACCAAAGGACCTGTTCCTGCTTTTTCACTTGGTGTTGCAAGATTTATTCACGCTATTCCGTTTTTTAATTTCTCTGTTGAATCTGCACAAACATTTACAGCGCTTGCAGTATCTGCGTTTGCGCTTACTTCGCTTGATACAGCAACCCGTTTAGCAAGATTTATGTTTCAGGAATATTTTGAAGGTAAAGAGAATGAAAAGAAATCTATATTCATTACGAACAGATATATTTCGACTGCAATAACAGTTGCATTTGGCGCAGCTTTAACTTTTAGCGGACAAACAATGTCAATCTGGCCTGTATTTGGAAGTGCAAATCAATTGCTTGCTGCGCTTGCATTACTTGCATTAACGGTTTGGGTGGCAAATCTTAAAAAAGGATTTTTGTTTGTACTGATACCTATGATTTTTATGTCTTCTGTTACACTTACAGCGTTGGGAATGTTAATCTATACTAATTTTATCGCAGCGAATTATACTTTGTCTGTAATTTCAATTTTACTTTTTACACTTGCAGTTTTACTTGGCATAAAAGCTTACAGTGTTTTGAATAATGGGAAAGAACTAGTTAAAGAAACTATATAAAATTATTAGCATACTGATAATGATGATTTTGCAGATCAGCGCAGATCAGTTTCATCTGTGTAATCTGTGTGCTATTAAATAAATTATTTGGAGACTAAATGAGAGAAAAAGTTTTAAAAATATGGCCAGAAATTAATTGGATTGAAAATCCGGAAATTAAGAGAAAAAGTTTTAAACTGTTGGATTTATGCAATCGAGAATTCAGTTCTCTCACCAGAAGATTTAGAAGTGATTCCCTTTTCATTACTAATTAAAGATTGTAAAATATCTTTTATGAATCACAAACGTACTGCAGTACAACTTTCTGTTGATATTGCAAAACGTATGAAAGCAAATTTTGGTGATGAAATAAAAATTGATATGGATTTACTAATTGCTGGAGCCATACTAATTGATATTGGAAAACTTATTGAATACGATAAGGTAGAAGGAAAACTTGTTACAAGTAAAGCTGGTCATTTACTTCGTCATCCATTCAGCGGAGTTTCAATTGCAGATCGTTTTGGTTTACCTTATGAAGTTCAGCATATAATAGCATATCATGCTAAAGAAGGCGACTTGGCAAAACGAAATGTTGAAGCAATTATAGTTCATCATGCAGATTTTGTAAGTTTCGATCCTTTTAAGGCTTAACACAATGGAACACGGATGACACGGATTGGGCTGATTAGCACGGATTTTATAATCTGTGTAAGTCCGTCAAATCAGCGTCATCCGCGTTCTATTTTTCAAATAACATTTAATTGATAAAAGGATTTATATGGCTCAGACATTAATAGAAAAAATTGCACAAAAATTTGCATTCGGATTGGATGCAAAACATGAAGTTCGTGCAGGTGATTATCTTTCAATCAAACCTGCTTATGTAATGACGCACGATAATACAGGCGCAGTTATTCCAAAATTCAAATCTATTGGTGCAACAAAACTTTTTAATCCACGACAAGTTGTAAACACTCTTGATCATAATGTTCAGGATAAAACTGAAAAGAATTTAGAGAAGTATAAAAAGATTGAAGAGTTTGCTAAATCAATGGATGTAGATTTCTATCCCGCTGGTCGTGGAATCGGACATCAAATAATGTGTGAAGAAGGCTACGCTTTTCCAGGAACAATGGTTGTCGCATCAGACTCACATTCAAATATGTATGGCGGATTAGGGTGTCTTGGAACACCGATCGTTCGTACTGATGCTGCAGCAATTTGGGCTACTGGAAGAACCTGGTGGCAAGTTCCTCCAATTGCAAAAGTTGAACTTAAAGGAAGTTTAAGACAAGGTGTAACTGGTAAAGATGTTATTATTGCTTTGTGCGGATATTTCAATCACGATGAAGTTTTAAACCACGCAATAGAATTTGTTGGTGATGGAATTCGTTATCTAACAATTGATGAAAGATTAGCAATTGCAAATATGACAACGGAATGGGGCGCACTTGCAGGAGTCTTCCCTATTGATCTTGCAACAATTCTCTGGTTAAAAAAACGTGAAAGATTTATTGAGCATCGCGGACTTGAAGGAGTTTTTTCTGATGTAGATGGAAAAGGACAGCATCCAAGAATAAATCATAAACGAATTGAAGAATTAGAACACAACATTCCACAAGCAGATGTTGATGCTTTTTATGCAAAAGAATTAATAATTGATTTATCGACCGTGGAACCTTTTGTTTCCGGACCAAACACTGTAAAAACTTATGCTGCCGTTTCAGAACTAAAAGAAAAAAATATTGCAATCAACAAAGCATATCTTGTTTCCTGTGTTAACAGTCGCGTTGATGATATCGCAGAAGCTGCTGCTGTTATTAAGGGAAAGAAAGTTGATCCTAACGTTAAGTTTTATATTGCTGCTGCATCGAGTGAAGTTCAAAAAGAAGCAGAGCGATATGGTTATTGGCAATCATTGATTGAAGCTGGCGCAATCCCTCTTCCTCCAGGCTGTGGCCCTTGTATCGGACTTGGAACCGGTTTACTTGAAGATGGTGAAGTTGGAATCTCAGCAACTAATAGAAATTTTAAAGGCAGAATGGGATCAGCAAGTGCACAAGCTTATCTCGCTTCTCCAGCGGTTGTTGCTGCATCTGCAATTGCTGGTAAGATTGATTATGATTGGAAAAATAAGGGACATCGGGAACTTAAAGGCTCGATTAAATTAAATGAGAAAAAAGCTGGAATTAAATCTTCTATAAAAATCATTAATGGATTTAAACCGGTTGTTGAAGGAGAATTAATTTTCTGTCATCAGGATAATATGAACACAGATGGAATTTATCCTGGCAAGTACACTTATAATGATGATATGACTCCGCAGCAGCAAGCAGAAGTTGTGATGGAAAATTATGATCCTGAATTTGTTAAGATTACAAAGTCAGGAGATGTTCTTGTTGGCGGATTTAATTTCGGAACAGGATCATCCCGTGAGCAAGCAGCAACTGCATTAAAGTATAAAGGAATTCAACTTGTTGTTGCTGGAACTTTTAATGAAACATATAAACGCAATGCTCTTAACAATGGTTATTTGTTGATTGAATGTCCACAATTGGTAAATGATTTAAAATCTAAATACGTCCGAATGGACTCCTTCGGAGGAAAAGATAAGCTTACCATAAAATCTGGTATGAATGTAAAGATAGATTTTGAAAACTCAGTTTTAACATTTGATAATAAAACTTACTCTATCGATCCGGTTGGCGAAGCAGCACAAGAACTTATTGTTACCGGTGGATTGGAAGATTGGGTTAAGAAGAATTTAACATAGGATCGTCATTGCGAACGAGTCTTCTGCCATAGGCATCCCTTTGGGAGAGTGAAGCAATCTGTCAAATTGTTTGATTATTTAATTGTTTAAAAAGAAACGTCCCAATCACTTGGGACGTCAAACTTACGATGCTATCGTAAGCGCTGTTAATTCTGGTTCAAAAATAATAATTGGATATTACTACACCAAATAAACTTGATACAATATCAGATTGGATGTATTTTAACATCAGAGAAAAAATCTAAAGTTAATTTTTATGCCGGTCTTCGATAAAACAGTAAATGATATTTTAAAAGAGAAAGTATTCCAACTCGAGGAATATTTTGAGGCAAATGTTGTCTTCTATTATGGCGAGATTCATCACGCGTATGAGAGATTTTTTAGAGACTTCATTGAAAATTGTAAACAACTTGATAATACTAAAAATAGACTCGTTGTATTTCTAAATACTCCGGGTGGAAGCGTTGAAACTGTAGAGAAAATGGTAGATATAATCCGTTACCACTTTCAAGAAGTTTACTTTGTTGTTCCCGATTATGCTATGTCCGCCGGTACAATATTTTGTATGGCGGGCAATAAAATTTTTATGGACTATTCATCCTCACTTGGACCAATTGACCCGCAGGTTTTTAATGGAAAAGAATATGTACCAGCTCTCGGATACCTTGACCAAGTCGAAAAACTTTTAGAAAAATCCAGAAATAATACTCTTACCCCGGCTGAATTTGTGATTCTGCAAAATCAAGATTTAGCTTTGTTGAGCAGATATGAGCAGGCAAAAAATTTAACAATTACCTTATTAAAGAAATGGCTAGTCGAATATAAATTTGATAACTGGAAGAACCATCGTTCGGACCCTTCAAAAAAAGACAAAGAAGTAACTCTTGAAGAGAAAATGGAAAGAGCTGAACAAATAGCTGTTATGCTTGGCGATAACAAACTCTGGCATTCACATGGGAGAATGATAGGAATTAAAACTTTAAAAGATGTAATTAAACTTGAAATTGATGATTATTCAAACGATGATAAATTAAGAAGTTTGATCCGTTCTTATAATGATTTATTAACTGAATATATTGCAAGAACAAATTATAAGATTTTCTTACACAGCCGTAATTATTTTTAAAAGGAGATTATATGTCAATCACTAAAAAAGTCAAAGCTGTATTAGAAGCTGAAAAAGAAAAAATGCAGAAAAGTAAAACAAGCAAACTGACAGAATATTATGAACAGGTTAAAAAACTTGGCATTGTAAAAAAACAAGAATACAATATCCCTCCGATTGATACAGTGGGTAGAAGATTGTTTGAACAATATGTTGTTAGAGATTCTGAAGAAACTTATAAATAGTAATTGTGAGGCAATAGTTTTATAATATAAAAAAACACTCATTGAGTGTTTTTTGTTTTTAAAGTTTAATAATAAAAATTCATCTTTAACATTTGATAACAAAACCTATTCAATCGATCCAGTTGGTGAAGCAGCTCAAGAACTTATTGTTACTGGCGGATTGGAAGATTGGGTTAAGAAAAATTTATGATTGAAGCACCTGCAGCAGAATTGGAACACTATATTATACCCATTGGCAATTTTTCATTAGATGAATATGATAAAAAATTTATATACATCATTGATGAGAATTTACTTATAACATTAAAAAAGTTCGATTATGAAAATGATATAGGACCTGTGAACGCAGATAAATATTCAGTTTTTGATCAAGGACAATTAAAAATGAGATATAGTTGGGGTTTAAGATTCGATTGTAATCAAACAGAATTGAATAAATATATTGAAAATATTAATCTTTTAATGCTTGCATTTAGGATCTGTGATGAAGCAGATTGTTCTTTTGAATACATTCTAAATGTATCAAATACACATTCAAGTCTTAAAAATTTAGATAATTGGAAACGTTCTATTAACATAAAAAAGCATTCATCCACTTTTACAATCGTTACCTTAGAAAAGATAAAAGGATTGTATTTAACACTTCAGAAATTCTATTTTGTTTCTGCAAGAACAAAACATAGCATTCAGTTTTTATATCTTGGTTATATATCTTATTACTGGATGCAAGCTTTTATTTTATTTATGACTTCCTTAGAAACTTTAGTTTCACCAGACATTAAATCAGATAGAATTACATCAATAATCATCAATCGCATAGTTAAATTTATTCCTGATAAATCAATTTGTAGTAAGAATCAACTTAATAGAATTTATGAATTACGATCTGATATCGTTCACGGAAAGATTATTAGTGATTTACAATTAGAGAAAGAAATGCCACATATTGTCAGACTTCAAAAAGTGGTTTTGTCAGTTTTTAATAATATTCTAAAAAAAGATGTCTCCACTATATATAGTAGTCCAATAGAATTTGAAAAATTTTTTAATGAAGAATAGGATTTATATATGAACAAATCAATCTCAAGAACAATTTCAGAGTTTGCAGTCAATCTGCAATACAAAGATTTACCGCAAAATGTAATTCACGAAGTTAAAAGATATCTCTACGATTCTGTAGGATGTGCATTCGGTGGTTATCACACAAAGGATGTAAGAATAATTAGAAACATCTACCACGATATGGGTGGAACAGATGAAGCAACAGTAATCGGATTTGGAGATAAAATACCTGCTGTTAATGCTACACTTGTAAACTCACTTATGATTCGTGCATTAGATTTTAATGATATTTACTGGAAAGAAGATCCATCACATCCTTCTGATATAATTCCTGCTGCACTTTCCGTTGCGGAAATGGTTGGCGCATCTATGGAAGAGGTTATAACTGCAATTGTTCTTGCTTACGAATTTGAACAAAGACTTTGCGAGTTTGCTGTACCTGGAATTAGAGAACGCAAATGGCATCATGCAACTTTAACACAATTTGTTTCTCCAATCGTTGCAGGAAAAATTCTTGGTTTAACTGTGGATCAAATGGTTAATGCAATTGGAATTAGCGGAAGTCATAGTTACACAATCGGCTGCCCAACTGCAGGAAAGCTTACAATGATGAAAAACACCGTTGATCCAATGGCAACACAAGCTGGAGTTTTTGCTGCTCTTATGGCTAAACGCGGTTACACAGGAACTGAGGCTGTGTTCGAAGGTAAAGAAGGTTTTATGGATTGCTTCCTTGGTTACAATGCCAAAGAACAAAAAGTTGAAGCACAAAGTATGAAAGGCAGAGACGGAGTTTCTGAATGGAAATGGAATATTGAAAAACTTATCGTCGGACTTGGTGAATCATATAAAATTCTTGAATGCGGAATGAAAGCATTTCCAACAGAAGCATTAACTCACACTCATCTTTCTGCAACATTAAATGTTGTAACAAAGAATAATATTACTTATGACCAGATTGAAACTGTAACACTTACAACTTTAGCGCAAGCGTACGATATTCTTTTTGATCCGCACAAGTATCGCCCTGAATCCAGAGAAACTGCTGATCACTCACTTCCCTATTGTGTTGCAGCAGCTTTAGTTGATCATAAAGTAACAACACAATCTTTCTCAGATGAGAAGTTAAAAGATCCAAGAATCTGGGAAGTTATTGATAGAATTAAAGGCGAACCATCAGTTGAGTTTGAAAAAATGTTCCCTGCTAAACAGCCGAGTAAAGTTATCGTCAGAACAAAGGATGGAAGAGAATTTTCTGAATATCTTGAATACCCAAAAGGTGATCCACGCGAACCAATGACGATGGATGATCTTAATAATAAGTTTGAAGCGCTTTCATCGCAATTACTTGTTGCTGGCAGAAGAAAAGAAATTAAAGACGCAATCTTTAATGCAGAATTAATGACTGCACGAGAGTTTATGAAGAAGCTCATTGTTTAATTACTCGATTGTTGCATTAATTAATAACGCTTGCTTTAGACTTTTAGATAGATTAATTTTTCTGTCAGAATAATGACATTTTATAGGAAATACAATGCAAGCAATTATTTATACAGAAGCACGAAATAAATTAAATAAGATTATCGATAAGGTTCATGAAAACAGTGAACCTTATCTGATCGTTGGAACTAAGGGTAGAAAAGATACTGTACTTATTTCAAAAGAAGATTACGACAACATGGTTGAAAATCTTTATATACTTAGTAATCCAAAATGGGTAAAGAGTATTAATAAAGGATTTAAAGAACTTGAAGAAGGTAAAGGAAAAAGAATAGATATCTATAAGGTACTTGGGAAAGAACGTGGATAAATTCCTCGAAGTCATTTGGTCGCCTGAAGCACTACTTCAAAAAGAATTAATTGAAAATACCAAACCTCAGAATCAGTGCGAGTTATATTTTTCTAAATTGATCTCATTAATTGAAGACATTAAGCGAAATCCATTCAAAGGGTTAGGCAAACCAGAACCACTTAAGTATGAAGTACCCCCATGTTGGTCTAGAAGAATCAACAAGAAAGATCGTCTGGTTTATCGAATCCATAAACGTGATATTCATATCATTTCAATTTTAGGACATTACAATGATTAAAAAATTAAATAAATCTTCGGCAGGCAAACGCGGTGATTCAGTTCGCTCTGATTGTTATTTTGAAATCGAACTAAAAAATTCTGGAGGAATTAAATTAGATATTAAAAGTAAAGTTGATGTGATGTATGGAGAATCAATCAAACAAATGATTCTCGATATGTCTAAATACTTCTGGTTGAAGGATGCAAAGATTTTGTTGGAAGATAATGGGGCTTTACCATTTATTCTGGCAGCAAGATTTGAGCTTGCAGTTAAAAGATTATTCCCTGATCTTAAAAAAGAATATCTGCTTCCCTTCCACGAAAAGAATTTATACTCAACAAAAAAAGATCAACTAAGAAGAAGTAGACTTTACTTACCCGGAAATGAACCAAAGTTTTTTGTTAATGCCGGACTTCATTCTCCCGATGGAATTATTCTTGATCTTGAAGATAGTGTTGCACCATCTGAAAAAGATTCTGCTCAACTTACTTGTAAGAAATTCATTACGATCCAGTTGATTTTTATGGTGCTGAAAGAATGGTTCGAATCAATCAACTTCCAAAAGGACTGGATGATTTGAAATTTATTGTTCCAAATAATGTAAACGTTATTTTAATTCCTAAGTGTGAATCAGCAGATCAAATTCATCAACTTGAAAAAGAAGTTGAGAAATTAAAGAAGCAACATAAAGTTGAAAATCCAATTTACTTTATGCCGATTATCGAAAGTGCACTTGGTGTTATTAAAGCTTATGAGATTGCTTCTGCTTCAAAAAATAATTGTGCACTTGCAATCGGACTTGAAGATTACACTGCAGATATTGGAACTCAACGTACTAACGAAGGACGCGAAAGTATTTTTGCAAGACAGATGTTAGTTAATGCTGCAAAGGCTGCTGGCATTCAAGCTATCGATACAGTTTTTTCTGATGTCGCAGATATGGAAGCATTAAGGCAAAGTGTTATCGAAGCAAAGTCTCTTGGATTTGAAGGTAAAGGATGCATTCATCCTAGACAAATAAAAATTGTTCACGAAGCCTTTGCTCCAACTTTAGAAGAAATTGAAAAAGCAAAAAAAATTGTTATAGCATTTGAAGAAGCAGAGAAAAAAGGATTAGGCGTTGTTTCGCTAGGCAGTAAAATGATTGATCCACCTGTGGTAAAACGAGCAATCAAGACAATTGAATTAGCTACTCTAAATAATTTGTTAGATAAAAATTGGAAAAAACAATAGCACGCTGATGACACTGATTGTTCTGATCTGCGCTAATAAGTTTAATCTGCGTAATCTGTGTGCCATTTAATATTTAAGGAATGCAATATGAAACTTGTAAAAAATGCAGCAGGAAGATTTGTTCCGACAGAAGTAAACGGAGAAACACAAATTCCTTTTAAAGGAGTTAGATAAATACAAACCAACAGGAGTTAAAGCAATACACCACGCGGACAAATTCGCACTTGTATTGATTATCCATCTGATGGAAATAAAGTTGTTAAAGATTTAAAAACTGCTTTGAAGAAAGCGGGATTAAAAGATGGAATGACAATTTCAACACATCACCACCTTCGTAATGGTGATGCAGTTACAAATATGTTATTCGATGCTGTGAAAGAATTGGGAATAAAAAATATTCGCTGGTTTCCAACTGCATCTTTTCCGGTTCATTCACATTTAATAAAATATTTAGAAGATGGAACAATCCATCATATTGAAGGTAGTATGAATGGACCACTCGGTAAATTTACTACAGAAGGAAAAATGAAAGGTGTGGGAGTTCTTCGTTCTCACGGTGGAAGATATCAATCAGTGCAGGATGGTGAAGTACACATTGATATTGCAGTTATACTTGCACCAACTGCAGATCCATTTGGAAATGCAACCGGTGATCGAGGCAAATCTGCTTGTGGATTAATTGGTTTTGCTCTTGGTGATTCTGAATATGCAGATAGAGTTATTGTTGTTACTGATAATCTTAGTTCCCTTCCCTTGTGTTCCGTGGCAGATTCAAGGTAATAATGTTGATTTTGTTGTTGAAGTTGAATCACTTGGCGATCCAGAAAAAATTGTATCCGGAACAACTGAAGTAACAAAATCACCTGATCGTTTATTGATTGCTGAATATGTTGCAGATTTTATTGAAGCCGCTGGAATTATGAAAGATGGATTTTCACTTCAAGCAGGTGCTGGTGGAACCAATCTTGCTTTTGTTCTTTTCTTAAAAGAAAAGATGAAAGCTAAAGGTGTTAAAGCAAGATTTATGCGCGGCGGCAGTACAAAATATTTAGTTGAAATGCTTGAAGAAGGATTAACAGATTACATTCTTGATGGACAAACTTTTGATCTTGAAGGTGTAAGAAGTATGAGAGAGAATCCAAATCATGTTAACACTTCTCCGTTTACAAGTTATAATTTTCATGGCAAAGGAAATTTTGCATCGATAGTTGATACTGCTGTTCTTGGAGCAACTGAAGTTGATGTTAAATTTAATGCAAATGTGGTTACACATTCTGATGGATATTTGTTACACGGAATTGGCGGTTGGCAGAATTGTTTGTACTCAAAATGTACAATTCTTGCAATTCCATCTTTCAGAGATAGAATTCCGGTTATAGTTGATGAAGTTACTACTATTTGTGGACCAGGTGAATTGATTGATGTTATTGTTACAGAAAGAGGAATTGCAATCAATCCAAAACGAAAAGATTTGTTGAAAGCGGTTAAAGGTTCAGGACTTCCAATAAAAGATATCAAACAAATCAAAAAAGAAGTTGATGAAATTTGTGGTGGTGCTCCAGCAAAACCAAAAGTAAATAACGAAAAAGTTGTTGCAATTGTAAAATGGGTTGATGGAACTGTTTTGGATTCAGTTTTTCAAGTTGAAAAATAATACAATGGCACACTTATGACACGAATTTAGCTGATTTACACTGATTAAGAACTATGAAGAATAAAGTTGTTTCCAATTCTCCAACCATCGGCATTGCATTTGGAGCAGGTGGTGCACGTGGATTGGCACATTTGCTAATGATTGAAGCACTTGATGAACTCGGTGTTAAACCTTCTATCATCTCTGGTTCAAGTATTGGAGCTGTTGTTGGAGCATTTTACGCAGCAGGGTTTTCAGCAAAAGAAATGAGAGAAATTCTTAATCAACTTATAAAACCTAAAAGCGATTCAGTTTTTGATTTTATACTTAAATCTGATATTGTAAAAATGTTTACAATGTTCGATCCACAATTTATCAAATCTGGATTTATAAAGGGTGAGAAGTTTCAGAAGTATATGAAATCTCATCTAAAAGTTTCCAGATTTGAAGAATTAAAAATCCCATTAAAAATAGTTGCAACGGATTATTGGAAAAAAGAAGCAGTAGTTTTTGAAAAAGGTGATCTTATTGCTCCAATAAAAGCAAGTTATTCTCTACCCGGTCTGTTTACTCCAGTTAAAATAAAAAACAGAATTTTAATTGATGGCGGAGCAGTTAATCCGCTTCCCTTTGATTTGATAATGAATAAATGTGATATAACTATTGCAATTGATGTTACAGCATTCAAAGCACAAAATGAAAGTGAAATCCCGCCGACATTTGATTCTGTTTTTACTACCTATCAAACGATGCAGAATTCTATTATTAAAGAACGATTAAAATTTCTTAAACCTGATATTTACATCCGACCGGAAATTTATAATGTAAGAGTTTTTGATTTTATAAAAGCTGATTTGATCTTTAAGCAGGCACTACCAGCTAAAGATGAATTAAAAAGACAATTAGAAAAATTGTTTAATAAAACAATTTAGTCTGAAGAAAAATAAAAAAGGGAATGTCTAAATTCCCTTTTACAAGTTAATAGTTGAATAAATATTTACCTCTCGATTTGAATATCCAACCACTCTTCAAGCTTTGAATAAATTAATTCTCTATCTTTTTTTGAAAAACTTTTAATTCTCGTCCTATGGGATCCACCTGGTAAAACCATTTTTATAGAATTAGTTTTACCGCTAAGGCAAACGCTTGCAGCTGAATACGGGTCACTATCACCATAAATAAAAATACAGTTCTCAGCTTCATTTTGCACCCAATTTGAAATGTCTTTCATCGGCTCTGAATTAAAGACAGGATTAACTCCTGGCGGAATGAAAAATTGTGTGTGTCCATCTGCATATTTTATATAATTTTTAAAATCAGCTATATCATAAGCGTAATATCCATAGTTAGTATAGCACTGATAAAAAAAAGGATAGCTAGAAGTAATACTTGCATCATCAAAATAGTTTACACCGCCGTTGGTATTCAGATGTTCAAAAATTTCTTTTAAGCTTGCAGTTGAATCAGGAATCTTAGAACAATTACCATCACTAAATTGCCAGTAAGCAAAGGAATATTCAAGAATTGAATATTCATAAGCTTTCTCATTACCCGCAATATTATATGTCAGTTTTTTATTTTCAGCATTTGTTAAGAACATTGGATATAACTGATCACGCTTTTTAAAACATAAAGTTTGAAAATCTTTTACTCTGTTTCTGCACTCTTGGGTAGAAACATTTTTGAAAAACTCATAAAACCGTTGATCTTCGGTTGACCTGATAACTGGTCCAACATAAGGAACTGAAACATCAACATCATCAGGATAAAACCTTTTATGAAATATGACGGTAGAACCACCTTTACTTATTCCAGTACTGATCCATTTACCTTTATAAAATTCCTTAAGCAGTTGGATGATATGGTGGTGATCTGCTGCTGCTTGTTTAAAATCAAGATACATCCAATCATACGGTTCCGGAACAGACTCGCCAAAATATCTGTGCTCAACCATTATTTGATTGCATCCCAAGAGCCTGGTTAATTCAGATGTCCTATTATCTACAGCGTAACCATCAAGTTCAATCACTACAGGTTTATCTTTATCTATATGTGATAAAAATATTTGTTCTTTAAATTTTGGTCCATCTGGATTGTTATGATCAATTGGTTGAGTTATCATAATTTCATAGGCCTCTGTGAATATTGTATCAGCCATTATTTGTTTTATTTCAATATCAGGAATTGATCTTAACCATTGAAATAATTCTGTTTCATTAACAGTATCTGTTTGTGAAATTCCATTTATTGATAAAACAAATATTAGCACTAAAACGAGAAGAATTTTCTGTTTCATAAATCTTCCAAATTTTGTTAATAAATTAAAAGCAAGAATGTTCAGTTCGATGAATAATTTCTTCCTGTAAATCTAATCCAAGATTTACAAAATAATCACTATAACCGGCAACACGTACAATAAGATCACGATAATTTTCCGGCTCTTGTTGAGCTTTTCTTAAAGTATCAGCATTCACAACATTAAATTGAATATGGTGCCCATCCATTTTAAAATAGGATCTTATTAAATGATGCACATTTTCCAAACCTTTTTCATCTTCAAATATTTGCGGAGTAAATTTTTGATTTAATAAAGTTCCGCCTGTTCTTAAATGATCTATCTTGGCAGCGGAATTTAATACTGCTGTTGGACCTTTTCTATCAGCTCCTTGAACTGGGGAAATTTCTTCGGAAAGTGGTTTCTTTGCTAGCCTGCCATCCGGTGTTGCCCCCATTACACTTCCAAAATAAATGTGACAAGTTGTTGGTAGAAGATTAATTCTATGATATCCACATTTTGTATTTGGTCGACCATCTATTGCTGAAGAAGTACAATTCAAAAATTTCTTTTAAAATAGAGTTTGCATAATCATCATCATTACCATATTTAGGTGTCTCATCCCAA
Organism: uncultured Ignavibacteriaceae bacterium; assembly: GCA_963714775.1. Classification (GTDB taxonomy): domain Bacteria; phylum Bacteroidota; class Ignavibacteria; order Ignavibacteriales; family Ignavibacteriaceae; genus IGN3. The sequence goes on from CAVQQN010000053.1 coordinate 43,864, forward strand.
ACAGCTTTTCTAATTTTGTCATACCCATTAAAATTATTTTTAATTACCTCCAGAAGTTCATTTAATGTGAAGTGTTTTTTATCAAAGACATTTAAGTGTACCCCAAGTACTGGACAGAATTCTAAGGTAATTTAATGTGGTATTGTTTATATAAAAATAGTTCTTTCCATACTTAGTTAAAATATACTTCAGAAGGAGTTTTATAATTTAATGATTGATGTATCCTTCGATTATTATAAAAATCAAAATAGTTTTTTAATCCTTCTCTAAGTTCTGATATTGACTGATATTCCTTCAAGTAAATGTCTTCGTATTTTAAGCTTCGCCAAAGTCTTTCAATGAAAATATTATCTAAGGCTCTTCCTTTTGAATCCATACTCATTTTAATTTGGTTTCCGACAACCATTTCAGAAAAATCTTTACTCGTAAACTGACTACCTTGATCGGTATTAAATATTTTCGGTTTACCTTGCCTTAGAGATCTTTCCAATGCTATCAAACAAAAATATACATCCAGGCTGTTTGACAGTTCCCAGCTTAATACATATCGGCTAAACCAATCGATTACTGCTACCAAATAAACAAAGTCATTATACAAAGGCAAATACGTAATGTCACTTGACCATACTTGATTATTGGTCGTGATTTTTACATCTCTGAGTAAATACGGATAAATCAGATGATCTTTATTTGGATTACTCAAATTCTTCTTTGGTCTGATAGCTTCTATTCCCATTAGTTGCATTAGCCGATAAATCCTTTTGTGATTATAGAGGCTGCCTTGTCTTCTTAACTGTTCTGTTATTTTTCTTATTCCGTAAAATGGGAAATCAGTATATATTTTATCTATCCGGTTCATTATCTCAAGTTCTTCACCCGTTATTTCCAACGGATGATAGTAATAACTCGAGCGGGGCAATCTTATCAAAGAACATTGTTCCTGGATTGTTAGAAGCTTATTACCTGGTTCTATCAATCCTCTTTTTATATCAACAGATAGTGTTAAGTTTTTTTTTAAGCCAGTCTAGTTCTACTTGTTGTTTACCTATTTGTTTATAGAGATGATCTGTTAACTCCGTATCAACTTGTGCTTTTGGTCCACGTCTGTTATTAAAAATTTCGGTAAAACTTTCCAGGGCTTGTTTCTTCCAGTTGCCAATTGCATTTGGATGAACCTGATATTCTGATGCTAGTTCGTTTAAGCTTTTGTAACCCTTAATTGCCTCCAACGCTACCTTTGCTTTGAATTCGTTATTGAATGTTTTTCTTGCTCTTGACATTTTGTGGCTCCTTACTTTTTGTTAAAGAATTCACCACACTAAATTAAATCATTTTTTTGTCCGGGTTTTGGGGTACACTATACTTAATCATTCTACTATTTCCCATTTTATTGTTTCAAGAGGTGGCCCCCAATGAAGTTTCGGAAAATTATATTGCTCATACGGCTGTACACTTTCATTAATATCATATTGCAAAGCACTACCAATCTTAATGCATCCTGTAAGATTAATCTTATATTTAATCTTACCTTTCATTGGATACCCTGCATTCATAAAAGCTTCTTCTTCTAATATTAATTCATTCTCCACATAACACGGATAACGATTAAATTCTAATGTCTTTTGCTCCATTTTAAATGTATTTCCACCAAGATTTATTGGTAGTAAACTTTTTACCATAGCATCTGTTTCCGGATCACCGGTGTTAACATTCCAATTTACTTTTTCTGTCCAACTCTCCTCAAGTTGTAAATTATATAATTGTACACATCCCTTAAGTTCTTGATCGTATGGGTAAGAAGATTTTCCCTTAATTTTTACTTTTACAGGTACTGTAAAATCCATATACACTAAATCTTCCGGCTCATCACCTAACGTTGCCACTCCTTTAGCAGTTACCTCCCCTTCACCACCTAATATACTTACTACATCAATATCCCCAACTTCCAAACAATTTTCACTTTTTTTCACTGTAAAATTTTCAATTGATTTTATTTCAACATTCCCTTTTACAGTAATTTCCATTTTGATTCCTTCATCATTCCATTCATAGTAATGGTCATAGTCAATATAATCCTGCGCAAAGATTGTTAGCTCACCGCTGCTTAGTAATAATGATGTGAAAACGGCAATTAGTTTTGGTAGGTTGTTTTTAACAATCTTGGCTTTAAAACTACTCTTCATTTTAAACTCCTCTGATTTGTTTGTATAATAATTTAGCTACAATAGCCTAAAGTGTCAATCAATCTTATTTTAATTCTCGCTTACAATTCAAAAAAGCTGTTACGTTCATACTTTTGACTAATCGCCAAATAGACTTCACTACACTTACTGCTTATTTTTGCATCTATTTTAGCGTTACAAAGTTTTGCTACCGCCAACCCTCTAACCATCAATACAAAAAATACCTGTTCCACTCATTGCAAAATTTGCACTTTTTGATATTCGTTCCACAGGCATTTTTCGACTTTAGCTGTGTGTTCCACTTTTCAAATAGTTTTGCCCCTTTTCACAATATACGTTTGTTGTCTTAACCTTCCCTTTTCATAAAAGCATTATTCTCATTCTTACTTAATACGGGCAAGTCAAAAAGATAATACCACCGTTTCACTCTCGGCATTCCTTTTCAACTTGCCTTCACTCAGTAAATCGTTTTGTGCAGTAGCTACGGGGCAAAACTGTTTTTTGCGGGTAGTGTGCCCTGTTAAGTATTCATTAAACTAAAGGAGATATGATGACACCAACAAACAATGATTTACAGCTGCTTTTTAATGAGTTTATAAAATCTGAAATTATTCCACAGCATAAATGTAAACAGCATTTACGCACGATTGAGGAAACTCATTCTGTAAACTCATTACATAATATTGTAATAGCTCGTAAGTGTAAATGTAAAATATGCGGTGAAGATTTTGAATATTATGATCCGAATGGATTGGATTAATAATTTTAATATTTTAAGTTTGCAAAGGTATGTTTTTTAATCAAATAAATATTTCACAATTTAACATTCTCAGTGTGGATTCACTCCATACAAAGTCCATACATACTCCATACACAGTCAGCGGGATTTTCAGAACTTCTGAAAACGAAAAAAGCCCTAAAACTTATCGTTTTAAGGCTTTTACAAGCGGGGCCGACGAGACTCGAACTCGCGACCTCCTGCGTGACAGGCAGGCGTTCTAACCAACTGAACTACGACCCCTTGAAAATTTGCAGACGAAATATATAGTCTAGAGCAAATAAATCAAAATTTATTAGTCACCAAAAGAGATTCCCAAAGCCTTTGCTACAAATATTGCCTGATCATCAGGTCTCACTAATTTTTGACGGGTAATTGCATCTTCAATTTTAACATTTTTTATCTCATTCCCCTTTAGAGCTACCATTCTGCCAAATTTTTTATTTGCGGCCAAATCAATCGCAAAAGTACCAAATTTTGTTGCGAGAATTCTATCATAAGGTGTTGGACTTCCGCCTCTTTGCAAATGCCCAAGAATAGTAACACGCGTTTCTTTTCCAGTCATCTGTTCAATTTTATCCGCAACTACTTTTCCTATACCGCCAAGTTGTATTGGATCTGTCCGTTTAATATCGCTGCCTCTGGTAACTATTTCGCCGCCAATAGGTTTAGCACCTTCAGCGACACATACTAATGAAAATCTTTTCCCCATTAATTCTCTTTCGTGAATTTTTTCTGCAACTTTTTCCCAAGAAAAAGGGATTTCCGGAATCAGGATTATATCTGCACCACCAGATAATCCACCATTAAGAGCAATCCAACCGGCATATCTTCCCATTACTTCTACTACCATCACTCTGTGATGCGAAGAGGCAGTTGTGTGAAGTCTGTCTAAAGCCATCGAAACTACATAAACTGCCGAATCGTGCCCAAAAGTTACATCTGTCGCTTCAAGATCATTATCTATGGTTTTGGGAACACCTATGACGTTTAACCCCATTTTAGATAATTTATTACAGATGTGCATCGTGCCATCTCCACCAATAGCGATCAAGGCATCAAGTCCCCAAGATTTATAATTTTTTACGGCAGCTTCAGATTTATCTTGAATTTCAATCTTTCCATTAATCTCAACAGGCCAATGGAAAGGATCACCTTTATTAGAGGAGCCTAAAATAGTTCCACCACGTGCAAGAATCCCTGATACATCAGCATTACTTAGTTCTTTTGCTTTACCTTCAACTAATCCTTCAAAACCATCTAAAATACCATATACAGACATTCCGTAATCTTCTGCGGGTTTAGTAACACCTCGTATTACAGCATTTAATCCAGGGCAGTCACCTCCACCCGTCAAAATTCCAATTCTTCTTATACTTTCCTTTTTTGCCATTTTTACCTTTTTATCTTACTAATTTTAAAAAATACTTTTTGAATTTTTGAAGTGAAATTTAATCATTTTCAGCAAATATTTATCATCATATTGACTTAGAACTTTCTTAGCCGCAATATTTACTATTGTACCACCACCTTTAGGAATTTCGAACCCGACCTCTTTACTTTTATGATAAAACCAATCAATAACTTTTGTTCTTGCAAGAATTGATGCTGCAGCAACAGCAGTGTACCTCTCCCCTTTTGTGGTTTGATAAATATTTACTTCAAGTTTTTTTTTCTTTAATTCATCCTTAATCAATTTTTCATTACCAAACTTATCACTAATAACATTATGGCAGTTTGTCTTTTTAATAAGATTCTCAATCGTTTTGGAATGAGCCCAGCCCATTATCTTATTAAGATTATTAAATGATTGATAGAGTTGGTTATACTTTTCAGGACCGATAATTACAACGTCAAATCCATCTCTTATAATCTTTTTAATTTCTGGTTCAATAATCTTAATACTATTATCGGAAAATAACTTACTATCTTTAACGCCTATTCTTTCAAGTTCCCTACTCATCTTATTATTTATATAAACAGCAGCAACCACTAATGGTCCAAAATAGTCCCCTTTACCAGATTCATCCGTCCCAATATATTCTTCATAACTTATTCCGTCCATAGGCTCATTTTCAAAAAGTTTGTTACCGAAAAGTAATTCATTGAGTTCTTTATAGATATTTGATTCAATATTCCCTTGTAAAAGTTTTTTAATTCCTTTTTTGCCAAAGTAAACTTGTAGTTTTATCTGTTCGTTTTTACTGCTCACTGTTATTTCATAATTGTATAGTTTTTTATCCGGTATTGTTACTGAAAATCCATGATCAGTAAGAATTTTAGCAGTATTTTCGATTTCTTTTAGAGCGTTTTTCTGGAATGAATCTTGCATATAGTGATTAACTTTAAGATTGTATTTAAGTGTTAATAAAATTAGTTTTCATTATGCGATATTTAAAAGGAGAAATAAAATGAACACATCAAGATTAAATAAATTTTCTTCAGCAATTATTTTCATGATTGTTTTTTTTTCAATAAATATTTTAGCTGGTACAACGTTACAGGATGATAAGAAAATAAATGAATTTGCTTCAATATTAAAACAAAAAGTATTATTAAACAGCGATCAAGAAACTAAAGTAATAAATATTTTATCAGACCTGCAAAAAAACATTACATTAAAACCCGGGGATAAACAGGTATATATAAAGGATGCTCAGAGTAAAATTGAAAATCTTTTAGACAATAAACAAAAGATGAAATATGACATAATTAAAAATGATCTCTGGAAAAAAATATTATAACATCCAAGACTTTTTAACCCGGCTAATCACCGGGTTTTTTATTATTGCTCGCCTCCCCATTTAATAACTTCAACTTTTACATCCTGAATTCCATCTCTAATCATATCAATTTTTCTGGCAGCAGCAAGCGAAAGATCAATAATCCTGTTTTTAAATTGCGGCATCCTGTCATTAATTCTAACCTCAACGCTTTTACCGTTTTTTACATTTGTAACTCTAACAAAGGTGTTAAATGGATATGATGGGTGTGCCGCAGTTAATTCATTTATATTATAAATCTCACCATTTGCAGTTTTTCGCCCATTAAATTCATCAGCATAATAAGAAGCTGTTCCTGTTTCAGTTTCAAGAATTCTATCTTCTTTTACCCTCACATTTTCTCCCGAATCATCAATGGATTTTGTATATCTTGTACTTGAACTACAAGCGTAAAACACAATTGTTAATGATGAAATGATAAAAATATATTTTAACTTAATTGTCATTTGTCTATTTAAGAAATAATAGATGCAACTTTAATAATAGCAGTTTCAGACCGTAACCTATTTCCAATTAATCTAAATGTTATTGCTGGATTGATCTCCTGAATTTCCCCGTGGGTCAATCCACCTTCGGGGCCAAAAATCATTGAGTATTTCTTCGATATATCAAAAATTTTTCCTTCAAGTTTATTTAAGGACAATTGATCAAAAATAATTTTTTCTCCTGTTAAGTTTTTTAACTCTTTAATTGAGTTTGCAATTTCAATTTTAGGAAGAAAAGTACGCAGCGATTGTTTCATTGCAGAAATAACAATTTTATTTAATCTCTCGGTATTGAATCCTTTACTAACGGTACGCTCCGAGTTAAAAAGTATAAATCTTGTTATACCAAGTTCTGTACATTTTTCTAAAGCAAATTTTAATCGTTCAGGATTCTTAAGATTCGGGATACAAAAAGTAAAATTCTGCAATTCATTTTTGTAAATATGATTTCTTTTAACCTTTGCTATTAGCCTATCCTTTTTGATTTCTTTTACCACTCCTTCAAAAATATTACCATATCCATCAGTTGCAAAAATTTTATCATCAATTTTATTTCGCATAACCTTCATTGCATGTCGGAATTCTTCTTCAGCAAGAGAAAATAATTGTCCATCATCAGAAACTGATGAGCAATGGTACAGGTCTATGTTAGAGAGATATTTATTTTCCAAAACTTTATTTTTATAAAGAGTTACAAACGTAATACAAACTTAAAGTAATATAATAGTAACAAGTGCAGACTATTCATTTTACCAAAAGGGCATATAAAAATATGTATAAATTATGTTTAAGCGTTAGTAATGAGTACATAACATTAAAATTAAATGTACTATAGTTTAGTTTAAAAACGATTATTATTAAAACTTTTCAAAGCTATACCATACTAAATATTAACAAAAACAATGAATTTTTCTTATATTACATATTGAAAAAAACAAGGTTTCTTAGACCAAGTTTTATTGAAAAATTAATTACAGGATGAATATGAGAAAATTCTTTTTAGTTCTACTCGCTCTAACATTATTTGGTTGTTCAAAAGATGATAGTTCAACTAATCCCATTTTAATCCCAACTGCAAAAGCTATCTACCCCTTAGCAGTGGGTAACCAATGGATTTATAAACATTCCGTTACTAGTGTACAGGACACACTTACCATAAATAACTCATTTTATTTAGATGGTGATTCAGTCTATACTTTTATGGGAAATGATGATTTCTCATTTGAGCTTGATACTGATAATCAGGGTTTCTTTTATCGGGATAAAGATCTGTGGACATTGATATATGGAGTAAAGAAATTATTTATTCCCTATGTAAGAGGGACTAGTTATTTTACGGTTAGAAGCGATAGTGTTAAAACACTATCAATTCTATCTACAAATGAAAACGTAACCGTACCCGCCGGAACATTTAATTGTTGTAAATACTATTATGTTGCTGTTGGTGGAAATGTTGGAAAATTCTACTGGTTAGCTGATGGTGTAGGGGTAGTAAAATTACAGTACGAAGGTTCAGCTGAATATTATGAATTAATTTCTTACACTTTGAAATAACAAATTATAATATTTTAATTTTGATACCCCTATCAATAAAGTTGGCAGGGGTTTTTTATTGAGATTTTTCAGATGAATTTACTTTCCTAAACCTAAATACACATAAGGGTTGATTGAATTGAAAAGGAAGAATAATTTTTGAAATCTTTGTTTTTAGCTAAGTTATTTTTTTATAAAAATTTTAACTCTGTAAATATTTTCTAGAGAATTATGATAAGTGACTTTTAGAAAGATATTCCCAGGTCAAAAATAAATTGCGATCTCATATTTTCATCAAAGGCTACTTCAAGCCTTAATATTTGATATGGTAGAATAAGAAAAGTCACTCCAAGTCCATAACCTGAATTAAATTTATTTATGGCAAATGGTTCGTTTTTATATTTCGCAAACCCAGTCTCAGCAAATATTTGAGTATAAAAACCTACTCTGTATGATAGAAGCTGATCCGGTATAATAGGAATAAAAGTCAGATCAATATTTAATTCTTCAATAATTGGATAATAAAACTCAACAGAGCCAAAATAGTAATCATTACCTTCAAATTTATTATTAAAGTGTCCACGGATTTTTTCATCAGCACCAAGTATGGAGTAATCATAGTACGGAACACCGTCTCCAAAAGTAAGTCTTGAAGCAAATCTCCATTTACTTAATAATCGATCAAATAATTTTCTATATTCTCTAAAATCAATCCATGCTACGCTGTAACTAATATCGTCAAATCCTAACCCTTTAAGTGAATAAATAAGACTAGAATAAATACCATTCTTTGGAAATTGTGAAAGATCCCGTGTGTCGTGTTCAAAGCCAACACTTACATCTACAAGATTATCAATTCTATCGTTAGAGGCATTAATACCTGGTACATAAATTGGTGTTTCTATATAATAGATTCCAGTATTTATATATAATCTATTAAATAATCCGAATCTTTTTCCTGCAAGTAATCGAACGCCAATAACTTTTTGTGAAAAATTTTCACCATATAATTTTTCCGCACTCGGACTTTTATTCGAGACATCAGAATAGCTGAATGTTGATCTAAAAAATATACTTTCTTTGTTGGTTAAATTGGGATTATAATAACTTAAATAAAATGTGGGATCATAACCTAATGCAAAAGATGCCGTAAGATCTTCATTTCTCCCTCTAAAATTTCTAAACCTTAAAAATATCCCGTATGATAATTTGTTAAAATCCCTTTCTACAGTTTCAATAAAAGGGATGGGATAAATATACCAGCTTTCTTCTACCTCGATTGTCAAAATTCTTATTGAATCTACAACTGTGGGAATGATATAAACGTGATTGAAAATTCCTAAACTATAAACCCGTTCACGATTATAAAAAGAATTTTGCTGAGTTAATGTATCGCCAACAGAAAAATTTATTTCCCTTAATTTATAAAATCTTCTGTCGTTTCATTTCCACTTAAGTAAATAGAATCGACAATAAATGGATATAATTCAGGAATTGAGAAAGTGAATCAGGGTTTTGTGGAAAGATTAGTGAAGAGAAAACAATAACGATTTGCGAAAAAATAATTATTACTTTGGTTTTACTTTTTAACACTGAGCGTTATTGTTTTCTTATTCAATTTTTGGATTTACAAAAACTATATCATTATAAATGGATATGGAATTAGTTAACAGATTCTTTCAACATATTCTAAAACCGGTAAACAACTACAAACCAAGTTCCTGTCACCATAAGCATTATCCACTCTACTAACACTTGGCCAAAACTTATTAGCTCTTGTCCAATCAATCGGATATGCTGCTTGCTGTCTTGAATATGGATGATTCCATTCACTTGCAGTTACCACTAATGCTGTATGCGGTGCATTCTTAAAGCATTATTTTCTTTGTCGTTCACCTATTTCAATCTTTCGAATTTCTTTTCTTAAAGATCATCGCATCACAAAATTTATCGAGTTCATCTTTTGATTCGCTTTCAGTCGGTTCAACCATTAAAGTACCGCCAACAGGGAATGATACTGTAGGACGTGAAATCCGTAATCCATTAATCTCTTTGCAATATCTTCACTTCAACATGTGCTGAGTTTTTAAATTCTCTCACATCGAAAATTAATTCATGTGCAACTCGTCCGTTTGAACCGGATATAATACTTGATAGTAAGTTTTTCAGTTTTCTTTAACATAATTTGCATTTAAAATTGCATCTTTAGTTGCATGTGTTAAACCTTCTGCACCCATCATTTTAATATATGCATAAGATATAGTTAGTACGCTCGCACTTCCGTAAGGAGCAGAAGAAACAGCAGGGATCGCTTTCTCCTTTGCAATTTTTACAACGGAGTGTCCGGGTAAGAATGGAACAAGTGCTTTGCGACTGCAATGGTCCAACGCCCGGTCCACCACCACCGTGAGGAATGGCAAATGTTTTATGCAGGTTAAGATGACAAACATCAGCGCCAATATTCCGCAGGACTTGGTAAGTCCGACCTGTGCATTCATATTGGCACCATCCATATAAACCTGTCCACCACATTTATGAATTATTCGCACATTTCAATGATCGTTTCTTCAAACACACCGTGTGTCAGTGGATAAGTTACCATTAAAGCTGCAAGATTATCTTTATTTGCTTCCGCTTTTTGCGTAGATCATTCACATCTATATTTCCGTGTTGATCACAATTAACTACAACTACATTCATTCCTGCCATCACTGCACTTGCAGGATTTGTTCCGTGTGCTGATGATGGAATAAGTGCATACTTTCGTTGAACTTCACCGGTTGGCATTCAGATATGCTTTGATTACCAACAGACCGGCATATTCACCCGGTGCACCTGAGTTAGGTTTCAGTGAGACGGCCTGAAAATCCGGTTATTTCTGCAAGTTCTTTTTCCAGTTCATAAAATATTCGGTAACCTCAGTTACCTGGTCAGCAGGCGCAAAAGGGTGAATAGCTCCAAACTGTGGATATGTTCACCCAGCATTCAGTTGTAGCGTTTAACTTCATGGTGCATGATCCGAGTGGAATCATCGGTTGAACAAGAGCAAGGTCGCGGTTCTCAAGTATATTCATATAACTTAAATATCCGTTTCGGACTGTAGGTGTTGAAAACAGGATGTACCAGGTATTTCGATTTTCTGTACAATTTTCAGTCAAAGACGTACTCCAATTCATCTGGATTTCTAGACTGATTTTAAACTGCTTTCTTTGCCAATAGCTTGAGCAAAAACGTCTATCAATGCTCCAGGTCATCTTAATGAAGTGGTTTCATTTAGACTAATACCTATGTTATCATCCTCAATGTAATTTAAGTTTATTTCATGCTTTAACGATTCATGCCTAACGTTTGCTGAAGCACTTCTATTAACTTTAAATGTTATAGTATCGAAATAATTCGTATTCACTTGATTTAACCATAATTCTGAATAGCCTTACTTAGAACCTTGTTAAGACATTTATCTTTCTGCAATTTCCTTGGATATTTCGGTCCATGATATACAGCATACATTCCTGCCATATGCTAGCAAAACCTGCGCTGTGCAAATATTGGAAGTTGCTCTTTCTCGTTTGATATGTTGTTCGCGGGTTTGTAGTGCCATGCGTAAGGCTCTGTTTCCCTGAGCATCGACAGAAACACCAATTATTCGTCCCGGAATAATTCGTTTAAATTCTTCTTTAGTGGCAAAGTAGACTGCATGTGGGCCCACCAAAGCCCATTGGAATTCCAAAACTTGTGTAGTGCCAAAAGCACAATCTGCACCCCATTCGCCCGGAGGAGTGAGAATAGTTAAACTTAAAATATCAGCAGCAACTGCTTTGAATATTCCGTTTTCATTTGCTTTGCTAAATAGATCACCATAATTATAAACATCTCCATTAACTACAGGATACTGAACTAATAATCCAAAAAAATCATTATTAAGTTCAACTTTTTTGAAATCTGAAATAACAAGTTCAATTCCTATAGGTGCAGAACGTGTTTTTAGAACATCAATCGTTTGAGGGAAAACTTCATCTGAACAAAAAATCTTTTTGCAATAAGTTTATCTCTTTTCCTATTGTTATAAAACATTATCATTGCTTCCGCCGCTGCAGTAGCTTTTTCATCCAACAAAGATGCATTTGCTATTGGCAGTGCCGTTAGCTCGGAAACAACTGTTTGGAAATTTAGTAGTGCCTTCCAACCTGCCTGTGCTATTTCTGCCTGGTAAGGTGTGTATTGAGTATACCAACCCAGATTTAAAATCTTCTGGTACAAGGAATTTGTTGGATAATTTTAAGTCAATCGCTCCTAAAGTATTTGAGGCAATATTTTGAGATTGATTTAATGAATTTAATTCATTTTTAGAAGAAACATGCAACTCAATTTATTCTTTAGTTTGATATTTGCGGGGACAGTTTCTTCAATTAGTTGATCGATAGAATTTACACCGCACACTTTAACCATCTCATAAATTCATCTTGATTTAGTCCCGATATACTTAATCCAAAAATATCCGGATGTTGAAAAGGTTTCATCATTTTACTCTTATTTTTATTCAGTATTAATAAATTATATAAATTCAGTGCAACAAAATTAAGTAAAATCTTTGTTATTCTGATCCAACAATTGGGATATTTTTGAGCACATTATAAATATGTGAAAAGTTGGAAAGGCTATTTTAAAATCTGATCCAGTGTTTCTTTTGCCGCATTTTGCTCAGCAGTT
>CAVQQN010000054.1:0-38358 GCA_963714775.1 uncultured Ignavibacteriaceae bacterium
TCACGACAGATTACAGAGGCTATAAAATAATAACAATGGGTCCGCCAAGCGGTGGTGGAGTAACTTTGATTCAGATGTTGAATATTCTGGAAAACTTTTCATTCAAAAAAGAAGAGTGGGGAAGTGGTGAGTATATTCATAAGTTAGTGATGGCAATGAAATATTCATTTGCAGATCGTTCGAAACATGTTGGTGATACTGATTTTTATAATGTTCCTCTCGATTGGCTACTATCAAAAAAATATGCAAAGGAAATTGCAATTAAAATTGATTCAGTTTCTACACCTTCTTTAGAAATTTTACCAGGTGAAATTTCCACATATAATGAAAGTGAAGAAACAACACACTATTCTATTATGGATAGATTTGGTAACACAGTTAGTACCACCACAACTATAAATTCATCCTATGGATCCGGTATTGTTGTAGATGGTGCCGGTTTCTTACTTAATAATGAAATGGATGATTTTAGTTCTAAACCCGGAGTTCCAAATCAATTTGGATTGATTGGAAGTGAAGCAAATAAAATTAAACCAGGTAAACGGATGTTGAGCTCAATGTCGCCAACAATTGTACTTAAAGAAAATAAACCATTTCTTGTTGTTGGCTCACCGGGTGGATCGACTATCTCAACCGTTGTATTACAAGTTATTATGAATGTTTTGGATTTTGGAATGGATATTCAACAAGCTATTGATATGCCCCGGATCCATCATCAATGGCTTCCGGATTTGATGGACTACGAACCATTTGGATTAAGTCTGGATGTCATTCAATCATTAAATAACAGGGGACATATATTGGGTGGTGTGCGCACTCTTGGAAGAGCTGAAGGAATTCTAATTGATGTTGACAATTATATTATTTTTGGGGCAACTGATCCAAGGGGTTATGGTGCAGCAATTGGATATTAAACAGGATTAAAGAATGGTAATTGGAATTGGAATAGATATTATTGAGATTGAAAGAATTAAAAAAAGCATTGATACTTATGGTGATTCTTTTCTTAATAAAATTTACACACAAAATGAATTGGATTATTGTTTAGTTAAGAATAACAAATATCAGCATCTTGCTGCAAGATTTGCAGCAAAAGAAGCAATCTATAAAGCACTTGCAAGTGGCTGGGAAAAAGATGCAACCTGGAAAAGTATGGAGATACTAAATGAACCAAATGGATTACCTGTTGTAAAATTCTTTGGCAAATTAAAAGAGTTTATATCAGAGATAAGGATATAAAGATATCTTTAAGTCATTCTGATAATTATGTTACCTGTGTTGCTATAATCTATAAGAAGTATTGATTGATATTATTCTAATATCTTTGACAATTGAAAAATAATAATCAAATTAGTAGTTTAAGCTTTAAAATTGAGAAAATAATGAAAAAGAATTGGTATAAAATATTTAATTATAGCACGATAAGCTTAGCTGTTATATATAGCTGTTTTATTAGTACTAGATAAAATCCCGAGACCGTTATATATCCCGCTTTTAGTTATTATGGTTATTATTTTTATACTCAGGATTGTTATCGGATATTACTTATTTAATATTTCAAAAAAACAGACTTCATAAAAGGTGTATGTCTTCGAACGTGGTATACCGACAAATGGTAAGCTTAATTCCAAAGTTTTGGTTTTAAATCAAAGTTATGAACCCTTATCTATTTGCACAATCCGAAAAGCCGTTGTACTACTTTATTTGGGTAAAGCAGAAACTGTAATTAATGATGATAGAAAATCGATTCATTCCATAACTTCGACTTATCCCTGGCCAAGTATTATTAGAATCAGCAGATTTGTAAAACTTCCATATAAAAAAGTTGTACTTACCCGTAAAAATATTCTTAGAAGAGATTCATATAAATGCGCTTACTGCGGTCGATCTGATATTCCTCTGACAGTTGATCATGTTTTTCCTAGAGCAAGAGGTGGTGGTGAGACCTGGGAAAATCTTGTTACGGCTTGTACAATATGCAATAATCGAAAAGGCGATAGAACGCCGGAAGAAGCAAATATAAAAATACTATCTCGTCCATTTAAGCCAAGTCATATTATGTTCATTAAAAATGTTGTTGGTAGACTTGATGAACGCTGGAAGCCTTATCTTTATCTTTCCTGAAAGTTAATTGCATTATTATTATCTTTCATAACAAAAATTTCATAATCTTGTTACAAAATGGTAAAAAAAAGAATACTTAGTGGGATGCGTCCGACCGGAAAGTTGCATCTCGGACACTATGTTGGAGCTCTAGAGAATTGGATAAAACTTCAGGATGAATATGAGAGTTTTCATCTCATTGCGGATTATCATGTTTTAACTACAAATCTAAATACAAATGATGTTTATAAAGATTCAATTGATATGTTAATTGATTGGCTTGCTTGCGGTTTAGATCCAGTAAAAAGCCCGATGTTTCGTCAATCTCAGATAAAACAACACGCAGAACTTAACTTAATTTTAGGAATGTTAATTACTGTTAACAGGCTGGAAAGAAATCCTACTCTAAAAGATCAGGTTAGAGATTTGAACATCGAGCATGTAATTTATGGTCATTTAGGATATCCTGTTTTGCAGGCTGCCGATATATTATTATATAGGGGTAATGCTGTTCCCGTTGGAGACGACCAGGTTCCACATATTGAAATCTCAAGAGAAATTGCGAGAAGATTTAATAACCAGTACGGAAATGTTTTTCCTGAACCAGAAGCATTGCTGACTAAGTTTTCAAGACTTCCGGGCTTAGATGGCAATGCAAAGATGAGCAAATCATTGGGAAATACAATTCTTCTTTCTGATGAACCGGAAATTGTTAAAGGCAGATTAAAAAAAGCGGTAACTGATGTTAACAAAGTCAGGAAAGGTGATCCTGGAAATCCTGAAATATGCTTGGTATTTTCCTATCATAAAAAATTTAATCCTGGTGAGATTGCTGAAATTGAAGCAGGATGCCGAAGCGGTGCTTTAGGATGTTTTGATTGCAAAATGAATTGCGCTTCAAAAATATCTGCATTTCTTGAACCGATAATTGAAAAAAGAAAATATTATGAATCAAGAATTAGTGATGTTAAAGATATATTACTCGATGGTGAAAAGCAGGGTAAAATAGTTGCTGAACAAACCATGAGCGAAGTTCACGATAAAATGAAGTTTGGTTAATGTATAAAATAAAATTAGATCAATTTGAAGGTCCGTTAGATTTGCTTCTCTTTTTTATTAAACGAGATGAGTTGAATATTTACGATATTCCTATTTCACGCATTACAAGTGAATTTTTGGAATATGTAAATCTTATCAAACTAATGGATTTAGAAGTTGCAGGTGATTTTATTTTGATGGCATCAACATTAATGCATATTAAAGTTAGAATGCTGCTGCCGCGGGAGATTGATGAACGCGGTGAAGAGATTGATCCACGTGCTGAACTTATCAGAGCTTTGCTTGAGTATAAAAAGTATAAAGAAGTTGCAGAAGATCTTACATTTTTTGAATCAAGCCAGCGTAAAATTAGCTTTAGAGGTAACTATACTGAAGATGCTAAGGAATCACCACCAGAGTATGATATCTTGCTTAAAAATATTTCTATCTTTGATTTAGCAAAGGCATTTAAGAAAGCAATTGAAGGAATTAAACCACAGGTTGTTCACGAAATAAGAAAAATAAATGTTTCAATCGATGAACAAATACAGTACATATTAAATCGTGTTACCGAAAAAGGCGAAATCCATTTTTTAAGTTTAGTTCACGGAATGAAAGAAAAGATAAGAATAGTAATAACTTTTGTAGCATTACTTGAACTGACAAAAATGGAAAAGATAGGGATAAAAGAGTCAACTAAATTTAATGATTTTATTATAATCAGTATAACAAATGGATAAAACTTATATATCGGTTATTGAGGCATTAATATTTTCATCAGACGAACCAATCACTGAGATCGAAATTATTCGTGCAATAAAGGGAATTGATGGTGAGGATATTGAAATAAATGCTTTAGATATTAATTCTGTTGTTGAAGAATTAAATACAAAATATGAAGCAAATGAAAATTCATTCAAGATTAAGAAAATTGCTAATGGATTTTTATTTGCGACAATAGAAAATATTGCTAAGTATGTTGGATTTCTTTCTTCGGAAAAGTCGAAAAGAAGATTAAGCCAGGCAGCATTAGAAACTCTTGCCATAATTGCTTACAAACAACCAATTACAAAACCTGAACTGGAACAAATCCGCGGAGTAAATTCAGATTATATTCTTCACACTCTTTTAGAAAAAAATCTAATTACTATTACCGGAAGAGCAGAAACAATAGGTCGACCTCTGTTATATGGAACGACAACGGAATTCTTAAAATATTTTGGCTTATACAATTTAAGTGATTTACCTAAACCTCGTGAGATTGAAGAAATAATGAAGGATGAAGATTTTATTGAACAAAAAAATAAGATTATGATGAATCTTGTTGAAGAAACTCTTGAAAAAGAATTAGAAAGCAATGAAGAAAATAATGACACGACTGAATAAATTTATTGCTGATAGCGGAGTGACTTCCCGTAGAAAAGCTGAAGAGTTGATATTACAGGGAAGAGTTATGGTAAATAACAAAACCATTACTAAACTAGCTTTTAATATAGATACTGAAAGTGATGAAGTTTCTGTTGACGGTGAAAAAATAAAACCGGCTGAACACGTTTATTACTTGCTTAACAAACCAAAAGGTGTTGTAACTACCACTGATGATGAAAAAGACAGGATGACAGTTACTGATCTCATTAAATCAAAACAAAAGTTATTTCCTGTTGGAAGACTTGATTACAACACAACAGGCGTTTTAATATTAACCAATGATGGTGAATTTGCTCAAAAAATAATTCATCCGAGAAATAAAATAATTCGTGAGTATGAAGTTAAGCTTGATAAAGATCTGAGTGTTGAGGATGAGAAAACTCTATTAAAGGGAGTTTTTATTGAAGGAACAAGAGGCACTTTTATAGCAATTAAATTTGGCAAGAAAAAAGATAGAAAAAATATTATAGTACAATGTACAGAAGGAAGAAATCATTTTGTAAAAAAAATGTTTTCAACAATTAACTATACGGTAGAAAAATTACACAGAAGCAGTTTTGCCGGAATATTTCCTGATATCCCAATTGGTTCGTTTAGAAAGTTAACAAAAGATGAATTACAAAATTTATCTAAGTAAATATTTATTTATTTCCCTGGCGGTTTTTACTGTTAATCTTGCTGCACAGGATTCTTCAAATGTATTAAAAGATTCGTTACAATTGATTTCGTTTACAACTGTAAATGAATTAAATCTGCAGCTTGATGATATTTTTAATGATAACAGTTTTAGAAATGCAAATTGGGGAGTTGTAATTCAATCCCTGGATAATGGCGAATATTTTTACAAAAGGAATGAAGATAAATATTTTGTTCCTGCTTCCAATCTTAAATTATTTACAACTGCAGCAGGATTATTGATACTTGGCAGTGATTATAGATTTTCAACCAATGTATTTATAAACGGATATCAATCCGGGTCAACTCTTTATGGCGATCTTATTATACAGGGCAGAGGCGACCCGACAATTTCCGGAAGATTTTATAACAATGATATTTATTATGTCTTTGATACCTGGATTGATTCACTATTAGAACTTGGTATAACCAACATCAAAGGAAATATTGTTGGTGATGATAATCTCTTCGAAGATACTGGGTTAGGAACTGGTTGGTCTTGGGATTATGAAACTGACTGGTACTCTGCGCAATCAAGTGCAATTTCTTTTAATGATAATTGTGTTGATTTATCTATTCAATATGATCACGAAAAGGATTCAGTTATTGTAAAAATCAATCCAAATCTTAAAAACATTGTTATTCTTAACCTTGTTAAGCCTACCGTAGGCAGCGAAAAAACAAATGTTTCTGTTGTTCGGGAACGAGGAACAAATGTTATAACTGTTTCGGGTAAAATGAGAAAAGATTCTGATAGCATTCTTACTTATGCTACAGTTCAAAATCCAACAAGATATGCTATGATGGTTCTTAAAAATCGAATTGAAAAAAGAGGAATAAGAGTTAATGGCTATGCTATTGATATTGACAATTATGAACGACTTATTGACAGTAATGATCTTGAACTTTTATTTACTTGTTATTCTGAAAATTTAAGTGAGATTATAAAAGTTATTAATAAAGGCAGCCAGAATTTATTTGCTGAACAATTATTAAAAACTATCGGTTTAGAAAAAATGGGATTTGGATCTGCAGCCAATGGAATTGCTGCAGCAAAAGAAATCTTTAGCGAGATAGGATTAAATCCGGAAAATATAATTATGGTTGATGGTAGTGGTTTATCGCATCTGAATATGGTTACACCCAGGCAGATTGCTGAATTGCTAAAGTATATGTATTCAAATAAAAATGTTTATGCTGACTATTTTAATTCTTTACCAATTGCAGGTGTTGACGGCACTTTGGGAAAGAGGATGAAGAACACAACAGCGGAAAATAATGTAAGAGCTAAAACGGGTTACATAGCTTATGTAAGAAGTTTATCGGGTTACGCTTTAACAGGAGATAATGAACCAGTAGCATTTACGATGATTGCAAATAATTTTAGTGTTCCTGTTAAGCTTGCAGAAAATATACAGGATCTTGTTTGTTTAAGATTAACTAATTTCAGGAGAAAATAATTTTGGATATTAATGCTCAACCCACCGTTAACGAATTAATAAAAAGACGTTACGAAGAACTTGAGGAACTAAGCAAAAAAGGAATTGAAACATTTGCGTACTCATTTGATGTTGATTCTGATTCGCAAAAGAATTAAAAATTAATTATCAGGGAAGATAGCCAAATGAATGTACGGGTTGCCGGCAGAATTATGGCAATCAGAAGAATGGGTAAAGCTTCTTTTGCTCATATTCAAGATTATGCTGGTAGAATTCAGGTATATCTAAAGAAGGATGAGATTGGTGATGCTTATGATGCATTTAAACTTATGGATATTGGTGATATTATTGGTATTGAAGGATTTGTTTTTAGAACTAAAACCGGTGAAATTTCTGTTCATACACGCGAGTTAAAACTGTTGAGTAAATCATTACTGCCTCTTCCAATTGCAAAAGAAGTTATCGATGAACAAGGTAATAAAGTTATTCACGATCAGTTTGCAGATAAAGAACTTCGTTACAGAAGAAGATATGTTGATTTAATTGTTAATCCGGATATTAAAGATGTTTTCATCAAAAGAAGCAAAATTATTTCTGCAATAAGAAATTATTTAGATACAAGCGGATACCTTGAAGTTGAAACTCCTATCCTGCAGCCGCTTTACGGAGGTGCTGCAGCAAGACCTTTTGAAACCCATCATAATGCACTTGATACCCAACTTTATCTTAGAATAGCAGATGAGCTTTATCTTAAAAGATTAATTGTCGGCGGATTTAACGGTGTATATGAAATCTCTAAAGATTTTAGAAATGAAGGGATGGATCGTTCTCATAATCCGGAGTTTACTATGATGGAACTTTATGTTCCTTATAAAGATTATAACTGGATGATGGAATACGTAGAAAAAATGATTGAGCATGTTTGTAGTACTGTTTTTAATAATCTTGTTTTCAATATTGAAGGTAAAGAAATAAACTTCAAAGCACCCTGGAAACGATCTATCAATGATAGAAGCAATTGAAGAAAAAACAGGATTAAATGTTTTAGTTGTTCGATAGATGATTTGAAAACTGCGTCAAAAAAAGTTGGAATTGATGTAAGTGTCAATACATTCCCGTGCAAAATTTATTGATGAATTATTCAGCGCAACCGTTGAACCAGAATTAATTCAGCCTACATTTGTGATTGATTATCCACTTGAACTATCTCCGCTTGCAAAAAAACATCGCACAAAAGAGGGAGTTGTTGAAAGATTTGAAGGATATGTTTTTGGCAGAGAAATTTGTAATGCTTTTTCCGAATTGAATGATCCAATTGATCAAAAAAACAGGTTTGAAGACTCAAGGAAAAATGAGAGAAGAAGGCGATGATGAAGCTCATCAGATTGATGAAGATTTTATTCGTGCGCTTGAATTTGGGATGCCGCCAACTGCCGGGCTTGGAGTAGGTATTGATCGCTTGGTTATGCTTTTAACAAATCAATCGTCAATTCGTGATGTAATATTTTTTCCACAGATGAAACCTGAAGTAAAAGGATTGTAACTGGAATTGTTATTTGCCTTATGTTATTCTTGTTAAATGACTATATAATTATATCAATTTAGATTTTGGAGAAATGAATGCCATTTAAATCCATTAAGTTTCCACACTTATTATTTGCGGTCGTTATTGGTATAGTGCTTGGGGTATTTTTGAATAAAGCTTTTTCAGGTGATAATCTCAGAGATAGTATACGAAAGTTTAATGATGTATTAACTTTTACGGAAAAATATTATGTGGAAGAAGTTGATACTCAAAAATTAGTTGAATCAGCAATTAATGGAATGTTAAATGAACTTGGATCCACATTCGGTTTACATTCCTCCATGAACAATTCACACAGGTTGAAGAATCATTCCGTGGTGATTTTGAAGGTATTGGAATTGAGTTTCAGGTTGTTGATGATACTCTTACTGTTGTTTCAGCTATTACCGGTGGACCAAGCGAGACTTTAGGAATTATGTCTGGTGATCGTATTATTAAAATTGATGATAAAGATGTTATCGGAATTACAAATGAAGATGTAAGAAAAAAACTACGGGGCAAGGCAGGTTCTGAAGTTAAAGTAACTATCAGCAGGGTTGGATTATCCAAACCAGTTGAATACAATATTGTGAGAGATAAAATTCCACTTTATTCTGTGGATACTCATTTTATGATGGATCAGACTACTGGGTATGTTAGTGTTTCAAGATTTTCTGAAACAACTTATGATGAATTAGTTGAAGCACTTAAATGATTTGAATAATAAAGGTATGAAGCAGCTTGATTTTGGATCTTCGTGGAAATCCGGGCGGATACTTAAATCAGGCAGTGAAGATAAGTGATTTGTTTATCAGTGGTAAAAAGAAAATTGTATATACAGAAGGCAGAAGAAAAGAATTTGACGAAGAATATTTTGCCTCTGAACCATCTAAATTTGAAAATATTCCGCTGATAATTTTAATAAATCGAGGCAGTGCTTCGGCAAGTGAAATTGTTTCCGGCGCAGTACAGGATTGGGATAGGGGATTGGTTGTTGGAGAAACTTCATTTGGAAAAGGTTTAGTTCAAAGACAATTTGATTTGCCGGATAATTCTGCTTTGCGTTTAACAATTTCAAAGTACTTTACACCAAGCGGCAGATTAATTCAAAGAGATTACAAGACAAGTAAAGAAGATTATTATGCTGAGGTTGGTGATGAGAAATGAAACTGAAGGTGATAATTTAAATCATACTGCTGAACAGGATTCTTTAAGACCGGAATATAAAACGGCAAATGGTAGAATTGTATATGGCGGCGGTGGAATTACTCCTGATTACATTATTAAGTCTGGCTTTTGTGACTACTTTTACTCAAAACTTATTAAGAAAAAATGTATTCTACACTTTTATTTTATCTTACCTGGATAAAAATGGTGAAATGATAAAGGAAAATTATGATGATAAGCTTTCAACTTTTAAGCAAGACTTTAAAATAACTGAAGCTATGATAAAGAGTTTTATAGATTTTGCAAAATTGAAAGAAGTAACATTTAATGAGGAAGAATATCAGAAAGATAAAGATTACATTTCTGCAAGATTGAAAGCACAAATTGCAAGAAACTTCTGGAAAAACGAAGGTTGGTACTCTGTATTACTCACAACCGATGATCAATTATTAAAAGCTATTACGCTTTTTAACGAAGCTAAAGATTTAGCAAATCTAAACTGAAAATGAAATTTGTATTTGGAATCATTTTAATTTCGTTTTTAATAGTGGGATTTATATGTTACTGCCTGAATTCTATTCTGATCAATCCATACCAAGACGAATTGAAGTTGGTGAAGATATAACTTACGTGGTCAAATATCTTGCATTTGAAATTGGTGAAATCAGACTAAAAGTACTTAATGAAATTGTGGATGATCAGGATACACATTTACAGTGCTATTGCCTACATAAACTCGTATGATGGAATTCCATTTGTTAATTTGCATCAAATATATGAAACTAAGTTTGACAAAAAACTAATCTCTCATTACTTCAAGGGAACAATTCTGAGCGATGATACAACTTATACTAAGTATTATTTCAATAGAAGCAAAAAAAATATTCATATCCAAAAAGGACGTGAAAGAACAAATCAAGATATGGACAGGATTCTACATCAAAATATGATCGTGATTATCAGGATGGACTTTCACTTTTTTACTTTGCAAGAATGAACACAGGACAGCAGAAAAAGGTTAATGTTCCGGTCTTTATAAATGAAAAACATGAAAAAACTTATATTAACTTTTATAAAGAAGTTGAGGATATGGATATTGATGCAGTAGATTACGATATTGCTTGTGTTAGATTGGATGGAGAGACTGAGTTCAGAGGTATTTTTGGATTAACAGGATATTTTGAAGGGTGGTTTTCAAATGATGACAACGCCGTACCAATTGTTGCAAAGATGCAGGTTATAATTGGAAGCATTACTCTTGAATTAAAACAATGGAAGAAAAAAGGATGGACGCCTCCAAAGTACATCGACTAAAATCTTTGGATACAGAAATAAAGTTATTTCACGTACTTAGATTTATTTCCTCAAATTGATGACACAGTATTTCTTGCTTCAGGTGTTAAAATTATTGGTGATGTAAAGATCGGCGCCGATTCAAGTGTTTGGTATAATTGTGTAATTCGAGGTGATGTTCATTATGTTAGAATAGGTGAGATGACAAATGTTCAAGACTGCTCAATGTTACACGTTACTAATGGAAAATATCCGTTAAGCATAGGAAATAAAGTTACATTAGGGCATTCTGTTAAATTACACGGTTGTACTTTACTGGATTCGTGCTTTGTAGGAATAGGAGCTATCGTTCTTGATGGAGCAGTTGTTGAAGAAAATTCAATGGTTGCAGCGGGTGCATTAGTTAAACCTAATTTTGTTGTACCATCAGGAAAATTAGTTGCAGGAGTTCCTGCAAAGGTTATTCAGAGATCTTACTGAGAATGAGATGAATGAGTTTGAAATACTCTGCAATGCGTTATATGAAATACGCAGAGATTACCAGTTGAATCTTTATTGAATATGAAAAATAATTAGGGCTTAATAATTGAAGAATCTACATGTGTTTGATTCGCAAAGGATTGTTGACAGGCAAAATATTCATCGCTTAGTAAAAGAACTTTCGTGTGATCTAAGTTTTCAATTAACCTCTTTGGAGATAAATTTTATTACGGGTGATGAAATACATTCATTAAACAAAACTCATCTAAAACACGATTATACAACAGATATTATAACATTCAGTTATTCATCAGATAAAATGTTAATCGATGGAGAAATATTTATTTCGATTGATGATGCCAGGTTAAATGCAAAAAAGTATAATGTCACTTTTAATGAAGAGATTGCAAGATTAATAATTCACGGAATTCTTCATATCCTGGGTTATGACGATCAGATCACAAATGAAAAAATAATTATGAAACGTATGGAAAATAAATTGCTTTCTACCTATAAATTTATTTTATTGTAATTAAAATTAATGATTATAAGTAATAACCTCATTTGATCCCGATTATGTTAAATATTTTAGCGGATCACATATTTCTTAAACTACAATTGTACAAGTATAATATTATTATTTCCAATTGTGTTTTAGTAAATGAATATAGTTGAGCTGATAAATAAATATTTGCAGGAGATTGAAAATATTCGAAGGTATTCTTCTAATACGGTTAAATCCTATAAAACAGATTTGATAGAATTTTCTAAATTCTGTGAACAGAATGGTAGAATGGAATTAAATAAAATAACCGAGAGATTCCTAAAATCATATTTGATGTTATTAAGTGATAAGGATTTGGATAAAAGATCTATATCCAGAAAATTGGCTGCTATTCGAAGTGTACTAAAATTTGCATTTCAAAAAAACTTAATAGAAGAAAATCCAGTTTCTTTTATTCAAAATCCTAAAGTCACCAGAAAATTACCTGAAGTAGTTGCTACTGATCTTATACTTAAAATTTATGATCTGGCAGATGAATCTGACGAAAAACCAGAACTTGTAAAAGTGATTTTTGAATTATTGTATGGATGTGCTCTTCGTACCAGCGAATTATGTGATCTTAAATATGATGATTATTCAGAAAATAAGTCTCAATTACGCGTTTTGGGTAAAGGAAGCAAAATGAGAATTGTTCCAATTGGAGGAAAATCTATAACAATATTAAACGAATACTTGAAAATAAATCCGGTAAATACTATAGGCCAGTACTTGATTCGTACCAAAAAAAATGATAAACTTTATCCGAGATTAGTTCATAGAATAATAAATAAATACTTATCCAAAGTATCGGATATAAAAAAGAAAAGCGCTCATGTACTTCGCCATAGTGCAGCAACTCATATGCTGGATAATGGTGCAGATTTAAGAGCAGTAAAGGAGATTCTGGGGCACGAAAATCTTTCAACAACGCAAATCTACACTCATGTTAGTGTAGAAAGATTAAAATCCACTTATAAAAAATCACATCCAAAATCTTAACGGAGGATAATATGAATATCCAGATAACAGCACGAAAATTCAAAGCACACTATACACTAAAAGAATTTATTAATGACGAAGTATCCTCGCTGGAAAAATTTAATGATGATATAATTGGTGCTGATGTTATTCTTAGTTTTCAAAATAATCAAAACAGTATTAAAAAAGCTGAAATAATCTTAAATATTCCTGGACAAACTTTAAATGCTGCCGATCAGACAGAGGATTTCAAAGCATCAATCAGTTCAGCAATAGAAAAACTTAAGAAGACAACTTGAAACAATAAAATCAAAAAAGGCATCAAAAGCCAGATGATAAATATTGATCATAACTCGATTGTGCGTAAAGAATCTCTTAATATTGGATTCCTTTACAAAAACGCAAAAAATATTTGTAAACTTAACTTACTCACTGAAAATAATGATTTTGAAAAAAAAATTATTGATCAGAATTTGCATCGGCCAGGGTTAGCCTTAGCCGGTTTTGTTGATCTTTTTTCATTTTCGCGTGTTCAGATATTTGGTAATACAGAAATGCGATATCTTGAACAGCTTAGTGATGATAAGATTATAGAATCTTTAGATAGAATATTTAAGTTTAACATTCCATGTATAATTCTTACTGATAACAACAAACCATTTCCTATACTTCTTCAAAAAGCAAATGAAAATAAAGTTCCAGTATTTAATACAAGTTACTTGACCACAAAATTGGTTTATCTTCTAAGCGATTTTCTTGACGATCAATTTTCACCAAGAATTTCTTTACACGGTTCTTTTGTTGATGTTTACGGAGTTGGGATTCTCTTTGGAGGCAAATCTGGAATTGGCAAGAGCGAAGTTGCCTTAGATTTGATAGAACGCGGGCATAGACTTGTTGCCGATGATGTTATCATTCTTACTAAAAAAGGTGAAGGAATATTAATTAGGATCTGGTACTGAATTAGGTCAGAAATTTATGGAAATAAGAGGTTTAGGTATTATTGATATTCAAAGTATGTTTGGAATAAGAACTATTAGATTTCAAAAAAGATTAGAAATTGTTGTTGAATTAGAATCCTGGGATGCAAATACCGAATATACAAGAACTGGTTTAGATGATAATTTTATAACTATTATGGATGTGGAAATTCCATATATAAAACTACCTATTGTTCCCGGAAAAAATATTACTGTAATTTCTGAGGTCATTAGTTTAAACTACCTCTTAAAACATTATGGATATGATGCAGCTAAAATATTTCAAGATAGATTGAATGAAAGAATCAAAAACAAAAGTGGGCTGAATAATCGTGGCGTGGACTACTTTGAGCACGATTTTGAATGATTTTCGCAACTTTTTCTTATTGACAAAACATACCTAAATCTTTAAGTTGCACCACAATTTATGAAGAAATTTTACTATTTTTCCGAAAAGAGCCTTAACTTCCTTGAGATAAAACACTTCAAGGAAAAAACCATAGCTATTTTTACTATCTCTGTTTTACTGTTAAGCAGTATTTCATTTGGAGTATTTTATCTTATCTCAAATCTTTCAGATCGTGATTCTAATATCAAAGCATTAAATCAAGAAAACAAAATTCTTAAAGAAGAATTTTCTAGCCTAACATCTCAGTACATCAAATTAGAAAGTGAACTAGAATCTTTAACAGAAATAAGTAATGATTTGAGATTAGCAGCAAATTTAAATCCTATTAGCCTGGAAGAAAGAAAACTTGGAGTTGGTGGAAGTAATACTATTGATAAACTTTTTTCAGATTTAGGCTCCGATATTTCTAAAACCATAAATGTTGCAGACAAAGTATTACGTAGATTTGAATTTGAAAAGAGTCAATACTTAGAAATTAAAAATAAACTTAAATTGAATAACGATCTTTTTGAAAGTATTCCTGCAATAGTTCCCAGTGAAGGACAGTACAGTAGTGAAAGTTTTGGAATGCGTTTGCATCCAATACTCCATGTAATGAAAATGCATACCGGAATTGATATTATTACTAACATTGGAACTAATGTTAAATCCACAGGTAAAGGTAAAGTTGTTTTTGTTGGGAGAAAACCTGGGTATGGCTATACAGTTGAAATTGATCACGGATTTGGTTACAAATCAGTTTACGCGCATCTCTCCAGTATCAAGGTTAAAGAGGGGCAGTTAGTAAAAAGAGGTCAGACTATTGCTAAATCTGGTAATTCAGGTTTATCATCAGGTCCGCATCTACATTATGAAGTTTTGCATAACGGTCAGAATTTCAATCCTGCTGAATTTTTCTTTGATGAATACAGTTATTTTGAATCTAACAACAGTAATTAATCATCCTGAAGGAATTTTATTAAATGATTTGGACAGTTGAACTTGCATCCTATCTTGACGATGCCCCTTGGCCTGCAACTAAAGAGGAATTAATTGAATATGCGGAACGCATAGGCGCACCGTATGAAGTAATGGAAAACCTAAAAGAACTTGAGGATTCAGACGAGCCTTATGAATCAATAGAAGATATCTGGCCAGATTATCCATCCGATGAAGACTTTTTTTATAACGACGAGGATGAATAATTTTAAGCGCCTTGAGCGCTTTTTTTATGAATATTTATTTAAATGATATATTTGGAAATGATAAAGTCAAATTAATTTTGACTAATATCATCAATAGTGGGAATGTGCCTCATGCATTTTTATTTACTGGACCAGATGGTGTTGGAAAGGAAAATGCTGCAATAGCTTTTACTAAAGCTATGATGACACATGACTCTAATGCTGCAATACAGATTAAAACGATATCATCAATCGAATCATTTTCTGAACCTTTTATCAAATATATTTTACCCTTGCCACGTGGAAAAAATGAAACAGACCAGAGTGATCCTTATGAAAAATTAAGTGATGACGAAATTGAGCTAATAAATTCTGAGTTTCAAAAAAAAACAAAAAATCTTTTTTATAAAATCCTAATCCCACGTGCAAACTTTATAAAAATTAGCAGTATAAGAGATATAAAAAAATTTCTATCTTTAAATTATGATGATGTTACATACAGAGTAATATTGGTTTCACAATCTCATCTTATGAACGAAGAATCACAAAATGCTTTACTAAAAAATTTAGAAGAACCACCTGAAGGAGTTATTTTCATTCTTTGCACACCATATCCGGAAAAACTTAGAGAAACCATTCGCTCCCGGTGCTGGAAAATAAGTTTTCAACCTCTTGAAAATGAAGTTATTACACAAATATTAATTGAAAAATTTAATATTAATGAAAAATTAGCGTTAGAAGTTGCACCATTCTCTTCGGGTTCAGTGCAAGAAGCAATTGATCTTTTAGAATATGATTTTGAAGAATTGGTAGAAAAGTCAATACGAATCCTTCGTTATTCATTTGGAAAGAAATATCAATCGGCTTTTGCTGAGTTCGAGGAAATTGTTTCTGAATCAGATCAGATTAAAGCCAGACTTATTATTAAAATGTTACTTATTTGGTTAAACGATTTTCAAAAATTTAGACATAATAGTAATTCTAATTTATTCTATTTAAAACACATCGAGACATTTGAAAAATTCAATACAAAGTTTCCTAATGTCGATCTAAACTCAGTTACACAAAACTTAGATAAAATTTCTTCATCTTTTAAAAATAATATTAATCTTAACGTTGCTATAAGTAATATTGTTTTTCAATTAGCATCTCTTACTAAATAAAGTTATTTAACCTTTAATCTGCTTATTTCTTAATAATTCTTTATTTTTGTTTAGAAACAAATTCATTTTCATTAGAGGTAATTATGAAAAAAGTTGTAATTGTGTCCGCAAAAAGAACTGCAATTGGGTCATTTAATGGTTCACTTTCAAGTTTTACTTCTGGGCAGCTTGGAAGTATTTGCTATCAAATCTGTTATTGAAGATTCAGGAATTGATGTTAATTTAATTGATGAAGTTATTATGGGGAATGTTTTGATGGCAGGGCAGGGACAAGCGCCTGCAAGACAAGCTGCTATCTTTGCAGGGCTTCCAAATAAAACTGAATGTTTAACAATAAATAAAATGTGCGGAAGCGGATTAAAGTCTGTTATGCTTGCTCAACAAGCTATTTCACTTGGTGATGCTGAAGTTATTATTGCAGGTGGACAGGAGAGTATGAGTAATGCACCATATCTTTTACCATAATGCGCGTAATGGTTATCGACTTGGACATGGCGAAATTAAAGATTCAATAGTTATGGATGGATTGTGGGACCATTATAATAATATTCATATGGGTAGTTGTGCAGAATCTTGTGCAAAAGATTTTTCTTTTACTCGTGAACAGTTGGATGCATTTGCTATTGAGTCTTACAAAAGAGCAATTGAAGCCACTAATTCTGGTAGATTTAGAGATGAAATTTATCCTGTAAAAATATCCTCTCGAGCCGGAGAAACAATTGTGGATAAAGATGAAGAACCGCAAAAAGTTAAATTTGATAAAATTCCAACACTTAAACCTGTATTTGATAAAAATGGTGTTGTAACTGCAGCAAATGCTTCAAGTATTAATGATGGAGCGGCAGCATTGCTTGTTATGAGTGAAGAAAAGGCAAAACAACTTGGACTTAAACCCTTAGTTGAAATTGTAGCTCAAAGTTCAGCCGCAAAAGCACCTATTGAATTTACTACTGCTCCAGCAGATGCAATTAAATAAAGTTCTAAAAAAAGCAGGCTTAAAAACTTCGGATATAGGACTATATGAAATTAATGAAGCATTCGCAGTGGTTTCGCTAGCAGTTAATAAATTATTAGAGTTAACTGGTGCAGAATGTTAACGTAAATGGTGGTGCAGTTGCTCTTGGACATCCAATTGGAGCAAGTGGTGCAAGAATTTTAGTTACGCTGATTCATGAAATGAAAAAGCGTAATACTGAATATGGTTTAGCTTCTTTGTGTATTGGCGGAGGCGAAGCTTCAGCTTTAATAGTAAAAAATTATAATTAAAACAGGAGAGAACAAAATGGAAATAAAAAAAGTAGCTGTAATCGGTGGTGGAACTATGGGAAATGGTATTTCACATGTTTTTGCTATGAAGGGGTTTGATGTTTATCTAACTGAAATGAATGAAGAATTATATAATCGTGCTTTAAAAACAATATCAGGAAATCTCGATAGACAGATTAAAAAACAAGTGATTACAGAAAATGAAAAAAAGAGATTCTTGAGTAAAATAAACAAGGTGATTGGAGTTGAAAATATTCCTACGGATACTCAATCTTGTTATCGAAGCAATCTTTGAGAATAAAGATGCTAAACTATCTATATTCAAACAGTTAGAGATTCAATTGAATGCAGATTGTATCTTTGCTTCAAATACTTCATCAATTTCAATTACCGAATTGTCAGCAGTATGCAGAGCCGATAAATTTATTGGTATGCATTTTATGAATCCAGTACCTGTGATGAAGTTAGTCGAGATAATAAGGGGTTACTCAACCTCAGATGATACTTATGAGTTAATAAAAAATCTTACCAAAAAATTAGATAAAGAACCGGTTGAGGTTTTTGATTATCCTGGTTTCATATCCAACCGTATTTTAATGCCAATGATTAACGAAGCAATTTTTGCTCTGATGGAAGGTGTTGCATCAAAAGAAGCTATTGATTCTGTTATGAAACTTGGAATGGCTCATCCAATGGGTCCTCTTACTCTTGCTGATTTTATAGGTTTAGATGTTTGTCTTGCAATAATGGATGTTTTGTACAATGGATTTAACGATCCTAAATATAGACCGTGTCCACTTTTGAAAAAAATGGTCGCAGCAAAAAAATTAGGAAGGAAAACAGGCGAGGGTTTTTATACTTATAAATAATATTTTAAGTGTCCAATAGGTATCCAAATAAAATAGCGCCTTTAACAAAATATAAGATTATTTCGAAGAGATTGATTTTCCAGAATATATAATATTTAGTTTTTATGCTATTTTAGAACGAAACGTAAGGCTTGCTTTTGTAGGTAAAACCATATCAGAATTAAGATTAAGAAATTAATTCGGATTAGAAGTTTTAATGATCAAAAAATTAAAAGAACTTTTTGAGGAAACAGAAAATGAATCCAGGATAGTTTACCTGAGTTCAATTATAAAATTGAAGAAGATGATATTTTAGTAATATTTGGAACTGAAGAAAAGATTGTAAAAACAAAAGATTGGTAAGAATTCAACATATGTCCGATAATGTATATTATGTAAACTTACAATTCCCCTAACTTTTATTCCTCAGTTTTATTATTATAAATATTATTACAAGTATAAACACTATCCAAATTATTGGACTCTTCTTTTTATTTGTGAATTTTCTGTAGCTACGAAATCCTAATTCCTTTTTTCCTGTTCATCCTCTTCAGGTTTATAAAATCTTGATGGATAATCAAATACACGATGTTTCGTGTTTTTCATTAGCCTAATAATCTCCTAATTAAAAATTGCTCTTAACAAATAATTCAGAATCGAATTCCTGTAAATCATCAATACTTTCACCAATACCAATATATTTAACAGGAATATTTTGATTTGAGACTATCTGAAAAACAACACCACCTTTAGAAGTTCCATCTAACTTTGTTATAACCAGTCCTGTTATATCAGTAACTTTTGAAAATTCTTCAGCTTGTTTTAGAGCATTTTGTCCTGTATTTCCATCAAGTATTAAAAGAGTTTCGTGCGGAGCATCAGGGAGCATTTTTTTAATAACTCTTCTTATTTTATCTAATTCCTTCATTAGATTTGTCTTATTATGTAATCTTCCGGCAGTATCAATAAGGACAATATCATAATTTTCATCAATTGATCTTTTTATTGTTTCAAAAACTACTGAAGATGGATCAGTACCTTTGGAATTCTGAAGCAAATCAACTTCAGCCCGTTTTGCCCATATTTCTAATTGCTCATTTGCAGCAGCACGAAAAGTATCGGCGGCGCCCACAATAACTTTTTTACCAATTTTTTTATAGTTGTTAGCTAATTTTCCTATTGTAGTTGTCTTCCCCGCTCCATTAACCCCAACTATCAGAATAATATGAGGCTTTGTAATTGCAATTTCTTTTCCATTTGATTTGGAAATTGATAGTACAGCTGTTAATTCTTCTTTAACAATTTGAATTATTTTTTCACCGGAACGATCTTTTTCTAATTTTAGATTTCTTTTTACAGATTCAATAATTTTTTCAGTTGTATCAAAACCTATATCTGAACTTAAAAGAATTTCTTCAATCCGATCTAGAGTCATTTCATCAATTACAGCTTTGCCTGTTACAGTTTCTGTAATTGAATTAAAAATCTTTTCGCGTGTTTTACTTAGACCTTCTTTTAATTTGTTTAAGTTAAAATTCTTAAATAGACTCATTTTTCTTTTTCTTGATAAATTCCATTGCTCTGTAAATGTATGCGAACAATGACATAAACATTAATATTATACTTGAATTATAAATGGACAGATAAAAATAACTGCTTCTATCAACACCAATTAATATAAGTAACACTACAAAGCCTATAAATAAGACTGTAATTTTACCGAGCTTGTTTGAAGGCAGAACTCTACCAAGCTTTTTAGAGACATATATTCCACCAATAAAAATAAAAAGATCCCGTAATATTATTGTAAAGAAAAAGAAAGTATGATATTTCACCGATAAGAAATAATTTTACAACAATTACAGCCATAGCCGCTTTATCTGCAAGCGGATCAATAATTTTTCCAACTTCTGTAACCTGATTTAATTTTCTGGCAAGATAACCATCCAGCATATCTGTTGCAGCAGCAAAAACACATAATGCAAATGTAATATATCTAATTGATTGCATGTCTGGTAATTATCTAACAGAAACCAAAGTGGAATTACTAAAAGAAATCTTAGAAGACTAATTCCGTTTGAAATTGTGAATATTTCTTTGCTACTAAATTTCATCTTACTACTGCAAATTTACCAAGTTTTTCTTCACCTTCATTACTTTGATCATCAAGTTGAACAATACGGTAAATATATATTCCACTTGAAATTTGATTACCACTTAAATCAGTTAAGTTGTAATCAACTCCGCCATTACCGTCTGTTTCTTCAACCTCATTAATCAAATTCCATCAATAGACCAGATTGTTATCTTTAGCTCTCTGTGGAAGATTTGCAAATGTAATTTTATCTGCTACTTCTTTTGTTGGATTTGGATAGACATAAACATCTGAAAGATCTTTTGCATATGTTGATAGTACAATATAACTTCCCGCTCCAGTGTTGATTGGAATATTACCGGAAACAACATTGGAGACAAGATTAGTGAGTCTTAGAACATACTCCTTCCCAATTGAACCGACAGGTTTTTGACCACTTAAATCTAAGTAAATTGTTTTTGAATCCTTTGGATCAATGGTTACGGATGTAACTTTATTTTCAGGCAGTAAAGACATAGTTATTTTTGTTTAACGCAGAAGTT
This sequence comes from uncultured Ignavibacteriaceae bacterium, assembly GCA_963714775.1. Lineage (GTDB taxonomy): Bacteria > Bacteroidota > Ignavibacteria > Ignavibacteriales > Ignavibacteriaceae > IGN3. The sequence goes on from CAVQQN010000054.1 coordinate 21,176, forward strand.
TCATCGACTGCGAAGTTAAAACTTAGTTTTATTTTATATGCGTTCAACAATTTCAAAGGACTGAACATAGAATGTTTCAATATTCGGGAGTTGGAGTAACTATAAAAGTTAATGTAGTCCGTTTGACAATCGGAGAGTTATAAAAATCTTTGATGTTTTTAATAATTACTTTCTGTTCACCTTCGGGCAGATTTTCATTAAACGAAAGCAGATATGAATACTGATCACATGCAGTAATTGAATTAGGGTACCCAATTCCAGCTATCTCAAATGATTGAAGATTCTCAATTGTGTTCTTCATCTTTTCAGAAAATGTTACTATAACACTTCGATTACTGTTGCTTATTGCTGTAACAGGTTTAGCAGGAGTGTGAGAATAAACCTCAACAATGCTGCTCATTCCGGATAAGGGTTCTGGTTTTGTCGGATCATAAGCTTTGATTGCATAATAATAAGTCGAATAAAGTATTACATCTGTATCATAATAAGTTGGAACTGAAGTAGAATCAAATAGTTCTAAATTATTTTTATTCAAGCCTTTATAAACATAAAACTTTGGTGAATTAGAAATCCAGCTAAGTTGAATCGTGGTAGAGTTTATACTGAAACCAGAAATATTATTTGGTGTGCTTACATAAATTGAAATTGCAAATTCCGAAAATTCAGTTTTATTAGAATATGGAAACGCAACTTCTAAAACACCATTTTGATTTAGATCCGCAATAAAAACTGAATTAGAATTTATGTTTTCTTTATATGAAATTATAACATTTTTTAATCCATCATTTCTAAAGATATAAGCATAAGGAAATTCAAATAAGATTAGTTCGTCTTTATTATCATTATTTATATCTGCGAATCTTATACTGTTAGCAGTTTTTCTGAAAGCACCACTAAATTCAGTTGAAGCATCAATAAAAGCCTGGTCAAAAAGAACATTTGTTGTATTACCTGAAATATTAAAAACAATTAATCTGTAGAATGGTGCAATATCTATCTGATCAACAGAATGAAGTAAAACGGCAAGTTCAGTTTTACCATCACCATTATAATCACCACTAGCTAAATATGCAGAAGAACCTAGAAAACCAGTTCTAATAATTTCATTTTGTTTGATAAATTTATTGTTAGTTCCTATTTCATAACTGAAGATATCACCGTCTTCATCAACCATCCAATATTCATTCATACCATCGTTATCTAAGTCAGCAACCACACCCCCGGGTGAATTTATCCGATTATTGCCAAAACCTACAGAAGTAAAATTGAATAAAGTATCAACTATTTTTAAACTTAAATCTGATTGAACATCCCAAACCTCAATTCTATTTAAGTCTCTGAGAGAAAAAACTTCAACGATTCCATCGGAATCAACGTCTTTAGCCATTATAGGCCAGCATCTTACTTCTCCTCCTTGAGCAATCACTGAATATTTCTGATTAAAAGAAGATGAATATTGTGATGTCTGTTCTTCAATAAATCCATCATAAGTAAAATATGTTAGTAAATCTGTTAACTCATTATTGTTAAAATCACCAAAATCTTTAACATACTGTGATTCCAATGAATCTATAAGAGTGAAGGAATTATTATTGAAATTATATAAATGTGAATTTTCACCTTGTCTTACCGCGATATCTGAAAATTGATTTGACATAATATTCATTGGGTTCTCATACATATCACCCGAAGGTAAAGAAAAAGGTAGAATATTTTCTGATGACAATTCTGAATTAAAAAAAGTTGAAACAATAAAATTATTTCCGTTATCTGTCAACTTTGTTTTTAATCCAACAAGATTCTCTGCTTCAAAATAAATTTCATATTGAGAGTTTTGGACTGTCAAATCTTTAGGAATAAAACCATAGTGCAATTGCTTTACGAACTGATTATTAGTTGCAAAACCATCTAACGTAATAAAACTAAACGTCAAACTACCAGTTTGTCTATAATACATGCGAACTACACAAGGTTCATCAGTAAACATTGCAGCAATAGGAAGCGAAATATTACCATAGAAAGCAGGTATTAAGGAAATTAATTCAGCAATAGGTGGTGTTCTATCAATATAAAAGTTAACGCGTTCTTCTAATGTTCTTCCGTTGTTTTGATTAACAACTAATCTTAAAGTATAAACCGTATCCAAAAAGTTGGCAGTATTAAGAACATATATTTCTTTTTTTGAAAATTGATTTAATCCATTTTCAATTAAGTAATTCCAATTATCCGGATTAAACCCAGCACCAACTTGTAAACTAAAACTTGTAAAGTATGGCGAAAGTATTGAAGCGATTATTTTAATTGTAGTATCACCAGAAGTTGCATAATCCTGTGCAGGGCTATAGAATTTTATGATTGAAGGTGCTGTAACAGAAAGTGCTTGAAATAAATTAAGTCTTCCAGCCCCGCTTCTTAAATCCCAACCCTGTTCTCCAATATCATCAGTAGTTGATTTAATGATCTGTTTAACTTCTTCGTTATTAAAATTTTGTAAGGAAAGAATTAAGGCTGCAGTTGCAGATACAAATGGAGCGGCAGCAGATGTTCCATTGTAAGAAGAATAATTTGAATTCATGACTGTTGAGATAATTGATGTACCAGGTGCAACCAAATCTAATGTTGAACCCCAATTTGAAGAACCAGCGACATAATCCTGCTCTGTTGAATTTCCTACACTTATAACTTCCGAGTAACCGGATGGATAATGGGGTTCATCACTACCTGAATTACCGGAGCTCGCTATTAGTAAAACGTTTTGAGAATATGCATATCTAATTACATCTCTTAAAACATAAGAAAACGAATAATCACCCCAACTCATGTTTATAACTTTTGCGCCAAGCTTAACAGCATATAATATTGCTGATGCAGCATCATCCTCTTCTCCATAACCTCCAGAATCGAATGAACGTAGATTTAATAATTTTATATTTGGTGCAACTCCAGCGACTCCAGAAATATTATTTGTTTCTGCAGCAGATGTTCCCGCAACTAATGTTCCATGACCGAATTCGTCTAATGGTATATTGTCCCACGTTAAATAGTCTCCACCAGTGGAGTCGAATGGAAATCCAACCCTATCAACAAAATCCCAGCCCATATAATCATCAATAAATCCATTGTGGTCATCATCAATTCCGTTACTGCTTTTATCTCTTCCAAGATTATCTTTTCCCATCTCACCAGGATTTTTGTATATCTTATTTTTTAAATCAGGGTGTAGGTATTCTATCCCTGTATCGATGATTGCTAGTAAAACTGTATCTGTACCTTGAGTAATATCCCATGCATCAAAAGCTTTTATTTTTTTCAATGCCCATTGATCTGCAAGTAGACTATCATTTGGTACAAAGTCCATACTGTACGTCGTAGATTTTTGTACGTATTCAATATCAGCATCCGATGAAAGCATAGATTTTATATTTGCTTCATCAACGTTTTCCGAGAAATGAACTTTAAATATTCTTCCAAGAACTTCATCTCCCCTGCCCAAACCTTTTGCAAGATAATTGATATTGAATTTAGGGAGTGATACTGGTCTATCACCTATTGCATTAGAAAGTTTTTGTTTGGATATATTTGATTCAACAACTGCCATTGGCACATTACTTTTATATTTAATAAAGTATGTTGTTTGTGCTAATGATAGGATAGTGGTAAAAATTAGTAAGGAAATAACAAGAACTAAATTAAACCTCATACATCTCTTTCTTGAAGTTAGTATCTACATTAGTTGGATAATTTCCTGAAAAACAGGCTGTACAGAAGTTTTCTAAACCTGCTTCGGAAACCGCTTCCAACATTTCATCGATAGTTAAGTATTCTAAGCTATCTACTTCAAGATATTTTTTTATCTCTTCAATATCCCCATTTAGTCGGGATGCAATTAGTTCTTCATTACTAGGGAAATCCATACCATAAAAACAAGGATGCATAATTGGAGGTGATGATATTCTTAAATGAATTGCTTTTGGTTTTGCTTCCTTTATTAAATGCACTAATTGTTTTGAAGTTGTGCCTCGGACAATTGAATCATCTACAACAACTATTGTTCTTCCTTCAAGCACACCTTTTACTATATTGAATTTAATTCTTACACCGGTCTCTCTATTTGTCTGCCCTGGTTGAATAAAAGTTCTTCCAATGTAGTGGCTTCTAATTAATCCAATTTCAAGTCGTGCATCAATTCCCTCTTTTTCTAATTCTTTAGCATATCCTAAAGCTGTTGTGTTAGAGCTATCGGGAACACTAATCACATAAACTCTTTCACCATCAGGATCCGTAACAGGATGACTTCGTGCAAGTTCTTTTCCTAATCTGCGCCTCATTTTATCAACATTATGTCCAAAGATGAAACTATCCGGGCGAGAAAAATAAATGTACTCAAATACACAATGTTTTTGTGGTTGCGGATCAACATTAATTTTAAATGATTTAACTTTATTATTTCTAATTGATTCATCATCAATAACAATCAATTCGCCAGATTCTACTTCTCTAATAAATTCAGCATGCTGAATATCAAAAGCACATGTTTCGGAGGCAACTAAAAATGAATCATCAAGCTTACCTAAAGCTAAAGGTCTAAAACCAAGCGGATCACGTGCTGCAATTAATTTATCATCAGTAAGAATAACAACACAATAAGCCCCTTCAATTTTTTGTAGAGCTTCCATTATTTGATCGATTTGGTTATCAAGTTTACTGCGTGCTATTAGATGAAGAATTACTTCTGTATCACTTGTTGTTTGAAATATTGCTCCTTCATTTACAAGTTCTTCTCTCAATTTTTTAGCATTTGTAAGATTACCATTATGCCCGATAGCAAGATTTCCCATCCGGTAATTAACCATAAAAGGTTGAATGTTTTTTCTTGATTTTGATGCGCCAGTTGTAGAATATCTGTTGTGCCCGATAGCTGCATCTCCAACAAGAACATCAGTAAGAAGGTTATGATCAGCAAACACTTCAGATATTAAACCCTCAGCTTTAACAATATTAAAATGTGGCTTACTATCCCCGTTAAAAGATCTAGTGACAATTCCACTTGCTTCTTGTCCACGGTGCTGCAGTGCATGTAATCCATAATACGCCTGAACTGAGGCAGTTGGGTTACCATAAATTCCAAAAATACCACAATAAGAATTGGGTTTATCTTCCTCGTAATTCATATTTTCTAAAAGTTTTAGTTTATAAATATTTGCAAGCAAAGTTAAGGAAATGATGATATTTTATGAAATGACGGTTACTCCTAAGGCATATACACATGATTTTATCCAATAACTATTTACAAAAATAAATTGTAATTTTACATTGTAAATTGCAGAGGAGAAAATATTGGTGAAAATCGAATCAATCAAATCATTTATTAGATTAAAGAATATCGCAGTTATAGGGGTTTCAAGAAAAGGTGAAGGTTTTGGTGCATCTATTTACAATCATTTGAAGGATAATGGTTATACAGTATTTGCCATAAACAGAAAAGGAGGATTCTCTAATAATACTAAGTTGTATACTTCACTTTTTAAAATTGACCAACAAATTGATGGTATTATTACTGTTATTCCACCACAAGAGACTGAAATTGTTGTTCACACTGCACACGATTTGGGCATTAAATATGTATGGATGCAGCAAGGATCCGAATCGGCTAAGGCAATTAGTTTCTGTGAGGACCATGGAATTGATGTCGTGCATGGAGAGTGTATAATGATGTTTGCTGATCCGGTAAAAGGTATTCATAATCTTCATAGATGGATTTATAAATTGATTGGTAAGTATCCAAAAAATTACTAACTCAAACAAGAGAGGAGTATTGGAGTTAAGGAATAATGGAATTTGTACTTTCAACTCCATAACTCCAACATTCCACTATTCCTTAATAATATTTTCAATTACTTAGAAATTCAGCAATCTCTTCCCTGCATCTTTCAATCTCACAGCTAACAGCAAGATGCCCGCAGTTGTTTTGCAGTATTAACTTTTTTGCTTTAGTTAGTTTTGCAAGATTTAATGCTTCAGTCGGATTAACCATCATATCAGTTTCGCTAACTATAATAAACAGCTTAGCTATTATTTTTTTTGCTGCATTTTCCATTGAGCCATTGTACTTTAGTGAAATGTCATGTTTCATCATAGCTTTTAGGAGCACTATATAATTATCCACGGTAAAAATGCTGTTCGGTTCTTTATCAAATTTGTTAAGATAAGATCGCAAATCTTCAAGCTTAGTATTTTGGACTGTATAAACAGGTGTACGGGCAATCATTTCGGTTATCATATCAGATATTTTCTTTATTTCTTTATCCGACATACCGTTTCTTCTGGATGATTCAATCATATTAAGTTGAGTGTTCATCCATAATAAATCATAACTTGACATTTTGGGGGTAGCAACGTACGCGACGATTTTATCAATAAATTCCGGATATGTAACCGCCCATTCTAATACTTGCATACTTCCCATTGAACCGCCAATTGCAGCAAATAAATGCTTTATATTCAATATTTCTGTTAAAAGTTTATATTGAGAATTAACCATATCACAAATGGTAAGATTATTGAACACGGAATCTTCATACTCATAATTTGACGGTGATGATGAAATTCCATTTCCCAGGGCATCAATAGCGATGATAAAATACTTTGAAGAATCAACAAAAGAATATTTTTGTATGAGCGTTGCTATTCCCTCAGATATTCCGCCAAACCAGGTTGGATAAATGATAACATTAGTGCTGTCTTCATTTATATTTCCAAAAGTTCTATAACCGATTTTGCAACTTTTTATTATGTCCCCAGAAAGCAATTGAAGATCGCCAATCTCAGCATATTTTTGCACCGATTGAGCAAACATTTCGGAAATTAATAGTATTAGAACAAAACTGATTCTTAGAATTTTATTTTTCATTATTGCATCAAAATATTAGTGTAAAATATTTACAACTAAAATTTATAAATTAGAAATGGTATAAAGAAGAATTTTATAATAAAGATATGAGGATCTAATATGATAAATTGTAAGCAATTATTGTTGTTAATTGCCTTGGTTATAACAATCAATGCAACTGCTAATTCACAGATTATCGATAAAAATGAAAAATGGATTAAAGTTGCAGAGGGATTAAATTTTCCAGAGGGACCAGCTTACGATGGCAAATCATCAATATTTTTTTCAAATTGCTATGGCGGATGGATTGCAAAATATACTGATGGAGTTACAGATACCTTTGTTTCCAAGACTAATGATTCTTTATTGATTGAAAAAACGAACGGACTATCTTTTGATAATGATGGAAATTTATATGTGTGCGAATACGGCAAAGGAAAAATACTAAGAATAAGCAAGGATGCTAAAATTGAAGTTTATGCTTACGGTTATGATGAGAAAATATTTAATCGACCAAATGACTTAACATTTGATATGAATGGAAATTTATTTTTTACTGATCCAAGTAGTTATGATAAAAATATTCTGGATGGCAGAATCTTTTTGGTTGATGCAAAAACAAAGGAAGTAATTTTATTGGCCGAAAGTTTAGCTTTTCCAAATGGAATAAATATCTCTCCGCTTGATCACAAACTCTATGTCTGTGAATCTGTCTTTAACAGAATATTTCGATATGATATAACAAAAGATAATCGATTAAGTAACAAAGAAGTTTTTGCCCTAATCCCTGGTGGAGATCCTGATGGAATTGAGTTTGATATAAATGGAAATCTATACGTCGCTCACTTTGGCGGGAAAGCAGTTTACATTTTCTCACCTGAAGGGAAATTATTGCAAAAGATTGAAACTCCCGGAAGCAAGCCAACAAACCTTGAATTTGGTGATAAAGACTATAAAACTCTTTATTTAACAGAAGTAGAAACAAATACAATGTATAAGATCAGAACTAAATATCCTGGGAAGAAATATTTAGGCAAATAATAATTCAGAGATAAAACTATTTCTTAATTATCATTAAACAATTTCCAACTTTTCGTTCACCGGTTTTATCCGACGGATTATTTACAATTTTATTATTGATAACCATTGTTGTAGAACCGCCGCCATCAAGATTTAATCCATGATGAATTCCCTCCTCAATCATCAGATCGGCAAATTCCTCTAGTGTCATTCCCCTGCTTGATTCTTGTCTTCCATCAACAGTTATAAAAAAAACAATTGAGCTATCTTTAGAAAATCCAATACCAGTTCTTGGATGTCTGTTCTTCGAAAATCTTGGCATAACTCCTTCTATTGAATCATTTAATCGGATAAGGTTTACACCGTCTTTAACCAATCTTGGCCATCCTCCTACAAGTGATCGGATATTTGAAATCCTATGATTTAAGTTAAGAATGAGTTTTAAATTGTCTCCAACCGATATTTCCCTCTCCAAATAATGAGCATACTTATTGTTTGCAGAAAGTATAAAATGATTATTGATTTTCATCTTTCCCCCAATGTTAAATGAATCTTGTACAACACAGATCAAAGTATCGGTTGATTTTTTAATTGTAGTAAGAGAAATCTCACTTACATACCACTTATCTTTTGCAACAGGAGTGCTACCTCTGATCTTACCCCCTAAAAGTACACATTAAGTTAAGCAACTATTTCAATTAATTCTCTTCTGTCTTTTTCTTCAAATTCCACCGGTGATAAATATCCTAAAGATGAATGAAGTCTTCTTCTGTTATAAATTATTTCAATATATTCAAAGATACTTCTTTTAGCTTCTTCTCTTGTCTGATATTTTTCCCAGTAAGTTAACTCTGTTTTTAGTGTGTGAAAAAATGACTCTGTTATTGCATTATCATAACAGTTTCCTGTTGAACTGTTTGACTGAACTATTCCATAGTTCTTTAGTATTTCTCTGAACGAACTGCTCGTATACTGACTTCCTCTGTCTGAGTGAAAGATTATTCCTCTCTCTGGATTTCTATGAACTAAAGCCATCATTAAAGCTCTTATAACAAGTTCTGTTGATAAGCTGCTATCTATTGACCAGCCAACTATCTTTCTTGAGTAAATGTCCATTACAACTGCAAGGTAAAGCCAACCTTCTTTTGTCCACAAGTAAGTTATATCACCTGTCCAGATTTTGTTTTCTTCTGATGCAGTAAAATTCTGATTAAGTAAGTTTTCACTTGGTTGTGCTTTTGTATTCTGAACTGTTGTAACTCTAAACCTTCTCTTTGTTTTAGCCTTGATATTATTGACTCTCATCAACCTAGAGATTCTCTTTTTGTTTACAATAAATCCTTCTTTTCTCATTGTTGCATATATTCTTGGCAGTCCATATGTTGCTTTGCTTTTAATGTGATAAAACTTGATGATCTCTAGTATCCTTTGATTTTCTTTTGCCCTACGGCTTACTTTATTCTTAAGCCATTTGTGATAACCTGATTGACTTACTTGTAGTACTTCACAAACAAGAGCTAAAGGATATTGTTTTCGGTTTTCTTTGATGAACATATACTTTACTCCTTTACCTTTGCAAAGTATCCCAAAGCTTCTTTAAAATATCTCGTTCCATTGTTACCCTGACTAATTCCTTCTTTACTCGTCTTAGCTCTTCTTCTTCCGGTTTCATTCTTCCTTTGCCTGGAAATGCATTCTGACTGTCTGACAGATAATCCTTTTTCCATTTGTGTAATGAGTTCTCGTTTACTCCCAGATCTCTTGAAACTTGCATTAAACTCATTGCTCCTTCTGTTATCATCTTTACTGCTGATAACTTGAATTCTTTATCATAACTCCTTCTTTTTTCTGACATTTTTAGCTCCTATATTTTTTACTTTTTACTAAATATAGTTGCTTTTCTTTTTATCTACTATTTGGGGGTAGGATCACTCCCTGGAATGAATTGAAAAGCGAAATTGAATTGCTGTCTGGTAAAGAGTTAATTCTACTTATTTGTTCAATGGTTCCATCCGGTAAAATTAGCAGGACACTAAATACAAACTGATCAATAAGTAATTTATTTTCATCTGTAACCGCAAATTGAGAATTAACAAATGGATTAAATGGTGAATCAGTGAACCGAACCGCTTTAACAAATTTTCCCTCAGAAACCATACTGCTTACAATTTCTCCATCTGCCTCAAAGAAATCTGCATTTATTGCAGCAATAACATTGTAGCCGGAATCTGTAAAAGTTCTAACCATTCCAGTAGTGGTTTCTCTTGAATTGAGCAGATTGTTAGCTTTAATAGTTCTCAATTCATATTCATTGAGTGACATATTTATTTTTAATATGTCAATCGAAAGAGTGTCTGTTGTATTGACAATCTTTTTATAAAGGATACCGTTTGCATAAGTTGCTTGAGTCACTTTTATCTGAGGAAACAGAGTGATCAGGAATAGAAAAGAAATAAGAACGATTTTTGTTTTCATTTTAGCATCTTGAAATATTTGTGAAATTCTTATCATAAAATTAAGTAATAAAAGTATATATTTTAATTCAGACAACATTATTAGCATTGCTATTGTATATTTGCTCATCATTTTAATAATTAATTCTAATCATAGTTTTTTATGTCTGTAAACATTACTCCGGTTATTTTATCAGCACTGGAACTTGAAGTACATTTTGGTGAGCAGGTTATTCTTGATAAAGCTTCGTTAACTGTTCACGAAGGTGATCGTATTGGATTAGTGGGAAAAAACGGTGCGGGAAAATCAACTTTTCTTAAAATCATATCTGGATTGATGCCTGCGGATTCCGGTAAAGTTGCAAAGAAAAAAGATCTTGTAATCGGTTTTTTATCTCAGGAATTTACTTTAGATGATACTAAAAATGTTTATGATAATATTCTTGATGGTGCTCTGCCAGAATTAAATCTTATAAAACAGTACGAACATACCTCATTCGATTCACCAAAAAAACATCATCTCGAAGAAAAAATATTGCGACTTGATTCCTGGAATCTGGATAAAAGAATTAATATTCTTATCAATTCTTTAGATGCTCCAGATGGTGAAAGAGATATTCTTTCACTTTCCGGTGGTGAAAAAAGACGGGTTGCACTTTGCAGAGCTTTGATTTCAAAACCTGATTTGCTTATACTGGATGAACCTACAAACCATCTTGATACAAAATCGATTGAATGGCTTGAGAATTTTCTTTCATCGTATAATGGAACTTGCATTTTCGTAACTCACGATCGTTATTTTCTGGATAGAATTGCAAACCGAATTGTGGAACTTATCATCGGGAACATTTTATTCACATCAGGGTAATTATACCGGGTATTTAGTTAATAAAGCAGAACGACATGCAATTAAAGAAGTTGAAGAACGTAAGCGCCAGATGTTTCTCAGGCGTGAACTTGACTGGATAAAACGCGGACCTAAAGCACGCAGAACAAAAGCTAAAAGCAGAATTGATAATTTTAACGAGGTTGCTGCTCAAAATGATTATGAAGTTGAACTTGATGTTGATTTAATTATTCCGCCTGCTGATAGACTTGGTAAAAAAGTTTTGGAGTTTAAAAATGTCGGGATTAAACTCGGTGAAAAATTATTGTTTCAGAATTTTAATTTCATTTTTGAGCCGGGCAGAAAAATTGGTGTTGTTGGACAAAATGGTGTTGGTAAAACAACTTTGCTTAAAATGATTCTTGGTATCAATTTCCCCAACTTTGGGCAAGATGGAAATTGGTGAAACAACACAATTTAATTATGTAGATCAGGCAAGAATATTGTTGAACGATGATGATACTGTTATCAAAGCAATTGGTGAAGGAAGTGAAACAGTAAAGTTTGGAAAGCAGCAGCTTAGTATCTGGACTTATCTGAGAAGATTTCTTTTTAGTGATGATAGAATTAATACTCTTGTTGGAAGATTATCCGGCGGTGAAAAAAGCAGGTTAACTCTTGCAAAGATTTTGTGTAACGGCGGTAATTTTCTGATGCTCGATGAACCAACAAATGATCTTGATCTGCCAACATTAAGAATACTGGAAGAAGCACTTTTAGCATTTGAAGGATGTGTGATGATTGTGAGTCACGACAGATATTTTCTCAATCGTGTGTGTGATGGAATTTTAGCTTTGGAAGGAAATGGTGAAATTTATTACAGCGAAGGTGATTATGATTTTTATATCGAAAAGAAAAAGAACCGGGATAAAGATATTGATCAATCAAAACCAAAAGCTGAAAAAGAAGATTCAAGAGTAAAACCAAAATCCAATCCGCCACGGCGGATGAGCTTTAAAGATAAATTGGAACTTGAACAGATTGAAGAAAAAATAATGCTTGCAGAAGCAGAAGTTGAACAAATCGAAAATATATTCTCCTCCCCTGACTTTTATGAAAAATATGCTACACAGACTAATGAATTAAATCAAAAGTTAGAATCAGCAAAAGAAAAAGTAAAAAAGCTTTATGAGAGATGGGAGGAATTGGAAAGAATAAAAAACACAATTTTGCGATAGAATGTTTGGTTTGTAAGGCGTGAAACTATGTACCTCAACTATAGCAGGAGTTAATTCTAAATTTATTTTATTGGTAATAAATTATACATTGAGCAGGTAAACATTTCTATTACCAAACCTGGAATGAATTCGTTTAGTGCATTCTCCAAAAACAAGAAAAAATTTTTCTAGTCACATGTGTTTCCAGTGATTGATCCTTTACCCTTTCAAGATTTTGTGCTGCATTTTCTTTATGAGGCTTATAAATATTTTATTTGAGTTTAATAATATTATAAATTTTTGGAGTCTCTTTCCTTTTTAAATTAAAGAATTTCAATTAAGATATAATGTTTACCTTGTTTACAAAAGAAGCTACATAAAAATCATTTCATTAATTATTATAACCAAAAAGCAGCAATTTAAACGTTTTAATATATTATGAAAGCTTTTAAGTTTAATATTTTGGTAAATGAGGAAAGGTTTTTTACATCTTACCTTTTCTTAAGTGGTTCTGCAACTTTGGTTGGTGTTAATTCCACATCAATTTTATCAGGTAATAAATTGTACATTGAACCGGTAAACATATCTATTACCATTCCAGGAATAAATCCGTTTAATGCGTTACCCCAAAACCAGAAAGAAATTTTTCTAGTAATCTGTGTCTCGTAAATCTCATATCCTTCCAACTCAAATTTAACAATGTGATTGGCACCTCGGTCAATATTAACTAATTGCGGAGAAGTACCAAACTTTTTACCATCAACTGTAATTTTTGCATTAGGTGGATTTGATTTCAACTCTAATTCCTGACTGGTTGAATGCATTATTGTTGAACAAGCACTAAGTAACATAAGACCAAGAGCCATCAGATAATTAAAGTTAATGGTTTTTGCATAATTTTTATCCTTTGTTACTCATATTATCGCAGTAAACCGCAAAATTGTTTAGAAAATATTTTCTTTACTTTTCGAATAATAATCCAATTTTTGATCTTGTAAGATTTTACTATCATAACTCTAAAAGATTGCTCATCTTCTAAATTTGAATGTGTTAAGTAGATATTTCACTTAAGGAATGAATACTATAAAATCTAGCATGAATACTTCTTTAGTACAGGAAACACTAATAATTAGAAGTATGAAATTGTATTAGGTAAGTAAAGGAACTAGAATAAAATTCAATTTTAAAAATAGTATTGTCGGAACGGCGGGATTTGAACCCGCGACCCCTTGAACCCCATTCAAGTACGCTACCGGACTGCGCCACGTTCCGAATTTTATAATTTAGACACTAAAATTTCTAATAAACTTTTTACTTCTTCAAGATCCTTATGCAAATTAGATTTTTCTTTCTTTAAAACCTGAGGTTCATTGTATTCAGTTATTCTCTTTTTCTTGCTCATTATGCTTGTAAGGACTTTATCAGGAGCATAATTTTCAATTATCTTTTTAGCACCCTCAATTGTGTATTTACGTTCCCTTAACAGAGTTTTAATGTGAAGAATTAGTTGAATATCTTTATTGGTATAAATTCTGTTCCCCGCTCTGTTCTTTTGTGGTTTTAACTGTTCAAACTCAGTTTCCCAGTATCTAAGAACATATTGCTCTATGTTTGTAATTTTACTTACTTCACTTATTGAATAGTAAAGTTTTTTTATTGACAAATCCTTCATAGGCTTCTTAAAATTGTTGAATCGAAAATAACTAATCTATTTATTAATATCAACTTTATAGACTTAATTAAATTAAAGATTAAGGAATCTGAATAAGACTATGTGATTTGAATATATATCACTATTTGGCGGGTAGATATTTAATTGAATTCAAATTACATATTATCATTTAATGAGATATCAATTTTGTTAACAGATAAGCCGCAGCAAGGTAACTGTTCTCTTTGAATCCGGATATATAACCATTTGTATTTTTAGCAGTTAATAAGATTTGCCTGTACTCTTCTCTATTTGCAAGATGTGATAAATGAACTTCTATCTTTGGTATTTTACAAATTTCAAGTGCATCCATAATTGCAATTGAAGTGTGTGAATATCCGCCTGGATTTATTATCATTCCATCATATTCATTATCTGCTTCCTGAATTTTAGAAATGAGTTCTCCTTCAATATTAGATTGGAAGGAAGTAAACTCTATACTTGGAAATTCTTTCTTAAGAAGTGCAATTATCTGTTCAATATTAAATGAAGAATAATTTAGTTACATCTCTTTTGGATAGCAAATTCAAATTAGGTCCATTGATTACAAGTATTTTCATTTGCTGTTACCCATTTCTTCTATCAGTTCACGTAATTTTGGGATTAAGGTAGATTTCATCAACTCCGAGTTCTTTTAATGCTACAGAAAGTATCATAGCTTTACGTTGTAGATTAGCATTTTTATTAATTACAATGACCTTACTTTCTTTAAGCAAACAGTAGCCACCTTTAAAGTCGCCTTTTTCAAATCTAACACTTGCTCCAAGCTGACCTGCAACTGATCTTAAATCTTGTATTATTTCTTCAAATTCCTTTTCTTTTATTTTCATACATTCGGATCAATCTTTTTTGTAAGTGGTTGGAAAACGATAAAGTAATAGAATGATAAATATGATAATAATTTCAACGATAGAAAAACTACTTAAATTTTTTATTCTATCCCTTAACAGTGTTACAACTTGTGCTGAATCAAATGAACCACTGTTTAGAGCAACTATTACTTTATAATCGATAATCATTAGGTAAATTTCAAACGGAAAAGTAATTAATACTGCAATTAGAATTATAAACAGCCAACCATTGAATCTTAGACTTAATTTTGAAGTCATATAAAATAACAAAGTACTTATGATCATCACCATAAACGATATCAATATGAATCATAATAGCAGGTAATAATGAAGATAATATTCCTCCAATATTGTTTTGGTTAATATAATTTTTGAGAATTAAATCTGTCCCTTCAAAGATTTGATACACTAAGAACATTCGTGTGAGATATGAGCCAACCCAAATTGAAGTTGCTATAAGAGAAATTAGGTGCAATTATTTTTGATATTGTGGATACTCTGTTCATAATAAACTTAATAAGTTGAAGCGAAAATAAATAAAAAAGATGATAATTGCTCGGACTTTAAAATAAGATATAAATAACGCATGTGATCATTATTTTTTACATTCATCTGTTATTTCAACTAAATAATTAATCTTAAGTAGAATGGGAGCATACAAAATAAATAGCTCTAATTATAATCCATCCCATTTAAAAGAAAAATATTATCATATACTTATAAATATTCCAAAAATATTTATCGTCCTTAGATAATGTAAAGTAGATTAAAAATAACGTGTAACTCATCTTTTTATAAAATGATAATAACGTTAGCTACACTATATCCTATTAAGAGTTAGATATTTTTATTTTTTAACAAGCTATTCCTTATTAAACTTTCAGGATAATTTTTCAAGATAATCTATATTGTAATGCAATCCCCTGCTTTCTTTTCTTATTTTTGCTGACTTAATTATAATATGGGAGCAAGTAATTAAATTTCGTAATTCCAAAATTTCCATAAATACTTTGGTTTTTTTATAAAGTTCCTCTGTTTCCCAATAAATATTATGTATTCTTCTAGAAGCCCGTTCCAGTCTTAAATCTGAACGCACTATTCCCACATAATCCCACATTGTTTGCTTTACTTCATTGACTGTATGTGTAAGTAAAATTCGTTCGTCATAAGATAAAGTACCAGAATCATCCCAATCTTGAAATCAGGAATTTTAATATCAGAAGTTCTATAAATTCTTTTATAGAGTTTGCACAATCGGTAAGCATAAACTAGAGCTTCAAGTAAAGAGTTGCTTGCAAGTCTGTTTGCTCCATGTACACCTGTCATGGTAACTTCACCACATGCATATAATCCTTTCAGAGATGTTTCACCTTTCAAATTTACCACTATACCACCACATGCATAATGTGCTGCAGGAACAACAGGAATAAAATCTTTTGTGATATCAATTCCCTGTTTTAAGCAAGTACTATAAATATTAGGGAAATGATCAATTATTTCATTTGTATTTTTATGAGTAAGATCAAGATAAACATAGTCATCTCCACGTTTTTTTAATTCATTATCGATGGCTCTTGCAACTATATCTCTTGGAGCTAATTCTTTTCTTGAGTCATAATTTTTCATGAATAGATTACCATCTTTAGTTCTAAGTAAACCACCAAAACCTCTAACGGCTTCAGAAATAAGAAAAGAGTGATCTTCGAAATCAGAATTGGTTTTAATATTATAAAAAGATGTTGGATGAAATTGAATAAACTCCATATTTCCCATCTCTGCGCCAGCTCGATATGCCATTGCAAATCCATCACCAGTTGCTATTGATGGGTTAGTAGTATGAAGGTACACTTGACCAAGACCTCCGGTAGCCAAAACCGTAGCTTTTGCAGTGATTTTTTGTACTTTATTTTCTTTAGAATTTAGAATGTAAGCTCCCCAGCAGTTTTTGTTCTCGGTGATTGCTTTTCCTTTGCCTGGCAAATTGTGCTCTGTTAAAAGATCAATAGCAATTGCATTCTCTAATATTTTAATATTACTTTTTTTTTCAACAGAATGAATTAAAGCTCGTTCAATTTCTTGTCCTGTCAAATCCTTTGCGTGAAAAATTCTCGACATTGAATGCCCCCCTTCACGAGCCAGATCATACGAATCTCCTTTTTTAGTAAAATTCGTTCCAATGTCTATCAAATCCTTAATTCTTTCGGGACCCTCTTTTA
>CAVQQN010000055.1:0-129093 GCA_963714775.1 uncultured Ignavibacteriaceae bacterium
AGTACTACTATAAATTACTTTAGCATCAGCTAGTCGTTCTTTATTCCATTGCACGATTTGATTTATTTTTAGTTGGGCTATTGCAGTGAGATTATTAACTCCTTCGTTGTGTATTTGTTTTGCGGAATAGTTATAATAAAAATAACCGCCTGTACACAACAGTAGGCTAATTATAAATATAAAAGTAACAACGTATTGTTTTTTAATATCATTGGTTTTGATTCATTTTTCATTACACTCCCAAAATCAAATATTAATCTATATTATATGTCCAATATTGTAATGCATCTCATTCATCATGCTAAATTATTCCATTCTCTTTTTCACCTAATTTTAATAGAGATTATTAATAACATCATCTTCTTTATATTAAAGAGACTTTATTTTAAGACTATCTCTTAATACATATTTTTTCAGTCGTCATTAAGTAAATCATTATCCGATAATATCTGATGCTACAAAATCATGTAAATTCTTTTGATTACTCAATTCTGATTTATTAAAGGAGGGGAAATTACCAGTCAGTTGCTCTTCATATAAATATCAAATCGAGAAATCCTCGACTGATGAAAATATTAGACATAAAATATTTACTGTCCAATAGTCCAAAAGGATGAAAAAGGGATTAGTTCTTCTAACTATTATAAGAAGCTTATAATTATTCTAAAACAAGCATTGCATAAACTCACCCAAAAGATGTAGTTCTTTTTTCATCCCAAAGATTGATTGATTTTTAATAAATAAAAATCTAAAATATCTCGAGTGATAATTCACATTATCCCAAAAGTTAGTTGTAAAGAGATGACATCTTACGAATTAAATTAATTAAAATAAAAAAAAACATTTCTTCTGATAATTAGAAGAATTCTTTCTTTAGAAAAGATGTCATCTCTCTGTTATGCTTAATGTATAATTATAAATTAAAAAATGCTGCAAGTGTATTGATGTTTTTATGAATTAATGGTTGAATATTGTTATGGATTATTCAAACCAAGCAAAGGTGTAAAAATGACAAGAAAAATATTACATGTAAGTTTTTTAACCTTCTTTATTGGCCTGATTTATCTTAGTGATAGAGGTATGCCACTTCAGGATGTATTGATGAAATCACTAATTATTTTTATTTCAACTGTAATTATACTATTAGTAGTTGCATTGTTTATTCTAAAGACAGTAAATAAAAATGAAACTTTAAGACCAACTCATTCTAAAAAATAAGTAGTAACTGGGTTTACGTATTTTTTTAGATTTATTATTCACAATATTAAGATTGTGGAGAATATTATCCGTCAAACACAGGAACTCATCCCCTCCGAAGGAGTCCAATGGACATCCCCTTACTCTTGCAAAGAGAAGGGGCTATTTAACTCTGTTATTAAAGTTTCTCTCTTTTTATGAGGTTGTGGAGAATAAAAAAGAAAAGATCAGCCTTAGAAAAACCAATCACCCATTTTCAAGAAATGTATAAAGATCAATTTACCAATAGATAAAAAAATCCCGATAAAATAAATTACCGGGACTTTGTGACCCCAAGGGGATTTTCCCGTAGGGATTCCTTCGGAAGAACCCTTCCAGTTACATTTTTAATAAACAAAAAAAATCCCGATAAAATAAATTACCGGGACTTTGTGACCCCAAGGGGATTTTCCCGTAGGGATTCCTTCGGAAGAACCCTTCCAGTTACATTTTTAATAAACAAAAAAAATCCCGATAAAATAAATTACCGGGACTTTGTGACCCCAAGGGGATTTTCCCGTAGGGATTCCTTCGGAAGAACCCTTCCAGTTACATTTTTAATAAACAAAAAAAATCCCGTAAAATAAATTACCGGGACTTTGTGACCCCAAGGGGATTTTCCCGTAGGGATTCCTTCGGAAGAACCCTTCCAGTTACATTTTTAATAAACAAAAAAAATCCCGATAAAATAAATTACCGGGACTTTGTGACCCCAAGGGGATTTTCCCGTAGGGATTCCTTCGGAAGAACCCTTCCAGTTACATTTTTAATAAACAAAAAAAATCCCGATAAAATAAATTACCGGGACTTTGTGACCCCAAGGGGATTTGAACCCCTGTTACAGCCGTGAAAGGGCTATGTCCTAACCACTAGACGATGGGGCCAGTGAAAAACAAGTAAGATAACTAAAATTTAGTGTATTAAATGTTTGGGTGAGCGATGGGAATTGAACCCACGACCCCCAGGGCCACAACCTGGTGCTCTAACCAACTGAGCTACGCTCACCATTTAATGAACAAAACTTTTTTGTACGCCCGAGTGGACTCTCCCATTGGGATGGCTTCGCCAGAACCACTGGACCCTCAACTTAGAAGAAGGCTGATGCTCTATCCAAGCGATTCAAAATTTGTTTGTACGCCCGAGTGGACTCGAACCACTGACCCTCAGCTTAGAAGGCTGATGCTCTATCCAATTGAGCTACGGGCGCTCATTATACACAAAATCACAAAGAACTATTTTCTGTCGGGGCGGCAGGATTCGAACCTGCGACCTCCTGCTCCCAAAGCAGGCGCGATAACCGGACTACGCTACGCCCCGTAAATAAAAACTTTTACCTTATACTTAAAGAATTAAAACATCTAAGAACCTGTGGGCTACCCGATCCTAATCGAGAAGCGATAACCGGACATAGCTTATCCTGATTTACACCAGGACTTTATATACATTTTAATGTCAGAATTATTAAAAATTGAGGTGAAAAGATATACGTTTAGATTCTAAAAAACAATTTTTTGAGAGAAATAGAATACTTAAATTGAGATTCAAATATTACGAGCTTTTTGTAATGAATTTCCCGTTTTTTGTATCTATAAGATATATTTTATCAAATAAGGATTCCAGGTTATTAAACTTAATTTCTGTAATCACAATTGCAGGGATTTCTCTAGGTGTTGCCACTTTAATTATAGCTTTAAGCGTTCTTCAAGGATTTGAGAATACTTTAACTCAAAAAATCACTGAGTTTGATTCGCATATTAAAATTCTTTCTTATAAAGAATCTTTACCTAATTCTGATATTTTCATCGAAAAATTAAATAATAAACATCATAATCAAATTAATTTTATCTCTGCTTACGTTTCTAAGTTAGCAATTATAAGTTCTGGAAAACGCAAAGAAGGTATCAATGTAAAAGGTATCTTACAAGACGGAGCATCCCAAAAATTAATAAGCAATATAGTATCAGGAAATATTGACTGGGATAATCCTAATACAATGGTTTTGGGGAAAACGTTAGCGACAAAATTAATGGTTAAAGTTGGAGATAAGGTTACCTTGTTTGCACTTAATAACGATAGACTTCCCTCCCCTGACAACTTACCTAATATCCAAAGATTTACTATTACTGGCGTATTTGAAAGTGGCATGGCAGAATATGATAATCTAATCGGTTATACAGGTTTGCATTCTGCTCAAAATTTGTTTTCGATGGATGAAGAGATAAATGGAATCGATATAAAATTAAAATCAGTTGCCAAAATCGATAGTCTTGCCCAGCTTGTACGCAGAGGTCTACGATATCCATATTATGCAAGAACAATTTTTGAAATTCATAGAAATATCTTTACCTGGATTGAATTGCAAAAAAAACCTATCCCGATTGTTTTAGGATTAATAATCATTGTAGCAGTTTTTAATATTATCAGCGCATTGCTTATGCTGGTTCTTGAAAAAACTAACGCGGTGGGAGTATTAAAATCTTTGGGCGCAAAAGGTGGCGATATTGTTAAAATATTTATTTACCAGGGAGTCTATCTTACAATAATTGGGATTGTAGCAGGAAATTTTCTCGCCTGGCTATTGATGTCAATTCAGCTAAAGTTTGATATAATTAAAGTACCATCAAGTGTTTACTTTGTGACAAGAGTTCCAATTGAAATGAGTGCGGACATTTTTATTTTAATTTCAGCAGTTACTTTTGTGCTTTCATTGTTGGCAGCAATTATACCAAGTTATTTTGCTTCAAGGATAAATCCCGTAACAGCCCTGAGGTTTGACTAATGAGTTACGAAAAATTTATTGCAAAAAGATATTTGCTTTCAAAGCACAAAATTAATTTCATCACAATAATTTCATTTATTTCGATAACCGGAATTACATTAGGCGTTGCCGCTTTAATTGTTGTGCTCTCAGTCTTTAATGGGTTTGGAAGCTTGGTAACCGGGTTCCTAATGAATTTTGATCCGCATCTTAGAGTTGAATATAAAATTGAATCGGGCAATGAAGACCATAATAAAGTTAAATCAATTCTATCAAACACTCCTGATCTAAAATCCTTTGCACCTTTTGTAAGCGGTAAAGTACTTGCGTTTAACCAGGGTAATACTGAAGTTATTATATTAAAAGGGATTGAACTTAAAAACGCAGATGATATCTATGGAATAAAAGGAAGTATTATTTATGGTAAAGGTGAATTAAATGAGAACGATGAAACACCCGGGGTTATAATCGGACTAAGATTGGCGGATCATCTTCAAGTGCTCGTTGATGATACAATCACAATCATTTCTCCTGCAGGAATTGAAAAATTGATTGCTCAATTTGGTATGCCAAACACACAACAGTTTGTGGTGCGTGGAATTTTTTCTTCACAAAATAATGACTATGACGAAGGCTTAGCATTCACTTCATTGGATGAAGCTCAGTATTTATTGGGATATGACAAGAGTTATCAGGGATTCGAAATAAAACTTAATAACACCGATAATTCTTTTAAAGCTAAAGACTATCTTTCATCAAAATTGGATGAGAATGTTTTTGAGATAAACACCTGGTACGATTTTCATAGAGAGCTTTATTCGGTTATGCAGATAGAAAGATGGGTAGCTTATATTTTACTTTCACTTATAATTGCAGTTGCGTCTTTTAACATTCTCGGCTCCCTTTCGATGTCTGTAATAGAAAAGAAACGAGACATAGGAATCTTAAGTTCAATGGGGTCCAAAGAAAAATCGATACTTAAAATATTTATGTATGAGGGATTAATGATTGGTTTGATTGGAACCGGGTTGGGTGTGCTGTTGGGATATTTCATTTGCTTCCTCCAGTTACAGTACAATATCTACCCGTTAGATCCAACTCAGTACAAAATTGATTCACTTCCGTTGGAATTAAGAATAGGAGACTTTTTTGTAATTACCGGAGTTTCGTTATTTCTTTCATTAGTTGCATCGCTCATTCCGGCAAAAAGAGCCTCTAAAGTAGATGCACTGCAAGCAATTAAATGGGAATAAAAACTATGAGCATTATTCTAATCGCGCAAGAACTTAGCAAATCATACCAATCCAGCAAAAAAAATAAGCTGGAGGTTCTAAAAAATATTTCAGTTGAAATTGAAGAAAATAAAATTTCTGTTATTGTCGGCGCTTCCGGTGCGGGTAAATCAACTTTATTACACTTACTTGGCGGACTGGATAGACCAGATAACGGGCAAGTGCTTTATGAGCAGAAGAATATTTTTGATTTTAATAATGATAAGCTTGCAAAGTTTAGAAATGAAAATATGGGATTTGTTTTTCAGTTCCATCACTTACTGCCGGAGTTTACTGCGATAGAAAATGTTGCCATTCCGCAGATGATAAAAGGAATGAATCTTAAAAAAGCTTTATCCCACTCTAAGGAATTGTTAAAAGTGGTAGGATTATCACAACGGGAAGAACATAAACCTGCAGAACTTTCCGGCGGTGAGCAGCAAAGAGTTGCCGTTGCGCGCGCTCTTGCAAATAATCCTAAAATAATTCTTGCAGATGAACCAACTGGAAACCTTGATTCAGCTAATAGTGAATCAATCCATAAACTACTATTCGAGTTACGAGATAACTTTCAAAAAACATTTGTTATCGTTACTCATAATCCCGAACTGATGAAACTTGCAGATGTGATTTTTGAAATTAAAGATGGGGTTATAAAACAAAAGAAATGAATACTTATTACTGAGAATTAATTACACACCCCTTCTTTTCCCCTCTCGAGAGGGGAATTTAAAAGGGGTGTGTTGATGCTTCATACTTCAACGAATCTTTATACTCATTACTGCGATGCAAGTGCTCATCTTATTTTTACAACAGAAAATAATGTGTGAGTATTACCATACACCGTAAGTACGATTATGCAACACCTCTAAAATTAAATAGTTGGTAGGTGGATAGTTAAAACAGTTTCCATCTTCTTCGTTTTATATTCAAATAAATGATTTTGTTAATATACTTACTTGCCTTTCCATCATCTAAAGTTAAAAAGTATTGGAAACACAAACGTTACTATAATCGTCCACAAACTGTAAATGGGTAAAAAGAAAGCAATGCTGTTTCCAACCTTTTCAATCTCATTATTGTCTTTTATTGTTTTGAATAATCTGTAAGACATAAAAAGCAGATTTGAAAGGATAAGAATATTGCTTCCTAAAACTGCAAATCTATTTGGCGTAATTCCCCATTCCGAAATTCTGAAAATAATTGCTGAGAGTGCTATTCCGTTTACAATTATTGTTACGATGGAAAGTGCAAACAACATTAGTGTTATAATTTTACTGCCCGAGTTTTTTGAGCTTTCAGCAATTGAGAAAAATATTATTGCCATTACTCCTATAAGCAGCATATTAAAAATTAAAAGAAATTCTCTGTCGTTATACGGATCTTTGCCTGTATAGATTACTGCAATAAGGTAAATTACAAGTGTAACCAAAACTAATGGAGTAAATATTTTTGCAATTACAGGCGATACTTTATTTACTAATTGCGGATTTGTCTGAACAAGAAAAGTTCCAACAATTGGTGCGGCTGCAAGACCCCAGATGCCAATGTTCTTAAAATAAAATTCTTCTATCTGAATATCTATAAGTCTGAAAAGATTTATTGTTAAGAACTGTAAATAAACCTCCGGCAATAAGTATTATCGTGGTCATTACAACCAGGTCACCATTATATCTAAGAAAATCTAATCGTCGCTGGTTATTTTTAATATCTTTACCTAAGTATGTAAAACCAAGTACAGCCCATAAAAACAAAGGCAGATGAATACAAGCCAGTATCAATGTATCGCTTTGATTGTTGTCTGGAAGAAAGTTTATAAACAATACTGAAATTAAAATTGCAATTGAAGCAATAACAATTTTTTTTGTTGATACGTTTTGTTTCCACGCAAAGTATGCAGCTAACAATGGAAAAACTACAAATGCAATATTTCTTGGATAAAAAAATTCGTCAGCAAAACCAAAAAACTGTGGAAGCTTTGCAATAAAGCCTGCAATGAAAGAAGCAATGATAACAAATACCAATTCGTTTTTTGTGCCCCAGGAAATTTCTTCACTTTCAAAGTTTAGTCTTTCATTCCAGATTTGAGCAGTTGTGTTTTCTTTTATATCCGGATATAAGTTATTAAACTCTTTTTTGAAAGCTGTTTTGTTTTCACGATATAATTTTTCGAGTTGATTTGGATTGTCTAAGTTACTTTTTATTTGTTCTTTCATTTTCCTGTACTTTTAATCTTAAATGTTATTTGCAATATAATTCCTTTTAGGATGTTGATTTCTGTAAAAATGTTTGACCATTTTTTATTGGAGATTGTAAGTGGAGATTAATGAAATCAGATGAAGATGCTGCGAGACAGCAATACTAAAAGCATTCAGTTTGTCAGGAGTTAAAAGGATTTTAAAAGTAATTGGATTTACTTTTTAACACCATCATAATTATCATCAATCTCTTTTTGTAGTTCTATTGTTTTACTTAGTGCAGTTACTATCTTACAATAAGTTTGAATATCATCTACATTTAAAGTTCTATCTTTTCTATCCTTAAGCCATTTTTCACAAACCTGGTATCCACCGATTTGATATTGCCAGACTTCTGGTTTAACGTTTGAAAAGTATTGTTCTTTATTTATCCAGACTTTTTCGTCTTCGTATTTTAGTTTTTCAATCTTCTTATTCACTTTAACTGGAAAAGCAGAAATGGTTTTAGTTAAGTTTATTAGATTTCAATAAATGCAAATCTGCAAGTTCTTTACCAAGTTTACCAAGTTTTATAAATAGTTTGTAATCTTTTGTAAATGGAATACGAGGAAAATCTATTTTTAGAAACTCAGCATATTTTGTTCGATAAGTATTACTATAAAGAATTGCATAGATGTAATAAAATATTTCTTCTGGCTTAATCGATTTTATTGAAATTATTTTTAATTCTTCAAATAGTTCCTGACTTATATTTGGTAGTTTGATTGATATCCAACTTCAGGTTCAAACATCATGATTTGAACTAGAGATTTATTCTTCTTGCTTTTTTTATTCGGATAAATATAAAGTGGAAATACTAATTCACCACCTCTCCTGAACAGATTCAAATCAACTAATATTTTCCGAAATAAAAACAATATCATAATTATCTGAACCAATTACACTTCCTTGCCGCCCAACACACAATGAGATATTTTCCTCAAGCATTTGAGACATAACATCTCTTCTTGATCTTTCAATCATTTCATCGTGATATATTATCCAGCGGTTATCAAATGGACGATAAAGGATTTTTTTAATTGAATCTTTCCAATCAAAATCTTTTCTAAGTTTTTCACGTTGTTCTTTAATCTTCCAGCTTTGATTTTCTGCAAGATTATAAGTTTTCTGTAAAATTTCATCATCTATTTTAGTATTTACAAAATCTTTAATTCTTTTTTCAAGTTTATCTTTTTCAAAATCAATAACGAAATTATCTCTTGCAGTAACAATACCAACACTATTTACAGGAAATATATCAGTCACTTTCCAAAACTCCGTATATTGATTCAGTAGTTTATCATTGCTTGGAGTAAAAAAATAAAAGTCTGCAATTGGTGATGTCTTTTTCCATTTTGTGGAATAAATATTATTCTTTAATAACCATTCATATTTATTTTCTCGTAAACCAAAAAGTTCTGAATGAAAAACTTTTTTACTTTTTCCACCTTTGTTTTTAATAAAGAAAGCTATTGCAACACCTTGTTGAATATCAAAAACATTTTCGTCTTTACTTCCATCAGGAGATTTTTCTTTTTTCAAACTGTTACCATGAAGATCAAGAATATAAATTTCATCAAAACTATTCATTAAACTTTGTCGCATTCCTCTAAAAGTAGGATTATCTAAGTAACTGTGGTTGGTTATAAAACCTAAAACACCTTCGCCAGCCTGATCAATTTTCCATTGAGCAAAACGGATAAATTTAACATAATCATCTTGAAGCCATTTAGGATTTTTTTCACCAAGCGGTTTTCCATCTACTTGAAAATATTCTTTTATCTCATCAGAAATCCATTTACCAGTATTTGATGAATGACCCGAATATGGCGGATTACCAAGTACAACTAAAATTGGAATTTCCTTTTTTACTTTACCAGCTTCATGGCTTTCGTGAGATAAAGAAGACATTCCAGGGAATTTTGATTCATCAAGTTCCTGCATATCAAGGGTGTTGGTTAGATAATACTTTACACGCTCATCATCTTTCATCTTGTAACCAAGTTCTTCAAGCAGAAAAGAAATCTTCATATGCCCAATTGCATAAGGAGCCATCATCAATTCAAACGCATAAAAGTTTTGCAATACCTGATCTTTAAGAAAACTTTTAACTAGTACCTTCACCGTATTTTTCTTTAAATTCATTAACAGCAACTTCAATAGCCTGATACATAAAACCCAAAGTTCCGCCAGCAGGATCGAGAAGGGTTACATTTTTAGAAGCAAGTCCATCGTGTAAATTAAATTTATCTTTAAGTATTTCGTGAAGTGAACGAACAATAAAAGAAACAACAGGCTCAGGTGTGTAATAAACTCCTCGTTTTTCTCTTGTCGCAGGATCATACTCAGAAAGAAAAGTTTCATAGAAATGTAAAACAGGATCACTTCCTTTTCCTTCATGGTAATATTGATCAAGAATTTTTTTAGCATCGGCACAGGAAAGAACTTCTGCAATATCATCAATAATAATTTCCATCTGTTTTGGAATATCTTCCATTGAAATGAATCTAAAAATATCTCTAAGGATACCGATTGATTTAGGAATATAAGAAAATGCTAAAGTTCTGTTAAATTCTTCGCCAGCTCTTAATCGTGCAGCAAACAAACCATAAGTAATTGTTTGTGAGTAAAGATCAGCAAATTCATCTTCATCAATACCAGCAATAAGAAACTTTTGGAATGCCTCATAAAATGCATGAATAGAAGTAGTTCCAGCTTTTAATTCTTCGGCAACAATTTCATCTTTAAGAAATTTTGTTCTCTTTGCTAATTCAACAGCAAGAGTTTTAGCCGTAAACTTTTTGGGTAAAGAAAAATCCAGGAATCGTTCGAGTAAAGAGGAAAATTTATCTTCATTTTCTAATGGCGGAACTGTTGAAAGTTTTTTAATAACAAATGGTCTTGTGATCGATACCTTATCAATCATTTCACCATCACGATAGAGACGAAACTCAGTAAAGTTAGTTAGTATTACATTAGGAAAAGTAGATAAATATCTTTTAAGCTGTTCAGTTTCCTCAATATCGTCTAAGTTTTTGCCTAAGTCTTTAGCTTCAATGTAACCAACAATTTTTTGCTTGCCATCCCAGATTCTAAAATCAGGATTACCTGCTTCAGTTTTCTTTGGTAAAATAGTAATATCAATTTTCTTTTTTCTAGTGGATTTAGAAAACTCTTCAAGAAATGATTTTAATTCAGGATAATAAGATTCTTCTCGCGCACCGCTTTGATAAGTTTTGAAAAGTTGTTTTAGATAATTCTTGAACAATTACAACCCTTTGAAAATAAATAGAAAATCTTTTCACTTACAACTTAACTCAAACAAAAGTTTTAATCAATTAATAGATTGTAATTTATCCGTTGCTTTTAAGAAAAACATTTTTAATCATCAGATCAATAAATAAAGCAAATAGAATACCTAAAAAGTTTGCAAGTAAATCCATCACATCATATACATTAGTCATAACACCAAAACCATTTAATAATTCAAATAACTCTACAATCAATAACGCGATCAAAGCGGTAAGCGGTTTATTCATTTCCCAGTGTCTGGAATAAAAGCTGATGATATAGTAAACCGCAAATGAAATTGAAAAATTTCCAAGATAACTTTTTATAAAATCAGGGAATGGACCATTATAATGCGGCTTTATTATGAGCAGTAAAACACCAAAAAGTATAAAAACAACATTGCGAAGTTTTTCGTTTTTAAGCATAACAGTTATAATGATAGAATACTTTAAATGACGTAACGCTATTAACTTAGCTTAAAGAAAAGTTTTAATCAATTAGTAGGTGGAAAAAACCTCACCCTTCTTTTCCCTCTCCTTGGCAAGGAGAGGGTTAGGGTGAGGTCAATATGCATAAATAAAACAGATTGCTTCGTCACGATAAATCTGGACTCGCAATGACTCGCTAAGAATTATACTCTATGAGATAAATAATCAAACAGTAAACGTACACCAAAGCCTGTCATATGTTTTTTAGTATAACTTCTGGACGAATTATTCATTGCAGGTCCCGCAATATCAAGATGAGTCCACGGAATATTTTTATCTACAAAATGTTCTAAAAATTTAGCTGCTGTAATGGCACCTGCCCAACGGCTGCTTCCGAGATTTGCCACATCAGCTACATCGCTTGTAATCAATTCGTTAGAATCATCCCACATTGGCAATCGCCAAACTCTGTCAAAAGTAGTTATACCACTTTTATAAAGATTGTTTGCCATTGCATCATTCTTTGTGAACATTCCGGCAACAAACTCACCTAGTGCAACTACACAAGCACCGGTAAGTGTGGCAAGATCAATTATTTCATCAGGTTTAAGTTGAGATGCGTAATGTAATGCATCGGCTAGGACAACTCTTCCTTCTGCATCGGTATCTTCTATCTCCACAGTTTTTCCGGATGATATTTTTATAACATCACCGGGTCGTATAGACTCACCGGACACCATATTTTCGGCTGCTGGAATAATACCAAACAAGTGTACAGGCAAATTATTTTTAGCTGCTGCAATTAATGTTCCAACAACAACGGCGGCTCCAGACATATCAGCTTTCATCTCGCCCATGTTTTTAGCAGGTTTAATTGAAATACCACCAGAATCAAAAGTAATTCCTTTCCCTACTAATGCTACTTTTTTATTTTTTATTTTCTTATTCTTTTTAAATTTTACAGCAGGTTTATATTCAAGTACAATAAATTTTGGTTTATTAACACTTCCCTGTCCTATTGCAATTAAGCCGCCCATTTTTCTTTTCTTGATTTCTCTTTCACCAAACACAATTGATTTAATACCAAACTGTTTTACCTCGGTAACAATTCTTGTAGCAAGTAATTCAGGAGTTAAATTATTAGCGGGTTCACTTTGTAAATCTCTTGTAAGATTAACAGATGAAATTAAATTCTGCGCAACTTTTAATGCATTTTTTAATTTCTTATCGTTATCAGAATAAAAATACACATCCAGAACTTTACTCTTAACTTTTTTTGATTTGTATTTATCGAAAGAATAATTACCAAACAATATTCCTTCGGCAAAAGTTTGATAATAGTATTCTTCGGATTCAAAATATTTTTTTACTGCTGAATATGCAGGAATAAAGATGTGTAGATTTTTTGTTACTTCTGTTTTAAGATTAGAGATAAACTCCGCTAAATGATTTCTAAAATGATCAGCATCAAATTTTTCATTCAACTTTACTTTTTGAAGAATTA
Organism: uncultured Ignavibacteriaceae bacterium; assembly: GCA_963714775.1. Lineage (GTDB taxonomy): Bacteria > Bacteroidota > Ignavibacteria > Ignavibacteriales > Ignavibacteriaceae > IGN3. The sequence continues at coordinate 12,726 of CAVQQN010000055.1, forward strand.
ATGCATCAGGTTTACCGGAAGGTTTTGTAACTCGTATTACGCCACCTTCATCTGAAAGGAAATTCTGTCTTTGTAATTCCGAAAACTTTATATTAAATATTTTTTCAAGGTTTGGTAAACTCTTTGATAACTTTTTATCATCAATCAAATACTTTAAACTAATTGATAATGGTTGATAAATAATTTTTGAACCACCAGAAATAAGATTAATTTTGTACATAAAGTTTACTTTCTGTTATTTAGATAACGTTTTGCTTTAGAAAGGATTACAGGGATCATCTCCTGCATATTATTTGTAAAAAACCGTGCACCTGAAGCATTATTATGCCCGCCGCCGCCAAACTCTGAGGCAAGTTTGTTAACATTTATATCCCCCTTAGATCTGAAACTTACTTTGAAACCATTATTTAGTTCGATAAAAAAAATTCCGAGAACAACATTTTCTATGGAAAGATTATAATTAACAAAATTTTCTGTATCACTCTCAATCGCATCAAAATCGTTAAAATCTTTTTGAGTCAAACTCATATAACCAATTTTATTATCAGCTTCCAGCTTTATTGATTCCAATGCTCTACCAAGCAATTTAATTTTACTAAATTTACTTTGATCATAAAGTCTATCATAAACATCTTCAGGATTTACTCCGACATCAAGAAGTTCTGCAATTATTTTATGTACTTCTGATGTTGTCCGATCAAAACGAAATGAGCCTGTATCTGTCATTATTGCTGCATAGATTAATTCAGCAATTTCAAAATCTAAATCAACAATATTTGTTCTCTTGATAAAATCAAAAATAATATGACCAGTTGCACAATAATCAATATCAATAAATGATTCATCGACAAATTTTTCCGGATCCTGGTGATGATCTATGCAAATTTTAATTTTTTTTGATTCGCGAAATCCATTTTCCATGCTTACAGTTCTATCTGCACGATTGAAATCCAATGCAACTAGAACATCAACATCGTTGAAGATATTTTTATGTACCACTTCATCAAATCTTTGTATTATATTTTCTTTATTGAAGAATTCAAGATTATATGGAGTTGAACTGTGATTTATTATAAAAGCTTTTTTACCGAGCTTTTTTAGAATATAATAGAATGCAACCTCTGAACCGATGGCATCGGCATCCGGATTAACATGAGTTGTTAAAAGGAATGATGAATTGTTGAGAACAATGTCTTTTAGTTTTTCAAAATCAATCATAAATCTTATATAAAATAGAAATGGGCTTGAAGCTGTTTCAAGCCCATATATACAACTAAGAATAAATTAATTATTTTTAATTACTATCAATTAACTTCCCAGGTGTTACCGCCAAAAAGAACCTTTGCCAGATCACCTTCACCTTTTTTCTTCTTAACATCCTCAATCTGAGCAACTAATCCTTGATCATAAGTTGGTTTAAATACCTGTCTGAAAACTCCGACTGGAGTCGGTAAACCGGGTGTTTCTGTAAAGGTAGATAGTATTGCGGCACGAACAGGACTTTCTTCAAACTCATCATGAATCCAAAGATCATCTTTAGAATATTTTCCGCTTGTTAGATCAACTACAACGGGAGTAAATCCATCCAGCTTAATTCCTTTACTTCCATCCTTTCCGAAAACCATCGGTTTACCTTGTTCAAGAACGATAACGTTATCATCTTTAGTTTCTTTTTCGGTAAGAACAGAGAACGCTCCATCATTAAAGATATTGCAGTTCTGGTAAATCTCTAAAAATGCTGTTCCTTTGTGCTTGCCAACTCTTTTAATCATTTCCTGCAAATGTTTGGTATGACGATCAATTGATCGGGCAACAAAAGTGGCTTCAGATCCTGTTGCAAGCATTGTTGGGTTGAATGGATAATCAACACTTCCGAAAGGAGTTGTTTTTGTAACTTTTCCTTTTTCGGATGTAGGTGAATACTGTCCTTTGGTTAATCCATAAATACGATTATTGAATAATAATATTTTTATATCGATATTTTTTCTGCAGGCATGAATAAAATGATTTCCACCGATGCTGAGTAAATCACCATCGCCGGTTGCAACCCAAACAGAAAGTTTTGGATTTGCCAGTTTTACTCCAGTTGCTAAGATAGGTGCTCTACCGTGAATACCATGAAAACCATAAGTATCCATATAGTAGGGAAAACGACTTGAACAACCTATACCGGAAATCCAAACAACATCTTCCTTCGGTACATCTATAATTTCAGGAAAAGTTCTCTGAACCTGTGCAAGGATCGAATAATCACCGCAGCCTGGGCACCATCTAACATCCTGATCAGTAGCAAAATCTTTTGCGGTTAATTTTGCTGTTTTTATCTCAACTTTATTTTCCATTTTTTCCTCCGTGTACTTCTTTAATCTTTTCTAATATATCTGATACTCTGAATGGTAATCCACGAACAACATTAAATTGAATAATATCAACTAAATATTCACTTCTTAATAACTTTGCTAACTGCCCAAGATTAATCTCTGGTATAAGTACGTTTTTAAAATTACGTAAAACGTCACCAGTATTTTTTGGGAAAGGATTCAAATATTGAAAATGAGCTTGAGATATTTTAAGACCCGATGCTCTAGCTTTTATCACAGCTTCCTTAATTGCACCATATGTACCGCCCCAACCCAAAACAAGTAATTCGCCTGAATGATCGCCATCAACTTCGAGTAGTGGAATATCATTTTCGATATTTTTAATTTTCTCTGCACGAAGGTGAATCATTTTATTATGATTATCAGGATCATAATTAACAGATCCATAAATGTGAGCTTTTTCAAGTCCGCCGATTCTGTGTTCCAAATCCGGTGTTCCCGGTATTGCCCAAGGTCTGGCAAGAAATTCATCTCTCAAATAAGGATAAAATCCTTCTTTCTCAGTTCGGAATTTTACACCAATTTTTGGAAGTGACTCTACTGAAGGAATTCTCCATGGTTCACTACCGTTCGCAATATACCCATCTGTTAAAAGGATAACTGGTGTCATATATTTCAATGCAATTCTTGATGCTTCGATAGCCATATAAAAACAATCTCTTGGGGTTTTTGCAGCAAGTACAGCAACCGGTGCCTCACCATTTCTACCAAGAACTGCTTGCAATAAATCTGCTTGTTCTGTTTTAGTAGGTAAACCTGTACTTGGTCCACCTCTTTGAACATTTACAATAACAAGTGGAAGTTCTGTCATAACAGCTAATCCAATGGCTTCAGTTTTTAACGCCAATCCCGGTCCGCTTGTAGTAGTGAGCGCAAGGTTACCTGCAAATGCCGCACCGATTGCAGAGGTGACACCTGCAATTTCATCTTCTGCTTGAAAAGTTTTAACTCCAAAATTTTTAAAGTTGCTCAAATACTGAAGTATCTCTGTAGCTGGAGTAATAGGATAGGAACCTAAATATAGAGGCAGCCCACTTTGTACAGACGCAGCAAGAAAACCAAATGCCGTTGCTTCATTACCCGAAATATTCCTGTATGTTCCTTTTGGTAATCTTGCTGGTTCAACTGAATATCTTGTTGTAAATAGTTCTGTCATTTCACCGAAGTTAAATCCGGCATTTAAAGCTTTGGTATTTGCATCAATAAACTGCGGAGTCTTTTTAAATTTATCCTGAATCCAATCAATTGTATTTTGAATCGGTCTATCATACAACCAATACATTAAACCGAGCGCAAAAAAGTTTTTACACCTTGCTACTTCTTTAGGTGATAGTGATGTTCCTTCAAGTGCATTTTCTGTTAAGGTACTGATAGGTACACTATGAACATGGTATCCGTCAAGAGTTCCATCTTCCAAAGGATTTGCTTCATAGTGCGCTAATTTCAAATTCTTTAAATCAAATGCGTCTTTATTAACTATAAGCGTTCCGTTTTTTTTGAGTTCAGAAAGATTTTTCTTTAATGCTGCAGGATTCATTGCTACTAAAACATCAGGTCTATCACCCGGAGTATGAATATCTAAACTACTAAAATGCAGTTGAAAACCACTGACACCATATATTGTTCCGGCGGGGGCTCTAATTTCAGCAGGATAATCCGGAAGTGTATTTAAAGCATTACCCACAAATGCGGTTGTATCACTAAACTGTGAACCTGTAAGCTGCATTCCATCACCGGAATCGCCAGCAAATCGAACGGTAACTTCACTGAGCGGTTGAATTTCTTTTTCTTTGGCCATTTTTCTCACTTAATATATTAAACATTTTCAATTTCAAAACTAATAAGACTGTTATGAATATCCAATCGATTTTTGAATGACTTTGATGGGTTAGAAATATTTTCTCCATCCCTGAACAATCGGGTATCTTCTTCCAAATCCAAACGCTTTAGATGAAACACGCAATGCTGGGGCTGCCTGATTTCGTTTAAATTCATTTAGATCTACCATTCTTAAGACTCTTTTTACAATTTCTTCATTACCTATAACTTCTCTTATCTCATCATATTCTTTATTTTCTTCAAGGTACATCCTTAAAATTTTATCAAGTAATTCATAAGGTGGTAAAGTATCCTGATCAGTTTGATTGGGCATAAGTTCCGCTGATGGTGCTTTTTCAATAATCGCTTGCGGAATAACTTTCTTCTCCCTATTGATGTAATTAGCAAGCCGATAAACATCAGTTTTATATACATCAGCTATAACAGCAAGCCCACCGCACATATCACCATACAAAGTGCTGTATCCAACTGCCATCTCAGATTTATTACCTGTAGTAAGCAAAAGATTACCGTTATTATTTGAATATACCATCAGGTAAAGACCACGAACTCTAGCTTGTAAATTTTCTTCTGTAATTGATTTAATGTCTGACTTGAGAACTGGATTCAATTGAGATATAGTCTCATCAACCACTGGTTGGATGCCAACATAATCTGAATTTATTCCAAGGTTTTTGATTAGTGCTTCAGAATCTGTGATACTTCCAGGACTGGAATATTTTGATGGCATCAGAATTACGTGAACATTATCTGCTCCTAACGCGTCAACAGCTATGCAAGTTACTAAAGCAGAATCCATTCCACCGCTTAATCCAACTAAGACTTTCTTAAATTCTAATTTGGTGCAATATTCTTTCAGTCCAAATACAAGTGAGTTATATATTTCTTCTTCAAAACTGTCTTCACAATAATCTATAGGATTATACTTTTCTTTTGTATCAAACAATACAAAATCTTCTGAAAATGATTTTCCAACTTGTACCAAATTTCCGTTTGCATCAAAACACATACTTGCACCATCAAAAATCAAATCCGTTTGTGCACCAACACAGCAGACATAAGCAAGTGGTAATTTATCTTTTTTGGTTAATACGGATAACATTTCTTTTCTTGCAGTTCGTTTGCCAAATGAATATGGGCTTGCTGAAATGTTGAGCAGAACAGTAACCCCTTGTTTTATTAAATCTTCAACAGGATCTTTTTGATATCTTCTTCGATACCAGTAATCAGCATCATTCCAAATATCCTCACAGATTGAAATTCCAAGTTTTTCACTTTTAAAATCAAAAACAGAAACATTTTCCGCTGAATCAAAATATCTCATCTCATCAAACACATCGTAATTAGGAATTAATGTTTTATGCTGAACAAATTGAATCTTTCCATCAAAACATAATAGTGCAGAGTTGTGAATATCCGTCCCCACATTATCATAATCTTCAGTTATTGCTCCAAATAACAATCCAACAGTTCCGGTTTGTATAGCAATTTCAAGAGCAGTTTTATTTACGGCTTTTCTAAATTCTTGTTTTTCAACTAAATCTAATGGTGGATACCCAACTAATGAAAGTTCTGGAAAAATTGCCAGATCAGCATTTGCCTCGATAGCTTTTTTATATCCATCCAAAATCTTTTTTTTATTATATTCTAAATCTCCAATGATTGGATCGATTTGGCAAAGAGCTATTTTCATATAATGATTTGATTTATTATTTATTTAAACATTTGCAGCTAAAATAAACTAAGTTTTAATTATTACAATGAATATGAATATTTTTCCTCCATTCACCGATACCATTCGCCCGACAATAGACTGATTTCCCCTCGTTTAACAATCATAAACCGCTGATACTATATAAAAAGCCTTCTATGTATTTCTTTACTATAATTGCAACAGAAATAACAGACAGAAAGGAGTTCTGAAATGTACAAGAAACTTTATCGTTCAGTAACAGACAAAATGATTGGTGGGGTTTGCGGTGGTTTAGCAGAATACTTTGCAATCGATCCTGTCATCGTAAGATTGATTTTTGTTTTAGCGGTAATCTTTGGTGGCAGTGGTATTTTAGCATATATAATTTTGTGGATAATCATTCCGCAAAAACCATTTATAATTACACCATTTAACACTAATCCACCAAGTGGTGATTCACAGCCATCTGGTGAAGAAAAAAAAAGTGAGAACTCAGAGTTTAATATGAATTCACTAGATATCAATAAAACTCAAAGTAATAGATCAATATATGCAGGAGCATTTTTGATACTGTTGGGCGGAATCTTTCTTTTAGATAATTTTGTTCCGCGTTTTCACTTTGGTGATTTTTGGCCTTTAATTCTTATTGGATTGGGTTTTGCAATCATATTGAACGCAAAAAATAAAACCGTAAACGAGGTAAAACAATGAAAACATCACATATTTTTTGGGGCATATTTTTTATTGCAATCGGTGGACTGGTTCTGCTTGGCAATTTAACGGATCTAAACTTTACGTGGAATTTAGCATGGAAATTCTGGCCAATGGTTTTAGTGTTAATAGGAGTTTCCATATTAGTAAAAAATCAAATTGGGAAAGGTATTGTTGCAGGATTAGCTGCTTTAGTATTGGCACTAACTCTTTACGCCTCAGTAAGCGCAACAACAAATCTTATTGATGATGATTTTGAAATAAACTTTGGAGATGAAGATGTTGTTTTTGATACAACTTTCTTTTCTCAGGATTATTCAGATTCGATTAAAACTGCTGCACTAAATTTTAGTGCAGGTGCTGGCGGATTTAAAATGCTTACACCAACAGATAAATTATTAGATTTTAGGACTGAAGGAAACGTAAACAATTATAGGTTAGACAGGCAAGATTCAGATACTCATTCAGAAATTAATTTTGAAATGAAAAATAATCATATCAAACTTGGAAATCATAACTATAAAAATTCTGTTGAGATGTCTTTAAATAAAAATCCTGAGTGGGAATTAAAATTTGAAGTTGGCGCAGCTTCTGTTGATTTAGATTTAACTCAATACAAAGTAAGCAAATTATATGTTGGTATGGGAGCTGCCGCATTTAACGTTAAACTTGGCAGTCTTGTTGATGTCGCTAGATTAAAAATCGAGGCAGGAGCTTCTGATATAGATATATTAATTCCGGATTCTGTTGGATGTGAAATAAATTCTGATGCAGCATTATCCAGCAGAAACTACGAGGGCTTTATCAAAATAAATAAAGATTTATACCGTTCTGAAAACTTTGATAAATATCCAAAGAAAATTTATATAGATATAGACTGCGGTGTTTCATCAATAGATGTGAAGAAATATTAATTGTGAATAGTGGAGTCCTCTTTATAGGTGGCCTTCACATTAAACTGTTGTAAAAGTTTTGTTATTAATATTTAGTCGATCCACCTGGATCGACTTTTTTACTTTTTTGAAGATTCTATTTTTCTCTTCGGTTTCCATAAATGTTTATCCATTCTAACACAGCCATTCTTATCAAACTCAACTCCTTCACTTCTTAGTAATTCTTCCATCAAATTTGGATCACCAAAATGTATTTTACCGGTTAATGCACCAAATCTGTTTACAACTCTGTGCGCAGGAATATCAGGTCCGCAACCATTTAATGCCCAGCCAACTGTTCTTGCAGATGAACGAATACCGCAGGCTTCTGCGATATCTCCATAAGTAGTAACTTTTCCATAAGGAATCTTTTTTGTTACAGAATATACTTTCTTAAAAAAATCTTGTTTTGATTTAGATTTTTTTTCTTCACGTTCTTATTAATCTTCTTTTTCATAATTCTTTTATCTTTTTACTTTTTTCATTTATCTTGTCTAGCATTAAAATATTTTCATTAGAAAAATCAGAATAAACTTTTATTATGGCAAGTTTAAAACGAAGGATAATAATCTACTGTGTTTGGCTTAGAGAGTTATTTCGTTTTTGTCCAATCAGTAAATTAAAAGTTGATAGAGAATAATTTATTTCTTATTTGCGGTCATCGTGGTTCACCTGTTAATGAACCTGAAAATACAATCCCATCATTTGAAAGAGCATTGCGTGAAGGTGTTAATTCTCTGGAAACTGATCTTTGTGTAACTAAAGATAAAGAAGTAATTCTTTGGCACGATTGGAATCCTAATGAACTTGTTGCTTTGATTCGGGAAAATGGATTTGAACCTGAGGTTGCTTACAAGCCCGACTTCCCTGCTCCATTCAGCGGCGTTTAGAAATAAAACAAGTGAACTAACTCTTACAGGATATAGAGAACACTTTAATTATGTAAAAAAAGGTGAATCAGAATCTATCAATGCTCACATTCCAACATTTAGAGAATTTATTAAATTGGATAAAAGATAAACACTCAAATCAAATATGTTTTTCTTGATATTAAAGTTCCAAGAGATGAGAAGGAATTAATTCTTATTATTCTTGATCAGCTTGATGATTTAATAAAAGAATTTAATCCTCCCGCAAAATTTATTATTGAAACATTTTTCCCTGAAGTATTAGAAGTAGCAAAGAATAAATATCCTGAATCTTAACTACAGTCTTGATGTTGAACTTCCACCTGGATTTATCTTTTTACCAAGAATGCATAGCACAATTAAAGTTGCTTCAAAAAATCAACACAATGTCGCGATAATATTACGTCCAAGACAAATAACAATAGCTAATTGGATAACGTTTCGTCGTGTTATCTGGTATGATGTAAAAAGAAAGCTGCACCTAAATAAAAAATTAGAATCGCACAAAATCGATTTTTTAATTGGCTGCACTATAAATGATAAAAAAGAAATGGAATGTTTGATAAAAAGCGGCATAAACGGAATACAAACTGATTATCCGAGAAGGTTAACAAACCTTGCTAAACAATATAATCTCAAGAAAGAATAAATTTTTAATTCTGGCTAAACTTTAGCAAGTAAGCTTTGATAAACTTATTCAAATCTCCATCCATCACACCTTGAGTATCGGATGTTTCCTCATCGGTTCTGTGGTCTTTTACCATATTGTAAGGATGAAAAACATAAGAACGGATTTGGCTGCCCCATTCGATTTTCATTTTACCTTTTTCAACTTCATCTAATGCAGCATTTTGTTTTTCCAATTCAAGTTGATAAAGTTTTGATTTTAATAGCTTCATTGCATTAACACGATTCTGTGCTTGCGATCGCTCACTCTGGCAGGCAGCGACTACGCCCGTGGGAAGATGAGTGAATCTAACAGCCGTTTCAACCTTGTTAACATTTTGCCCACCTTTGCCACCGGAACGATATGTATCAACTCTCAGATCGGCAGGATTAATTTCAATCTCAATTGTATCATCAGCTTCGGGAATAACAAATACTGAAGCGAAAGATGTGTGTCTTCTTTTATTAGAATCAAATGGAGAAATTCTTACTAAACGATGAACACCATTTTCAGCTTTAAGGTAACCATAAGCAAATTCACCTTCAACTTCTACAGTTGCGGATTTAATACCGGCACCGTCACCATCTAAAATATCAAGTAACGTCATCTTAAAATCATTTTGCTCTCCATAACGCAAATACATTCTTAGAAGCATATCAGCCCAATCTTGCGCCTCTGTACCTCCTGCACCGGAATGAATTGTTAAGATGCAGTTCTTGTCATCATCTTTTCCGCTGAGCATATTTTTAAATTCAGCTTCTTCAATTGCTTTTTCCAATGTAGATAGTTCATTAGTAATTTCATCATACAGGGATTCATCATTTTCCATTTGTGCAAGCTGAATAAATTCGTCAACACTCTCAGATTTTTTATAGACTGATTTCCAAAGCTCAACCCAGGTTTGCAGAGATTTTATTTCTTGCAGGATTTTTTGGGCACCCATCTGGTCATTCCAAAAATTGGGTGCTTCTGTTTTTGATTGCAGTTCGCTTATTTGCGCTTCTTTTTTATCGACGTCAAAGATAACTCCGTAAATTATTGATACGTATTTTGTAATTATTGAGAGATTTTATTTCTTCTTCGTACATAGTTTATTCCTATTTATTAGTCATGCTGAACCTGCCTACCGACAGGCAGGCTCGTTTCAGCATCTTTAGAATTAATGATTATTAATTATTCTTATAAAGACCCTGAAACTAGTTCAGGGTAAATTTATTTCCATTCTCAACAAAGCGGCAGCAAGAGTTTTACCTTGTGCATCAAGTTTTAGCGATACTGTTCCGCCGCCGCCTAATGAATTATTAAGAATAAAATTTAATGCCCTGATATTCGGCATTTCATATCTTTCAACTTTACCGTGGCAAATTCCTGTAAAGTGTTGTTTTACTTTTTCTGCAGTAAGATATTTTTGAATGATATTATAACCTTTATCATCATAAGCAATGATTCCAATATTAGCGGCATCACCTTTATCACCGCTTCTACCGTGTGCAATATCTCTAAGTTTTATTTTCATTTTCTCTCATTTATGCTGAATTCATTTCAGCATCTTTTTTATTTTATGAATAAATCAGTTTAAGTGGATCTGAGATTTCCGGATACAAGTCTTTCCAATCCTTATTTATTTCTTCAATCAAATTAATCTTCCACTGTCTATGCCAGTTTTTTAGTTGTTTTTCCCTTTTTATAGCGCTCTCCAAATCAGGTTGAGATTCATAATAAACAAGAATATTTACATTATATTTTTTGGTAAAACCTTCAACCAATCGCTGCTTATGTTCAAAAATTCTTCTTGATAGATTATCTGTCATACCCACATAAAGAACTTTATTCTTGCTGGATAATATGTAAACAAAATATTTCTTCATCTCTCTAAAAAATGCTGAACTCGTTTCAGCATCTTTAATTTTATAATAGTTAGTCTTCATTTCTCCAAAGATCCTGAAATGAATTCAGGATAAATTTAGCATTTTAACTTTAGGTTCAACCATGGTTTTCTTGATTAACGCCGGCCAAAAAGCAATTACGTCCTTAGGTTTTGGCCTTCCTCCAGCAAATCCAGTAACACTAGGTGGACCAGTAAGAATTAATGGTGCAATTTCCTGCCCAAATCTATTGACTGTGTTTCTATCCTTAGCTCTAACAGAAAATCTTAATACAATTTCATTTATTTTATCTTCATCTAGATCCGGAGCCAAATTTTCGTGAGTTGCATTATAACCCACATACTCAGATCTTATTTCATCAAATTTAAGTCCGAGGTTCTCAAGTCTTTTTCGCAGAATTTTATCTGCAGCTTTTGCTTTTGTTAAAGCTTGGGGCCAAGAGTAAGTAAGTGATCCAGTCGCACTGTATCCACTGTGATGTGAACAGGAGACTTTATAGAACTCTGTTTCAGGTTTACCTTTTACATTATAAACTTTTACCCTGTCCTTACCAATTTCTTCAAGTTTGATGGAAGAAAAATCTGCTACACAGTCCGGTGTTATATATTCCTTTGGATCTCCAATTTCATATACTAATTGTTCTGCGATAGTCTCGAAGGTAACTTTTCCACCGGTGTTTTCATGCTTTGTTATTATCACTTCTCCATTTGGATAGGCTTCAGCAATTGGAAATCCAATTTCAGCCATATCGGGAATCGATTCCCAGTCACCTAAGAAATTTCCACCTGTGGATTGTGCTCCGCATTCTAAAATATGTCCGGCAACAGTACCGGCAGCAAGAAGATCATAATCAGTATTCTTCCAGCCAAATTCAAAAATCATTGGTGCAAGTGTCAATCCAGTATCAGTTGTTCTTCCGGTAATAACAATATTGGCACCTCTTTTTAATGCTTCAACAATTGGGAAGGCACCGAAATATACATTTGCACTAAGAAGTTTGTCTTTAACCATAGTTATTGGTTCGCCGGTTTCCATATTGTTAAGATCGCAGCCTCTTTTAATGAGCTCATCAAGACAGTCTTTAATATCATCACCCAAAACAACTGCAACATCAAGTTTTCCAATATCCAGTTTCATTGCTATTTCAAGAATTGCATCTGCACAGGCGATAGGATTTACACCTCCGCCATTTGTAATTATCTTTATCCCTTTTTTGGTAGTGATTGGAATAATCCTTTTCATTAGGTCTATTAAATCTATTGCATAACCCAATTTAGGATTCCTGCTTCTTCTGCTTCTGCATAATAGACATAGTCACTTCAGCAAGGTAATCCATTACAAGATAATCTATATCTCCTTTTGTTACCTGGTTATAAGGTGCATCAACTAAATCTCCCCAAAACCCTTGTCCTGATGCAATTCTAATCTTATCTTTCAATTTCTCTCCAATTCAAAACTGATTGAATGTTCTAATTATTACTTAAAAAATCTTAAGGATAATTTATTAAGAAATGTTGAAAGGGGAAAGCGGTAATCTGATATCTTATTTAAAGTCAGACATGCCATATTTCATCAATATAGCATGTCTTTAAACTACTAATCTAAATCAGAATTGCTTTATAACCATAACAATGCAAACCGGATTTTCCTTCATCCTGTATTTTCCTGAAATACCATTTTTACTTTTAACCCAATTTTTAGCTGATCAAAATTAACATCAGCTATCTGTGTAGTTATTTTTACACCATCATTTAACTCTACAATGCCAACAGCAAATGGTGACTGTTGTGAGAATTTATCGGAACCAGTTCTTACTACAGTATGAGTTAATAATGTACCTTCTGTACTCAGATTGATTTTAGTAAATTCTTTTGATTTACATTCGGGACAAATTAGACGCGGTGGAAAATAAGCAGTACCACATCCATTACACTTTCCTGCTTCCAAACGATATCTCTGTGGAATTTCCCGAAAATATTTTGGGCTAATCATAACGCCTCCAGAATATTAATTACACAACTTGCACCGGAGCCACCCATATTTTGGGCTAACCCGATCTTTGCATTTTTTACTTGTCTTTTTCCTGCCTGCCCTGTTAGCTGCTCATAAACTTCTATAATCTGAGCAATACCTGTAGCACCAACAGGATGACCTTTTGATTTTAATCCACCGCTTGTGTTTATTGGAATCTTACCACCCAAAGATGTTAACCCATTTTCTACGGCAAAACCACCTTGTCCTTTTTCAAAGAATCCTAGATCTTCCGATACAACAATTTCTGCAATTGTAAAACAATCGTGAACTTCAGCAAAATTTATATCTTTAGCAGTAATCCCTGCACTCTTATAAGCTTTTGCTGCGGCAACAGAAACTGCTGATAATGATGTTAAACTTTTTCTGCTGTGCAAAGCTATAGTATCAGAAGCCTGAGCCGTAGCTTTAATTCTAATCGCTGTACCTTTAAACTTTTTTGCAATATCCATAGAACAAAGAATCACTGCTGCTCCTCCATCACTAACTGGGGAACAATCAAGAAGTCTTAAAGGATCTGCCACTAAAGTAGAATTAAGAACTTGATCTAAAGTTATTTCACCACGGAATTGTGCGTTTGGATTATTTGCACCGTTCTTATGATTTTTAACTGCAACGGCTGCAATCTGTTCTCTCTTGGTTTTGTATTGATGCATATGTGCGTTTGCAATCATAGCATATAAACCTGGGAAAGTAACTCCCTGGTATACTTCATATTCCTGATCAGCAGCGGTAGCTAATGCATCAGTTACATCAGCACCATCAGTCATTTTTTCTACACCACCTGCAAGTACAATATCACTATAACCAGAGGCAACTTCAAAATATGCGGAACGGAATGCAACTCCACCCGATGCGCAAGCTGATTCGACTCTTGTAGCGGGAATAGGATTCATTCCTAAGTAATCTGCCATTACTGCGGCAAGGTGTTCTTGCCCAACAAATAATCCGCTGGACATTGATCCAACATACATGGAATCAATATGATCGACACCTGCATTCTGGATAGCCTTTAAAGCTGCTTCAACAAAAATATCTCTTATAGATTTACTCCATAGTTCACCGAAGTTGGTCATTCCAACTCCGATTACTGCTACATCTCTCATTATTAATTTCCTTTCTAATTTTTAATTGTCATTGCGAGGAGCGAAGTGACGAAGCAATCTCAATTATCACAAAAGATTGCTTCTCCTGCTAAAGCGGGATCGCAATGACAGTAGACTAATCATTCAGAATAATTTTACCACGGAATTTTGCATACTCACCGTAATCAAGATAAATCTTATCTGTTATCCAACATATCTCTTAGCTTTATAGCTTTATCTTGAACATCCAGAATTTTATCGGTTACGTTGAAAATGAATCCATCGCTTCCAGCACCAGAACCAAATGAAACCATAAATATTTTATCACCGGGTTTTGCTACATCAAGAACAGCAGAAAGACCAGTTGGTGACGAACCTGAATATGTATTCCCCATCCATGGTGCAATCCAGCCAGCTTCCATTTGCTTTGTTGTGAATCCTAATTTCTTTGCTGCCATTTGCGGAAATTTTCCATTGGGCATATGAAATACAGAATACTTAAAATCTTCTGGTTTCATACCCGATTTATCAAGAAGATTTTGTGCAGCATTAATAACATGTCTAAAATAAGCCGGTTCACCCGTAAACCTTCCAGCGTGCCGTGGATAAAACTCATGTTCACGTCTCCAGAAATCGGGAGTATCGGATGTGTAAGAATGTAGTGAAAAGTATTTCGGCCACAACATTTTCTTTTCCCATAATAAATGCAGAACCGCCTGCGGAAGCAGAATATTCAAGTGCATCGCCGGGCGCACCTTGAGAAGTATCTGCACCAATTCCCATTGCATATTTCATTTCATTCGCTTTTACTAAGCTGTAAGCTAAGTACATTGCTTCCGTGCCTGCCTTACAAGCAAACTCAAAACTTGCAACATGCACATTTGGACCAATGCCCAAGGCATCAATTAAAGTTGTTCCGCTTGGTTTTACGGCGTACGGATGAGATTCAGAACCGATATAAACGGCACCTATCAATTGTGGATCTATTCCTGCTCTCTTCAGGGCATTCCTAGCAGCCTCAACTGAAATAGTAATCGTATCTTCATCTAATCCGGGGACGGTTTTTTCGAAAAGCTGCAAACCCCTTTTAATAGCTTCAGGGTCAGAGCCCCATTGCTTTGCAATGCTTTCTACTTTTATGCGATAACGAGGGAGGTAAGAACCATAACCAACTATTCCGATCATTTGTTTCTCCGTAAATAGTTAATAAAAAGAAGAGTTAAAATATTTTTACAGAAAACTGGTTAGCCTTTTTTAGATTATCCAGGTATTCTCTAATTAAATTTGAATTAACACCGACGTAATATATTGATTAATAAAGTTTCAAAAAAATAAAAAGTACATTGAAAATCATTTCTGATATGTTTTAACTATGCTATTACAAATATCCGTTAGATCGCTCTTCTGATTAATTGGATACCAGGTAATTCTTTTATCTTTATTAAACCATGTCATTTGTCTTTTGGCGTAACGCCGTGTATTTCTTTTTATCAACTCAACAGCGCGATCCAAAGTTATTTCATTTTCTAAATATTGTATTATTTCTTTATACCCAACAGTATTTAATGCATTCAGCGTTTTTGAATATCCTAAGTCTAATAAATTCTTAACTTCTTTTATCAAACCAAGTTCAATCATTTCATCAACACGATTTTCAATATTTTTGTAAAGCGTTTCTCTTTCCCACAACAGCCCAACCTGCTTATAATTAAATTTAACATTCTCACTCTGTTCACTATGGTGCTGCCATATGGGTTTTCCTGTTAATATAAACACTTCCAAAGCCCGCATTACACGCTTCCAGTTTTGCGGAAGCATTTTAGATGCACTAATTTCATCAACTTTTTTTAATTCATTATATAGATATTCATTACCATACTTCTGTCTAAGTTCTAAAAGTTCCGTCCTTATCTCTTTATTAGTATCTGCGGACTCTGTGATTCCATCTATGACAGCTTTTATATATAACCCAGATCCACCCACGATTAATGGTACTATATTACCTCCAATTAATTTCAGAATAATCTCTTTTGCTCTTTCAGCAAAAATACTAACATTAAAATCTTCATTAGGATCTAACTCATCAATAAAATGATGTTTTACCTTTTCTAAATCTGATATATTTGGTTTAGCTGTACCAATATCTAAATGTTTAAATATTTGTCGGCTATCTGCTGAAATTATCTCCGAACTAATTTTTTTTGCAATATCGAGGCTTAATCGAGTTTTACCTGAACAAGTAGGACCAACTATTATTATTACTTCTCCCAACCTTCTCTTCCTATTAATGGTACAAATGTAAACTCAGGAATAATCTCAGAATCAAATTCATTTTCAGAAATCTTTTTAAGTAGATATAACTTCTGCGAAATACGATCACCAACGGGTATAACCATTCTTCCGCCAATTTGCAGTTGTTCTTTTAATTTTTTAGGGATTGAAGGTGACCCAGCAGTAACAATTATTCCATCAAAAGGGGCAAATTCAGACCACCCAATTGTACCGTCTCCATATTTAGCATGGGCATGAATTCCTAATTTATCAAATAACTTTGTAGTGCGATGATGAAGATCAAGATTTCTTTCGATACTATAAACATCGCAACCCATTTCATCAAGAATAGCTGCCTGATAACCAGAACCTGTTCCGATTTCAAGGACTTTCATCCCCTTTTTATCTATACCTAACAATTGTGTCATGTATGCCACAGTGTAAGGCTGAGATATTGTTTGCTCATATCCAATTGGCAACGCAACATCTTGATAAGCGAAGTGCTGGATTGTTTTAGGAATGAATTTCTCTCTCGGAACCTTACCAATTGCTTTTATAACAGCAAGATCTGATATACCTTTGCGAGTTAGTTCATTAATTAATTCTTCTCTTTGAACTCTGAACATTTGATATTTTATTTTTTAGATTTAATGATCAAAGATAAAATAATTTGTCATACTTATTCTAATCTAATTTATCTAAAAGGTACAGAATGTTTGAAACACTTGTAGGCACATTTCTAATAATGTTTATGAGAATTTGTGATGTCTCGATTGGAACTATGAGGACTATTTTTGTTGTTCAGGGAAGAAAATATTATGCCGGACTGGCGGGAATAATAGAAGTATTGATTTGGGTTTTCGCAATCAGATTTATTTTTCAGCACCTTGATTACATTCCTAATCTTTTTGGCTACGCATTTGGATTTGGTATTGGAAACATTTTAGGAATTACAATTGAACAAAAAATAGGACTCGGCTACGTCCAATTAAATGTTATCTCAAAGTTTTTAACTGATAAGATTGCCAACACTCTACGTTCAAATAAATACGGTGTTACAATTCTCCCCGGTGAAGGGGGAACAGGTGGTGTAGCCATTATTGTATTAATTACACCCAGAAAAAACCAAAAAAAAGTAATTAAGCTTATTGAATCGATTGACAATAAAGCTTTTATTACTATACAGCACTCGTTACCATACAGAGGGTTTATTCACGGATCTAGAAAATAATATCCTAAGACTTGTGCACATTCTTTTTAATGTGTTCTTTAACAGGTAATGCCCTTTTTGTTTCTGAAATATTGCAATAATGAATGTACAATATTATATTTCGTCGGTATTTTAAAGACAATGTTCTATTTAATTTATTGAAATCTTAATGCGGGAATAGCTCAGTTGGTAGAGCGCAACCTTGCCAAGGTTGATGTCGCGGGTTCGAGTCCCGTTTCCCGCTCTAAAATCCACGAAAGTGGATTTTATTTTTTATATATGGCGCTGTACCCAAGTGGCTTAAGGCGAAGGTCTGCAAAACCTTTATTCGTCGGTTCGAATCCGACCGGCGCCTCAATCAAGCTCGAATTTATTTAATTTCGGGCTTTTTTTATTTTAAAGGCTTACCTGATTTCACAGAAAATTGATTTATTGTAATCAAAAAGGGAATCAATTTTTTGACTATTATTTCAGCAACTAAAAGAACGTTAATTAAACGAAAAAGCCCAAACAGAACTGAAGGGATACCACTCCCTAAAACTGCTCAGGCTAATTCGAATTTCAAAATGTTTTTTCATTGTGGTAGTTCTCAGTTTTTAATTATTAAACTATTTCTTTTTATAATCCTCAGTTTTTTTATTTAGAACGACAAATAAAACATCATCAATTACAGTATAATCAAAAACATCATCATCTAATAATTTGTAAACTCGTGTTCTAAATATGTTTTTATCTATAGCGAAATTACTAACTTTTCTTAATTTCTTAACATCTACTTTTTGCGGTTCGATTCTCATTTAATACTTTCTAAAAAAGACAACTGTAATATAAAGACATTTGTCTTAAAGTCAAATGAAAAAATAAAAAGTTTTTAATGTCAACAAAGGTCAACAATCTTGATTTATGTTTTTGCCTTTTCCCACCTATCCGACCATTGAAATCCATTGATTGTTTTTCAATATAATAATTTACACTAACGAGAATACTTCGATTTGATTTTGTTTAATTTTCTTCGCTATTTATACGCTATTTAGGCAAAGATATTGTTTTGAGCCATTGATTAATTATTGAATTTATTCAATCCTAATTTATTAAATCTTCCGTGTTTCTTCCGTGTTTAGCAAAATCCTTTACACTATCCTATTATAATTTCACTATTTCAAATGTTAAGTTTTGTTAAGTTTTCATTCCCAATAAAGTGAGCCTTTCCAATGTCAAGTTTTGACAAGTTTTCCCGATTGATTAAATAAGCTGTAGTATTAAAACAAACTATATAATTCATTACTTGTTTTTGCCCTCTGAAATTAATTGTAGTAACACGATTTGTTAAAACCCCGATACTTATTACTCCCAATTGCGTAGAAGCGATTTAGACACTAATTAAGGATAAACTTAAAATTATTTTGATATAAGGTTTTATAAGGTTTTGAGCTTTGATTAATTTTGATTGTTTATCGAATTTATTTACACCTTAAGTTCAAGTTTTCTCAAGTTTTGGGTTTTGAAATATTTGATTGTTTTTCAAACAGGAAAGAAGCTTAAGTAATTCCTTTAACAAATTTTTTAGTAGGCATTTCTCGTAATTTTCTCGTATTTCTTCCGTATTTCCCTCGGAATTTCTTCGTATTTTATAAAAACCTTTACTCAAGTAACGATTTCAGGAACAACTTTTGTATACCTATTTATTCCTTTCCTATTTGGATTTTTGCCTAATCTGTACTGATAGAGTGGGCAATCTGTAACAATACAATTTCTTACTTCAGCAACACTACCTCGGAACAATCTAAGCAATGTTTTCTTATAGCTTTTATTGGTGTTAGGTTATTTTTCATTGATGTGATTCCTTAATCTGTGCATCAAACCCTAAATGTTTTTTATAGACTTTATTCATCACTTCTTTTAACTCTGCACCATGTTCAATTGGAACAAGGAAGGAATCGTGAACACACAAACAAGGAATCTCATTCCTCGTAAAATGTTTCAATACAGTTTCAGCAATTTGAGAATCAAGGTGTTGTAGTTTTATGCCTATGCCGCTGTAGAAGTAATTACTTATTCTAAAATGCGTACTTTCAAATTTTTTGAGTAGTTCTTTTTCATCCATCCTGTAAATTCTTTTCAATCTTTGAAATTCTATATTGCTTCTTATTTCCTCCTTTACTGCCCTGAATGCCTGTGTTGGATTTTCAGAATTAACAGCAATTAGACTAACAACTTTTAACATTGGTCTTAACTCAGGTATGCTTATTACTTTAGAATAAGGGTCACCATCAAACTGTTTATTAGTTTTGTGATAAAGTATATTTAAGTGGAATGAGCTATAATCAACCTCTACAACGGGTGAACCATTTAATAAAATTTTACTTCTGTCCCTTTCGCTTAGCTGCTGATAAGCGGCACCGTAAAACCTTCCTCCTTCTGTGAACTTTCCATTGTTATAAACACGATACAACTGTCCTTGCAAGCCCTTATATTCTAATTGATTAGGTTCTAACGTAATTAGTAATGGGATACCACCTCCATTGTGCATACTTCTTGTAGTCTGAATTGTGTGATATATATTTATAGAATTTGTATTAACAAGCGGGTATAGGCAAAAATTAGCCTTTCGAAAAAAATCATCATCAAGAGCTAATTTGATTTGAACGCTGGAAATAAATTCGTTGTACTCCTTTAAGAATTTTATCAAATCTCGAATCCTGCCCGATGTTGGATAAGTAAGTAAGTTTTTATTTTTGTCTTTAAGTATTACCGGCGGATTAAAATTTACCAGTTCAAATTCTTGAGAGTTATTTAAAACTTGATGCAATAAGCTTATTAACCTTTCCTCAATATATAATCGTGTTAGCTTGCCGGTTCCAGTCTCAACATCATAATAACCTGGTATTTGGTTAATGTAACCTTCGTTTAATAGCAGTTGCAACCATCCAATAATTAATCTATAACTGTAATAGGTTAGTCCTAATCTATTGTAATTAGTGTAATGATTAAGATTTTTAGAAACTGATAAGTAACGACCATTATGAGATGCGATTATAAGATTGCATAACAAATTGTTTAAAGCCAATTTTCGAATGTACTCAAGTCTTGAATAAGGATTCAATTCCTGAAATATAATTTCAGTCAATTGGTTAATTGGCGAGTTTGTGTCTTTAGAAATAATTCGCTTATTATAACTGAAAGAATAATCGAAGGGGTTCATTATGCCACCTCCTCAAAAAGACTGAATTGTTTACAAACAGATTTTTCAAAATCCTCAGCCTTGTCTAATCCGAAAAGTTCAAGTGAAAGAAAATATTGTTTCTCAAATCCGCTGAACACAAAAACTTTTGAATGAGTAACAAAGTAAAGTCGGGTAGTAATTAATCTTTTACCTTCATAGTTGATTACAATCCATTTGAAGTCAATTTCAGGTGAGGTTAGAAGGGTTTCATTAAGACCAAGACTATTTGTTTTTTTGAAAAGATGTTTTGCTTTTCGGTCTGTTAAGAACTTTCCTTCACCGGAAGTATCAAGAGTTCCTATGTAGCGAGTTTGAAACTCAAGTTTGAGCTGCACTTTAAAGATGTGCGGATGTTTTGTAGGAATTGGTACAAGATTTTTTGTAGATTTCATATAGAAATCCTTTCATTTAGTATATGTGGATTTTTTTAACCCCTTTTAGCGAGCCACCGCTGAAGGGGTTTGTTAGTTAAAAAGCCCCAATTCATTCAACCAATAAAAACGAATCAGGGCTAAGAACTATTAGAGAAAATCTTTTTATTTGTTGATTGATTAACTGCGAATTGATTACAAGTTAAATACCTGTATTTCTGTGTTATTTATAAAGGTGTTTTTAGAAGAAATGAAAACAATTTTTGGGGAAGTTTGAAGAATGGTTATCTACAGAAATTAGAGCTGAATTTCTGTATATCAAGTGATAAACCCTTTACTGTGTTTCTGAGAGTATTTATGGAAGTTGCCATCCTTTTGATTTAAGTAGTTCGTTCAAACCATTGCCAGATTTGTAACCTAATGCTTTTGCCAACTTATCTTTACTCATCGCTTGCCAGTCTTTTATTTTCTCAATTTTATTATGAAAATCTTTTTTATCTTCAAATTTGCATGGTCTACCAACCGAATTTCTCTGACTCTTTTTTACATTCTTAGGCGATTTTTTAATTAATTCATGGTACAAGACAAAATAAGCTTCACGCCAATCAGAATTTTTAGAATGAATTGCTTCGCTTAATATAAATGGCATAATCAAAGAATCGCTAATTAAAACATCTAATTCTAATTTATTTATTTCAAATTGGTTTTGCGCAAAATAAAATTTTACAAAATTCCCTTCAATTATTTTTTTATACTTCGGAAAGTTTTTCGAGATATTATCCTTAATAAAAATTAAATAATTTACCTCAAGTTCAATCATTGATTTGACTATTTCACTTACGAAATCTTCTAAGAATTTTAATGTCAGCTCATATATTGAATCATCTGGATTATAAACCCGTGATAAATTAGTCACTGTCTGATTAAAATATTTACTTTTTACGATTCTTTCAGAAATCATCTTTTTGTTTTGTGTGAAAAACAATTCGATTATTTCTTTTCGCTGTTGATATTCTTTTGTTCCATACAGTTCTTGTATCCGAATTATTTTTATTTCATCCTCAACTATCTTTTTTAAATCAGTGTCTTTTAATTCTATATTGTTTTCTCCTATTAACTCCTTGAAGGTTCTTATGGAGATAACACGACTAAGTACATTCGATTTTATATTTTCACTATCCGTTTTTATATTCATTTTCCTCTCACAAATAAAAAATCCTTCAACTTGTGTTAGCATCCGGTAGCCATACCGAAATCCCAAGGGGACACAAGCGAAGGATTAATTAAAAAATATTTTGGCTATTTATTGCTAAGTTTAAGAAAACTTAAGTAAACCTTAATTGCTTTAGATGATTCACAACATAAATTAATTTCTATTTTAGAAATTTAATTGGTTACAAATTATTTTTTTTTGCGTTCATCGATATTTTTTTGTGCTTGTAAATATTTCTCTTCTGTAATTATACGTTCAAAACGTAAAAATTTAGTTGAAACCATCAAAAGTATTGCGCTTATAATATCAATAGCTATCCAGGTTTCCTTATTGAAATAAATTGGGAAAACAGGATTGAATAGAATTGCTATTATAATAAATACGGTCATCCAAAAATTTTTGTTCAATTCCCTTGCTTTATAAACCAATATTAAACTTACTATTGTAGTAAATATTCTGATGAAAGTGTAATAACCATAAGGCAAATCTAAAATGGATATAATTAGAAGAAAAGAGAGCAATATTCTTAATATTTTCAAATTCATTTAAGAACCTTCTGTTTTTTTCTTTTTCTATCCTCATTTAAAAACTGGGGTACATGCTCAAGTTCTTTGTTTTTATTTGGTCTCTTTAGTCCCATTCCACTATTTCAATTTCAATTATTTTTATTATTGTATAATCTATTTATTAACTCAGTATTTTTGTGGACTTCTTCCCAAACTCTCATTAGGTGTGGTTCTATCTCATCCCCAAAATTAAGTTTCATTGCTTCTTTCCACGCCTTAAATACTTTTAATTTCTCAGTTCCATCAATAATAACACATTCCAAATGATAAGCTCCCATAATCGATAAATCATTTATGCTTTCTTGTGAGTACTTAGGGCTAATTGCACCCTCAACTTTTGATATGGATTTGGATTTGTGCTCATGTATCTTTTGTTCATTAACTTTATTTTTATCAAAAACATTTTGAAATCTTTTACGATTAAATCTAATTACCTTGAATTTATTTATTAAAAAATCAGAGAACTTATTCCAAAGGAATACTATCATAGCGGCTATGAGATATTGTAATATGAGTTCATAGAAAATTAGATTTCTTTGTAAAGGCACATCTTCTTTATAATTGTGGTTTGTTAGATAGAAAGTTTTAACAGATTTATTAAAAATAAAATCATAATCTCTAATTGGTAATAGGCTGCCAAACTTTGTTTCGAGACTATTACTAACTTTTTGATTAAGTGATGTACTTAACTTCCAATTGAAAGGCGGGTAAAGTGTAATAATTAAGAAAATAATTATTAAGACTATTCCATACTTTGAGTTTATAAATTGTATCATTTCATACATTCATTTTATTTGGCTGAGGATATGAAACTAAAAACAAAAAAACCTTAATCTGTTCTTACTACTGAACGCCTTCAGTATTCCATATCGGAAAACAAATCAAGGGTATAAACTTCAATTTGGCGTTACATCTGTAAGTTTCAACAGCAAATTAAATTATTGTATTTAAGTAATCAATAATGCTTTGAATTTTAATTCAATAGCTCAACAGCACTTCTAAGGTTTTCAGGTTTAAGGTGTGCATAGATTTCTGTTATTTTTATATTAGAGTGACCTAATAATTTAGAAACCTCATATATGTTCACACCTCTTTGAACCAACCAGGATGCAAATGTGTGTCTTAAGCTATGGAAAGTTAGGTCTGGATTAATCTTTGATTTTATTACATAGGACTTAAACTTTTTAGAAATAAATTTTTGTGTAATTCTCTCCCCTGCTAAAGTAAAAATAAATTCGTTCTTTTTGTTTTGCTCTCTCAAGGTCAATATTTGTAAAGCTCTGATTGATAAAGGAATGGTTCTAATTTTCTTTGACTTTGTTAGATTAGTCTGATTATCCAATATCAACAGCCTATCTTTGAAATTTATTTGTCTCCAATCTAAAGTCAATAATTCCATTTGACGCAAACCTGTTTGAACTGCAAAGACGACTAAGTCCTTTATATCTTTCTCCTCGATTGTATTCATCAGTAAATCAAATTGTAACTCGCTAAAGAATAGTGGTTGTTTTTCTGGAATCTTGAATCTCTTAAATGATTGACAAGGATTCTCCTGTAAGTAACCTTGCTTTACTGCATAAGTGAAAGCACTTGAAATGTTAATCAAATCTTTTCTTGCCGGAAAAACAGTTTCTTTAATTCGATTAGTAAAATATTCATTTAATCTGGATGCTGTTATTTCTGTAAGCTGCGGATTACCAAAGAACTTTGCTAAATAATTGAAGGTGACTTTGAAAACCTTTGATGTATTTTGACTATGAATAGTTTCAGAGTATTTCAGGAACTCAAAAGTAAAATCTTTTAATGAAATTGGAGTGCATCTATTCTTACGTCTTAATTTCAATTCAGCTTCAAAATTTGAAAGAAACTTTAGGGCCTCTGATTTGATTTTCTCACCAGTAGAAAGACAGGTCTTTTTACCATTTGGCTGACTGTAAAAAACATAATAAACACCATTCGTACGTTTAGAGAGATACATAAAATTTACTCCTAAACGTTCAGAATAGTTGAGAATCTTTAATCAAAAAAGGAATCAATCACCTGTAAGTCCTTTAATTACAAGGTTCGGGGAAGGTCTGCAAAACCTTTATTCGTCGGTTCGAATCCGACCGGCGCCTCAATATCCATCTTTTTACATCTACTTGCCACTCTATTCTTCCTTTAAGACTATCAAAGTGTATTTTATTGTTACACAACCCAAGTACTTCTATGTTTGAGATATCACCAATTTAAAATAGATTGATTTTAACGAATTCTTGAATATTTTATTGGCATAACAATGGGTTAAATGAATATCATTAGATTTTTGATATGATCGCTATGTTTAAACTATTTCCAATTTTTATATTTGCTTGTATAATTATGTTTATATCAAGCACCAATATTCTTTCTCAACAGAGAGCTGATACTTCAAAAGTATTGCTTAAATTCAATGAACCTATGTCACATGACGGAATATTTAATATAAATAATTATGCTATTTACCGTGACGGTACTACACCAGTTGAAATATTCAAAGTTGGCGTAGTTCCCGGTGATACAGCAGTCGTCTTATTTACAGAGAAACAGTACCCAGAATTCTCCTACAAAATAATTGTTAATAACCTTAAGGATAAATCCGGAAATATTATAAGTAAATATCATAAAATGGCTTCTTATTAATTTTTTATTTCTCACTGCCCTCCTAAATCACTTTCCTTCCCAAATATTTTTACTATTTTTCAAGTATATACAAATCATAGTTTTATGGATTATTTACTAAGCAGTATAATTGGATATTTATTGGGATCATTCCCAACAGCCTACGTTATTTTAAAAAAGATTAAGGGAATTGATATCACTATACAAGGCTCCGGAAATGTTGGAGCAATGAATTCTTATGAGGTTACTAATTCTAAAAAATTTGGATTGTTTGTTTTTATTATTGATCTTTTAAAAGGAGTTTTATCAGTTTTAATTGTACTACTGATAATAAAATCATCTTTTACACTTGCTGCCCTTTCCTTATTATTTGCTGTTTTCAGTCATTGTTTTAATCCCTGGATTAACTTTAAGGGCGGAAGAGGCTTGGCTACGGCAACCGGAGGGATTTTAATTCTGTTTCCTATTTTGGTTTTATCCTGGATCATTATTTGGGTTTTTATTTATATAGTAAAAAAAGATATTTTGATTGGCAATATATTGGCGACAGTTCTTTCATTAGTTTTTGTTTTTATAGCTAATCAAGAAATAATAGAATTTGCTTACCCAAAACCTGTGCTAGTGAATGAATTATTACTTTTTACTTCCGCAGGATTATTAATAATTTTCATCAAACATATTGAACCATTAAAGGACATTTTATCAAATAACAATAAATAATATTATGATAAGCAAAAAAATATTTTTTATATCTATCATTTTGATAGGAGTATTATCGGCATCATCATTTTTATACCTTAATTCAAAACTTGATGATGATTATTTTTTTTCAGCAAACCGAAATAATTTATCTTTAACCTCCCTTAATCAGGCTAAAAGATTTAATGATGAGATTACTAACTCAAGGAAAAATATTATAACCGAAACTGTTGAAAAAGTCAGTCCTGCAATAGTTGGTATAAACGTAATTGAAATAAGACAGTACCGCGATCCGTTTAGTTCTTTTTTTGATGACCCTTTCTTTAAACAATTTTTTGGTAATAGAGGAAATTCAAGCCAGAAAGTTCAAGGTTTGGGATCAGGTTATATTATATCCCCTGATGGTTACATTGTAACTAATGATCACGTAGCGGGTAATGCCTCTGAAATTACAATTACGATGACAGATGGAAGTCATCATCAAGCTACAATTGTAGGTAGCGATCCGGTTTCAGATATTTGCTTGTTGAAAATTGATGGCAGCAATCTACCTTATGTTGAACTAGGAAACTCCAATGACCTTATAATTGGTGAATGGGTAATTGCATTGGGAAATCCTTTTGGATTATTTGAGCTGAATGATAAACCTACTGTTACAGTTGGAGTTATAAGCGCAACCGGAATGAATTTGGAACCAATTAACGATCGCTATTATTTAAATATGATCCAGACAGATGCAGCAATAAATGGTGGAAACAGCGGTGGTGCATTAGTAAATTCGATTGGACAAGTTATTGGAATGAATACACTAATTTATACTGCCGGTGGTGTTCAAGGAAATATCGGCCTTGGATTCGCAATTCCAATTGATAAAGTAAAAAGAATCATAACTGAAATAAAAGAAAATGGAAAGATTGACAGAGATTTTCAAATTGGAATGAGCATACAATCAATTGATGCAGGAATAATGAGATATTACGACTTGAAGAGTAACAAAGGAGTAATCATCACCAAAGTATTGCCAAATACTCCTGCTGATTTAGCAGGATTGAAGAGTGGCAGATATTATAACAGAAATCAATAGTTATAAAATAACTAATGAACAAACCATTTTTGGTGTATTTCAAGAATTTAGAGCCGGTCAAGAAATTGAAGTAAAAATAATACGTGATAATACAGAAATGATAAAGCGAATGAAATTGGAGAAGAATAAATGATAAACCGTTATACCCTTCCTGAGATGGGAAAAATCTGGGAAGACAAATTTAAGTTTGATACGTGGTTACAGATAGAAATTTTGGCTTGTGAAGCTCGCGCTGAGATGGGCGAAATCCCTAGAAGCAGATGTAGATGTTATCAAACAAAAAGCAGATTTTGATGTTGATAAAATTCTTAAGATAGAGGAGACTACTAAACATGATGTAATTGCTTTCCTTACTAACGTTGCAGAATACGTGGGACCGGAATCAAGGCATATTCATTATGGGATGACTTCTTCAGATATTTTGGATACTACTTTATCATACCAGATGAAAAGTGCCGGTGATTTACTTTTAAAAAGACTTTTACGAACTTAGAGATGCATTAAAACAAAGAGCCCTTGAGCACAAAAACACGGTTTGCATTGGCCGATCACATGGTGTTCATGCTGAGCCAACTACAATGGGATTGAAGTTTGCACTATGGTTTGAAGAAACAAAAAGAAATATTGATAGACTAAAAAATGCAATTGATGTAATTAGTGTTGGTCAAATTTCCGGCGCTGTAGGAACTTTTGAACATCTATCGCCTAAAGTTGAACAATATGTTTGTAATAAAATGGGATTGAAACCTGAACCTGTTTCAACTCAAGTTATCCAGCGCGATAGACACGCAGAGTTTCTTACCACGATTGCAATCATCGGTGCAACATTAGAAAAAATCTCTATCGAGATAAGACATTTGCAAAGAACTGAAGTTCTTGAAGCTGAAGAATATTTTTCAAAAGGACAAAAAGGTTCTTCCGCTATGCCGCATAAACGTAATCCTATTGTTAGTGAACGTATTACAGGTTTAGCACGTATTCTGCGCAGTAATTCTATTGCTGCTCTAGAAAATGTTGCGCTCTGGCATGAAAGAGATATTTCTCATTCATCTGTAGAAAGAGTAATAGTTCCGGATAGTTGTATTATTTTAGATTATATGCTTGATTTGATGGTAAAACTTATATCCAATCTTATCATATATCCTGAAAATATGATTAGAAATTTAAATATTACACGCGGACTGATTTTTTCTCAAACCGTTTTACTAAAACTTGTTACAAAAGGTATTTCACGCGAAGATGCTTATAGGATTGTTCAAGAATCTGCAATGAAAGTTTGGGCTGATGAAAAATTAAATTTAAAAGATGAACTTTCTAAATCATCTGAATTTAATAAATATATTACAATTAGTGAACTGCAAGAAATATTTGAGAATAAAAATATGTTAAAAAATGTAGATTTTATTTTTAATCGCACAATTCTTAAAGACTAAGAAAATGAAAATTATTTTAAAGTTATTCATATCATTAATAATACTTGCGCTTTTGGTTTTTCAAGCTTGCGGCGGTAATGCGAATAATTTGAGTGTAGGAAATGCTGCCCCTGATTTTTCATTACAGGATGCATACGGTAATAATTTTGCTTTGTCTGATTATAGAGGTATCAGTCCTGTCATTATTTACTTTTACCCTAAAGCCAACACACCGGGATGCACAAAACAAGCTTGCGGTATTCGCGATTTATTTAGCAAGTTTAAGGAAAATAAAATAGTTGTTGTTGGAATAAGTGTTGATTCAAAAGGATCAATAAAAGAATTTATAGCTGATCATAATTTGAACTTCCCTCTCCTATCAGATGAAAACAAAGAGGTTAGTAAAACATACGGTGTTTTAAATAATATTGGTCTTGATTCCAGGATAACATTTATTATAGACAAGAATGGTAATATTGCCAGCATTTTAAGAGATGTAGATGTAGAAACTCATGCAGATGATGTTTACAAAATAGCTTTTAACCTAAAATAATTTTTTATTGATCATCATCTTTTTTTGAAAACATTTTATATAATCCATAACCAGCCGCAGTTAATCCAAGAAGTCCGCCTGTTGTTTTAAGTACTTTAGAATTAGCTAATTTCTCAAAACTCATTCCACTACCCACTTGTTTCATCTCCTCACTTGAGTAAATAGAATTCATAAACTCGACCCTGTCTTTAATAGATTTAAATGCAATTATAACTTTTGCAGAATCATTTAATGGATTAAATTGAATTGCACATTTATCAGAATCGTTTTCATCAATATCCTCGAGCGGTTCAAACTCCCATTTGCCTCTAAATATTGAATAATTCACAGTACTTCTTGGTTCTCTTGAATAAAGCGGATCATTAAAAACAACGACTTTTTTTCCATTCCGCTCAATCATTTCAATTTCATTTTTGTGTTCTATTTCATTTTCAATATCAGCAAAAATATCCTCTACAGAAGCGCTTAGTGGATCTGTAAACTGAGATTTTCTTCTAAGTATTTCTCTAACATTAACCATAATCTTTTTCCAAAATGAATTATTTTACTATTAGAATTTATACAATTATTTATCGATTTCTATTCCTATAATTAATAATTGTTACGGAACACATCCTGTGTAGTGATAGTCTTAATATCTTGATAAAACTAATGTTATTCCGTATTTAGCAGATAACAAATGCATTGTTTTAATTGAAAAAACAAAATTAAATTTAGAAAGAAACAGATGATATTTCAATATTTAAAGAAGAAATCATTTTATATTATATTATTTATAACTCTTATTGCTGGAAGTCTTTTTACAGCACATACATACAACACTAATAATTTTCATTTCCTATCAGACACATTAAAAACCATAGAGCCTGCAAGTCAATATCAAATGGAAAATCAATTAATTACTTCTATACTTGCTCGATATCATTTTAAGGAATTTGAGATTAATGATTCACTATCAACCGTTATCTATCAAAGGTACCTTAATTCTTTAGACCATGGGAAAAATTACTTTCTTGCATCCGATATAAAAGAGTTTGACAAACATAAACTTGAATTAGATGACAATTTATTTAAAGGTGATATCCAATTTTATTATGAAGTTTTTAATGTTTATCTGAAAAGATTAAATGAACGAATAATATTTATTGATAAACTTCTTGATAATGAGTTTGATTATTCAATTAATGAAAATTACGACTTTGATCGTGATAAATCTGAATGGGCAAAAGATGAAAATGAATTAAACGAACTTTGGAGAAAAAGATTAAAGAATGATGCTTTAACCCACAAACTTAATGGTAAGGATTGGGCATTTATTCAAAAAACCTTAAGAAAAAGATATAAGAATTTTGCCCAGTTTTTAAATCAATATAATTCTGAAGATGTTTTTCAGCTTGCTATGAATTCATTCACTCAATCAATAGATCCCCATACAAATTATCTTTCTCCTGTTACTTCCGATAATTTTAAGATAGATATGAGCTTATCTTTAGAGGGTATTGGTGCGCGCCTGCAAACCGAAGATGATTATACCAAAGTTGCAGAAATAATTCCCGGTGGTCCGGCGGATAAAAGTAATTTACTTAAAGCTGATGATAAAATAGTTGGTGTTGCACAAGGTGAAGATGGTGAATTTGAAGATATTATTGGCTGGAGAATTACTGATGCTGTAAAATTAATCCGCGGTACAAAAGGAACCCTTGTTAGATTACAAATTATTAAATCCGGCAGCGATCTTAATTCTAAACCGATTGAAATATCGCTTGTGCGAGATAAAGTTAAATTAGAAGATCAGGCAGCAAAAGGAAGCGTTCTAGAAATAATGAATGAAGAAAAGCCTTTCAAGATTGGTGTTATTGAAGTTCCAAAATTTTACAACGATTTTGAAGGACAAAGAAATGGTGATGGGAATTCAAAGAGCACAACTAAAGATGTAAAAAAAATTCTTGATTCATTAAAAACTGAAAATGTAGATGGAATTATTATTGATCTACGTGAAGATGGCGGAGGTTCTTTACAGGAAGCTATTGAACTAACAGGATTATTTATTAAGGATGGTCCTGTCGTTCAGGTAAAAAATTCTGATGGCAATATTGACATTGCTAACGACCCCGATCCGGGAATAATTTATACTGGTCCATTAGCTGTTTTAGTAAATCGATTTAGTGCATCAGCTTCAGAAATATTTACGGGCGCAATACAAGATTACGACCGCGGATTGATAATTGGTGAACAAACTTATGGAAAAGGGACTGTGCAAAACTTAATTGATCTGAATAGGTTATCATCAAAGAAAAATATTGATCTGGGGCAAGTTAAACTTACTGTTGCAAAGTACTATCGGATAAATGGGGGAAGCACACAAAATCTTGGTGTTGTACCGGATATATCTTTCCCTTCTATTCTTGATCACAAGGATTTTGGAGAAAGTTCGGAACCAAATGCACTTCCCTGGGATGAAATAAAATCTGCTAAGTTTAATAAATTTTCTGATATTAAGAAGTTTATTCCTCAGCTTATGGAAAAACATTTAAAGCGAATTGAAAGCAATAAGGATTTTAAATATTTAATTGAAGATATTGCAACTTATAACGAAAACAAGAAAAAAACTTTTATCTCTCTTAAAGAAGATGTTAGAAAACTTGAGAAGGAAAAAGAAGAACAAAGAAAGTTTGAAAGAGAAGGAAATATTCAGGAAGAAACCGGAACTGAATTATTAGAAGATGAAATACCGGTTACAAAGACTGACAATAAAGATTATTTACTTGATGAAACAGCAAAAGTGTTATCAGATTTTATTCTACTAACTATTGGTTAAATATATGGCTGCAATCCATTAACTGAATCCAGCAGCTTAGCTTTTACCATTGGCAATATTGTTTCGTTGAAAGGGAAATCAAGTTCGGTTTCACAAATATAAACCATAGGGTCATATAATGATTGAGAATGCTTTATAAAATCATCCATTAGCTTAAAAGGTGTACCACTTACAAAAGCAAAAGGGATTGATCTTAATAATTCTAATTCTAAATATTCAACAGGTTCATCTACAGACCAATTTATTGATAGCTCATATAAATATATTTTATAAATTTTTAGTTTATTATCAGGAATTAAAATATAACCTTTCCCCCTGTACTTATCCGTATTGCAGCTAGGAATGACCTGTATATTCTCATAAACAAATTGTTTTATTATTTCTGCTTCATCCAATATTTCTATGTTTTCATCCAATCCCCACTTTACAAAATCAATTAACTTATCCAGTTGAAAACTTATTTGATGAGCTTTCTCAAGTAAAACTAATTTATCATCAATAAAAGCACCTTGGACTTCTTTTTCCAACCAAAATTTTGATTCAATATTTTCGGATAAAATGGTCTGAAACCTATTTTGCAACTGCCAGGAGTAATCAATTACCGGAAATAGTTTATTCTTCCTGATTTCATTCTGCCAACTTTTAAGTGTTTGCAGAAAAGTGTACTGATTCGTTTCCCAATCAGAACCGCAAGAAGTTATTTTTGATATATCTATATTCATTTCAATAATGTTTTCTTCATATAATACAAATGTCGAGCCATTAACTGCATAGTCACTATTAACCACACTATGTTTTGCCATAGTATATGATGCGTCTGTTTTCGTTTGTTTTTTGCTTAAATCACAATGATTAAAAGAGGAAAATAATGCAGGTAAATATTTCTAAGTAAAAATCGCTACAAAAAAAATAAGGAAAGTAAAATTTTACAATCTCACTTCCCTTTTTTTACACACTCTATTCTAAGGATTATATTTCGAATTTAATACCTTGAGCTAATGGAAGTGCTGTTCCATAATTAATTGTATTGGTTTGTCTGCGCATATAAGTTTTCCAGGAATCAGAACCAGATTCTCTTCCGCCACCGGTTTCTTTTTCTCCACCAAAAGCACCACCAATTTCTGCACCTGAAGTTCCAATATTAACATTAGCAATACCACAATCAGAACCTTCAGCAGATAAAAACATTTCTGCTTCTCTCATATTATTTGTAAATATTGATGATGATAAGTCCCTGAACAACACCATTCTGCAGAGCAATTGCTTCTTTACATCACCTGTGTATTTAATAAGATATAAAATTGGTGCAAATGTTTCTTCCTGAACAATCTTAAAATGATTTTCAGCTTCAACAATAGCCGGAACTACATAAGAACCTGATTTATATTCCTCACCTTCTAAAACTGTCTCCACCATAGATTATTTTTCCACCTTCTTGTTCAACTAATTTTAAAGCATTTGTAAAATCTTTTAACAGCATTTTTATCGATAAGCGGACCAACATGATTCTTTTCATCAAGTGGATTTCCAATTTTTAATCGCGCTATAAGCTTTAACCAATGATTCTTTTACTTTATTATACATTGATTCGTGAACAATTAAGTCTTCTTGTTGATGTACATCTTTGTCCGGCTGTTCCTACTGCTCCAAAAACAACTGCAGGAATTGCCATTTTAAGATCAGCATCCGGAGTCATAATTATTGCATTGTTTCCGCCTAATTCAAGAATTGTTTTACCAAATCTTTTTGCAACATACTTCAGCAGCATGTCTTCCAACATCTTGTTGATCCTGTAACAGAAACCAGTGGAATTCTGCTAGTCATTTAATATTTTTTCACCCAATCGTCGAACCTTTCCAATAACCAAAGTAAATATTCCTTCGGGTAAATTATTTTCTTCAAGAACTGTCTTTGATAATATTTTGACAAGCAATTGCAGATAATGGTACTTTTGAAGATGGTTTCCAAATATTAACATCACCACAAACCGCAGCTAACATTGCATTCCAGGCCCAAACAGCAACAGGAAAATTGAAAGCAGAAATTGTTCCAACAATTCCTAGTGGATGATATTGATCATACATTCTGTGCGTTTGGTCTTTCTGATTGCATGGTAAATCCATAAAGTTGTCGTGATTGTCCAACTGCAAAATCACAAATATCAATCATCTCCTGAACTTCGCCCATACCTTCTTGTAACTGATTTTCCCATTTCAAAAGAAACCAATGAACCTAAATCTTTTTTATGTTCACGCAGTTTATTACCTATTTGTCTTACAATTTCACCGCGCTTTGGAGCAGGGACAGTCCTCCAATATTTAAAAGCTTCTTCAGAGGTCTTTAAAATCGTTTCTAGGTCCGTTTCAGAAGCCTGATAAACAGAAGCTATATATTCACCTGTAGCTGGTGAGTATATCTTAAGTTCGGCTTGGTCCGTTGTCTCATTCCATTTAGTCCCGGTTGAAGAACCAAAATTCTTTTCTTTGATCCCAAGATTTTTTAAGAATTGCATTTTGTAACTCCTTAAATATGTTTTGTTATTTAATTTTGTTCATTATAGATTTCAAAGTAATACCTGTCATTTTATTTTCTATATCCACCTGGATTTCTGAAAAAAGATCTAAAAATATTATGTTTATTTTTTCTGATGAACTGTTTTCAGTGGAATTTTCTTGATTAACATTAAGATAAAAAGCTTTTCTATCCTCAATTGCGCAATAAACTTCCTGTAGAGTTATTTTTTCAGGTAATTTGTTAAGTGTAAATCCTCCATTCATTCCGCTATCACTTTTAACTATGCCTGCTTTTCCAAGCAAAGATAAAAGTCTTCTCAATTTGGAAGCATTTATTCCTACTTCATTAGCAATTTCAGCACTATTCTTTGGTTTTTCTTCTATAGCAAGAAAACATAAAGCTTTAACTGAAGATGACAATTTGGTTGATGCAGACATAAATATTTTAATTGTTACTGTAAGTGTAACATATATATATTTAAAAAGCAAATTTTATAAATTATTAGTGAATAGAATACTATAAAAGTATTATATTTACACTATCAAATAATTATCTAAATATTATTTTATAATTATGATATTATCCACAAAACATACAATTATCGGCGTGTACCATCGCAGTTATTTTATTTCGAGCTTCGAAAACGTATTCTAATTTCATCCACTTTTCTCTTATCCTTTTTTAACTAAACACAATTATTCACTTATTATTTCATTAGGTGTAAAAGATGAATCCATTAATCAAAGATGACAAAATAAATATTACAGAATACAAACCAATAATTTCGGCAGATGAGGTAATTTCAATTCTTTCTAAGTACATGCTTGCAGATGGATTTGAAATAATTTTAGACCTTGAAAAAAGCAATGGCGTTACTATTGTTGATGAAATTACAGGTGATGAGTACCACGACTTTTTCACTTTCTTTGCTTCATCTCCAATTGGATTAAATCACCCTTATCTGCACTCAGAAAAAGTTATGCAAACGCTGGGAAAAATTGCTGTAAATAAACCATCCAACTCAGATATCTACACAACATATATGGCTGAGTTTGTTGATACATTTGCAAAAGTTGCAAAACCGGATTATATGAAACATCTATTCTTTATTTCTGGTGGTGCACTGGCTGTTGAAAATGGTCTTAAGGTTGCATTTGATTGGAAAGTTAGGAAAAATTTTCTTAAAGGTTACAAAGAAGAAAAAGGACATAAAGTAATTCACTTTAAAGAAGCTTTTCATGGAAGAAGCGGATATACAATGTCTCTAACAAATACTGATCCAACTAAAGTTAAAGTACTTTCCAAAGTTTGATTGGCCAAGAATTACAAATCCTAAAATTAAATTTCCATTAGAAAATCATCTTGATGAAGTTATTAAACTTGAAGAAAAAGCATCTGCAGAAATAAACTTAGCTATCAAAAATAATCCGGATGACATTGCAGTTAATTATAATTGAACCAATACAGGCTGAAGGCGGAGATAATTTTTTCCGTAAAGAATTTTTAATAAACTTCGTGAAATAGCTGATGAAAACGAAATCCTACTTATGTTTGATGAAGTACAAACAGGATTTGGATTAACAGGAAAATTCTGGGCATCAGATTATTATGTTAAACCTGATATTATTGCTTTTGGTAAAAAAGCGCAGGTTTGTGGAATTATGGTTTCAGACAGAATTGATGATATTAATGATAATGTTTTTAAAGTTTCAAGCCGTATCAATTCTACATGGGGAGCTGATTTAACTGATATGGTTAGCTCTAAATTTATTCTTGATGTTATTAAGAATGAAAATCTTGTTGAGAATGCAAATAAAGTTGGTGAACATCTTAAATTTCAACTCACAAAAATTCAAGAAGGAATATCCATCTCTAATCAGCAATGCTCGTGGATTAGGTTTAATGTGTTCATTTGATTTACCAACTGCTGAACTAAGAAATCAGTTTTAAAGATAATTGTTACAAAGAAAAACTTATGATTTTAGGTTGCGGTGAAAAAATCCATTCGTTTTAGACCTGCATTGAATATAACTGAAAACTGAAATCGATAAGGGCTTGACAATTATCAGAAATGTTTTAAGTTTAATGGTCGTCCAATAACTAAAATATATATTAACTACTTGCACGGTACGGCTCCTATGTTGGAGCCGTAACTGTTTTAAACTATTTTTAAGTATGAAACTTTACATTGTAAGCACTCCAATAGGAAATTTTAAAGATATTACGTTGCGTGCAATTGAAACTCTTAAAGAAGTAGATTTTGTGCTGTGTGAGGATACACGTGTTTCCGGTAATCTTCTTAATCATTTAGAAATTAAAAAGGAATTGGTTTCTTTAAATGCCTTTAATGAAAAAAGCAAAATTGAACATATTGTAAATCGAATTCTATCAAACCAAACTGCTGCATTAATTTCTGATGCTGGAACGCCATTAATTTCAGATCCAGGTGTACGACTTGTTTCATCTTGCATTGAAAATGGAATAGATATTATACCAATTCCCGGTGCATCTGCGTTAGTTGCAGCATTAAGTATGAGTGGATTACCAACTGATGCTTTTGTGTTTGAGGGATTTCTTCCACAGAAAAAAGGAAGACAAACAAAGCTTAAAGAATTAGCCAATGAATATCGAACCATTGTCATTTACGAATCGATGTACAGGATTGAAAAGTTGTTGAAAGAATTAAATGAACATTTACCTGATAGATTTGTAGTTGTTTGCAGAGAAATTACAAAAAAGTTTGAAGAAACATGGCGAGGTTATCCAAACGATTTAGTTGAATCTTTTCCTGAGAAAATAGTTAAAGGTGAATTTGTTGTTGTTATTGCTCCTAAGGATTGGAAAATCAAATCGATATAATTTCTTCTTTTTTTCTGGACTCAATTCTCATCTTCATATTTTAATAAAGAACGAACATCATAAGTTTTTAATTTATCTCTTCCATTCAAAAATGATAATTCGACAATAAACGATATTTGTATTACTTCCCCGCCAAGTTTTTCAATCAATTGACAAACTGCACTCATTGTACCTCCGGTAGCAAGCAAATCATCATGCACTAACACTTTATCTCCAGGTTGAATAGCGTCTTTATGCATTTCAAGTTTGTCCTCACCGTATTCGAGTGAATATGAAACGGATACTTTTTCTGCAGGAAGTTTACCAGGTTTTCTAACTGGTATAAATCCGCAATTTAATTTATGTGCAAGAATTGCTCCAAATATAAATCCGCGTGATTCTATCCCAACAACTTTATTAATGTTTAATCCTTTTGTAAAACCAACAAGTTGTTCAAGAGTATAATTAAATGCTTCAGGATTTTTTAGAAGAGTTGTAATATCTCTGAACATTATTCCCTTCTTAGGAAAATCTTTTACGTTTCTTATATGAAGTTTTAGATCCATTTATTTATCCTTATTAAGAAAAGATTTAATTCCATTTTTAAAATCATTTGTTGATCGGCTTATGATATTTAAACTTATACAATGATTAACTGCTTCTTTTACAGAAAGATCTGAAACATCTTTAATCATTTGTTTAGTCATTTTTAAACTCTCAATGGAGTTTTTATTTAGTCTATCAGCAAGAATTATTGATTCATCTAATACATTTTCATTAAGATAATTAGCAAATCCAATTTCATATGCTCGCTTGCCTGAAATGGTTACACCTTCTAATAACAATTGTTTTGCCAGACCTTCACCTATTTTTTTTATTAAGAAGATTGAAACTATTGCAGGAATAAAACCAATTTTTACTTCGGGATAACCAAATTTACTTTTTTCAGGATGCGCGATAATAAAATCGCAGACAGAAGCAATACCACATCCACCTGCAATTGCATGCCCATTTACAGCAGCGATAGTTGGTTTAGGAAATTCATAAATCATCAAAAATAATTCAGACAATGATTTTGAATCATTGTAGTTTTCTAAGGTTGAAAAGTCTGATAACATTTTTAGATACTCAAGATCAGCACCAGCACAAAATGTATTTCCTTCACCTGTTAAGATCAAAGATTTTATTGAATCATTTTTCTCAAATTCAGCTAACTTGGTTTTTATCTGTTCAACCATAAATGGATGAAGTGCATTTCTCTTTTCTGGTCGATTAAGAGTGATGATTGCAGTACTATTTTGTATTTCTGATTTAATCATTTTATTACTTTAGAATAAATTTCTTGTTCTATGACCACAATCTATAGAGACTGTGTGAAAATTGAGTTTGTCACTTCGACCAGCGGGAGAAGTCTGATTATTCGTACAGATTTCTCAGTTGAATCCGCCGCGGCGGACTTCGAAATGACTTTTAAAGAGTTTTCACACAGCCTCTTTAGGTCGTGGAATAAATATCAATTAGCTAAATATTTAACTATCAAACTCATTTGTAAATATACGGAGACAAAAGCGAATAAAATTCCCGCTAAAACTTGCGACAAAGTATGGCATTTTAATTTTATTCTTGACCATCCTACTAAAATCACAATCGGTAATAAAACTAATCCAATCCATCCAAAAGCAAAAGTTACTGCCGCAAATGGACCAGCAACACCCATTGCATGTGCACTGATCTTCCAGAATTTATTTATAATAATTGTTATTAAGGTATTAGAAATATAACAAAACCAAAAGGTTATTGAAATAATATTCAGACCAAATTTTATAATCAACAATAAACCAATAAGGTAAAAAATAATAGCACCAAGAAATGGAAATGTTCTTTCCTCCTTTATTGATGCATCTTGATCAGCAAGTTTTCCTTTTTTTCTGAGAATTAAAAAAAGAGTAATCGGGGCAATGAATCCGAATACAAGTGCAATTAAAATTGTTGCAGCCTGTTTACTTGATTCAGATTCCAACTGGAATGCAAATATTGAAAAAATAATTATTGTGAATGATGGTGGAACAAATAGTGTTGAGATAAATCTTGCGAGTTTATATGAAGAGAATAAATTCAATACCGTATGACAATTATTTTAATCTATCAAAAAGATAATTCTGTTTTTTTTAGCTCATCCAAATATCTTAATAAAGTATCTTTAACAGGAATGTAATCCAGAAACTGCATCAATTCATTTCTAATTTTTGATGCATGATGCATTCCTTTAAGATAACCGGAATAAAATTTTCTGTGCTCAATTACAGCTCTTCGTTCACCCTTTATACCAATTGCTAAATCCAAATGACGGAGACAAGTATTGATTTTCATTTCATCATCAATCTTTGTTAAGATACAACCTTTTTTCATTATCTCTTTAGCTTCAAGAAAAATCCAGGGATTACCAATTGCACCGCGTGCAATCATCACTCCATCAGCATTCGTCTCATTAAATGCCTGTTTAACATCGCTTGCATCAAGAACATTTCCGTTTAACACTATTGGGATTGAAACAGCTTCTTTAATTTTTGGAATCCAGCTCCAATCAGCATCACCTTTATGTCCCATAACACGAGTCCTGCAATGCACAGTTAATGCGCTTATTCCGATGTCTTCAAGTCGTTTTGCAACTTCGACGATTTGAATTGAATTATTATCCCATCCAATTCTTGTTTTAACAGTTACTGGAAGAGAAACTGAATCAACAACACCTTTAACAAGTTTAACTAAATATGGAATATCTTTTAACAAGGCAGAACCTGCGCCGCAGCCAACTACATTTTTAACCCAGCAGCCAGCATTAATATCAATCATATCAGGATTTTCTGCTTCAGCAATTTTTGCAGCACCAACCATGGATTCAATACTATTGCCGTAAATCTGAATTCCAACAGGTCGTTCTTCTTCGATGATCTTTAATTTATTATGTGTCTTTGCATTTGAACGAACTAATCCTTCGGAGTTTACAAATTCTGTATATACAACATCAGCGCCAAGTTCTCGGCAAACCAAACGAAATGATATATCTGTAACATCCTCCATTGGTGCGAGTAATATCGCTTTGTCTATTTCAACTTTTCCTACTTTGAACATTGTGTCTTTAATAACTTTTTAATCTAACTTAATCTTTTTTGGTAAATATAAAACGGTTAATAAAAATATGATGAACGTAAAAGCAGCTCCTGTTAAAAACGGAAACGGATATCCTAAATATTCAAATGCAAATCCACCCCACAACGGACCCAAAACTCTTGCGAATGAAGAAAGAGATTGATTAATTCCTAAAGTAATTCCCTGTTCAGTTTCTGATGTAACTTCCGAAATTAAACTTAAAACTGTAGGTTGAAAAGTTCCTGTTCCATAGGATAAAACAACTGACACAATCGCTAATCCTAAAAATGTACCTGCATAAGGAATCATTGCAAGTGCAGCCATTATTACAAGTGAGCCGATAATCAAAATCATTTTTTTAGACATCATTTTATTTATCCTGTCCAATCAATCCGCCTTGTACAATTGCAGAAGTTAAACCAACAATACCATACATATAACCATTTTGCATATCTGTAAATCCATAAACTTTTAATCCAAGCAAAGCAAATGTTCCGTAAATATTTGCGAATGAAAATGTAAGAATAAAAAAGAGAAGAATTAGAACTGCTAAATCTGGTTTCTGCAAAATCTTTTTCATCGCGGCAAAATCAAGTATTTTTCTTCTTTGAGGATGAGTTGAAGTAACTTCATGATTCTTGTTTTTGCTTTAATGATTCAGGTAGAAAAAATATTGTAAGTGTAAATGCGATTAAAGAAAATCCTGCAGCAACATAACCTGTAACAGCATAACCAAACTCAGATAATAAACCTCCGATAAGTGGACCGAATACAAATCCAAGACCAAATGCAGCACCAATTAGTCCCATTCCTTTGCTTCGATTTTCGCGAGTTGTTACATCTGCAATATATGCTTGTGCAACACCAATACTGCTTCCGCCAATTCCGGCAATAACTCTTGATGTAAGTAGCAATATGTATGAATGAGTAAATGAAAAAACAATATAACCAATTGCGTTTAAGAAAAAGACAAACTACAATTACTGGTTTTCTTCCATACTTATCAGAAATTTTTCCAAGAATTGGATTGAATAAAAATTGAACAAAAGAATAAATAGCAATTGCAATTCCAATTGCAGCTTCATCAATGTGAAGTTCTTTTACTGAAAACGATGGAAGAATCGGGATAAGTATTCCAAAGCCAAGTAAATCAATAAATACTGTTAAAAATATTAATACCAGTGCCGATCTATTTTTCAAATTTAATCTCTTTGCTCTCTAAGTTTAGAATTGTTTGTGTACTTATTAATTATATATCGTGTATCGTTAAATGCTTGATTCATTTTTTCATATTCTGATTTTGTTAAACTTATTGTTGTATCTGTAATATTTGTTGATGGTATTATTACATATTCTTTACCATTTGTCGTGTTACCTTTAAACACCCAGGTTGGTAAGATATTTAACTTCAGATATTTCAAATTTATTATTTACAAAATCTTTTTTGATATTTATTGTCAGAATCATTCCAGCATCTTTATATCTATTTCGCTGGTTTGAAAAAAAATTTCCCATTGAGTATGCAACAAAACCCGAATCAAGTTTTGCATTATTTGTTTTATAAAAATTAACAGGCTGTAACACATGTGGATGTCCGCCAATAATTATATCTGCACCAAGTTCAATCGTTTTGTTTACAACATCTTTTTGAAACTGAACTGGCTCACGTTTGTATTCTTCACCAAAATGAAAATGAACTAAAACTAATTCTGCTCCATTTACTTTTGCAGATTGAATATCTTTTCCAATTAATTCATAATCAATCAAATTGATTAGATAATTTTTACCTTTTGGAATTGGATTTCCATTTGTGCCATAAGAATAAGCAAGTACAGCAATCTTAATTCCCTTCACATCAAAAATACGGATTGAATCTCTGTCTCGTTGTGATGTATATGTTCCTACATATTTAATATTTCTGGAATTGATATTCATCAATTGTTCTGATAATTCCCTTTTCGCTTCTATCTAAAGAATGATTATTTGCTGTTACAAGTAAATCAAATCCAACATCTTTTAATGCAGTTATATAATCATCTGGAGTATTAAAAAACGGATAACCGGTATAACCGCCGCTTTCTTTTCCAGCAGTTACAGTTTCTAAATTTCCAAAAGTAAAGTCTGATGACTCTAAATATTTTTTAACATTTCTATAAACAGGACTAAAATCAAAACTATCTTTATCTAACTTTTGCATATTCAAATTGAGGTGAATGACACATCAAATCACCAACAACAGAAATGCTGATTGTAACAGAACTATCTGAAAGGATAATTCTATTACTTTCCTCAATTCTAAGAGTTGATGGAGAATTGAAAATAAAGAATGATAAAATCGATATTGTAATTATTGCAATTTTCATTTAATGATATTCAGTATAACAATTAAAAATCATTTCGAAGGAATGAAGCGACTGAGAAATCTTTACGAATAATCAGACTTCTCCCTTCGGTCAAGTGACAGAATTAATTATCTCGAAGTTTCTATAATACAAAATAAGGCTGGGCTATTTCTTAACCCAGCCTTCTTAATTTTTGCTAAAGAATGCTCTTATGCTTTTGGAGCTTTTCTTGCAGCTTTAACGTCTTGAACGTCATTTCTGATTTCCTGACATAATTTTCTGAGATCGCTCAAGCCTTTGCGTACGCGTGTACCTGCAGCAGCTTGTTCTTTCACATAAAATTTTTGGAAATCACCTTCCAAACTTTGAACGAATTGTACGAGTTGATTGAATTTTTCCATGAGAACCTCCTATGAATGTGTGAATGAATTAATTAATGTTTTCCAGTACTATTTCTGCAATATCTTTTACAGCTACTTCTTCTGTTTTTTCAAAATGTTTAACACCGTCTGTCATCATCGTCATACAGAACGGACAAGCTGATGCAATTGTATCTGCATTTGTGCTTAAAGCTTCTTTAGCTCGTTCTTCGTTTATTCTACCGCCTTCTTCATCTTCTAAAAACATTCTTCCACCACCAGCACCACAGCAAAATCCTTTGCTTTTGTTTCGTTCCATTTCAACTAAATCTAAACCAGCAACTTCGTTTAATGATTTTCTTGGTGAATCATAAACTTCATTATATCTTCCAAGATAACAGGAATCGTGATATGTAACTTTATGTTTTTCACTTTCCTTTTTCAACTGAATTTTTCCACCAGCTAATAATTCTTCAATAAACTGTGTATGATGTTTAACTTCAAAGTTACCGCCAAATTGTGGATACTCATTTTTTAATGAATGAAAACAATGTGGACAAGCAGTTACTATTTTCTTAACTCCATAATTATTTAATGTTTCAACATTTTCCTGCATCATCATTTGGGCAAGATATTCATTACCAAGTCTTCTTGCTGTATCACCGTTACATTTTTCTTCAGTGCCAAGTATTCTGAAATTAACACCCGCTTTTTGCATTATCGTTGCAAATGCT
Organism: uncultured Ignavibacteriaceae bacterium; assembly: GCA_963714775.1. Classification (GTDB taxonomy): domain Bacteria; phylum Bacteroidota; class Ignavibacteria; order Ignavibacteriales; family Ignavibacteriaceae; genus IGN3. Next base: position 56,856 of record CAVQQN010000055.1, read on the forward strand.
TTAGAAACTTTTTTATATCTGTCATCAAACGAACCTGCACAACCAACCCAGAATAAGAACTTCTCCATCTTTATCTTCTGCCATTGTTTTTATATTCATTCCATCTGCCCATTCTGCTCTATCGGCAGGATTAAATGCCCAGGGAGTAAAGTTAGTTTCCAGACTTTTAAAAACAGGATTTAAGTTCGGATGGAAATTCTGATTCAGTTAAAACAAGATTTCTTCTCATATCAACAATTGAATCAACATGTTCAATCATTACAGGACATTCCTGAACACAAGCCATACAAGTTGTGCATTCCCATAGCTGCGTATCAGTGATATAATTGTGAACTAAGGTTTTTTCAAATAATTCACCTTCGGTTTTTCCTTCTACAAGTAAGGGAGCTTTATCTAAAGTTCTTTTCCTGATATCAACAATAATTTCTCTTGGAGAAAGCGATTTGCCAACAGTATTTGCCGGACAAACCGAAGCACATCTTCCACATTCTGTGCAGGAATATCCATCAAGAATTTGTTTCCATGATAGTTGGTCAATATCAACAACACCGAATGATTCAGCACTTTCATCATCAAGATTTAATGGCTTCAATGTATTTCGAATTGGATCCAAATTGGCAAAGAATACATTTGGAATAGCACTTAGTACATGAAGATGTTTTGAATATGGTAAATAATTTAAGAATCCAAAAATCAATAAAATATGCATCCACCAGAAAAACTCATAAAGAAAAACCGTTAATGATGAAGGTGCATTAAACAATAATCCACCTATGAAAGCCGAAACAGGTCTGACTTCAAAATCGTGAGGTGCAAAATTATTATTGACAAATCCAGCAGCATTTTGTCCATACATAGCAACTACAATAAACATGATCAGCAAAAGGATAAAAGCTGCGTCAAACTTACCATGCTTATCCACATCTAATCTAGGTACTTTTATGATAAATCTTCTGTATAAAGAAAGTATCACTGATATAATCACCAAAAGTCCGAATAAATCTTGAACAAAAGTTATTAGTGAATAAAATGGACCAAGAAAAGAAAGTGACAATTCTGAATAAAATCCCTGAATAATTGTTTCCAATACTGCAAAAATAAAAAGAACAAATCCCCAAAAAATTAAAAGATGCAGAACACCTGCAACCGGATCTCTTAAAAGCTTTGATTGTGCAAAAGCAATTTTCCAAACACGTTTTAATCTGGTGGGAATATTATCAAATCTATCATCCTTCTTTTTAGCAACTTTAAGATATTTTATCAGATTATTTAGACTAAATGCAAAAAATCCAAATACGGCTAAAAAAACAATGATAAAAATGATATTCTTTAATTCCATATAAGTCTATATTTGAGTATGTTTATTTTTTATCGAACTCTAATTTAATCGTCATTTCGATCCCGATTCATCAAGAGAGAAATCTGTTTATTTAATTGTTGAAGATTTCTCAGTCGAAGACTCCTTCGAAATGACCTCAAAAAGTTATACAACAGCCCTAAAGGTCGTGCAATCAAATCGTTATGAATAAACACTTTATTCAGAAAATCTTGTGTTTTAGAGATAACCAAATCAAATTTTTTATTACTTCCAGCAAACGGATGAACAATATCGAATGTGTGTCCTGTCGCAGGTATCTTTTCAAATTCTGATATTGTTTTATTACTCCATTTAAAAATCTGCTCACCTTCAGTAATTGGAACAGTTAAATCTTGCTCACCGTGAACAATAAGCATGGGTTTTCCTAAATCCTTTATAGCTTTTTCAATACTTAATGAACCATTTTTATTTGATTCAATTTCTTCAAGCTGCTCGATATTTATCCGCATCATTTGATTTGTACGTGAATTTAGGACTTCAAAAAATCCTTGTTTTCTCCATTCATTTTTTTGTCTTTCAGAATATCTATCAAACGTTTTAACTGAAGACCAAACAATATATGAATCAACCTTCTCAATAAAACTGCTTAAAAGCGCAACACCTCCACCACGACTATGACCTATTAAACAAATCTTGCCAAAAACATTAGCTTCAAAAAATCCTTTTTTATAAGCATTAATAACCAGAGCAAGTTCCGATACTTCAAGAGAAATTGTATTTTCTGCAAATTTATTTAATTCAGTAAACTCAAGTTTTGATTCGCCAATTCCATTATGTGAAAAATTAAATGTAGTAACGAAAAAACCTTTATCAGCAAAGTATTTTGCGGTATAAGTAAAGAAACCCCAATCCTTGAAACCTTTGAATCCGTGCACTATTATCAAGCAAGGTGAACGATTAATATTTTCTAGACCGAATGCTGAAATGTTCAGAAAATCCCCAGATTTAGTTTTTAGTCTAAATTCTTTGTTCATTGGATTGAAATATGAGCAATAAAGATAGAAAAGTCAATATTTTTAAAGATTTTGCATAAATATAATTATCCATTAAAAATTGTTCGATTTTTAACGTATTCTCACATTTAGCAAATAAATTTTATAAGAAAAATCAACTTTAAAGGAATAAATGGATTTCAATTTTACAGATGAACAGAAAATGCTTCGTGGTTTAGTAAAAGAGTTTGTTAATAGCGAGGTAAGACCGATTGCTCAAAAGATTGATGAAGATGAAGAAATTCCAAATGATTTAATTAAAAAGATTGGAGAGATGGGATTTTTAGGTCTTTCTTTTCCTGAAGAATACGGCGGCGGATTTGGCGAATTTGGTTATTGCATCTTGCAGGAAGAGATGACTAGAGCCTGCAACTCAACAGCAACATTTATTGGTGCATATCAATCAATTGGAACAAACGCAATTTATATTGTAGGATCTGAAAAGATAAAAAAAAATATCTTCCCCCACTAACATCAGGTGAAAAAATTGCGGCTTTTACTTTAACAGAACCTGGCGCAGGTTCAGATACTTTTAACTTATCGACTAAAGCAGAACTTAAACACGATAAATGGATTTTAAACGGAAGTAAAGTTTGGATTACAAACGCTGGTTTTGCAAATGTTTTTTTCGTTTTTGCAAGAACCGATAAAGGAATAAGTGGATTTGTTGTTGATGCTGATACACCCGGAATTATAATAGGACCAAAAGAAAAGAAACTTGGAATTAGAGGCAGTGTTACAAACACAGTAACTTTTGAAAATGTTGAAGTTCCAAAAGAAAATTTACTTGAGCAGGACGGTAAAGGATTTTTAATTGCAATGAAAACTCTTGATGCCGGAAGAATAGGACTTGGCGCAGGTTGTCTTGGAGCTTCTAAAGAGTTGCTTGAAATTTCTACAATTTATGCAAAACAACGCAAACAGTTTGGGGAACCGATTTCAAAATTCCAGGCTGTACAGTTTATGCTTGCAGAAATTTCTGCAAAGATTTATCCAATGGAAAGCATTGTTTACCGCACTGCAAATAATTATGATCTAAAAAAAGATATTGCTAACGAAGCCGCTATTGTTAAGCTGTTTTGCTTGGAATCTATGGCTGAGATTGCAGATAAAGCTTTGCAAATATACGGCGGAATGGGATTTAGTCGTGAACTGCCTTTAGAAAGATATTTCCGTGATGCGCGAATACTAAAAATATTTGAAGGAACAAACGAAATACAAAAAATGATTATCGGAAGACACGCAATTAAAGATAATGGTAAGTGGAAGGTGGATGAGTGAGAAATCTGTTTGGATTTTAGGAAAGATAGACTCATGATTGGAAATGTAAACTCATAATTACAAACCCAGTTTCCCCGAAATCGGGATCTTCGACTCTAAGGGTCTGGGTTTGTTTTTAAAACAATTCCTTAAACAATTTATCTTTATCAAGTTTACTTTGCCAATTACGATGTCTTTTAACAGAGTCCATTCGTTTTGTGTTAACTATTGATAGAAATCTGCTGGTTTCTATTGGACCAAACTTTTGGGTAAGTAGAACAATTGCTTTTTTTAAAATTCTTCCTCACTTAAATATTCATTTGCTTTCATTTTATTTCTAACCACTACTTTTCATAATTCACTAATTGAATATAGCACTTTTTGTTTTTAAATATTCCTTATGTTGCATTCTATAGAAACGAAATATAAAAAATGATTATCGGCAGATATGCAATAAAAGATAATGGTGAACTGTACCCCAAATTGTAGACAATAAGAAAAGCAACTATATTTAACAAAAATATAGGAGTAAAAATGTCAGAAAATCGAAAGAGCTATGATAAAGGATTCAAATTATCAGCGGTAAAGATGATAATTGAATCGGGGATGAGTCTCAGAGATGTATCAAAGGATCTGGGAATAAATGAGAGTTTGTTACACAAATGGAAAAAAGATTATATGTCAGACAGGCAGAATGCATTTCCAGGGAAAGGAAGAATGAAACCAGAAGAAGAAGAACTCAGAAGAGTAAAAAAAGAATTAGCAAGGGTAACAATGGAACGAGACATTTAAAAAAAACAATTGGATACTTTGCAAAGGAATCGGAGTAAAATATATGTTTATAAAAGAGCATAGAAAAGATTACCCGATTGGTATAATGTGTCGGTTACTATCAGCAAGTTGTTCCGGTTATCATCGATGGATAAAACGGAAATTGTCTGCCAGAGAATTTGAAAACAGACGGCTTCTTGAGATAATTGTTTTTCATTACAAAAAAAGTAAAAGAACTTACGGGCTACCGAGAATACTTGCAGCAATTAGAAGACAGGGGCTGAAGGTAAATAAAAAGAGAGTAGCCAGGTTGATGCGAGTCAATAATATCAAGGCTAAAACAAAGAGAAGATTCAGGGTTACAACAGTTCAGAATTCAAAAGCACAGCCAAGTGAAAACTTACTTAATCAGAATTTTACAGCTGCATCAGAGAATAAAATCTGGACTGGTGATATAACTTATGTTTGGACAAAGGAAGGATGGATTTATCTTGCAGTTGTGATGGACATTTACTCAAGGAAAATAGTTGGCTGGTTAATAGACAGCAGCTTATCAACAGAGCTTGTTATAAGAGCTTTAATGATGGCTGTGCTTCACAGAAATCCAGAAAGAGGAATAATCTTTCACTCAGACAGAGGCAGTCAGTATACAAGTGGTTCTTTCAGAGAATTATTAAAAAACTATGGAATAGTTCAATCGATGAGTTCAACAGGAAACTGTTATGATAATGCGGTAACAGAATCATTTTTTCATACACTAAAAACAGAGTTAACTTACTGGGAAAAATATCAAACCAGAGATGAGGCTAAAGGGAGTATTTTTGAATATATCGAAATAAATTACAACAGAAGAAGACTCCATTCATCTTTAGGATATTTATCACCGGTTGAATTTGAAGAAAAAAACAGAAGAGATTTAATTGAAAAAGTTGCTTAACTTAATATCTGCTTTTAAGGGGTAAGATCAGACAGAAGTAGTAAGAAGGAAGGCAATATCTTCATAAGAAAGCAGAGCCCCTTGTTCAATAGCTTCTTTAGTGATGCGGATAAGGCGATGTTGACGAAGAGCAGCAAGACCGTCTTTCTTATAGATAGGTAAATCTTCATCAGGATTATGCAAAGTAAGATGAACAGACTTCTTAAGGCAGAGCTGAATAGGTTTGCCAGCAGGTTCACGATCATCAACAGCAAGGTAATGAACTTGCCCACTGGTAAGATTAAGCTGAACGTGTTCGGTAAAATAATTTTTTATCTGATTGAAGTAAGCTTCGGCAAGAATGGGAGTAAGATTAAAGTCCCTTGCAATATTGTTAATGATAGAGTTTTTAACAGACTTTGATTTAAGTCTATCAACAAACGAATTAACGGTAGTGCTCATATAAATACCTCCGAGAGATTATTAGTTAAAAATACTTAATCTTCTCTTTGGTATCATATGATACTAACTATAAGTAATAAAAAATTGACTCTCTTTTTAAAGCCGGATTTGTAAAGCATATCCGGCTTTTTTATATTTTTTATTTAGGCCAATTAAACAAGAGTACAATAATAAAAATTATTTAGAGCTTAGTTTTTTTATAATATTATTAACTCTTGTATTATTCTTGTTTAGCTGGGCGGCATTTCTGTAAAAACGCAGTGCAAGCCCTTCATTTTTATCTTTAAGATAAGTGTCTGCAATTGTAACCAGTATTTGAAAAGACTTTGGGTACAATTTAATTAACTCCTTTAGGTAAGTGATTGCATCCGAATTTTTATTTAAAGCAGTTAAATCATTTGAAAAAAGGACAGCTTCGGATTCATTCAAGGTAAATAACAATTGCTCGCTTGTGTAAATGGTCAATAATCTATTAATTGTACTATCTATTCCAAAAGTAATGTAAGTCTTCATCAATTCATTGGATAATGTACTAGTTGGTTTTATAATTGATCCGGTTAAAATGAAATTTAATATATCCTTTGCGGGAAGACCAAGATTTCTATCTCTAATATTAATAAGGTCAACACATGCAATCTTCAACTTTGGATCAATGATCAACATAGAACTAAAACCCGTGCCTGCACCTACGTGTGAAAAATATTTCAGAGAATCATTTTCAAACTCAAGTGAAAATCCTAAACCGTAATCAAATTCCTTACCGCTTTTTAATTTTGATCTCCTCGTCATCATTTCTAATGTGGATTGTTTAAGTAATTTATTTTCTAATAAAGCCTTTGAGAAGAGCAATAAATCTTCTACTGTCGAAAGCAAACCACCACCGGCAACTTTAATACTTAAATCTGCTAATGGGGCATTTACAAATTTTCGTTCAGCATTTTTTTCGTAACCTCTTACCCTGTTTAGAATAATTTCACGTTGATTATCAATCGTTGTTGATTTCATTCCGGCAGGTAAAAAAACATTGTTTTTAAGATAATTATCAAAACTTGTTTTAGATACTTTTTCTATGATAGCTGCTAATATTGTATAATCTAAAGAGGTATACTCGTATTTGGTCCCAGGTTCAAAATCCAAAGAATCGTAAGCAAATACTTTAAGCGCTTCTTCATTGGATGAATAGAATTTTTTGCTGTCAAATTCTCCATCTCTATAATTTCTTATTCCAGATGTATGATTGAGTAACTGTCTGATAGAGAATTTATATTTTTTTTCAGGGAATGAAGGGAGATAATATCTGACATCTGTATCGAGACTGATAAGTCCGCGTTCCCAAAGTTGTAGAACCGCTACAGCTGTAATGGATTTGCTGATGGATGCAACTCTATATAATGATGATTTTGTTATTGGAACATTATTTTCAATATCAGCCATGCCAATGGCCTTAAGCCATTTTATTTCGCCGTTCCCTAATAGTCCGGCCGATATTGATGGAACATTTTTTATTTGCAAATATTGGTTTAAATAATCATCAAGAAGATTATTTCGATACTCCTGTGATATCGAAATAGGGTTGATTAAGAAAGACAATACAAGGATAAAAAATAATCTAAGGTAATGCATTTTCATTTTATATAAATTATAGATATAATTTTAAATAATATTACAAAAAAAAGCTGATTAAATCAGCTTTTTTAATTTATTTAATAGGAATTCTTTTTTCTATTATATTATCGATAAGCTTATATTCTTTAGCTTCTTCTGCTGTTAGAAAATAATCACGGTCACAATCTTTTGCAATTTGCTCAATTGATTTCTTTGTGTGATTAGACAATAATTTATACAAATTATCTCGAGTTTTAATCAGCTCTTTTGCATGGATTTCAACGTCTGTAACTTGTCCTCCGATACCTTGTGTCCATGGCTGATGAATCATAATTTTTGAATTTGGAAGAGATGAGCGTTTACCATCTGCCCCACCTGCTAATAAAACTGCTCCCATGCTTGCGGCCATTCCTACACAAATTGTAGCAACATCAGGTTTTATAAATTTCATTGTATCATAAATTGCTAAACCTGCAGTTACACTTCCGCCCGGTGAATTGATGTACATGTTAATATCTTTTTCAGAATCTTCTGCTTCAAGAAAAATAAGTTGTGCTATTGTTAAACTTGCAACGTGATCATCGACCGCAGTGCCAAGAAAAATTATTCTTTCTCTAAGCAGGCGGGAAAAGATATCCATTCCTCTCTCGCCTCGTCCAGTCTGTTCAATAACATAAGGAACGAGTTGATTAAAAATTTCTATATTCTTACTCATTTACTGCCTCTTGTTTAGGTTTTAATTTATCGGGATGTACTTTATTAATCTTATTATTTGATTTCAAGAATTCAAACAACTTTTGTTCAACTACTCTTTCTGACTGATTAGAAGTTTTATAATAGTTGATAATTTTTTCAATTGGAAGACCAGTCTTTAGTGCCTCTTTTTCAGCCAGTACAGTCAGGTCCTCTTCCGTCATAGTGATATTTTCATTCTTCTTAATTTCATTTCCTATTAAATACCACTTTACTTCGGATTCAGCAGATTTTAATAATCTCTTTCGGGTTTCATCTTTGTTAAACGGGTATTTGGATTTTTTAGCTTTTTCTTCTTCACTCTTTACATATTCTTCAAGAATATTATTTACAAGAGATTTTGGTGGGGTAAAATCATTCTTCTTAATTATTTCGCTAACCAATTTTACTCTTATCATTTCTTCAATTTGTTGGTCGTAATAATTTTGAATGTCTTTTTTTATTTCTTCTCTCAATTCACTTTCCGTTGAAACTTTATCTCTCGTAACTTTTTTTATTAATTCCTCACTTAACTCCGGCAGGATTACTTTTTTAATACCAAGAACATTAACCTTATATGTAAATTCTTCTTTATGAGTTTCTTCAGTCCCATCTTCTAATTTATGTTTGTGTTCATCATTAAATGAAAAATTAAATGATTCTCCAACCTTTTTATTTCTAGCATTCTCAACAATTTCTTTTGCAATACCTTCTGCAGTTAAATCAAGTTGCATCTTTTCAGGTTTTGAATCTATTAATTCCTCACCATTTTTTTTGACAAGTATAATTTCTGCATCAATAGTAAAATTATTATCCAGTATTACTTCTGCATCTTCCAAAGTCTTGTTTGATTTTAAAATGTAATCAATTTCTTTAGTTATTTCATCCTCGCCCGCAATAAGATCGGGAATTTCAAACGAAAGATCTTTATAATCCTTTAGGTCAAGTACCGGAATAACTTCATATTTTACTTTAAAAGATAGCTCTTTCTCAGGCTCAAATTTAATATCAGTCATAGTAGGCTGTCCAATCGGTTTGAACTGATTTTCTTCTGCCATTTTCCAAAAAAATGAATTTGCAATTTTTTCAGATGCTTCGTACTCAAAAGAGTCACCGTACATTTTTTTTAGCATGGAAAGTGGAGCTTTCCCTTTTCTAAAACCGGGAAGCTGGACTTTTTTCGTTTGCTTTTTTACTTCTTCATCAATTTCATTTTTTACTTCATCATATTGAAGTTTGATTTCAACTTCTTTTTCGGATGAACTTAAATCTACAACATTGTATTCCATATAATCGCTAACCTCAAATAATAAATAATAATAAGATAATGAAAGTGCGAGAACGGGGACTCGAACCCCGACACCTCTCGGTACTAGATCCTAAGTCTAGCGCGTCTGCCAAATTCCGCCATTCTCGCAAAATGATGATCTTGGTGCGGTCCAAAATCAATAAAATTAATTAAAAGGAGACATCTAAAATGATATAATAGAACGATTTATGTATAAAAAATCGCTTGCAAATATAATCTTATAGCCTTTGTTATACAAATTAGCATAATGATAGTTATCACTTAATGAAGCTAAAACTCGTCTTTTAAGCAGATGAAAAGATAATTCCTTATTTTTAAGTAAAGCATTTATTTATAAATAAAGAAAATTAATAATGAGGTTCCCTAATGGGGTATAAATATCTGAAATTTACGAGCCCCGGTGTTGAAAAAAGATTAAATGAAGATGCCGTTGAGGTAACAGAAACTAATGATGGGCTTTTATCAATACTTTGTGATGGTATTGGGGGAGATAGTGGTGGAGAATTAGCATCTAGAATTGCTCTTAAATCAGCACTTTATTTTTTTAATTCATACGAGGGCAACAACTATCTTGAAAGAATAAAGCTTACAGTAGAAGAATCCAATAATTTTGTGCTTGGTCATTCCTCAAATACTTTACCTTTAAAGAATATGGCAACAACATTTGAAATTTTATTTCTTAAAGATAACTTTGTGTATTGGGGGCATATCGGCGATTCCCGCATTTATCATCTAAAATGCAAAAGGTTAAATCAGATCACAAAGGACCATTCTATGGTGCAAAAGCTGCTTGATGAAGGTTATATAAGTCATAAACAGGCAGAAAACCACCCACAAAAAAATGTAATCATAAAAGCACTGGGGGATAATCCTAATATCGAAGCTGATGTTAGCAAAATAAAAATAAATGATTCTGATGTAAATAAATTCTTCATTTGTTCTGATGGCGTCTCTAATCTTATAACTAATAAAGAACTAGAGGTGATCTTGAACATTCCAGATCTTGAAGAAATAAAAAAGCAAATAATAAAATTTGTTAAACTGCGTGGTGCTGTTGATGATTACTCTTTTATTATCATAGAAAAAATGAAATGATCGGCAGAAGGATACAAAATTATAAAGTGATATCACTTCTTGGTGAAGGAGGTATGGGCTCTGTTTATAAAGTTTTTGATACTCAACTTGAAAGATATGCAGCACTTAAGATTTTGAATCTTAATTCTACTCACAACTCATCATTTATTGAGAGATTTAAAAAGGAAGCCAGAAATCAAGCTAAGTTATCACACCCAAATATTGTCTCGGTTTATGGATTTGTTCAGGAAAGGGATGTTTTGGGTATTGCGATGGAGTACGTTGAGGGGGATACTCTTGAAAGTATAATTAAAAATAGTGGGAAAATTGAATTTGGTTATGCAGTCGAATTAATGGAACAAATTCTTAATGGAATTGAATCTGCACATAACCAGGGATTTATTCATAGGGATTTGAAACCTTCCAATATAATTCTCGATCAAAATGGTAATCCGAAAATAATGGATTTTGGAATTTCAAAATCAATTGATGAATTAAAAACTATTACGCAGCATAATGCAAGACCCGGTACATTGCTGTATATGAGTCCTGAACAGCTTAGTGGAAATACAATAACGGTTAAAAGCGATCTTTATGCTCTAGGTATAACATTCTATGAAATGCTATGTGCCGTGCATCCTTATAATGCTGAAACTATATATGAGCTTATTGATTCACACATAAATAAAACTCCGGAAACAATATCATCCAGATTTAAAACTATTCCGCCAATAGCCGATGAAATAATATTGGGTGCAATGAATAAATCACTTGTCAATAATTTTAATACCGCAGGTGAATTTAGAGATGCTTTAATCGGATTAAAGAGTGCTGGTACTTTAAACTATACCGAAACATCAACTGAGCCTTCCAATTATTCTGAAACCCAATTAGATCATAATCAAAAACAATCTAAAGGATTTCAAAGAATATCTAACATTCTGCTTTTCATCATTTTTATTGGTTTAGGAGTAATTGTAATTAACATTGTCAAATCTATCATTCTGAATGAAAACGATGATGGGGAATCTCAATTATTAAATTACACACAAGACTATTCTAAAAATCCAAACTATCTCAATTCTTCAGATTGGGAGTTATTAAAACAGGAAACTAATGGTAATCTTAATGCAATATCGTTTACGGATGATTATAAAGGCTATATCGTTGGGGATTCCGGTTTAGTTATGCAATCATTAGATGGAGGAATAAGTTGGCAGAAGATTAATATTAAATACAATAATAATTTTTACTCAATTTTTACTAACGATAACAGGTTATTGATAGTCGGCTCATCAGGATTTATTGGTTACCTAAATAGCAGCGCAAAAGAAATTAAAAAAATTAATTCTAGTACCTTAGAATTTTTATTTAAAATATATTTTGTTAACAGTGCTACTGGATTTGTCGTTGGAACCAATGGGCTTGTTCTAAAGACGGATGATGGTGGAGAAAGCTGGCGCAGAATACAGAGTAATGTAAAAGAAAATCTTTTTAGTATAAGTTTTGCTGATTCCAAAAACGGAATAATTGTAGGTTGGAATGGAACAATTCTCAAAACAATTGATGAAGGTTTATCCTGGCATCAACAACAAGTAAATAATAAATCGTACCTAAAGGATGTTTTATTTGTTAATGAATTTTTAGGATTTATTGTTGGTGGAGATGGTAGTTTACTACGAACTGAAAATGGCGGAGATGATTGGGATGAAGTCTTGATTGATTCTGAATCCGGTTTATATAAAATTAACTTTGATAACAATGGCGAAGGAATAATCCTTTCAAATAGAGGAGAAATTTTCTTTTCTACCGATGCAGGAAAAAATTGGGACAAAAAATTAATTGGTAAACCGGTAGGGTTAACTGATATTTATAAACTTAACTCTGGAAATTTTATAGTTACAGCAAACAATGGAAATATCTTTAAGAGTAAGATAAATCCTAAATAATATTTTTATATCGAAATTGAACAACCGCCATTTAGTTAATAGAAGCAAACTCTAAGTTTATTTAAACTTTATTTAAATCTATAATTTTTTATGATAGTTAAAAGACCAATTAATTTAAAGAGTAATTTTTATTGGTTTGGCTTATCGATATTAATGGTTAATCTCATTTTAATAAAATTACCACTTACAGGTACTTTTGGATACGAGTTTGCTGCAATAAACGGATTACTTTTAGTCATTGTTTCCGGTCTACTTACTTTAAAAATTTTATCTGATCCAGAATATAGTTTACCAGATTTATTAATCTCTCTTGTTTTATTAGTGATCATACCTTTGGTGGTTATAATTACTAAATCCTTATTAACAATGTTTTGCTCTTTTTGGGATGGGATGTTTTTTTACATTTTGATTGTTTGTACGTCAGTATTATTCGGAACTCTACTTGCATTTATTATTGATATTTTTCTGAATCGTTTTAAGAAAACACTTTTTTTATTTCTCGTGTTACTGATAGCCTTTATTCCTGTTCTTGAAATTTACTATCTTCCCCAAGTTTATTTTTACTCACCATTAATAGGATTCTTTCCCGGTAATATTTATGATGAAGGGTTAAGTCCCGACTTAAAATTATTTTTGCACCAACTGATAATAGTTTTATTTTCAGTCTCAACTATCTATTTAATCTTGCGCTACAGGCAATTTATAATAAAAAAGAAATACTTTTTTATAATTTCAATTTTCATAGTTACTTCAGTTTTTCAACTAAATTCATCTACACTTGGATTATCTACTACATTTTCAAAATTAGAAAATGCATTGCACCAAAATATCGAAACGGAAAGATTCTGTTTACATTATGAAAAGATGAGCGAATCAGAAGCTGAATACATTGCTCTAAATATTGAGTTTTATTACAGGGAATTGGTAAAATCATTAAATGTCAAACCATCCAGACAAATTCAGATTTATCTGTACAATGATCGTTTACAAAAGAAAATTCTTTTTGGGGCAGGTAATGCTGATGTTGCAAAACCATGGCAATATGCAGTTTATATAAGTGCCGATTCATGGGAAGGCACTTTAAAACACGAACTTGTTCATGTTTTTTCTGCAGAGTTTGGAACAGGAATATTTAGACTTGCTTCCGGATTTAACCCGGCACTTATCGAAGGACTTGCTGAGTCGATTGAAGGAACCGCCGATGAAATTTCTTTGATTGATTTTACGGCACTTGCTTTTAATCATCAACATGCGGTTGACATAAATTCTCTATTCACCGGATTTAATTTCTTTAAAGCAAATTCATCCCTAAGTTATACATACAGTGGAGCGTTCTTTACATATTTGATTGAAAAATATGGGATAGGGAAAGTAAAAAATTTTTATGCTACAGGTGATTACAAATTAGTGTTTAATGCTGATATTAAATCAGATAAAAAAGAGTTTGAAAATAAATTAGAATCAAATTCTACACTAAACAATCAGGCAATGGCAGATTACTACTTTGGTCGATTATCGATTATTCAAAAAGTTTGTCCAAGGTATATCTCCGACAGATTAAGTGAGGCATTTAATTATTTGAGTAATAATAAATTTGATAAGGCAGAAAAATTATTTAAAGAAATAAATAGCAAAGCTTTAAATTATTCGGCACTTATTGGATTATCTGAAATCTATTTGAAACAAAATAAAACACAAAGCGCTATTCAAATAATCGAAAATAATATTGACAAATTTAAGCGCACACCCTATTACTCTCATTTGATTTTTAGGTTGGGAGATTTATATGCTAGTAATCAACAGGACGATTCTTCAACATACTGGTTTAACAAAGTAGTAATTGAAAATCCAAACCATCAGCTAAATTATTTGAGCAGTTCAAGATTAAGTTTACTTGAGGTTAATAAACTTAAGAAATATTTGAATGGCAAAGATTCTTTAAGATTGAAGATATTGATTGAATTAAATCGCAACCAATATCATTACAATTCTGTACCAATAATAGTTGACCTGTTAAAACATCAGAGTGCTAATTACAAATCATCTCTAAGTATATTTAATAAAACATTTATTGTTGATAATTTAGAAAGCAGTTATGCGGCATTTAAAATTTCCCAATACATGCTTTCAAATGGTGATTATATTAATGGTAGAAAATACGCAGCTCTTAGCCTGAGGTTTAAGGATAATAATCCATTTTATATTTCTATGAAAGAAAATTTTGAAAAAGCTAACTGGCTGTATGTCAATGCATCAGATGTTTTAGAATCGTTTAAAATAAATAAAGATGAAAACCTTGCTAAGATCAATTGAAAAACTAAGTAATTAAGTTATTGATGAAATCAAATAAAAAAATATCATTTATAGATGAGATTACTCAGCTTCCGGTTCTCAAAACTATTTCAAGGGTTGCCAATAAAACTGATAAAAAAGTTTATGCTGTTGGTGGATTTGTTAGAGATATAATTCTTAATCGTGAAAGAAATGATCTTGATATACTGGTAATTGGAAGTGGGGTTGAACTTGCGGAAATGGTTGCCAGTGAACTAAATGTAAATAATATATCCTTCTTCAAAAATTTTGGTACCGCGCATTTTGAATACGATAATATGAATGTTGAATTTGTTGGAGCCCGAAAAGAATCATACGACCGAAAGACAAGAAAACCAATTGTAGAAGATGGAACTTTTGAAGACGATATCGCAAGACGTGATTTTACAATAAATACAATTGCAATCTCACTAAACAAAAAGGACTTTGGAGATATCATTGATACTTATGATGGGATTAATGATATAAATAATCAATTAATTAAGACCCCGCTTGATCCATTTAAGACTTTTGATGACGATCCCCTGAGGATAATGCGTGCTTTCCGCTTTGCTTCTCAACTAAATTTTAATGTTGATGAGACAATAATGAACGCGGCGAATTCAATGAGGGAAAGATTATCAATTGTATCTCAAGAAAGAATAACCGACGAATTTCTGAAAATTCTTGGTTCTCCGGAACCGTCTGTAGGATTAAACCTTCTTTTCGATTCAGGTGTACTGAAAATTATTTTTCCCGAAATTGATGTAATGGCAGGAGTTGATCAACGAAAAGATTATCATTATAAAGATGTTTTCCTCCATACTCTGCAAGTTGTGGATAATATATGTAAAGAAACTGAAAATGTTTGGTTAAGATTTGCAGCACTTGTTCATGATATTGCAAAACCGCCAACAAAAAAATTTGTTGAAGGAATTGGTTGGACTTTTCATGGGCACGAGGAACTCGGAGCAAGAATGATGAAAAAAATATTTCATCGTATGAAATTACCTCTTCATCAGCTTGAGTATGTCCAAAAACTTATTAGACTCCACTTAAGACCAATTGCTCTTGCTAATGAGGAGGTAACCGATTCGGCGATAAGAAGATTTGTTGTAAATGCCGGTGAAGATTTGGAGGATTTAATAACATTATGTCGTGCAGATATCACAAGTAAAAATCCGCTTAAAGTTGAAAAGTATCTTGGCAATTATGAGCGGGTAATGCAAAAGGTAAGGGATGTTAAAGAGAGAGATCAATTAAGAGAGTTTCAATCTCCTGTTCGTGGTGAGGAGATTATGCAGATTTGTAATCTTAAACCGTCAAGAAGAGTTGGGGAGATAAAAACGGCAATTGAGGAGGCTATACTTGATGGAAAAATTGGAAACAATTATGAAGAAGCTTTACAATATTTGATGGAAATAAAAGATCAGTTTTTAGATAGTTGAAGTAAAAAGGTTTTTGCGTAAAAGAAAACAGGTAGAACAGCTTCGCAAAATATGGGGTAAGCAAATTGATAAGCATAGAAACTTTGATTTGATTTCATCCTATCACAATTTGCTTTCATCAGATAATCCAAGTCAAATTGTAGATGATAAAACATGGATGATTTAAATTTTGATTCAATTTTTTCTAATCTGGATCGGAATATATCTGGAATAGGGCAGCAATATTTATATCGTATTCTTCACAAATACGAAAGTGATGAAAATGTTTTGAAGAAGCGTTTTGAATTGTTTTCACATTTGAAAGAAAATTCAGATCTTCGCGAAAAAATTCAATTAAGACTATTAAATCTCAAAGGAGTATCATCTTACTTTATCTCATATTTAGTTTTAAGTAAATCCCTGCCTCATTTAAAGTACTACCCCGTTTTTTATATTTTATCCTTTGCATCTCTTATATCAATTTTACTAATATCATTCAATAGTATTTATTTATTGGTATCAATCGTAATATTATTAACCAATCTTGTAATTAATAGAATATTCTCCTCAAAGATCTATGAGTACTTTAGTGGTTTTTCAGGACTTATAATGCTTAAGTTGGAAAGTTACTTTTGAAGAAATAAATTAAGGACAAAAAACCTGCTTGCAGTAGGCAAGCTTCAGGAGTAAAAATGAAAAGCGAAAAAAGAAAGTTCACAGCAGAGTTCAAAGTACAGGTTTTAAGAGAGCATTTAGAAAACCAGGTTTCGGTTGCTAACATATGCGAACAAAATAATATCAATCCAAACTTGTTTTATCTTTGGAAAAAAGAACTATTTGCCGGAGCCCTGGAAAGATTTTCAAATAAGAAAAACAGTAATACTGATCAAGGAAAGCTTAGCCATCTTGAAGAAAAACTTAAGGACAAGGATTCATTGATCAGTGAGATAGTAGAAGATAACTTAAGATTAAAAAAAAAGCTGAATGGGGGGTATTAAGTAAAATGTGGGTTGAACCAGAAATAAGAGATTCGTGATCCTACAATTTGTCAAAGAACCAATCACTCTAAGGATGCCGTTGAACGTTACATCCGTGATTTTGAAGCAGTTAAACTTCTTAACTCTAAGTTTGACAACTTAAACACTATTTCCCTGGTTACTCGTTTATCTAAATCTGTAGTCAGCCAATATATTGATTTATTACCGGCTGACTAATTACTTTGTTTTACACTTCCTTAGGTATCATTTGATACTATTTCAATAGGATCATCTTTTGAACCTGATTGAATTGATTTCCATTAACTCCGGTGGAATTTAATTCATAGAAATAAATACCGCTGCTGACTTTAATGCCTGAAGCATCTTCAGCATTCCATTGAACACTGTGTGTCCCAGCATTCATTTCTGTGTTAACCAATTCACGTACAACTTCACCAAGTAAATTGTAAACAATAATTTTAACATTTGAATTTACAGGCAGAGAAAATTTAATCTGAGTACTTGGATTAAATGGATTGGGATAGTTTTGTTCCAAAACATAGTTATTCGGTAATGTAATATTCGAATTATTATCAACTGAAGTTAAATTACCCAAACTATAACCAAGTGCTTTGATATCTTTAAGACCTATAGAGCCAATGAGTGTACCTACTGCAGTAAGTGTATCGATACTAAACAATTCGCTTATTGTAGTACCTAATCCTTTAATACCATAAAGTATGCCATTTTCGTCAAACTCCATATCTACAGTATTAATTGAAAAACCAGTCTGTCCTATCCTAGTTGTATCACCTGTAGCCAAGTTAATTTTCACTATTAGATCTTTTGGTGATCCAATTAGTAAACGATATGATCCCCATAATTCATTACTGATAGGATTAAATGTAACAGCAATGGGAAAAATTAAAGTACTAGAAACCAGACTATCTATTCCAGTTTCTAAGTTAATTTTTCTTATCTCGCCATTACTAAAAGTACCATAAAGATCTGAATTTTTGTCAAAAGCTATAGAATATAAATTAGGAGTTGTTAATGAAACAAATAAATAAGCGTCACCTGACTGTGCGTTAATTCTAAATATTTCAGAACCGAAGGTATTTGATCTAATTACATAAATTTGATTTGTCAGTGGATGAATAGCCATCCCCTTAAAATCAGTATAGTTCGATAAGCCGATATTTGTTCCAACACCAGAGACTGTATTAATATATAAAGTATTACCAGAATTTACAGTACCAGAAATACCATAGAGAATTTTATTACTTGCAGGATACATGTCATAACCAAATCCAGTTAGATTAATTCCAGAAATAGAATCTGAATTACTATCTATAGGATAAACAATGCCCTGGGAACCGGAAGTTGTAGGTTTGAAAACCATTTTTATATTAAGCGTATCGTAAGTATTTAAAGTATAAGGGAATGAATGATTAGAAGTTCTGAAAAAATCACCTTGCGAGGTAGGAATTGAGTTAATAATTAAAGGATCTACACCATAATTAGATATTATAACATTTATTGTATCACTCTCGGTATCTACCTCTACATTTCCAAAATCAAAGTCCTTTACAGGTAAAAAACCATATACTCCAGGAAATGGTTCTAATCTGACCTGACCAACTGCACAGGAATAAGCATTAGTTCCTGATGCAAATTCTGAGAACATCCAAAAACTGTATTCATCTGCAGGATCTAAATATGCACCCAAATAATCTCCCCATCGGTTTCTTCCGCTTCCAAAGTCTATAACATAATTTCCTAATCCAGGTTGTAAGACACCTGCACTACCGAGCCCTAATGGATCGGTAGCCCGTCGTGTGGTAAAATAAGAACCAATATATTCATTATCCCCTGACCGGGAGCAGGTTATTCCCACATTTCCATTTTTATCAACGGCAATAGCAGGATAGATATAAAAATATTTATCTGCACCAAGTTCTGCACTTTCAACAACATTATTAGTTGAAACATCAATTTTTACATATTTAATACTTGCATAGTTGGGATACACTGAGTTTTTAATTGAATGCGTTGCATACAAATATCCATCCCTAAAAGTAGGAGCTGTTTTTATATGGCTGCCATTGGATGAAATTAATATTGTACTGCCGCCTAATTGGTCTGCATCTGGTGTTAGTCCAAAGTACGGTACTGAAATATTAACACCTGTCAACACGGGAGCAGTAACTGGATTTGTGATCTTATACAAACTATAAAAATTTCCTCCGGTTCTACTTGCATAGAGTAAATAGTGTTCTCCGGCTGGACTGTATTGAAAAGATGGATGAATTACATCAGGTCGGGTATTAGAAGTTGGTAGTGTAATATCCCAAATATCATTGTAAGTTAATGGTCCGGCATTACTTGCATATAATTCAGCTTTAGAAATAATTCTGATTTTTGTATACTGAAAATACCCGCTAAAACTAAAGCATCTTGTCATAATATAAATTGCCTGTTCATCAAATCCAATCTGCGGATAATCTCCCCATGTATCGGAGGTAGTAGCACCATGTAAATTTGTATCTAACCTGTACATATACCATGTACCTAGAGGATCGTCATCATCAGAATATGCGATAAGGTTGCCAGCAGTTAAAGTGGAAGTATTAACTTGCAGAAAAAGCATAAACCATCTGCCAGAAAATTGATCATAAAATATTTGAGGATCTCCTTCTTGGGTTGGCCAAACTGCAGACCACCATTGTGTTGAGTTGATTGATTTAAGCAATGTTCCTTGCTTATCATAGATTCTTATTCCAACACCATTATTGGTTAATACCATAATATGGTTTGGTCCTACCGCTATAGTTGGATCAGGTGGGATTACATTATTATCTAATACAACATTAAATTTTTCTAAGAGCATTGCATTATCGCCAACTCCACTAGGGCTACTTCCTATGTTCACATCCTCTATATAAGTAGTTGGGAAAACATTTTTCCCCTCAGACTCAATTAATATCGGTTCACTATTAATTTCTTCTATGTTCATTTCACCACGAATAATTGTATCTGTATCACCTGAAATTGGAAAGTCAAGAAAAGCATTTGTATTGACCACCGCACCAGAACTAACACTGCCTTGTTCTGGTCCCTGATAATTTTGTGAAAATAAAACTGTTGTGAAAAGCAGAGTAACTGCTAGAATAATTGCATAAGTTCTTCTTGGCATCATTTCCTCATAATTTTATGAAACAAGTTATTTGAAATATTTTTCTTTTTGCTGCAGCAGTTAGAGATAGCAAGTAAATTTTTAGGGTGAAATATAAGACTAATTCAATTAATTATGCAGAATACACTTATTTTTTTTTGGCAAATTCATCAAGTAAATATTTTGCTACTGCTTCTGCTTCCTGCGGTTTTAATCCTGGATTTGGCATTGGTGGAAATGCAGGATCAACTTTTACAGGGTTTCTAATAAATGCTACTAATTTTGGTTCGTTGCCAACGTACTTTGGCAGCACATCAAAATGAGCCGGTCCTACAAGTTTTTCCTTGAACTTATGGCAGCTTGCACATCGGACATCATATATTTCTTTTCCATTTAATACTGCCACTGTCCCCTCTCCCTTTAACTCAGCTAAAATTTTGTTGTATTCAGTACTGAGCATTAAAGAATGACTTTTTGTAGCATTCGTCATTGCTTTTTGATCTTTAATGATAAATGCAACAGATGCAAAAATCAACACAAAGAAAATTAATGAGCCGAAACGATAATCATTTTTTATCTGAATCATATAGAAGAAGTGGTAAGCAAGGAAGATTAATAAAATACTTACTACTGTATAAATGAAGATTGATCCTGAAAGATTTGTTTCGGGAAATGAAAATAAATTTATCGCAATTAAAATCGGCAATATTATAGATGCTCTTAATCCTGCCTTAGAAGCTGTATCCTTTACAAATTTTGTATATAAAATATCTTCATCTATTTTAGTCTTTTTCCAGTAAAGATGGAGGAATAATATTGCACCATTAGTAAGTGTAAAAGCGAAAGTAATAAATATTAATAAATTCAATAAAACTTTTGGCGCAGCCAACGAAGTAATAATGCCGGGGAAATTCCAGGTAGTAAAAGATGTTGCTGAAGTAATTGCAGCCACATAAAACCATACTCCTACAAACAATGCTACTAACCCGGTTTTGCCATAATTTAAACTTAGATAAGATGAAGTCGCTTTTAGCTTAAGGTAATCTTCTTCAGTGTCTTTATCGCTTATGGAACTTGAGCTTACCGATTCAATAACATTGCTCAACATCATGGAGTAGCGGTAAGTATAAATCATTATTAGAGCAATTATTACAAATACAAATGATAGTGCAAGAAAACTTACTGATTGTATTTGGGAAGTGTGAAAAAGTTGAGCAAAAATGAAGATCAGAGTAAGTAATGGAATTATTCCTAAAATTACACCAACACCATTATTTACAGTAACATACTCAATAATATCTTTTGAAAATTTTTTAAAGTAAATATTTTTAGTTTTTCTAAATTTTTTACCGAAATGAATCGAAGCAAATGTCCCCCCAAAAATTATGCTGATAAAAGGAACGAAAAGTGAAAGAACTAACACGAGAATGTAATGAAGAAGTTCAATGTGTTCAGCAGATTGCGGTAAAACTAATTTATCTAAAAAATCCATATGTTTTAACTTTGTTTGATTTATGAAACAAAAAGTTTATCGATTGAAACAACTACAACAACGAATAAGGCAAAATAGTTAATACTTCTAAAAGCAAATTTAACTGAAAATGTTTCTTTTGATTGACCTAATAGATTTATTGATTTATAGGCCAACCAAATTGCAGCAATAAACAAGCTGTAGTTTATAAACTGATTTTGCGATATCTGAAAAATCGGTAACAGTAATCCAGTTATTGCTGCCGCTAAAATCCATATAAAAGTAATTCTTCCTAACTGTTGTAGGTTAAATACCTGTGTTAACGTTGGAAATCCTGCCTGCTGATAATCTTTATCCAACACCATCAATAAAAGCCAGAAGTGCGGTATCTGCCAGATAAAAAAGAAGAAAGAAATTAATATAATCTGAGGATCCAAAATATTTCCTCCACCAGCAATCCAGCCTACAGCGGGCGGAATCGCACCAACTAATGATCCGGGTATAATTGCGAAAGCAGATATTTTTTTTAGTGGAGTATATACGCCGTTGTACCAAAAAAGGTTTAATAAACCAAGTGATAATGCGAACAAGCCACTGCCTATAAATAGTAAAACCGATCCTAAAATTATAAGCGAAACCGAAATCTTTAGTGTCGCTAAAGCAGAAATCTTTCCCGATGGAATAGGTCGATTTTTTGTCCTATCCATCATAACATCCGTTTTTCTTTCCTGGTAATGATTGAGAGCAGCAGAACCGCAGGCTAATAATAATATTCCAACAGTAGGAAGAATCAATCCTGAATCAATCGAGTTAGTGGCTGCTATATATCCAAAAACAGTTGTCAGAGTAACGAATATCGTGATTCTAAGTTTTGTGATTTCAAAAAATATGTTAATCCTATTTTTCAAAAGATTATTTACCTACAACTTTAGTTGTTGAATCAGTTTTTACTGAGGAATCATTTAGTGCAGAATTTAACCAATTCGAGAAATCCTTTTGGGGCATAACAAGAATTTTATTGTACATATATGAATGATTAAGTCCACAGTACTCCGCACATGCAATATCAAAAGAACCTAATTCGTTGGCTTCAAACCATATCATCCTTTTCTGATTTGGATAAACATCTTTCTTGATTCTGAATTTAGGAATATAGAATGCATGATTTACATCTAAAGAATGCAGATTTAATCTTATTGGTTGATTTACAGGAACATAAAGTGAATCTGCAATTTTTCCATTATCATACTTAAAAGTCCATTTCCACATTTGTGCAGTAACATCTATATTTAATGTATTGGCAGGAGCTTCAGACATATCTGCATACCCAACCCAGCCATACCAAAACATTATTAATACTAAGATTGTTGGAATTACAGTCCATGTGATTTCTAATCCAATATTACCATGAAAATTAATAGCTTTTGGATTTCTTTTCCTGCTGTACTTAATTACAAAATACACCATTGAAACTGTAATTAATACAAGGAAAAAGATTGAAACTATTAGTGAAAACATGAAAACAAAATCTACATCATGCGAAAAATTAGATGCACCATTAAACATATTTAATTCCTTACGATAAACGAATAATCGGAGAATAATAAAATGAATGAGATTATTAGAAATAAAATAGCAACACCAACAAATACTCTGAATGTTTTACTTTCACTTCTTAAATGCATAAATATAGTTAGTACCAAATATGATTTTACGGAAGCGATCACCAAAGCAGTTGCAATAGTTAAACCGCCAAAATTTAAACCAGCAACGGCAACCGTAATTCCAGTTAATGCCATCAGAGGCCATCCAAACCAGAATGTAAACTCCGTAGCCGTGATTATGCTGAGTGTGTTCTAAATTTTCTTCGTGATTATGTTCCATTAATAAAAACCTTTAAAAAACTTTATGTCATCAAATAGAATAATGGGAAAAGGAAAATCCAAATAATATCTACCAGATGCCAGTATAACCCGGCAGATTCTAGCTTTACGTAATTATCATTTGTAATAATCCCTTTAAAAGTAAATCTTGTCATAATGGCTATTAAAACCATTCCAATAACAACGTGTAATCCGTGTAAACCGGTCATTACATAATACAATCCAAAGAAAAGAATTTCTCCAGAAGGTTTAGCTAATAAAATTTCAGAACCGGGATAAATACCGTGATGAAACTTGGCTGACCACTCAAAGTATTTGTTAACAAGGAATCCAAGCGCAAGCACTAAAGTCAAAAACTGAAAAAATATCGATAGAGATTTTTGTCTTCGCTGAATAGCAGTTATTGATAATGCCATTGTTAAAGAACTTGTAAGCAATATTGCTGTATTGAACGTTCCAACAATTGTATTTAATTCTTTTGCAGCAAGATGAAAAGCATCAGGGTACTTATATCTGTAAACTGAATATAGTATAAACATACCTCCAAATAATACTAGCTCTGTAAAAAGAAACAGCCACATTCCCATTCTGGCGCCAATGTCATCCCGGTGAGCGTGTGCTACAGCATGTTCCTGAGAACTCACTTTACCTCCTGAGTTTTTAGAGAATCATTTTCGTTTTGTTTGTATTCATACGGAGCAGCATAAACCGTAGGGATATCGATAAAGTTTTCATGGATAGGAGGAGTATCAACTTTCCATTCCAATGTTTCACCACCCCAGGGATTTTTCTCTGTAATCTTTTTACCACTTAGCAGTGCTTTTATCAAATTTCCAAACATTAATAGTATACCAGCAACAAGTATCCAGGACCCAATTGTTGAGATTAAATGGTAGATGTGAAACTCAGGAAGATAATCATAATATCTTCTTGGCATTCCTAACCAGCCCATAATGAACATTGGAAAGTAAAGTGTATTGAATCCAATAAATAAAAACCAAAATGCTGATTTACTTACTTTTTGATTGTACATCTTGCCAAACATTTTGGGAAACCAATAATGCAATGCAGCAAACAAACCAAAACCAGTTCCACCAAACATTACATAATGAAAATGTGCAACAATAAAGGATGTATCGTGAATCATAATATCAATCGATAAAATGCCTTGCATAATTCCTGTTAGTCCGCCAATCGTAAATTGAAAAATGAATGCAAGAACAAAAAGTAGAGACGTAGAAAGTTCAATTGATCCCTTATAAAGGGTTGCAGTCCAGTTAAAGACCTTTATTGCACTTGGAATTGCAACAACCATAGTAAGTAAAGAAAAAATAAATTGTCCCGTGTTGCTCATACCAGCTGTAAACATATGATGCGCCCATACAAGTGAACCAAAAAGTGCAATTGCAATACTGGACATAGCTATAAATTTATAGCCAAAAATTGTTCTTCTTGCAAAGACAGGAATTATCTCTGAAACCACACCCATTGCTGGAAGGATCATAATATAAACTGCAGGATGAGAGTATATCCAAAATAAATGTTGGTAAAGCACCGGATCGCCTCCTAATGCTGGATCGAATAAACCAACTCCAAATATTCTTTCGATCGCAACAAGTAAAAGTGTTATACCAATTATAGGTGTGGCTAAAACCTGAACCCATGCTGTTGCGTAAAAAGACCAAATTGATAGCGGCATTTTAAACCAGGTCATACCCGGCGCTCTTAAACGATGCACAGTTGTTACAAAGTTTAAACCGGTAAGTATCGATGAAAATCCGAGAACAAAGGCAGCAAACAGTGCGAAAACTACATTTGTACCTGTTCTAACACTGTATGGAATGTAAAATGTCCAGCCTGTATCAGCAGGTCCACCTGGCAGAATAATAGATAGTACGGCAAGACTTCCGCCGATTATATAAAGATACCATGAAAGTAAGTTCAATCTTGGGAAGGCTACATCTTTTGCTCCAATGAGAATTGGCAAGAAGAAATTTCCAAAAATTGCCGGAATACCAGGAACAACAAATAAAAAGATCATTATTACACCGTGCAGTGTAAAAAATGAATTATAAGTTTGCGCATCCATTATTGTCCTTCCGGGTGCGATCAATTCAAGGCGCATCAAAAAACCAAATGTTACTCCGACCATAAAGAACGAAAAAATCGCAACCATATAAAGTATACCAATTCTTTTATGGTCGGTGGAGAGTATCCAACCAAGTAACCCTTTATGCTTACCCTGATAATCCAAATAACTTGGATGCTTTCCATTTCCAGGAACTATAATAGCTTCACTCATTTATAAAATTACCTTGATTTAATAAATTCTTTTTTAGGTTTTAATCTTAAGTACACTACAAAAATTCCAGCAAGAACTAAAATAACTGTTCCAAAAATCGGCATAATGTTTAAAACATAAGTTTTACCTTGTGGATCATATTTAAAACAAAATTGAAGCACTTTTCCTATAGTAGGAGATATCTTCCCTTCTGAAGTTTCTATAACAGCCATTTTGAAATCAAAAGGCAAAATGCCAAATCCTCTTCGGTCAGTAAAACTCGGGAAAAGATATCTGCAAATTTTACCTTTGTTATCCACGAAAATAAATGCGCCCGTATGAAGAAAATCTTTTCCCTGTCGTTTGAAATAAAATCCTGCTGCATCTGAAATTATTTTTATAGTCGCACTATCTCCTGTTAAAAATCTCCAGCTTTCAGGAGGAACATTTTTATCTAACGTCTGAAAAAATGTTTGCTTTTTAGTTAAAGCATCTTCTGGAGTTTCCAGTTCATCCATACTTATAACAATGATATTATAATCTACACCAATAACTAAATCCGTTTTGTTAACAGTATTTGCCAACTCCATTAAAAGCGGACTACAAATTCCCGGACAATTATAATACACAAAAGAAAGAACGGTCGGTTTTGTAAATAAATCTTTTAAAGAAATTTTGTTTCCATTCTCATCTATCAAAGTTTCCTGCAACGGAATTGATTTACCAAGTTGTTCATCAATTCCAATTTCAATTTGTTTTTCAACTGCATTTTCAATAAATGAAAAACTGAAAAAATGATAATTGCAACAAAAATATTTTCAATCGAAACAAACCTATATCAATTTTAACATCAAATTATAAAGAGAATTCCATTCATCATTTTTTAGATTAAATACAAAACCATTAAATCCATTTTGGTTTACATTATTTACAATAAGATTAATAAATGTACCTTCATTCTGTTTCCAACCGGAATTTTTAGTAAGGAATGATAGAGCGAGTTTTTCATTCTTAACAACTTTAGAAAAAATACCAAATCCGTTTTCTGTTTGATATTTTTTTATTGAGGATAAAGTAGAATCAATTTTATTATTAGCAGATTGATTTTCCTTAATCACTAAAAAACTTGCACTCTTGACAGGTATTTGTGCCGAAAGTTTTAATCCGGCAGATAAATTATAGGTGGCATCTAAAGCCTGTAAATCATCATCCGAATCTTTATCAGGATCAGAAATAAAATTGGTCCTAATATAATGCGCTAAAGCAAATTTCTGCTCCGGTAGAAGATAATCATAAGCCGCCATAGCACTTGGCGGTAATCCTTCCTGAAGTGTCGTGTAAATCTGGAAAAGCTTGGTCCCGTTTTTCCAATTATCTTTTGAAGTAAAATTTCTTGGAGCAGGATTCAACCCATTGAACCAGGTCCGCCGCCAGCTCCATTTTCACCATGACAGGAAGAACAATTTGTTTTAAATAGTTTTTCGCCTTCTGTAAAAGTTCCGGTGTGGATTGCTTAACAGTCATAATATTAATTGGTGGAATGATCATTGCATTTTTAACAGTTAAATCTGTACAACAGTTGTATCCTTTAAAACTGGAGGAACACTTTGTCTTGAAATGTTTTCAAGATTTTTAACATAATAAATTCCAATTGCCAAGATAACTACCAGAACGTAAGGATATAATAATCCGAATTTAGCACCAGGATTTTTTAGTTGCCTGTTCAGTTTTACTTTTTATTCCGTCTAAAATTTCTTTCATAATAAACCTTATATCTCAAATTTTAATTAGAGATGAAAATCAATTCCTCTTTTTAATTTTGGATCACCAATTGGAATTAGGTTGGCTTTCTTAGCTGCAAATGCAAAAACTAAAATTACTAATCCAGTTCCAGCAATTGGAAAAACTAAATCGATCCAGCTAAAAACATAACCATTTTTCATTGATCCCATATTTGGCATTATCAACCAAAACAAATCAAGCAAGATGTGCAAACAATAACCAGATTGCAATGAACTTTAATCTTTTAGGATTCATCTTTGATGGTTGAGTTAGCAGTGCAAAGTATGGAACAAAAAAATGAGCAATGATTAATAGAATAGAAATAGAATACCCAACCGCCTTTCCAACGTGTTAAATACCAAAATGTTTCTTCTGGTAAGATCTGCATACCATATTAACATAAACTGTGAGAATGCGATGTATGCCCAGAAGTTTATGAATGCAAACAGCAAAGCACCTAAACTAAAAAGATGATCATCCGTCATCCAGGGACTGAAATATCCTTTTTCCTTTAACTTAAGAACAGCAATTGTAATAGCCGCTAATGCTGCTACAACTGTTCCGGCAAAGTAATAAACACCATAAATGGTTGAGAACCAATGTGGTTCAAGACTCATCATAAAATCAATTGCAGTAAATGTAATGCTTAAAGCAAAAACAGGAATAAATATCGCACCTAATCTTATATTCTTTTTTGTAAGTGTTTGATCTTTTGTTTCATCTTGTTTTCTTGAATTTCTTATCATCATCCAATAGAATAAAGACCATAATCCGATAAACACAAAAGTTCTAACAATAAAAAATGTTACGTTTAAATAAGGAGCTTTTCCTTGTAAGATTTTATCATCAGCAACTGCTTCTTTATGTGCCCAATGAAATAAATCATGATTAAACACTAATAACGGAATTACTAAAACAAGTAACACAGGTAAAAGCATAGCAAAAAATTCCGGAATTCTTCTAATCGGAGTACTCCAATCAGCACCGGCAATATATTCTAATCCAATAAGGAATAATGAACCAAGCCCAATGCTAACTATCATCATATAAGTTACGAGATAATTAAATATTGCTCTTTCCTGATCAACAAAGAAAGCAAGAAGCGAGAGAACTGTACCAACCACAAAAATTATTATTCCTAATCTTGATAGACTGGCAGGAAGTTCTTTTTTCTGGTAATGAAAATCAGTTTGCGACATTGCTACCAGCCTCCTTATTCATATCAATTAAATCAGCATCGCTAGCATTTTTTGCGCGCTGTAAAACTCTAACATAATTTACAATTGCCCATCTTTCATCTCTTGTAATTTGAGATGCGTAAGATGGCATTACATTTTGTCCATTTGTAATTATGTGATAAATCATACCATCACTAAAATCTCTTGCACGTTTAGAATGCAATGTTGGTGGATTTGGAAATTGTCCTCTTAGTCTGCTATCACCATCAGCAAAATCTCCGTGACAAGGAGTGCAGTATGTGAAATACTTTGCTTTGCCTAATGCAATATTTTCTTTTGTTGGCAAAAAAGGATTTGATAAAACTTCTGTTGGATTTGTTTGTCCTTTGTAAGGATAAGGAATAAATCCTTTTGCAACTGTTCCTTCAACAGGAGTTCTCATTCCACGACCATCAGCAAAAAGTTCGCTTGGTTTTTGCGGATTTAATTTATCCTGATCCATCATCCAATTGAATGGAGTCATATAAACAAGTTTATTCAATGCATAAAGTATGTTCCACCGGAAACAACAATTGCAATTGCTATTAAGAAAATTATAAACTTTGGTTGAAAGATTGGATACTTCTTCAACTTCAGGATAATATATAATTTCTGTTGTAATAGGATTTAAATTATTTAGAAAATCTAATACTGATTTTTCATCAAACTTTGCATCTTCTGCTTCAATAACAACACCATATTTATCAGCAGAAACACTTTTCATATATTCAGTATCGTGCAATGGATGTTGATTATCAGGTAATCTGAAAAACAATGCAATCATTGCACCAACAGTTGAAAGTGTTGCAAGTAAAACTGTTAACTCAAATGTAATCAGGAATAAATGCAGGTAATGCAAAGAATGGTTTTCCACCGATAACCAATGGATAATCAACCGACATCATATAATACATCATCAATAAAGCAAGTGCTGCTCCAGTTAATCCCATAACCAAAGTAACAAATCCAAGCTTTGAAGGTTTTATTTTCATTGCTTTATCCATTCCGTGAACAGGATAAGGTGTGTTTACATCAAAATGTATATAACCTGAATCTGTAACTTTTTTTGCAGCATTTATAATTTCATCTGGAGTTTTAAATGTAGCAGCAATTCCATAAATCTTTTTATCATTATGCATGATGTTCACCTCCGTGATGAGTGGGTTGTGCACCATCCGCAACAGCTTTAACTTCTGATATTGAAACTACAGGTAATGATTTTGTAAAGAGAATCACAAGTGTAAAGAACAATCCAAAGCTTCCTAATAAAATTCCTAAATCATATATAGTTGGAGTATAATAAGCCCAGCTTGACGGCAGAAAATCTCTGCTAAGTGAAGAAACTATAATAACAAATCTTTCAAACCACATTCCTACGTTTACTAAAATAACAATTACCATCATAATTGGAATTGATCTTCTTATTTTTTTAAACCAGAATAATTGCGGAAAAATTACGTTACAGCTTACCATTATCCAGTAAGCCCAGGCATAAGGTCCCAATGCACGATTAATAAATACAAAGGTTTCAGATGAAACACCGCTGTACCATGCAATAAAAAATTCCATGGCATAAGCATAACCAACCATCATTCCTGTTGCAAGAATAACTTTATTCATTTTTTCGAGATGATCTAAATGTAATGATATGTTGAAGATCGAAAATCTTTCTTACAAAAACTAAAACTGTTACAACCATTGCAAATCCGGAAAAGATAGCTCCGGCAACAAAGTAGGGTGGAAAGATTGTTGTATGCCAGCCGGGAATAATTGAAACTGCAAAGTCAAAACTTACAATTGTGTGAACGGAAAGTACAAGCGGAGTTGCAAATCCAGCAAGTAACATATAAGCTTTTTCGTAATGAGTCCAATGTCTGTTTGAGTGTCTCCAGCCTAAAGAGAAAATTGAATAAATAGTTTTTTTAATTTTTGATGCAGTTCTATCTCTCAATGTTGCAAAGTCAGGAATTAAACCAACATACCAGAAAACTAATGAAACAGTAAAGTATGTTGATACTGCAAACACATCCCATAAAAGTGGTGATGTAAAATTAACCCATAAGCCATGCTGATTTGGATAAGGAAATAAATAACCATCCATCCAGGGTCTTCCTGTATGAATAGCGGGAAATATTCCTGCGCACATAACAGCAAAGATTGTCATCGCTTCTGCAAATCTTGCAATACCTGTACGCCACTTTTGCCTTAACAGAAAAAGTATTGCAGAGATAAGTGTACCGGCATGACCAATACCAACCCAAAAAACAAAGTTCACAATATCTAATGCCCATCCAACCGGTTGATTATTTCCCCAAAGTCCAATTCCATAATAGAAAGTAAGACCAAGACAAATAGCTCCAATCATTAATGCAGTAACGGAAATTGAAAGTGCAATGAAATATTTTTTATCGGGTTTAGTATCCATCGGTTTTGCAACAAGCTCTTCAATCTGAGCAAGCGTTAACCTTCCGGCTACTACTGAGGCTTCCTGTGAGTAATCAATATTCACTATGCTTCCTCCGGATGGATGTTTCTGAGTTTAGCTATATAAGTTACATTTGGTTTGATGTTAAGTTCTTCAAGAACATAATAATCCAAGTTCGTGATTTCTGTATTTATAAAATTCTGATTCTTTATCGTTTATATCACCAAAATAAATTGCATTTGATCCACAAGAATCCTGGCAGGCTGTTGTAATATCACTGCCTTTTAATTTACGTTTTTCGTGTGTTGCATCAGCTCTTCCTTCAGAAATTCTCTGAACACAGAAAGTACATTTTTCCATAACACCACGTGATCGAACTGTAACTTCCGGATTATGCATCAAAGCAAGTATTGGATTTTCCTGGTAACTATCTCTAAAGTGATCTCTGAAATTAAAAAAGTTAAATCTTCTAACTTTAAAAGGACAGTTGTTTGAACAATATCGTGTACCAACACAACGATTATAAACCATCTGGTTCAATCCATCAGGACTGTGTGTTGTTGCAACAACAGGACAAACATTTTCGCAAGGAGCTTGATCGCAATGCTGACAAAGCATTGGCTGAAAACTTACTTTTGGTTCATCAGCAGTTCCTGAATAATATCTATCTATTCTTAACCATTGCATTTCCCTGCTCTTTAGATACCTGATCTTTTCCAACAACAGGAATATTATTTTCAACATTACAGGCAACAACACAATCACCACAGCCTGTACATTTATTTAGATCAATCGCCATTCCCCATTTTAAATCGTTGTATGGATGAGGATCATAAACACTTGCTAATTCACCATGATGTTTTTCTTTTATGATATGAGGATTTTTTAGCATAAGCTGCAACTGTAGCTTCCTGAATAATATTTCTTGTTTTGTGTAAATCTTTTGTTCGTGGATCATCAAAAGCATGATGTTCTTGTGATGATGCTAATTCATAAGTATCACCAGTTTTAGTTACTTCAACACCTGAATAAATCCAAGGAGAATAATTTGTTGATTTAGATAATAACACATTTGAATTAAAACCAACTTCATTTGCAACAGTTCCAGAATTTGTTCTTCCAAATCCTGATTCGATTACAATAACTTCATCTGCAGTTCCTGCTTGCATAAAAACCGGAAGTGAAAGTTTTCGATTTCCAACTTTTATTTCAATTACATCGTTATTCTTTACACCTAAATCTTTACAAGTTTTTTCTGAGAGCGCAGCATAATTATCCCACATAATTTTTGAAACAGGATGAGGTAATTCCTGCATCCAGCCATTGTGAGAAAAACTTCCATCAGCAAGATTGTAATTTTCTTTAATCAATAACAGTAAAACCTTTTGCTGTAGAAGTTTGCGATAATAAACTTGTTACACCAGAATTAAATGAACGTGAAATTGAAGGAGTTTCATTTGTTAGAACAATTCCATCGTGTAATGCACCAAACCAGAATCTCTTAAAATCTAATTTAGAATTTAATGTTGGATAAATCGATGTTTCCCAATTCTTCATTAAATATTCGTGATACAAAGTTTCATTAAATGATATCTGATTTTCCGTTAATCCAGGTAAGTAGAATTGATTCTTTCTGTCTTGTTGAGTTTAATGGAGCAATAACCGGTTGTTGTAATGAAATAACTCCAGTTCTTGTTTTTGCGTCTCCCCAACTTTCAAAGTTGTGGTTGATGGGAAGAACATATTTACTTACAAATGTTGTTTCGTTTTCTCTTTCAGAAAGACTAACAACTAATCCAACTTTACTTAATGCTTTTTTGTATCCAAAATCTGGAGCAAGATGATAAACCGGATTGCAATCAAAATGAATTACTGCAGCAACATTTCCATCATTCATTTTTTGGATAAGTGATTCAATTTCCTGAACAGATGAATTTTCAACAAGAGTAGTTGCGGAAGAATCACTTCTAAACATTGCAGAATTACCAAGTGCTTCATTCAATAAATTAACTGCAATGTGTACATTTTCTGATAATGAACTTCCAGCATCAACAATAGCTTTACCTTTGTTTGATAGCTAAATCTTTTACTAATTGATCTAAAACTTTTTTCTTTAAGTTATACTTTGTAGCAAATCCACTTAAAGAATAACCAGAAGTATTAACAGAAAGATTTAGAGCACCTTTGACTGCTTAAGTTCATTCATCAAACTCATTACAAATTCAAACTGTGCTTCAGGTCTTAATCTTAATCTATAATCAGCATTGTTTCCTGTTATTGTTAAAGTACTATCAATACAATAAAGTCTGTTAAAAGATTTTGTTTCAACATCTCTGCCTTCAGCAAATAATCTTGAGTTTTCAATTTATTTCCATCAACTCCAAGAAAATCTGATTCCAATGAAACAATTACTTTTGCTTCATTCCATTTTACTAAGTGGATATTTTCCTGATCCAAAAGTTTTTTGCCAGGCTGAGTTTTTAATGTCGTCATTAAATAAGCTGTAAGAATAAACTTTAGTATGTTGGATATTTAACTTTAAAATCTTCAATAACTTTTTATGTTGTTGGAGATGATAATCGGATTTGTTACGATCGCAATTTCTTTTCCATTTGCTGATGCAAGAGCATTTATAATTTCAGAATCAGCATCTTTCCAGCTTATCTCATTAAATGCTAATCCAGTTTTCTTAAGTGGTTTTTTCAATCTTTCAGGATCATAAAGATTTAAAATATTTGCTTGTCCTTTTGCACAAATCTTTCCTTTGTTAACCGGATGATCTGGATTACCATCAACTTTAATTGGTCTTCCTTCGCGTGTTTTGATCAAAATTCCACACGAGTTAGCACATGAAGTACATGTTGAAGCATAATAGTTAGGTTTACCAACTGTAATTTCCTCAGGTTTATTGTTATAAGGAACAATTTCACCTTTATCACGATAATCCGTACAGGCTGTTCCGGCTAAAGCAGCGGACGCACCCAATAAAGCAAGAAATTTTCTTCGTGAAAGCGAAGAGAGATTTAATGGATTAAAGTCATCTGTGGCACCTTCCTTAAACTCGTGATGTTTTGCTTCTAAAACTTTGGAATCGTTATATAATTCTTCAAAGCTACTCCAATAATTTGGTTGAAGTATCAGAGTCTTGTCCTAGTTGTGGATTTTCAGATTTAAAATCAGACATTCTTTCCACCTGCTTTATTTCTGCTAACTGACAAGAGGATTAATTTTAACTTTTATTTTAGTATTCGGATCGATCAGATTTTTTAGTAAAGTACTTCATCGGAAAAGAATTATAGACTGCAAAACCAATTGCACCAAATGTAATTGAAGTAAAAAATTTTTTGCGATTCATATATGATTTTATTTTTTAATTTTATTTATCTATGACATGCAGAACAATATTCTGGTCCAAGTTTTATCTTATCTTTTAATTCCGGCAATTTATCATGTGCATTCCTATGACAATTCAAACAGCTTCCCATAGTAAATGAATTCATCTGCCCAACTTTTTCCATACTAGGTATCTCACCATGACAAGCTGTACAGTCAATACCCTTATTCACATGCACTGAGTGATTGAAGTAAGCGTAATCAGGTACCCTATGTATTCTTTTCCATCTAAGTGGTTTATTGTCTCTGTAATATTCTGTCAGCTTTATTATTTCGGGTCGTTCTTTTCTTGCAACAGTGTGACAATTCATACAAGTTGCCACAGCAGGTACCATCGCAACTCTAGATTTTTCTACACCAACATGGCAGTATTGGCAATCAATTTTCATATCACCAGCATGAAGCTTATGAGAATATGCAATTGGTTGGTCAGGTGTGTATCCAATGCCGTCGCGTTCAGCCCTTGAGCTATAGTATGTTATTGCAAATGAAGCAACAACAACAAAAAGTGTAACAGGTAATCTATTTCTAAAAATATGATCCAGAAAAGATTTTTTCATCTGTATCTCTTATTAGATTCTAGTCAAAATAATAATAGAAATTTTTCAGGAATAATCCTGAAAATTTTCATTACAGTTATTTAGATTTAGTGGGTCGGAGTCTCAGGGAGTTAGCTGGGCTTCCCTGTTTACAATTAACAAATATTTCTCAATCGAATGAATTAAATTAAAAATTTATTGATATAAAACAAATGATATATTGAAATAACAAGAAGTGTTCTCTTAATGATCGAAGGAACAATTAGTAGCGGAAATTATTTTCTATAGCAGTCTTTTTAATATTTAATAAGTTATAAAACCGGCAGCAAAAAATAAAACTATATATGCTGAAATAATAATTAGTGAAGATGATGTAACTGCAACGGTTTTTAAAGATCCTCTCCATCCACACCTTTTGCATCTATAGAACTTTACAAAAGTAATTTTACCTAGCAATTTTTCTTTCACATTACGAGTATGAGATCTCATAAGCGTACCGGATGTTTTGCACCACGGACAATCACTAAAAGTAGGATTAATATTGTAATAAGCCCTTGCTTTACGAAGTACTGATTTAATCATATCACATATTTTATCTAAAAATACTAATCGCTAATACTGTTAGCTAAAAGCCTGACATAGACCTCTTCATTCTTTACTAATTGGAGAGCAGTATTAAACTGATTGTCAGTTTTAAGTCTTTCGATTATTGCTCCATTTTTTCCTATAAAACGGGACGCAAGCTCAACTTTAAGTTCACAGAGAATTTGATTTCGATTTTCTTTGAACTCAATTTCAAGCATATCAGCAATATCTGCCTTAAGTCTTTCCAATGTCTTACTCAGTTCATTCCCACTATGATTTTCTTTAAGATGATTAACTACCTCATTTATCTTTTTTTCGACATCAGATTCATACTCGTACTTAGAACTTACAAGATAACTTTTAAATTCAGTTAAAATCTTTTCATCACTAAGCTCATTAAAATTTAATTTTTCATTTTTATAATAGTAATCATCAGCAAAGCTAAAAATTTTTCCTTTAGCAAGAAGATCATTTAACAAATCGCTCTCAATACCTTTTTTTACAACTGTATCTGGCGTAATTGCTCCGGCACTGTAAACAATTCGCTTATTATCGGTCGAAAACATATCCCTCTTAAGCGAATCAGGCTCAGTAATAACATCATTATCTTTTGAATAGTCAATTTTCTGTATACATCTGCCGCTAGGAGTGTAATACTTTGCAGTAGTAATTTTTAAAGATGTATTAAAACTTAATGGCATAATTGTTTGGACTAATCCTTTGCCAAAAGATTGTGTTCCGAGAATAACTCCCCTATCGTGATCCTGAATAGCACCAGCCACAATTTCAGAAGCTGAGGCACTGCTTCCATTTATTAGAACAACCAGTTTTTCTTTACCTGCTAATGGCTCTTCCTTTGCAAAATACTTTTTTTCACTGCTTTCTTCTTTTCCTTTAGTTGATACAATTAACAAATCCTTTTTTAAAAATTTATCACAAACATCAACTGCTACATCAAGTAAGCCGCCCGGATTTCCTCTAAGATCTAAAATTACTGACTTAATTTCCTTCTTACTTTTTAATTCTCTTAAAGCACTTCTTAACTCATCCCCGGCAGAACGACTAAAATTTGTTAGTTTTATATATACGTTATTAGAATTTTCCGGATAGAAATCTGCAAAGACAACATTTTTTACAATTACTTCTTCGCGGATAAGATTAAAGACAAGTGTGTCCTGCACATTTGATCTTAATACTTTTAATTGAACAGATGTTCCCGGTTCGCCTTTTACAAATGAAGATAATTCATCAATAGCTTCAGGATTAACATACTTGATTTCCAATTCCGGTTATAACATCACCGATTCTAATACCCTGTTTTTGTGCTGAATAACCTTCAAGCACTTCCATAATCGTAACCTTATCATCGCGCACTCCAATTGTAATTCCAACACCGCCGTATTTTCCATTTGTAATTAAATCGATATCATCCTGATTTTTTTCATCAATAAAAACAGTATAAGGATCAAGCTTACTTAACATTCCTTTTATACCCGCACGCATAAATTCCTGCGGATCAATATCATCTACATAATTAAAAGAAATTTCCTTATATACTTTTCCGAACAGCTCGATGTTTTTGCTTATTTCAAAGTATATATCTTTGTTTTGAATAATAAACCCAAAAATAAAAAGAAGTCCAATTGTCAGGGATGAAAAAATAATTATTCTTCGTAACTTCATTTATCTATAACCTTCCAAAGATTTAATTTCATTAATAATCTGTTCATTAATTTTTTCTATACTCTGTGTACCATCTATAATTCTGAATCGTTTTTCTTTTTCTGCTAATTTAAGATATCCATTTCTAACGCGCTCGAAAAATAAATTGTCCGATATTTCTATTCTATCCAGATCCGAATGCCTTTTTTTTGTTTTGCGTTCCATTGCAACTTCGTTTGGAATATCAATAAAAAATGTCACATCAGGGGTTGTGTCACCAATTGCAAGTTGGTGAATTTCTAAGATAGCATCAACAGGTAAACCACGCCCATAACCTTGATATGCCGTTGATGAATCATGAAATCTATCCGAAATCACATAAAAACCTTTAAGCAAGTAAGGACGAATTACTTCCCTAACTAACTGTGCACGGCTTGCGGAAAACAAAAATATTTCTGTTTCCATAACAATTGTGTTATTTTTTTTATCAAGAAGAATATCTCTTATCTTTTCAGATATTTCGGTACCGCCGGGTTCACGAATCAAACGTACATTTTTATGTTGATGAATAAGATATTCTTTTAAAAGCTCAACTTGAGTTGATTTTCCGCAGAAATCTATTCCTTCAAAAGTTATAAACATATTTTGTAAAGTTATAATGGATTTAATTTTAACTGGCTGATCATTCAAATTTTTTAATTACGTAACTAAGCTGTTGAGGTTTAATATAAACTATACTGGTATTGTTTGGAATAAGAACTTTGGTTGAATACTGCCCAATGTATCAAATACTATTTCGCTATAGTTTACGGATGTAGTTATTTGATCGGGTGTGATCTTACCAAGAATATTAATCCCACCTCGTAAACTGCACTCAATTATATTGGGGATTAAAACTACATCTCTATCATTAGGAATACCGACAATTGTCACTTTTATATTTTTAAAAGATTTTTCAACAATTCGCTGAACATCAAAAGTTAATTCTACTTTACTACCCAGCGTTTGAAACCCCGGTAATGTTTCTATATCACTTACAATTTTTATTTTGCTGTCAGCAGATGAAATATTAACCAGCTGTGATTTTATTGAAGTTTTTTTATCCAGAATACTTGCTGGACCTGCAACCAATACCGAATCCGGGTAAATCTTGATGGGTGATGCTAATCCATAACCTTCGCTGAACGTTATATCAGCATCCGCTTCAACTTTTAATTTTTTATATTTAATTTTTTCAACAAAAAATGACAACACTCTTGGATTGATCTCCACTATATTCATCCCAGCACTAAACCAGCTATTTTCACTAATTTCATTATAAGGATCGACGTTAATAATCCCGCTATCATTATCCGCAGAAACTAAAAAATCAATTTCAGAGCCAAGACTCATTGATAATAGCTGCCAGCCTTTTGCTTTTAATTTAACTGAAATGGTTTCAGGATTAATTGACCCGCAAACATATCCCGTTGGTTGATTTATAATTTTCACATTAAGATTGGTTGAAGAAAAAAACTGCTCTGATAAAGTTACAGAACCCCAAATGAGTATAGAAAACACTATTGAAAAAACTATTATGCTTATTTTATTATTCAATGTAATATTCTATTTATTAGTTATTGATTTGAACAATTCAACTAATTCAGCCCTATTAGAACGTGAGATAGCTCTACCTTTAATTGGAAATTCCGGAAACTCTCTTGCATATTTACGAAGTTTATGGACATTCATTTTATCGATAGCATCAAAATCAACCTCACTTATTTCTAATGAGAGCTTGATATCTTTTGTTTCTTTCATTTTTTCCTTTACCGGAAAGGAGTTTCCTTTTTTACTGATTTTTTTTCCTGATAGACCCAGCGCTTCAATTCTTAGTCTTTCAAGGGTACTTAATGGTTTTTCTGATATTGGAAATTTATCACTTTGTTTAGGATCTTTTTTAATTTCTTCAGTTTTTTCAGTAAAAGAATTATCCAATTTATCAATATTTGTTAAAGCAGGGTTATCTTTCCTTTTTTTTGTGTTATGAATCTGTGTGTCTTTAGTAACAGATAATGGCTTTGATTCTTCTCTTTTTGATCCCTGTTTTACCTTCTTTGCTATGGGAGCAAAAATATCTGAATCAACATTAATGTCAACTACAGCTTCAGAATCCTTTTCAAATTTTATTTTATCTAATGGAAATTCAGCTTTTTTAGTAAATGAGAACAAATCATTAAAAAGAATCATTAATTCTACTCCTGGATCATCTACAACTGTTGAAGCGTAAATTTCACCAACACGTCTCCCGGCTTCTACAGCACTTTCTATTGCTGCTTTAACATAATCTGATTTTCCAAATACAGCTAATGATACCAATCCGTTATCCAACTTTTTTATACCTAAAATCTTTACCGGCGAGTTTTTAAGTATCACATCTGCTGCTTCAAGCAAAGCAACAAGTCCTTTAGATTCAATTAATCCAATAGAATTTACCATAATTATTTTCTTTCCAATCCAAATTTTGAAAGTAAGTCTGTATGTGGCAAAGGGATAATATGAGAACTGCGAAACTCATTATTTGAATGTAATGAATCAATCCCAAGAGAAAATGCACGTCTGATAGCCCCCAGATCACCTATAATAAAAAGTGTGACTATGCCATCACCCAAAATTTCTTTATCAATAATTTTTACAAGTTTTTCCTTCCGAATTTCTTGCAAAACTTTTAATGATGCAGAAAAACTGTTCAACTCAATGATTCCTAAAGAGTCAAATGTCACGATCGTGCTCCCAATGAAAATATTTAATAAGAAAAAATACTCTGTATGTAATGCAAAGTCAATTAGTTATTTGTTTTAATAGTGTCTAAATACTCTTGCAGAATTATTGCAGCAGCATGCATATCCACTAATCCTTTATTTTTTCTTTTCTGTTTTTTATTAACAGATTCAATAATTCTTTCTTGAGCCATGGCAGAAGTATAAGTTTCGTCCCATAAAACAACAGGAAATAAAAATTTATTTTCTAATTTATCTTTAAAATTTTTTATATCATTAACTACCGATGTTTTTGAAACACGATTTTCATTTGGTATTCCAAGAATAAACTTAATTACATTCTTCTCTTTAATAATTTTTTCAAGTTCAACAAATACATTACTGTTATTCAGGATTGTAGTGTGTGCATATGCAAACATCTTTAAAGAATCTGATAAAGCAATTCCGATACGCTTTAGACCAAAGTCAATGCCCATAACCCGGGATTCAGCTTCTTCAATCATCAGGCACTTTCAAATCTTTCTACACCAAATATTCCGCCAAGTCTTTTTAGTCTTTCCATAATCCTGTTAAGATGATCAAGATTACTTACATATAATGTTACACTTCCCTCAAAAATAGAATCGCTGCTGTTAATATTTATGGATTTGATATTAGTGTTTTGATAAGTTACAATGGAGTGTGAGATGTCATTAATAATTCCGGGCCTATCTTTACCTCTAATAGATATGCCGGCAACAAACAACGAACTTTCTGCTTCCGGCCACTGCACACTTACAAGTTTACTAGAATCGGTTGAAGAGAGAGAGAAAAGATTAACACACGTTTTACGATGGATTTTAATTCCTTCACCTACTGTAATGAAACCAATAACCGGATCACCAGGGATTGGATTACAACATTTTGCGTAGGTGTACATTATCCCGGATTTTTTTCCGTCAACCAGAATTCCGCCGATATCATTTCTTGCTACATTGGCAAACTTCTGAAATTCTGCTGCTTTTTCAAACTCTTTTTCATCCTTTTTAGTGGTAGCTGAAAGAACTTCATCCAAATTAATTGTGCTTTGTCCAATTGCTTTAAAAAACTGCCTCGAATTATCAAATTTATTAGCACTAGCAATTTTCAAAACATCATCCGGTGCAAAAGATAATTTTATTTTTTTTATTTTTTTTTCCCATATTTCTACTCCTTTATCAACTACCGATTGTTCCTCTTTATTTAACCATTTTCTGATTTCATTTTTAGCTTTGTGAGTCTTAGCAAACTTAATCCAGTTTTTATTTGGATGTTGATTCTTAGAACTAATAATTTCAACTTGATCGCCGCTATGAAGCTGTGTATCTAAAGGAACTATTTTACCATCTATCTTTGCACCAATACAATGAAATCCAACCTTGCTGTGAATATCAAAAGCGAAATCAACAGGAGTAGAGCCTACCGGCAATCTTCTCAAATCACCTTTAGGAGTAAAAACATAAATCTCATCCTGGTAAAGATTTAGTTTAAAGCTTTCCATTAATTCTTTTTTCTGGTCGCTACGCGAGACATTTTCAAATATGTCCCTTATCCCATTCACCCAGGCTTCAAGTTCGCTATCAGTAGCAGTTTTATTTTCTTTATATCGCCAATGTGCCGCCACACCCTTCTCAGCAATTTCATGCATTTGTTTGGTACGAATCTGTATTTCAACCAATCTACCTTCCAATCCAACCACAGTTGTATGAATAGATTGATAATTATTTGTTTTGGGAATTGATATATAATCCTTAAATCTATCAGGAACGGGTAAATATATTTGGTTTACAATTCCAAGAGTAGTGTAGCATTCATTTCTGTTTTGAGTATCCAATATTATTCTTATTGCAAACAGATCATAAATTTCTTCAAACGGTTTGTTGCGCCTCACCATCTTTCTGTATACACTGTAAAGATGTTTTGGTCTTCCGCTTAATTCATATTTAAGATTTTCTTCTTCCAGTTGTTTAATAATCGGTTCAGAAAATTTTTTTATGAAAGATTCACGATCTTTTCTTTTAGCTTTTAGTTTTCTTGCAAGTTCTTCGTACGCCTCTCTGTTAAGATATTTGAATGCAAGATCTTCAAGTTCCCATTTTACTTTACCTAATCCAAAACGATGAGCAAATGGGGCATATATTTCTAAAGTTTCCTGTGCAATTCTTCTCTGTTTATCAGGATTAACAAACTCAAGAGTACGCATATTATGCAATCGATCTGCAAATTTTACAAGTATAACCCGAACGTCTTTAACCATAGAAAGCAAAAGTTTGCGATAATTTTCAGCTTTGGTAATTTCGTGTCCACGAAAAATCCCGCTTATTTTAGTAACTCCGTCAACAATCTCAGAAACTTCTTTGCCAAATTCTCTGGTCATAAAATCCAAATTATATTCGGTGTCTTCTACCACATCATGAAGCATTGCACATACAATTGTTGTATCATCCACCGGAAATTCTTCTGCCACAATCATTGCAACTTCGTAAGGATGGGTAAAATATGGTTCGCCCGATGCACGTAAATCATTCTTGTGTGCTTCGAGACTAAGCTCAAATGCTTTAGAAATTAATGCTTCATTAACCGCTGGTAAATTTTTTTTGCAAATCTTTACCAGATTTTCTAACATTTTTTGGTATTTAGGATTATCTACAGCCATTGTAAAAGTTAAATGAATTCATTTTTAAAACTGCAAACAATTTAGTTTTTTTTATTGATTAGTTAAAGGGATTGGAAAAGACAATTTAGTAAAAATTACTCGTTCTCAAGTTCTTGCTTTAATTGTTGTACTCTTTCAAGCCTGCTGTTTACCTTTTCTAATTCATAATCTAAATAATCTTTTATAGAAAGAATTTCGATACAGAGCATTAAAGCATCTGCCCTTTTATTAATTTTTACCAATTGCTGAGCAATAATATGCTTAAGTGTTACTTCATTAATTTTATTTGTATTTAGATTTTTTGGATATGAATTTAGGATTTCCTGATACAAAGTAGCCGATTTTTTAGGATCAATCTTTTCATAGGATCTGGCAAGACCCCATTTAAATATTCGCGATTGTGGATGGTCTTTCAATGCTGATTCTGCAACTTTCATTGCTTCATTAAAATCTTTCTGTTCAATGTAAATCCATACTAAAGAATGAATTGCAAGATGAAAATTATACCCTGAAAATTTAACTGCATCCTGTAAATAATTAATCCCAAGTTCTTTTTCATCAGGAATAAACGGAAGCCAATTAATAAAATCTGTTTTTTTGCTTTTCCAAAATTTATAACTGCCAATTGCTATCTTTGCCTCATAAAATTTTTTATCCATTTCAAGACAATCTTCAAAGGCAGAAACTGAACTTAGCCCGATGGAAAAAGCCTGAAACCAGTTTTCTTTAAGTGCCTCATAGTAAGCGATATAACCTTCTGTCAAAGCAAAGAAATAATTGTTCCAGATGTTCTTCTCATCTGTTCCCAACAGTCTCTCAGAAATCTTTTTTGCGTCTTCCAGATATTTTGTAATTAGAGCGTCATCAAAGGGTTCTTGATAATCATAGGATTCGGCAATGCTGGCTGCGGCAAGATAAATCTTACCAAGCGGAAGGTCTTTTCTTGTTTTATCTAATTGATCAAAAAGTTTTTTTGCATCATCATATTTTTGATCAATAATTAGTCCTATCCCGGATTTTATAATTTTATGGACGGATTTATCAGGATATACTTGTGCATTATTCTTAGAAAGAAAAATTAATAGAAGAAATAAGATGAGAAATTTTTTATTATAGCGTACCAAACGTTCTATCACCTGCGTCACCAAGTCCGGGAAGAATATATCCTTTGTTGTTAAGTTCTCTATCCAGAGCGGCAGCAAAAATTTTTACATCCGGATGTTCCGCGGCAATTTTTTCTATGCCCTCGGGGGAGGCGACAACACATGCAAAAACTAATTTTTTTGCTCCTCTGTTTTTTAAATACTTTAGTGCTTCCGAAGCGCTACCGCCCGTAGCCAGCATAGGATCTAACATTACAACCTCTGCTAATTCCAGATTCTTTGGCACTTTATAGTAATACTCAATAGGTTTAAGAGTTTCTTCATCTCTTTGCAAACCAATGTGACCTAATTTTGCTTCAGGAATTATTTGCAAAAAACCGTTTACCATTCCTAACCCAGCACGAAGGACAGGAACAAGTATTACATCGTTAGTTAATTTACTGCCTTCTGTTTTTTCAAGAGGAGTTTCAACTTCAATTTTTGTTAGTGAAAACTCTTTTGATATTTCGGCAGCAAGTAT
This sequence comes from uncultured Ignavibacteriaceae bacterium, assembly GCA_963714775.1. GTDB lineage: Bacteria > Bacteroidota > Ignavibacteria > Ignavibacteriales > Ignavibacteriaceae > IGN3. The sequence goes on from CAVQQN010000055.1 coordinate 101,487, forward strand.
ATTGGATACACGTTGTAAAGCAGCACGAAAGGTTTCAGAATCAGTATGTTTGTCACGAAGAATAGTTACTTCCCTTTTAATCAAAGGATGGTCAACTAAATAAAATTTTTCCGTCATAAAATTATATAAGTTACTTTTGTCTAAAACTTACTGTTATGGGAACTCCTTCAAATCCGTAAATCCTTCTGATGGTTTTCTCTAAAAATCTTCTATAATTATCAGGAATATGGTTAGGATAATTACTGAAGAATAGAAATATTGGATAATAATCACCTACCTGATTAACAAACTTAATTTTTACTTCTTTACCAGTTGGAGTAGATGGCGGAGGATTTTTTTCAATCTCTTGGAGGATTGCATCATTCAATTCTGATGTTGGAATTTTTTTAGATCGTTCTCCCTGAACTTTTTTGCAAAGATCTACCAGTTTATAAATTCTTTGTTTAGTTAACGCCGAAATGAAAATAATTGGAGCAAAATTGACAGTGCCTAATTTATCTTTAATATCAGCTTCAAAACCTTTTGCAGTATTAGTTTCTTTTTCTATCAAATCCCACTTATTAACTGCAATGATGAGACCTTTTCTCCATCGAACCACCTCATCAATAATTTTCTGATCCTGTTTTTCAAACCCAGTTTTGGCATCGAGCATTAAAACAGTTACATCACTTTCACTAATTGCCTTAAATGTCCTAATGTTAGAAAAGAATTCAATACTTTCTTCTACTTTCTTTTTCTTTCGTAAACCGGCAGTATCAACAAGAATTATTTCTTCTCCATAATACTTAAGTATTGAATCAAGACTATCACGGGTAGTACCAGGAATATCTGTAACAATACTTCTCTCCTGCCCAAGCAGTGCATTTGTAAGTGAAGATTTACCAACGTTTGGTCTTCCAACAACGGCAATTTTTAATCGTCTATCATCTTCAATTAAATCGTCGGTCGGAAAATCTTTTGTGATTTCATCAAGCAAATCGCCTGTGCTTCTGCCACTGAGCGCAGAAATATCATAAACCATATCAACACCAAGTGAATAAAACTCGCTTGCACCAGCAGCGTGTACTTGTGCATCAACTTTATTAACAACCAAAAAATACTTTTTGCCAGATTGTCGTGAGCAGATCAACAATTACTTTATCTATCGGGTTTAAACCATTTTTAACATCAACCAAAAAGATTATAGAATCGGACTCTGCAACTGCTACTTCCACTTGTTCACGAATTGCTGTTTCAAATAAATCTGGTGATTCCGGAACGTACCCTCCTGTATCAATTATTCTAAATCTTTTGCCGCTCCAGTCACACTCGCCATAATTTCTATCTCTTGTAACTCCGCTTTCGTCATCAACTATTGCTTCCCTTTTTCCAATCAAACGATTGAAAAGTGTTGATTTGCCTACGTTTGGTCTTCCAACTATTGCAACTAATGGTAATTTCATATAAGAAAAATAAGCATTTATGATTTGGGAATGAAAAAAGGGCTAGAACGTTAAGAATTACTGCCTAACATAATAAGATGACATCTTTTTAAAGATGTCATCTTAACTGACCTAAAAACTATATGTTAAATACAATGTTGGAATGAACTCAGCACGGTTTGTCAATTGCAGATTTTCCAATCTAACTTTTACTGCTAAATCTTTGTTAAAACTTACAGTAGACCAAACTGCATCAAGAGCGCTTAAAAAGTGATTAACATAAATTCCAATCACTGCTGTTTTGGCAACAGAATAAAAATCGTTTGCATCACCTCTCATACCGGAATAGAATAAAAAGTTTGGAGAAATTAAATCTTTATTCGGTTCATTTTCTGGAAAATCATTCCAACCAGAAGAATATTGATGATACTTTCCAATCAACTCATAATACTGCTGCTCACCATGCGGCGGTAATTTATGTGAACCAGTTTCAGCATGCATTTAAATCTATCCAATCAACCTGCTCCCACGGTGGTAGACTTTCATCGGATTAATATCACCATTTGGCATTAAGGCATTAGTATCAGCACCTTCAAATTCTGTAACCACTTGCATAATTAACAACACTCCAATTATGTCCGGTAACTTTATCAGATTTATAATCATCAGCATAGTTTTGGAATTCTGTTGTTTTATCATCACCTTTATTATCATAAATAACAGCAGTTGTAATTACCGCAGCTTCAATAGCAAGAAATATTCCGGCTTTTAAATATTCTTCAGAGTAGATTTCTCCCGCACCTGGAACCAATAAGGACAAAACACCAGCAAGTATTGGTGACTTTTTATTTTCTAGTGCTACAGAAAATTGAGGATTAGTCTGATTCAATATAATTGTTTAAAATCTGTTTTGCATCAGCGGATAAATTACCTGTTAAAACTTTATTATCATTAATATTCTGAGCATTTAACGTTGAGATAAAAAAGATTATCAATAATACAGAATGAATCGTTTTCATTTAATTTCCTGTTTTATCTTCTTTTTTGTGATTGATTAAAATTTAAAATTTCAAACCCAAAAAGTATTCCACCATAAAAATTAAACTCTTTACCATATTTGATATCTACACCATTAACATTACGGGTAAACTCATCAATTCCATAAGAAGCATTAAAGAAAATACTTGTTGGAAAGAGATAATACGAATTAAGCTGGATTCTTAGTTCCGCACCAACACCTTTTTTAAATTCACTTAAATGATGGAAGATCACCATTCCAGGCATTACCGATATCACCATTAAAAGAGAGAAATATTTTATCAATATATAAATGCCCTATCCTTGTATCTATATTTCTAAAAAGTGGAAATCGATAAGTAAAATTCAACCATGCAATTTCATTTCCACTGATTGCATAAAATGGATAAGCTTTCATACCCAGTAAGCCGCCTAAATAGAAATCAAAAAAGTCTGGCTGCTGAGGTCCAAGAATTGAACCAAGTCTGATTGTTGTATTGAAAGTGTGTGAATCAAATGTTGGAAGATACAAACCCGTCTTTAGTTCCAACCTATGAAAATTAAAATTGGAATACTGAGGTTTTAAAATACCATCTTCAACCGTATACTCGCCATTTTCGTTATAGTCATTGAATTCATAATTGTATATAGCATTAATATCAAATCCAACAGGATTTATTTCATCATCTTTTGAAGGCAGAATTGAATCGCCAGGTATATTTGGCTTCTATGTTATTACCGTTAAAATAGTTATCCTTTGTTGTAGGATAGAGTGTTTTATTTTCATCCGGAAGAATAAAACTACCAAGGGTTGCAGTATAACTGCTGTAAGCATATTTCAATTGTAAATTCTGATCACGTGTAAAAAGTCTATGTCGTACAATAAAATCAAACTCAAAAAGATTATAAGAAACATCGGTTGGAATTATAAAATCATATTTTACAACATTATTCACAGTATCAGCATCCAAAGGAAACATCCACATTAGCTTTACGGCTTATGCTGTACAATTCTAGTGAGATTTCCGGTTTTAAACCGATTGAACTGATAAAGTGGTAGTTTGTTTCGGTAATCAAAAATAAAAAATAAATCTCTTTCCATTCTGAGATTTAATAGAACCTCCTGCAAAGAGCGAGTAACGATTAAGCATATCGTTTGTGGTTACAAAAACACCCGGTTTAAATTTTTCGAGAAGTGTATTTCCAGTATTGTAATTGTCAAATCTTAAGAAAGGGAAAAAATGTTAATCGGGAAAAAACTCCGAGTATATTTTTCTTTCTCAACCTCTTTAATGTTTTTATCTTCGTAATTTTTAAGCGATCGAAATATTAAAATCATTAATATTTCCAATTGGTTTATCGTATCTAATGGCGGATTTTTAATCGCACGTAGTCATTTCCGGAAATAACTTTCTGCTGTTCATCTATGCACTGATCTTAAAAATTTTATATCCGCTTGAAGTATAACCTGAATAGACTATATCACCGTTTTCGTTAACATTGGGCATAAACGCACCGCCCAGAACATTAGTTAATTGCTTTTTACTTTTTGATGAAAGATCATATTGATAAAGATTATAAATTCCGGTTTCATCCGAAGCATAAATAAGGTTGCCATTTTTATCAAAGGCTGGATTTCTTTCATCCTTATCTGTAGCGATAACAAATTCAACATTTCCACCATCACATTTACTTTTGCAATGTCTCGTGTGTTAGCGTAAGAATAATCAAAGATGACATAAGAATCATCGGGTGAAAATTTAGGGTTGTAAACCTGCTCACCATTTTCAAAAAAAGTTAATCGTTTAAAATTCTTTCCATCAATATCTACAGAACCAAGATTTGTTGTTCCGTCTTTTTGGATAAAGAAAAACTATTTTTTTACCATCGTGAGATACTAGACGGATTATTTGCCCTAAGATTATGAGTTAAGCGTGTCTCATCTTCTTCGTCAACATCATAAACAAAAAGATCATGCACGTTGTACCAGTTTTTATTATCCTCAGAAATTTTAGCATAAACAATTTTATTTTGTCCGGGTATAAACGAAAATGTTGAGCGCACTCCACCTAGCAATATTTTTCTTCAGTTTTAGTTTCTAAATCGTATTCATATAATCCCAGCAGGTGCAAAGTAATCGGAAGATTTGTTTGAGATGTAATAAACTTTTTTGCCATCCTTAGAAAAGATTGGATAAAAATTTCCAAATCCTTCTTTAGCAATTTGTTCTCCGGTTATAAGGTTAGATGAAACTTTTTCACTTCGTTTGCTGTAATCATTTTTTAAGAAATTGCTCCATTCATCATAAATTTCATTTCCATCTTTACCTAATACATCTTTAAAGGCAGCATCAATTGAAAAGTTTCCAAAACTACCTAATGCTTTTGTGATCTTTCGCAAGTTTATCTTCGCCATACTTTTGAGCAATATATTTTGTTAATGCAAAACCTGAATTATAAACCGACTCATTACCTAAACTTGTTTTGCCAAACACACCCATTTCATTCCACGTCAGCATATTATTATCAAGAGCATAAGAGCGTAAAATCATGTCACGATGGGAATCCCAGTTATCATAATTAAATTCTTTGCGCATATACTGTGCAGTACCTTCCGCAAACCACGCAGGAACATTTATTGTTGCTAATGGATATGAAACAATAACATTAGGAAATCCATAAAGAATATCAGGTCTTCTTTCATCTTCATAAGTAAGAATCTGAAGAAAGAAAGCTGGAACGCTCCGGTTTAATTTCATTGCTGATTGAATCTGAACCATATGAGTAAATTCATGAGAGATTACATTTCTTAACCAATTGTGTGCACCACGCAAATCAAAATCTAATGCGCTCGTCCAGATTTCAATTTTGTTATCAAAGAAGTATGTAGCACCATTTGAATAATCATCAATATCCTTTAATGATATAATGAACTTTTTCAGGTTCGATATCCGTAAAGAGAACAAATTGGATCCCAAACTTCATCCGCAATTTGTCAAAACCACCTGAGCAGTTCTTTCAGCACCTTCATGAAAGTGAACTTCTACATGTTTACCTTTAATTGTATACCAATCCAGTTCAGGATGGAATTCCGTAAATTGTGCAAAAAGATTTATACTAAATACAAATAAAATAAAAGAAACTAATAATTTCATAAATATGATTATTTGAGATGAAAAAGAAATTATTTAACAACTGCAATTTTAATCACTACTGATTCAGTTTTTCCGCTAACCCCGTTAGCTTCAATTCTGGTAAGGTAAATACCACTTTGAATATTACTGTACATTCCAGATGGTTTCGTTATCCATTCCGCCCTGTGCATCATCATTAAGTTCAGCAACAAAATCACCGGCAAGATCAAAAATCTTTATGTTGATTTTAGAATCTTCGCCGACATAATATCTTATAGCTGTTTGCCCATTATAGACAGGGTTAGGATAATTGTAAGCACGATTAGTAGGAAAGAATTCGTTTATACGGTATTAGTGTTTGAAGCTGACGAAAGTGAAGAATGATTAAAATTATTACCAAATAATTCTGCCCAATCTTTACGACCTGTGGTCGAGGAGACATACCACCCCATTATACTTGATTCGACAAGTCCTGCATAGACTAATTTATTTTCATACTCAAAAATAGCAGATGATCCGAATACACCATTTCCTAGTGAAATTGGAAAACCAGGGACTACTTTTCCTGATCCGCCATCAATTGCAAAAATTCGTCCATCTTCTGTTAAGGAGATAATTTCACTTTTTAAGTCACCCTCAATATCTGCAACCACTGCTGAACCAATAAATTCCAATCCATTCGGATCACTAAATGGAAAATTATCAGCTAGGGCACCTTGAAAATTATACGCTTCAATATTTCCGTTATTAACAATTATGTAGTTTGTACCATCATTTTTCAAATCCGACAGAGCGAAATATGAGATGGTTGTTTCTGAAGGTATATGAAATTTTGAAATTACTTCATTACCTTTAATCAAATAAATATTATTACTTGATGTAAGGACTACTGAAAGTGAGATGTTTTCTTGGTCCCTAGTTAAAGCTACTTGAGTTGGTATTTCCTGATCAAAGATAAAATATCCATACTTATCACCAATTTGACCAAGATATTCCGGTTGTTCAAACTTATTATAAGTTATAAATGCGTATTCATCTTCTAAAATTGATATTTGAGTAACATCATCATTAGCCCTACCTACCATAAATATATCTTTAACTACAGGACTATTAGCTAAGATTGACTGGAAATCATAAACATTTACAACACCAGTAGAGATTCCAACTAAAATTTCAAATTCATTATTTACTGTTTTTCTAAAAATTAAAGGCGCAGTAATTTGATATCCAACATCCACTGATTGAAATATAAAGTTTGTATCTGGATATGCAGCAGAATTGTAAACAATGTTAATTCGGGATCCATTAGAACCTAATACATAACTTCTTGAACCAATAGAAGTACTGACTACTTTATGCTCAGAAAAATCCGAATATTTGTGCAATGTCATATCTAAATCATTGATGAACAACTGACCTGTTGCTGATAATATTGCAAAGTTTGGAAAATTACCTGTTGATTCAGTTGGTGGAATTAGTGTTAGGGATGATGATTCTGTTAAGACACCATTAACATTTGAACCAAACAAAGGTTTAATAATTGAATCTCCATACTCAATATTAAAAGACATTTTATTTGCAATGGCTGAAAAATCTTTAATTGTAATTAAGCTGTTTGCGCCGGAATTAGTTTTTGTATCAGGTCTAGTATCTTTTGAAAACTTGTTTTTAAATAATTGAGCTTTATTACCGGCATACCAAAAATCTTCTTCAGTGCCTTCACCAATAACTACATCACCAAAAATAGTCACAAACTGTTCTCCAATATCCTGGATACCATCAGCTTCTTCAACATCAACACCGCGCTGTGTCTTGTCCGTATTGATTTTATTTTCTGCCAGCTTTTCTTTAATAATATTTTCATCAATATGCCAGATTACAATTCCGTTGCCTGGCAAAGCCCAATCAAATTCATCAACATTAAGAACAACACCGGATAACGAGTCCGTATCATAGCTATAAAATCCGGTTGTATCCTTTTCAAATCTTTTACTAATAACATTACCGCTGGATTTATATGTAAGATTGGCTCCATCTTTAAAAACATCTTTTTGCCTGTTTTCAATTAGATAATATTCGGATGAATTTATTGGCACTTTCAAAATAACAGTATCTGTTAAAGTAGCAGCTAAATTTGCTGCAAGATTTATATTATAATTTTGTTTTGAGATTTCGACAGGTTCAGTCCAGCCAAGATAAATTTTTTCCCACGCAGATGGTTCCGGTGGAAAGCATCCATTGTAAGCAAATATAGATTGTCCATCCATCAAACCAAATCTTCCAATAGCACTTAATCCTGTTTCTGTATCAAATAGATCGGGTAATCCTAAATGACTGGCAACACTTGCAACAATTAATCCGTTTATTGTAATCTCGAATAAAAATTTTCCGGTTATAGTTTCTAATTCCCTGCTTTCAGTTTCAGGAATTATCATCGAGTTATACTTACCGTATCTGTTGATGGGTAAACCGCTTAAATCATCTAGTATTTCTCTTAACGCTTTATCACTTAGATAAACAGAAGGTAAATCTCTTTCATTGCCGATACTGCCAGGTAAAGAAATGTCTCTTCCAACGCCAGCATGAAAAATTATAAACAGATCATAATCAGCAAAATTTATTGAAGGATTATTTTGTGCAGCGATAGTCCATACTTCTTTTGTATAATTTCCCATCGGAGTAAAATCATCTGAGCCTGGGATTGGTGAATAATTTCTCATTGTTTTTGAAACTGAGAATGTATCAGGAAGAATTGAAAATTCTATATTAGTTTTTCCGTTAGAGACTTTCTTATAATAATTTTTTACAAAAGTAAGGTGTGACTCAAAGTAGTCTTTATCATGAGGTAACGGATCTAAAATATCATTACCATAACTCTGTGAGTATATTGAACCAAATTTTCCATTTCCGAAAGTTGCCCCATCTTTGTCCTGCTGAAAATTTACCATAACAGCTAAAATTTTTATAGTATCATCAGCAAGAACACTTGCGAATTGATTTGGATAAGGATTTAGTTTTCCGATAAAACTTTGGGCAGATAAACTGCCCAAAATTATTAAAGAAAATGCGAGAGTAAGAAGATATTTTCTTCATAAAAAATTAAATTCCCCTTGGTAATCCTCTTGTTGATTCCGGAACTGCATCCCAACCGATGGAAACAGTAAATCTTAAAGTATCAGAAAGAGGATGATTTTCTCCACCTTTGAAAACAGAAGTTGTGATGTAGCTGAAATCAAATCCATAAATATCATATCTAATACCGGCACCGAAGGTTATGAATTTTCTGTTTCCATAAGAAGGATCTTCATAAAAGAAACCTGAACGAAGTGCAAATAAGAAATCACCCGGTGTTCCGTACCAGTACTCAAGTCCCATTGAAGTAACGATATCTCTTAATTCATTACTAAATGACTCATTACCCCATGCGGTAAAAATAGCCTGGTACCATTCATCTGATTCAGTTACAGTTTTTACAGAATCTGCACTGACTTGAACTTCTTTAACGGATCTATTTACGAGAAGCTTACTAAAATCAAGAGTATAAATAAGACTATTGAATTCGTCATCAATAATTTTATAGGCAAAACCTAATCTAAAGTTAGTTGGTATTGGATCCGCTTGTGCTTGATCTATATAATAAATTTTTGGACCAAGATTACTTAAGTTGATACCAATACTTAAGTTTCCACCAATGTCCTCATCAATAAGAGGTAAAACAAATGTCTCAGGACGCCACATAGCTGCAATATCAAAACTTATTGAAGTTGCAACACCACTGCCCTGTTCTTCAGCAGTAGGTTGATCGGATAATCTACTATGTATCAATCTGAAGTTAAAACCTAATCCCCAATCGGATGATAGTTTTGTAGCATAACCTAATGTAAGTGCGGCATCAAAAGATCTGAATGTTCCAAGTGGATCTGGGCTGTCTTCACCTGTTCTTACAAATTCACCAAAGTTCATATATGTGATACTTGCGGTAACACTTCCGTTGAGTTCTTCAAAATATTGTCTGTATGTCAGATAATCATAAAACAAATCTAGATTAAATTGAGGAAGCCAGTTACTATGGGTAATACTAACTTCAGTACCGGTTAAAAATGCTATACCAGCCGGATTCCAGAATATGGCTGCAGAATTATCAGCCAATCCCCCACCTGATTCTCCGATGCCACCGGCTCGTGAATCTGGTGCAAGAAGTAAGAAAGGAACAGCAGCTTCACCTTGCGCATACGTAAACATTTGCAACCACACCAAATAGCATGCTGATCATCATAAGTCTGAGAATTGTTTTCATTTTTATCCTCCGAGATAAATAAGATTTAATTAAATTTTTCTATTTCAATTTTAACTATTAAATATAAATAAGATTATCTATATGAAACATATTATTTTATAGCGGATTATTTTATCACCGCAAGTTTTCCAAGTACACTTTTGTTAAATTCACCATCAACAGATTTAATTATTACTTTGTATAAATAAGTACCGTTAGCTAATTGATCACCATCAGCATCTCTACCATCCCAATTAATTACAACAAATCTATCATTAACATTTGTCTCTTCAATTTCTTTTATTAACCTTCCGGCAATAGTATATATCTTAATTCTAACATCAATCGGTTCAGATAGGTTTTGTTGAAACGTAAATTGTGTTTTATCACTAAATGGATTAGGATAATTATAAACATCCCGTATCACAAGATCATTGCCATCAACAACGCTAAAGAAAACATTTTCTTCTGAATAATTATTAAATACATCCCAGGCTTTTACAAGTAATTCATTATCGCCATTTTCCAAAGTAGGTAAATTTATAATTGATTGTACCGGATTTACCGCCTGTGTTAAGATCACCGGTAAAGTAATTTGTAAAATCAATTGGGTTGTTAAGCTTTTGATTTAGAATTCCTTCAAGCTTGTGCCCAACACCTGTACCGGTTGTGTTTAATCCGGTTTCATCAGACAGTTTAACAATAAGATTTGGATTCTGATTTACAAGGTATCCATTATTATAAGCAACATCATCAAAGAAAATTTCTATTCCCGGTCCATTTCCATCATTAGCAATTGAGCTGTCACGTTCCGCCTACAACTATTTTATCTGTATAACCAAGTCCATCAACAGAATTGTTTAAAAAGTAAAAAATTACTTTGCCATTTTTGTTTTCATAAGAAATGTCTTTTGGGCACAACAAATTTTTCAGAAAATTTTCCATTGTTTATAGAAACACGTCCATTAAAAATTACTCCACCTTGAATTTTTACCGGATAATCCCCAATTGCATCAAGAAGGACTGTTCTTTCTGAATCATAAAAAGTTAATAAACCTTCACCATTAAAATCTGTCCATGGTGTATTATCGGGTTTTAAATAGTTCACCATCAACTGCGAGTGGTGCTTAGTGCTTTTATCTGAACATTGGATTCTAATGTTTGTCCATTAATGGAATCAAAGATAGCCGAATATTGAGGTATTAATAATCTTAATGTTGGATCGCCAAATAGATTATATTTTTGATCATTAACTCCATATAATTCCCGCTTAACATTAAGCACAGCTTTACCTAAAGGAATACTTAAATTTAATGTATCCCTTGGTGCAAGAAATAGTTTACTTATAAACCTATAGCTCAATACTTCATTTGATCCCGCATTAACTAATCTTGCAGCCGTAAAACTGCCAATCGCACCAGAATTTGGTAAAAACATAATAGCTTCTGCAGCACTTTGATAGTTGGGGATATCGAAATAACCAAAATCACAAGTTGCTGCAAGTAAAAAGAAGTATTTATCATTTAGTAATTGAGGAAGCACAACACTTTTTTCAAAGATAACTTCGTGTGCCCAAAGTTCAGGACTACCGTGTCCAAAATAGTTTAAGAATAATGTACCTTGATTTATAGCGTCAATTATAGCTTGATTAACTTCCGGTTTTCTTCTTCCCTGCCCAGTTACTACATCTGGATATGCTGCACTGTAAATCTTTTTAAAATCAAATGATTTTGGGAAATAACTGTTCGACAAATTTTCTGAAGGTGCAGTATGCATTGATCCTTCATATGTTCCATCTGATTTTAATCCATCATCAGCAACAAGTGTTATTTGATTTCTCCAATTACCACGCTCTTGATTTAATTCATAATCAATGATTTTATTTACAATATCATTAGCTTCCGTTGGATTTGCACAAGTTATTCTTCCAAGGGCTATATCAATCATTGAATCTGTACCGGATATTCGAGCGAAAAAATCATCTGTAGTGTAGGAATTTACTAATGCCAATGATTCATTCGTTTGCCAGGTAGGAACAAAATTATCTCCATAACCTTCAATATTTTTATAATCGTAAGTTCCTTTTCCAAATAAGAAGAAGATATTGTGGTTTTATCTGCCAGTTGTCATAAGCGTATTTAATATAATCTCGTAATGCAGTTGGATCAGTGACACCACCTGAAAATTCGTTATATATTTCATCGATATCTGCAACATAAGTTGAGATAGTAACAGGAGCCTCGATTTTCTTTATACGTTTTTAGATTGTTTGCTGCATCACGAAAATTTTTATGTGTTACCACTATAAACTTTGCGCCTTGTTCTTCTCCGTGCAGATTAGAGTTTTGTATTTCAACCGGATTAGTAGGAGTTTTATATCCAGCACTACCTACAGCATAGTATTTAGATCTTTGGACTGTACTTTCATCAAATTTAAATCTGCATTCACCACCACTTAGATTCAAATTTGTGATGAGTTTAACATTGGGATACGAAGTTATGTCAAATACTTTAATATTGGACGAGGAAAAACTATTTAAGTAATACTCAATAATTCCACCTGCAGGGTTTGAGAAGAACATAAGGTTGTCAGAAAAAGCGATTAAATCTTTTTCGAATTGAATAGTGAAATAATCCAAATAACCAGTTGTTGAAACGGTTGAGGGAGTTACAATAAAGTTTAAAACACTTCTACTATCGGTTAAATTTCCAGAAAAATTGCTAATAATATTATGTGCTAATCCAGCTTTGTAATAATCATCGTGACCTGAAAGACTTTGCTGATAAATTTGGGTGCCATTCTCTAAAATACGTAAAGTCAATGGAGTAGGTGAACCAACTATAAATCTAATGTTATAATTGATTGGAGTGCTGCCTACCCTACCATTAAGCGTGTTGGTATATGTTCGAGATGTAACTGAAGTTGAAAAGTTATCACCAACAAACTGGCGCCCGGTTTTGCCTAAATTTATTTTATCAACATCCCAATCAGCATAAGCTGTAGTTGTGGTTTGATTAAAAGTTGGGGTGGAATTTAGTCCGGGTTTTTCACTCATTCTCTTTCCATTAACTCCACCAGAAGTTATCCAGAAATAATTTTTTAAGGAGTAAGGATGGTTAAATCTTTTGATAGTGCTGCCATCGGAGTCATAATCCCAAAAACTACTGCCTCTGCCATAAAATAATATATAATCTGCGTCATCAAAATTTCCATCTTCCTGCCCAACAACAACTATTGCGTTTTCTTCAAGGTCATTTGGCCGTGGAACTGTATTGTTCTCAGGTAAAGCCTTACCACCATTATTATAAATTTTTATAGTTCTTGGATCAACTGTATTAGGATCAATTCCAAACGAAGACAGATTTGCTTTTGCGATTTTATAGATACCCTCTTCAGGTGTTTCAAATCTAACCCATTTACCGTTAGCGAGTACACTATTAGTTACGGTTACTTTATTTAGATTTTTATCAGCAGTTTTGTTGTTCCAAAATTTTGCTACATCATAATTGACTAAGCACACCATCAAGCAAGTCATCTGCAGGTTTGGATGAGATATTGTACCAGAATTATTGAAGTTTACTTTGAAAACAATTTTTGAATATACTTTTATCTTATTAAGTGCAGCATCAAACTTTACAGGATTAATATTTATAGTTTGAGTACCAACATCCCTTACTAAACCATACTCACCAAACGTTACAATATCTTCATCAGATTTGAAAGAAAAATAATTTGAATTTTGTTTATAATCGAATGAAACTGAAAAAGTATCGTGAACAGGATAAGGAACAGGAATTAATCTGTCCAGAAATTTCTTTATAAGCAAATGAGAGTACTTCAATAGTGTTTCCAAATTCTGATGGAACTCCAACACTAATTCTGCGCTCTATAATTGATGGAGAACCCCAATCATCATAATTCTTTAAGGATCCCAAAAACACTTCCGCTTTACGAAATTCTTTACCATCAATTGAAACAAGTGATGTGTCTATAAATGACGGGGAATATTCAATTGTAATAGAATTAAAATCCGAGGAAATAACTCTTACATCACTCTGGGAATAATAGAAAGGTGCTGTGATGAGAAACAGTATTAAAGAGATCTTGCTTTTCATTTCAATCTAATAAATTGGCTATGATGTATAAAAATCCTAAAAATTCTAGTTCTGTAGCAAGTATCTCTAAAGTTTCTCCTAAATTTTAACCAAAAATGGTATCTATTTATCAAATAGTCAAGTCTTTATATCAGTTGCGTTTTTCTTAGATCTGTTCAATAACTGTCCTATATCAACAAAAAACATAGGTATAGTACTGATTAAACAAATGAAATTTTATTACTTTATCACAGATTTTCAAAAACCAAGTAACTCTTTATTTTTTTTCATTGCATCAATACAAAATTGAATGTGTTCTTCTAGTGGAATATTTATTTCTTGTGCACCTTTAATTATATCTTCCCGATTGACAGCACGAGCAAATGCTTTATCCTTCATTTTCTTTTTTACAGAACTTACTTCAACTTCATCAACTGATTTTGAAGGACGGACATATGTTACAGCAGTTATAAATCCGGCTAATTCATCACAGGCAAACAATACTTTTTTTAAGTAATGTATCTCTTGGTTCACCACTATAATCAGCGTGTGAAAGAATTGATTTAATAAATTCATCATCAAATCCTTTTTCTTTTAAAATCTCAGCACCTTTAAAAGGATGTTCTTCTGCAGTTGGATATTTTTCATAATCAAAATCGTGAAGCAAAGCTACATTACCCCAATACTCAACATCTTCATTGAATTTTTCCGCATAAGCTTTTACACAGGTTTCAACAGCATAGGCGTGTTTAAGTAAACTATCACTCTTGGTGTATTCTTGTAAAAGATTAAGACAAAATTCTCTATTTATGGTAATATCCATTATTTTTTCTTTTTATTTGATGATGAGTCAAAACTCGGACATAAATCCCCAATAACACAGTCATTGCATTTCGGTCTATTTGCAATGCAGATTTTTCTACCATGTGTTGCCAGCCAATGAGAAGAATTTATCCAGTATGATTCTGGCAATAATTCTTTTAATCTAATTTCTATCTTATCAGGATTTTGAGAATCAATAAATCCAAGAAGGTTGGACAATCTTTTAACATGTGTATCAACAGCAATTGCAGGAATCCCAAAAGCATTACCAGCAATAACAGAGGCTGTTTTTCGTCCAACCCCTGGTAGTTTGACAAGTTCATCAAAATCAGCTGGCACTTTACCTTTATGATTACTGATTAATTCTTGACAACAAGCTTTTATACTTTTAGCTTTTTGTTTATAAAATCCAGTTGAAAAGATTTCTTTTTCCAATTCCGCATTACTAAGATTAACAAAGTCTTGTGGTTTTTTATATTTCTTAAAAAGTTCTTTTGTAACCAGATTAACCCGCTCGTCAGTACATTGTGCAGATAGAATGGTGGATACCAGAAGCTCAAATGGATTTGAATACTCAAGTGCAGATTTAACTTTAGGATATTCTTTTTTTAGAATATCAATAATCTTTTTTGCAAAATCTTTATTATTCTTTACGGGCATCTTTATTATATCTTGGATGGTTAATCTTTAACCTCTCGACAGGAATATCATTTAGAATATGAGATTGAATTATTTCTTCAACATCATCTTTTTTAACAGCACCGTACCAAATCTGTTCAGGATAAACCACAATGGAAACACCAAACTCACAAGCATCTAAACAACCGGCACTATTAGCTCTTACATCAGCATTTAATCCTATTTCTTTTAAACGAGCTTTAAAGTGTTCACGAATCTCTGTGCTTCCCTTCTCCGCACAGCAACCTCCGTGGATGACCATCAGGTCTTTTGTTTTCGCAAATAAAAATATGTTTACTGAATCGTTTCATAGGTTCTAAAATAAGAAAAGCGAACACTAAGTCCGCTTAAATTTAGTTAGCGTGTAAAGGATTCTTTAAAACTGATCCATTTAGAAGAACACCAAATCGGAAAATTATATTTGTAGCGCGTACGGGATTCCTCCGAGGGAGTCCCTTCGGGAGAACCCTTACTCATTGATTATAAGGTTATCCCTTTAGATTTTAACCAGTTATATCCAGCGATACTTTTAAAAAATCTTTCTCTTAATATTGCTTCTTTGTTAGTATTAAAAGTTTCAAAGTAATGGATTATATAAGGCAAATGACCTTTAGTATATTTCATCTTTCCAGAATTATGTTCTATCAATCTAGCCTTTAAATCTTTTGTTGACCCATAGTAATAACTTTTGTCTTTTTGACTTTTTAAAACGTATGTGTAAAACATGAGAATTCAGTTTGATCTAAAAAAGAATATAAGAAAACAATTTTGTAGCGCGTACGGGATTCGAACCCGTGATCCCCGCCTTGAGAGGGCGGTGTCCTAAGCCACTAGACGAACGCGCCAGTGTAAAATTTATAATTAAAAATGTACAATGATCAATTATGAATATTTTAATTGTACATTCTAAATTGTCCATTGTACATTTTCTTGTTGTCCTATTAGGACTCGAACCTAAAATCCAGCATCCAGAGTGCTGTGTGTTGCCAATTACACCATAGGACAATAATTCGGTATTTTCGACGTCAAATATATCTCAATCCGTTTCTAAATGCAATCTGATTAAGAAAGCAAACTTACTTGAGATTGATAAGAATCTTGACTTATTTTAAGTATTAAATTAGGATAAATAATAATGTATAAAGTAATTATAACTCTGATTTTTATTCCATCAATTTTAATGGCTCAGTCTTTTGAATTCTATAAAACATTAGGAAAATTTGAAAGAGCTTCATCATTTTATATTACTGCTAATGGTTTAATTTATGTTTCCGATGCCGGTAAAGATGAGATAGTAATGTTTGATACAGCTGGCAATAATTATAAGTCTTTTGGCGGCTACGGTTGGGATGAAAATTCGTTTGATGAACCTTCTGATGTATTTGCCGATCCATTGACTATTTATGTAGCAGATAAAAATAATCATTCGATAAAAAGATTTGATAAAAATTTAAATTACCTTTCATCCTTAAACAAAAGGGAAAGCGATAATTCAGAAGAGAGGTTTGGATATCCTTTAAGTTGTGCAACCTCAAACCAGGGTGAATTGTATTTCATTGATTCTGAGAACGAAAGAGTAATGAAATTTGATATGTTCGGAAATTTTATTTTTAATATAGGAGGTATTGATGCCGGGAAATATCAGCTCTCAAATCCAGCTCAATTAGCTATTGCCTCTTCCAATAATGTCTTTGTAATTGATGGAAAAAATATAGTAGTTTTTGATCAGTACGGTAATGGAATTTCAACTATAAGCTTCGAGAAGAATCTTAAAAGTATTAGGATTTTATTTGATCAAATTACTATATGTACAGAGAATGATATATTTTATAGTTTTCTCAAAGATCCTGATGCAAAACTAAACAAACTCTCTCTTTCGGGAATAGAAATTCCCGAAATTATTTCGGCAATTTTACTTAATAATAAATTATATGTTCTTACTAATAAATCAGTTTTAATTTTCAATAAATTAAACTGAGCTAATTTTGTTTAACACAACAAAAATCTCGAAGAATTTTATTCAGAGGGACTTTATTATTTGTTTCTGTTCTTATGGATTATTGGAATAATCTCACCTAGCTTAAATCTAAAATTCCTTAATTCAATTTATCCTTTTCAGAAAATGTTATATTCAAATGTTTGCCACCAAGATATTCATAAATCTTTTACTTAATAATGATATATCATTTTTAGTTTGTGCAAGATGTACAGGAATTTATTTTGGGGCTTTTATTAGCTCACTAATAATTCTTATTGGTGAATTTTAAATTAAGATTCAAAACCAAATATCTTTATATATTTTCAATTCCAATGCTGCTGGATGTTATTTTTTATTCTTCAGGAATTTATCAGTACAATAAATACATTGCTTCATTAACCGGTTTTCTTTTCGGTTCGAGCATATTTCTATATATTTTAGGTGCATTAGAATATTTACTTTTCATAAAACAAAATAATAATAATGACGTATAAAAAATATTTACCTACTCTTGTCTGTGGATTTGGCTGCTGCTGTTCTTTCAACTGTTCCCGGAATCAAAAATTTTAGCTGCTGCTTGTTAGTACCGGCAGCCGCAGCATTTTCAATTTTGCTTGATAAAAAAATAAATCAATCAAATGAAAAAGTACGTTTAAGTAAAGCTATTGGATTTGGGTTTCTGACCGGATTATTTGCTACTCTGTTCATAACCACTTTTGAAATGCTGTTAACTTCTTTCACAAAGTCAAATGATTTTATTCAAAACTGCCGCAAACTGAAATAGTTATGCGCCAATGGAATTTAGGACCAATGGTAGATGAATCTTTAAAACTTATTAAAACTGTTGCTAAAGAAATTGAGAAGAATGGTTTTTCGTTTATTTATTTGTTAATGATTTTATCAAGCAACTTTATTATTAATTCTATCTTTGGAATGATTGGTGGATGCACTCGGAATGAGTTTTGCAAATCGTAAATCACGCGAAGGAAAATTCAGATTTATGATTACAGCATTTATATTTTTCGTACACTTTAATTTTTGGTTTAGTCATCTTTACAAAAAAATGGCAGGATGAAAACCTTTCTGCTGGATTTTTAAACATTGCACTAATTGGTATTTTGTTTGCGGTTGGATGGACTATAACGGGAATGATTGCAAAACTAGTTATGGAACCAAAAGGATTAGGGATGCAATTTGATAGAGACACTTTTGCACTTAGTCTTCTAACAATAGTTGAATTTTTCTTTTACAAATTCTATTACAAGGAAGAACCTACTGCAAACGATACGGAAAAACAATAACCGCTGTTTGATCACCTTGAACTTGATTTGCATTTAAGGGTTCAAATCTCCACTGCCACAAAGAGTTTATCGCAGCATTCTCCAATCGCGTATCAGCTTTAGTTAATAGAAAAATAGACCCTACCGTACCATCCGGTTTAATTGTAAACTTTAATCTAATATCAATTTCTTTATTAACACCTTCAGGATAATCAGGAATTACATAACTATAAATTTTCCTTGTTCCATTTCCACCCCACTGAATATCAAAACCGGCACCACCTTCTCCTTGACCCAAACTTCCTTTTCCAGTCCCTTTGGTATTGGAATTACCTTGCTCCGTTTTTTCCTGTGTTTTTTCTTTTTTAATATCTTTAGTTTTATCAACAGGATTGATAATATTATCCTGTGAAGTGGTTTTGGATTTGGGCAGTGAAATTTCTTTAACTTCTTGAACTTTATTTTCCGTTTTCTGAACAACCTGTTCTTCAGTTGTTGTACTTCCACCTGACTCTTCCATTGCAATACCTTGAGAACCACCAGAATCATCAAACCCACCTTCACCAAATGATAATTCCACAAATTCTCTTGTACGAGTTTCAAAAGCAAAGTTTATAAGAAACGCTATCAACAATAAAATCAAATGGAATATCAATGAACTTGAATAAGATAAATTTCTTATGTTATTATACGAAAGATTCATTACTTATCCTGTTTTTCTTTTTCCGTTTGAATTGTGAACTTATCGATCCCAGCGACTTTGGCAGCATCAATAACTTTTATCAATACTTCAATTGTTACGGCTTTATCAGACATAATTATAAGATTATCATCAGGTCTAGAAGATTTTAAAGCTGACAATTCAGCAGATAGCTGACCAATTCCGACTTCTTTGTTTCCAGCATAGATTGCGCCTGCTTCTGTTATTGTAACCACCAATTGTGATTGAACTGATTCAGGATTCATTTTTGAACCGGGTAATTTTACTTTTACACCTGATTGATTAATGAATTGTGATGAAAGCAAAAAGAAGATTAGCAATAACATTACAATATCTGTAAGTGACGAATAACTAAAGATACTTAATGGTTCAGAAGACATTTTAAATTTCATTTTATTACCTATACCTCAAATTCGATTTCTTCATCTTCTTTATCCTCTCCTTTACCGTCCTGTATAACATCCACTACATCATTTGCAACAGTTTCCATTTCACTAACGAGTTTTTTTACATTACTTAAGAAATAGTTATATATTGCTAAAGCAGGAATTCCAACGAACAAACCATAAGCAGTTGTTATAAGTGCTTCCCAAATTCCGCCAGCTAAATCGCTTGGTCCAACAGCACCTTGCAATTCCTGAACAGTCATAAAAGCGGATATCATTCCTGTTACAGTTCCTAAAAATCCCAGTAAAGGAGCAATGCCTGCCACAGTTGCTAAAACATTTAAACCTTTTTCAAGCTTAACAATTTCTTGACTTCCCGCATTCTCAATGGCTTCTTTTACTCTATCGTGCCCATATCTGTATTTCTTTAATCCTTTACGAACAATATTTGATATAGGAGATTTTTCCTCCATACAATGACTAATTGCACCAGATATATCTCTCTTTTTAATAAACCCTCTTATCCTCACCATAAAAGCAGGAACATTTATTCTGGCTTTCCTAAGAACAATAAAGCGATCAATAACAACAGCTAATCCTAAAATAGAGCAAAGAAGGATAGGCCACATTACTACGCCGCCTTTAAAGAACATATCTAAGAGATTCATAATTAACCTTTTGTTTATGAATTAGCGAATATTTTTTGAAATAAAATCTTGTGCTTCTTCTTTAGAAGAGAAATTTCCAACCCTAACCCGATACCAGATACCACGGTTTTGAATATCTGCAGCTTCTACGAAAGCATTATACCCCTTTTCCCGATATTTCCCTGCTTCGTTTTCTGATATAGAACTGGATCTAAACGAAGCAATCTGTACAGTATAGTAATTTCCATACTTAAAAATATTATTACCAACATTTAAAGGTTTAGTCGTTGGTATCGAAGTATTAATGGGTTGTTTGGGTTCGGTAATTTTTTGTATTGGAATTTCTTTTCCCGTTTTCTTTTCTTCAGGTTTTTTCTGTTCAATGTTTTTATCTACAATTTTTTCATCAGTTACATTTCGTTCATCAATTTTAGGAGTACCAGTTTCAGAAATTGTGTCTGATTAACTTTAGGTAAATAAGGATAAGTTACCGGCAAATCAAAACTACGTGCAATAATTTTTGCGTTGTCAGATTTTAAAACAATTTGTACAGGATTTACTTTAATTTCATTCTTTTTATAAAATTCTAAGATACCAATACAAAGCAACCGATACAATAACGATAAGCAGCGGAAATACAATAAAAGGAATTAAATTTCTTTTTTTCTCTGATTTATAAAATTCAGGTTTTTGTTCAACTACTTCTTCCAATTCAATATTGTTTTCGGTAACATTTTTCACTTCATTTTGATCTTCATTTTGATCTTCATTTTTATTCTCTTCAACATTACCATTGTGTACTTCATTTTCAATTGTTTTTTCAAGGCTCATATTTATATCTTCAGGTTCAGTTAATTTTTTCTTATTATCTTTATTTGAATAAATATCTCCAGAATTAAGTCTGTTGAATTAACCTCAGTCAGATTCTTCTTCAGATGTTTTCTGAGTTCCAGGTTTATATGGTTCAAAATATTTTGATGTACTTTCCCAAAATTCTTTGTTTAATATTTCATCCTCAATCTCATCGTTCCCAAAAATCTCGGGTTTTACTTCCTCAATTTGGTTTCAACAATCATTAATTTCAACATTAATATCATTTATGGTTTCAATAACGATTTCTTCTTTAGTAGATTCAACAGGTTCACTTTCACTTTCTAAAAGTTCATTTAATTTTTCTGAAGAATCCTCGATAGACGGTTCTTCAATAAATTTCTTTTCATCCGTAATATTTTTTCCAGGGATTATGCTTGTTTCAGTAGAATTTTGTTCATTTATTTCTTTAGAACCAAGTTCATTCTCTTTATTAGGATTATCTTTTGTATTTAAATCCAAACTATTCTCTCGTCAGTAATATCTAGTATGGATTCTGCTTCAATCTGTCGTGAAAGGTCCTCACCAAAATCCCAGGCAATATTTTTTAATTCTTTAGATTGTTTCTCATATTCACTTAATTCAGTTTGTGTTTCAGTCTCCAGTTCAGTTTCCGATTAGGACTTGTTCTGAAGTTTCTGTTTGAGATTTATTATCCCACTGAAGCTGGACTTGATTAGAATTATAAGAGCGTGCATCAATAACTAGAGTTGGAAAATTTTCTTCAGATTCTGCAATCTCCGAGGCACCGATTATTTTTTCAACTTTCGATTCTATTAATCTCCTATATTCATAACCAGAAGTTGGGATGTAAATATTATCAAATGGAACACCGCGCAATGGAATTAAAGGTTTCCCAATACTAAGGCTGAAACTTGAATCTATTGGATGATAATCTTCCTCATCAAATATTGGGATGTTAAAAACCAACCCTTTAGTATCAGATTTTCTTAAATCTTTATCTTCAGAAAATAGAACCAGATCAACTTCTTCTTCAGAAATTTCATTATTCTTGAAACTAAATACCGGTTTTTTTATTCTCCCTTTAATAAGATGGAAGTAACCAAAATCTTTTACAAATATTGATTGACCGATATCTACAACTGCAGAAATTCTTTTTAAAAATAATTCAAAAAATATTTTAGCATCTGTATCAGGAACGCCAACGTTCTTTGCAATTTTTCTTATTAGTTCTGCTTTAGTCATTTAATTTTTTATTAATTACAAACGATAATTTAAACCGACAATGATAATTCAAAGGAACCTCACGATAGCCATACCAATAATAATTTTTCTGATTTATGATATTATTTATATCCAGAGTTAAATCAAGATTTGGCTGGAATGAATATATAAATGATAATCCTAAATCAAAATAATCTCCGATAGAAATATTATTTTTTATATCCGCATAACGTTTTGATTGATAATCTAATTTTACTATTGAGGTCAATCCATTTTGAAACTTATAATTATAAGCCGCATTAAGCTTAAATGCCGGAAGATAAGGAATCTGATTGCCATCAGTATCTCTAATATCGGATAATTCTATTGAACTGTAGAACTCACCGTACGGACCGAGATAAAATAAAAAATCGGCGTAAGGATTAATGCTTTTCATATCTGCATAATACAAATCAAATTTCCCGGAATCCGTTGATGGACCAAAGTAAGGGAATTTTTCAGATGAAAAATATTTTAAACCACCATCAATTTGGAAATATTTATCAAACTCATATTTAACCGAAGCAGTTAATGCATTACTTCTTTCCCAATAAACACTTCCAATACTATCAACATTAAAGTAATTATTTTGAACAACATAATTACCTGGACTCATAAATTCAGCAGTTGGAGCAAACTCACCAAACAAAGTAATATTTTTATCTAACTTAATTGCAACTGAAGCATAAATTGCATTGTAAGTATTTCCTGCACCGTTAGAAAATGTTAAGCCAACTGATCCTTTAATCAATCTGGTAAAATTTAATCCGGCAGTGGGACGAAGTAAGAGAAAATCTTTACCTGAATTATCACCTAAAAGATTTGTAATTGAATGATTACGATAATCAATTGCAGCACCAACATTAACAACTGCAAGTTTTAATAATCCTTCTCCTTTTAAGCTACAAGTTATTCTCTTTAAACTCTTCCTGTGAAATATTGGCAACATTATTTGTTAAGTTTAACTCCGAAAAGAAAATTTTTACCAAAATCATTTTTTACATCAACTTCAAATTTACCATAGTTCAGACTTCTTCTTTCTGCAGGATTATTTGAAGCAAAAAATTTGAAACTTGTAGTTCCATAATTTCCATTAACATTAAATTGTGTTCCGGGAAAGACTTCTCCATCAATATCAGACCAATATGTAAAGTTAAATCCAAATCTTGTTCGATATCGGTCACTGTTATTTTCGTATGCTCGTATAAATTCACCGTTAAACATTCCTTCTATTATTCCGTTTGTAAAAGGATGAGCATAGTTTGCTGCTAAAGTTGGAATTGTATACAAACCAATGCCTGCTTTAATGTTACCTTTAAAAAAACTAACATCATTAAGAAAACTCATATCACTTTTAAGCGGATTAGAAAAATTTCCAATCTCAAGTTCTTCAGGTGAGTAGCTTGGTCTAATAAAATCCTCATTGATTGAAGAAACAAAATCAGGTTTTATTTTATCTACCTTGTTTAAATTTAATAGGCTTTTACCTGTAATTACAAAATCAGGTAATTCAACATTT
Source organism: uncultured Ignavibacteriaceae bacterium (assembly GCA_963714775.1). Lineage (GTDB taxonomy): Bacteria > Bacteroidota > Ignavibacteria > Ignavibacteriales > Ignavibacteriaceae > IGN3. Next base: position 125,554 of record CAVQQN010000055.1, read on the forward strand.
GGATTTTTTTGATTATCATCCTGCGGATAAACAGTAAAAACTAAAAAAGCTAAGATTAAAAATATTTTAACTTCATTGTATTTTCCTCAATTTTTGAAGCGCTTCATCGCCAATCGGAGTTCCGCTATATTTTGCTATTACTGCTCGATACATTTCGGCAGCATTTCGTTTATCATTTAATTTAACATAACAATCACCCATTAAAAGATAGGATCTCATTAACCATTCTTCATAACGGGAATAAATTGTTCTAACTCTTACGAGCGAAGTTATTGCTTCATTATATTTTTTTTGTTCATATAAAGATTGACCAAGATAATATTGCGATTTTGCACCTAAATCATCAGTTCTTTTTTCTGCAAGCGAAGTAAGATATTCATCAGCATTAGTAAATCTTTTCGCTGCAATGTCAATCAACGCTAATTCAAATTTAGATTTATCCGCAAAGACTGTTTGCGGATAATAAATTACAACTTCTTCAAATACAGAATATGCTTCTTGAAATTTTTTCATTTCAAGTAATGTAATCCCTTTATTGTATAAAATTTCCGGAACTTGACCGGATTTTTTTAATTCAGCAATTCCACTATCATATACCGTTAATTGCATTATCATAATTTTTTTGTGATCGATAAATATTGCCCATTTCAATTACTGATGCAGAAGCAAGTTCTGAAGATTTTATAATTTTTAAAAACTAATATCAAAATTAAATATTGCTTCTTCCCTTTGCCCAAGATTTTGTGCACTCTTTCCTATCCAATAATAAGCATCTGCAACCAGCTTGCTGTTAGGATAAGCTGAAGTAAAATTTTTATATTCTGTTTTTGCTTTATCATACTGCTGCAAACTATAGTAAATTGCGCCCTTCTTAAACAATAGTTGATCTGCATAACTTAAGTTCAGGATTTTTTAAAACAAATTCACCCAAAAAAGAAGCTGCTTTATCAGGATTCCCTTTAGCAACATAGCTGTATTGAATTCCATTTACAGCATCAAAAACATAAGGTGATGATGGGAACTGTGATAAAACTTTTTCATAATTAACAATTGCAGAATCATACTTCTCTCATATTAAACTGAGCATCGCCTATCGAGTAGTAAATAATTGGCTCTAATTTTGTTTTAGGATACTTTGAAATTACTACATTATACTGCGCAATTGATTGTGCATACTCTTTCCTCTGAAAATAAATCCAGCCAATTGTGTACAGAGAAACTTCTGCATATTCAGAAGTCGGAAAATTTTCTTGTATCGATTTAAATTCATCAATTGCTTCATTTGTTTTACCGGATTTATAGAGAGCTTGCGCATATTGATATCTTGCATAAGGATTAGTGCTCTGCTTTGACATCAGCAGTAAATAATTCCTGGTAAACTTTACTTGCAGCGGAATAATTTTTACTTCCAAAATAACTATCCGCTAATCTTAACTTGGCATCAGTAATTCTTTTATTCTTCGGATACTTTTTAATGTAGTCTGCAAATTGATAAGCTGCATTCTCGTAATCACCGGTATTAAAATAACTATAACCTTTTCCATAAAGTGTTTGAGAGTTTATCTCTTCGTCTTCACCATTTGCATTATTATATCTGTTTAGTGCTTGTTTATACTCACCCGAAGCAAAATAATTTTCAGCTAAAAAGAAGTTTAGTTTTTGTGATTCAAAATTTGGGTCTGAATTATCTAATTCATTTAAATATTTTAATGCGGTCTTATTATCATTAAGATGAAACAATGCGATACCAAGTCCCAATAATGCCCTGTTACGCACAGATTTTTCTACCCCTTTATTTTCAAGTACAATTTGAAAATAATTTTTTGCCGCTTTATGATTACCTTTACTTAATTCTATTTCACCAAGCATTGCAAAAGATTTACCCTTGATAACATCATTCTGAGAAGCATTGGCAGATATTAAATATCTTGTAGCAAGATCGGTATTATCCGTGTTGAAATAAACAACACCAAGTTGATATTGTACTTCCTGCGCCAAAGGATCATTCGGATATTTTTCTAAGAATTCTTTATAAATGGCATTGGCTTCATTATTTTTTCCCAGATATCTTTTGCATTCACCTTTCCAGAATAAAGATTTTATCCCAAGTGAGTCGGATTCAGTAGAAAGTTCATCAAATTGATTAAATGCTTCATCATATTTTTTTTGCTGAAAATAAGTCCATGCTAATCCATACTTTGCATTTCGGTAATACTTTGCCCGTGGAAATTTTTCTTGAATTTCTAGATAACTTTTCTCTGCGTTATCATATTCCCCAATGCGATAGTATGAAGTAGCAAGCAAATAAATACTTTCTGAATACATATCATCCGAAAGATTTGTAAGACTTGGATTTTTGAGTTCAAGAATTGATGATTGATAATCTTTTAGTTTAAAGTAACAAATTCCAATCCTTATCTGTGCAGAAGTAGCTAAAGTAGAATTCTTATGATAGGTAAGCAATTGATCATAATATTTTACGGCATTATTATAATCGCCAATATTCTCATAAGCATTTGCAAGAGTATAAATTGTATAATCGGCATACTTTTTATTTCTTTTATCGGCAACAGCTTCTTCTAAAAATTGGATAGCTTCATTTGGTTTATTCTCTGCGGAAAAAGATTCACCAATCCAGTACAGACTGTTTCCATAAAAATCACTTTCCGGATAATCATTTAATAAAAGTTTTAAACGATTACGGCATATTTCATATTTTCCGAGTTATAATAAATCAATCCAAGATTATAAAGGGCTTTGTCCCGATAATTAGACCAGTTGAAAGTTCTCACTAAATATTCAAAACCGATAGCCGCTTCATCTTTTCTTCCAAGCTTAAGTAGTGATTCAGCAGAATAATATTTTGCGGTTGCATAAACTTCATCAACGATTTTATATTCATTAAAAAACTCTTCAAATAATCTATTCGATTGCGCATACTGCTCATTATGATAAGCTGCCATTGCATCATCAAACTTTTGGGAAGTTGTTTGAGAATAAATTTTCGGGAAAATTAAAATCAGAATAACCAATGAAAAGTATTTAAGCATACTTAATCCTTCAAAAGAAATTGAATGGAAACTGAATCTGGCTACCAGACAAAAAAGCTAAAATCAACCTAATTCACGTAAATACCAGAAATTTCAAAATTCCAAGGCAAATATAAACCTCAAATTTTCATAAAAGCAAGCCACTTAAGAAAATATAGGAATCTTCTAAAGAAAAGTATTAAAAAAAAGAAGCCATTTTAGGCTTTATTATCTGGTAAAATAGAACGGAAATTTTAGACTAAGTGGCGGGAATTAGGACAAAAGTTATATATAAACATATTTTATTTTCTTTGTGAAAGGTAAGTACTCAAAACCTTCAGCCCAAATTTAGAAGTTGATTTTGTAGTAATGAACTGAAGATTAGTAATTACTTTTTCAAGAAAACTATAATCAACCTTAACTCGAATCGCACCATTGACATGAGAATACAACTGATCTTTATATTTTAAAGCAGATAGAATAGATACAATACATACTTCCCTTTCCTTTA
>CAVQQN010000056.1:0-5594 GCA_963714775.1 uncultured Ignavibacteriaceae bacterium
TCTACAGTATGACAATTGGAACAGTCTGATGAAACGTAATTATGAACTTTATTATCTGGTTTTTTATCTGAATGACAATCTGCACAACGATTCAACATCTGTTTTGGTAACACTGAATGTGTGAAATTTAAAGTAGCATTTTCCTTTGATAAACCATTGTGTTCTGTGTGACAATCAAAACATCTTATATCCGTTATGGATTTATGAAGAAGATTTGTTTTACTGTTTTGACTAGTGAGTGATAGCCCTGCATCACTGTCTAGTCCAATATTTGTAAGATTATGACATGCTATACATTTTTCTGTTGGGGCGCCGCTTCCAATAGAATGACAAGCAAAACAATCGTTTTGCAAATTTGAATGGCCTTTTACAAGTACACCAGGATTAATTGAATAGTATGGAAATAATATTATAACAGATAGACCTATTATAATTGTTAGTGAAAAAAATAGTAGTGTTCTATTCATCACCACCTCCACAAAAGCAAGGTGATGATAATATGAAGTAAAGCAAAAGCAGCAAATATCATTGTAAGCGGCATATGCACCTTGCGCCATTTTTGCATAGTATCAACAATCAAGGAATTGTAAAGAAGTTCTTTTTCGATTTCTTCAGTAGAAAGATTTTTTGCTTTTAGTTCAGATTCTTTCTCTTTCAAATTTTCTTTGGCTTGCTTAAGAAGATATTTCCCTGTAAGTCCGCTTGCTACAACTACCACCATTGAAAATAGTGCAAGCCACGGAATGATTGCATTAAAATGTATTCCGCCGTGAACTAAAATCATTAATGAACCAGACCAACCAAATAGTTCGTGATTTTGTAGTAATCTCTTTGGAGAGCCTACCGAAATTATTTTTCTTTTTCTAAGCGAGTAAACAAAGGAAGATATGATTATTAAAGTTCCGGCAATTCCCAAATATCGTCCAATCCAAACCAACCCTGATAAATGAAGTATGTAATCAATAAATATTGTTAAAACAATAAGAGATGCGAATAGAATTATCGAAGGAAATATTTTAGATAATATAAATTTACCAGGCATAATTAATTTCTATTGACTTTATAAAATTGATAAATTTAAGTTCAATCCATAAGAAATTATAAATACTTCATTAACCTAAGATTTAACTAACTACAGATACCTGCATTTTGTTCAGCACTAATCTCAGAATTGAAGCTTCAATACTTCTTAATCTGAGCAATTCGTTTAATAGTATCTTCAAGCGGCTTAAGAGAAACATCTTCGCCAGAATTATTTTCATAGTATCCAAATGGATTGTCCAGATCCATAATTAGCATTAAAAGATAAATCATTAAATATGTTATCACTCCGACAAAAAACAGTGATTCATAAAACGGTTCTATTTTTGCTAAAATAAGACCAGTGCAAAGCAGTATTGTAATTAGATCTGCAAGCAAATAACCAGAAGAAACAAATGATGTTTCTCTAATTGTGTGAATACGTATGAGTGTGCGGCGGAGATTGCTTTGCTCTTGTTTTAGTCGAGCTACCAAAGTTGCTTGCGTCCATTGTTCCATCAAAGCAAATTGAGGTGTTAGTTCATTAATGTGTTCCAGCAATTCTCCGGTTCGGTGTTTTTTATGAAACCAGCTTAAAATATCCTGACTTAATTCAGATATTAAAATAATGCAGGGCGCTATTTTTGCTTCTGGTTTTGCAAGTTTAATCCCACGCACTTCCTGAGTTAGATTTTCTAAACTTGCGCTTAACTCACCTGGCAGCCGTTCACTTTCTTTGAAATCTGATAATACTCCATTTAATAGAAATCCCATTAGAAAGACGTTTGCAGCTATAATTCCAGAAAAAAGCGGGTTAATTGATAGAATCTCCCAACCAAGAAAATGAACAAGAAATTTTGCTCCAACTACTATAGCAACAATAGCACTAACTCTTAATAGAAGTCTGTGCCTATTATTTATACTCATATATGTCCTTCAAAAGTCCGCATACTTTAAACTACTGTGTATCCCAAAACCAGATTGTAAAGGAATTATGAAAATATTGATATTAAAAATAAACTATTAACTAAAATAAATATGATCAAAATAATTCAACCCGCTTTAATGGAATATAAAAGCGGGTCAAAGCTCAGTTAAGATTATTTTATTGATAAGAACTTATCTTTTGATGTCATTGATATTCCACATCTATTCGGAGCATCATTAGCATAAGTATTACCGCAAGTTGGACAAACATAATAATTAGATGCAAGTGAACTTTCTTTTTTGTTGTTCAGTTTTTCAAGAGCATCCTTATATAGCTCATTGTGTTTCTTTTCTGTTTGATAAGCGTAATTAAAAGATATCACAGCAAGATTTACTTTATTATCATTTGCAACCTTAATAAAATCAGGGTACATAGTTGCAACTTCATATGATTCACCGTTTATAGCATCTTGCAAATTTTCTTTTGTTGATTTTACTTCAAACTTTGGTTTTACTTCTTCCATCGTAACACCAAGCTGCTCAAGCACTGCTCTGTGATTATTAGCGTGAATACCTTCTGATTTTGATGCAGTCTCAAACAATAACGCTATTTTTGTGAACCCTTCTTCTTTAGCTTTTTTGGAATATGCTAAGATATTTAGCACTCGCGGTTGTTTCACCTGTAATTGCATCTTTAAGATTATCTACAGTTTTAGAATTAACTTTACTACTAAATGTGAAATTAAAACTTATTGCTGCCAATAATAATATTACTAAAGTACCTACAATTTTTGATTTCATTTTATCTCCTTTTTGTTTTGAATAATTTATTTTATTGATTCAAAACTACAATTGAATGTTAAAATGAATCTTAACCGATTCTTAAAATATGCTTAAAATTGTATGAGGGTTCAGAGAATAATTAATGTGGAATATGAAGATAGAATGAAGTACCTGATCCTATTTTGCTTTCTACCTTTAGGGTAATGTTCTGCATTTCGCATAATTTTTTAACTATTGATAGTCCTAAACCAAAACCACCGGCCTCAGAATTTCGTGAATTGTCATTTCTGTAGAATCTATCAAATATTTTTTTAATCTGCTCTTCTGTCATTCCGAAACCTTGATCTTTTACAGAACAAAGCAGAGAATTGGAATTATTCTTAATATCAATTTCAATTTGCTTATCGCTATCGGAATATTTAATTGAATTAGTAACCAGATTTTCAAAAATTATCTCCATCATTGATGGATCAACTGTTGCATCCACTTCTCCATTGCTGGCTAAATTTACTGTGATTTTTTTATCAATAAGCACTGGTTTTAGTCGACTTAATATGTCGGATACAATTGACTTAATATTAATTTTTATTTTATTTGGCAATACATTAATAGAATCATATCTGGCCAAAAACAACAATTGATCTATTAACTTTGTCATCCTGTCGGTTTCGTTTATGCAGTAGTTAATTTTTTCTTCGTATTGATAAATTTCTCTTGGCTTTCGTATAAGAACTTCCAATGTACCCTTGATTACTGAAAGAGGGGTTCTTAATTCGTGTGAAGCATCGGCAGTAAATTGTTTTTCTCGTAACAAATTATCCTCAAGACGATTCAACAATTCATTAATAGTTGAGATTAGTAAATGAATTTCATCTTTATTATCCGGCAGTAAAATTCTCTCCCTTAAGTTTTCTCGGGTAATTCTGTTAGCTGTTGTAATCACATTATTTATTGGGGCAATAGACTTGCCGGCAATGTATCTAGCTGTAAAAAATAAAATTACCAATATGATTGGGAATGATACTAGAAGCGCTTTTTGTAAATTTTTTAAAACTATTTCAGATTCTTGCAATGGAATGGCTACTAGCAGATAAGCAAGTATTTTATTTTTACTGCTAACTATTGGGTATTGAACCTGGTAAACTGGCGATTTAGAAAGATAAGTATTACTATAAATCTTTGTCTGAATATTTTTATTAATAATCAGACTATCATTCAAAAGATTTGAAGTTTTCTTAAGAGAGTTTCCAAATTTATCTGAAACCTGTATAAATGTTGGGTTTACTTCTATTTGCGTGTGTTCCCCTTCTTCCCATTCAAAAGGATTGGCAAAAACTATCTCACTATCATTATAAATAACAATGCTGTTATTTAATTCTTTTAGTTCTGAATCCAGATCATCTTTTAAATGAGAATAGACAGTTTTATGAACAATGAAATAAATAGCAATAAAAATTAAGGCGATTATTAGTGCAGTTGCAAAAAGATAATATGCAGATATCCTATTTCTAAAAGAGAGATTCAATCATTCATCCTTAGCGATATATCCAACACCTCTTAGTGTAAATATAAATTCTTTTGGTCCAAGACCAAGTTTTTTTCTAATAAAATTTATATAAACATCTATTACGGAAGTATCAGCATTAAAATGAATATCCCAAACGTGTTCTATTATTCTTGTTCTTGTGCAAACTTTACCTTTGTTTCTCATAAGATATTCAAGTAATGAAAATTCTTTTTGTGTTAAGAGTAACTTCAATATCATCCTTAAATACCTGATGTGTATCTGAAGATAATTTAATTGGACCTAATAAAAGGTAGCCTGATTCTGTAGTTTTAGTTCGAAGCTGAACTTTAATGCGAGCAAGAAGTTCAGCAAACTGAAATGGTTTCTTAATATAATCATTGGCGCCGCTTTCTAATCCAAATATTGTGTCATCAACTGTGTCTCTTGCTGTTAGAAATATTACAGGAATTGTTGGATTAGTTTTTCTTATCTCACGAACGATTTCAATTCCACTTAAACCAGGCAGCATCCAATCCACTAAAAGTAAATCATACTCATTTGAAAGTGCCATTTGTAGACCACTTTTACCATCATAAGCTATATCAACAGCAAAATATTCTTCGGTAAGTCCATCCCTTAAAAAATTTGCTATTCCTTTTTCATCTTCAATTACAAGTAAACGCATTAGAAACTTTCTTAATCTACATTATAAATCGAATTTTCAAATTTGATTATTCTAAATTACCAAAACCCAAATCAAACTGAACACCGGCAGCATGCTTATACACTAATTCACCACCATAAAAGCCTGTTCTTGCAATCGAGGCTACACCCAGGAAGAATATTAATAAAGCTACCCATCGGTAAATACCTGCGTATTTTTTTAATAGAACCATTGCGACTCTAACTAATGAAGCACCGATCATAAGCCATAGAGTAAGTGTAGCTGCATCTTCGTGTGTTTCAAGAGCCTGTTTTAATGCTCCAACTTCTGTAACACCTTCACCTGCAAAGTTACCTGAAAGATATGCTGCAACTACACCGAGTGTCCCAAGTATTAGTAAGTAAAATCCGGCCTTTATAAAGAAATCCTTTTTTAATGTTAATCCAATAGCGTCTGCTAAAAATCCTACAAATAGTAATGCAATTGGGAAATGAATAATCATTGGGTGTAAGTGAGTTAAATCGGGCATAAATTCTCCTTTTTTTATATCAAGTTACTTTACGTTCCTTAAAACACACTTAGAACTTTCTTAAAATTTGATTAAAAATAAATATTAAATGTTTTTAGTTACAACACTTAAAAATCATAAATAATTTGATTTGCAAATTTAAATGGACTGAATATTGGATTGGA
>CAVQQN010000057.1:0-59578 GCA_963714775.1 uncultured Ignavibacteriaceae bacterium
CTTTATCTTTTGGGTCAATCAGTTCTTGTCTGATATAAGGTGGATTTCCAACACAAGCATCAAAAACAGGTACTTTTACTTTTTTAGTTTTGCCACTTGTATCTTTAACATCAAACAAATGGCTTGCATTCAGAAAAATAACATTTGCTGATGATGTTGGTTTAACGCGAGAAAAATCTTCCCTTATAATTACAGGATAGTTGTCTTTAGTTTTTATATTAAGTAAAGATAAATTCATAGTAGCAAGAAAAGCTGGAAAGGTAGCAATCTCTACACCCCACAAACGTTCAAGTAATTCTTCGTGTGTGAGTTTTGGATTTAGTCTTTTTAACATTACATAAGCACGGACAATAAAAGTACCCGCGCCACAACCACTATCAAGAACAAATTTAGTTTTTTCATTTATGCAAAAAGCGTTAACAATATCAACTTCATTTATGTTTGTAAAATGTTGCCCTCTATCGTGCTGTTCTTGATTATCAAGCAGTTTATTATAGATTGCCCCAATTATATCGGCATCAAGTTCTTTAAAGTTGAGATGTTTTATTTGTTTAACATTGTTTTTTAATGATGGAATATATTTTGCGTCATACTCGAAATCATCTAATACGTTTTTCTGGAATATTAATTCAAAGTCGTGCTTAAGAACATCATCAAATCTTTGTCTTAAAGTTTTGTTTAACTTGTCTTTGTCTTCAGGGATTTCTAAAACTTTTAGTTTAAGTTCAGGCAAATCACGCTGTAAATAAGTATAGAAAATAATCTTGAGGTAAAGCAGATAATTAGAAAGCTGACAAATATTATAAATTTCTTCGCTATCGAATTTTAATGAAATGTTAAAAATGTCTTGATCACGGAGATATTTTTTTAATTCATTCTTGAGTTGTGCATCTTCATTTATCTTATCATACATAACATTAAACATTTCTGCAGAGCCTTCAAGAATGTATGCAGAAAGTTTGTTTACAAAAAACTTATCAATGGAATCCCATTGAATTTCTTTAACATTGTGGACTATATCACTTAGGTCTTTGAGAAATATTTTAAGTGGTTGAGTAATTTGAGTTACGTAACCCGGGTAAGTAAACTCAACATTTTTACGGATATTTGAAATGTTATAGACTTTAAGTTTTCTATCATTGAGAAGTGTATTTTCCTTAAAGGTCTCATAAATAACTAATTGTCTTGGCGTACCTGTAACAAAGTACTTGTATCCTTTACCAAAAGCTTTATTCATTGCAGGATAAACAAGGTCTTCATCCGTTGCATCCCAGTTTGAGTCTTTTAGTTCAAACAAAACCTTCTTTGTAATATCTAATCTTGATTCTAACAATCCATCAGCAAACCTGGATTCGCCAACACCAATGTTTTGTTCTTGTAAAATTCTAGAGAAAGAAATATTGTCATCTTTATCAAGAATATTGTTAAAAACATTCCAGATGATACCTTGAAAAGTGCGTTCGTTTGATTTTGTTTCTTGCATAATGAATTTATTATTAAAAAAATAATTGCCCGCCAACTCAGATTTTGAATGGAATTTTTTCGAAGTGTTGTTATCGTAACTTAATATTACAATCAATCTCAAGCAAAAATACTTAATAGAATTGATTAATTCTAACATTTTCTGATTGTTTATTAACGCGGGTTTATAACCGAATGATAATTCGCTTTAGCGAACTGCGACTGCGACCACAATACCAACATTCCATCACACCATTATTCCCTTATAACCTTATTCCACTACTCCATTATTCCCCTGCGCTACCGCCTACTTTTCCCAAAGCAACGTTAACACCGAGTTATACCTGTACATTGGTATGTTCTGCTCATAAAGAAAGTAATCTTTTTTGTAGTTAAAGTCTTCAGCAAACCAGGCATCAGCAAGTATTTCTTCAGGATCATCGGGTATCTTTTCACCGTTAAAAAATTCATAAGCATAAGAAAGGTTATTTATTTTACTGCCATTTTTTATAAAGTGAAAAGTGAAATATTTATTAATGCGGTTCCATTTAACAACACCATCCTTGCTCATAATAATTGCAACAGGATGATTCCCGATCTCTGCATATCTTAATGCAGCGGCGCTTAAAGCGATATCAAAGTATTCTGCTGTTCCGGATAATAATTTTTTATCAAATTTTTTGCATTTTGTAAAAGCACAAAACCAATCTTCGGGCATAAGCAGTTCTGCTGCAAAATCGTTAGCATCAATTTCGGCAGTAATAGTTTGCTTTATACCTCTTATGTCAAGCCCGCTGCAAAAGTAACTCCCGTTTTTCTTACCGGAATTAAAATAGTGCCCCATCTCGTGCGCAATAGTAAATTTCTTCTGTCCCTTCTCAGTTATTTTATCATCAATTGTAATTATTCCCATACCATCTTTAACAACTAACTGCCCTTCGCTGGTAAACAAATCTCTTTCTTCAATAAATAAATTTTCATATCCTGCAATTGCATAAAGATCCAGCTTTGCCGGATCTTTAATTAGATACTCGTTTAATAATTTTTTAGCATTAGCTTTTGCCAGTATTCCCATTGCCCTTGCCCATTAGTTTTTTTAACTGTTCAAGTTTTTCAGCCTGTTTTAAAATCTCCTGGTCGTTCTGACCGCTGCCGTTCTCCTGTTTTCTGTGTGCAAAACCCAAACCGTCTAAAGAAATATCGTTATTAAAATTGTTTGAAATTGAACCTCCTAAATTTTTTAAAAACTCCGATGCTTTGTTCTGCCTGTTCTTCCCTTCCTGTAATTTGATCTGCGCCAGTTTCTCATCAATAAAATCCCTGGCACGTTGTAATATTTCATCAGGATCATCTCCTTCCGAAATTAATACAGACCGAATATCTTCTTCATCTTCCTCAGGCTCAAGAATGATGTCGAGTAATATTTTCAGTCGTTGTGACTCCATAGCTCTCCTTAAGTTTGGTTAAGTATTTTAGTGATTAATGATTTGTTTAAGTTTTTCAGCATATAATGTGGTATTTGATTTGAAACTCTCCTTCTTATGCTTCTTATTTTTGCCTCTGTCTCTCTGACTGTCAGTCCCAGATCATCCGCAATATCCTTCTGTTTTTTTCCGTTAAGCATTTCGTTAAGTACTATCTGTGCATCTTCATCATCTTTAAGGATAATATCAAAACAATGTGATTCAATTGTATTGGCATCAATCGTACCTTCAACATCTTCGGGTTTTGTACTTATCAGATCATCCATACATCTGCCCGTGTCATCCTCACCGGTATCATTTATAACGGGCGTGGGTATATAACGTATTTCTTTTTTAACCCTTGCGGATACTTCGCTTTTCATATTTATCCAGAGCACCTGCTCAAGTTTAAGCCTCTCCATATCCCATTCTCTTGTGCCATCTATAATATCACTGAACACTTCATTCATTATCCCTTGCGCAATTGTAGTGATTCGGGAACTGAATCCAAGTGCCATACCCAGTCTTATCTTAGTACGGTACAAAATATTCAGATAAGTGTCTTGTTGATTCTTGCTAAATGATTCTACTGCGAGCGCTCTTTGTTTGATAATACTATCGGATTCCACTTGTTACCCTCTAATAAATGTTTTTAACTAATATGAAATACTCTTGTAAAATGAAATTCCGTCAAAGACGGAAATATTATTTTTAAGAGTAGTACCATACAGAAATTAGAAAAATATGAAATACATAAGCAGCACAAATAAAGAGAAAAGATTTAATTGGAATCCTTTTGAGGCATTCAGGCAGAATTATGCAGGTGATATTCCCGGTAACTTCTCGCTTGCTTCTCGTGGAATCCATATTCGGTTCTCGCTTAATTGTCGCTTGCGCACCGCTGTTAATATATGTTGCTTTCGTCTTGCAGGGTTGCTTAAAATATCACAGTTAAAACCCCGCAGTCATAAAAGAATTCATATATTATTTAAACAACGGATAATTGAATCAAATCAGTATGATAATCTATCGCCGCCCCGCTTAAGCAATATTAATTTTTAGATTTAGTACTCTTAAATAAATGTGCAACAAAATTATGAAACAAATAAATTAAAGGAAAAAGATCATGGGTATAATAAAAAATGGGATCCTTAGTGAATTAAAAGGATCAGTAGGAAACATAACCGGCAGAATAGTCAATGGTAAAAATATATTAAGCCGTAGATCCAGCTTCAGAAAAACAGTTAATGACACTGCAGCTTTAATACGAAAAGAAAAATTTAAGCTTTGTGTTAAATTGGGTAATGCAGTCGGATCATTGAGCACGATTAAAACCATCTGGCAAGCTGTAGCACCTGTGAATTTAAACTATTTCAGTTACCTCATCCAGTCAAATTATAAATTGACTGGCAATGGTGTACTTTCTAATGGGAATATAATAACTCCATTTGGTGGTTTTCCAATCGGTACAGGGTCAGTTGCAATATCATCTGAGTCATTGAATATTGAACTCAATTCTCTTTTAGGTGCTTTCAATTTCAATCTTTCAACAGAGTTAACCGCTAAGTTATTTGCTGTAATATATCTTTCAAGTCCGCTTTCAGACAATTCAGCAAACTTTTCATTTATACCTGTTGAATTTGATTCTGAGCCTTTGCAGTTGGAAAATCCAATAACTTTCAGTAAAACATTATTTAAATCAGACCAGGTAATTTTTGAAAGTTACGCTGAACATAAAGTTTACATTACGCTTGTAACTTTGGATGCGGCAAATGCTCCGGTTAATTTCTCTTCTACACTTTGCTTAGAATAAATATAAATATCATACATAAAAAATGGCGCTGTAATAGCGCCATTATTAACTTGTTAACTTAATTATTTTTTATTCTACAGGGCGACCCGTTGCCGAAAGATTTTTACTTCTTTCGATTGATTGAAGTGCAAGATATCTGTCACCAAACTTTTTAAGATTATCGGCTTCAGTATCATATTGATCAAAATGTCTTTCTTCATCTGCAACCAATCCTTCAAAGATTTGTTTTGTTGCAGAATCTGCATTTGCTGAAGATTCATTAGCCCATAAATTATAGTCACGTGCACTTTCTTGTTCCATACCCGCAGCTTTTTCAAGCATCTTAGCAACATCTTTAATTTTCTCAACTTCACCACCGACCTTCATCTCAACTTCACCTTTTAAGAAAAGAATTCGTTCAGCTAATTTTTCAACGTGAAGCATTTCATCGATTGCAGTTCGTTTAAATAAACCGGCTAAAAGATCATAACCCATATCATCGCATAAAAAATGGAAATACATATATTGATGAACTGCTAAAAGTTCATCTGCAATAGCTTTATTTAACAGCTCAATGCTTTTCTCGTTCATAATATTTCTCCTTGAAAAAAATGTAATTACTATTTATTGTTGTTTTAAAAATAAGAAATATTTGAATTAGTTAACTAGCTAAAATCAAACATCATTAAGAATAGATAAAAAACTATAGAACTGATCTAAAGATTTTGGATTGGCAAGAGCGTCACGATTATCAACTTTTTCTCCATTAAGAATTTTTGTTGCAGCTAACTCAACTTTTTTGCCGCTGATAGTATGAGGAACTTCAGTAATCTGATGAACAATTGAAGGTACATGTCTGGGTGTTGCAGTTTTTCTAATCTTCGTTTTTATTTTATCAATCAACTCCTCGCTAAAGTGGATATCATTTTTAAGTACGATAAAAAGAATAATTCTAACATCATTTTGGAAATTTTGTCCAACGACCAAACTATCGACAACTTCAACCATGGATTCAACTACTCTGTAGATTTCTGCAGTGCCAATTCTTACGCCACCAGGATTTAATGTTGTATCAGATCTGCCGTAAACTACAACTCCACCATTATTAGTAATTTTTATATAATCCCCATGCAGCCAAACTCCAGGATATTTTTCGAAAAATGCTTTTACAAATTTTTCATTTCCCGAATCATTCCAAAAATAAATAGGACTTGAGGGAAACGGTTCAGTACAAACAAGTTCGCCTTTTTCATCGATGACTGATTTACCATTTTCATCCCATGCTTCTACTTTCATTCCTAAACCTCTGCATTGAATCTCACCTAAAAAAATCGGAAGAATAGGACAACCGAGCATAAAACATGAAATTATATCTGTTCCGCCAGATATAGAAGAAAGCTGTAAATCTGATTTTACATTTTTATAAACCCAATTAAAGTTATCATCGCTTAACGGCGAACCTGTTGAAAGAATTGTTTTAAGATTTTTAAGGTTAAACTTTTCTTTTGGTATTAATCCTGATTTCTCAATACTTGTAAGAAATTTTGGACTGGTTCCAAATATTGTGATATTTTCTTCCTCAATCTTTTTCCAAAGGATCTCATTATCAGGATAAACCGGACTTCCATCAATCAATACTACACTTGCTCCCACACTTAAAGAACTCATCAACCAATTCCACATCATCCAGCCGCAAGTTGTATAATAGGCTATTTTATCATCTCTTTTCAAATCTGTGTGCAGATTTAATTCTTTAAAATGCTGAAGTAAAGTTCCACCCGCTCCATGAACAATACACTTTGGTTTACCTGTTGTTCCGGAAGAATACACGATATATACAGGATGATTAAATGGTAATTGTTCAAATTCTATTCTATTGGATGTATTGTTTATTAAATCATTAAAATAAATAATGTTACAAGGATTAATTTTTTCATTTCCTTGTTTAGTTATAGCAGATAAATCTTGAAATTCATTTATTAAAACTACCATTTTTATTGAAGTAATTTTGCTTTTAATCTCATCAATTTTATCGCGGCAATCAATCTTTTTTCCAGCGTAATTATAGGATTCAATTGCAAAAAAAACTTTAGGTTCAATTTGTCCAAATCGATCACAAACACTTTCAATTCCAAAATCCGGAGAGGTAGAACTCCATATTGCTCCCAAACTGGTCGTTGCAAGCATTGCAATGACTGATTCGGGATAATTTGTTACAAATCCAGCAACTCTATCCCCTTTTTTAATCCCAAGTTCTTTTAATCCTGCAGCACATTTATCTACTAAATTATAAAGTTGACTGTAGCTTATTTTAGTAGTTGGATGTTTTTCGCGAATGGAAATAAGAGCGATTTTATCATCTCTGAAACGTAAAAGATTTTCAGCAAAATTTAGTTTTGCATCTTTGAACCAAATAGCACCCGGCATTATTTTTTTTTCAAGCACGTTTGAATAAGCTTGTGAATGGATTATCTTCGAATACTCCCAAATCGATTTCCAGAAATCTTCAATCTCTGTCACAGACCAGTCGTATAAATCTGAATAATTAGAAAAGTCTTTTTGATAGAATGACGAAAGGAATGATAGGTATTTTTTTAGATTGCTATTGTAAATTCTATCTTTTGTAGGTATCCAAATTGGAATTTTTTCATCATTCATTTTTCTCTTTCAGAATATAACGCAATCTTCCAAGCAACATCCGTTTGATTTGATTCTAATGCAATCTTGGCTGTTTCCTCCAATAATTTGATTTTTGAATTAACATTTAATTCAGAATCCTGAATTATATATTTTAGCATATAAGTAAAATTTTTATCCCTTTTATAACGGTTAAAGGCAGAAAATGAATGCTCATAGTCAGTTAAAGTTAAAGCTATAACTTCTTTAATATAATCAGTTACAGAATCTTCAGAAGGAATTGATTCTATGTTACCAAACTTTCCAAGATTATTGGCAGAATAGACAATTGATCTCCTGATAAATTCAGGAATCTGATCATAACCTATTCCTTTTTTCTTAGTTGGTTTCTCAACTTCAAAAATAGCATCACCAAAAGCACGGCAATAAAAATCACCGGACATGCGTGCAACAAGATCAATCTTGTTGGGATGAATTAATCCATTTACAAAAATATCTTCATCAACATGAAACTTTACAACTTCACAAATTGCAATATTGGCAGATGCACCACTTTCTCCATAACTCATCAGATCTAAAAGTTTACATTCCATCTGAAAAGGTGATTCTTTAACTCTTTTAGGTTTTATAAGATCTGAATCAATTGGAGTCAATCCACTTTTTATAAATTCATCTATTCCCTTTTCGTATTCGGTAGAAGCTAGACTAACTTGTTCAACCATCTCATATGTAACAGATTGAACTACACATTCTTTGGTTTCAATAATATTTAAATAAGTATCTTTTAATGAACTATCTTTACCCCTTCTTGATGGAGAAAAAGCGATTACCGGTGGATTTGCTCCGAAAACGTTAAAAAAAGAAAATGGCGATAGATTATTTATTCCAACTTTAGAAATTGTTGAAACCAATGCAATCGGGCGTGGTCCAACTCCGCCTTGTAATAATTTTTGAATCTCTGGAACCGATATTTCTTGAGGTAAATATGCTTTCATTTTGTATCCGCGCTAATCCTTTAAATCCGCGTCATCCGCGTTCTATTGTTTTAAATATTCTTCTTTTTTGCCAGTATTGATCTGATAGTTTTTGATTTTTTAATTTTATTTTTTAAGACACCAAGACCAGTAATCTCTAATTCAATTTCGTCTCCATCCTTTAGCCAGATTGGTTTGTACTCTTTACCTCTGTCCTTGGCCTCAAGTGCCCACGTTCCATTCAATTCTAAATAGCAGCCTGTACCTACAGTACCAGAACCTATTATATCTCCGGGAAATAATGTAACGCCATAACTTGCCCGTTCAATTATTTCAGCAAAAGTCCAATCCATCTGATTAACATTTCCCTTTGATATTATCTCACCATTATGTCTCGCTGTCATTTCTAGGTTATACTTATTTCCAAATTTTGTTTTTACTCTATAGCTTTCTAATTCATCCGGAGTAACTAACCAGGGACCAAGTGTCGTCGCAAAGTCTTTTCCTTTAGCAGGTCCAAGACTTAATTTCATTTCATCCATTTGAAGGACTCTTGCGGAAAGATCATTCATTATCATATAACCTGCTATATACTCATCTGCTTTGCTGACTGGAATATTTTTGCCTTTCTTCCCAATGACTATTGCACACTCAAGTTCAAAATCGCATCCTTTAAGATGATCATCCTCAACTTTTACATTACCCGGACCAAACACAGCATTGTGATTTCCAAAATAAAATACCGGAAACTGATCAAACTCCGGAATCATCTCCACTCCTCTGTTTCTTCTTGCTGTAAATACATGCTGACGAAAAGCATAACCATCTCTTAGTGAAGTTGGATAAGGAACAGGAGCCAAAATATTAAGGCTGCTGTATTTTAATCCTGATTTAACCTTTCCCTTTTTTATTGCGTCAAAAACTTCACGTGCAAGTTTCATAAATGCTTCCTCCCCATCAAGAAACTTTTTCATTGTTGAGGGTAATTTAATTTTTATTGATGCCGAAGAATTTTTAAGATCATATACTTTATCCTCATAAATAATTCCTAATCGTTCTTCTTTTTTGTTCAGATATGAAATGAACTTCATTTGTAATTCCTCAATTCTATTTAGTCCTTTTTATTTTTTTGCAACCATGATTGACTGTAATCATTAACCATTGTTTGTTTAACATTTTTGGTAACACGTAGGGGATTGAATGTATCAATCATAACGGCATATTCTTCTGTTTCTTTCTTTCCAATTGATGCTTCAGTTTTACCGGGTTGAGGTCCATGTGGAATTCCCATTGGATGTAATGTTATTGAACCTTCCTGAACACCTGTTCTACTCATAAAATCTCCATGCACATAATATAAGACTTCATCACTATCCACGTTGGAGTGATAATATGGAGCAGGAATTGCGTCATGATGAAAATCATATAATCTGGGTACGAAATTACATATAACAAAATGCTGTGTAACAAATACTAGATGGATTGGGGGTGGCAAATGAATTTTCCCAACTTTGGGAGCATACTCTTTAATGTTAAAAGCGTATGGATAAAGAAATCCATCCCATCCAACAACATCAAATGGATGATGCGGTAGTTTATACTCAAACATACGGTTACGAGCTTTTAGTCTTAATCTAAAATCTCCAATGTTTATCAATCGGCTTGGTAAATTCTGGTACACGAAAATCTCTTTCATAATAAGGAGCTTCTTCAGTTAATTGTCCGTATTCATTTCTAAAATGTTTAGGAATATCGTAAGGCGTATCTGATTCAACTATAAAAAGCTTATTATTCTTATAATCTTCAAATTTAATTTGATAAGTCGTCCCTTTAGGGATAATAAAATAATCCCATTCAGTAAAATTTATTCTTCCATATTCTGTAAGCAGCACTCCCTTGCCATGATGAACAAATAACATTTCGTGCATTTGGCTGTTACGGTAAAAATAATGCGTATCCTCAGTAAGATGCGCTGTTGAAATTACACAATGCTCATTTTTTAGATACTCGTCGCGAGCAGTAATTATATTCCCTCTCGATCTTTTATTATCTGTAATAAAATGATAGTACTCTAATGGTGCATCATTCCATTCATTAGCCGAGGAATCTATATCCATCTCACTTATCTTTTCAACCTCTGGAGGCATATACAGATGATACTTATTTGAATAGATTCCTGAAAATCCTTTAGTACTGAACAATTCTTCTCTGTAGAGAGATTTCCCATCTTCCTTATAAAAAGTGGTATGTCGCTTCGGCGGCACTTTCCCAACCTTAACGTAAAATGACATTTAAATCTCCTTTAATAATTCTAATTAATACTACCAAACTCTTATCGCATATTTTAACTTTATCTTGAACTTGAATTTATTAATTTTTGTCAAGATTTCCTCGTACGGCTTGATCTCTTTCAATGGATTCAAATAATGCTTGAAAATTTCCCTGCCCAAATCCTTCTGCACCATCACATCTCTGAATTATCTCATAGAAAAATGTTGGTCTGTCGCCGATGGGTTTTGTGAACAACTGAAGCAAATATCCTTTCCCTTCAAGATCGCATAAAATTCCAAGTTTCTGCAGTTCATTAATATTTTCTTTAATGTTCCAGCTTTTTTCTTTTAGCATCTTATAATAAGCATCGGGCGGAGTACTTAAAAACTCAACTCCATTTGCGCGCATTGCTTTGATTGTAGTGATAATATCTTTAGTCGTTATTGCAACGTGTTGAATCCCTGAGCCAAAATACTCATCTATGTATTCTTCTATCTGTGATTTTTTTAGTCCTTCAAATGGTTCGTTGATAGGATTTTTAATCGGAGCACCTTCTCTGGATCTAACAACTTTAGAAAGTAAAGCAGAATATTTCGTTGATATATCACCCTCGCCAAATTCGATAAATGTTTCAAAGTTCAAGCTTTTATTTAAATAATTTGCCCACAGATTCATTTCATTTGTTCTAACATTACCTACAATATGATCCACTGTTTCTGAAGTCCTGTGTCTTCATTATTTATATTGATATTTTGAACCGGTTTTCCATATCCTGGTTTAAATAGACCTTTATAATTTTCTCTGTTAATAAAGACTATTTCAGCATCATCATAAAGTTTTATTGCAGCCTCTTCTATAAATCCATTTTCATCTTCAGTTTTTTTTGGATAATGAACAGGAATCCCGCCGTTAGCTAATGATGTTTCGAATGATTCGTTAACATTCTTTACACGAACTGACCAACGTTTTACACCATCACCATGTTTTTCAACAAACGAGGCAACATCATAAGTTGAAGGTTTAACTGCTGAAGTCAGGACAAGTCTTACATTGTTTTTCTCAAGATAATAAGAGACTCTATCTCTATGCCCGGTTTCTGGTCCAAGATAGGCAGTTACTTCTAAGCCCATTGCTTTTGCATGCCAGTATGCCCACATTTTTGCAGAGCCAACATAAAACTCGACAAAATCGTAACCAATTAAACCTAAATTGTTAGACATTAAAAATCTCCGATTATTTATTAGAGTGAATAATTTGATCAAAGTTAAAAGAATTAGATTTCAGAAAAAAGTAGAATATGAATCATTAATTATAAGTTGTCCAAAAGCATAAAATCTTTCTTTTTCTGAAGTTTATTAGGTCCAAGGTTTTTTAGCTCATATTTGCAGATTTTTAATAACGGGCATCCAATACAATTGGGATTTGTGGGCTTACAAATCTCCCTTCCTAATCTTATGAGATTTGTATGAAATGAGTGGGCAGTATTTCCCGGAATCTTATTTAATATATTATAAAAAGTTTTTTCAGGATTATTGGTTTTCACCAAACCTATTCTATTAAGAGTTCTATGAACGTGAGTGTCCACAGGACAAATATTACGCCCAAGAGAAAAAAGTAAAACACAACTTGCAGTTTTAACTCCAATACCATTATAAGATGTTAATTCGTCTAAGATTTCTTCATCTGAATTGTCTTTAATATGATCGAGAGACACGGCGTCTTGTTTCTTTCTTAAAGATTGCAGAAGTCCATAAATGGCTTTTGATTTTTGCTTTCCCAATCCTGCTATTTTAATGTAACCTTCTATTTGTGAGGCTTTTAAATCAGCAACTTTATCCCAATTCTTAAAATTATCTTTTAAATTTTTATATGCTTTATATGAATTTTGGTCATTCGTGTTTTGTGATAATATTGTCCCTATTATCGTATCGATGGGAGTTGGAAGTTTTATTGGTCTTGGCGGAATCCCAAAATATTGAATTAACAGAGAATATATTTTTTCAATTTTCTTTTTCATAATTAAATCATTTTTACAAAGATATTCAATTAAATCATTATTTTTAGACTTAATTTTTCAAGGAGATTTGATGTCAACACTTATGGTAAGTATTTCCGGCATTCGTGGTATTGTTGGGAATGGACTTGATCCGGAAGTTATTGTAAAATATACCAATGCTTATGCCGATTTTGTTGGTAAAGGAAAAGTGGTTGTCGGGCGTGATGCAAGAATTACAGGTGAAATGGTTAATCAAATTGTAACAGGAACACTACTTGCAAAGGGATTGGATGTAATTGATATTGGTATTTGTCCAACTCCAACTGTTCAATTCACTGTAAAGACATTGCAAGCACAAGGTGGAATCGCAATTTCCGCAAGTCATAACCCAAACGAATGGAATGCATTAAAGTTGTTGAATAGCACCGGGCAGTTTATGTCTCCGGATAGAACATCAACAAATGAAATTGTTTTTAGCTGCTCAAAATAATTTTGTTGATTGGAATAATATTGGCAAACGAACTGTCTATTCTGAAGGATTAACGAATCATATAAATGCAGTTTTATCTTTACCAGTTTTAGATTTAGAATTAATCAAATCTAAAAAATTCTTAGTGTTAGCAGATTGTGTCAATGGGGCGGGAGTATACTGTATTCCGGATTTACTTAGATTATTTGGTTGTGAAGTAATTGAAATGAATTGCGAAAAAACTGGAATCTTCCCCAGGCTCCCTGAACCTCTACCGGAAAATTTGACGGAAACAATGAAAGCTGTAATTACTCATCATACAGATTTTGCAGTGGTTGTTGATCCTGATGTCGATCGTTTAGTATTGATTACCGATAAAGGTGAACCATTCAGCGAGGAAAATACTATAACACTAGCTACAGATTTTATTTTGAGTAAAACGAAAGGAAATGTAGTAATAAATCTTTCCACGACAAGAGCTGTTGAGGATGTTGCAAAAAATAATGACAGTAATGTTTTCAGGTCATCTGTTGGCGAAGCTAATGTTGTAAAAAAAATGAAAGAAGTAAATGCTGTAATTGGCGGTGAAGGAAGCGGCGGAGTAATTTATCCTGCTTTACATTATGGAAGAGATGCTTTGGTTGGAATTGCATTTACGTTACAGTATTTGGCAGATTCCGGGAAAAAACTTTCAGAAATTAAAAAAGAATTACCACAATATTTTATCGCTAAGAAAAAAATTGATTTGAAAAATGTTTCTCCCGATGAGGTTATTAATAAACTCATAGAAAAGTATTCAAAAGAAAATATCATTACAGAAGACGGTTTAAGAATTGACTTTAAGGATCATTGGGTTCATTTTAGAAAATCTAATACAGAGCCGATTATAAGAATAATTACTGAATCAAAATCACAAAATCATTCTGAAGAATTATCAATAAAATATTTTAAAGAAATAAGTGATTTAATGAAGTCTTGATCGTTTTTGAATATAACTGAAAAGGGCTTTGTCGAAAGGTGTTGATGTATCGAGAAGATTATAATCAAAGTTAGAGTTTAAACATTCTCTTTTTATCTTATTTGTAAATTCATTCATCGATTCCTGGTAGGCTTTTTGAATCTGGTACGGTTGAGTTGTTAATTCCTCATCAGTTTCAAGATCCTTAAATATAGCATCCTTGCCAAATCCAAACGTTTTTTCTAAAGGATCAAGTACCTGAAAAATAATTACTTCATTTTTTTGATGGGCAAAATGTTTGATAGCTTTTAATGTTTTATCAACATCATCAAAAAAATCTGATATAATTATTACAAGTCCTCGTCGTCTGATTTTTTCTGCAATTTTATTTAATGCATCCGATGTATTTGTTTTTGATGAGGCTTTTATGTCAACCAATTCCTTTAATATTTGCTGTAGATAGCTGTTTGATGATTTTGGGGGTAAATACTTTTGAATTTCATCTGAATAAATTGTTAAACTTACCGCGTCCTGCTGTTTTATCATCATATAAGAAAGTGCTGCAACCAATGTTGAGGCGTAATCAAGTTTAGAAATAAGTTTATTTGATGCGTAACTCATCGATTTGCTGCTGTCCAAAATAATGTAGCTTCTTAAATTTGTTTCCTCTTCATATTGTTTTATATAATATTTTTCTGTTTTACCAAATACCCGCCAATCCACGCTTCGTAAATTATCACCCTGCATATATGGGCGGTGCTGTGAAAACTCAACACTAAAGCCATGGTAAGGACTTTTGTGAAGACCAACCATAAATCCCTCTACAACTAATCTTGCTCTTAAATCAAGACTACTTATACGCGAAATGATTTTAGGGTCTAAGTAACTTTTATATTCTGAGAATGTTTTACTCACTTTTTAGCGGTTTCTTTTCTTTTCAGAATTTCTTCAGGGGATAAGCCCATATTATCCAACTCTTCTTGTGCAGACTGTCGCAAGAACGTGTGAAGGATATTTCTCTAAGAATAACTTATAATGCGCAGTAGCTTCATCATAATTGTTTAAGTTATTTGCAAGAATGAAACCACATAAAAATAAAGATTTTGGAGCCTCTTCACTATCAGGATATTTTTCAAATACTTGCATAAAATATTTTTTCGCGCGATCGAATGACTCTAAAGGTTTTAATTCTTTAATCATCTGATTCTGATAGATAGAAGCAAGCAGAGATAAAGCTTTCGGTGCTAATTCGCTTTCAGGATAATCATTAAGTAACGCTTCAATGCTTTTTATTGCCTGATCAACATTATTTTCTTTTAATGATTTTTCTGCTTGAGTAAGATAATCCTGATCAGAGCTTTTGGAGCATGATAATAATAAAATTGTTATAATAAATATTAAGGAAAGCTTTTTCATAATTATACCTGTTTCTATTAAAAATATGTTCAAAACTATCGATTTAGATTTGAAGTAACAATTACTAATTAAAGTAGCATAATTACTTTATATTTTCATTTTTGCGAATAGATTCTTCAGATAATTTTTTCTTGTACTCAATAATCTTTTTCTGAATACCTGAATCTCCAGTTCCAATTATTTGGGCAGCAAGTATACCAGCATTTTTTGCGCCGTTTATTGCAACTGTTGCAACCGGAACACCTGAAGGCATTTGTACTATTGATAATAATGAATCCAATCCATCTAATGATTTTGATTTTATTGGAACTCCAATTACTGGTAATGGAGTGTAAGCAGCAGTTACGCCAGGAAGATGTGCTGCTGCACCAGCACCTGCAATTATTACTTTTAGTCCTCTAGCAACAGCAGTTTCAGCATACTCAGCTAAAACATTAGGACTACGATGAGCTGAAATTATTTTCATTTCACTTTTTATCCCAAATTCTTTTAATATCTCCTCAGCTTCTTTCATAATGGATAAATCTGAATCGCTACCCATTATTATTCCAACTTGAATTTGATTAGTCATATTATTCCCTTTTTAAGTTTTTTTATTTCCAGTTAATTCTTTTAATTACTTCTCCATCTGATTGTAATAATACAGCACCCATTAAATCAGTTCTGTATATTTTAGATTTAATATTTTCAAGCGAAGCAAGAACTGATTTTGCCGGATGATCAAATTTATTTTTAATTCCTGCACTTACCAAAGATATTTCAGGTGAAACTAAATTCAAAAATATTTCCGAAGAACCTGTCGGGCTTCCATGGTGTCCAACTTTTAGTACATCGGAATCAAGCATATTCTTAAAGTTTGAAGCAAGATAGTATTCTGCAGGATGTTCACAATCACCCACAAATAGAAATGAAGTATTTCCATAAACTATTTTTAGTACACCACTTTTATCATTCCCTGATAAATTTGAATAAAATTGATCGTACGGCTTATTAAGAATGTAAACTTTAGCATTCCCAAGTTCTAATATCGATTTATCATAAATATGAGTTTTAATATGTTTCAGTTTAAGAAATTTCTCTAATCGTACGGATTTTTTACTTGAATCAGGCAAAGGTCGATAAATTTCTTTTATTCTATCATTATATATCAATGAAACAAACCCGCCATAATGATCAAGGTCTAAATGTGAAATAAAACCATAATCTATTTTATCAATACCAAGATAATCTAACAATGGAATTATAACTCTTTCACCGTTATCAATAAATGGATTAGCTTCACCTGCATCTATTAAGGCTGTTTTACCATTGGGAAACTTTATCAGGAAAGAATCACCTTGCCCAACATCAATCATCATTATGTTAAGTCTGCCATCTGTTAAAAGTTTTTCATCATCAAATGATGAATAAAGAATAATTACTGCAAAAGATAAAACGACAATAGAAATTTTTATTACTGTTTTCTGTATCCGAATAATTGAAACAAGTATAAATGTTAATAGTAAATAAAATACAATCGAATCAAAAAGCGAATAATTTCTTATCCATAGAAAAGAGAATTCTAAAGTACCTGTGTATCTTATAAATTCCATCATTACTAATGTTAAAAGATCGTTTGCATAAGCAAAATACTGAGCAAGAAAGTATGAGAATGAACCGAGAAATATTGTAATAAAAGCTATTGCTGTAATTATTCCGGAAATTGGAATAACAAAAAGATTTGCAAGAATTGAAACAACCGAAAGTTTAGCAAAATAAATAAGTGTAAATGGAATTGTTCCAATTTGCGCACTAAGTGAAACTCCCATAAACAATAAAATCTTTTCAAACCATTTCCATTTTAGATTTAGTTTTTCTATCCAGGATTGCATGTAAGGATATATTATTGCAGTCGATAACACCGCACCAAAAGATAATTGAAATCCAGGGTCGTAAATTTCTTGCGGTGAAAATGATAATATTATTACCGCAGCAATAGAAATTGAATTATAAATATTTGTACTTCTATTTGAAAGAAAAGTTAAGATTATTATAATACCCATAATTGTAGCTCTAACAACCGGAGGGGTAGTGCCTGTAATCATCATAAAAATGATTAAACCAATAATTGTAAGAATTGATTTTGTAAAAATGCTGAAACGCCCAAATACAATAATAAAAATTAGAATAACATATCCAACATTTAAACCGGAAACCGCCAGAATGTGGACAACACCTGAATTTACAAAAGCGTTCTTTGTCTCTGTATCTATTCCACTACGGTCAGCAAGAATTAATCCTCTTAATAAATCTGAGGTTTCTTTATTATGTATATTTACAATTATTTCATCTATTGATTTTCTTAATGCGAACAAATAGAAATTAAAAATATTTCTCTTGCTATCAGTAATAGATATACTGTCTGTATCATAAGAAATAAATAACCCTGTTATTCCTTTTGATCTCAAATATTTGTCATAATCAAATTCACCAGGATTTCTTTGCTCCCTGCCCTTTTGGAAAGTTCCGGTTAAATATATTTTATTGCCTGGCTGAATTTTCTTGTAAAGTTTGTTTTTTTGAATTGAGTCCCCTCGGAATTTACAAATCAGAAAATCTTGAGTAACAAATGTTTTGCTATCAATAATAATTGAATCAGAAATAACAGTAAAAATAATTTCATAACTCTTTATAAGTTCTACATTTTTAACATTAGCATAAAGTTTAGCGTTTTTTTCTTTATGATATTTAATAAGCGGAGAATTTATTTCTTCAGAATTCTGTATGGCAATGAATAATCCTAAAACAACAAATGTTATATATAAAGTTACTTTGCCTAATTTTTGTAATCGATATTCTTTAGATAACACGGTTAATACTAAAGAAAGCAAAGTAAATAATATTATTAAAGTAATAAGAAGCACAAATTCGGGTTGAAGAATTCTTTGCAACAGAATTCCTATGACAAATGATAAAGTAAACTTTATAAATGGATAATCTTTCAAGTACAGTACTTTATTATTGTAGGTTTTATCTCTGTTAGGTCCCGGATTTCTTCTGCCAGGTTTCTTGCATACCTACCTGCTGTAATTGTTAAAGCAGGATTCATTGTATGAGTTTTAACAGATAGATCCTCAAAATTTCCGTGATCTGAACAAACAATTAATGTTAATTCACTCTGATTCATTTCTGAAATTATAGTAAATAAAAATTTATCCAGATTATTGTATATGGTATCAAATTCATCAATAATTCTTCCATGACCAAGATGATCAGTAAGAAAAAACTCGTACAATGTAAAATCATTTTCACTCGACAATTTTAATAATCTTCTGGCAGCAGTTTCAGGGCTTAATAACTTTTAGCTTATAATTTAATTTATTATTCCATCGTTCATTAGTAATTTCTGCTGTTAATGCCTGTCCTTTTCTAACTTCTGTTACGGTATTTAGTTGACACCACTCATTTTACAGCTAAGAGAAGTTGTACTCAATCTTGTCTTACCAGAATCAATGTAGTCGAAAAATACTTGTGGATAAGCATTAGCAAAATAAACCTGTCTGTTTATAGTCCTAGTAAGTTTTAAATATATTTTCCTCAGCGATAATCGGGACGGTAGTAGAATAAGGGAAAGGTCCAAAATGTTTTCCTACCAACTTTGCAGCATTCATTCCACAAAAGATAGAGACTTGTCCGGTGCCGCTTTGAGGTAATCCGTCAACACCCAATTTAGCATCAACCGGAAAGCAAAATATTTCATTTTTATCTAAACACTGCTTTTCTAAATGTGGAATTTCACCAAATATCTTTTCAAAAGTTTTAAATCCATGTTTGAAGAAAGGATTAAACTCATAGTCCTTCTTTGCCTATCCCAACACCATCTATAAAAATCATTAAAACCGGATTCAAATCACTTCCCTGCTTTTTAGATTCGACAAGAATAGTAACCGGACCATCGTTTATTATTTTCACTTCCATCATAGCGCCAAATATGCCTGTCTTAACTTTATTTTCTCCAAGATTTAATTTCATTTTTCGAATGAATTTTTCGTAAAGAGGAATTGCTACATCTGTACTTGCAGCATTTATAAAACTTGGTCTATTACCCTTCTGAGAATCTCCATACAAAGTAAATTGTGAAATTATTAGAACTTCACCATCAATGTCTTTTAAAGATAAATTCATTTTTTCATTATCATCTTCGAATATTCTTAAGCTCGAACACTTATCAGCAACAAAGTTTAAATCATTATCATTATCATCTGATTTTATTCCGAGAAAAATAACCATTCCTTTCCCAATCTCAGCTTTGTAATCTTCTGTCGGAATATTAACACCACCTTCAGATACTCTTTGAATAAGTGCTCTCATCTTAGTTCTCCACAAATTATTCTTTCAATCCCTGAATAATCTTTTATGATTTTAATTTCACTAAATCCTGATTCAGTCATCAAATTAAATATCTCTTTGTGTTGATCTTTACCTATCTCAAAATAAATTTTAGCGTTATTATTTAGAAGTACTTTGGATAAAGATATTATTAATTTGTAGAATGAGATACCATCAGAATTATCTGTCAAAGCTTCACTTGGTTCGTAAACTTTTAATTCAGGTTCAAGATTTTGAAAATCAGACAAAGAAACGTAAGGTGGATTAGAAACAATTAAATCAAACTTACCGAGTTTAGAAAGATCATCTGTTATTATATCAAACTTCTTAAACTCAATATTGTTCTTAACAAGATTATTTTCAGCATTTAGATTTGCTACTTCCAACGCTTTCTCACTTATATCAATTCCGAGCATGTTTGAATTTTTAATATTCTTTGAAAGTGCAATTGAAATATTTCCGCTTCCGAATCCAATATCAAGAATCCTTATCGATTCTGAATAAGAATAATCATTAATTATTTTTTCTACCAGCAATTCGGTTTCCGGCCTTGGTATAAGAACATTTTGATTTACAATTAGTTTTAATCCAAAAAAATCCACATAGCCAATAATATATTGCAGTGGTATTCTCAAACCTCTTTTTCTGATAAACTCCCGATAACTGCTTAATTCATTCTCCTTAAGTGGTTTATCAAAAGAAAGGTAAAGTTCTAATCTTTTACAATTTAGTACTTCTGCAAGTAATATTTCGGCATTAGCTCTGGGAGATTCTACGTTTTTCTTTTCGAGATACTCGGTTGAAAGCTTAATAGCTTCTAAAACTGTAATCATATAAAAAATAAATCTGTGATGTGTTTAAACAGAATACAATGAATATTTAATCAACGATTATAAATACTAATGCAGGATAAAAAATAATTTCACTAATAACATTAATCGATAAAATATCTTTAGTTATTTCAACCTGTCCTTAAGGGTATAAATATTATCTATCTCACTTGGATCAAATCCTCTTAGCACCCCAACGTAATATGATATCCAATCGCCTAAGTATATTAAATCCAGTAGCCGAACTTTCAATGAATCTTCGCGGCTCTTAAGACTAATAGTTTCAACTCCGGTTTTTGTAAAAATATCTTTAAGGATATTAAATCTTTTATTTATCTGAGGGTGATATTTTTCATCCTGGATGATTATAATTTTTGAATGGAATATTTTCTCATGATATGATTCCCAGCCAATAATTTCGTTATGATTCATTTCCGGAATTTCATTATGAAAAGCGTGCAGCTTTGAATTTTCATTAAATTGGCATTTAAGTCTGTATCCAACAGCAGAAGTTGAATCTGCAACCGAATAAATAACAGGAATAAATCCAAGCAATGATTCCGCAATCGTATAAGCACTATTACCTTCTTTAGAAAAAGCAATTCCGTTTTGTTTCCAATTTGTTTTGATCTTTTCAACTATCGAAGATTGATCATTAATAAGTTTTATTTCCTGTAATACTTTTAAAAGAGTAAAAAAACTTAATCCAAGTGAATACCTGGGTTGAAAACCTTTCTGAACTTTTATACAAGGAATGTTTTCTTTGATTGAAATTGCTTCAATTTCTCCGCCTGTTGTAATAGAAATAATTTTACAACCAAGTTTAATTGCCTGCTGCAAAGCTGAAATGGTCTCTTCAGTATTACCAGAATATGAGGATGCAATGAATAAAGTATTTTTTCCTGCAAACTTTGGAAGATTATAATTTCGGTTAACAAATAATGGGACAGTCAATTCATCAGCTAAGAAATTTTTAATCAGATCTGCACTGATAGCTGACCCACCTAACCCACTTATAATTATATTTGATAATTCAGAAGCATTAATCCCCGAAATTATTATTTCATTATTCCATGCAAACTCAATTTGTTTATAAGAATTAATTAAAACATCAAATTGATTTTGTGGGTCATACTTTTTTACGTAATCATTTATTTGCATAGTTATAAAATATTCCTTGTTCGTGTTATGTTATTCTCATCAAAAAACTTTTTAACTTTTTTCTGAATCTCAACTTCAGTTTTACACTGAAGACATTCTTCTGCTAAAACTTTGGCTTTTTTATATTCAAAATTTCTAATTATTCTTTTGGCATAGAGAATTGTTGCTGGTGACATACTCAAAGACTTTAGACCTAATCCAACAAGCAATGGAATTGCAAGTGTATCCGCTGCCATTTCACCACAAATACTTACCGGAATTTTACTTTTCTCTGCGGCTTTAACAATATGCTCAATAGTTCTAATGATAACCGGACTAAATTCCTGGTAAAGGTTTGCTACAAGATCATTACCGCGGTCCACTGCCATCATATATTGTATTAGATCATTTGTTCCGATACTTATAAAATCAACTACTTCCGCAAATTCCTTTGCCATTAATGCTGCGGAAGGAACTTCAATCATTATTCCAATCTTAATATGAGTATCATACTTTATCTTTTCTTTTTTTAATTCACTTTTACATTCCTGAATGATCTTAGTTGTTCGCCAAACTTCATCAAAAGTAGAAACCATTGGAATCATCAACCGTACATTCTTGTGTTCACTTGCTCGAAGTACGGCTCTAATTTGTGCTCTATACAGTTTTTCATTTTCAAGAAGAAATCTTACTCCACGCAAACCTAAAAACGGATTTGGTTCTTTATATTCACTAAATCTGTACTTATCACCACCGATATCAAATGCCCGAATTGTAACAATCTTAGGATAGATTCTAGAAGCAAGTTTAGAATAGATATTTGTTTGTTCTTCTTCATCGGGAAAAGCGCCAAGTTCATTTAATATCTGTTCTGATCTGTAGAGACCAATACCTGCAGCACCGCTTGTAATAACAATATCAATTTCACCTGTAACGTCAACATTAGCTTCTAATTTTATTTCTTTGCCATCAAGAGTAACTGCAGGCTGATTTTTAAACTCTTCAAGTCCTTTTTGAATCTCAAAAAGCTTTTTTTGTTTTTCAGTGAAGAATTTTATCTGATCTTCTGTTGGATTTAGAATTATGTAACCATGAAATCCATCTACAATTATAGTATCTCCATCTTTTATCTGTTGTGTTGCATTATGAGTTCCAACTACTGCCGGAATATTTAATGATCTTGAAATAATTGCAGCGTGAGACGTTAAACCTCCGTGATCTGTTACAAATGCAAGCGTTTCTCTACGTGAAAACAATATAGTATCTGCAGGAGTTAAAGCTTCACTAACAACAATTAAATTTGTTTCAATTTTAGATTGCCATCTTTTCTTTTGCAAATTTCTAATAATTCTATGTTTGATGTCCTCAATATCGTGGGCACGTTCTTTCATATAAGATTCGTGTGATATAATCATCAACTCCTGGTATTTAGAAATCTCATCTGCAACAATAAATTCAGGTTGTATTTTTTCATTAGTAATTCTTTTTTCAATATTTTCAATAAGAATCGGATCATCCAAAATCATAACTTGAGCTTCAAATATTGCAGCACGCACTTCATCCATTTTTTCACGTGCAATTCCAAATATCTTGTTCAATTCTTTTTTGGATTGTCGCAAAGCTTCTTGAAAATTGCTAATTGCTTCTTCAATGTCTGTTATAGGAGCTTTACTTATATCAAGTTTCTCTTTAGCAAAAAGATATACTTGACCGATAACAATGCCTGGGGCAGCAGCTATACCAGAAATTTTGTTTTCAGAGTTTTTATAAATGTCTTTAAATGATTTCATAATTCATCAAATCCCCTTTCAAAATAGGCAACAATTTCATCACATGCTTGTTGCTCGTCAGTTCCATCAAAAGTTAATTTTAATTCTGAACCAATTTCAGCAGCCAGTGTCATCACACCAATAATACTTTTTCCATTTATACTCATTCCATCCCGGTAAATAAAAAACTCACTTTTATATTTTGCTGCAAGTTTTACAATAGTGGCAGCAGGACGTGTATGAAGTCCCGCTTTGTTTACAATCCTTACAATTTTTTCAATCATTATTTGTTTCTTTTTATTAGTGAATCAGCAAGCCAGTGAAAGATTTCTACCTCACTTTTATTGGAAAGCTTATCTATGGATTTTAAAGCCTTATCTGTATAATTCCGAATAGCGGTTTTTGCATCCTCTATTACACCAATTTTGGTATAAAGCTTTTTAAACTTTTGTATTTGATTTTCCTTTATACCCTTATTTACAATAATTTTAAGTAAATCATCTTTATCTTTTCCACTAGCTTTCTCTAAGGCTTTAATGAATAAAAATGTTTTTTTCCCTTCTATTAAGTCACCTCCAATTCTTTTACCAAACTCAACTTTATCTGCAGTTATGTCTAACAAATCATCCTGGATTTGAAAGGCAATACCGAGATATTTTCCATAATCAGATAGAGATTTAATATCCTTTTTGTTGCCATCTGCCAAGTAAGCACCTAGTTCGCAGCACATTCTAGCAAGTGCAGCAGTTTTCTTTTCAATCATTTTAATGTATTCTGGCAGCGAAACATTTTTTCTTATTTCAAAATCTGTATCAAGGCTTTGTCCCTCACAAACTTCAACTAATCCTTTTGTAAATGAAGCTAAAGCTTGTTTTGCATTTACTTTACAATCTTTTAATAAAAACTCATAGGCAACTGCGGCAAGAATATCTCCTGTAAGAATTGCTGTATTTAAATTATACTTTTTGTGAAGAGTCAGATTTCCTCTGCGTAAATCAGCATTATCCATTATATCATCATGCACAAGAGTAAAGTTATGCAGCATCTCAACGGATAAAGCAGCATTATAATAATTTTTAAAATTGCCGCCAACCGCTTTTGCAGAAAGTAAGACAAGTAATGGTCTTAGTCGTTTACCGCTGCTCTCAAGAATATAGGAAGCTGGTTCATAAAGCGAGGACGGATTTCTTCCTTTTAAAGCTACATTAAGTTTTCTATCAATTATTTTTCTTTCTCTATCATAAAACGCAATATATTTTTTTACATCAGCAGGTTTCAAAATAATTCTTCCTTTTTAATAATCTTGCCTTTTTTTAGTTGATTAAGATTTTCTGATCCTGTTAAAAACATAATCTTTTTTAAATACTCAAACCAATTTACAATTAATTTCTCAACAGCTACTTCGCCATCATCCATCAAAGTTTGTAAAATAATTCTTGCTGATGCAGCAATATCTGATCCAAGTGCAAATGCCATTGCAAGATCGTTAGCAGAGTTAACACCGCCGGATCCTATTAGTGTAAATTTATATTTTTTCTTTAACGGATAAATTTCTCTCAAGCAAAAAGAAGTTGGTAATCCCCAATCCCAAAAATCACTTCGGTTTGTTTTATTCCTTAGTAATTCTACTCCAGACCAACTTGTTCCACCGGCACCAGCCACATCGATTCCACCCACACCAATATCCAATAATTTCTTTGCTGCTTCTTTGCTAATTCCTGAGCCAACTTCTTTTGCGATAATAGGAACTTTAGATTCTACGACTAACTTATCAATTTTTTTTAATAAACCGACAAAATTTGGTTCTCCTTTATCCTGTAATAATTCCTGCAAGGGATTTAAGTGAACAACAAAAGCATCAGCTTGAAGCATTTCAATCAATTTAAGAATATCCGACAGATCTTTTGAATGAACTAACTGTGCTGCACCAATATTTCCAAGAACAGGTACACTCCTGGCTGTTTTGCGAATTATTTTGTATGAATTATGAAAATTACTATCCTCAAGAGCTTGTCTTTGGCTCCCAACTCCAATTGGAATTTTTAATTCTTCTGCAATTACGGCTAATCTTTGATTAATATTTTCTGCCTCTTCAGTTCCACCTGTCATACAAGAAATCAGGAATGGATAATTTATTTTTTTTGTAAAGAATTTTGTTTGAAAGGATATTTTCGAAATATCAACTGCTGTAATGGCATCGTGAATGAATTCGTATTTATCAAATCCATTTGATTTATTGCGAAAAGCTACATCGTTAGTAAGACACAGTTCAATGTGTTCCTTTTTTCGTTTGGATGTTTCTGTTATGGATTTAGACATTCTGAATTGATTATTTATTTAATTGCAAAATATAGAAAATAAAATAAATAATCTTGCTAGTATTTCTTTATGAAGGGAATGAGTTCCAGTTCATACCGGATGATATGTGACTAATTTTAGTCTTTAACAAAGCGTTGCTAATTTTACAATATCTTAATCGTATGTATCAGGCGCCCGACCTCTACATTTTCAATTCTATAAATTCGTTTTCATCTACAAATAACTTATTAACCACAACCTCACCGCGTACAGAATTTGTTAAGATAATTTTATCCGCTTCCAATAAATCTTCAAGATGTAAGTGTATTTCCCGAATTAGTGAATTATTCTTTAACAAATATTTTCTATAAACACCGGGAAGAACTCCAGCATTTAAAGGGGGAGTTGAAATCACCCCATTTTTATAAACGAAAATATTTGAAATAGCTCCTTCAGCTAATTCTTCATTTTCATTTAAATATATTACATCATAAAATCCTTTAGCAGAATATATTTTGTACTCACTATCATACACTAAACGATTAGTAGTTTTGAAATATTGAAATTTATTTTGAGAATTAATCCTTTTATTAGAAATAATTACTGCCGTTTTTTCATCATTTTTTACTATTGGCATAAGTTGATAACTTAATCTTCCCCACTTATTAAGACTAATTTTTAATCTATTGCTATTATTATCTAATTTCAAGATAATCATCTGAAGTTGCTCTAAAATTTTTTTCTTATCAAACTTAAATAGAAAAAACTCAGCAGCATGCCGCATCCTATCCAGATGTTCTTCCAATAAAAATATTTTTCTATTTTCAACCAGCATTGTTTCTATTATTTCAAACTGTCCTGTTGGTTCAGATAAAAATCTTCCCTTCAATTTTGTCTCTTCAAATTCCTCATCTGCCAAACTATCCCAAACAATTCCGCTGCCTAACCCAATCTCACCTTTACCAGTTTTTTTACTAATGGATAAAGTTCTGATTGAAATATTGAAAGTAATATTGTTCTTATTTATCAACCCGATTGAACCGGTATATATACCTCTTTTTTCTTTTTCCAATTCATTAATAATTTCCATCGTACGGATTTTTGGTGCACCTGTAATTGAACCACAAGGGAAAATGTTTTTTAACACTTCAGAAAGTTTAGTATTCTTTCGTAATTTGGATTTAATTGTTGTTACCATTTGGTAAACTGTTTCATACTTTTCAATTTCAAAAAGATTCTTAACTTTTACTGAACCATACTCACTAATTCTTCCAAGATCATTTCTTATTAAATCAACAATCATAGTATTCTCAGCCCGATTCTTTTCACTTCTTTCCAATCCATATTTAATTAATCCATCGCTGGAAATATCAGCACCCCTTTTCGCAGTTCCTTTCATAGGTTTAGAAATAATTTTTTGTCCATCAATTTCAAAAAAGAGTTCAGGTGAAAGTGAAAACATTATTTGATCGCCATTTTTTATTATTGCTGTGTATTTAGCGGATTGATTAAAGATTAGGTTAGTCAACAAACTTGTGTATGAGCCTGCAAAATCGTACTTACCTTTAATAGCATAGTTAACCTGGTATGTATCTCCTTCTTCGATATAAGATTTTATTTTCTTTATTGATTTCGAATATTCATTTTTAGAAGTGTTTAGTTTCCAGCTTCTAATCTTATGATTTTCTGATAATTCGAATTCAATTTCAGTAGAGCTAATTCTTTGAACATCCTTTTTTTCATAAAAAAAGAATTGAATAAGTTTTTCACCCTTCGACAAGTACTTGTTTAATGTTTTCTCAAATAAATAACCTGCTTCATAATTCATCAACGAATATCCATAGAATCCTTTTTCTATCAGTTCATCTATTCGCTTTAATTTTTTATCAAGATTCCTCAATGATTTTATTGTTACAATTTCTTTTGGTTTTATGAATAGATATGAATCACTTTTTCCATAAATTGGTGGAGTATAAAAGAAAGCAGCGTTCGGAGTTGCTAAAACCTTATTTATTATTTCCTGAATTTTCATAATTGTAGGGAACGAACTCCCGTCCGTTCTGGGTAACTTTATAGTTAATTGTAATCCTTTAAATAAATATAACTCAAGTTGAGCGCTTGTTATTGTAAACCGTTAAAACGGTTTGAAGTCTATAGCTCTTTCTTATTAACCCACGACTTAAGTCGTGGGTTAATAAAATGAAAAACAATTTTTCGTAACCGTTTCAACGGTTTTATGTTCAATGAATAATTTGACGGTCAACTTGAGTTTATATAATTTACTTTTATTTCTTCCATAACGGATCGATCTGGAGATCGAGCCCTACACAGTTCTAATAAAATTATCTTTATTAAAAACCATTTATTATTTTTCAACATTGTTAATTTAATCATACTTAGGAAATTATATGAGCAAACCTCGTCTTTCCTTTTGGCAAATCTGGAATATGAGCTTCGGATTTCTAGGCATTCAATTCGGATTCGCACTTCAAAATGCAAATGTAAGCAGAATTTTTGAAACACTTGGCGCAAGTATTGATTCAATTCCGATTCTCTGGATTGCTGCACCTGTTACAGGATTGATCATTCAGCCAATCATCGGACATTGGAGCGATAAAACCTGGAACAAACTTGGACGAAGACGACCATTTTTCCTCGTTGGCGCGATTCTCGCATCAACTGCGATTATTTTTATGCCTAACTCACCAGCACTTTGGGTCGCTGCTGGAATGCTCTGGATAATGGATGCATCAATAAATGTTTCAATGGAACCGTTCAGAGCTTTTGTTGGTGATATGCTTCCTTCAGAACAGCGAACAGTTGGATTTTCAATGCAAAGTTTTTTTATAGGGATTGGTGCAATCGTTGCCTCTGCTTTGCCATATATGATGACAAACTGGTTTGGAATTGCTAACACTGCCGCATCTGGAGAAATTCCTGATTCAGTTAAATTTTCATTTTACATTGGTGGTGTAGTTTTTCTTCTCGCGGTTCTTTATACAGTTTTTTCAACAAAAGAATATTCACCAGAAGAATTAAAAAAGTTTTCTGATGACGAAAAGAAATTATCTCAATCAAAAACTTCTCTCTCAAATTCTAATTTCAGCATCATCATTCAATAAGAATGGTTTGATATGGATTTTTGTTGGATTGCTTGGTTCAGCAATTCTTTACTTTATTCTACACGAAACTGATTACGGACTTTATGTCTTATTTGTTGGTTCAATAATCTTTGGTTTGCTTCAATTAATCGCAGGCTTCTTTACAAATCAAAATAAAACTTCCGGTGGATTAGTTTCTATCTTAAATGATCTTTACAAAATGCCAAAAACAATGAAGCAGCTTGCTGTTGTTCAATTCTTTTCGTGGTTTGCACTATTTGCAATGTGGATATATACAACTCCAGCAGTTACTCATCATATTTATGGTGCAACAGATCCTGCATCAGAATTATACAATCAAGGTGCAGATTGGGTTGGAGTTTTAATGGCTGTTTACAACGGTTTTGCTGCAGTTATGGCTTTTGCAATTATGTGGATTGCAAAACTAACCAACAGAAAAACTGTTCATATGATTTCACTAATCATCGGCGGAATTTCATTTGCATCTTTCTACTTTATAAAAGATCCAAACTTACTTTTAGTTTCCGAACTTGGAATCGGTTTAGCCTGGGCTTCTATACTTGCAATGCCTTATGCAATTCTTGCAGGATCACTTCCCGCAGAAAAAATGGGAGTGTATATGGGCATTTTTAATTTCTTTATTGTGATTCCTCAAATAACTGCAGCAGCAATTCTTGGTTTTTTTGTTAAAAATATTGTTGGCGGCGAAGCAATTTATGCATTACTTCTTGGTGGTGCTTCGATGATAATTGCCGGTTTGTTTACACTGATTGTTGATGATGTGGATTAGCCCCCTAAATCCCCCTAAGGGGGACTTTAAGGTTTGTAGTGTGCTTGAATAAATGAGATTTTTTTTGAGATACAATTAAAATCATTAATTATGGCAAACTAAAATAAAAAATTTGTCCTTTGTATTGAGAATAAAGACTGTGATGATTTGGAAATTCGTAAAGTTTATTTAGTCGTTCCCGATTTAGAGTCAGAAGAAGATGGTTATTTAAGGATTATTGATGAATCTGGTGAAGATTATCTTTACCCAATGTCTTATTTCATTCCTATTCAATTGTCCCAGGAACTTCAAGACAACTTATTTACAACTGTCTAAAATGTCATTTCTAATCGATTGAACTTCCTCATTGGATCGATCAGGATATCGGTGCCTACATTTTAAAACAAAAAACCTCCACCGTTTTATCGATGGAGGTTAAAATTAATGTGTTAAATTCTAAAGTTTACTTCATTAACATCATTTTACCAGATAAGCTAGAATTTTCTGTTTGAAGTCTGTAGAAATATACTCCGCTTGATAATGCTTTTCCGTCGAATGGTTCTTCATAATATCCTGGTTCTAACTGTTTGTCGACTAATGTTGATACGGTATTTCCTATTATATCATATATTGTAAGTTTTACATTGCTTCTTTCTGGTATTTTGAATCCTATCTTTGTCTCTGGATTGAATGGGTTAGGATAGTTTTGCATTAATTCGTATCCTTTTATTATGTCTCCCATATCTATTTTTACTTCTTGACTATATTCGAATTGTCCGTCAGTATCTATCTGTTTTAGCCTGTAGAAATATATTCCTGGCATTTTTAATGTGTCTGCATAAGTATAATCTTTTGGACTGTTTGAATTTCCATTTCCTTCTACAAAGCCTATATTTTCCCATTTATCTTTCTTTCTTTCTATATCAAATCCATAATTATTCACTTCTGTTGCCGTATTCCATAATAATTTTACTATGTTGTCGTCTTTCAATACATTAAACATTGTTAATTCTACCGGCACAGGATCTTGTATCACAATCTCTTTATGTGCTCTCATGTCTGTATTATGTTTTAATGTATACATTATTGACAATGCTTTTCCCTCGTCAGGATGAAGAACAGAAGTTTGAGAAGTGAATGATTGGATAAAGCTCGGATCTAAGAGAAAGATGATCTGTTGGCATAGCTCTCATAAGTTCTCTTCTAAATATAAAATTATATGCACCTATAGATACGTCTGTTGAAACATATATTGTAACATGTTTTAAACTTCCATCAGAAAAAAAACTATCAAGAAAAGTGCATGCTGAAGCTGCTGGACAGGGCATCCCACTTCCTGACCTATATCTAAATACTATTCCTACTTATGGCTCGGTAAATACTTCTGTAAACCGTACTTTTCCATTAGATTTTGTAGTTATATCGAGTAATGCAGAATCAAGATATTGTCTTAACACTGTTGGCATGCTATCATTATTTGCAAAATAAGGTATCGGCAAATTTGAGTCATTCCATCTCTCAACTTCAGGATCAGGAAATCCGTCCAATGTTGCTGTTAATGTCTTTAAAACATTTAAAATATTCGGATGATATGTTGAAGTGCTTCCTATGTCTTCTATCACTTGAAAATCCATTTGAGTAGAATTATTGACTTGCATATTATCATCATATAAAAAATGATTTTGCGCTTCTATTTTTCTTTCGAAAGTTCCAGCAGGAACATCTAATTGATAATTTCCTGTATTTATATCTGTAAGTGTTGTAAATTGTTCTGTTGGATTAGAAATATTCGTGAATGTTACTCTTGCAAATGCAGGAGTCTTACTTGGAACACTTTCAACATTTCCTGTAATTGTGTTTTGCGAGAACATTGTTATTGGCAGGAAGAAAAACAAAGCAGATAGAAATTTGATCATAATAAATCTCCTATTTCTTTGTGCAAAATTCAGTAAAATAAAATTAACTTCAAAAGAAGTATCAATTTAGAACTATTCTAATTAGTTGTTCTTTAAAATTTCATCAATAATTTTCGCTTTACAGTTTGGACAGTAAGCATTTTCATCTACAATAAATGTTTTAACTGTAGGTGGAATATTACTCGTATCTCCATCTTCACAGAAAAGAACAATAATTTTTGATCCACAATTTGGACAGGTAATTTCTTCTTCAAACCAATCAAGCCAACCGGGCATAATAATGCATAGTTTATTTATAGTTATAATAGCGGGAAAATTTGCTCGTTCGGAAAGATTCTAAAATATTTTGTTTGGAACTTACTCCCGTCCGTTCGTATTGAATTTATTTATTTAGAGATGGGTAATTCTTATTTCATATAAAGCGGATCGATCCCTACATCCTATTTACTATAGTGCCATTTGGCCCCTGAGGTTTTTCTAGTTATTTTTTACTTTTTTAGGATTTAAGTCTTTGTATGATTTAATGTATTCTCTTACAACTTTATCGATCTTCTTTCCTTTTTCTATTTTATTTTGAACAGCAATGTTATACATAGGTAATTTATACTTGTATCGATAATCAATTCCCAAAATGTTTTCAGTTTACATAAGTTTTGATAACTAAATAATTTGTGTAAATGATATTTATTACCAATTTTAAAATGGTTGAAAATTGATTTACAGAAAAAGAAATATTTTAGTCTTTCATCCAGCAATTTTCTAAATAGAAATTTTAATTGGATCATCGTATTTTAGACCACGTAAAATAAATTGTAGAATATTATTGTAGTTAATGAATCCTAATCTTCCCAAAATATTTTTTATCACTCTTATCTCTATTGTGATGGCTCTCGTCTATAATCATTTCAATCATAATGGGTTAAAACTTATTAGAGAAGAAAGAATTTTAACGTGGGAAAGTGATTCCATTGCCTCATTTAATAAAACAGATTCTTTGTTTTCTGCAATTGATTCTGCAGAATCAAAACAAAGTGTTAATTCTTTGGTAACTGAAAATAGAAATCAAATAACAGAATCATTTAAATCACCGAAAGCAATTAAAATAAATTTTGCATACAAATTGTTTAAGCAAAGGACTCAGTTTATTGATGCACGTTCACCGGAAGAATTTTCAGAAGGACATATCCTGGGTGCTGTCAACATTCCTTTTTATCGTTCAGAAAATTATTCAGATGCAATATCTAAACTTAATAAGAGTGCAATTATTGTAGTTTACTGCCAATCTGAAGAATGCGATGAAAGTACTCTTGCCGGTAATGAACTTTTTGAAATGGGATTCAAAAGCGTTTATGTTTTCATTGGTGGATATGATGAGTGGACAAAAAACAATTATCCGATAAATACAAAGATTAATTAGATGAGAAATCCAATTTCAAATAGATACTTTCTTTTTATTGCAAGAATAATTATTGCGTTTATATTTATTTACGCAGGTGTACAAAAAATTACTGATCCCGAGGCTTTTGCAATCTCAATTTCAAATTATCGACTTTTCCCTATTTCGTTAGTAAACTTTATTGCAATAACATTGCCTTGGATAGAAATGATTACCGGCATCTTATTACTTTTAGGAATTGCAGTGAAAGAAAATTCAACAATAATATTTTTGATGTCATTAATTTTTACTATTGCTATAACCATAAGTCTCTTTCGTGGATTAAATATCGAGTGTGGGTGCTTTGGAAACGGGACTCAGATTGGATTGTCTAAATTGGGAGAGAACTTACTGATCATTATTGGGTCGATGTTATTGATGGCATTCGGTTCAGATTTACTAAAACTAAAAACCGATTAATTAATTCTTATCGTCATTTTTGTTTAACACTTCCATCGTATCTCTTAAAACACCAAGTGATCTCTGGCTTAACAAATCAATTTTAATCAATCCCAAATCCTCAATAGAGTACATATCAGGTTGAGTAATTATCAATCCTAAGCCTTTATTCTTTGCATATTCAAGCGCACAGTAATCTGTAATTTTATTTGGAGTAATTACTATTCCACTTGGATGAATACTTAAATGTCTAGGAAAGTTGGCAATTCTTGATGCAAGACTAACTATGCTTTTCCAGGGTTCTTTATTAAAACCTAAGTTCTTTGATTCAGGAAACATTTCAGCAATTTTCGGAAGGTTTGATGCATTAGTCCAGGGTATTCTCTTACTGTATTTTGATATTTCTTTATCTGTAAAGCCAAATGCTTTAGCAGTCTCACGGAAAGCAGAGCGAGCCCGAAATGTAATAGTAGTTGATATCATCGCAACTCTTTCATACCCGTATTTTTCAAAAACATACTTCACAATTTCATCACGCTCTTTCCATGAAAAATCTATGTCAACATCGGGAGGATTGCTGCGCGCTTTATTTAAGAATCTTTCGAAGTAAAGATTATACTTTACCGGATCTACTTGAGTTAATTCTAAACAATATGCAACTAAACTATTTGCTGCAGAGCCCCTTCCAATCGTCATCATTCCCCTTTTTTTTGCTTCTTGAATAATGTCCCATACTATCAAAAAGTAATTAGCAAAATTCAGCTCATCTATTACTCCAAGTTCATATTCCAGTCTGTTCAAAACTTTACTATCAACATTTTTATATCTTCTTTTTAATCCTTCCCTGGCAACTTGTGATAACATAGATATTGAAGATTCAGATTTTAATTGTGGGAATGCCGGATATTTATAATCATTAAGTTTTAGATCAACGTTACAATCAGAAGCTATATGTTCTGAATTCATTAGTGCTTCAGGAATTTTGGCAAAACTTTTTTCAATTACTTCTTTAGGTTTAAAATAAAATTCAATGTCTACAAGCTCGGAATCCTTAAGATTTTCAATGACTTTATTTAATCGAATAGCGGTAACAAGCTTATGAATCTCATAATCACTTTTCTTAAGAAAGTAGATTGGATTTGATGCGACAACGGGAATATTATTTTCTCTCGCGAACTGAAAAGTTTTTAATGCATTTATTTTGTTGGATGAAGTTGGAATTATTTCAGCATATACGGAATTATCTTTGCTGGACTCCTTAAGTAATCCTATATCCGGTGTTATTAGAAATAAATTCTGCCATGTTTGTTTAATGATTTTTAAAAGTGAAAAATCCTTATTCAGTTTTCGTTGAGTTATAATTTTACATATATCAGAATAACCCTGATTGTTCTTTGCCAAAAATATTGCG
This sequence comes from uncultured Ignavibacteriaceae bacterium, assembly GCA_963714775.1. Taxonomy (GTDB): domain Bacteria; phylum Bacteroidota; class Ignavibacteria; order Ignavibacteriales; family Ignavibacteriaceae; genus IGN3. Next base: position 34,895 of record CAVQQN010000057.1, read on the forward strand.
TACTTACTTTCATCATTTGGTTCGGTGATACAAGTTCCGATAATCGGTTTGATATTTTCTTCAAGAGATTTTTTTACAAACTGAATTAATCCGTTCATTGCATTAGTATCTGTTAAAGCAATTGATTTTATATTATTTTTTTTACAGGCATTTATCAATTCATCGATACTAATTGTGCCTTCCATCAGTGAATAATTCGTGTGAACGTGAAGTGGAATCATGTAATTTTAATTTTTGTAATGAAATTAATAAAAGAGGTTATGTATGAAAAGAGAATCAGTAAGGTTTTTATTTTAAAAACTTGAACGCTTTTTCCCCAATATCTTTGCGATAGTACATCCCGTTAAAATAAATATTTTGTATAAAGTTATAAGCTTTTTTCTGCGCCTGTATTAAATCTAATGTTTTTATTACAGAAGTAATTCCTAAAACTCTGCCACCATTTGTTAATATATTATCGTTCACTTTTTTTGTACCAGCATGATAAATTATTATTTCTTCATCAGATAAATCTAACCCGCTTATTTCAAATCCTTTTTTATAATCATCAGGATATCCATCTGATGCGGCAACGACACAAACAGAACATCCACCCGAAAATTTAACGGAATTAATATCAAGATTTCCATTGGCAGCAGAATAAAGTAAATCAAGAAAGTCACCATTAATGATTGGCAATACAACTTGTGTTTCGGGATCACCAAATCTGCAATTGAATTCAATAACTTTTGGTCCAGAATCAGTTATCATCAAACCTACATATAGACAACCATTGAACGTGTTACCACTTTCCCTCATTTGTTTAAGCGTGGGTTTTATAATTCTATTTTCTATTTCACTCAATAATTCAACGGTGATTATGGGAGCAGGTGCATAAGCGCCCATACCGCCTGTATTTTTTCCAGTATCTCCATCTCCAATTCTTTTATGATCCTGAGCTGCGGGCAAACAAACAAAATTCTCTCCATCAGTAATCGCAAAGATTGATGCCTCTTCTCCATCTAAAAATTCTTCAATAATTATTTTACTTCCTGAATTACCGAATATTTTATCTTCAAAAATTTCTTTTATTGCAGATTCTGCCTCAGATAACTTATAACAAATCAAAACTCCTTTACCTGCAGCTAAACCATCTGCTTTAATGACTAAAGGATAAACAGCTCTATGTAAATAACTTACAGCATCATTAAGTTGTGATTCTGAAAACTCGAAATATTTAGCAGTTGGCACACCGGCATCCATCATCACTTTTTTTGCAAATGTTTTGCTTGATTCTATCCGTGCAGCTTTTGCTGAGGGACCAAAAACTTTTAATCCAGTCTTTCTTAAATAATCAGCAAGACCATCAACTAACGGCTGTTCTGGTCCGATCACTACAAGATCAATTTTACTTTTTAAGCAAAAATCCTTGATACTTAAAAAATCATTAATTTCTATGTGAATATTTTTTGCAATGCCTTCTGGTTCCAGGATTACCTGGTGCACAATAGAGCTTTTCTAATTTTACACTTTGTTTTATTTTATATGCAAGGGAGTGTTCTCTACCCCCGGAGCCAATTATTAGAACGTTCATTAAACTTCCGTCCTAAGTTTTAGCTGAAATTGTTTTGTTAAAAGCTCTGTTAGGTTATCACGTCTAAATCGTTCTAGTACTTCATCGGTAGGAATTGGAAGTGAGCCATTTTTAAAATGATCGAATATTATAATGATAGTGTTTTTTATTTCATCAATATTATCCGGATCACAAACAAACCCTGCTCCTGATTCTTCGACTGCCATTTTTGCTGCACCGTCAGGAACGCAGGCAAGTAGAGTTTTTTTGGCACCAATGTATTCATATATTTTTCCGGGAAGTATCGCATCAATATTTCTTCTGCGCCCAACCATAAACCAAAGCACATCCGCTGATTTTATTTTAGCAATTGCTTCATCGTGATTTACATAACCGTGATCTTTTACGAACGCTTGAAGCTTTAGTCTACGAATTAGTTTTTGATTCTCTTTTCTTAAAAATCCCACAAAATGCAGTTCAATGTTTGATGCAATATCAGGTCGCTCAATAGTTAATTGTTTAAATGCTTTTAATAAATAAACTGGTGAATTGTAAACCATAAATATCCCTGAGTACATCAAAACCATTTTGTTTTGTGGCTTGGGTTGAGCCTCAATTTTTTCAAAGTCTTCATGATCATATCCGTGAGGAATTATTACGACATCTTCAAAAGTCAAAAATGGATAGGTACTAAGAAGTTTCTCTTTAATCTTTCGATTGGTTACTATAATTCTATCTGCTGCTTTTAATGCCAAGTACTCTTTATTTTTATGCAGCAATCTATGAAATGGTGTAAGATAAAAAGAGAAGTAACTTCTGTACCAAAGATCTCTATAATCAGCAAATAGAGGCACATCATGTTTTTTCTTTATTTTGGATATTATATCGAATGCTGAAAATGGTGGACAGGTGATGAACAAAGCATCAAACTTTTCGTGACTAAGAATTTCATCAATTTTTTTATACGCTAGCCGTGACCACGAAATTTTGTTATCTGGTATAAAAAAAGTCTGACTTAATTTATCAAAAATGTTTCTTAAAAATTCACTTGGAAGTTTAATAGTACCAAATCTTGAAAGGATAGAATTCGGTTCGTTACTTCCTGAAACTCTAATAATTCTTATATCAGAATCAATTAGTTCTTTATGAAGTGAATCATCATGAGCAAAGTAGGCTACCTTTCCAGTAGTAACAACAGTGGGCTCCCAATTGTAGTTTTTCATGTATTTCACAAACTTCAAAGTTCTTTGAACTCCGCTGAGACCCAAAGGGGGAAAATAATACGCAACGACTAAAACTTTAAACATTATATTTATGTTAACCTATTTATGACTTTGATAATTTGGAGACTCTTGCGTTAAAATAACATCGTGTGGATGGCTTTCTTTAAGTCCTGCAAGAGTAATTCTAATAAATTTACTTTTGGATTTTAGTGATTTGATGTTTGCATTTCCAGTATAACCCATTGATGCACGCAAACCACCAATTAATTGATAAACTGTGTCTTCAAGTGGCCCTTTGTAAGGAACTCTTCCTTCGATTCCTTCAGGTACTAATTTTTTAATATCTTCTTCTGTGTCTTGAAAATATCTATCCTTGCTTCCTTTTTTCATTGCACTTAATGATCCCATCCCACGATATAATTTAAAACTTCTTCCTTCATATAGTATTTTTTCACCCGGACTTTCATCAACACCTGCAAATAATCCACCAATCATTACTGAGTCTGCACCAGCTGCTATTGCTTTAGGCAAATCTCCAGTTTGTTTTATCCCACCATCAGCAATTAAAGGAATTCCAAATTTTTTAGTTGCATTATAAGTCTGAGCAATCGCAGTAATTTGAGGAACTCCTACTCCTGCAATAACTCTTGTAGTGCATATTGAACCGGGGCCTATACCTACTTTAACAGCATCTACTTTGCAATTTATAAGACTAAGTGCGGCATCATAAGTAGCTATATTACCAACAATAAGCTGAATGTATTTGAATTTTCTACGTATATCCTTCACAGTTTTTAAAACTCCTTGGGAGTGCCCATGAGCAGTATCAATAATAATAGCATCAGCACCGGCATCATCTAAAGCTTTTACCCTGTCAGTCGTATCATAAGTTACACCCACAGCTGCTCCTACCCTTAATCTACCATGCTGATCTTTACAAGCAAAAGGATGTTTTTTCTTTTTGAGAATATCTTTAAATGTAATTAGACCTATTAATTTGTTATTTTTATCAACAACAGGAAGTTTTTCAATTTTATGTTTTTGTAAAATAATTTCGGCTTTTTCTAATGTAGTACCCATTGGAGCAGTTATCAAATTTTCTTTTGTCATTAATTCCGCTACAAGAAGCTTTTTATTTGGCTCAAATCGTAAATCACGATTTGTAAGTATACCAACTAATTTTCCAAAATTATCTATAATTGGAATTCCGGATACTCTATATTTCCTCATAATTTCCTGAGCATCGCCGATTGTTTTATCAGGTGTTAATGTAATAGGATTCCTTATCATTCCGCTTTCTGATCTTTTAACTTTATCAACTTCGTGGCATTGCTCCTCAATAGTTAAATTCTTATGCAAGATACCAATACCGCCTTCTCTAGCAATTGCAATGGCCATTTCAGACTCAGTAACTGTATCCATTGCCGCCGAAATTATGGGAATGTTTAATTTTATTTCCGGGGTAAGATAAGTAGCTATATCAACTTCTCTAGGAAGAACGGAAGATCTGGCCGGAACTAACAAAACATCATCAAATGTTAAACCCATCTCAAAGAATTTTTTATCTAACATGTCCGTTCCTCAATTCTATATTAAAATTATTATTTGATCAATCAAATGCAGATAAACCTGTAATTTCTTCACCAATTATTAAAGTATGCATTTCGTGTGTCCCCTCGTAGGTGATTACACTTTCTAAGTTGGTGGAATGCCGCATGACCGGATATTCATCCAGAATTCCATTTGCTCCCAATATTTGTCTTGATTCTCGAGCTATATTTAAAGCTATTTCGCAATTATTCCTTTTTGCCATCGAAACCTGAGAATATTTTAAAGTTTTTTTATCTTTCAATCGCCCTAATTGTAAATTCAATAACTGAGATTTTGTAATCTCTGTAACCATATATACTAACTTATCTTGAATCAATTGATATCCAGCTATAGGTTTACTAAACTGCTTCCTTGATTTTGCATAATTTAAAGCTGAATCATAACAAGCCATCATAGATCCAACAACGCCCCATGCAATTCCATATCTTGCCTGGTTAAGACACATCAAAGGGTTTTTTAATCCTTCTGTTTTAGGGAGCAAGTTCTCATCAGGGATAAAAACATTATCAAAAATAAGTTCTGATGTAACGGATGCTCTTAGAGAATACTTCCCTTTCATCTCAGGAGCAGAAAATCCCTTCATGTCTTTTTCAACAAGAAAACCTCTTACCACACCATCCATTTTAGCCCAAACAACAGCAACATCTGCAATAGTACCGTTTGTAATCCACATTTTAGCACCATTAAGTATAAATCCTCCATCAACTTTAATTGCTTTTGTAACCATTCCAGCAGGATTTGAACCATAGTCCGGTTCCGTTAATCCAAAACAACCTATCTTTTCTCCCTTGGCTAAAGCCGGAAGCCACTTGTCTTTTTGTTGTTCACTTCCAAAAGTATAAATTGGATACATAATCAGAGCACTTTGAACTGATGCAAAACTCCGGATCCCACTATCTCCTCTTTCTAATTCTTGCATTATAAGACCATAAGCAACGTTATTCAATTCCGCACAATCATACTTCGCAGGTAATGTTGGACCAAATAATCCTAACTCGGCCATTTGTGGAATGAGATGCGCTGGAAATTTAGCTTCACGATTGTATTTCTCTATGATCGGAATGATCTCGGCACTTACAAAATCACGAACTGTATTTCGTATTAGTATCTCCTCTTCTGATAAAAGAGATTCCAAATTATAATAATCCACTCCAGTATATTTATTCATTGTTCTTTTTAAAATTGGGTAATGAAAATTATTAAAAGGCAACTAGAGAAACAATTTTTTATACGTACATTAAATATTTAGTTATTTTATTCGCCGTCATCAATTTTAATAACAAAATAAATTCTTTGGTTAGATTGGATAATAAATAGAATGATTGGCTATTCAGATTCACCCTGATTAGTGTCCGGTATATTTTTATTGCTACTATTTTCATCTGCTTAATTGTAATTATTTCTTTTTAAATAATCTGCAGTACTTAATTAAATACTTTTTTCGGTCTGATATTTGTTTTACTTTGTACTATTCAATAATATAAATTATAGAGATGAAAACAATAAATGGATTAACTTTCCTGTCCCTTTTATCCTTTCTGGTTTTAGTTAACTCGGATTATCTGTTTGCACAGGAAGAAGAAGAACCTATTTTATACTACCAGATGGAACCATTGGACGACAGCTTATTCATTCATATTCAGGAACAGCTATTTATTGATCCACCTGACCCTAAAGCTGAAATAGTTGTTGATTTGCGTCAACCCACAGATCAGACGATATCTATAAAAGGAAGTCTCTATCCTTTGCTGGCAATAAAACCTGAAACCCGGGCAAGAATTATAACTTATCCATTTAAACTAAACTTAGAAGAAACCATAAATTATGGCAGCCTTTTCACTCGAGTAATTCAGAAATTAAGATTTAACAATATACTTAATCCACCCACAGTTTTTCAGATTTCTCCGACATTGGGCTATATCAACCCATATATTCAAATAATGGGAGGTGAAAGATTTGGAATTCCTTTAAAAAAGGATATCGGTCTTTCTATCGGTTTTGGAACACCTTACTCAGGCGCATTGGAAACGAATTTCACAGAGTTCAATTTTCACATACTTGGAGCTAAAGTAGGTGTTTTCCTGCCTGTCGATGCTATGATTGAATTAAAGAGTTCAGAAAATCATAATAACTTATATATAACTGAAGGTATTCAGATGACCTATACAGTACCATTCGGTAACTTTTTTGAAGTTGGCTATTTAAGTACTTCCAGTGATTTTAGTCCGACCTTTAGAGATAAATATCAAAGAAATACAGTTAATGAAAATAATATCGTTTACAATCCTGATAGTACAATTAAATTTCAGCCTTATTTATTACAGGGCGGGTTTGTTAACTGGGAATTCCGTTATCCAGTTAAAGTGATGGGTGCATTAAGGAGTAAGTTTTATGTTGCAAGTTTCCTTGATGAATATCATGCAGGATTTACCGGCAGAGAGTTGACTCTTGCGGGTAGTGTATTCGATTTAAGAATGGATTATATGTTTAACAGTCCTGTAAGACAGAATCAATTTGTAATGGACATAAGCGTTCAGAAAATATTTGATTATTGGGCGTATAGTTCGATTGCTATTGGTCCCAGCATTATCATTAGCAAACTAATGAACGGAGGATTAGGGTTTAATTCTTTCTTTCTTAATATAAGAGTTAAGGTCGGAAGCTCACTTTAGTAGTATTACAAGATTTAAAGTATAAAGATAAAAGTATAAAAATTTAAGCCTTCTATCCCTACGATTAGGTTATTGATATTGTCATTTGGGGTATAATGGTCAAAAACTGTTGCTGAAATAGCTGTAAGTTGTTCTTTGATATATTTTTACAGGGAGTAAACTCAAAACAAATGAGAATCTAATGAAAAAAAACACTGTTTTTATTGTTTATCTCCTAATGTTAGACGCAACGGAAAGAGTCCTCAAAATAAACAACGTTACTTGTGTTTAAGCTGCAAAAGATCTTTCCTGTGGAAATCATCTAAGAAATTAGAAGAACGAAGATTGATCTTACCCCTTAAAAGCAGATATTAAGTTAAGCAACTTTTTCAATTAAATCTCTTCTGTTTTTTTCTTCAAATTCAACCGGTGATAAATATCCTAAAGATGAATGGAGTCTTCTTCTGTTGTAATTTATTTCGATATATTCAAAAATACTCCCTTTAGCCTCATCTCTGGTTTGATATTTTTCCCAGTAAGTTAACTCTGTTTTTAGTGTATGAAAAAATGATTCTGTTACCGCATTATCATAACAGTTTCCTGTTGAACTCATCGATTGAACTATTCCATAGTTTTTTAATAATTCTCTGAAAGAACCACTTGTATACTGACTGCCTCTGTCTGAGTGAAAGATTATTCCTCTTTCTGGATTTCTGTGAAGCACAGCCATCATTAAAGCTCTTATAACAAGCTCTGTTGATAAGCTGCTGTCTATTAACCAGCCAACTATTTTCCTTGAGTAAATGTCCATCACAACTGCAAGATAAATCCATCCTTCCTTTGTCCAAACATAAGTTATATCACCAGTCCAGATTTTATTCTCTGATGCAGCTGTAAAATTCTGATTAAGTAAGTTTTCACTTGGCTGTGCTTTTGAATTCTGAACTGTTGTAACCCTGAATCTTCTCTTTGTTTTAGCCTTGATATTATTGACTTTCATCAGCCTGGCTATTCTCTTTTTATTTATACCAAATCCTTCTTTTCTCATTGCTGCATATATTCTTGGCAATCCATAAGTTGCCTTGCTTTTGTTGTGATGAAACTTGATGATCTCTAGTATTCTTTGATTTTCTTTTGCCCTTAGGCTCACTTTATTCTTTAGCCATTTATGATAACCTGATTGACTTACCCGCAACACTTCACAAACAAGAGCTAAAGAATATTGTTTTCTGTTCTCTTTGATAAACATATACTTTACTCCTTTACCTTTGCAAAGTATCCCAAGGCTTTTCTTAAAATATCACATTCCATTGTTAACCTGGCTATCTCTCGGTCCCTCTTTCTTAACTCTTCTTGTTCCGGCTTCAGATGACCTTTCCCGGGAAATGCATTCTGTTGATCTGACAGATAATCCTTTTTCCATTTGTGTAATGAGTTTTCGTTTACACCAGGATCTCTTGAAATCTGAATTAAACTCATTCCGCCCTCTGTTATCATTTTTACTGCTGATAACTTGAATTCTTTATCCTAACTCCTTCTTTTTTCTGACATTTTGAGCTCCTATATTTTTTACTTTTTACTAAATATAGTTGCTTTTCTTTTTATCTACTATATGGGGGTAAGATCAGTATTTATAGTTAAAGCAAAGTATAGTTACAAAACCAGTTGTAACTTAAAGTTTTATTGTAATAATCTCAATTGGCAATGAACAATTATTTGTAGGGAACGGTCTCCCGACCGTTCCATTTTTATATTTTTTGTTGGATCGATCATGAAATCAATCCCTACAATAATATCTTTTACTTTCTCAGTTCATTTAGTTATTTTTTAACAGGAACAAACATCATTATTTCTTAATGCAATGAATCCAATAAAAAAACATCTATTAGTAATTCCTTCTATTGATATTCACAACCGCAAAACTGTAAGAGTTGTTCAGGGAATTCCTGAACTTGATTGCAAAGAATACGGTGATGATCCAGTTGAAATGGCAATGATCTGGCGTGCAGAAAACGCAAAGATGCTGCACGTTGTAGATTTTAACGGTGCATTTGATCATACAAAAGTAAACCACGATATAATTAAAAACCTTTGCAGCTCAGTAATTATCCCGATAGAATTTGCCGGCGGAATACGAAGTATTGAAGATGCAGATGCCGTTTTTGATCTTGGTGTTTACAGAATTTCAATTAACACAATGGCTTTGGAAAATCGCGCAGAGTTTATTAAACTTTTTGAGAAATTTGGTCCGACTAAAATTGTACTTTCTATTGATGTTATTAATGGTGAATTATTTACACGCGGAAGGAAAAAAAAATCAGGTTTAAATTATTTATCTTTTACAAAAGAAATGGCTGAAATTGGAATTGATAGATGCATTGTAACTGATGTCAGCCGCAATGGGATGATGATTGGACCAAACATTCAGCTTTCTAAAGAAATAGCAGAAAACAGTAATATTAAAGTTACTCATTCCGGCGGAGTGAGAAATAAAGATGAGCTTTTAGATTTACAGCAATTAATTCCAGCAGGAGTTGATTCTGTAATTGTTGGCAGAGCATTTTACGAAAACAGATTTCCCTGTCAAAAACTTTGGCGCGTTGCAGAATCAGGTTTATTTAATTAGAGGAAATAATGGAAAAAGAAAAAGTAGCACGTAGCAGTTTTTGGGTTAATTTATTCAATTCTCCAACAGAAGAAACTGATTTAAAGAATTCACTAAAATCAATTCCAATATTCAAGGAATTAACCAAACGTGATCTATCGTATTTAATAAATATTATCCACAACAGAACTTTTGTTCCCGGTGAATTTATATTTAATCAGGGTGATCCGGGAATTGGGCTTTACATAATTAGAGAAGGCGAAGTTGAAATTGAAAGAGAAAATGATCATAAAATCAAAAATGTGCTGGCAACTTTTTCTAAAGGAGATTTTTTTGGTGAGTTGGCATTAGTAGATGGTGAAAAAAGATCTGCCTCTGCAATAGCTAAAACTGCCTGCCGTGTTTCAGTTATCTTCAAACCGGATCTTGATGAATTTATAGAAAAGTATCCCAAAAAAGGAATTAAAATATTAACTGGAATTTCAAACATTCTTGCATTACGTTTAAGAAAAGTAAATGAAGATTATTTTGATCTACAATACAATTTACCTGAAGAGAAAGGGAAATAAGATGGAAACCACAATTAAAAAAGTTCTCGTGCCTATCGATTTTTCTGATTACTCGAAAAGCGCATTAAAATATGCCGTTAACTTTGCAAAATCTTTTAATGCAGAAATAATTTTGATTTATGTTGTTGAGCCTGTTATCTATCCGCCGGATTTTAGTATGGGGCAAATTGCAATGCCTTCAATTACTACCGAATGGGATGACAGGGCTAAAGATGAATTAGCCAAACTTGCAAAGAACGAAATTACCGGTGCTAATACTGTTAAGACGGTAATTAAAACAGGTAAACCTTTTGTCGAAATTATTGAAACTGCAAAAGAAGAAAATGTTGATTTGATAATTATCGCTACTCACGGGCACAGTGGTGTTGAGCATATTTTGTTTGGCAGCACTGCAGAAAAAGTTGTAAGGAAGGCTCCCTGCCCTGTTCTAACTTTACGCGAGCCGCTTAAAGGTTTTAATTATAAAGATGGAATGAAGAAGAGTTAATTTTAGAATGTAAACCTGTTCGCCGCGGCGAATTGTTTCAGGTTCTTTATCTATGGAAAAATTTCCATAGATTCTAAAATAAGTTCGGACTGGTATTATATTAATTTTTTCGTTCAGTTACAAAATCAACCAAAGCTTGCATAGAAAGTTTGATTTGAGAATCAGGAAAAATGTTTAATGATTCTTTTGCAGAATCAGAATATTTTTGTGCAATTTTAAGTGCGTAGTCTATTCCATTATTTTCGTGGACAAACTGCATCACATCCTTTACTTTCGTTTTGTCATTTCCATTCTTCAGAATCTTTCTGATTCTTGAAGCTTCATTCTTTGAAACGTTGTTAAGTGAATATATAAGAGGTAAAGTAATTTTTTTTTCTTTGATATCACCGCCAACAGGTTTTCCAATAAGATTTGATTTACCTTCGTAATCAAGAATATCATCACGGATTTGAAATGACATTCCAAGTGAGTGACCAAAATTTCTCATCGCTTCAATATAATCTTTGTTATCAGTAGTGCTCATTGCGCCAATCGTGCAGCAAGTTTCCAGAAGAGAAGCTGTTTTATCAGATATAACTTTAAAATAAGTTTCTTCATCGATATCTAATTTTCTTGTTTTCTGAATTTGAAGCAGCTCACCTTCAGACATTCTTTTTACGGCATCAGTTGTAACACCAAGAAAATCATAATCCTTTCCGGCTATGGAAGTCATCAAGCCGCGGGAAAGAAGATAATCACCCATCAAAACAGCAACTTTGTTTTTAAACAAAACATTAATAGAGAACATTCCTCTTCGTTTATCAGCATTATCAACAACATCATCGTGGATTAAAGTTGCCGTGTGCAAAAGTTCAACCAAAACTGCACCGCGATAAGATCGTTCTGTTATTCCACCTGAAAGTTTTGCTGATAATAACACAAGAAGTGGACGAATTTTTTTCCCTTTTTGGCGGATGATATAACGCGCAACAAGGTCAACCAATCCAACATTTGATCGCATTGCATCTTTGAAAATATCATTGAAGCGATCAAGTTCAGCTTTGATAGGACTACTTATTTCTGAGAGTGAATGTTTTATCACGATTTTTTCTGGGATATTTTCGAAATTAATATACTTATTTCATATAGTATCAATAATGGAACAGCTAACACGATCTGAGAAACCGGATCAGTGCCCGGTGTCAAAAAAGCAGCAGCAATCATTATAGCTACAATAGCATGTTTACGGAATTTTTTCATGAATGAGGGTTTAAGAATTCCAAGTTTAGATAAAAAGAAAGAAATCATTGGTAGTTCAAAAATCAATCCAGCAGCAAGCATAACGCTAATTATAATGGACATGTACTCATCAATAGCAAATTCATTTTTAATGGTCTCAGAGCCGAATTGTGCAGCAAATTTTAATGTTAATGGAAGCATCACAAAGTAAGCAAATGCAATTCCCGCTAAAAAGCATATTGAGGAAAAAGTTACAATCCAAAATATATATCGTCTTTCGTGCTTTCTAAGTGCGGGCGATATGAATTGCCAGAATTGAAAAAAAATATTTGGGATACTAATTATTATTCCCACCATAATTGCAATTTGCATATAAAGAAAAAGCTGCCCAAATGGTCTAAGATTTTGAAGCATCGCACCCGCATCTTTGGCGGGCTTTAATAAAACAACTTCAACTAGAAAATCGATAAAAATCCAGGCTAGTATTGCCCCAACAACAATACCTATTAAAGAGTAAATAATTCTCCATCTCAATTCCTCAAGATGTTCCAGAAATGTCATTTCTTTTTCTGGTTCAGTTCCCTCTTCATCTAAATTTTCTATTAATAATTCTTTTGTCAAGATAATCTTCGTTTACTTCTTATCTGCAAATAATGGAAATGAAGATGTAAATTTTTTAACTTCTTCCTGAAGGTCTGTTAAAGTTTTTTCACTTTCAAAACCGGAAATAGCTTTATTAATTATGGATGAAATCAATTCCATCTCCTTTTCTTTCATACCACGTGTAGTTAATGCGGGTGTTCCGATTCTAATTCCACTTGTTACAAATGGACTTCGCTTATCAAAGGGGACCATATTTTTATTAACAGTAATCCCTGCTTTTTCCAAAGCAATCTCTGCTTGTTTACCCGTAATATTCTTGTTTGACAAATCAATCAACATTAAATGGTTATCAGTTCCTCCGGACACTACATTAAAACCATATTCCATTAATTTAGAAGATAATGATTGCGCATTTTTCCTAACTTGTAAAACATAATCTTTAAATGAATCAGTAAGAGCTTCACCAAATGCAACAGCTTTAGCCATAATGATATGCATTAATGGTCCACCTTGTATCCCCGGCATTACCATACTATCAATAAGTTCAGACATCATTTTTACTCTATCACCTTTTGGATTAGTTAATCCCCAGGGATTTTCATTATCCTTTCCGATAAGTATAATTCCACCACGTGGTCCACGTAAAGTTTTATGCGTTGTTGATGTAACAACATCACAATATTCTAAAGGATTATTTAATAATCCTTTTGCAATTAGACCTGCAGGATGCGCCATATCACACATTAAAAAAGCTCCAACTGAATCTGCAATTTCTCTGAACTTTTTATAATCCCATTCTCTTGAGTAAGCACTTGCACCGGTGATTATCAATTTAGGTTTTTCTTTTTTTGCAAGATCAGCAATCTTATCGTAATCAAGTAAACCTGTTTCTTCATTCAATTCGTAACCAACAGCTTCGTACAATTTTCCGGAAAAGTTCACAGGCGATCCATGGGTTAAATGTCCGCCATGAGCAAGGCTTAATCCTAAAAATTTATCACCCGGTTTCATAAATGTCATCAACACAGCCATATTTGCCTGCGAACCACTATGCGGTTGAACATTAACATACTCAGCACCGAATAATTTTTTTAATCTGTCACGTGCAATATTTTCTGCCTGATCAACAAACTCACAACCGCCATAATATCTTTTTCCGGGATATCCCTCAGCATATTTATTTGTAAGAACAGAGCCGGCAGCTTCTAAAACTGCAGGACTAACAAAATTTTCTGAGGCAATTAATTCTAACTTATTAGTTTGTCTTCCAATTTCAGATTGAAGAACATTATAAATTTCGGAGTCTTTTTTAAGTAATGATTGCATATTTACCGCATAATTTGATTAATGATTGAGTGAAAATTAGAAAAGGTTTCCTGAAATCTCAAGAAACCTTTTCACATAACTATCTATAATAATTTAGAATTATAATAATAAAAGTTTATTTGTCAAATCTTAAAAACCAGAGTTCACCAAAACTTAATCCGAAATAAACTCTGAGTGAATTTTCGTTTATTAAATTATTTTCTGTTGTTCCCCTGGTTGAATACTGTACTGCAAAATCAATACTGTTATCAATTCCAAGTGGATAAGATAAACCGGCAAATGTTGAAAACTGATTTATATCCTGTCCATTAAATCTATATTGCGTTTGCTCGTAGCTAAGGCCGAAACGCCAGATAATTTGTTCCCAGTTTGTCATTCCAACAGATTTTTTTGGTTTATACTCAAAAGCCGCACTGTACTTAGCCACATCTTTTAAATTACTATCTTTAAGATAGTTAAAACTATATTCCGACATTGGCTGATACATATAATCTAAACTAATGTTGTACGATTCATCAAAAACAAAACTTATACCGCCGCTAAATCTTACTGGAATTTTAGTTTTTGTCGATGCTAAAGCTACTGTATCTACTAAATAAAGCGAAGTTGAAGTTAAAAGCGTATCTGTATTTAGGGTCCCTATATAATTAAAAGAAAAACCTAATCTCAAATCATCAAAAAATCCAAACTTAAAATCTTTAGCAAGGTTTGAAGATATAAGTCCTGCAGTAGTACCAAAACCTGTAGAACGACGATCATTTTGATAAACTGTATTTATAAATTTATCACTATTATCAAATTCAATAGAGGAAAAATAATTTTGATTACCAAAATAATAATCTAGAGTAACACCACCCGAAATACCAAGCGGTAATATTACTGATGAACCAATAAATAATTTTGATAGTCCACCTTTGCCCTCATACGAAACTTTATAAGATGGAATTTGAGCATCAGTCGATACAATTTTTTCTTCTGCTTTGTAACTTACCCGGGAATAAGGGACAAGTCCAGCAACAAATCCAATTCCGTATTCACGACTAATAGGAAATCCAAAAGTAAAGCCTTTAAATTCAGTTTCACTTGTAAAATTTGACCGACTTTGATCTGAAAGCAATATGCCTTTATATCCGATACCAAATTCAATTCTTGTTTTGCTTAATACAGACCAGCTGGCAGGATTTGTTACAATTAAATGATCGGGATCTAGTTGAGTAACACCAATGTCACCAATTCCGATCATCTTAGGTGAATAACCATATTCAAGATCACCAACCCCATATCTGGAATAAACTGAACCGCTTTGTCCATAAACAACAGATAGTGCAAAGAGAAATACAAGACTATTTATGATGAAATTTTTCATTAGTTCTGCCCCCCTCTGGAATAAACAATCTCAAGCTTCGGTCTATCAGAAACATTTGCGGCATTGCTTCCCTTTATTGCAAAAATTTCAACACCATTTAGTTCACCTGAGGCTTTGATCAAAATACCTTGATTACTAACATTATTATTCCAGGCGCGTACAATATTTGTTATGTTACCATTGTATGTTGCACCGTTTGGGTATAGAGTATAGAAATAATTTGTATTCAATTCGTTACTGCTTGAGTCAGCCAAAAGAAAAACACCAAGTGAATTTGTATAACTGCTGCCAGTCTTTTTTTGCAAAGTATCAACTGTAAGAGTAAGTAGTGCAGAATTAATAACTGCATTTTCAGGAAGTATGGATAGATCAAAAAATAATTTTGCTTCTGAAGTTAAACTTGATTGTATCACTAAGTTTTCAATTCCGACATCAGGTTTATTGCCTAAAACTACACTAATATCTGAGGATATATAGCCAATTAGTGTATCGTTTTGTGCCCATTCGGGTTTTTTAACAACAATTCTTAATCTTGGATCATCAATTCCACTTAAATTAAAAGCGGTAAAACCTAAAACTGTTTGAGTTGTAACCAATGTGTCCGGAGAAATCAAAATCCCATAATTGGAAGCAACTGATGTATCAACATAATTCTGTAACCAGGAAGATGCTAAACTAGTAGCAAGATGAAAAGAATAAACTGTATCATTATCAGTACTTCTATCTGAACTAAGATCGGTATTGTCATATGATAGCGTTGAAAAACTATCTGCTGAAAAAGTGGAAGAAGTCCAGCTGCTATTAATCTTAAATACTTTGTAATCAAATGAGGCGTTTGAATCACCAAAAGAATAACTCTTAGTCAATTCGACCCAGGAATCAAGAACTGTTAGGGTTTGAGCAGTGATTTCTTCTCTTATTGAATCTGGAATGGCAAACACAAAGTTTAATAAAGTGTGTGAAGTTACATTCTCAGCCTTTCCCAGAAGCAATTGAGATGAACTACCCAAACTTAAAATATTTTTAAAACTATAGGATGATTGAGGAATGGAATCAATTGAAGAATCTAATTTAAGAACTTCAACACCATCTTGATTTAGGAAATCCGTTCCAAGATCAGTTGGGGTATCATTACAGCTAATTAATAAAAAGATAATAATTGCAGAAATGAAAGAGAGAAAAATCTTATTTATCACTAAGGGTTACTCCGCTAGAATCATTAATTATAAAACTATAAGCTTCAGTTAAATTTTCGGCTACAAAACTTGGAAAATTATTTCCATTTTGCAAGATAGAAATACTTTCTGCACCGTTACCGGTTTTTACCAACACTGTTTTTACTCCTGCATCTATTCCAGCAAGAATATCAGAAACTGAATCACCTATAAAGTATGACTTAGAAAGATCAATATTAAAATCTGATGATGCATCTAATATCATTTTTGGTGATGGTTTTCTACAGACACAATTAACCTTGCTGCTAAAATCGGGATGAAATGGGCAATAATAAAATGCATCAATTTTTACATTAAACTCAGCAAGCTTTTTATTCAATTCATTATTTACAGAAATAACTTGCTCCTCAGATATAACGCCGCGTGCTATTCCGGATTGATTTGAGATTACTATTAATTTGAATTGATAATTATTTTTTAATGATGAAAGTACCTTGCCAGTATCAGAAAACAAAACTAGATCCTTTGGCTCACCGATGTAACCTGGATCGAAGTTTAATGTCCCATCACGATCTAAAAATACAGCTTTACTTAACATCTCAACTAATTAGACAATAGCATTGTCTTGTAAAGTTCTATATATCTTTTCGCCGAGACATCCCAGCCAAAATCTAACTTCATACCGGCACGCATAATCTTTTGCCAGTTTTTCTTATTTTCAAAAATCTTAACAGCTCGTTTTATTTCTTTTAACATCTCAACAGAATCATATTTTTTAAATACAAAGCCTGTGCCTTCTTCTGTTTTTTCATTGTATTTAATAACTGTGTCTGCTAAACCTCCTGTTTCTCTTACAATTGGGACTGTTCCATAAGTTAAGCTATACATCTGGTTTAATCCACAAGGCTCATACTTTGATGGCATTAAGAACATATCTGAACCAGCTTCAATTAAATGGGCAAGCTCATCATTAAATCCAAGATATGCGGCAAACTTCTTTGGATTTTTGGAAGACATTTTTTCGAAAAATGTGTGATATTTCTGGTCCCCAGTTCCAAGTAAAATTACCTGGACATCCAATTTTATTAAATCATTAAAAGCTTTTTGCACAAGATCAATTCCTTTTGAATCGTATAATCTGGAAATGAGACCAATAATAGGAATATTTTCATCATATGGTAAACCAAATCTTTCGGCAAGCTCTTTTTTATTGATCAGTTTTTCTTCCAGGTTCTTAGTAGAAAAATTGGCTGAAATTTGTTTGTCTTTTTCCGGATTCCAAACATTCTTATCAATTCCATTGATGATACCATAAAGAGAATCTTTGCGTTTTGCTAAAATATCTTTCAACCCTTCGCCATATTCTTCTTTAGTTCTTATCTCATTGGAGTATGTTTGGCTTACTGTATTAATAACATCGGCAAACATTAAGCCGCTTTTCATAAAGTTAACTTTGCCGTTGTGAATAATTCCCTTAGAAACAGATTCAAGTTCTTTTGGTAATTCGGTTTTCTTGAATGATACGGTGGGAAATTCACCCTGATATGCTAAGTTATGAACTGTAAATAATGTTTTAAATGTATTAAATCCTTCGTAGTCTTTATAAATAGTTTTAAGATAAGCTGGTATAAGCCCACATTGCCAATCATTAAGATGAATTACATCAGGAATCCATCCCAGCTTAATAATTAATTCCATTACAGCACGACTAAGTAAAATAAATCTTTCATCATTATCTAAATAATCTTTCCCTGTTTTAGGATCGGAATACAGACTGTTGCGACTTCCGAAGTATTCTTGATTATCCAGAAAATATATTTGAACTCTTACTCTGGGACCGGGTAAAAAACATGATTTTAATGAAAAAATTACTTCCTTATCACCTATTTTTAGGTTAAGGTCTTTCAATCTTACTATTTCGTGAATTTTGAATTTTCTATCATCAACGGCTCCATATTTTGGAACAACAATTCTAACTTCGTGCCCTAATTCTGATAACATTTGTGGTAATGCTGAGGATACATCAGCTAATCCCCCTGTTTTGATAAAAGGTACAATTTCGGATGTTACAAATAATATTTTTAGTTTTTTTGCAGCCATTTTTGTTATTCTTTTTAAATGATAGTGCAAAAATACTAAAAAATGATCTCTTTCTCAAAAATTCAGCCACATATTATTTCGTTTATAAAATCATTTCCTTTGTTTTTGAGTTATTTCATAGCTTTGTTAAAAAACATTATATTTGAGACAATTCAATTCAAATGATTGTTATGAAAAATTCAATATTAGCAGCACAAAGAGTTTTAATTTTTCTTTTTGCAATAGTCTTAAGCTTCTCCTGTGCAACATCTACCGGCAGCCGATATGATAAAGGAGATAAAACTAGCACCACCGATAATACCTCAAACATTGAAAAGAAAAATGAAACATCTTTACTAAAAGAAGATTTTGATATTACGCCATATAAAACTCAGATAACAATTCTAGAGAAAAAGAAGTACTCGGGTAAAAATAACATCTGGATCGATTATGGTTCTTCAGAAATTGAAACCAAAGCGAAATCACTGGTTGGCACTGCAGATGGATTTCGTGTTTTAATCTTAACCACTGATAGTGCAGAAGAATCAAATCAGGTTAAAGCAGATATTTATTTCAGTAAAAATGCGGATGAAGTTTATGTGGATTTTGAACCGCCATTTTATAAAGTAAAGGTAGGCGATTTTGATTCTCAGAAAAAAGCGGATGATTTAAGATTTAAACTCAATCAACTTGGTTACAAAGAGGCTAAAGTAATTAAAGAAAAAATTAATATATACAAATAATGAAAAAACTTTTTTGGAATGCAGCCCAGATAGTAACTAGTAATACAAATGGTAAAAATTATAAACGTGGTATTGAATTATCCGAATTAGATGTTCTGGAAAATCACTCAATCCTTTGTGAAAATGGGATCATTAAAGATATCATACCGAACCATTCAATTAGCAAAATATCTGTTGATAAAAAAATAAGCTTATCTGGAAAAGTTATTACTCCTGGACTAATTGATTGCCATACACATACAGCATTTGCCGGCTCGCGTGCCAATGAGTTTAAAGAGAAAATAGCAGGTGTTAACTACGAAGAGATTGCAAAGCGCGGCGGTGGAATAATTTCTACGGTTAATGCTGTTCGTAATACTTCGCTTACCGATCTTGTGGAAATTATCAAACCAAAAGTGCAAGAATTTATTGCTCAGGGTGTAACAACTTTAGAAATCAAAAGCGGCTATGGATTAGATTTTGAAAATGAAATTAAACTTTTGCACGCAATCAAAATTATTAATGAAATTTTTCCGATTGATATTGTTTCTACTTTTCTTGGTGCACACACTTATCCTCTGGAATTTAAAGATGATCACGCTGGATATATTGATTTAATAACGATACAATGCTTCCACATATCGCAAAAAATAAACTTGCAGATTTTTGTGATGGTTTTTGTGAATCAACTGCGTTTACTGCTAAAGAGATTGACAAGATTTTTACTGCTGCTTCCGACGACGGACTAAAATTAAAACTCCACACAGAGCAGTTTAACAATATTGGTGGATTAGGTATTGCTCTAAAACATAAAGCAACCAGTGTAGATCACTTAGAAGTTTTACTAGAAAAAGACTATTCCAGATTTTCAAAATCGAAAACAGTAGCCGTGCTTCTTCCCGGAGTCTCACTATTTCTCGATTATCAATTTGCTCCTGCCAGAAAACTTATTGAGAATAATGCAATTGTTGCACTTGCAACGGATTACAATCCCGGCTCATCACACATATTAAATCTGCATTTAATTATGAGTTTAGCTTCAATAAAAATGAAGATGAAAGTTGAAGAAGTTATTAATGCTGTTACCATAAATGCAGCTAAAGCTTTGAATCGTGAAAAAAGTATTGGAAGTATAGAAATCGGGAAGAAGGCTGATTTTGCCGTGTTCAATGCAAATGAATATTCGGAAATAATCTATAATGTTGGTAGAAATCTTATAACTCATACAATCAAGAACGGTGAGATAATTTTTCAGAAATAACGATTGTTCATCACGAGTGAAGTGATCTCATAAATTCAATAAAATTTAATCGATTGCTTCGTCGTAAACTCCTCGCAATAACTTCATCGAAACTCACTCAAACACAATATCTAGATCAGTGACACTCCAACGCGGACGCAGTTTAAGAGTATCCTTGACAAAATAAAATTCTTCGGAATATTTAAAGGGATCGGGATAACCGTTAGAAAATATTTTGTTGCTATCAGTATCAGAATATATCCATAACGAATATGTGCCTGCATTTATTCTCTCAAAAGAGTATGTTGAGGTTTTATCCGGTAAAGCTGTAAAATATTTTTTGCTGTCTTTTGAGTCTTGCAGCACAACAACTACATTTTCCTTTGATGTTATAACTTTACCTGAAAGACCTGTAAACTCAACTCCTGTAATTGTTGAAAATTTAAGAGAGTAGGAAGAATCAATTTTATTTCCTGCCGCGTCAAGAAATTTCGAAAGGTCAATTTTAATTTCATAATTTTTTTCAGGTTTCAAATCTTTTTCCGGTTTGATAGATAAAGTTGCATCATCGATAAAGTTTACACTAAAAACTATTTCATTTTTTGATGTATCGGAAAACTGGATGACATTTTTAATTTCTTTATTGGCAATTGCATCATCAAAATAGAGTAATATTTCCGGATTCTTAAAATCAGTTGATCCATTTCTATTGGGATTTGTACGGTACAGTTTTGGGGCTGTTGTATCGGGTTTATCAGTAACAACTATACCGCTTAATTCATTTACAAAAACGTTTCCTTCTAAATCCCTTAACTCTTTTGCACGCAGGTAATAAATATCTTCTTTATTTAATTGTTGGTTATATGATAGAATAAACTCTTCTTTTTTCGACTTTCCCTGATATGAATATTCGACTGGAAAATTTGTCTTTGCTGTTGAATCAACTATTTCAAAATTCATCGCCTGATAAGTCAGCGAATCACATTCTTCACTTAGTGTAACAACAATATGATTTATATCTGTCATCACTGAGCTGAGTATACGGGGTTTAAGTGTATCAATTTTCATTAAATAAAAATCCAAACCATGAAAAGTGGTATCGCTACCCATTAAAGAAATATTTTGGTTTGGCATTCCAATCCAATCCTGGTCTGCCTGATATAATAAATCTCTGTATTCATCATTTACCGCAAACACGCGGTAAACTGACTCCGCTAATCCATTAAGTTTATAACTTCCATCCTTGCCAATTTGCGAAAGATAATCCGGTTTTTTAAGAATATAATTTACAGTATCCTCGGAAAATTTATAAGCAAAGATTAATGTACCTTCAATTTCCTTTCCGTAAACCTTTCCATCGATAGTACGTTTATCAATCTTATCGCCGGTTGCAAATGAAAAAGAATATGCATTAGCCATTCGGTTCTTGTTATTCACGTCAACAACGTCGGTTCCGATTGTTACGACATAAGTTAGACTATCTTTCAATCCAGTTGGAAAAACTATTTCAACAGATGTTCCGCTCCAGTTAATTTCCAATTGTTCATCAATAGCCGGAGAAATAAATATTGCCTCTTTGAATGAACGTTTATCAACATACTCAGAAAATTCTAATTCAATAAAATCTTCATCATAATTTAGTGTTCCATCCTCAGGGTATAATGAAATTATTTCGGGAGGAATTTTATCAACTTCTCCCACCACCGGGCGGCAGATTGGTTTGCACAACCTATCAAAAATGAAAGTGTGAGAAAGAGAAATAATATTTTTACTGGTTGTTCTGTTCTTTTATCCATTTTCTGTACTGTGCAACATTCTTTAAATGATCTGAATATGATTTGCCGAACCTATGTCCGCCTTTTCCGTCAGCCACAAAATACAAATAATTATTCTTTTCCGGATACAATGCCGCAATTATTGCATTTGCACCCGGATTATTAATTGGTCCCGGTGGTAAACCAGAATATTTATAAGTATTGTACGGAGAATTCAATTTTTAAATCCTTATAAGTTAATTTCCTCCATCCATCCGGCAATAAATATTGAATCGTTGGATCAGCCTGAAGACGCATACCGATTCTTAACCTGTTATGATATACCGCTGAAATAGTTGGCATTTCACTAACAAGATTTGTTTCACCTTTTATGATTGATGCAAGCGTTAAAACCTGGTGAACCGTTAACCCTATTTGTCTTTGCTCTTTGCTTTAACGAATCGTTAAAAAAATCTGTAAATCCATTGTAGAATATTTTGTATTGCTTCTTCTGGTGAAGTGTTTTCATACATCTTGTAAGTTTTAGAAAATAAATATCCTTCCAACGTTGATGCATTTAATCCTAACGATTTTATAAACTCTTTATCTGTTGCAAGATTTACAAACGCCGCCGAATCAATCTTAACATCGCGCCTAACTTTTGCACCAAGCCATTTGATTGTTTGTCCTTCATTTATTTTTACTGCTCTTAAATAATCAGCGGGACCGTTAACAAATAAATCAAGTAAATCTAAATAGCTTAATGTCATTGGGAATTTTATATCGTGCGGCTTTTACTTTAGTCTGTGCTCCATAAATAAATCCTGCAACTTTAAAGTTAAACTTGCTTGGAATAATGGATTGCTCGTAAAGTCTTTCCGTTACACTGGTAAATGATTCACCGTCTTTAATTTCAAATGTAAATGGTGCAGGTTTATCAAAATGGTTGGATGTAAAAAATGTTATGTAGCCAACTAAAACTATTGCAATAAATACAACTGTAACTATAGCCCACTGAACTTTACTGAATATGTTAGATAGTTTTACTGCCAAGTACTTTTAAAAATAAATTGAAGAGTTTTTAATTACGAAGTTGCAATATAAATGAGTTGAGGGAAATTATTTATCCAAAGTTTAGGAATTGTATAGCAATAGAAATCTAATAGCAGTCAATTTCATTAAATATTCCTCTTTCATTTTAATATTTAATCTTGCCGTAAATTCATCGAATAAAAAAACCGTTGTCCGAAGGACTCCTACGGAGAACCGGTTACAATAATTGTCTATTATTTTGTTAACCTACGACTTAAGTCGTGGGTTAACGAGAAAAAATAAAATTTTCAAACCGTTTTAACGGTTTATAATATCAAGCGGTCAGCTTGATAAAATCACTTATTACCCGTAAGCAAAAACACAGGATATTTACCGTGTGGTTTTTCATCAATGCTTGCGGTTATAATTTTAACATTCTTAAATCCGGCGGCAATGGCTTTATCCTGGAATGCTGTTCTATCAAATCCAAAATGACCCACCACGGAAGCCATATTGTATTTGTATTTTGAATCATGTCTTTTAAAATCTGGTGTAAAAAAATGAAATTAATATCACACAATAACAAGCTTTCAGGAAATAAAGTTTTAGGCAAGAGGTAAATTTGATTGCATTTCGATAAGAAAGTCTTCCCACAACTCCAATGTCAGTCTGAAATTATACAACTCATTGAATCGGTTCAATTCATTTTCTAAATACTGAATATCAATGGCTTTAGCCAATTCCAAAAGATCAATTCTCATTAGAATATCTTTTGTGAAAGTCCTTTTGGCATCTGCAAAAGTTACCGAATGCAAAAACTGCATTGTCGTGTCAGAATTTAAAAGAATCAAGGAGTAAACAGCAAACTCAATTTGGTCAAAGCCTAATAAATAGCAAGTGTCGTCAAGCATTACAGGTTTGTTGTCCTGAGGCAGAATTAACGTAAAGTGGAATGTCTTGTAAAGACCTGAAATGGCTACCTTGAAAGGTTTGAATGAATAATCGCCTATGCCGAATATCGAAAATAGGGGCTTGTTACTATAGATACTTGATTTTCTTGATCAAAATTTGCTTGATGCTGTGTCAAGTATTGATATGTTTTTGGGTATTCTGATTGATGTAATTGGTGTCTTGACCACTTTCTTTTGTGTAACAATTGTAAATTTTCTTGTTTGACTTATTACCGTGTTTTTAAGGTCAGAACTTTTAAGGATGCCGTAAACCAATCCGTTCTCTAGTTTTACTTCTTCATTCAATCCGTTCACATAGTGTCCGTTTACCTTGTCCAATTCCATAACTGCGGAGCAGTCGTGTTTTAAACCTTGCCGCCAAATAAAAGGACTTTCACCATCAATGTTTTGGGTATGTATATAGGTGTCAATATTCGAAACAAATTTGTCGGTAAACCACCCAAATTTTTGATGAGATTTATTGTTGTTGTAAAAGTTATATTCTTTGCAGTCGAATTCAG
>CAVQQN010000058.1:0-4795 GCA_963714775.1 uncultured Ignavibacteriaceae bacterium
CTTAAGGAATTGGGTTTGTGGTTACTTTCTATTCATATACCTCATAAAAAACATTTTTATGATAGAACCTTACATTCTGTCCGAGTGCAAGGAATAGTGCAGTCTCTGGGTCTTTGTTTAACAATTTAAAGTATTCATCAGAGTTAAACTGTACCCGAACTTTTTTCACGCTGCTTTGATTCTGTAATTCACTATCAACCCAAAATTTATCTTGTTGATAGACTGCCCTGCCTAAAACATTCTTTACTTGCTGTGTAAGGTTTCTTCTGTTGCCTTCTGAATCTGTGTAAGACATTCTTTCATTTCCTTGCTGAGTTTGCTTATAGTTAGAAGCAGAAGATAGACTTTGAAACTCTTCACTAACTTCAACACTGCCTCTTCCGCTTTTGTCTTTCATCCTGAAGAAATCAGCTTCATTTTCTTTTTTCAATTCAGGTCTTGGTGGAAGTGTTTGTAATCCATCTACTAATCTGCCGCCTCTAATTCTAATATCTTCATCTTCCATTATTAAATAACTTGTATACGGAGTAATTATTCCGTGCTCGCGTGCCAGTGATGTAATCTCTTCAACAAGTTCTTTATCCTCACCATTTAACCTGATCAAATCAAGTAAATGCCCGATTCTTCTTGAAGCCCACAGAGGCGGAATAAAATTATACTTGTCATTATCGTTTACAAGTTTTTCATTTAATGAAAACTCCTTTCGTTGTCCATTCAAATTTCCTGTTAGAGTTACTTTTACATTCCCGTTTCCTTTAAATCTACCAAACACAATCAGGTTTGATCCTTTAAATAAATCTGGCAGATCTTTTGGATAGGTTTGATAAACTTCAACATTATCAAAACCAAGTTTCAAATCGCTAAGAACTGGTGATTGAATTTTATCATAAAAGTTTGAGACTTTAATTTCTATATCTTCATCATTGTTAACATAAGTCCGCCATGCTTTTGTTGCGTCTGTAAGTTTATCAAGTAAATGAGTGTTTATTTCATCACCAATTCCAAAAGTAAAAATGCGGGAATTATTTTTGTTAGTATTCAAAATTCTTTTAACAAGTTTTTCATCATTCATTTCTCCAATTGTTGGTTTGCCATCAGTTAAAAAAACTATAAAGTGGGGGCGATTTGATTCTTTATAATTCTTAAATGCCAAACTAAATGCTTCTTCAATGTTTGTTCCGCCAATTGCTTTTAAATCATCAATAAATCTTTTTGCTTCATTGATATTTTGTTTATCTGCTTTTTCTAAAGATTCAAATAAGGAAAAAGCTTCTGTTGAAAATTTTATAATGTTAAAATGGTCATTAACATTTAGATTATTAACACAATACAGCAAAGCTTTCTTTGCTTGTTCTAATTTTTCTCCACTCATACTACCTGAAACATCAAGAATAAAAGTAATGTCTTTGTTTTCAATATTACTTTTATCTATTTCTATTGATGGCGAAGCGCTCAATAAAAAGTAACCATCATTATTTCCTGTTTGATAACTAAGTAAGGATAATCCAACTGATGAAGAGTTTGTAGAAAAGTATAATTTAAAATCAATATCAGGTTTAACATTCTCATCTTCATAAGAAATGATTGAATGGTTATCGCTTTTATTTGCAATATCAACTTCGTGAGTTGGGCAATAGATGTTCTTAAGTTTTTCAACAGATTTTAGATCAATCTTTACCGAAACATTCTTTAACGGTTTTGCAGAAAACTTTTCTGTGTTAAGTGGATAAACATATTCAAACAAACTGTTATCGGATTCTAAAACCTGCGTATAGCTTATGGATATTTTCTTTTCACTTCGTGGTTCGATAGGGAAGATGCGCAGCTTAAAAATGTTCTGTTCACTATATTCAAGCAATGCAGGATCCCGCATTTGTCTTACAATATCTTCGTAAATCTTTCGAGCTTTTTCTGAATCCAGCAATTCAGCTTTTGTTTCTTTTCCGTCTATAATCATTGTAAAGTTATTAATTACGGCTCCTTTGGGAATAGGGAAGATGTAAAATCCTTCAAGTTGATATTGACTTGGATTATAAAATGATTGATCAATTTTTGTTACTGCTGATTGTCCATCAATCTTAACATCAACATTGTGATAAACAACTTCTAAAGGGAAAGGATTAGGCAGTGGATGTGGTCTTGGGATTACGATGAAACCATCAGCAAATACTTCTATGCTAAATAGTACAATTATTATAAAAAGCTTCTTAAAGATTTCTATTTTCATTTTATTCTCAAAGTTAATTCATTTTTACACTCTTCGCGGCTTTGCGTCTCTGCGTGAACCTGAATCTTTTTTCTCGCAAAGACACCAAGGCGCAAAGTAATTTATTCAAATTTATAATTCTTCTGCTTTGCCTGCTCACGAATTGTTTTAATCATAACAGCATCAAGAGTGTTATCATTTTTATTCTCAAGCATTTTCAGAGCAACATATTTGCTTCGCTCATCATTTAGCTTATTTATTTTTTTCTGGATTTGATCACGCTCTTTTTCCATTTTATCTAAATAGGTTTTTCTTTCCTGAATGGTCATCTTTTTCATTTCATCAGGAAGTTCTTCATCTTTTAATTCTTCAACTTTTATAGTTCCATCCTTTTTTGCGTCAACTAAATCCCAGCTTGAGTTTTTGTATTGAGAGCCGGATTTTGTAACTGATCTTTGAACCATTACTTCCGGACTTAAGCTCATAGAGTTTGCATCCTGTTCGGCTTGAAGAGATTTCTTTTCTCTGCCACCAATACCGAAAGCGATGTAAGTTTTATTTAATTGCTGTCCAAGTTTTACAATCTCATCATCCTGCGGAGCGTCGATGTGAACAATTGCTGCATTGTGATCAATATTCATGTATTTTCCATCAGCAAGATCAGCCCCATCTTTCCACATTGTTTGGATACCTTCATCATAACTACCACAAAAAATGGTATTAACTACTATTCCATTCTTAATTGCTTTTTTACAAGCCTTCTTATAATCAACGTCTCCTTGTGTAAACGGTTCATTGCCTGCAATGAAAATTATTTTTAATTCATCGTTGCTTTTATTCCATTGAAGATTATTTACAGCATTAAGAATTACTTTACCGCAAAACTCTTCACCGCCGTTTGTCTTAAGCTTAAAAAGTTCATCGGAAATTTTGTCAAGGTCCTGTGTAAATGGAACAATATTTCTTAAATGTCCTTCTTGTGAAGGAATTGCATCTTTACCATATTCATAAAGTGCAACGTACAAATCAACTGCGTGCCCTTCTTTTTTTGCGGTAGCCAGTTCATTAACAATTTTCCACAACTGGCTTTTAGCCTGATCAATTAAACCATCCATACTATTACTTGTGTCAAGTAGTAATGCTAGCTGAATCGAACTTTTTGTAATGGGCTTTTTATCGATAATTTGATTGGCGAAAGGTGTTATGGAAAAAATCAAAAATATTATCAGCGCAACTAAGGATTTCATATCTACCTCCGTAAAGCATTATTAAATTATTAAAACTGGTGCTTTGACTACATGAATTTTAGGTTTGTTCCAGCTATTCTTAAAATTATATTATATAGAAAGTTTTTTGACCTATTTAATTTCGAAATCAAAATAGGTGTTTGGGAAAGGTTCGTTTCTAAGTGTAAAATGCCACCACTCCTCTGCAAGATTTCTGAAGCCATATTTATCCATTAGACTTTTAAGTAAAAGTCTATTTGCCCTTTGCTGTACAGTTAGTTCTTTATTTTCAGTATGTGAGAGAGAATGAAAACAATCAAACCCGGAGCCCATATCAATACTGTTGTCGTTAAATCTCTTTTCTGTAGATTCAAAACATTCGCATTGATTTGTTACGTCAAACTTAGCTTGAATGGGAAGTGGGATTGGAACAATAGTCAAATCAACTGTGCTTCCGCGGCTGTGCCCGGATTTTTCTGCAATATAGCCGTCGATAAATAATCTGCTTTTATTAACTGTGGGATAAAATTCTTTTTTTGTCAAAGTATCGGATAAATCCTTTGCCCATCTTACAAAATGATCAACTGCACGCTGTGGTCGATATGCATCATAAATTTTTAGTGACAGAGAAAAATTTCTCATTTCAGCTTGTACTTTTGCGAGAGAATCTGCTGCAGCTTTTGAGATATAACATTTTTCTGTTACATATCCATCAACCGGAACACCAAGGAAATTATGGCTTGTGAAGTAGCGAAGGTCAAGAATTACATCCTGAATTACTTCACGGATTTCGACAAATCCATCAGGAATTTCTTGTGAGAAAAGTTGAATCGAAAGAGTAAGAAAAAATATTAAAACTAATTTTTTCATAACTCAAAGATAAAGAATTAATCTTTCTTCCAATGACAATCTGTACACTTATGATCTTTGATTGATTCTCCAAGATCAACAGGATGCTGGAATTTTAATCCATTTAGATCTACTCTTGTATTACCTTTATTATCCTTCTGTGAAATGATTGTATGGCAGCTATTGCAATCATTAGAAATTACTTTACCATCATCACTAACATGGTTTCCGTCGTGGCAGCGAAAACAACCCGGTGTGTACGTGTGGGCTATGTTATCAGGAAAATGTTTCCAGTTTGCATTCATATAAGTGAAGTAATTTCTGGAATAAATCTTTTGAATAATTCCTATACTTGACAGGATTACATCTTTTTTTGATTTATAAATTTCAGGATAATTGGACAAATAAAAATCACTTATTGTTTGCTGGATACTTTCTAAAGCTTGTTCTTTGGTCAAGTAATTATCTTCTAAAGCTTCGACGGAAATACTTTTTATAAATGGCAGTGATTCAT
>CAVQQN010000059.1:0-55055 GCA_963714775.1 uncultured Ignavibacteriaceae bacterium
GTTGCGTAAGTCTATGTTATTATTTTTTGTTGATATTAACCACACATAGATTAAAGTTAGACGGTAAAAATAAGTTTCCTAGTAAATTGTTCAATATTAGGTGAGCTGTTTTTACCGTTCCATTTATTTGTCCTAATAATCTTTTCAAGTTTTGAACAGATGCTATCATATAGGATCTTTTCTGTGCCTTTTCAATTCCTCTAGTCATAAATTTTCGCAATCCGTGATACATCTTTCCCTCAGCAAACAATCCTTCAGCTACTGTTTTTCTTATTACGTAAGCTCGTCTTGCTTCTGGTGTCTTTAATCTCTGCTCTAAATTATCATACTCTTTGTAGTAAATTGTTCTACTTACTTTGCGTCTTTTTGCTTTCGGACAACACTCTTGTTTTAATGGGCACTGCGAGCAATCTTCTTCCTTGGCTCTATATCGGTTAGCTTGTCTATCATTTTCAAAAGTATAAAATGAGAGTTCTTTATTATTCGGACAATAAAAAAGATTCTTCTCTTGATTATAAATAAATTCGTTATAATTAATCTTTCCGCTTGGGTTTGTGTATTGCTTGGTGGGTATAAAGGCCTTTATTTCTAGTCGTTCAAATTCTCTTAAGTTTTTTCCTGAACAATATCCTTTGTCTGCTGATACCTCTTGAACCCTCAGTCCTAACTTTTCTAATCTGTTTTCTGCCCTCTGATATACCTCCATCAATACCGATGAATCTACTCTATCTGCGTAGGTTGTTAATACATCAGTGATAATTCTTTTTTTACTATCTGAACTGTAATGTGTTGAGTAATACAATCCAACAGGCTTACCAGGTTTAATTGCCACTCTACTATCAGGATCGGTTTTACTCTGATAGTCTTTGTTGCTAGTTGTTTTTTTATTTGCTTTCTTTTCTGAACTTTTTTCTATCCTTAATTCTGCCTTTTTTTCTCTTTCTTCTTTGCCGTTATCTTCTTTCTGTTGATCTTCTTCGATTTCATTTTCTTCGTATCTCTTATTGATATATTCTTCTAAAGTTAATTTTGGCTGTTTGATCTCTAAACTATCTAAGGATGCATTTGCTTTTACAAGAGTTGAATCTATTGATTGATGCTTACCTTCTATTACGACCTGATTTATAACATAATTCTAAAATCCTGTTAAATATCTTTTCAAATGTTTCTTTACTGATTAGTGCTCTTGTCCTTGATATTGTTTGAAAATGCGCAAGGTCGTTGTTCATCTAAATCATATCCTATAAAATATCTTGCCGCCAGTGAATCATTTGCTCTTCTTATTAGTTCCCGATCTGATATTATGTTTTCAAAGTAACCAAACAACTCAAGCTTAAAGAATACTACCGGATCTATTGATGGCTTTCCTGTCTTGCCATATAATTTTTCGCATTCTTTATAAACAAATCTCAAATTCAAGAACTTGTCTATCTGTCGGTATAGGTTATCTTCTGGAACTAGTTCATCAAGTGTGAGATTATACATTATTTTTGGCTCATATTTCTTTTTACCAAGAATATTGTATCTTTCTTTTAGTTTTTATTTGCTCAGATAAACAAGAAACATGCCAGTTATGCAACAGAACCTTTAAAGAAACTGGGTTTGTTGTTTTAAACTATTATAAAAAAGAATCAATGGTTCGTCTCAACCTATGAAGTACAAACAGATACATTTGCCATATCAAATTATATCACAAACGATTACCCAATGAGTTGTCTTAATTTTAAATATCAATAAAAAAGGCGATCCGAAGATCGCCTTTTTCTTAATCCATTTTAACAGTTTATAAACCTACCCTAAATCCAGCATTGAATGATACTGGTAATCCAAGATATACTTCTGCTGAACTTGCCGAATGAGATTGGTAATAATCGCCACTAACTTTATAACCATTATACTGGCTGTTATCAGTAGCATCTTCAACGTATAGTGCGTTAAACAAGTTAAATACATGTCCAAATACACTAACATCCATACCCGCAACTTGTCCAGGTATTCTGTACAGTAAATGCAAATCCACAATATTGTAAGAAGGTATATTCCATACCTGTGCTCTATCATCTGGATTACTTCTACTGAATGGATCAAAGTCAGCATAATAATTATCATAATATCTCCAAACTAACTGAGTCTGTAATCCTGTTGGGAAGAATAGAGTAAAACCAAGAGCTAATTGTGTTTGAGGTGCATCGCCGACCTTTAAATCTTTAATGTAATAATTATAGCTCACAACTGAATCTCTGTTTGAAAAATCCGGAATATAGCTTCCGCTAACGTCATCAGTATAGTTCCAGAATCCTTGGCTGAAAGCTGCGTCAAATCTTAAATAACTTACAGGTTGATATGCTACTTCTAACTCTGCACCTGCATAAGTTGCATTAATCCCATCTAGCCTTACAAGACCATCGGTTCCATCAGAATTAAGAACATTCATACTTTGCGCGCGATCAGACCACATTGTATAGTATCCGTTAAGTTTAACAGTGAGTTGATTTTCCAGAAGTTTCGAATTAACTCCTAACTCAAACGATACAAACTTTTCATTTTTGGGATCATCTACTTTAGTTCCATTTACATCATTAATAACCTGATCAAAGATAGGCACTTTGGAAACATAACCAGCGTTTGCAAAAACATCCCATTCATCTGTAACTCTATAACTGGCACCTCCCTTAAACTGGTAGCCGCCAATCCAATCAGTTACCAAAGTTAATTCGCCACTGCCGGAAGCATCCTTCTTAAAGTGATCTGCATAATCGTACTTTATTACTGAGTAGCCTGCTGTACCATAAAGAGTATATTCGGGCATTGTATATTCCGCCTGAACATAACCACCAAGCCAGTTTACCTTATTTGTATTATTATAATCTATTCTATCACCTAAATTTTTATAATAATCTGTTCCACTTTCAAATTCATTGCCGGTAAAATAATAGTAATCATTTCCTAACAAATCACGTACTTCACGAAAATGTTCAATTTCTGCAACTCTCCAATCAAGACCGAACGAAGTATGTAAATTTTCTGTAGCCTTCCAGAAAGCTTTAGCTATTGCACCAACTGTCCATTGTTTATTAACGCTGTTTCTTAAAATACCTCCACGGTTTGCATTACCGCTAATGTTATTTGAAACAATATATTGTGTAGGACCATTACCAAAATCTACTGTGTCTATATGAGTTCGGTTTCTGGCAATTGTAGCATCCCAGTCAACAACTTGCTGCATCAAATCTCTATTGTAAACCATACTTCCATATGTTCCACTACCTCCACCTAAACCTCCAGAGTAGTAAACTGTGGTATATAAACTCCAATCTTTTGCTAATTGGGAATACCAATTAAGATTTACTATTGGTTTATGGTAATAGTTTACGCTTTCGTTGATAGAGGAAGCATCATAGCGTTGATTCACATCATTATTCCAATAAGATCTTTGCCATTCTAAACCGTTGTAAGATGAGTTAACTCCAGCCCAGTTTGAATTATAAAGAATACCTTGTTCTCTTAACTTTTTATCATTTAATGCAGCTTCAGGATAACCTAAATCTCTAGCCAGTTCATGACTGAATGTTGCAACATTTAATCTCCAGCGTCGTTGTCCATGCTGCTGAGGTGCACCCATAGCATAAAGTTCTAACCTGTTCTCGGTATTAATTTGATATGCAGCACCCATATAATATGCCCATGCGTCAGTCCAGGTTTTATCAGCATATCCATCACTAAGTTTACGAACACCGCCAATACTTAAGGCAAATTTATTATCAATTAAGCCAGTATTCATATACAATGAATTTTTAGTAAATCCAGATGTGCCGATTTCATTCTGATACATTACTCCAGCTTTTTGTTGTGTAGGATCTGTAATAATATTTACTGTACCACCGATTGATGGAGTAGCTAGATTAGTAGCACTTAAACCTCTCTGTATCTGGATTGAAGATGTAACATCTCCTAATCCATCCCAATTTGACCAGTAAACCCAACCATTTTCCATATCATTAATTGGAATACCATTAATCATTATAGCAACGTTTCTTTGGGTAAACCCACGAACATTTACTCTAGCATCTCCTGCACCACCACCGTTGTTGGTAGCAAATATAGAAGGGGTAGAATTCCAAACAAGAGGCATATCTCTTGAACCAAGATTGAATTGAATCTGTTTTTTATCAATATCTGTAAATGCTACAGGCGTTTCTCTATCTTTAGCTCTATCTGATATAACAGTAACATTAAGTGTAAATTGATGCTCTTTCATAGAAAAATCCAGAGTCATATCAGAAGATAATGTTATTTCTTTTTCAATCTTTTCATAACCTATATAACTACAAGTTACCGTGTAGGTCCCTTTGGGAACTGGTATAGAATACTTACCGTTTACATCGGAAGCAGCACCAGTAGCCATACCTGTTATATAAACATTAGCACCAACAAGTTTTTCTCCTGTCATCCCATCTTCAACTTTACCAGAAATAGTATAATTCTGAGCTTGAATTGAATATGAGAGCAAAAGAATAAAAGCGATGATAAAACTGTAAAGTTTTGTCATTTGTCAATTCTCCTATATAATTTACTTAAGATGTTAATTATGGAATTAGTTTTGTGAGTTAAATAGTATAAATTTTTCTGCATAGTAAATAATCAATTAAAATGTAATGGAAATATGATGTTATTCATTTTTTTATGCAAGTATGTATTGCACTTATTTTAAAAAATAATAATTTGTTAATCTTACAAAAAGTTTGTTTTTAATAATTCTTTTATTTTTTGATGATTAATGAAGTTTATATATATATAGCTGAATCTTTTTATAATTAAGTGAAAATAATATTATGAAAACATACCATAAAGCCAGATTTATTGTTTTACTTATTCTTCTTTTTACTTTTCAACTTTTGGGACAGGATAGAAATTATACAATACTAATTTCATTTGATGGTTTTCGCTGGGATTATCCAGACAGAGGTATTACCCCAAATTTAGATTTTATTAAAGAAAATGGAGTTCACGCTCTATCACTAAAACCTTGCTTTCCTTCAAAAACTTTTCCAAATCATTATTCAATTGTAACTGGATTGTATCCCGAAAATCACGGAATAATTGCTAACAATTTTATTGATCCTGTAACGAAGGAAATTTATAAGATTGGAGATACTCTGGCAGTACGAAATCCTAAGTGGTACAAAGGTGAATCCATCTGGGAAACCGCAAAACGACAAGGTGTAATTACTGCAAGTTATTTTTGGCCGGGATCAGAAGTAGAACTCGATTATAGAAGACCGGATTATTCGGAAAAATTTGTTTACACAAGACCTTATGATGAGAGAATTAATGGTGTTTTAAAGTGGTTGCAATTGCCATATAATGATCGTCCGCGATTTATTAATGTTTATTTTGATGCAACTGACACTTCGGGACATAATTATGGACCAAACTCGAATGAGGTTAATCAATCAATCATGAAAGAAGATAGTTTGATTGGAAAACTCTTTGAAGGATTAAGAAAATTGGATTTACTGGATAGTACAAATGTTATTGTTCTATCTGATCATGGTATGACTGAATTAAGTCCAAAGAGGATCATAAATATTTACGAAATACTTTCTGGATTGAATTTCAAAACTCAGGATAAAGGAACAATGATGCTTATTTATACCAGATGAAAATCAAAAAAAAGAAGTGTACCAAAAGCTTAAAGAATCAGAGACAAACTATAAAGTATACTGGAAAGAAGATTTACCGGAGTATCTTCACTACAAGAATAATTATTTTGTTGCAGATATAATTGTTTTAGCAGATATGGGATACAGTATTTTTGATAGAAAAGATATTGAAAAATATTCAAAACGTTTTCCGCTTGGTAATCATGGATACGATCCAACTAACCTAGATATGCATGGAATATTTTATGCCATTGGTCCTGATTTTAAAAATGGATACACAACCGGCACATTAAATAACATTGATATTTATCCTCTACTTGCAAAAATACTTCGTATATTTCCAAACAATAATATTGATGGAAAACTTGAACGAATAGAGTTTTTATTAAAGTAATTTTACTAACGTAGCGCAGACTTTAGTCTGCGAATATTAGTATTTAATAAGCCTCACAGACTAAGGACTGTGTTACGAAATCACTTGAATTGTAGAAAGAAAAAAAATTGAATCACCTTAATCTTACCTGTACAAAAGGTAAACTAAAAAACGGACTCGAGTATATTTTATATCAAGACAGATTTCTGCCGCTTGTTTCTGTTAATGTTTGGTATAAAGTTGGCTCGGCTTATGAAACTAAAGGGAAAACCGGTCTTGCACATCTGTTTGAACATATGATGTTTCAAGGTTCTAAAAATGTTGCCAAAGAAATGCACTTCCGATACATTCAGGAAGCCGGCGGAACATTAAATGGTTCGACAAGTACGACAGAACAAATTATTATGAAAAACTTCCTTCAAATGAATTGGAACTGGCTCTTTGGCTTGAATCTGATAGAATGGGATATTTTCTTTCTACATTGACTCAGGATAAACTTGATAACCAGAAAAGTGTTGTTCATAATGAAAGATTGGAGCGATATGATAATCAGCCTTATGGTTTAGCTTGGGAAATACTTAACTCAAATCTTTATCCGGAAAATCATCCATACAGTTGGTCAACAATCGGTTACTTAAAAGATATTGAAAGCTACATTTTAGATGATGTGAAAAACTTTTTTAAAAGTTACTATTCACCAAATAACGCTTGTATTGTTGTAGCAGGTGATTTTGAGATAGAGAATGCCGTAAGATTACTTGAAACATACTTTGGTTCAATTGAACAGTTTGAATCAAAATATAAACCAAAGGTTATAAAACCTAAACTAAAAGAAAATATTTTAATAGAACATAAAGACAATGTGCAGCTTGATAGAATTTATCTTGCATGGCATTCCGATTTTATTTTTGGAAATGATGATTCATCACTGGAAGTTGCGGCAGATATTCTTACGGGTTCAAAAAATTCCCGTCTTTACAAAAAGCTTGTATTTGATTTACAAATTGCGCAGGATGTTTCTGCTTTTCAATACTCGGGAAAGTTTGGAGGACAGTTCATGGTAATCTCAACTGCACGACCCGGAGTTAAACTCGATCAGATTAAAGAAATTATTTTGGAAGAAATAAATAAAATTTCTACCGGTGAGGTTTCCGACAAAGAACTTGAGAAATCTAAAAACGGAATTAAAGCACAGTTTATTTATGCTATGCAAAATCTTGATACAGTTGCAGATTATCTTAATCACTACAACTATCATCTAAATGAACCGAACTCTTTTGAGTTTGATCTTAATCGGTATAACAGCGTTAATAAATCCTCAATAATAACTGCTGCTCAAAAATATCTAACAAACCCATTTGTTGAACTTCGCATTATTCCCAAAGGATTACCCGATGATCATTGATAGAAAATATAGACCTGAAGTAAAATCTGAAATCAAATTTGATCTGCCGCAGCCGTTAGAATTATTTTTATCTAATGGCTTAAGGGTGATTTTTATCCCAAAGAATAAACTCCCGATGATAAGAATGAGCTTAATGATTAATGCGGGAAGTAAATTTGATCCTGCAAATAAAAGTGGATTATCTCATTTAACATCCCTTGTTCTTGATGAAGGGGCAGACGGAATGAATTCACTTGAGCTTAGTGATGAATTTGATATTCTCGGCTCAAGTTTTAATATATCAACTGATAATGATTTGATAAATATAAGTTTGCAAACCCTTTCCGATAAGTTTGAAAGATCGCTGCAATTGTTCAGCAAGGTGTTATTAAAACCATCATTTCATCAGCAGGAATTTGAAAGAGAAAAAAAGAAACTGATTACTAGAATTTTACAAAGTAAAGATGAACCGGATTATTTAGCTGATCAGATATTTGATAAAATTCTTTTAGGCAATCTTAACAGTTATTCTTCCCCGGTTTCAGGATACCAGGAAACAGTAGAAACAATTACTGTTGATGATGTAAAAGAGCATTACAAAAAATTCTTTTCACCTTCCAATTCTGATTTGATTGTTGTGGGTAATATTGATACTGTGGTACTGCTGGATTTAATTAACAAGTATCTTGCCGGGTGGAAGGACAGTACAACAGATTTTCTTTTTTCCATTTCAACAGTAGAACAGGAGAAAAGAATTTACGTTTACCATAAAGAAGGTTCTGTACAAACTGAAATAAGAGTTGGTCACAATTCCGAAAAGAGAAATCAAAAAGATTATTTTCAAAGACTAATGCTAAACACCATTCTAGGTGGACAGTTTACAAGTAGAATTAATCTTAATCTGCGTGAAAGAAACGGATATACTTACGGTGCAACTTCGCGATTTCAATACTACAAAGACATTGCTTTCTTTGAAGTATCAACTTCCGTTGGGGTTGAAAATACTGCAAATGCATTAAAGGAAATCCTTTTTGAACTTGAGAATATTCAAAACGGTATTACTGATAAGGAATTGGAATTTGCCCAGTCATCAATAACAAAAAAGTTTCCTTTAAACTTTGAAACATACAGACAAATCGCTTCCGGTGTTGCGGGAAAAATATTATTCAATTTACCAGGTGATTATTTTCATAATTATATCAACAATATTAATTCGGTTACAAAATCAGAAGTGAACCAGGCAGCAAAGGACTTTATTCAGAATAATAATCTTTCAATAGTTCTTATCGGTGATAAAAATATTTTGATGGATAAAATTAGCGAACTTGGAATAGATGTTTTAGAAGTTGATATGAAAGGAAACATAATCAGATAATTTTTTAGATATCTCTTTTAATTATAATGTCGCCGGGATAAATAAATTTATATCCAATTTTTCTATATGAAGAAATAAGATTTACAATTGATGACAACTCGCCTGCTTGAACCAACAAAACTTTTTCATCCTTTTTCTGTAAGGTTTTCATAAAATCCTTAAAATTATCTGCTGCATTTACCTTTGAAGCTGATAAAGTCTCAAACTTAGAAGCAGGAACAAGTACAATCCCTCTCTTCAGTAACTCTGATTTTATCAAAGGATATTTTTGGGATTCAAAAAGATCGGAGCGGTCATCGATAATAAAAAATACTGCATTATAAAATGTTCCCACAATTTCCTTTATCGATTTTTTTATTTTATCATTAGTATAGTTGCCGGAAAGTTTAAAGTTTAGTTCGGTAATCTTATCATCTAACAACAAGGCATATCTTTTACCAGCTTTGGATAAAACAGATAATCTTTTTTTTGAATCATCATTTGGGGTAAGAACTACATAAAAAAGCTCAGGTGTGTCTAAAAATAAATTAAGAACTTGTTCATCTTCTAAAGGTAAATCACTAACTAAAAAAGAAACGGTACCATATTCCCTTTTCATATTGTCATTATAAAATAATTCTGCAGCTAGTTTTAATTGTTTTCCAGATGATAATTTTAACAAAGTTTTTTTAGTTCTTACTAATTCCTCCGCATCAATATCAACCTCAGCTTGCCAATATAAATTTTTTAATTCCAGGATTATTAAATGTATGGGAACGTCTTTAGGAACACTTACCGAATAAGTAGAGTAGAGAGAATCGCCAGAAATATTTTTTATTTTTTCCTTTACGATCCAATTATTTGAAAAACCATAATTATCTAACGCAGTTCTAAATAAGGAGTCTATTTCAATACCGGAAATTGCCTCTCTGTTTTTCGGTTGATCATTTTTTTCAATATACTTTATTACTATTATGTTTAAAATTAAAAGAACTATTACGATACCGAATATTATCAAAGCGATATTTTTTAGAAGAGATGGTTTAGTCATTACTTTTAAAGCTCTCAGCCTAAGGCTTATCCGCCTCTGGCGGAAAGTTCAATTTTCGTTTTAAATTTTAGTAATTATTCTGATAACTATTTATTCTTGAAAGCAGGTTTTCTTTTTTCTAAAAATGCTTGTGTGCCTTCTTTAAAATCATCAGTACCACAGCATAATGCAAAAAGCGTTGCTTCCATATTTTGTCCTTCCTGTAACGAAACTTCATCAACAACCTTTACAGCTTTTAAGGCTAAACGAATAGCCTGTTGCCCTTTACTTGCTATCTTTGATGCCATTTCAAAAGCTTTACTCTGTAACTCACTTTGTGGATAAACTTTATTAATTAATCCTATTCTTAATGCTTCAGCGGCATCAATCATATCTGCAGTTAAAATTATTTCCAAAGCACGACCCGAATTAATTAATCTTGTTAATCTTTGTGTTCCACCGTAACCGGGAATAATTCCAAGGTTAACTTCCGGCTGACCAAACTTAGCATTTTCACTTGCTAGTCTTATATGGCAGGAAAGTGCCAGTTCGCAGCCCCCGCCAAGTGCAAAACCATTTACGGCAGCGATAACCGGTTTTTCAAATTTTTCTATAAGCGAAAAAACTGATTGCCCGAATTCAGCAAACTTTTTTCCTTCAAGCATATTTAGCTTATTGATCTCCGAAATATCGGCACCGGCTACAAATGCTTTTTCTCCGCTTCCGGTAACAATAACTACAAATACGTTCTCGTCAGATTTTAATACTTCAAAAACGGATTTTAGTTCGATTAATGTTTGGTGATTAAGTGCATTTAGTTTATCCGATCTGTTTAAAGTTATTACTGCGATATGTTCATTGATATCCAGTAATATATTTTTGTATTCCATATTGTATCCTTAAAAATTAATGTATAAAGGAATTCTTACTTTTAGATCAAACGAGATAAACTGATTTGATGGCATATAATTATAAGCAGCCATTAACTCCATCATAAACATTGAGATACCAGCCCCGGCGCTAAAACCAAATTTGCTTTCATCTTCAAGAAAATTATTTTTCCCGGCGTTCTGGTCAAACTCATGCAGCCTTTGATAATAAGTATATGTTGCAGATACCTGAACAATTGGCATTAGCAAAACTATATTTTCTAAAAGTGGGGAGAAATAATACCTTGCGCCAATATTTATCGGTAAAGTGTTAGTATGATAATTTGAGTAATCAGTTTCTTGGAAGAAATTTTGCGATCCGGGAAATTGCTCATATCCAAAATCTGCAAACAAAAAGACCGGAAGAAATTCATTATCGGTATAAGAAAACTCCACATTCAATCCATATCCAATATCAGTAGTTTTAGCAAAATCTCCTACGGGCATTCTTGGTCCAACACCAAAAGCTACAAAAAAACCTGTGGCTCTGCTTGTTGGTGATTTTTCAGCAAATGAAAATGATTGAAGAAAGATTAGAATGACAAATAAATATTTAATTGATTGAATCATCTTATAACAAAATTAGTAAAATAAATTGTTAAGAAAAATTATTTCATTATTTCGTTATTTAATTTTGAACTAATCACTGTTCGATGAGCAACCTTACCGCCATAATATCCTGTTTGAAATACAAAACAGCTTCCGATAAAAGCAAATAGAACAAATACTGCAACCAAAGTTCTATTAAGTTTTTTCTTATTAAAGATAAAGTACCTTAGTGTTAACAGAGCTGTAAAATACCAGACTGTTATATTCGCATAATCCTGATGCGTATTAAAAACTTTCCTGCTTTTTGCAGACCAATCTGTAATCATTTCAAAAGCCTGATTACCTGAGAGCACAGCAATAAAAGCTACAATTACACCAATTGCTAAGAATAAAAAGGCAGCTTTATTGAAAAATTCTTTCCTGGTTATATAGTATAATAATTCAATAATCGGATAAAGCATCAGAAGTGCTATCGGAAAGTGTATGATTTTTGTATGTATTCCAGCTATAAATTCCATTTATACTTTTTCATCCAATCAAAACAGAACCGCCGTTAACATTTAAGATTTCCCCAGTAATATGCCGTGATAAATCAGATGCAAGAAATAATACTGAACCGGCAATATCATCTGCAGTGGCAATTCTTCCGAGAGGAATTTTTTTTAACTCCTCTTCTAACAATTTTTTATTTGTTAATACATGTTTAGACATATCAGTTAACACCCAACCAGGAGCAACACTATTAACGTTTATGTTATAAATACCAAGTTCTGATGCAAGTGACTTTGTGAATGAAATCATTCCACCTTTTGATGCTGCATAGTGAGAAAAATTTGCTTCACCCCGCTGTCCGGCAGTAGATGAGATATTTATTATTTTGCCATATCGTTTTAATTTCATGGAAGGCACAACATAACGGGTCGTTAAAAATATTGAAGTCAAGTTTACTCTTATTGTTTCTTCCCATTGAGCAAGACTCATTCTATTAATTTTGGCTTCCTTCCAGATACCCGCATTGTTAACAAGAATATCAATCTTTCCAAAATCTTTTATGATCGTTGATACACAGGTTTTAATTTCGTTTTCGTTAGCAATATCTACCTTATAACTTTTGCAGCGTGAGATTTTACAACATCGTCTTTCTAATTTTGCTGCCAATATCGAACTTGAATTGTATGTAAATGCAACAGAGGCACCTGCCAAACAAAAATACTTAACGCAAGCCGCACCAATTCCTTTTGATCCACCAGTAATTAAAACTTTTTTAGATTTTAGATTAAGCATAATCAATACTCCACTTTGTATAAAAATAATCCGTTAGCCGGGACAGAATCGTAAGCTTCATCCCGGTTGTGTGATTCAATAATTTCTTCAATAAATGAATCAGAGTAATTTAATTCTTGAGCCTTTAACAATGTACCGGTAATAGCTCTAACCATTCCGTGCAAATACCTATTTGCTTGAATATAAAAAAAAGTTATATCTCCCTTCGTTCTCCACTGAGCACTATAAACAATGCAATCTTTGCTTTCTTGTTCAGGAGTTTTTTTGCTAAAGGATGTAAAGTCTTTTTCACCCATAAAACTTTTACTTAATTGATTCAGTTTCTTTATGTCTATTTTTTTATGATAAAAATGTGAATAATTTTTATAGAAAGGAGATTTTGTTTGGCTTATCAGATAAAAATAAGATCTTTTCTTAGCGTCAAATCTTGCGTGAAAATTTATATCAACTTCTTCCATTACTGAAATTGAAATATCAAATGGAAGTAATGAATTTAGTGAATGTTTAAATCGGTAAATATCAATATTCTTTTCTGTACGAAAATTTGCGACCTGCCCGATTGCATGGACACCTGAATCGGTGCGTCCTGAACCAATGAGATTTATTTTTTCTTTTGTTAATATTTCAAGTGCTAAAGTAATTTGTTGTTGAACTGTGTCATTATTCTTTTGTATCTGCCAACCGGCATAGTCAGTACCGTCATATTGAATTATTAGTTTATAATTTTTCAAAAAGAACTCTATCTATAATTATTTTTTGTGCTGTAAAGATACGTCTGATGTAAAATTTTAACAATTATTCATCATTAAAATGATTATTTATTAAATTTTAAAAGATAATCTTCTTATCTTTAACCAGAATATTTAATTACTTCAACTTTTTAAAAAATTAGACAAGATATTTATGAAGTCGAAGGCTCAAGACACTTCAAAGAAAAGAGATTCAAAAAATCAGGGAAAGATATTACAAGAAATTGAGAACAATTACAGCTTGCTGTTTGAAAATCATCCTTTAATTCATATAACAATATCTTTAAACAAAATAATTCTGTCTATTAACAAAAACGGGGCTAGAGAGCTGGGCTATGAAGTTGATGAATTAATTGGAATTGATATTTCAAAACTATTTATCCCTCAAGAAGAACAAAGGCTTGATAAACAAATTCAATATGTTCTTTTAAATCCTGTTAAGCAGTCCTCCCACGAAATGAAAATGCTGCGAAAGAATCAGCAAGAGTTTTGGGTAAGAGAAGTTATCTATACAGGCACCGAAGATGATGATATAAAACAAATATTTTTTGTCTGTGATAATATTACCCATCAAAAAAATGCTGAGGCTAACGTAAAAGATCTTGCACAGAGTTTACAGAATATGCTGGATGCTTCACCACTTGGAGTACTTGTTTACAGAATGGATGAAAATGGTGATTTGATTCTTATAAGTACAAATCAGTCCGCAATTCATATTCTTAAGATTGATGTTTATGCTCTCATCTCAAAAAAAATTCAGGATATTTTCCCTGCTTTAGCTTTGGGAAATACCATTGACAAATTTATCAATGTTCTTAAAACTGGAAAACCGCTACTCAACCAGAACTTGAAGTATGAAGATATTCACTTTAAGGGTTACTATGAATTTTCTGTAATGAAATTATCTGATAACACCATAGCTGTATTTTTTACGGATATAACAGAAAAACAGAAGGCCCTTTCAGCTCTCATACAAAGTGAATTGAAATACAAAACACTTTATGAATCAGCTAATGATGCAATTTTTTTAGTAACTGGTGA
The DNA here is from genome assembly GCA_963714775.1 of uncultured Ignavibacteriaceae bacterium. Classification (GTDB taxonomy): domain Bacteria; phylum Bacteroidota; class Ignavibacteria; order Ignavibacteriales; family Ignavibacteriaceae; genus IGN3. The sequence goes on from CAVQQN010000059.1 coordinate 14,357, forward strand.
TGCCATTGTAGATTGCAACGAAAAAACTGCTGAGATTTTCAAAACAACAAAAGATAAAATCGTTGGGAAAGATCTTTTCTTTTTCTCACCTGTTTTTCAACCCGATGGGCACTCCTCAATCACTAAAGCAAATGCTAAAATCCTAAAAGCATTAAATGATGAGCCGCAGTTTTATGAATGGAAGCATAAAAGAATTGATGGAAGTTTATTTGATGCTGACGTAAGTTTAAAGAAGATTGAATTTCAGAATGAAGTTTTTATACAAGCTATTGTTAGAGATATTACTGAAAGAAAAAATTCTTATAGAATAATCGCTGAGCAAAAGAGAGAACTTTTAACTCTGATGAGCAATTTGCCGGGTATGGCTTACAGATGTGCCAATAATATCAACTGGACCATGGAATTTGTGAGTGAAGGTTGTTATCAATTAACCGGCTACAGAAAAGATGAGCTAATAAATGATAAGGTTATAAGTTATGGTAATCTTATTCACAAGAATGATCAATTGCTGATATATGAAACCATAGAGAATGCAATAAATAATCATGAACCATTTACTTTACTGTATAGAATCACAACCTGGCAGGGATTGGTAAAGTGGGTTTGGGAAAAAGGCAGAGCAATTTATGATGATAATGGAAAGGTTGTTTGTCTTGAAGGTTTTATAACTGATATTACTGATAGAAAACTAGCAGAAGAGAAGAGTATTATTCTCGCACAGGCACTTAAAAGTGTATCAGAGTGTGTTTGTATTACAAATATGCGGGATAAAATAATCTTCGTAAACAGATCTTTCAGTAGAGTTTATGGATATTCACAAAATGAAATAATTGGAAAGCCTATTACCTACGTAAGATCAGGAAATAATGATCCGGCAATTATGAAAAAAATATTACCGGAAACATTAGCAGGAGGCTGGACTGGTGAACTTATTAACAAAAGAAAAAATGGTGAAGAGTTTCCAATTCATCTTTCAACTTCATTGATTACCGATGATGCAGGAAAACCAATAGCCCTGGCAGGAGTTAGTGTAGATATTACAGAGGCTAAGTTACTGGAATCAGAATTGAAAGAAGCTAAAGAAAAAGCTGAGTATGCAGCCAGATTAAAAAATAATTTTTTTACCAATATCAGTTATGAACTCCGCACTCCTTTGGTTGGAATTTTAGGATTTGCAGAAATTTTAAGAAATGAAATAAATCAGCCTGACCTTTCTGATATGGCAGAGATGATTTTTACAAGCGGCAAACAATTAATGGAAACTCTAAATTCTGTTCTTGATTTATCAAAACTTGAAGCCAATAAACTTGAATTGAATCTTACTGAAATAAATCTTAACGATTTTCTCGATGAAAACCTTAAATTCTTCCAATCTCTTATAGCAAAAAAAGGATTGGTTTTAAATGTTAAAAGTTTAGATCAAAATATTTTTGTTTTGGTTGATGAACAATTGTTGTATCAGATTTTGAATAATCTTATTGGTAATGCAATTAAGTATACCGAAAAAGGTATAATTACAGTTGAAGTTAAAATTGTTAATAAAAATTATATTGATTATGCATCATTAAGTGTAATTGATACTGGCATAGGGATCAAAAAAGAAAATTTAAAAACAATATTTGAAGAGTTCAGGCAAGTCAGTGAGGGTTTAAGTAGACAATTTGAGGGTACTGGTCTTGGTTTAACTATAACAAAAAAGTTTGTAGAGTTAATGTCCGGTGAAATAAACGTTGAAAGTAAATTTGGAAAGGGTTCTACTTTTATAGTTTTATTTCCGTTGCATCATGATAAGGAGCAGAAAATCAAAATTGATGACAAAATTATTCTGGATGAAGAAGTTGAAAAGGAATTTAAATTAACAACTTTACCGGAAATATTGATGGTTGATGATGATAGTACAAGCCGTGAAATAACGCGCTTGTTCTTAAATAATATCTGCAAAGTTGATTTTGCTAATTCCGGAGAAGAAGCACTAAAACTGGTTGATAAAAAAACTTATAAATTAATTCTAATGGATATTAATCTTGGTAATGGATTATCAGGGATAGAAACCACAATAAAAATTAAGAAAATTTCTGTTTACAAAAATACCCCTATAGTTGCATTAACTGCTTTTGCGATGGTTGGAGAGAAAGATGAATTTTTAAGATCAGGCTGCACACATTATTTATCAAAACCATTTATGAAAAAAGATCTGATCGAGTTAGTAAGTAATATATTACACTAACAATTTTCAGTTATTATTTTTTTCTAATCAATTATCTATATATTCTTCTATACTTCTATTTGACGTAAACCGTTTTGATGTTAACAAATTCTTTTATTCCAAATGGGGAAAGTTCCCTTCCATAACCAGATTCTTTAATTCCACCAAATGGTAATCTAGGATCAGATTTTACAAAATCATTTACAAAGCAGCACCCGGCATTAAGTTTTTCTTTCGCAATTAATTCTCCCCTTTTCAAATCCTCTGTAAATACGGCTGCACCTAATCCAAATATACTTTTATTTGCAAGTTCAATTGCATCATCTTCATCCTTTGCTTTATTAATGCTGCAACAGGACCAAATAGTTCTTCATCAAAAGCTGCCATTCCGGGTTTAACATTTTTTAAAACTGTTGGTGGATAATAAGCTCCGTTTATTTCCGGAATTGCTCCACCGAGAATTAATTCAGCACCCTGCTTAACGCTTCTCAAAACCTGATCGTGTAATTCATCTCTAAGCTGCATACTTGCCTGCGGACCCAAATCATTTTTTTCATCCATCGGATCACCCATTTTTTTCTTTGACATAAAATCCAGATATAACTTTTCAAACTCATCATAAACACTTTCAATAACAATAAACCTCTTTGCGGCTATGCAACTTTGCCCGGCATTTATTAAACGAGAGGTTACACAAGACCTTGCAGCTTTTTCTAAATCAGCATTTTCAAGAATAACATAAGGATCACTACCTCCTAATTCTAAAACTGTTTTCTTAATTAAACTTCCCGCAAGTGAAGCAACCGATTTTCCTGCAGTAACGCTTCCTGTTAATGTTACAGCTTGAACTTTATCGTTTGAAATTATTTCTTTAACATTTTTTGAGAAAACTAACAGAGATCTGAAAAGATTTTCTGGAAATCCGGCTTTTCTAAAAACATCTTCAATCGCTAAAGCACAACCGGAAACATTTGAAGCGTGCTTCAATAATCCTGCATTACCTGCCATAAGATTTGGGGCTGCAAATCTAAAAACCTGCCAGAAAGGAAAATTCCATGGCATAATTGCAAGTATTACTCCAAGCGGTTGATAGGAAACAAAACTTTTTGCTGCTTCTGTTTTTATAATTTCATCAGCTAAAAACTTTTCGGCGTTATCGGCATAATAATCACAAACCCAGGCGCATTTTTCCACTTCGGCTCTTGATTGCAAAATAGGTTTGCCCATTTCAGTTGTCATTAAGAAAGAATACTCTTCTGAATTTTCCCGCAAAACTTTTGCAGCATTTTTCATCAATTCAGAGCGTAATTTAAAATCTGTTTCCTTCCAGTTATTAAATGCTTCATCAGCATTTGAAATGATTTCCGAAATTTCTTTTCCGTTCATCTCATCATAATCTTTTAAAATTTGATTATTGGCGGGATCTATTGAGCGTAACATAAAATTTACTTTCTTATGTATTAAGATGTTCTTTTTATTACCACAAGTGTTTTATCATCAGTATAAGATCCATTTTTAGAAAATTTAATTACATCTTCTAAAATATTAAGTGCAATTTCTTTTGGTGTTTTGTCTTTAAGTTTCTTAATCATCATCATCAATCTTTGTTCACCGTAAAATGCAAACTTGGTGTTAGCAGCCTCAGTAATTCCATCGGAATATAAAACAAGAATATCATTTAGATAGATATTAATATTCTCAACAAAATATTTTGATTGTGGTGCAGGTCCTAAAACCGGTCCAGTTGGGTTAAGAAGTTCGATTTTATTTTTTGAGCTTTTATAAAACATAGGCGGATTATGCCCAGCATTAGCGTACAAGAATAATCCATTTTTATAAGTTGAAAGCTCACCGTAAAATAATGAAGTGAATTTATCATCTTCAAAAATTTTACTCACAAGTTCATTCATACGCTTTAGGATAAGAGAAATTTTGATCTCAAAAGTTGTAGCCATTCGTAGCGCACCGGAAACATACATAGCTTCGGCAGCAGCGGCAACACCTTTACTTGCGGCATCACCAATAGCAACTCCAATTCTATCATTATTGTCGCCGATATCTAGATAATCAAAAAAGTCTCCACCAACAATTTCAGCAGGATGTGTGATTCCATAAATATCAAAATGATGAAATTTGTATTCATGTTCCGGTAAAATACTTTTTTGGAGTTCTCTTGCTTTATCAATATCAGCTTTTAATTGATTTGCGCTATGAGAACTTTGTCTTTGCTTAATCTGAGAAGTTAAAGCAGTGGAAATAATACTAAGGTTTACTCGTAATTCTTCATCGATATTTTTCGAATTTAGCGCAAGAACATATTCATAAAAAGGTTTGCCTTGTATTTTAGTTTTATGCCCAACACCTGAAGCAGAATATTTAAAAATGCCTTTTTTTCTAAGTGCTTCAATTGTTTCATGTCCAAGTATCGTTCTTGATTGTGCAAGTTGTTCAAATACCGGGTATTCAAGAGCACGAATCAAAAAATTCTTTTCAATCTTTTCCATTTTACCCGTTTGATAAAGTAAACGATATCCTTCTATTTCCGGATAAAGTTTCCATATTCGTCCGCCTGTAAACCCGATTGTCTGATCATGAACAATTTCATTAATGACTGTCGTAAGCATCTCTTCATCAGAAGTAAATTTTTGCGATGCTATTGTTTCAACAGTTTTATGTAGTTTTTTTTGGTTCAATATTTTCCTTATAAGTTATTCGCTGTAAAAATCTATCATTTGTTTTATGGCACGTTTACACACGGGGCAAAAATTATTAACCGAAATTGATTTCATTGAACAATCCTGCATAGGACGATAAACGCCTTGTGCAACATATCCGCCACCTTCATAAACACCAACGGTATTTACAAACTCTTTGTTGGCTGGGGTTGGGATTGGAGTCTTGCTATCAATCATATCTTTCCACTTTGATTCAAAATTAACAAGCGTTGTCAGATTAGGATCAAGTGGTTCAACATCAAGAGGATAAAACTCATTGTATGCAACATCAGAAGTATAGTATTCATCTCCAAGTCCAGCAAAACCGTGTCCAAATTCATGTGTAAAAATATATTCGCTGTAAGAATTATCACTAACACAAACTGAATAGTGATTATAAATTGCACCGCCGCCGTACTTGCCTGTATTTACCAAAATAAAGATTTGGTCGTAAGGTGCGTTGGACGCAAGATTACGCAAAGTTTTGTTATCACTTGTCATTAAATATCTATCAAGATCAAACATGTAAAACTGAGAATTAGCAATTGTATTCTTCCAGATATTTTCTGCAGGAATATCTGTCCCAGATTCCTTAGATGGAGCTTCAATTCCCCAAATGTTAAATTTATCTTTATTTTCTTTGTAAGGTGAAGCATTCAACAAATATACTGCGAACTTCTCGCAGTCTTTCTTAAATTTCTCCAATTCATCTTTGGTGTAGCCATCTGGAATGATTACTATATCCACAGCTTTATCCGAATCTTCACTATTTAATACTTCAAAATTTTTATACTCAAGTGTTCTTTCAGTCTTTATAAAATAACTATTTGGATTAACAACGTATTCAAATTTTTTATGAAGAACATTTTTTTTATCTCTTGAGCAAAATTCAACAGTTACCTGGTCTTTGGGATAGGGAAAAACAATTGTTTCACTAAAACTTTTTATTGTTTGCTTTGCTTCATCAGTTGTTTGCCACTCACTAAATAGAGTTGCATATGTTCGCGAATAAATTTCTTTCCCTGATTCAAAATCCTTTACAACAAATTTATATTTGCCGTAATCAAACTTATCTAAAAGATTCGTTTTTGATCCGCCCCAATATGGTTCTTCAATCAATTCATCAAATGAATATGTATCCTCAGATGAATTTCCTGTGTGATAATAATCTAACCTTAAAGTTTTATCTTCAAAGTACTGATCAAATTTTATTTGTGAAAAAATAAAATTTGAAAATAAAAGAATTGCAAATAGAGTGTTCTTCATATAATATAATTCAACATTTGTCAGTCTGAGCCTGTCGAAGACTGACAGTTAATTAATTGTCACACTTCGACAGGCTCAGTGTGACATATGGATTTATAAGAATGTTATTAACGACAATGATTAAAATACTTTTCTTGAACCCGGTTTAACTAATTCTAATTTCCCTTCCTTACAAATCGCACAATCTTCAGGCGGATAGGAAATTGCATTTAATCTTAATGATGGAAAAAACTCATAGCCAAAATTTACTTTGCCGTTACTGCGATCAACAATGCTTCCTACTCCTACTACATCCGCTCCAAATTTTTTAACTATTTCAATTACTTCAAAAACTGATCCGCCTGTTGTAACAACGTCTTCACAAACCAAAACTTTTTCACCTTTGGATAGAGAAAATCCACGACGCAAAGTCATTTCTTTATTTTCTCTTTCGGTAAATATTGATCGTTTATTTAATTGACGTGCAACTTCGTATCCAACAATCATCCCGCCCATTGCCGGGGCAATAACAGTATCGATTTCGTAATCCTTAAAATAATTTGCTATCAAAGAACAAATTTGTGAAGTATATTCCGGATACTGAAGCACTTTCGCACATTGGAAATACTGGTTGCTGTGTCTTCCCGAAGTTAAAAGGAAATGTCCCTCTAATAATGCTCCGGTACTTTTAAATATTTTTATAACATCTTCATTATTCAAGTTCATCAAGATAATCCTCCAAAACTCTTATTGCTTTTGTGTCGTTTAATTCTTTTGCTATTCTTAACCCTGTGCGGTAATAGTATTCCGCATCTTTAATCTCATTAATATTTTCTTTAAGATTACCATAAGTAATGTAAGCCTGAACATACTTTGGATCTTTCTTAAGTAAATCTTTAAGAAATTCTTCGGCTTCATCATCCATATTACTTTTTAAATATTCTTTAACGATACTGTAGATGATATCCGAATTCAGGGGATTTTCATCATACTTATCCAAAAGTTCATCGAGCCGCGTACTCATTTTATTCTTTCCTCTATTTTTTGTGCAAGAGAAAAATCTTTTTCAGTCACTCCACCTGCACTGTGAGTAGATATTATAATTTTAACTTTATTCCAGGCAAACATTAATATATCAGGATGATGATCCATCTTTTCTGATTCCAATCCAACTGCATTTACAAAAGACAGTGCCTCTATAAAATCTTTAAGCTGAAACTGCTTGGATATCGAATCGTTTTCAAAACTCCAGCCGGATATTCTAGAAAGATAAGACTTGATTTGATCTTTATTTAATAAACTCATTGTTTGCCAACTTTTATTCATAAATACACTTAAAAATACATAAAAAAAAGCGCATCCTAAAGAATGCGCTTATAAATGGACGAAAAATATAACGAATTAATTCCCACCCGTATCCGATTTTTCAGGTTCAACATTTGGATCGGGATGTTCCAATGATTCATCAAAGAATACTAAATCTTCAGTATTCTCAACATGCTTGGTTATAATCACTGTTCCTTCTTTAAATGAGCCTCGTAAAATTTCTTCAGCAAGCGGGTCTTCAATGTATTTTTGCAGTGCTCTGCGTAATGGGCGTGCGCCAAACTTTTCATCAAAGCCTTTGTTAACTAAAAACTCCTTTGCGCTTTCATCAAGCACAAGACTTAATTTATTTTCTTTAATGTTTGCAAGAAAATCTTTTATCTCTATATCAATAATCTTGTAAATATCTTCTTTATCAAGATTTCTGAAAACAATTGTATCATCGATTCTGTTTAAGAATTCCGGATTAAACAATCTCTTCATTGCGTCTTCAACGGTATTTTTTAAGCTGGCATATTTATCACCTTTATCATCACCGCCAAATCCAAAATTACTTATGTTTTTAATATCCTTAGTCCCAACATTCGATGTCATAATGATAATAGTATTTTTGAAATCAACTTTTCTTCCCAAGACTATCAGTCAAAGTTCCATCATCAAGTACCTGAAGCAGTATACTGAATATATCCGGATGTGCTTTTTCTATTTCATCAAAAAGAACAACTGAATAAGGTTTTCTTCTTACTTTTTCAGTTAACTGTCCACCTTCTTCATAACCAACATATCCGGGAGGCGCTCCAACTAATCTTGATACGGAAAATTTTTCCATATACTCGCTCATATCAATTCTTATCAAAGCGTCTTCGCTGTCAAACAAATATTTTGCAAGAACTTTACATAGTTCGGTTTTACCAACTCCTGTTGGTCCAAGAAAAATAAAACTTCCAATAGGGCGTTTAGGATTTTTTAATCCTGCCCTTGTTCTTCGTATAGCTTTTGTAAGTTTATGATACTGCTTCATCCTGTCCGACAATTGATTGTTTTAAGGCATCTTCCATCTTTAATAATTTATCGGATTCAGTTTGAGCAATTCTGTTAACAGGAATACCTGTCATCATAGCAACAACAGTAGCAATATCCTCTTCACTTACATCGTGCACAATATCTTTTGTCTTTGTATCCCATTCACGTTTTGCAGTATCCAAGATCGGAAAGAAGATTTCTTTCTTTATCTCTTAATCGAGCAGCTTCTTCATAATCCTGCATTTTAACAACGCGTGCTTTATCTTTCTTTACAGCTTCAATCTCTTCTTCCAGATCAAGAACATCCTGAGGCACTTCAAAGTTACCCATATGAACTCTTGAACCAGCTTCATCGATAACATCAATTGCTTTATCGGGAAGATGACGATCAGTTATGTAACGATTGCTTAATTTAACTGCAGTTTCAATCGCTTCTGAGGAATATCTAACATGATGATGTTCTTCATATTTAAATTTAATATTATTCAAGAATCTGAATTGTTTCATCGTAACTTGGCGGTTCAACCATAACTTTCTGAAATCTTCTATCAAGTGCACCATCTGTTTCAATATATTTTCTATATTCATCGAGAGTTGTTGCACCGATACACTGAATATCACCACGCGCCAAAGCAGGTTTAAACATATTTGACGCATCAAGTGAACCGCTAGCACCGCCTGCACCAACTATAGTATGAAGTTCATCAATAAAAAGAATAACATCCTCAGCTTTTTCAAGTTCATTCATCAAAGCTTTCATTCTTTCTTCAAACTGACCGCGGTATTTTGTTCCAGCAACAAGTCCGGCAAGATCAAGAGTTACAACTCTTTTATCCTGTAAAGTTCTAGGAACTTTCTTTTGTATGATTCTTAAAGCCAGACCTTCAGCAATAGCTGTTTTACCAACACCGGGTTCACCAATAAGAACAGGATTATTCTTTTTTCGCCTGCTAAGAATTTGTGCAACACGTTCAATTTCTTTTTCTCTGCCAACAACAGGATCAAGTTTATCTTCAAGTCCAAGTTTTGTTAAATCACTTCCGAAATTATCCAGTACAGGAGTTTTGGATTTATCCATTTTCTTATCCATGGAGGATGGAACTTTTTGATCTGAGCATCTTTTGGATTCTTAGCACTTAACATTGAATTTAGTTCTGATCGTGCAGAATCATAAGTAACATTAAACTGATGAAGATATCTGTGTTGCAATATTATCCTCATCTCTTAAGAGAGAAAGAAGAAGATGTTCTGTACCGATAACATCTGCTTTGTAAATTTTAGATTCGATTTGGGTAATCTTTAAAACTTTTTCTGCCTGTTTTGTAAGCGGAATATTTCCAATTGTTAAAGTTCCGCCGGAAGTTCTAACTGTATCCTCAATTGCTTTTTTAAGTTTCATGAAGATCACAATCCAAGATTTCTTAAAATTCTTACAGCAACTCCCTGTCCTTCACGAATAATTCCAAGCAGAAGATGTTCTGTTCCAATATAATCATGACCAAGCCGTAAAGCTTCTTCCCTACTAAGTCTAATCACATCCTGCAATCTATCCGAGAAATTTCCGTCCATATATCTCCTTATTTGATTATAAGTGAAACAAAAATTTCTCTATTTTCGTTTCACAATTGAAATATAAGAATAAGTGCTGTCCCATATCAAGCCAAGACTAAATCTAATAATTTCCAATATTCATTCTATTCAACTAAAAACCAGCTTTTAATGATTCAATTCAGATGCCAGTACATTTGGTTAATATTTTCTATAATTTCAGACTTCAGAAGGAAAAATTATTCTGCAATTTTGATAAAATACTTGTCATAAAATCTTACTATTGGTCAATAGGTCGCATTTAATGGCAGATAATTTTCATTACGTAGCTTATTAAATTTAATTAATTAATTTAAAATAATTTATGGAGTATAGATGGAAGCATTAACAGGATTATCAATCGTAATAATTATTGCGGTTGTGTTATTCTTATTTCTCTTTCTTTATTTCGTTCCGCTTGGATTATTTATTACAGCTTACTTTTCAGGAGTAAAGGTAAAAATAGTCAGAGATCTTATAGGAATGAGATTGAGAAAAGTTCCGCCAGTTTTAATTGTTAGAAATATGATAACAGTTACAAAAGCGGGATTAACAGTTGATCAGGCAAAGCTTGAAGCACATTATCTTGCTGGAGGAAATGTTACAAAAGTAATTAACGCTTTAATCTCAGCAGATAAAGCAAATCTTGGATTAACATTTGAACGCGCAACAGCAATTGATCTTGCAGGAAGAGATGTTCTTGAAGCAGTTAAAATGTCTGTTGTTCCAAAAGTAATTGAAACACCGATGGTTTCCGCTGTTGCAAAAGATGGTATTCAGTTAAAAGCAATGGCAAGAGTAACAGTTCGTGCTAATATAGAAAGATTGGTTGGTGGTGCCGGCGAAGCTACAATTCTTGCAAGAGTCGGTGAAGGAATTGTTTCAACAATTGGATCAAGCGAATCTCACAAAGAAGTTCTTGAAAATCCTGACAAGATTTCAAAATCAGTTTTAGCAAAAGGATTAGACAGCGGAACTGCATTTGAAATTCTTTCAATTGATATTGCTGATGTTGATATCGGTCAAAACATCGGAGCAATTTTACAAACCGACCAGGCAGAAGCTGATCTTAAAGTTGCACGCGCAAAAGCTGAAGAAAGACGCGCAGCAGCAGTTGCAACCGAGCAGGAAAACATTGCTGAAGTTGCAAAGATGAAAGCCAAAGTTGTGGAAGCTGAATCAGAAGTGCCCAGAGCTATTGCAGACGCATTTAGAAACGGTAAGCTTGGTGTAATGGATTATTATAATCTTCGCAACATACAAGCCGATACTGAAATGAGATCATCAATAGCACAACCTGAAGAGAAGAAGAAAACTGATTCATAAGGCGAATCTGAATTGAATAAAAAGAATAATAAAAAAAGAAATATAGAGAAGCCTTATGGATGATTTATTTCAATATCTTATTTACGGCATTATAATCATTAGCTTCTTAAGCTCTTTCTTTAAAAGAAAGAGCCGCCGAAGCAAACTCCTTTGCCAAAGGCAAAGCCGCCAGACCCGGTTACTTATCCAAAGCAGCAGAGCGATGTTGAGCGCGTAGCTGTTTCCCAGAAGCAAGATGAATATGACATTCTGCGTGAACTCGAAAATCTTTTTAAAGGTGAAATAAAAATACCTGAGCAGCAAAAACCAAAACAAGTTGATCCGTATGATGTTTATCAATCTCACGAAATAAAGGATAAAGACCTTGATCTTGTTGTTGATAAAAGAATGCAGCGCAATGTCGAGGATAAAAATCCAATAGGTTCCAGAACAACTTATGATGATAAAACAGTTGTTGATAGAATAAATGCGGCAGTAAGACAAAAGCAAACAAAAATAGTTGATCCAAAGATTGAAGCAAGTGCAAAAGCGTTTGAGAGAGTTTTGGCTGGTCCTCGTAAGCAAAAAGCTGCTATAGCTGATTTTAATCGTAAATTAAAAAATCCTTCTACTGTTAGAGAGTATATTCTTTTCTCAGAAATTTTAGGAAAGCCAAAAGCACTGCGTAGATGAATCAGAAAAAATATACTTTAAAGAGACTTGGTACTACGGGCTTAGTTCAGCAAACGGACGAAGCCCGTTTTACAATTAATTACCGCGAGGAATTGAATCCTTCACAATTTGAAGCCGCTTCTGCTGTTAACGGATGTTATTTAATTATTGCCGGCGCCGGAACAGGTAAAACCCGTACTTTAGTTTATCGTGTTGCAAGATTAATTGAACTTGGACACGATCCAAATTCGATTTTGCTTTTGACGTTTACACGCAAAGCAGCAAATGAAATGATGAAACGTGCATCAATGCTGCTTGATGACAGATGTTCTAAAATTCGTGGCGGAACATTTCATTCGTTTGCAAATCTTACATTAAGAAAATATGCTAAGGCAATCGGAATTGATTCATCCTTTACAATTTTAGATCAGGGAGATACGTCTGATGTAATTAATCTTATCCGTTCGCAGGATGGATTTATTACAAAAGAAAAAAGATTTCCTAACAAGCAAACACTTAACAAAGTTTTTAGTTTAAGTGTTAATACAGGAAAAAAAGTTGAAGAGATAATTGAAAACGACTATCCACATTTTATTCCATTGCTTGATAAGATTTTAGAAATACAAAAAATATTTACAGACTACAAACGAAGAAACAATCTTCTTGATTATGATGATCTGCTGGTTTACCTGCGTGAGTTTTTACACAAAGGTGGTAATGCCGTAAAGGCACTTTTATCGGAAATTAAATTTGTAATGGTTGATGAATACCAGGATACAAATCATTTACAGGCAGAAATTGTTACGGGTTTATCGCAATACAGCAAAAACGTAATGGTCGTTGGTGATGATTCGCAGGCTATTTATTCTTTCCGCGGTGCCGATTTTCATAATATTATGGAATTCCCAAAACTTTTTGATGATGTTAAGGTTATTAAGCTGGAAGAGAATTACAGAAGCATGCAATCTATTCTGGATTTTGCAAATAGAATTAGCGAAGCTGCTGTTGAAAAATATAAAAAAGATCTTTACTCAAGACGAGGAAGCGGGCAATTGCCAAACATAGTTGCGGCATCAACAGAAAATCTTCAATCAAAATTTATAGTTGAGAAAATTCTTGATCTCCGAGAAGAAGGCGTTCCGTTAAAAGATATTGCTGTTTTGTTTCGTTCATCTTTCTTTTCGTTTGATCTTGAACTGGAACTTGCGAAGGCTAATATTCCTTTCCAGAAGTTTGGTGGAATGAAGTTTGTTGAAACTGCCCATGTTAAAGATGTAATGGCATTTTTAAGAATTACAGTCAATCCCAAAGATGTTATAAGCTGGTACAGGGTTTTACTGCTTCACGAAGGTGTTGGACCAAAAACAGCACAAAGAATTCTGGATGAACTTGCGACCGCAAGAATTACAATTAAAGCAGAACCGGATCAGCAGTCTGAATTTAAGCATCGCAATCTCGGTCGGTTGTTTTATCTTCTGTATGAACTTCAGAAAAAGAAATTGCTTCCATCAGAAATGGTGCAGAAAGTTTATGATTATTATTATGATCTCTTCAAAGCAAATTATGATGACTGGAATAAGCGAAAGAAAGACTTAGATATCTTCCAGAACATAGTTGAGAATTATTCTTCCGTTGATACTTTACTTTCAGATATGGCAATAGAACCGATAGTTGAGAGCGTTGTTGATGTTGATGCAACAGATAAAGAAGAGGAATATGTAACGCTTTCCACAATTCATTCTGCAAAGGGATTGGAGTGGCATTCGGTTTTTATTATTCACGCCGTCGAAGGTTACTTCCCTTCTTCACGTTCTGTTGAAAACCTGGAAACATTAGAAGAAGAACGACGTTTAATGTATGTTGCTTCCACCCGTGCAAAAAATAATTTGTTTGTCACCTATCCAATGAATCTCTATGATCGCGAAGCTGGAATTACACTCTCTAAACCCTCACGTTTCATTTCAGATATATCTCCCGATTTAGCAGAAGGCTGGCTGCTGGAGGAAGATTTTTAAACAAAAAAACGAGTCCTAAGACTCGCTTTTTAAATTCTTATTGTAGCGCAGGACTCCAGTCCTGCGAATTAACATTTCTAAAACAAGTGCTCAGGTTTGAAAACCTGAGCTACGAAGATTTATTTCATCAACATTCCCATAGGGATTACTAATGAAGTGATAAATCACTTCATTAGTAACATTTTCTTAACTGCCTTAAAGTCACCTGCATCTATAGAAAAGAAGTAAACACCACTGGAAAGTGAGGATGCATCAAATTCTACATAGTGTATTCCGGCTTTCTTCTCTTCATCTACAAGGACTTTTACTGTTTCTCCAAGAATGTTAAATACTTTTAAAGTTACGTAATTATCTTTTGGCAAAGAAAACTTAATAGTAGTAGTCGGGTTAAATGGATTTGGATAGTTTTGCATTAACTCATAATTATCCGGTAAAACAGCTTGCACTTTAAACAGCTTTTGCCAGCTTTTACCATTTACTGTTTGAATACTAAATGTAATTGTTCCTTCCTCATTTATTTCTGAAGTTTCTTTTGAACTAAAAGTAAATGAAACATCTTCACTATTACCGCTTACTAATTTTTCAATTAACACTGTCTCTTTATTAAACTTAATCCATTCAGGTGATGAAATTAAATTTACCTGCACATTTTGCATTATTGTATTTGTCGGGTTGGTTACTTTTAATGTTATTTTATTATCAGTTGAACCAACCGGAATTTTATAAATGTTCTGAGCATTTACGGGTAATGCAAAAAGAATAAGAAAAGTTATAAATATTTTTATGTTTTCCATTTTATTTTTTCCCTTTTTTACAGGAACCTAATTCTGATTCTATCTTTTCTTTTATATATGTACCGTGATAGTATAGAAACTTGTAACCTTCTCCTGTTAACAGAGGACCACCGTGCTGGCTTTCTACCAATGTAAGCAGACTATTTAAATTTGCACAAATATCTACAAGCGACTGAGCAGCATATGATGATTGGATTGCTTCCAGGTAGCCCTTATAGACCAGGTAGTTTGAAGAATCTGTTATCCAACCATACTGGTATAACTCATTGTTATAAGCTATTAAATTTTCAATCATTTCTCCTGTTGTAACTGTGGGGCGGGGTGGAATGAAATCTTGTATAGAATATCCTATTGATGATTTAGCAATTTCATTTGGTTCTGTTGGCTGATAGTCAATAACTGATTTTAAATCTGAAGGTTTGCCAAAATGTTTAAGTAATGAATCTGCTATTTCAATTCTTAGTGGCCAATCTATATCTGCTATTAATCTTTCAATAAGCAATTGGTTTAGGTTTTCATAATTAAAATCAAAAAGGATTTTTAGACATTTAGATCTTACAGACATAAATGGATCGTTGCTAAATAAATCAACAACATTTCCTTGTACTTCGGAACCATAAATCTGGCTTAGAGTGTTTATCGCAACATACCTATCATAATCCTCAAGTCCAGTACAGGATGTTGGAATATTATTAACAATATTCAATAATTCAGATTTAGCTTGTTGTTCATATATAGGCACATATAATATTATATCTTTTAATAATGCTAATGCTAACCCATTTATTTTGGGGCGATCTCTCTCCAAAATTTCGAAGACATAATTCGCAGTACTATAATCGCCAAAAGAAAAAAGTATCTCTGTTGCCAGTACTTTTGATTCCATAGGATCTTTTGGTGGGTTCATTATCATAAAACTATCTGCTACTTCTATAAAATTTTGGGTTATACTATATAGATTCGGAGATTTAAATTCTCTTAAAGCCCAAAGGTACAAATCAATCATATATGGTTCCGGCTGGTTAAAAATTCTCTGCTCCAATTCTTCGGCATATTGGACTAGATTTTTATCGATTATCTGATTTAGTGCACTTGATCTAACCCATACTGCTGGATTATCTAATTGTTCAAGTAAAGGATCTACTTGTGAGTAAATTAAACGAACTGTTGAAATCAAAAGAATAAAAATTATTTGATAAACATTTTTCATTTTTATTTCCCTCTTTTATTATTAAAACATACAACCATAAAAATTGCATACTAAATAAATCTGGTTGTAAATAGCACTTTTAATTATAATGCGATCATGCACAGCATACTCATAATCCTCCCGATTTTTTCCAAATTCCAATCTATACATACGAAATGAATTTTGAATATTAGTTTTATACTCATCAAAACACCTATTTAGTTTATCCTGCCAATAGTATTCTACCTCTTCAATACTGCTAAAGTCTTCGCATCCTTTGGGGTCGGTCAATAATTCATCATAGAACTTATCGAGGTTTTTCTCAATTAAATTCTGCATATCATTTACGTGTTCTTGCTCGTGAAGATCGATTATGCTTTCAAGCAAATAATGAGCAATCCCACCTCCATAATTCATGTTGTTGAATAAATCGAGAATCATATTATCACATCCATAATCTATGGGAAAATCCTGCCAATCATAAATTAACTCTCTGTCTCTTGGTACATTTTCCTCACAGGTTGCGCGTATATAATTAATAAGAAAAGAATGATTATTATCTAAATTGAACCACCAGTGTTGAAACTGTCTATTATAACAAGAACTAAATTTAAAATCATACAAAGGGTCACCAAATATCGGCTTAACAGCCTCCAAAGGATTCATTTCATCATCACAAACATCATATCCTGCATAGCCGTTTAGTACCTCGTTAAGCTTAACCTCAGGCAAATAATTTTCTTCTACGCAATCAGAAGCAGTACTACACCCGGGCGGTATAGTTGCAGTAAATTTAACAGTTGTTGCCAAAGTCCAATTACCCCATATATCATAGTATTCAACACTATATTCGTTGGTACCAGTCGAAATGAGCTGTGTTTCGGCTTCAATTAATTGTCCGTCTTCACAACTCCCATAAACAGTAATATCAACATCTGTATCAAGTGGTACATTTTGTATATACCATGTGCAATAGACATAACCAGCAAGACATCCAAACCCCATAGTTTTCGTTTGATTTCCCGCAGTTATAACTACGTCTTTTAACCCACCATTCCATATTGCTCCCCAATTTACACAACCAGAAACTTGCCCATAAAATGGCATTGTCAATGACACGCTTTCTACTTCAAGTTGAGTATCAAGTACAACTTCTTCCTGAATTACTACTTGTGCCAAAGTCGAGTGGTTAATAAAAACAGTTAATAGAATAGAAGTGAAGTGAAGTGAACGAACAAAGACTAAACTAACAATTGAACTAATACTTTTTAGCATAGACCCCTCGCTAGAAATGTATAATAGAAAAGTTAATTAAAAAAAGAATTGTGAACGGAGCGTTTGTTTTTCCGCCTACCTACAATAGATGTTTTTGATTACATTTTAAAATAAGTTGATCCTTCGTTCAATGTCAAGCAGAAAAAAATATTTTTAATATCTTCGCAGCAATAAGTGTTGCAATTAAATTATTGTTATATATGTAAAAAGGCCAGCCTTTTAGCTCGCTTTTAATTTTTGTCGTAGCGCAGGACTCCAGTCCTGCGAATTAACATTTCTAAAACAAGTGCTCAGGTTTGAAAACCTGAGCTACGAAGATTTATTTCATCAACATTCCCATAGGGATTACTAATGAAGTGATAAATCACTTCATTAGTAACATTTTCTTAACTGCCTTAAAATCACCTGCATTTATTGAGTAGAAGTAAATGCCGCTTGATAGTGATGAAGCATTAAAGTTAACATCATAACTGCCAGCTTTCATATCACTATTTACAAGTGTAGCAACTTTTTCACCAAGAAGATTGAATACTGAAACGTTTACAAATCCATCTTTAGCAACTGAGTATTTAATCACTGTACTCGGGTTAAAAGGATTTGGATAATTCTGATCTAAATTATAAGTAAGAGGTGCATTAACACCTAAATTCACTTCATTTGAGTATTCAAATGATCCGTTAAAATCAACCTGCTTTAGTCTATATGTGTAATTGCCGGCAGCAAGATTATTCTCTGTATAAGAATATACTTTTGTTTCGGATGTGGTTCCGGAACCTGCTACAAATCCAACCTTAACATAATTGCCGTTTTCGGATTTTCTTTCTACTTCAAATCCACTGTTATTTAATTCAGTAGCTGTTTTCCAGTTTAAGTAAACGCTGGTGCCCGAAACGTTAGCTGAAAATGAAGTAAGTTCAACCGGTATAACATCGAGAGCACAAACTTTAAAGTTATCAACAACCCACCAATAATCATAACCTGGTTGTACAGTTTTTAATCTTACATAAACAGTTGGTTGTAATGCCGCAACTGAAGATATATTAATAACTTCATGAGTACTTCGAACATTTGTAATATCAAATGTTTTAACGGTTATCCAGTTTGTACCATCAGTACTTACTTGAACGTAACTATAATCCGATGAAGTATAAGCCTGCCAATCATTATCAAACTCTATAAATACATTGGCATAAGTAGAAAAATCAAATGGAGCGGTAATTGTTGCGGTTGAAAGTAATGTTGTTCCATCCCCGCAAAAATCAGCATCAGCAGATAAAACACTTCCTGCAGCTGCTGGTGGAAGTGAGTATCCGTTTTGGGTTATTGGTACAACCTCAAATACACAGGTTCCGCCATCATTAGTAATTGTCCAGTTACCTGAACCACTTTCAAAATTATCTTCCCAGCAAAAGATATTTGGATCCTGTTCGGTTACAAAACTCCAAATTGAACCAGAAGAACTACAAGTATCGTTTTCATTAACTACCTTCCAATAGTAAGTAGTTGAGTAATCTAATGGCAGCGGTGCAATATCCCACGAAGTAAATAAACTGCCGCTTTGTATAAGAGACATATTTGCAGGATCAATTCCAAAATAAAGTGAAGTTTTATTTGCATCTGTACCATTAGTCCAGGTTATCTGCGGAACATTAATTGATATTTCATTTGCGCCATCATCAGGACCGGGATTTTCTGGAAAACCTACAGGACAAGAAATATCAAACTTAAAAGCAGCAATCCTTGTCTTCCAATTAAAAGACCCATCCGTAGGAATATATTCATTTGTGTACCAAAAAATACCTTTGTTTGTTGGGTCAACAGAAATTTGGGTATAATCTCCCCATCTTGTAAGTCCTTGTGTTTGAGAACCTCCACCAGCATAAATAAGGTTTTCAACAATTGTCATCATACCTAAAGGGTCAGAGGCAAATCTTCCGGTGTATCTTATATCGGGATATATTGTAGAACTTGAAACAGAATATCCAAGAGCTATGTTGCTGCTATCATCAAGTGCAATACTTCCCATCCATCTGTATAAACCATCTGGAGGAGCATATGTACCTTCCTGGTAGATACTCCAGTCACCAGTTGTTTTTTGCATCTCCCACCATCGAATTCCTGCCACACCCGAACCGGCATTTACAGTTTGACAAACTACCATTGCTTCGTGATCGCCAAAATTTCTATATTGTAAACGGTTCATGGGTCTATCAGCAAGATTATCTAATTTTGTTCCAGTTCCAAGTTGAGGAATAGCATCAGGTCTACTGAATAAGGGTGTAGAGAGAAGTAATGGGCCTGTAAAACTTGAGTTAGCCGGAGTTGTCCAATCTACATGAAATTCATAAATGTCAAGATCACTGTTACCAGCATTATAAGGAGTATAAGTGGCTAAGAAATAATTAGGAGATCCAACCGGGGGAAGTGCCCCATCACAGTCTGAAGGTAAAAAAGACCATGTAGTACTGGGTAAACTAAAATATTGCATTGTTGCAACACCACCGGTTAACATTTCATTTCTATCAAAAACTGCTGCATAAGTTCCAAGATAATTCGAAGCGAAAACGTTTGAAGACATGTAATACCCATCAGACCAAATACCAAATTTAGGATAATCCGGCATATCAGGAAATAAATAAGCATATTGATAATATGTTCCTGTTGGGTCAGGGGTTGTAGAAACAGCAATTAATATATAGAATGGCCCGCTTGGATAGTTGGGCAAAGCAAATTGACTAACCATCCACCTATCAGCGGATTCATCATATAGAACAATCGGGTCTCCATCATTTGTTTCACTCCATGGACCTATCAATCCTGACCAGAAGTTTATATTATCAAAGGGACCGACGAGACTATTTCCGCTTTTATCCCATATCTGAGATCTCACATTAACCATTTGAACGTAATGATTTGGACCAACATCCCCACTTGGATCAGGTGGCGCGTATCCTTTAGCTCCAACTCCATCAAAATTTTGTGTAATCTCTGAAGTACTGTATGTGCCAAGATAATTACTTAAAGATCCATCTTTTTTAATTTCACTTTCAAATGCAGTATTCTCTAATGGTGTTCTAAGAGGAATGATACCATCTACCCAATTTTCAACTGACGTTTGGGATGTTACCGGCAAATCACGTAAAGGTTGTGAGATACCAATCTTAATTGGCTGTGCAACCACCGGGTTAGATATTACCTGGGTTTGCGCTAACATCAAATTGGAAAATAAGAAAACAGAAGCAATCAATATCCATTTGTATAGTAAATCTGTCATAAGAGATTCCTTTCATTTGTCATATAAAAATACCGGGACTTTATAAAATATTTATTGGTTTAAATGGCTTGCTGATGAGACAACAATTTTTAAACAAAACATCTCTAGTTAAAAAGGAAAAATATAAATACGATCGGTTAGTTTGCTACATATACCTAAATTCGAACGGTTTTAAAATGTGATATTTATTTCCAATTTACAAGGGTCAGGATAAATTAAATCGTGCTTCATTTTTTATATCAATTCACTTCTCGCTTAATACTTTATAAAAATAAAAAAGGCGAGCCCTAAGGCTCGCCTGTAATTTTTGCATAAAGTCCCTTTCCCTTAGGGGAAGGGATTTAGGGATGGGGCTTTATTTCATCAATAACATTTTTTTAACAGCTTTAAAGTCGCCTGCATTTATTGAGTAGAAGTAAACGCCGCTTGATAGTGATGAAGCATTAAAGTTAACATCATAACTGCCAGCTTTCATATCACTATTTACAAGTGTAGCAACTTTTTCACCAAGAAGATTGAATACAGAAATATTTACAAACCCTTCTTTAGCAACCGAGTATTTAATCATTGTGCTGGGGTTAAATGGATTTGGATAGTTCTGGTACAAAACAAAATCATTTGCTAACAATGGAGTGTTTTCAACTGAAACAAGATGCAGATCAACAAATGCATAATCATCTACATACATTTGATCTAGAGTGGTTGCACCGAAGAAATCATTAGCAGCTAATTGCAATTGACCGCCACTGCCGGTAGCACCTGAGGACCAGGGCCAGCTATGGATTGATGTCCCATTAAATTTAAATTCTGCAAGATCGTTATCAAGATCAACAATAAGTTCAACAAGATTCCATGTATTATAAGGGAATGTAAATGAAGCGACACCTTCTCCACCTGCATTCAAGCTACCTTGACCACCTGCGTTGAAGAAACATTCCATTGCCCAATCATAAGCACCCCCGGTAAAGCCAGACAATGTATTGAAATAACCAGTCTTATCGGTTGCTAAATATGTGCGAAAACTTATTGAATATTTGCCATAAGTTAAATCACCGAGTGGATGAACTATATCATTGTTCTGAACTACTACGAACGAGTTAGGAGGGCTATAAGCTTGAACATCGGAAACTTTGGAATCTTCAGTTTTATTGCATGGTGAAATACTCCAGGTTGTCCAATCAATAGGATTTTGGCAGGCTAACATTTGACCGGCTGTATAGGAATCAAAATTATCAGCCCAGGACAAATTTAATCCTGTATCAGGTTCAGTTTTAAAGTTCCATATAGGTCCGGTAACACTACAAGAGTCACCATTTTCTACAACATACCAGTAATAATTCGTATTGTATTCTAAAGGAAGCGATGAGATGTCCCAGCTAGTCCCTAAACTTCCTGATTGAACCAATGGAAGACTTGTAGGATCAGTCCCGAAATAAAGCTCATTATCATTTGTAATAACACCATTTTGCCATGTTAGTTGTGCAAGATTGATTGATACATCACTTGAGCCATCTGAAGGTGAAGGACTTTCTGGATAACCAACCGGACAGGAAGCTTCAAAATAAAATGCTGCAATTCTCGTTTTCCAATTAAATGTTCCATCTCTAGGAATGTACTGATTTGTGTACCAAAATGTTCCTAAAGCTGTTGGATCAGCCACCATCTGTGTATAATCTCCCCAGCGTGTTAAACCTCCAGTTTGAGAACCTGCCCCAGCGTAAATAACAGTTTCAGCTATTGTCATAAAGCCAAGCGGATCAGCGGCAAATCTTCCTGTGTATCTGATATCCGGATTAATTGCCGAACTTGATGCAGAGTATCCCAATGCCATATCTCCATTTTCATCCATTGCAATACTTCCCATCCATCTATGTAACGAATCAGGTAGAGCATGAGTGCCTTCCTGGTAGATACTCCAGTCACTTGATGTTTTTCTTAATTCCCACCAACGAATTCCCGCCCTACCCGCACCTGCATTCACAGTCTGACAAACAACCATTGCCTCGTGATCACCAAAATTTCTATATTGTAAACGGTTCATCGGTCTATCTGCAAGATTGTCCAATGTGGTTGTTGTACCTAACTGAGGAATAGCACCCGGTTCACTAAATAATGGGGTCGTTAAAAGTAATGGTCCTGTAAAAGTTGAGTTAGCCGGGATCGCCCAATCTACATGAAATTGATAAATATCAAGATTAGTGTTTCCCCCAATTCCATCGTAAGTAGAAAGAAAATAGTTTGGAGCACCAACAGGAGGAAGAGCTCCATCACAGTCTGAAGGTAAAAATGCCCAGGTAGTAGTTGGCAAGCTAAATGATTGCATTGTAGCCACACCACCTGCTAACATTGTATTCCTATCAAAAACTGTGGCATAAGTGCCAAGATAATTTCCGGTACCTGAAGCAAATACGTTTGCAGACATGTAATATCCATCAGACCAAACGCCAAATTTAGGGTAATCCGGCATATCAGGATATGTATAAGCATATTGATAATACGTTCCTGTTGGATCTGGAGTAGTAGAAACAGCAACTAACATATAAAACGGTCCGTTAGGATAGTTTGGCAGAGCAAACTGACTAACCAGCCATCTGTCGGCTATTTCATCATATAAAACAATTGGGTCACCATCATTCGATTGGTCCCATGGACCCGGTAAACCTAACCAAAAATCACTATTGTCAAAAGGACCAGCGAGAGAATTTCCGTTTTTATCCCAAATCTGGGTTCGCACATTAACCATTTGAACATAATGATTTGGACCCACATCTCCACTGGGATCAGGAGGTGCATATCCTTTGGCTTCAACTCCATCAAAATTTTGAGTAATGGAAGAAATACCTGATGGAGCATTAAAATTATTTAATGAGCCATCCTCTTTAACTTCAATAACCTCATTTTTAAATGGGGATCTTAAAGGTATAATACCATCTTTCCAATTTACAATTATGTTAGGAGATGTTAATGGTAAATCCCGTACTGGTTGTGAAATACCCATTTTAATTGGCTGTATAACCACAGGGTTAGACATTACCTGGCTTTGTGCTAATACTAAATTAGGAAATAAGATGACCGCAGTAATCAATGTCCATCGGTATAATAAATTTACCATTAGGTGATTCCTTTCATTTGTAGATAAAAAATACTGAACTATTACAAAAAACTTTTATTGGTCTAAAATAGCTTGCTGATGTGACAACGATTTTTAGACAAATTGATCCAATTAAAAAGGAAAAATATAAATACGATCGGTTAGTCTAATATTATAACTCAATTATAGTGATTTTAAAATGTGTTATTTATTTTCAATTTGCAAGAGTTATCAAATATTAAACTGCTATTTATTTTCTAAAGATTATTTATAAAACTTGATTTTGATTTGATTTAAGTACTTTTGTAAATGAAAATAAATAGCAAGAAGTTTCCGTTACTTATTTAATGCCATTGTCTATTATCTTTTTGCACCTTTTCTTTTTATTTTAGAAATATACTTCGATTTAAGGAACTAACTTATATTTTTCAATTGATTCTAATATGAATAAATTCTTTTTTCTATATTGTTTTAGTTCTCACCATATCCATTCATATACTTCCACAGGGAGAATGGATAAAATTGGATTCACCAACATCTCTTAAATTAGAAAAATTATTTTGTATTGATAGTCTTAATTGCTGGGCTGCCGGGGATTCAGGATTAATTATTCATACTTCAAACGGTGGAGTGATTTGGGAAATTCAAAATTCAGGAGTGTCAAATCTAATTCAGGATATTTTTTTCCTAAATCATAGTCTTGGCTGGGCTGTGTCTACAAGGTTTGATACAATCGCTGGATCTTATATAATAAGAACCACCAACGGTGGTGAAGTTTGGGAAAAAGAATTTTTTAATATTGAAAATAAATTTTTCCACACAGTATATTTTCTCGATTCATTAAATGGCTGGGTAGCGGGTGGTCCATCCAAGCTTTCTTTAGTACTACTGATGGAGGTCTTACCTGGAATACCCCTCAGTTTGAAGCAGTGATTTTTCAAGTTTACCGGTACTCAAGATAGTTTTCTCATCAAAACAATATGGCTTTGCTTGTGGTGGAAAGCATGATCTTATTGGTGTTATCTGGAAAACAATAGACGCCGGCATAACCTGGTCTTCTAAATCTATGGGTTTTGAACCTCTGCGTGATTTATATTTTGTTGACTCATTAAATATAATTGGTGTTGGCGGCGATTTTGAATATGGAACAGCTGTTGCCCGGACTTCAGATGGCGGAGATAATTGGATTTACGAATTACCAGGTTTTTTAGGCACCGCAACAGGTTTATCATTTAGGAATAAGAATGAAGCATGGGCATGTTTAGGATCAGAACGCAAGTTTATTATATCTGAAAATTTAGGTAAAACCTGGTACGATATCAGTTCTTATGATACTACTGTTATTTATGATCTAGTTTTTACGGATTCTTTGCATGGTTTTGCTGTTGGTGATAGTGGAGTTATTTTAAAATATAAATCTAACTATATCTCTGTTATTGGTAACGATAAATTATCCCATCAACGGTTTATTTGTTTCAGAATTATCCTAACCCATTTAATCCGGGTACTAAAATTAAGTACACAATCCCGACCTCACCCTTAAATCCCTCTCCTTACCAAGGAGAGGGAAATAGGGAGAGGTTTATTTCCCTAAAACTTTATGATATACTTGGAAATGAAGTTTCAACCCTGGTGAATGAAGAACAATCACCGGGAAATTATGATGTTGAGTTTGACGGAAATTTGAATCATCAAAGTCTTACCAGTGGAATTTATTTCTATCAACTAAAAGTCAGTTCCCCGCAAGGGCTGGTATTTGTTGAAACAAAAAAGATGCTGCTGCTTAGATAAAAAATTGTCCGAAGGATAGTATTGAAAAAGTCCTTCATTACAAATCATAAAATTATTCTAGCTTAATGACAAAGGATATTTATTAGTAAATGGAAATCATTTATTTATCATACATATTATTATTTGCATTTCTTCTTTTAGCAATTGTAGTTTATAAGGGGTATAAATATGAGAGCCGGGTAAAGAACATTAATAATTCTACATCCAAGTTATCTATCATCATCGCTACAAAAAACGAAGAGACAAATATTAATTCACTTATTGATTCTATCGAGCAATTAGATTATCCAAACGAGAATTTTGAAGTGATAATAGTTGATGATAATTCAACTGATAAAACCGCTGAACTAATTCAATCAAGAATTTCAGATAAAAATAATTTTGTTTTGATTAGGGCTGATAAGAAAGAGATAGAGGGAAAGAAAGGTGCTTTAAGCATTGGCATTAACAATGCACATAATGATTTTATTATAATTACTGATGCCGATTGTAAACCGCAAACTAACTGGTTAAAAGCAATGGCTGGTGGTTTAGAATATGGATATGATTTTATTTTTGGTGCCGCCCCGATTGAATCCGGTGTAAAGTTAGTAGAAAAATTATCTGCATTTGAAAATTTGAGAAATACATATTTAACAATTGCCGCTGTTGGATTAAATATCCCATACTCTGCAGCAGCAAGAAGTTTTGCATTTAGAAAAACATCGTTTGAAAGAATTGGTGGATATACAAACACAACAGAAACTCTTTCCGGTGATGATGATTTACTTTTACGTGAAGCAGTAAAAAATAAAATGCTGATTGGAACTGTAATCGAACCTGATGCTTTTGTTTTTTCTTCCGCACCAAAAAGTTTTAAGGAATATTTCCAGCAGAAGAAAAGACATTTACAGACATCATTTCATTATTTGCTTAAACAAAAATTGTTTCTTGGATTTTGGCATATAGTAAATTTAATTTCACTCTTATCTGTTTTGTTGATCTTCATCTCTCCGATTTTGGCTTTGCCATTTGCTGTTAAACTTTTTTATGATTTCTTTATAGTAACAAAATTTCAACAGGAACTTGGGCATTCATTTAAATTTTATGAAATCATTTATCTTCAATTGATTTTTGAAGTCTTTGTTGTGCTGAATTTTTTCAATTCTCTTTCCGGAAAAACCGAGTGGAAGTAAAAAACCAAGACCCAACCTGGCTTAATGAAACTCATCCTAACTATGTAAGATGGAAGCGAGCAAGAGGACTTTCAATTGAACGGGGAAAATTTGTTCATTCATTAATTAATAAGAACACTGAAACAATAAATTTATCCATTTTGGATTTAGGTTCAGGTGAAGGCGGAACAACAACAGTTTTTTCGGAAAATAATTTTGTTGTAAGTTTTGATTTAAGTTTAGTTCGACTGAAACGACAATACATTTCTGTCATTTCGAAGGAAGGTTCCTGCCTGACTGAGAAATCTTCCACTACTAATAAAGAAAGATTTCTCTCTTCGTCCGAAATGACACAAACAATTGCCAAAATATTTAACACGGGTAAACGGAAGCGCACTGCAACTTCCTTTTGCAAACTATTCTTTTGATTTGATAATTATTCAGGATGTGATTGAACATCTTACAGAGATAACAGATTTTTATACCGAAGTAAAAAGAGTATTAAAAACGAATGGCAGCATTTATTTAAGCACACCAAATAAGTTCTCAATCTTTAACATCTTAAGCGATCCGCATTTTGGATTGCCAGTAGTTTCAATCCTCCAGCGTAAATCAATTAAAAGATACATTCTAAAATATTTTCGTAAAGATGATTATAACCGTTCCGATATTGCCCAGCTTTTTTCTTTATCTGAATTAGTAAATCTGTTTCAAAAAGATTTTGGAATTTTACTTTATACAAAATTTTCTGTACACGAATTATTTAACGGCAACAAAGGAATTGTGTGGGGTAATTTTCATCTTAAACTTATTGACTTTTGCAAGTATGTGAAATTGGATGGGATATTAAATAAAATTGTAAATGATAAAATTGGATTCATAAATAAATTCTTTACTCCAACTTTTTATTTTGTATTAAAAAAATATTGACTTGATCAGTGCCAATCAGTTAAATCCGTTTAATCTGTGTGCCATTGTGATTAAACAATTTAAAGAATATTTTTCGCTGTAGAATTATGAATTATAAAACACTTGCACATAAAGCGGTTGAAGCAAAAAAAAATGCGCTTTCTCCTTACTCCAACTTTCGAGTTGGGGCTGCACTTTTAACCAAAAATAATAAAATATATTTAGGTTGTAATGTTGAAAACAGTACATTCGGTTTATCTATTTGTGCCGAGCGTACAGCAATCTTCAAAGCTATTTCTGAGGGTGAAAGAAAATTTAAGGCAATTGCAATTGCGAGCGATTCTCCCGATTATATTTCTCCCTGTGGTGCTTGCAGACAAATAATTTATGACCTTTGCGGCGAGATTGACATTATCTGCACAAATAGTAAAGAAGAATATAAAATTTTTAAAACATCAGAATTACTTCCCTTTGCTTTTGGGGATAAGGATTTAAAAAAATAAATATGGAACCAACTCCACACGCAGTGCCTAAAGAAACCGGCTGGATAGAAGTAATAACGGGTTGTATGTTCAGCGGTAAGACAGAAGAATTAATCAGAAGGTTACGCCGCGCAAAAATTGCAAAACAAAAAGTGGTAATCTTCAAGCCTATTATTGATACGAGATATTCCCACAATTCTATTGTTTCTCACAGCGAGCAATCACTTCCTTCTATATTAATTAAAGATGCAAGTGAGATTTTAGATTTAATTGAAGATGCTCAGGTTGTAGGAATAGATGAGGCACAATTTTTTTCAAATAATCTCGTAAACGTATGCAATCAGCTTGCTGATGAGGGTAAGCGGGTTCTTGTTGCCGGGTTGGATATGGATTATCGTGGAATTCCATTTGAACCAATGCCGCAATTATTATCTGTAGCAGAATACATTACAAAATCCTTAGCAATTTGTATGGTTTGCGGAAATCCTGCCGACAGAACACAAAGAAAAACAATGTCATCAGAAAGAGTAATTGTTGGTGCGGCAGATGTTTATGAAGCAAGATGCCGCAAATGTCATTATATTCCAACTGAAGAGAAGCATTAATGAATTTAGAATCTTTCATTCGTGGAATTTTTGGTTTAGCATTGATAATAGGAATTGCTTTTCTTATTTCTAACAACAAAAAGAAAATTAATTGGCGGTTGGTTTTATCCGGATTTGCACTACAAATATTTTTTGCAATTCTCATTCTCAGAGGTGATTCGCTTCGCTCATACTTCGCGCCGCTTGCCTGGCCAAAAGATTTTTTTAATTCCGTTAGTTATGTATTTGTATTGATATTAAACTTTACCACCGAAGGTGCCAAATTTGTTTTTGGTAACCTTGCATTGGCCCCCGGTAATGAAGGAAATCTAGGCTTCTTCTTTGCATTCCAGGTTTTACCAACAATAATTTTCTTCGCAAGCTTGATGTCTGTTTTGTACTATCTTGGAGTAATGCAAAAAATTGTTCAGGGTATGGCCTGGGTAATGGCAAAAGTTATGGGTACAAGCGGTGCTGAATCTTTATCATGCACAGCAAATATTTTTGTTGGACAAACCGAAGCTCCGCTTATGATAAAACCTTTTATAAAAGGAATGACACAAAGCGAATTGCTAACGATAATGATTGGTGGAATGGCCACGATTGCCGGCGGAGTTATGGCTGCATACATCCAGATGCTTGGAAGTGCTTATGCAGCTGCACACAGTGTCCCATTAATTCAGGCTCAACAAATGTTTGCAACTCAATTACTCGGTGCAAGTTTTATGGCTGCACCTGGTGCAATGATGATCGGTAAAATACTAATACCTGAAACAACTGAATCGGAAACCAAAGGTTCTGTTAAAGTTGAAATAGAAAGAAACTCCAGCAATGTAATTGAAGCTGCAGCAAATGGTGCAAGTGATGGATTACAATTAGCACTTAATGTTGGTGCAATGTTGATCGCATTTATTGCATTTATTGCTTTGATAAATTATTTATTAAATGGTCTTGGCGATTTAACTGGTTTTAATTCTTATTTGATTTTGAAATTTGGACAACCATTAAGTTTTCAATTATTGATTGGATTGGTTTTACAATTAGTTGCTTATGGTATCGGTGTTCCGTGGCAGGATGCTTTAACTTTTGGCAGTTTACTTGGAACAAAAATAGTTTTAAACGAATTTGTTGCTTATTCTGATATGAGCAATCTTGTGCAGGCTGGTAAACTTGTAAATGAAAAAACTATTTTAATGATAACTTACGCTTTATGCGGATTTGCAAATTTTTCTTCTATTGCTATTCAAATCGGCGGACTTGGACCACTTGCACCAAACAGAAAATCTGATATTGCCGCACTTGGAATTAAAGCAGTTATCGGCGGAACGTTAACTACATTATTGACAGCAACTCTGGGCGGATTATTCTTTGCTTTTTAATGGTTGATCTAAATTTTAAATATAAAACTCTCATTGATTTTCTAAAATCAGAATCACCTTTCGAACCGGAGTTATCAATTATTCTTGGCAGCGGACTTGGAGATTTTGCTGATCAACTTCAAATTATAAAATCAATTTCTACTTCTGATATTCCCAGTTATCCTGTTTCTACAGTTGTTGGCCACAAAGGTAAAATACATTTTGCTGCGTATGAAAATAAAAAAGTTATTCTATTTCAAGGCAGAGTACATTTTTATGAAGGATACAATATTAATGAATGTATAATTCCTGTTTTTATATCTCATAAACTTGGTGCAAAAAATCTTTTGCTTACAAACGCAGCCGGCGGAATAAATAAAAATTTTGCTCCTGGTGATTTGATGTTAACAACTTCATTTAACGGAATCTTAATAAAAAAAGAATTAACTGATTTAATCGGACTTACAAATCAAAATGGTAAAGATAATTTTGTAAATCTTCCCGATCCTGAATTTAATAACATCATCAGAAAATCTGCATCGGATGAGAAGATAAATATTAAAGAAGGCATATACTGGTACACGAAGGGACCAACTTACGAAACTCCTGCCGAGATAAGATTCTTTGCAAAGTACGGTGCAGATGCAGTAGGAATGTCCACAGTTCACGAAGCCGTATATTCATCCTATCTTGGAATGAAAACAGCAGCAATATCCTGCATTACAAATTTTGCCGCAGGAATATCCGACCAAAAACTATTACATGCCGAAGTAACAGAAACCGCGAACCGGGTTAAAGATACTTTTGCAAGACTCGTTAAAGCAGTTATAAAATTATCTTAATAGATTTAATTAATATTCTCATACTAATTGATCATAAAACATTTTAAATACAAAAACTTATATTGAAACTATCATTTAAATATATAAGAGTTAACTTTAAGTATAGCTCAAAAGCCTTGATCAAAACATTAAAAAATAAAGTTGGGAATAAAACTTTTCTACTTGGGGCAAGTTTAATCGTTGGAATATTTTCAGGACTTGCAGCAGTATTCTTGAAAAACCTCGTGCATTTTTTCCAGACTGAACCAAAAATTTTATTTGGTTATTTAGAATTAAACCCTATAATAGCATTTACTCCCCTAATTGGAATTTTACTATCCGTATTAATAATTAATATCTTTTATAAAGATAAATTTACCCGTGGTCTGAGTAACCTTATTTATATAATTACTAGAAAAGGCTCTAATGTTCCAAGAAGAAAAATAATTTCTCATATGCTTACAAGCGGAGTTACGGTTGGATTGGGTGGTTCTGCAGGTCTTGAAGCTCCAATTGTTTTAATTGGTTCTTCAATTGGCTCAAATGTGGCTAATGACTTGAAACTAAATTATCATGCACGAACTCTTCTATTAGCTTGTGGTTCTGCTGCAGGTATTTCAGCAATATTCAATAGTCCTATAGCAGGTGTTATCTTTGCGGTAGAAGTGTTACTCCCTGAAATTACTATCGGAGCATTTATTCCACTGCTTATAGCCTCAGCTTCATCTGCTGTGCTTTCTAAATTTTTATATACTGGTCAGTTATTTTATTTGGTTACGGAAGGCTGGCATTTATATGCTATACCCTATTATATATTACTTGGTATTCTTTGCGGTTTAATATCTCTCTATATAATTAGAATAAATTTTTTAATTGAAGATTGGTTTAAAAAGATCAACCACAAATTTGTAAAAGCAATACTCGGCGGAATTATTTTATGTTCAATTATATTTTTTTTTCCTTCGATATATGGAGAAGGCTATTCAACAATTGTTCAATTACTAAATAATCAGAACACTCCCATTACAAGTAGTGTCCTTTTTGGTTTAATAAATAATGAAGAGCTAAGTCTGATTATATTATTAGCGCTAATAATAATATTTAAGATGATTGCAACAGCTATTACACTGGAATCTGGTGGTAATGGTGGTATTATAGCTCCTTCATTATTCACCGGAGCTATTACAGGATTTTTCTTAGCAAAACTCACAAATTATTCAGGTATTACACATCTTAACCAGGCTAACTTTTTGGTTGTTGGAATGGCAGGTATTTTAAGCGGAGTTTTACACGCTCCTTTAACAGGAATATTTTTAATTGCCGAAATAACCGGTGGATATATGCTAATTGTCCCCCTTATGATTGTGACAGCAATATCATTTTTTATATCTAAATATTTCCAACCTGATTCTATATACACTTCTTCCCTTGCCAAAAAAGGAATTAAATTCAGATCAGAGAAAGAAAAATACTTTGCTCATCAAACAACCGTGGCTGATTTAGTTGAAACTGGCTTCCAAACAATAAAACCTAATTTAACATTAGGTGAATTAATCTTAAAAATACCACTAACTAAAAGAAATATTTTTCCTGTTATTGATGATGGAAAGAAATTAGTTGGCATTATAACTTTAGACGACATAAGAGAAGTAATGTTAAATACTGAAGTATATGATATTATTTTAATTTATGAGATTATGAATACTAACTTCAAATCGGTTGATGTTTCTACAGATATAAATAATGTTATCGAAATATTTGAGAAAGAAAAAACCTGGAATCTGGCGGTTACAAAAAATGATAAATATGTCGGTTTTATTTCTAAATCAAATATCTTCAATAAATACATTTCTATTTGGGCAGCGGAACACAAAGATGATATTTAAAGAGAAAAGCAATGTTTGTCATAATGTGTTTATATGTTTATTTATTCATTTAATAAGCTTAAATTTTAGAGTAGATGAAAACTAATTATAAAATATTTATACTGCCTTTGATAGTTTTCCTGTTTACTCTCGGTTCAATAATTATTGAAAAACCATTTGAACCAAACAAAACTACTTTTTCTAAAACATTTCCTTTCCCTTTTAAACAAGTACCTAAAACCGAATGGGCTAAACCAGATTGGTCCAATAAAGTTTCTAAATCATTTTCTACTTTTATTTGTTCGTTAACAAAAAATAAAATTGAAAGACCTAATGTCGTTACAATTTTTAACAATGAACAAAAAATATTTTACTCATCCAGCTATTTACATAATTACAGCGGCAGAGCACCTCCTAACTTCTCCTAATATTGCATTCTATATATAAAAGGAATAATATTTACTTAAAGAGTTGACTGCTCTGTTTTATAAACACTGCTTTCGTTTCTTGTTGTATAATTATTCCTTAAGCAAATTATTGATTTAATTAAAGGAGAAAAAATGAACAATTCACAAAATAAATCAGCGAATGAAGAAGAAAAAAAAGAAGTTGGAAGATTTTCCTGGAATATAATAACTTTAATGATTTCGTTAGTGCTGGGAGTTATACTTTTAAAATTAATATTGGGTGGAGTGTTTTAATTAAAGAATTAATTAACCAAAATATTATAACCCTGATGCTTCGGTGTCAGGATTTTATTGATTATTTATTCCAAATAAAATTTTTTATTAGATAGAGTTTTTTTGTCTTGAATAATATTTAAAATTATTTTTTCGTAAGTTTAATTAAATGCGATTTAAATCTAAAATACTGCTACTACCATTTTTAGTTTTTTGCTTTGCTGGCTTTTCTTTGCTCAATGAAAAATACATTAAATTAGAAAAGACTACAGTTAGTAAAGGATTACCATTTCCGCCTAGCAAAGAATCAAAAACTGAATACACGAAAGCAAATTGGTCAACTAAGGCATCTAAATCTTACTCATCCTTCTTTTTCTCACTGATAAAAGACAAATGGGTAGACCTCCTGTCTGCATCATTTCGTTCGAAGAACAAAAAATATTTTATTCCTCAAATTTCTTCCAAAAACACAACGATAGAGCTCCTCCTTTTTTCTCCTGATAGCCAATAATTGTAAAACAAATTTTAAGTGATTCTATTACAGACTCTTTGCACATAAAAGTGTCAGTAAGTCAGAAATCATTTTATTAATTAATTTTATCAGAAGAGAGTCTAAAATGGATAAGCAGAAAAAACAACTGGGAATAGACACAGAAAATAAAGAAGCTAATAATTTGACTTGGGAATTGAAGATGATGTTAGGCACTTTAATTGTTTCAGGCATTATGATTGCATTAAAAATATTTGGTGTTTTTTAATCACAATTCTCAAGTAAATAAAACCCTGATGTAAAAAATATCGGGGTTTATTTTATCTAGACATCGGTCAAATATCTTTTTTAGGAAGTGTAAAATACAACCATATATATCCTAATAAACCTGATGACAATGATGCAATAAGAACTGAAATTTTTGAACTAACAATAGTAATGCTTTCACTAAAAGCTAAAAGTGTAATAAAAATCGACATTGTAAATCCTATTCCAGCCAGCAGTCCAACTCCAAATAAATGTTTCTTATTTATTTCATCAGGAATAGTACTTAAACCAAGAGCTACACTAATCAGAGAAAAAATAAATATGCCTAATGGCTTACCAAATATTGATCCAAGTATAATTCCATAACTGTTTGTATTGAAAATAGATTCTGTAAAAGAAACAGGAATTAAAATCGCAGTATTTGCTAAAGCAAAGATTGGAAGTATAAAGTACGCAACTATCTTATGTAATTTGGTGCTGCGAATTATATGATGGGGAATTTTCATCACCACTGCCAAATGGAATTGCAAATGCTAGAAGCACACCTGTTATTGTTGGATGAATTCCTGTTTGATATAGGCATATCCACAAGACACCACCAAGGATTAAATACACCCATATTTTATAAAACTTTGCTTTGTTTAAGGCAATCATCAATCCAAAAACTAAAACAGCTAAACCAAAATATATGAGAGAAAAACTTGTGGAATAGAATATTGCAATGATTAGTATAGCACCAAGATCATCGATGATAGCTAAAGCAGTTAAAAATACTTTTAAAGTTGCCGGCACTCTGCTGCCTAATAACGAAAGTATTGCTAATGAAAATGCAATATCTGTTGCCATCGGTATTCCAAAACCTTTTTGAAATTCAGTGCCCTGATTAAATATAAAATGTATCAGTGCGGGCAGTACCATTCCACCTAAGGCAGCAAAAACAGGTAATGATGATTTCTTAATATCTGATAGTTCACCAATATAAATTTCTCTTTCAATCTCAAGACCAACGAGAAGAAAAAATATTGTCATCAACCCATCATTTACCCAAAATTCTAGTGGTTTAGAAAAAACATCTGTATGCCAAAAATGGATATAGCTATTACCTAAAAAAGTATTTGCAAGTACAATTGAAACAGCACTGCAAAACAATAAAATCTATCCCGCAGATTTTTCACTGTTAAAAAATTCGTTAAAAAGGTTTGTCAATCTTGTTGATTGATCTCTTCCAATTTTCTTCATTGTTTATTATAAGCCTTTACAAGGTTGAATGAAATAACATTTTAAATTAAGCTAAAATGATCTTAATCCAAATCGTATCTTAGGCTGGAAATGTTCCACTTTCTTTATAACAAATTTTGCTGCTGGAATAACCACACAAAAACTTTCGCATACTGAGGTTACCGAAACCGCAGACGAAGTTAAAGATACTTTTGCTAGATTGGTTAAAGCAGTTATACAAACGCCTTAATAATATTTGAGCTTTCCTTTCAAATAACTTAAGTTTGGGTAAACTAATTAATCAATTCTTAATGCATTATTCCTGGAATGAAATAAAATCACGTGCACTTGCATTCTCAAAAGAATGGGCAGACACTTCTAATGAAGACGCTGATGCAAAACCATTTTTAGTTGAGTTCTTTAATGTGTTTGGGATTAGAAACAGAAAAGTTAACTCTTTTGAATACAGAGTTAAAAAAGCTGGATGATTCAGATGGTTATATAGATTTACTTTGGAAAGGAACAATATTGGTGGAAATGAAAAGTCGAGGTAAGAATCTTGACAAAGCATTTCAACAAGCAAAAGATTATATAGACGGACTTAAGGAATATGAAATTCCTAAATACATTCTTGTTTCTGATTTTGAAAACTTTAGACTTTATGATTTAGAAACTGAAATTGAAAAAAGGTTCAAACTAAATGAGTTAGTTCATAATGTACAGCACTTTGGCTATTTGATTGGTCTTGAAAAAAAGGAATTACAAAGAACAAGATCCTGCAAATATTAAAGCTGCTGAACTTATGGGGAAACTGCATGATCGACTTAAAGAAATTGGTTATGAAGGACATCCTTTAGAAGTTTATCTGGTTAGGCTTTTATTCTGCCTGTTTGCTGATGACACTACAATTTTTAACAAACAGCAATTTCAGGATTTTATTGAACAGCGAACCAGCGAAGATGGAAGTGATCTTGCATCAAAACTTCAGGAATTATTTCAAGTATTAAATACTCCTAACGATAAACGATTCAAAAATTTAGATGAACAACTTGCTGAGTTTCCGTATGTAAACGGAAAATTATTTGAAGAATCATTACCAACTGCAAGTTTCGATTCTAAAAT
Organism: uncultured Ignavibacteriaceae bacterium; assembly: GCA_963714775.1. Classification (GTDB taxonomy): domain Bacteria; phylum Bacteroidota; class Ignavibacteria; order Ignavibacteriales; family Ignavibacteriaceae; genus IGN3. The sequence continues at coordinate 50,814 of CAVQQN010000059.1, forward strand.
GCGTACTGCATTATTGGATTGCTGTCATCTTAATTGGAGTAAAATTTCTCCTGCAATATTTGGTTCTATGTTTCAGAGTGTAATGAACCCAACCGAAAGAAGAAATCTTGGCGCGCATTATACAAGTGAAAAGAATATTCTAAAACTAATTAAACCTTTGTTTCTTGATGATCTATGGAAAGAATTTGAAAGTGTTAAGGATAACAGAAATAAGTTAGAAGAGTTTCATAAAAAACTAAGCACACTAAAATTTCTTGACCCTGCTTGCGGCTGCGGTAACTTTCTTGTTATTACTTACCGGGAATTACGTTTACTTGAAATTGAAATAATAAAAACAATTCTCTTTAAGCATTACAAAATAAAAAAAGAAGTTGCTGCCGATGCTAAAATAAATATTAACCAGATGGTTAAGATTGAAGTTGACCAGTTTTATGGAATTGAGATTGAAGAATTTCCTGCACGTATTGCAGAAGTTGCTATGTGGCTAATTGACCACCAGATGAATATGCGTTATCTGTAATGAGTTTGGACAATATTTTATTCGTTTGCCATTAAAAAAAGCAGCAAACATTATTTGTGATAATGCACTAAGAATTGACTGGAGCTCTTTGATAAAACCAAAGGTATTGATATTACTGCCGATGTTACAAACATTATTAAGATAAGTGAACCGCCACGCATTATAACACTGTTAATGTTTACACTAAAACTGTAAACGTTATTGAAGCAGGTACTACTACAAAAACCATTTACTGATAAAACAACATTTGATTATATACTTGGCAATCCACCATTTGTTGGTAAACAATTACAAAATGAAGACACAAAAAGCAGATATGGAAAAAGTATTTGCTGGATTATAAAGGTACAGGTGTTCTTGGATTATGTTACTGCTTGGTATATAAAAGCTGCCAGCTTATTCAAAACTACAAAAACAAAAGTTGCTTTTGTTTCTACTAATTCTATTTCGCAAGGTGAACAAGCAGGTTTATTTGGAATATTCTTTTTAATATCTATGGAATTAAAATTCATTTTGCACATAGAACATTTAAATGGTCTAATGAAGCAAAAGGTAAAGCAGCAGTGCATGTTGTTATTATTGGTTTTGCAAATTATGATACAAAAGAGAAATATTTATTTGAATATGATGATATAAAAGCTGAACCACATTTAGAAAAGTAAATAATATTAATCCGTACTTAGTTGAAGGTAATGATATAATTGATTTCAAAAGATAAAATCCAATTTGCAATGTTCCAGAAATTGCTATTTGGAAATATACCTAATGATGGTGGAAATTTATTCTTGATGATGACGAGAAAAAAGAAATTTATTAAGATAAATCCAGAATCAAAAAAATATATAAAACCATTTGTATGGTGCTAAAGAATTTATAAATAACAATAAACGATGGTGTTTGTGGTTAGTGGATGTTGATCCTAGTGAGATTAAAAATCTAACTAAAGTTATGGAACGTATTGAAGCAGTGAGAAAAAATCGTTCTAGTAGTGATAGAGTTGCAACAAAAAAATTATGCAGCGTTTCCAACTTTGTTTGGCGAAATTAGACAGCCAAAATCAAATTATATTCTAATACCTAGACTTTCATCGGAAAATAGAAAATATATTCCTATTGGTTTCTTTAGTAAAAATTATATCGTTGCAGATAGTTGTCTTTCAATTTCAAATGCCTCAAATATATCATTTTGGAATTCTAACATCCGAAATGCATATGGCTTGGGTTAAGCAAATTTGTGGAAGATTAAAAAGTGATTACAGATATTCAAATGATATTGTTTACAATAACTTTCCGTGGCCGGAAAATCCAACGGATAAACAAATAAAACTTGTAGAAGAAAAAGCGCAGAAAGTTTTAGATACAAGAAAAGATTTTCCTAACAGTAGTCTTGCAGATTTATACGATCCGCTTACAATGCCGCCAACGTTAGTAAAAGCACATCAGGAATTAGACAAAGCTGTAGATTTATGTTACCGCCCCCATCCATTCCCAAACGAAACAAAGAGAATAGAATTCTTTTTGAACTTTACGAGAAATACACCAACCCGTTACTTGCAGAAAAGAAAACAAAGAAAAAGAAATAATCCATTCACCCCTAATAACCATCTACTTCTGGAAGCGTTACTTACACTAATACTCATCTGGATTTAGCTCATACACAAGTTGCTTAAGCAAGTACTCACTTGTGCATTTGCAAATTTTTAAAAACAAAAAAGCGAAGATTGAAATAATCAATCTTCGCTTTTATTTTGCGGAGAGTCAGGGATTCGAACCCCGGAAGGACTTACATCCTTAACGGTTTTCAAGACCGCCGCATTCAACCACTCTGCCAACTCTCCAAAAAGATCAAAGTATAAAAAGAACACTAAAATAAAATCGCCGCATTTTGAGTGAAACGAAATCCCGGTATTTATCGGGGCAACCGCTCTGCCAACTCTCCAAAAAGATCAAAGTATAAAAAGAACACTAAAATAAAATCGCCGCATTTTGAGTGAAACGAAATCCCGATATCAAAGTATAAAAAGAACACTAAAATAAAATCGCCGCATTTTGAGTGAAACGAAATCCCGATATTTATCGGGACAACCGCTCTGCCAACTCTCCGTAAAAACATTCTTATAAGAACAAAATTGAGTGGCAAATATAATCATACTTGCTGTTTCTACAAACTGATTTTATTTATCTTATAACACAATTTTATTAAGGTTTAAGATGGTTTTAGAAGAATTTACCCCGTTCTTTAGATTACTTACAAATGAAAGTTCAGATATTATTAAAAAATATTTTCGCACATCCGTAAATGTGGAAAGTAAATCAGATTATTCACCGGTAACGATTGCTGATAAGTTAGCTGAGGAAAAAATGCGGGAATTAATATCCGGAATTTTCCTGCCCATGGAATAATTGGTGAGGAGTTTGGCAGCCAAAATCCGGAAGCCGAATATGTTTGGGTTCTCGATCCTATTGATGGGACAAAAAGCTTTATCTCCGGTGCATTAAGCTTTGGAACTTTGATAGCATTACTTAAAAATGGCAAACCGATTATCGGAGTCATTAATCATCCGGTGCTTAACGAGTTTTTGATAGGAGATAATAAAACTAGTGTCTTGTCAGTCATCAATTGACGGATACAGTTTTATTAATTTAGTTCTTGCATCCTTCGTTGTAAAATGCCAATTGATTTTAGAATTTTTGTTATTTCTACAAATTTGCCATGCATTTACTTCCCGATTTATCATTGACAAACTTCCTATTCTGCGATTCAGACATTGTTTTGAAAGTACATTCAACTCTATTTCTGCCATGTTTAACCAACTCCCATGCTTAGGTGTATAAACAAATTCGAATTTATCCAATATTCTTTTAGCTTCTTCGGGTGGATAGCTTTCATATAAAGACCCAGCAAAATGTGTGTTGTAATTATCCATTACCAGTGTTATTCTCTTTGCAGCCGGGTACATTTTATCAGCTATTTCTTTTATAAATTCAGCCCAATCTGTTTTTGTTTTTCGTTGTGTTATTTTTACCAACCGCTTGCCTCTGAGAGGCTCATTGGCAAGAAATATATTACATACCCCACAACGCTCATATTCATAATCTACTCGTGCTTCTCTGCCTGGCAACATTGGCTGGCTTATTCGCTTTTCTTCTATAAGTTGCTTCGGTGTCTCATCCATACAAACTAATGGATATGATGAATCATACGGTCGTTTATATACCTCTAATACTTTTTCCATATCAGCAACAAATTGACCATTGGCCTTGGGTGGAATAACCCATCCCTTTACTTTCCAAGGCTGTAATTCGTTTTTTTTAGAATCCTTCTCACTGTTTCATACGAAAAACTTTCAACATATTGCAGTTCAACCATCTTATCGGCTAATAATCGTAATGACCATTTTGCATAGCCTTGTGGTGGTTCACTACAACACAAAGTTATCAGATGAGCTTCCACTTCACCATCTGCTTTTCTTTCATATTCCCGTTCTGGGGGTTTCCTTTCCAAGACAGACTCAAAACCTTCTTCGATAAATCGTTTTTTTACTCTGTCTATTGTTCGCATTCCCACTTTTAGAATATTGCTTATTTGTTCATTAGTAACTTTTTCCGAGTACTTGCCTTCATCACAATTCAGAAGAATATAGGCATTACGAAATTTCTGTGAAGTATGATAGCCTTTATTGATGATAGACACTAGTTCTTCACGTTCTGCTTTGCTTAAGC
>CAVQQN010000060.1:0-69716 GCA_963714775.1 uncultured Ignavibacteriaceae bacterium
TAATGTACATCTTTCAATCTGCCGAAATCCTGATATGCGTAATCAAGTTTTACTTTTACCATATCGATAATTCTATAATGCAATCCAAATCCAAGGGTTAAACCTTTTTCAGTATCCTTCTCAAATAACGAGTTGTATCCTGCACGCAGATAAACTATTTCATTCCAGGAATACTCTGCTCCTGCATTAAGATATTCAGTATGATCATTCAGGATGAATTGCATCAACAGAAGTGGTTAATTTTGAAGTACCATCCTGAATAACATCTGCAGATAAACCAAACCTAAAAAGTAAAGGTAAATCAAAATAATCAAGTTCAATATTTGGTATCCTGCTGTTCTTGGTCTGGAATCGCTTGCAGTTAATATAAAAATTTCAGAACCTGTAATCGGATCAACAGTAATCTTTTTGCCTGTTCCAGATGGCGGAATTCCAAGCCGAGTCACCATGATCGTACGCAACAACTGCATAATAGTATGCCTGTCCATTTATTACATTATTTGTATCCTTAAATGAGTCTACATCAATCCGTAAGCGTTATCACCAAGATAGTAATGCAATCCCCGTCCCATATAACTAACCGGATGGTATCCTTTCCACGAGTTTACAAGATCCCATTTAGCTTCAAAACCATCGATGCCGGTTAAAGGTTGATAAAGATACGCGGCTCCCCTGCCATCTGTAATAGTAAGTTTATCAGCAAAATCAGGACGAGTACTTCTGTATATTACGTAACCTTCAAAGTCCTCGCCGGTAATCGGGTCAATACTTTCTTCTGATTTTGTATTCCAGTAAAGTGTAACTTTTTTATCATCGGGTACTGCATAAACAGTTGGCTTTTCCGGTGGTTTAAAGAAGCGATAATTTTTATTGTAAATATCCTGAACTGTTTCAGCTGTTACTAATAAATCAGGTAGAGTCTCTCCGAAAAGAAATGCCATTGAGATTCTTTTAATTTCCCCCTTTTTAAGTGAAATATAACCGGATCCATATACGAATACTATATCATTTTCACTTTCGATTTCACCAAAGTTACCTGGAATACATCTATTCCAAATTGATTCATCATTTTTTACTGCATCCGTTGCCCATATCCAGCTATTAAAACTTGTTAATCCTATCTGATCTGCTTCGTCAAGATCGGTGTATTCAAAATTTGGCTCACCTGGAGCTAAAGGATCAGGTCTTCCATCAGGAAGTCTTGTACCGCGAGTTGGCACTCCATCACCCTCACCCAAATCACCCGTATTAGCAATTCCATCTACACCCAAATCATCTTTTTCAATATTCCAATCACCATCATTATCCTTACCATCATCCTGTGATTCATTAATCAAACCATCTCCGTCGTTATCAATTCCGTCATTTGGGTTACCAGGACTTTCTAGGAACTTACAACCAAGATATCCAAGAGGTCTTCCAAGATCACCTTCAAAATCGTCATCCCAGAAATAGACCATGCTGCGAGCATAAACCGGTATATTTTCAACACCTGAACCGTAAGGTGGTATAAAAAAACCCTTATCATCTTTATTGTCTTCACCGCCTACATCTGGGTCACCATAAATACCAAAGAAAACTGAATCGATATCTTTGTCACTTACGTTTGTAATTGTCCATACAAAAAAGATTGCATTGGCAGCCAGCGAGTTGCTCCATTGAAAAGCTCTGCCGTCAATTTGAACACCGATTCCTTTCCTTGTAGTATCATTGTTAAAAGGATAATAAGGAAATTCAAGATTATATCTATCATCCATAGCCCAGTAGACCTCTACATCAGCGTTGTTTTCACCTACAGTTAGGTAACCTGGCCAAACATATTCACCTAATGCTTCACTATACCAATCTCTGGGCCAGCTATCTGGTTTGCCGTCCCTATCTGAATCCATTGCGGGATTTGATGCCATAAGTTCCTGATCAGGATCAGCATATCCGGGAATAGGTTCCCAAGTCCAGAAAAATTCTTTATTCTCAGGATCAATTTCCCTGTAGTTTTCATAATCATATAACCCATCCGAGATAATATGAATCCTTTTTGATGGATCAACGGCACTTGGGACAGAAGCTCCAATTAAGGGAGTAAACTGAAAAATATATGGTGCATCTCTCCATACTAAACCTAATAGATCTCTTAAATTTGCACCCGGATATCCACCACCAATACCGCCATAATTCCAGATTTCAACAGCTACATTATTGCCATTCAACATTTGTCGTTTTCTGTCTTCAAAAGCACCAGTTTTAGACAATTTAACAGATGATATATCCTTTAAGTAATTCTTATCCAAAGAATAATCGATGGGGTTGGTGTTAACAGGATAAGTACTTAATTTATAATTCAAATAATCAATTACAACCTGATGTTCACGTGCCCTTCTCTGATCCACTGTCTCCTGAGCAAATAGAAAAGAAGAGCACATGAAAGAAGTCAGGATAAGACTTGAAAATATTTTCAAATAATTACTTTTCAACATTTTAATACTCCAATAAAAATTCATTAAAACTCAAGAGTAAGCCCGAATCTAACTTCTCGGGGTGAACTGTAATAATTAGGACGAACAAAGTATTCAGTTGCTGTTTTAATCCCGGGGACTTCTTTAGCAATCTCATTGGTAGCCACAGCTCCGCCTTGAGTTCCTTCTAAAGTGTAAGTTGCTCTTCCTGTATCATCATATACAAAACTTTCATTAAGAGTATCAAATAAGTTGAACACTTTTACAAACAATGTCAGCAGAATACTTTCGAAGTTAAATGATTTTTCCATTAGAAGATCAACATTTGTCTGTAATGGTTTTCTTTCGCTGTTTGGCTTAAGAAGGATCTGTTGTTGATATAATACCGGAGAATATGGAAGACCGGTTCCCAGATTACCTACAATAGTCACCATCCAATCTCTGTCTCCACCAAAAGTAACTACACCGTTTAATGTGTGAGTTTGATCCCATGCAAGAGGAACTGGAAGTTTTTCACTTTGTCTTCCGGAAGAGAGATCCAAGAAGAAAGAATTGGCATCTGTATCATTTCCTTCAGCAACCTGATAGGTGTAATCGACCGACGCACCTAATAGATCGCTGGGAAGTTTTCTTTTGGTAAGTGAAAAAGTGATACCTTTAATATTCCCATAATCTTTATTAACATATTTTTGATAACTTATGCTGGTACTCACTCTTATCTGCTGTAATGCAAGCAGATCTCTAACATCTTTGTAAAAACCTGTAACATTAAATGCAACGGATTCATTTAGTTGCTGCTGAAGTCCAAATTCATAACTTACAGTTTTTTCAGGATTAAGATTTGCATTTCCGAACACATCATTTGTCACCAATCCTCTGAATGTGGGATTTGTGTATAAATAATTATAAGGAGGCAATTGGTAAAAATGACCATAAGAAAAGTGTATTATACCCTGATCGGTAATTGGGAATGAAATTCCTAATCTAGGACTAAAAGTCATTTTTGGTTCAGAATTTTCAAAATTATCATTCGGCACATTAATGTCAGGTGCGTATATGAATCTGGAATCAAAATAATCATATCGAATTCCGGCATTTATAATCATACTTGTAAATTCCATTTTATCTTGCAGATAAACTGAGAATTGTCTTGGAGATCTTGAATATAAATCATTTGTTGGTGCACCGGGCGCTTGAATCGTTGGTTCTACAAATGTAGTTGTATCACGAAGAACGGAAAAGTTCTGAAAATCCATTTCATCCCATTTATACTTTATCCCAAACTTAACATCGTGCTCATTAGTAACCTGACTTGTAATATCAAATCTAATTTCCCCGGTACCGGATCTCTGATAATAATGATCATTAAGAGTTCCGCCGGAATTAAAAGTGTATGTAGATATTCTGTTATTCTTGTGTGAAGGCTGGTAACGTGGATCTGCAAATAGTGTAGGGACCCAATTGTTATTAGCATCGTAATAACCAAGTTGCATATTTGGATTAAATGAAACCTCGTTACCTGCTGCATCCAGTAATGGGAATAAATATCTCTTATAATCATAAAGACTATATGATCCTTTAACAGAATAAAATGTAGAGTTGCTTATCGCATGTCTCACTTCTAAAGAATTAATCAAACCCCATTCATACCTGTGATAATTTGCATCAGGTGTGTATTTATAATTATGGTTATACGATTGAAATTCAGATTGAGAATAAACGAGATCGTAATTAATTTTAAATGTAGAAAAAGGTTTGAAAGTTAATTTAGCAGTTGCATTTATATCTTCGCTTGGATTCATTGAAACTATTGCATTATCACCTGTCTGTGCCAGATAGATTATGTTTGGATCATTAATATCCCTTGCAACAGAATCATATATTGTATGTTGTCTCTGTCCGTATAAATAACCTTGATCATTATTATATCTGCCGGACAAGAAAAATGTAATATCATTATTAGTAAAAGGAATTGGTCCGCCAAATGTTCCTTCAACAACCTGGTTATTTATAGGATTAACATCATCAATATTAAAGAAAATATCTTTATTACTGCTGAGATAATCACCAGTATAGTAAGAAATGGAGCCATTGTACTGATTCCCCCCTTCCTTGGTTACCGTATTAACAATACCGCTAAGAGCATTGCCGTATTCAGCATTGAATGTTCCACTTACTACTGATAACTCTTTAATTGCATTGGGAGCAATTTGAACCGTTCTGCCAAAGTCAAAAGGATTTACTGCTGAAACTCCGTTTACGTTATAAGATATTTCAGTAGAACGACCACCCCTGATATGAAGTTCACCGCCTGAGCCTTTTGTAATACCGGCTTGAAGTGACAGAAGCTGATCAATACTTTCAACGGGTAAAGCAGCAATTTGTGAATTATCAATTACAGTATGTGAAGAGGTAAGATCTTTTCTTACTAATGGTCTCACTGCTTCAACAACTATAGTTTCCAATCCGATTGCTTCAACAGACAACTCAGCATCAATACCGGTTGTAAAGTCAGTGTTAACCCTTACATTGGTTACAATCTTTCTCTGATAACCAACACCCGAAAAAATTAAAGTATAAACTCCAGGATCAATATTATTAATTACATAATAACCTTCAATATCTGAAGCAGCACCGGTAGCAGTTCCTTCGATAAGAACATTAATTCCTATCAATTGTTCGCGAGTATCGGCGTCAGTTACTTTTCCGGCAATCTTACCGGTTTGTGCGCAGAGGACAGTTGTGAATAAATTATAAAAAACAAAATAAAGAAAAATTGATTTAAGTATATTTTTTTTCATCGAGACCTCAAATGGCAAATTGTTTTTAATGAAGCATATCTTATTTATGCCTGAGTAGGTCAAAAGCCTTACGCCCAAAATTCAATTTCCCTAGGGGATTCCTTCGGGATAATAGAAAAATTTCAAATAAAGAAAGGGTTGTCCGAATATTTTTAAAATCATTAAGGCTGTTTTATACGGCTAATTCTGTTAACCTGTCCCGATTCATCCGGACCAGTTTCTAAATTTTCCTTAAAATCAAAACATAAGATTCCGAAACAAGTCCGGAATGAAAGTTCTGATACAACCTCATTCATTATTCGCACAACCCTTGAAAGATGCATTGCATTTTTTTACTTAAGTAACTGCAGCTTCATTGAAATAGTATTGTTACCTGCTGTTATGCGATATACATATATACCACTTGATAAACCTTCAGCATTAAAGGTTGCATTATAAGTACCTGCATCTAAGTTTTGGTTGTTAACCAAGATTGCAACTTCACGACCAAGAACATCATAAACCCTCAGATCAACTGCTGTAGCTTCAGTTATACCGAAATTAATTACAGTTGATGGGTTGAAAGGATTTGGATAATTTTGTTTAAGATAGAAGTTTGCTGGAATATTTGCGCTCTCTATTTCAACACTTGTTGGAGGTGTCCAATTAATGTCTAGAATTGCGAGATCTGATGGCATATCAGTTGGATTTCCGTCTGAATATCCCTGTGTATAAGCAACTTCACCCTCTGCATCACCATCAAGATTCCCGATAGCAACAACATCCATATTTCCACCCACAGCTAGAAGAAAAGAATCAATTGCAGTACATACATAGCTATTGGGGTCTGTAATATCACCGCCTTTATATGAAACTCTAAAAATAAGGTTGTTTGTAACGGCAACATCTGAATACTCAGACCCGAAAACAAAATCCAGGTAACCATCACCATCAAGATCACCCGAAGCACCACCTTCTAACCATATACCTCCTAAATCTTTTAAGTCTGCAATCTCAAATGTTTGAAGCGTGTCACCAACTTGTTTATGTAGAAATACTTTAGCCCCACCGCTGTTAGTATCAAACCAACTACCAACTACAATTTCTTTTGTGCCGTCATTATCTAAATCAACTACCTGGGCACTTTTACAAGAACCTTCACCAACTAATGGTTGACCGGGCAAAGCTTCCCACATACCACCTTGATATTTAACCGGATAAACTGTGCTTGATGCACTAGACCATAAATAAATGTAATTATTAAGAACTGCTACATCCCATTTATTTCCTGTCCCATCTAGGTTTGGGAAATCAATTCCATTAGCTTCAATATTCCAAACTTCCGTTCCGTCTGCAAAATCAGGTACATCGCTAACGGATATGACACCAAAATGATAATCGCCTGTGCCAGCTCTTCTGTCAGCAAAAATAATTTCATCAACCCCATCCACATCAATATCTTCAATTACAAGTTTTACAGGCCGAACTTCAGTATTATTTTCTTCAACTATCGTAGTAAATGCGTTGGGTAAATACCCACCAATCCCATCAAAAACACCCATAGCATCAGTTCCATCTCCTGCATATTCATAAATTAAAATTCTCGGTGGATTAGGATTTGTGGAATTATTTAAAAAATTAGTCGGAGCCCAGATAATTTCGGGTTTACCGTCTTTATCCAGATCACCCCATGTAAAACCAGGCCATGTATTTTGTAATGGGATATTTGTATCGGTCATCCAAACCATTTCCCAATCAGAACCATTCCATTCAAATTTGTAAAGCCTTGGAATTAGTTCATCATCTCTATCAACAAAATTTGTATTGCAAGCATATATTTCTGTTTTCCCATCACCATCAAAATCAACGCCTGCTACTATTCCACCAAAACCGCCAACCTCCCAGGTTGCGGTAGGGATAGAAAAAACTCTTGTGAAATCTTGTTGAGCAGAAATTTGAGAAACTAAGAGAATGAAAATAAATAAAAAAAGGTATGAAAGTCGGTTCATAAAACCTCCTAGTATAGTAGTTAGAAATTATTAGTTAAAAAGAAAGAAATATTTTTAACAAAAAAATAACATCAATATATAAATCTATATTTAGATTTATATATAAATTAGGAATTTTAAATTCATCATGCAATTAATTAAAAGATAAAAGTTCAATACTAACAAAAGGAAATAGTTTATAGTTCTATAGCTTTCCTTACAAACCCATCTGCTTTTTTTATTCTCTCCTTTGCTTCTTCATAGTCTACATTAGCTTTAATCATAACTATTGCTGTTTTAACATGACCATTAGCATTTTCAAGTGCAACAGCAGCCTCATCATAACTAACTCCTGTTATTGTCATTACAATTTTTTTTGAACGCTCTACAAGTTTTTTATTTGTCATCTGCAAATCAATCATCATATTTTCATAAACTTTGCCAAGTCGAATCATTGCGGCAGTTGTTAACATATTTAAAACAAGTTTTTGTGCTGTCCCGCTTTTCATTCTGGTAGAGCCCATCACTACTTCGGGTCCAACATAAGGACAAATGGCAACGTCGACACCAACAATATCAAAATCTTTCCTTGGATTTGTAGTAACAAACAAAGTCTTGGCTCCAAGTTCTTTTGCTTTTTTAACGGCACCAATTACATACGGAGTTCTTCTGCTTGCTGCTATACCACAAACGACATCTTTCGAAGTAACATTTGCTGCAATAACCTCTCGGGCTCCATTTTCTTCTTTATCCTCAGCCCCTTCCTGAGCACGAAACATTGCTTTTTTACCTCCGGCAATAAATCCCTCAATCATTTCGTACGGTGTTCCAAAAGTTGGGGGACATTCTGATGCATCTACAACTCCAAGTCTGCCGCTTGTACCAGCACCAAAGTACAAAAGTCTGCCGCCACTTTTAAGTGCTTTAACAATTATTTCAACAGCTTGTTCGATATAAGGAAGTTCCTTCTCCACAGCGTAAGGAACAAGCTTATCTTCATCATTGATAATCTTTATTATCTCTGCTGTAGATTTAGCATCAATATCCATAGAGTGGGGATTGCGCTGCTCTGTGGATAGTTTATTTATTTCTTTGAAAAGTTTTTTGGAGTTTAATGTTGAGCCCATAATAAATTCTTTTATTTGAGATTGGAACGTGAAATTTAAAATTGTTGCCGTAAAATTAAGCAAAGTAATTATTAAAAAGTTGAAAATTATACTCTCCTAATACCGATCACTTTAAATTAGTTTTCTTTTTAAACCATTGCTGAAGAACTAATAACAAAAATATTAACTCACCCTAATTCGCTGTGGCTAACCTCAATCGGAAGAGAAGGACTTATTACGTTTAAAAATAATCAGTTAAATGTAATCTTTCTTTAAATACACTAACCACATCCTTATATTTATGTAACATAAAATACAAAATAATTTCTAACAAATAATTAATATTAAATGAAATCTAAAGTTGAACAATATTACCTCGAACAATCACAAAAAGAATTGATCTATAAACCGACTGAAAAGATGCCTGTTATACAAGTATCAAACTTCCCTGAACTTGGCAAACTTACAGCACTTAGATTTGTTGAGTGGATGCAAAAAAATCCCGGCGGAGTTGTTTCTTTACCAACAGGAAAAACACCAGAACATTTTATTAAATGGGTTGCACATTTTTTAAGGAACTGGGGAAAAGAAGATGTTGTTAATGCCTTAAAAAAGGTTGATATCGATCCCGGCAATAAACCTGATATTAAAAGTTTACGTTTTGTTCAGATTGATGAATTCTATCCGATTGACTCTCACCAGCACAACAGCTTTTATTATTATATTCAAAAATATTATTTCAGCAATTGGGGTCTAGATATTAGCAAAGCATTGTTAATGAATATTAATGATATACCAACTGCAAATAATTTACCGCTTACTGAAATATTTCCGGATGAAAATATTGATCTTTCCTTAAGAACCCGTTGGGCATCAACAACTTTAGAAAGATATCAAAAACAAACTATAGAGCTCGTTGATCAATTCTGCACAGATTATGAAAAGAAAATAAGGGATATGGGCGGAATCGGATTTTTCTTAGGCGGTATTGGACCTGACGGACATATTGGTTTTAATGTTATGGGTAGTGATCATTATTCGACAACAAGACTGATACAGACTAATTATGAAACACAGGCAGCCGCTGCAACTGATCTTGGTGGAATTGAAGTTGCAAAGAAAAGGTTAGTAATCACAATCGGTCTTGATACTATTACATATAATCCTGATGCAACAGCTATTATAATTGCTGCTGGTGAAGCAAAAGGCAATATCGTTAGAGATTCTATCCAGACTTCTGTTTCAAATAAATATCCGGCCACGGTTTTGCAAAGATTACCTAATGCACGTTTCTATCTTACTAATGGTGCCGCATTCAGACTTGTGGAAAGAAGGTATGACGACGTTTTAAAAGAGAAAGAAATTTCTCAAGCTTCAATTGAAAGGGCTGTGGTTAATCTTTGCCTTGATAAAAATAAATCGTTGTTTGATCTGAATTCTGAAGATTATAATTCCAACCCACTCACAAAATTAATTCAGGAAAGAACAAAAAGATCCCCGCAGGAAATAGGAAAAGATATTCATCAGTCAATTATAAATAGATTCGAAAAAGGAATGCTTACTGTTTCGAATCAGATTATTCTTCATACAGGTCCACATCACGATGATATTCCCCTGGGATATCTTCCATATATAAACCACTTATCAAGAGATCCAAGTAATACTCATCACTTTGTTACAATGACAAGCGGATTTACTGCTGTTACAAATTCTTATATGCTTGAATTGTTAGAAGATTTACAATCTTTTCTTGGTCAATCAGATTTTAGAGCAAGATTTACCAAGCGCTATTTTGACCCAGAATTTAAGGAGGGAAAAAATAGAGATATACATCTTTATCTTGATGGGTTGGCAGAGCACAGCAGAACAGTCAGAAAAGAAGCTGTATCACGCAGGCTCCTTAGAAATATGATTGAGATTTACGAAGAAGATAACATCACTTATCTTGAGGACAGGGTTGATGAATTAATAAATTATTTTAAAACCCAATATCCCGGTAAAAAAGATATTTCACATGTTCAAAAGTTAAAAGGAATGATGCGAGAATGGGAAGAGGAACTTGTTTGGGGTTTCTTTGGATTTAATACAAGCTCTGTTTCACACATGCGGCTGGGTTTTTACCAGGGAGATACATTTACAGAAAATCCTGAAATGGATAGAGATGTAATCCCGGTTTTTGATCTGTTAAAAAAAATAAAACCAACAATTGTTTCTGTTGCTTTAGATCCTGAAGGAAGCGGTCCTGATACTCACTACAAAGTTTTACAAGCTACTGCCGAAGCATTAAAGCTTTATGAAAAAGAAACAGGAATTAAAGATATAAAAGTGTGGGGATACAGAAATGTCTGGTATCGATTTCATCCTGCTGAAGCTAATATTTTTATTCCTGTTAGTCTAAACTCTATGGCCATAATGGAAAACACTTTTCTTAATAGTTATGGTTCGCAGCGCGCTGCAAGTTTTCCGAGCTGGGAATATGATGGGCCTTTTTCACGTCTTGCGCAGCGCATTCAGGTTGAGCAATTTCAGACTATAAGATTGTGCTTAGGCAAAGATTATTTCTTAACTCATTCTCATCCTCGAGTGCAGTCAGCCTATGGAATGCTTTTCCTTAAAGAATTATCGCAAGATGAGTTTTATGCTCATTCCTCTGAATTAAGGAAATTAACAGAAAACTATTAAAAAGAAATAATTTTATGAAGCAAAGCAGAAAAGAATTTTTTAAGACAACAGGAATCATCGCTGCAGGTTCGATTGCTGCAACATTTCCTTCTTCATTATTTGCAAAAAATATAATAAAAGATAAAGGTTCTAAGATGAAACTTACTTTTAAACCTTATACACTTCAATTAAAGCATGTATTTACTGTGGCTGTTAATTCCAGAACTACGACCCCGGTAATGTTAACAGAAATTGAGTACGACGGAATTAAAGGTTATGGTGAAGCATCAATGCCTCCCTATCTTGGCGAATCACAGGAAACTGCCACTGCTTTTTTATCCAAAGTAAAACTTGAACAATTTAACGATCCGTTTGAGATAGAAAAGATATTAGATTACGTTGATTCTATTGATCAAAAGAATACAGCGGCTAAAGCTTCTGTGGATATTGCTTTGCACGATCTTGTTGGAAAATTAATGAATCAACCATGGTATAAAATATGGGGTTACGATAAATCCAAAACTCCTTTTACAACTTTTACTATCGGAATTGATACACCCGAAGTTGTAAGACAGAAAGTACAAGAAGCTTCCGAATTTAAAGTGCTTAAGGTGAAGCTTGGTAGAGACAATGATAAAGAAATGGTTGAAACAATTCGGTCAGTTACTAATGTCCCTCTTACAGTTGATGTTAATCAAGGCTGGAAAGACAAACATTTTGCGCTTGAAATGATAAATTGGTTGAAAGAGAAAAATGTTGAATTTATAGAACAACCAATGCCTAAAGAACAAGTTGATGATATTGCCTGGTTAACACAAAATTCACCCCTACCGATTATTGGTGATGAATCAATTCAAAGGATTCCTGATGTGATAAAGGCACACGGGATTTATTCCGGCATAAATATAAAACTGATGAAGTGTACGGGAATGCGTGAAGCAAATAAAATGTTAAACCTTGCGCGCTCTTTAGATATGAAAGTAATGATTGGATGCATGACCGAAACAAGCTGTGCAATTTCTGCCGCTTCCCAGCTTTCACCTATGATGGATTGGGCAGATCTTGATGGTGCTTTACTAATTAAAAATGATCCTTATGAAGGTATGAAGGTTGTGGATGGTAAAGTTACACTTACAGATTATCCTGGAATTGGTTTGAAGAGTTAAACTTTGCGCTCTCTGCGAGAAATTCTTTGCGAGAACTTTTTGATACAAGAAATACTTTTCACGCAAAGAGCGCAGAGGTAAACGCTAAGATCGCAAAGATAAAATAATATTGTTATTGCACTTCCAAATAATTTAGAACTGATTTCATTATCGCATTGCGTTGTTTCTCTCCAAGAATTGTTTCAAACGGAAATCCAAACAATACTACACCATATTGATCTTTATAACCAATCGCCGAACTGAAATTATTTTCTCCGTAACGAAGAAGAACTTCACTCCCCTTAACTGCACCTAACTCATCTGGAGCTTCAACTTTATAAATTGAATCATTGAAGGTTGTATTAAATTCGATGATATTTTTAGCAGGATAAAAATTATCTGCCACTGAAAATACTTTGCCTGTTTTTGCTGCATGTCCGGTTTTCAGTTTAAACTTAAGAACATCATTCGCAAAACGAATTCCACTGCTGTCTATATCCGAATAAAGATCAGTTCCAAGATAAGCTCCGCTTAAAAATATTTTTCCGCCTCCATTTAAGTAAGCAGTAATCTTTTCTCTTAAACTAATTGGAAATACTTCAAATTCAATTTTGTTTTTATACTTTGGTGCTGATGTTTTTTTCTCTTCCCCAAAAATAAAATCAATCATCTTATATTTTGAAAGATCAACCACACCACTTAGAACTGATTCATCACTAACGGAACAAAAAGAAAATCCGTTTTCTTTGATTGCTTTTCCATGCATAAAACTATAATCAAAAGTATTACCAGCAATTATTTTAGATTCATAATCGGAATGACTTGCACCGTGTCCTGGATTATCATCCGTTTCCCACTTAGAATTTGGATCGAAGTTAAACTGAGTACCCGTAAAACCAACTTCATATTTATCAGGAACACCTTCATCCACAAAATTAACGAAACCGGAAAATGTTGGTGAATCAAAATTTGCAGGTGCACATACCCGATCAAATCCATTAACAATTAGAATTGGATCACTTGAGTTTTTCATCCAGCAAACAGAAAGAATTTCTGTTGGAAAACTTTCACCACCATTATTTATAGCACTTACTTTATAACTATAAATAATGCCGGGTTTAAGGTCGTTTAATTTAATTTCAGTTGTTGTAAAAAGTCGCCCGTTATCAAATCCACCATCATTCTGCCTTGTGTATAGTAAATATTTATCAGCGACTGCAGTCGGTTCAGTTGAATCTATTTGTGCTTTCCAGCTTAATTCTGCTTCACCCTCTGCATTTAACTCTATTCTGAAATGATTTGGGGGCAGCGGTTGAACGACATTTTCCATCCCATATTGTGAAGACAAAAATTTTAACATCCCTTTATATATCGATCTTGACATATCAAATCTAAATTGTGGATCAAGAGCGAATTTCATTTCATAAAAATTTTGGTGCGAAAGCAGCTCTAAAAGCATCGATGGCATATTTGGTCTTGCTGACTCACTATAATTAGCATTCATTAATTGTCTGCGAGTCCAGGTTGAATCATATTTTTTTCTGATATCCTCTACCACTTGAGTCTGAACAATATCAGCAAGATCTCTGTTAGCAAAACGTGAAACACCGTTAGGAAATATATTTTGAGTGTCTAAATCTGTAATAGTATAAATCATCAAAGTACCAATTGCCGTATCATTACGGGTTATTCCGGCATCGGTATGAAATGCCAGTGACAGATCAATTGGTACTCCTAATCCTTTTTCATTCCTATTTCTGTTTGGTCCAAAAGGAGCACCGTACAAATAATTTCCGTATTCAGCACGTGATTGATAATCATCTTTATAATCATCGGAATTGTTATTAAGATTATAAGTAAGTGTATCCGGCATTCCTGCAAACTGAAGCCAATATCTAGAGCCTTCAACAAACTTGGGTCTGCCGCTTGTACTTCCCTCTCGTTCAACAATACCCATCCCGCCTCCAAAACGAACTGCATCAGCAGAGACTATTTTATCGGTATCCTTACTCTGGTTTGTTATAAGTACGCCTTGATTTTTTTCCTTCCCTTTATCAAACTTAAACGTTCCAAGATAAATCCAGGTGCCGCCGCCAATTTTCTGATTTACTAAAAATTCTGTCTCACCACCGCTATGGATAATTTTATAATGTGCATCCGTTACATTGCTATCCGAAGATGAATATGAGATATAAACTGCATAGTTACCAGTTTTAGAAAATTCCGGCATCCAGGATGCATTGGCTAAAGGATTAATCATTGATTTTGTGTATCTACTTGTGCCTAATTTAAAAGGATTTTCTCCTTCTTTAATTGTAGATTTTAATAGCCCAAATCCTTTTTGCTTAGAAGTTTCCCAAACTATATTTTCTGAAAAAGATTTTTCCTCGTAAAGACTCTTTTTATTAAAATCATTATCGATAATAATCTCGTTTAGTTGAATATCCCTTTCTCTTGGGACAAAAACATTTGCGCCTGCATTTTCAAGCATTGGAATTAAATAAGGGATTGTAAACGCAAGTGGTCCCACATCCTCCACAGTCTGAAATAATCTTGCACGCTGCCACATCCATCTTTTCTCTTTATTATTGTAGTACCAACCGTGGCTGTGCCATAATAATATATTTCTACCTGATAATGCTTTGGTTAACTTTAGATTTTTACTTACGTTTTGGACTATCGGAATCCTTTCACCTTTTATTTTTGGTAATCTGGATTGATCTAAATTTAGTTTATCTGTCCGGTAGTAATTGGGAATGAGTTCTTCAATGGACAGCCCAATTGAATTGATAATATAATTATAACCCAAAAATCTTGCACCAAAAAATTTCTTAACACTTTTATAGATGCTATCAACATTATTTTCTCGAAAAGGAATTACTGCAAAATCTTTGCTGAATTCCAAAGTAATTGCTTGTTTCAAAGTATCGATGGAAGCGTTTTCTAATTTTACATTTCGTGATAAATTCAAAATTTCTTTTAATGAATCGAGACTCTCTTTAAGGGATGTCACTTTTTCAGTGAAGACATTATTTAGTGTTACTTCTTCAACAGCAGAACAGCTAAAAAAAATCATTAAGAGCAATACGGTGAGAAATAGTTTTATACTTTTCATATAATCACTTATGATATAGTTAATCGATCTAAATATATTAATCGGTAAAAAGACTTATGAACAGTTACGCATATAATAAAAAAAAGCCCCTTCTTTTTGAGAGGGGGTTTAAAATTCTTATTTCATTAAAATCATTTTCCTCGAAACAGAATATTCATTTATTTTTAATCTAAAAAAATAAATGCCACTTGATAATCCTTGTCTGCCGGAAGGCAGATTAGAGTTATCGAAACTAAAATTGTAAGTGCCGGGATTTAAATAGTCATTAACAACAACAGCAACCTCTTGTCCAAGCAGATTGTAAATTTTCAAAGTTACAATCCCTGCTTGTGCAATATTAAATCTAAAGTTAGTTGTTGGATTAAATGGATTGGGATAATTCTGTTCTAATGAGTACTTATTTGGTGCAACTATTTCATCTTCAACAGCAGTGGTATTGATAGTTCGGAAACTTGAAACAAGAGACCATTTACTTAATCCATATATATTTTTGGCTCTCACTTTCCAGAAATATAAAGTATAGGGTTGTAAACCTGTTATTATATAATTTGTATCAGTTAGTCCCTGAACATCAGCTACAATAAAATTTGGAGTAAAATCCGCACTGCGCGCTAAAATAAAATCATAAGAAATAGCAGCAGGAGAAGAATGCCAATAAAAAGTTGTATCAAGTGGGATGTTTCCTAAACTTACTGGATAAGATAGTACTGGTGGATTTGGAAATCCGGTTGTAAAATTAAACACATTTGAAAAACTGCTTGTGCCGCCGGCATTTGTTGAATTAACCCGCCAATAATATTGTGTCTGCCCTTCTAAAATTGTAATAACTTTAAATGTATCCGCTAAATTGCTAACATCATAAACAATTAAAGAATCAAAAGACGGAATTTTAGAAATTTGTAATCTGTAAGAAGAGGCAAGGTTTGAATAATTCCATTTTAAGATAACTGTATCCTCAATATTAACTGTGTTAATTAATGGATAGGCTAAAATAGGAACGGGAGGTGGATTGACCTGCAATACACTACTCATTGTACTTTCATTAAAATTTCTATCCAAGGAAGTAACTACAAAGTAATAAGGTCCGATTGGATTTGGTGGTTCCCCAGGTATACTTTGTCTTGACCCTTCAATATTAATGATGTTTGCAGAATTATCTAATTCATCTGCTTGTACGTTTAAGTGATCAAATCTATAAACCACATAACGAGATGCAGAATCTCCGTCGCCTGCTATTTGTGGTAGGTCCCATAACAAACCTCCCTGTCCGTTAGCTAATCTTTCGAATCTTAAGTTTTGTATTGGATTAGGCGGAACGATATCTTTCCAATTCATTATTGGATTTAATGCAATATACCTGTAAAGATCATTCCTTAAAGTATCTGTAACACCTTTAGGATTCTCTGCAAAATTTCCTGCGCGGAAAAAAACGCCACCCTCAACTTTAGGATTATTTCTATCAAATCTTATTTGATTTGGCATCTCACTTGCACTAGTCCAGACTGCAATTCGATAATAAGCATGACCAGGATAAAAATGCCTTGCATTAGCAGCAACTGAATCTGCCCACCAGGGTTGTAGCTTAGCATAATCCTGGCTACCACCAAAAGGCCAGTAAAGTTGTGGTGTCAGATAATCAATAGAACGATCATGAAGCCATGCAATCGCATCACAATAAATATCATCATAGGCCGATAACCCCACAATGCCTGTTGGAACACCATTTTTCCAAATTCCAAAAGGACTAATACCAAATTTAACCCATGGTTTTACATATTGAATTGTGTCATTAACTTGTTCGACAAGTATATTAACATTGTCTCTCCTCCAATCAGCTATGCTTGTAAATCCTCTTGGATAATCTATAAATGTCTGAAGGTCCTGAGTTGTAATTTGATTTGGAGGATATGGATAGAAATAATCATCAAAGTGAACTCCATCAACATCATACCGGTTAACTACATCTGAAACAACGGAAGTAACATAATCTCTAACTTCTTGTAACCCGGGATTTAGAAATTTTAATGTTGAGATTTGTATAACCCAATCAGGATGTAAAACTGTAACATGATCTGATGCTAAGGTATAATTTCCAACACTTCTTTCAGCTCGATAAGGATTAAACCAGGCATGTAATTCCATCCCTCGCTTATGTGCTTCATTAATAGCAAATTCAAGCGGATCATAATATGGATAAGGTGGTACTCCTTGCGAGCCTGTTAACCAATAAGACCATGGATCAAATGCTGAACTGTACATAGCGTCGCACTCTGACCTTATCTGAAAAATGACCGTGTTTATGCCATCGCGCTTTAGCTCATCAAGTAAAACAATTAACTGCTGCTGCTGCTGCAGTGTAGTTAGTACATTGGAACTTGGCCAATCAAGATTGGTTACAGTTGCAATCCAGGCTGCCCTTAATTCCCTTTTAGGTGGAATTGACTGTGAAAAAACTGTTGATGAAATAAAGAATACTAAAAATAAATATGTGAGGTTTTTCATAATGCTCTAAATATATTTTAATGATCTATAACTAATGCAAAATTAACCAAGTTTTTTATTAAGGTAAACCGAATTGTTTATTATTATAAAATAAAAAAAGGCACGATTGCTCGTGCCTTGAGTTTCTTTTGTAACTCAGGACTCCAGTCCTGAGAATTAGAATCTTAATAAAACAATCACAGATATGGAGATCTGTGCTACGAAAATTATTTAAGAAGAACCATCTTATTTGTAATTCTTGTTCCATTAACAGTTAACTGATACAAATATGTACCGGAAGCTAAATTAGCTGCATTAAAATTAACTGAGTGATTACCGAATGTTAATTCATTCTGAACTAAAGTTGCAACTTCATTACCTAACATATCATAAACTTTTAATGTTGTATATCCACTAGCTTTAAGCTCAAAGCTTATCTTGGTAGATGGGTTGAATGGATTAGGATAGTTCTGTGAAAGTTTATATCCATTAACAACAACCTGTCCTTCTCCTGAGATACCAGATCCTGTATTTGTATACTTAATAACAGCTGGTACAGTGCCGCCAAAATAAATTGTATATGCTGTCTGATAATCCGGACTAAATGCAAGTCCTCTTGGTCTATAATTAGCGTCAAGAGGAGTTGCGAAAGTAGTATTAATGCTGTCTACAATTTGATCCGTTGTCGGATCCCAAGCATACCAGGTACCTGGTGTGTAATAAGTAACATGATCAGGATCTCGATTCGGCATATCATTGTAAGAACCAGCAGAAGCCCATAACAAAGTCCTATCAGGTGACCAAGTAAAGGATTCGCAATCAAAACCAAAAAGGACTGAATCTGTATAAGCATACGGAGAGTATTCATCTGGTCTGCTGTAAACTCTAACTTTATGTAAAGTATATCCAGCCCAATAAACTTTGTTACCATCAGCAGATACTTCAAAAGATCTTGAATAGCCAACAGATGCATCAGTTACTTGACCAAGAAAAGTAGTTAAATCAGGTGAATAAACATTTATTGGATTTCCCGGAGCAACTGTTGCTGTATATACATTACCAAGAGTATCAGTTGCAGGAGCTGTAACTCCTTGACCTGGTACAGGAATAACTTTTGCAAGTCCTTCCCCTGTTTTATAATCGATTATGTGTATGCGATCAAAAGTACCGGCAATAATATTACCATCCTTATTTACTCTCATTCCTCTATTCGTCATTCCTACAAGTGAATCAGTTACACCACCAACAGTTATTGTAAGAATTGGTGAGAATGAAACTTCTGATCCGTCAGGATTATAAACGTGGATTGCTCTGGTTGCAACATTCGCTGTTCCATTAAATATAGAATCGCCAGCAACATTGTAATAACTACCAATCCAAACTTTCCCATCAGGATCAACGGCAATTGAATGAGGACCTGTGAACTTATTAGGATCAATGGGTGGAAAAGCTCCATCATTGTGCCAATTCTGAGAATAAATAGAACCAAAAGATACTAATGCCAACAAAGTCATTAGCGTAAAGATTTTTTTCATAATGTACTCCTTTTTTTTAAATGAACCTTGAATTAAATATATAAATTAACTAATAACCATAATAGGGTGCACCATTTTTCTGCATTTCAACTCTAATAATAGATTGTGAATAAATTAGGGTTCCTGTAGCATCGGCTTTAGCTTCTCTTGTAAAGAAGAGACTTGTACTGTTAGGGGACCAATATAAATAAAAAGCTTTACTTGCAGGAATTACACCCGGATACAATACTTCTGAACTTTTATTTGGATGTACAACAATAATTGGATCAGGATCCTTATTTGTACCAATCAATAAATCTCCATCTGCAGCAAAGGTGATTGCTAATGCTTGAGCACCCGTATAAGAAGATGATAAATCATAATATAATTCTTCAGATGCCAGGTCTAAGTCACCACTCGCCAAAATAGCATATTTCCATACACCTTCGGTAGTACCCTTTACTCCCGCTACATAAAGATCACCGTTGAAAACTCTAGCAGATCGAAACGTACCAGTGACAGTATACGAAGTTGAGCTTGGTGTTTGCGTAAATCGATAAATTTTATTTGCAGTTCCAACTGCCCAAATATTCTGGTTCAAATCAAATTCAATATCCTTATTTAAGGAACCGGTAGCTGATGTCCATGGGGTAGCTGGAGGAACTCCTTCATTTAATTTCCAAATTGCATTTACACTTCTAGCCCCATACAATTGGCTTCCTGGTCCATATTTAAGACAATCCCATTTTTGTGTATTACCCATTGGTATATAATCAAGTAAGGCACTTCTATCTGGAGGTATTCTTTTAATTCCAAAAGGATCAGTGGCAGTACTTTGCAATGAAACCAGCATATCTCCACTTGAATTAAATATGAAAGCAAAAGGAACTTGTTTATTATCTGGATCAAATATATAATATTCTTCCTGAGCAGTTAATAGTTTATAGGTAAGCTTATTGCTGAAATTTTCACTTTTATAAGAAGCTATTTTAATAATAACAGTATCTGCAACCACTGTCTTTGGTGCAACTACTATTATCTCAGATGATGTTGCACTTGATATTTGACCTTTAACTCCGTTGAAAAAAACAAAATTCTGTTCTGCAACCGATGAAAAATTTGATCCGGAAATTGTAAGTACAGTTACACCGGCAAGTGCCGCGTTTGGCGGATCTATTGAGTTTATTACGGGTGTTGGTTGCCCACCAGCAGGCAATTCATATAAGCTTGGTGTAACATCCTCGCTGCAGCTATATATAAATAATAAAGCTGCCGCTAATAAAAACTTTGAAGTGTTGTATAGTATATTCTTCATAATTCTTTCTCTTCGAAAAAATTTATTAATAAGCTAAATTAATTGAAAACCTGTGAACGTTATCGAATATTCCAAAGGGAGTATAAGAATAATCAATACCAAATTTGAAATCAGAGATTGATTGTTTTATTCCAACCCCGGCACTGAATTCCTGCTCATCTGTCGGGAATGTATAACCACCACGAATTGCAAATGTATTCATAAATAAATACTCTGCACCAAAAGATAATTGTTCACTGTAATCTCTGGGGTGAGATGCATCAACTGCAATAAGCAATGAATGCATATTCTTATCTATATCAACAAGATCAAATGCATCTATGGATACTCCGATTTTAAATGTAAGTGGAAGTTGAAATTTTTCATCTTTGTATTTTAATTCAGATGAAAAGTTTCTAATGCTCATACCAAAATCAAGACTCTTAAAACCGGTGTGGTATAAAATTCCGAAATCAAATGCAATTGCACTAACAGCGTTATCCTCAACTTTTCGAACTCCTGCTGCATCATACCCAGTAACAGCAGTACCTAAAGATTGTCTAACATATTTTATATTACCACCAATAGAAAATTTTTCAGAAAGCTGGTTTGCATATCCTAACCCGATAGCCATCGATGTTGGTTTGAACGTTCCAACCTCTAAATAGCCATTATCATTAGGTGCAACCACAGTACCAATAAAATCACCATAATCAACCGCAACTAATGAAGCACCAATAATACCATAATCTCCATCAAACAATTTAAGGGCAGCAGTACCATAGATATAATTAATATCAGCAATCCATCTTGTGGATCCGAACGAAAAATCAGACATACCATCCATCCCGCCCATTATAGATGGATTATAAAGCATTGAAGTAGAATTAGTATAAACTGATGTAACAGCGTCACCCATTCCTGAAGCTCTCGGATCTAAAGATACACTAAGAAACTTTAGACCTGTTTGAGCAAGCTTTTGCCTTTCCTGCGCAAATATATAATTTGAAAAACTCTGGCTGAGCAGGATTAGTATGATAATTGTAAAACTTATTTTTCTCATGTAATTACCTATTAGCTTTATCTGTTATAAGCAAATATTTTATTTTCTTGGTCATTGTAAAATTATTTAACAAGATCAACAACCATAAAAGAATTTCCGCCAGTTAGGACTGGACTTGTGTACTGTAATGAATAAGAAACACCACTCTGAGCCGATGCAGGCAAGGTGGCTTCAAATATCTTTATGAACGGTTCAGTTCCGCTAGTTTTACCATCGTTGTATTCAATACTGACCTCAACTTTGGCATTTGAAAGATCTGTAGGGAAAGTTAAACCTGAAGGAGCATTTAATAAAAAGTCCTCACCGGGAAACGGATAACCTGCTAAGCTATCGCTATAGGCTGTATATAAATCAGCAGAGTTTGGATCAGAAAATCTTCCCGTCGATACATACTGACCGTTAATTTGGATCCATCCTTCATATATCCAACCCTCATAAAGTAGCGGCAGATCTAATCCTGCTACAATATTGGTTGATAATGAATCTACGAACCAAACACCACTTAATTCATTTGTAGCTGATCCGTCGGTAGGAGTTGCTAAAGTAAATACTGCTCTTTGGGTAGCGAAATCAATCGTGCTGCTACCAATTGTAAGATTAGAAGCTGCTTCTGAAAATCTACCTGCTAAAAGTATGCGGGAACTTGGCACAAGTGCAGAGTCGTTAGAAACTGATTTTTCCTCAGTAGTTAAATTAAATTCCTGAGCTTCCTGCAATTGCTGTAGAGGTTTTTCGGATTTGTAATTAATACTTCCATTCGGATTTGCATCCATAACAAAAACTTTTGTATATATTTTTACACCATTAACTTCTTTGTTAAACCAGCCGACATATGTCATTGAATCCGGAAGTACTGGCAAACCAGTAATATTCACCTCGATACTGCTGATATCTAACGTGTCACTGTTTTCAAAATATTCGCATCCGGTCATTGCAAAAAGCAGTAATGCGAATACAATTAGTAATTTACTTTTCATTGTAAATACCTTTTCTTAGTATAATATTTATTAAGAATAATTTTTCCGATCATTATTTATCTGATAATCACAAATTTAGAAATATGATTTTCACCAGTCTGAGTATTAGTAACTACCGCAATATAAATACCGCTTACAACAAATTGATTTGAAGATGTGACTGATAGCCAATACGCATCACCGCTGCCATTAGTGTGTTCAATTGTTTTTATAAGTTCACCTAATTCAGTATATATTCTAATTGTACACTCTCCGGGAATATTATAAAATGCAATCTTATCTTCATCTTGAGTACCGGGGAATCTAACGGATAAATCAGCATTTATTATGTATGGATTTGGAACAACTCTGATTTTATCCATATTCTCTTCAGGTGGTCTTTGCAAGTTTGCAGCATCAAAAGTTTGTGTATAAAATCTGCTGCTTTCCAGTCTACCTGCAGGAGTTGAAGTTCCACCTGATTGTTCAGGTCCAACAGCAGTCATGTAATAGAAGTAATTGAATCCTCTTATCAAATTCAAATCATCATAACTCCGGGCACCAGCTCCAACCTCAGCAATCATTGTATAATCGGCATCGTAATCACCCAAAGCTCTATAAATTCTAAATCCTGTTGGTGGATTTGGATCGCTTCCATCTGTGGTCCAACTCAACTGAATTCTATCTCCACCGCTATTAACCTGGAACGTTTTTGGGGGACGGGGAGGAGAAGGTATATTCCAGTCAGATTCAAAATTATCTTTTGCTCTTTGGAAAGTAGTAAACAGAGAATCAACACCCTTATTTATTACTAATGTATTTTTTTCATAAGCAGCTGCGTCCTTTTGGGTTTGATCTGTTCCTGCGGCGTAATATGCTTCCTTATAAATTTTTCCATATTTAAGTTGATCTGCACGATTCATACCGGCAGCACCTTCGACCATTACAATTTTAATGCTTTCGCCCGGACCCAAAGTATAGGGGCCGTAACCATTATTAAAAGACATTCCACCGGTTCCACCACCAATATTCGGGTTTACTTTTTGTTTAGCAAAATCGCCGCTAGGTTCAACGGCATCAGCATGTCTGGGAGATTGATGTCCTTTTGACATCATATCATATCTGTTTTGATTCTCAGTAGAATTAAGTGAGTTCATACCTGCGAGCAATAAGGGTGAATCCGAATCAACATATGAGGTAGTGGATGGCTGGTTAATGTCATCAACTTTTTCTGTAGCAGATTTATCTGCATATAATGTAGCTACACCTAAAAATTGCGTCCCACCTAAACGACCTACAGTATCCGATTTTGCATTCCACTTTAATGCGTCAGTACCAAGTGAAAACATTGGTCCGCCGATATTATCAATATCAGTAGGTACAGCACTAGTTTTTTCAGTTGTAAATCCATGCCACGAAAACTGAGCCCTGAATTGTTGACCAATAGGATCAGGTTTAACACCATCACCTCTGGCATCATTCATTGTGTTTTTCCCCCATCCGGTTGAATTTCCAATTACATATCTAACTGACGCATTAACTGCATTCCTATAAGTCCAGTAAGTATAGAAATCTTGAATAGTATTATTGGGTAATTCTATAGTTGTAGTATCGCCATCAGTATCCCCTGTATTTGTAAATGTATACTCATAAACTATATAATTATCATTGTACTGCTGACTAAATTCGAAAATTTTTCTTTCCATTGTAACGCCAAGTTGCGTAGCAACTTTATTTATAATCATTCTATCCCAAGGCATAGTATCATCGTATCTATCTATTACAACATCCTTCCCGGTAGATGTCACTCCATCCACAGTAACAATAGTCGGTTCAAATTTTCCTACCAGTTCCATTTGTACGGGCACAGCAGCAAAAAAAGCCGGATTTCTTGGGCCGACTGTTACTACTTTATAATTATTAATTACACCATTTTCATCAGTAAAATTTTTGCACCCCATCCACCAACCTCTTGCTGCCTGCATATCTTGATTTCTATAATTTGCTGGCCATTGCATTCCGTACTGCTGATTAGCAATAAATGCTTCCTCTATCTCAGAACCAATCTCTGAGTACCAATTATGTAAAGAGCCGGCAGACATCCATAAATTTTTATACTGGGCATTTATATTAGCAATCGGAATGATGAACATCACGAGTAGTATAAAAATTATTTTAGATATATAAAACTTTTGACTTATAATTTTCATTCTTTCCTCTGTTTTAAATATTCCAATACTATTAAAAATTAATATTGAATTTAACTCCAAAATAGACATCTCTAGGATTAAGGAATGTCATATAACTTAAATTTGGCATATCGATATATGCTTTATTATCAAGTACATTTTTAATTCTATCATCGTCAACCTGCAACCAGGTATCACTTGACCATTGAAAATAATTTCCGGATGACGCATCATAATAATATGCTATTGAATTTGGGCTACTAACTGCCTCAAGATTTTTAGCATACTCAAGGGGTTGGAATCGGATACCTATATCTCTGTAATCTCCCGGATTATCTTCACCCGGAATGTTTCCATAAGAGTCGAAATCCTTTACTTTGTCGGATGGCATATGAAGAGATTGCATATATTGATCATAATCGGATCCATCTCTAAAACCCGCTCTGTAATAACCCATATATTTAATATTAAACACATTATATATATCAGCAAAAATTTCTAAATTAATTAATCCCAAATTTATATTTTTGGAAATTCTTAAATCAACGTTAAATATGCTATTCCACTGAAAATTATTCAGGTATCCTGGGTTTGAAGATCCTCCACCTGTCCAGGTGAAATAATTCCCTGCTGACCAGCTGCTGAGTATACTTAGTCTTATTTGATCAAAAATTTTAGCACCACCTAGTTCGGGGCCCCAGCCTACTGGTGTGAAAATATCTATATTAGCACGCGCATATGGCTGAGGAACTGGCTTACTTTGCTCAATGTTACTTTTATTTCGAATTTCATAATCTCTCTGTTCAACCAGATTTTCATATTGTGTGTAATATCCAAAATAACCAGACGATCTTACCATATATGTGTAATTAATAAATCCTGTAACCCAATCCCCACGGTTTTTTCTAAGTTCAATTTCAAATCCTCTTGTATCTGCATAACTAATGGGTACGGGAGTACTATAATTTACGCTGCCGCTTCTACTAATATATGTTACTAAACGAGTTTGATCTTTATCATCCTTATAATATCCTTTAATGCTTAGTAAAAATAGATCGAATAAATTTTGTTCGTAACCTAATTCATATGCAATAGTAAGTGGTAAAGGATTATTAGGATTTGCAATTCTTGAAATATTAAAGAATGCCTGACTCTGTCTTAATAAAAACAAATCGTCTGGTAAAGGGATTGATCTAAAATGCCCATAATTAAAATATAGTTTACTATTTATAGTAATTGGGAATGCAACACCTAGACGTGGACTTATATTTAGTTGTTTCTTAGTTTTCTCTTTCGGGAGAAGTGAATTAATTTCGGAAGCATACTGGCCTGATAGAGCTATATTATACTGATCGAAAAGATACCACTCACCACCTGGATCGGAATAATCTAATCTAACCCCTAGATTGGCGATCATCCCTTCAAACTCAAGCTTATCCTGTGCATAAAATGCAAGCTTTTTTGGGAATGTGTGCCATCTTGAATTTGAATTATTAGTCGGTAATGATGGTTCAACTAGAGCGTAGTTCACGTTATTATCAGTATAAATAAACTCAAGACCTGCTTTTACATAATTAAATTTATCTAGTTGGCTAGCCAAGTCTGCTTTTAATGTATAAACAGCAAGCTTGCTCGAATCTCTGGAGTTGCTCCATCCCAATCCCATATTCATACTTGAACCGATACTTCCACTTGTACCGCTGAAGTTTCCAAATGGACCTTGATCATAGAAATTTCCATCAAGATAAATCCCTTTTGAGGAATCAGTAACGTTTGAGAAACCTACTATTCTACCAAATTCATCATACTTATAATCATATCGGGGAGTTCCAGGATAAGTGCTATAATCAGTAGCAACTCTGCTAAAAGCCACCTCATAAAAGGTCTGGGGGTTTAAAACTTGAGTAAATTTAAAGCCCAGCATATTTGTACCGATCCTACTGAGTGCCCAATAGTCATAAGAGAATATTTCGGCGTCCAAATAGGTTAGTCCTGATCGAAAATCTAATTGGTTAGCGATCCCTTCATCGGAGCGGAATAATCCAGGACCTCCAGAACGGCTGCTTGCAGTTCCGGTCTGTTTACCTAAAAGACTCTCAATAGATAGTTTCATACCCGGAGCTATATCCGAAGTAACCCTTAATTGCATATTATAATCGCGATAAGCATCGGTGGATAAGGGAACGAGATACATTTCCTGCGTTCTACGGTATGAAAATGCAAATCTAAGATTTCCTAATTGTTCACCATAGGGTACAGGACCGCTTAGTGTCATATCAATATCAAAATCAGGATTCTGAATATCCGTTATCTTTCTGTGCCGCCATAAAAACAATCTTTTTGCAGCTTCCGGGGTTAAGTCGTTGTTAGGATTATCATCGTTTAATAATTTTTCTGAAACGGAGTTCCAACCTTCAAATCCCTGGTATTGACGTTTTGTATAAACATCCCACCCTGAACCATTGGCAGGATCGTAGGGTGTGGTGGTTCCTGTCCAAGCAACTGCATCATCAATATAAGGTCTGATCCAATAAGAATCAGATGAATTGAAAGATGGTCCAGAATGTTTATTACCTTCAGGTCTGTAACGTCCAATTACCGAAAAACTATATTTATTTTTTGATCCTTCTTTTGTTACAACATTTATCAAGCCCGATCTTATATCTCCATACTCTGCATTAAATCCACCTGTTTGAATCTGCAGATCTCCGATTGAGGTTAAGCTGATACCTGTATAGGGAGTGTTATTCCTTGCATCTCTTAAGGAAATTCCGTTAACAACAAAGGCAGTTTGATCACTGGACCCACCTCTAATAGTTAATCCCTGCACACCAGCTTGTAATCCAATAATCGAGGATACATTTGCAACCGGAAGATTTTCAATTTCCTTAATATTAAGGTTAATTACACTAGAAGATACATCTTGCCGAACGATTGTTTGAACTGCAACAACTACAACTTCCTCAGTTTCAAACGTGCTTGATTTGAGATCAGCATTTGTTTCAGTAGTAAGGTTAATGTTTACACGAACATCTCTTATTACTTGAGGAGTATAACCCACCATAGATACTTTTAGATTATAAGTACCAGGAGATACGTTTGTTATAACATAATACCCATCTATATTTGTCGCCGCACCAGTTGTGGTACCTTCAATCAATACATTAGCACCTATTAGTGCCTCTCCTGTAGATGCATCTTTTACAACGCCGTTGATCTTACCAACCTGGGCTAAAATGTGTATTGAAAATATATTTAGTATAAGTATGCTATAAAGTAGCAATTTTCTCATATATTCTTACTCCTTATAATTTCTTAACAAGTATGGAGGGAATAGTTCTGGAAAAGGAATTCTCAGATTTCTTTTTCAGACAAATATTATTAATTAGAACAAATTTCAAAACAAATAAATTTCCTGTTAAAAATGTAAATAAATTAGTTTCTAAAGTCAATTGTTTTAATAATTTGAATGTTAACTAGGGTTTGTTATATTTTTTAAGTTAGTGTTTAGTTTTTTACGCGCTAAAACTTCAAAGGTTCGTATTCTATCTTTATAAATATTATTATTATTCATTCGAACAATATCTAATTGTGCGTCAGAGTTTCCTTCCCATCTGCGGCACATATATATCGAGTGATATATTCTTCCTATTTTATATTGCCTGCTTATTGCTAAACCAACTGAATAATCCTCACCATAACTAGTATTGGGAACTTTTATATCCCTTAATAGTGGTGTATAAAATGCTCGTGGCGCACCAAGTCCATTAATTCTTAATGCATTGTTTGGTCCATTATCATCTGACCATTCTTTATGATCAATTAATCCAGGAGGAAGCTCTTTAATATTAAAATCTGTTATTTGGTAAGAACCTATTACCATTCCGCATTTTTGTTGATGAAAAATATCCACAATAGTCTGCAAGGTATTTTCGTCTTTATAAATATCATCACTATCTAATTGTACCGAAAATTTTCCGCATTCTTGAAGATGAACACCAACATTCCAGCAGCCACCAATTCCTAAATCAGTTCGTTCAGGAATTTGATGTATTAGCCTGCTGTCTTTTTGTGCAAACGATTTTATTATTTCAGTAGTACCATCTGTGGAATGATTATCAATTATAATCAGGTTGAATTTAAAACTTGTTTTTTGTTTTAGTACGGATTCAATAGCATCACTAATCGTTTTTACTCTGTTTCTAACAGGAATAATTACTGATGCTTCAAACTTAAAATCCTTTGTTAGTGATAAGTCTATCTCATTAAATGGAGGATGGATATATGCACCGATATCCATTAAATGTTGCGTTACCACTTTTTCCATTTCAACCTGCACTTCCCTGTTCTTTGGATCAACATAGCTGAAATGTTTTTCTTCTGTCCCAATTTCTTCAGCACTTTCTACAGTGTAAAGATATTCTGGAATTCTGTATATAGGTCCGAGTTGTGATAATTTTAATCTTAAGTTATATAACCCGGCGTACCTTAAATTACTATCATCTATATCCGCAATATTTTTTAAATATTCGGTTTTAATAAAAAGTATTTCACCAAAATCAAAATCATCTCGTAAACTGCCCTCCTGGTAATCAATAACAGGATGAGCAACTAATTTTTCTTTTTCTTCTTCATAATAGTCCGAATAAACCAAAGCTGCACTTGTATTGCCGGCAACCTGAAGAAATCTATCCAGACAAAATAGTCCAGGAATTATGGATTTTTTGCTAGTAACGATTAAACTAAATTCAGTCGACGAATATTTAGCAAAAAGCTTTACAGATACACCGCTAAAAAAATACTTGCTATAAATCACTCTTACATTTTCAAATGATGAATATTTTTCATCTGATGAAATAAGAATAATTTCTTTTACAAGTTCTGATTCACTGAATCGTTTTATTGTTTTTGCATTTTCACTTGGATTGCCTTGTTGAAGAAAGATTGTAATTGAGTTTTTCATTTTAATACTAACATTTGTTATTAAACTACATAAAGATATAACTCATTATATAATAAAAGTAGACTGTTTATAAAAAATATTTTTCATATCTTTTGTATTACTATTGTACATAAATGGACGCAAAGTCCATTGTGATATAAATTATTTTTTTGATCAAGAATTATCAGGACATAAAATGAAAAAAATTGTATTTATTCTATTTATTCTTTTCCTTAGCCAGCCAACCTTGTTGTTAGCTCAAGACAATAATTCTGTTTGGTTAACCGGAAGCCTGGATGACATAAGCATGAATCCGGTCTATTCGCCCGATGGGACTAAAATAGCTTTTACAAAAACCGACTATCAGGGATTGTACATTTACAATTTTACTGACGGCTCAATATCTCAATTATCAGATGAAATTTCTGCCGGTTATGCTTTCAAATGGTCATCAGATTCTAAAAGCATTCTGAGTAGAGTTGCCAGATATGATGGGCCGCGAAGATACAATTCAATAAAAATTTTCGATGTTAATACTGGAACTTCATTACAAATTTCAGAAGAAACAAGAAATATGCATTATTTACCTCAATGGTCTTCTGGAAATGATAAGGTGTTATTACCGCAAAAAGACGGATTAAGGGTTTTTCAGTCTGGTAAGGAACAATCTATTATGGAAAGACAAAATGCTGTGGTTGTTTACACTACTTATGATAAAATAATTGTAGAAGATATTGCCAGTTCAGTGGTAAGAACTCTCGAACCTTTGGAAGGTAAAAAGTATCTTAATGTTACAGCCTCACCTGATGGTTCGAAAATAGCTTTTGAAGTTTACGGCGGTAACCTTTTTGTTATGAACATTGAGGGAACAGATTTAATTGATCTTGATACAGGTTATAATCCAAAATGGTCTGCTGACAGCAAGAGTTTAGTCTATATGATTACAGAAGATGATGGGCACACATTTAATGCTTCAGATATTTTTATAATAAGCGCTGACGGCACAAATAAAAGAAATCTTACTAATACGAACGATTCCACTGAAATGAACCCTTCAATCTCACCAGATGGTAAAACTATAGTGTATGATGCTTTCGATGATGGTTCAATTTATCTAAAGAACATTGAATAAAGGGACGGAGAAAAAAATGAGAGTTTATAAAAAAATAAAATTGTTGATGTCAGTAGTTACTGTTTTCTTTCTTTTACTATTACCGAAATTAAATGCACAACCTGTAACCGGTCTTTCTGGTTGGGATATTTATCTCGATCCTGGTCACAGCCAATTTGAGAATATGGGAATTTATGGTTACTCCGAAGCTGAGAAAAATTTGAGAGTTGCTTTAAATTTCAGACAAATGCTTCTTGACTGGACGGATATTGATACAGTTTATATATGCCGTGAAGATGATATTGAATACGTTTCTTTGACACAGAGAAGTACAGAAGCTAATTCTCTTGGAACAACTTGGTATCATTCAATTCATAGCGATGCATCAACCATGGGAAGTACAGCAAACAGCACACTACTTCTTTGGGGACAATATGCTACAGGACTTGAAAAAGTCCCTAATGGTGGGAAAGCTATGAGCGACATAATGATTGGTTTGCTTACAGATGGAATGCGAACTTATACTGTGAAAGGATCAATTGGAGATTGTACTTTTTATCAACCTACTACAACCTGCCCATACCTTTCAGTTAATAGAAATACCGTTATGCCATCCGAACTCAGTGAAGCAGGATTTCACACCAATCCAACCCAGAACCAGCTAAATATGAATGCTAATTGGAAACGACTTGAAGCTAAAACAATGTTCTGGACAATTTTAGAGTACAAAAATATTCCAAGACCATTTGTTGGAACCGTTGTTGGGATTATTAAAGATATTGAATCCGGTTTAGCAGTTAATGGTGCAGTTGTTACTTTAAATGGACAAACTGTTACTACCGATACATGGGAATCATTATTTTATAAATATTCTGCAGATTCAACTCTCTTAAGAAATGGTTTCTATTATTTTGAAGATGTGCCAGCCGGAACATATCCACTTCAAGTAACTGCACCAGGATTTGATCCATACACTATTGATGTTACAACTGTGGATACATTCTTTACTTTTCAGGATGTAGGTTTAATCTCAAACGTACCTCCGACTATTGTTTCAACCTTACCTGCAGCAAATGATAGTTTATATCCAGGCGTTGAAAATCTTGTAATTAATTTTTCAAGACCAATGGATAAAACCTCTGTTGAAACGAACTTACTTATCACACCATCGGTTACTGTAACAAAAACCTGGACAAACAGTGATAAGACATTAACAATCTCAACAACAAATTTCACTTTCAACTCACAATATGAAGTTACAACTCAGGGAGCAGCATTAGACAAGTACAATCATCCTCTTGATGGGAATGGAGATGGAATTGGCGGAGATGATTATACATTTTATATAAGAACTAAAGTTGAAGATATGATTCCTCCTGTTGTTGTAGATGTTTACCCGGACGATAACGCTACAAATGTTGAGCTTAAACCGATAATTAATGTTGCGTTTAACGAACTTCTTAAAACTTCTACTGTTTCAGCAAGGGTAAAGATTGAACGAAATTCTACTCAGACAAATGCCGCATATATCTTAAGATATTATACAGTTAATGGAAGAGGCGTAATTAATTTTTTTATTACAACTCCGTTAATTGAAAATGAGACTTATACAATAAAAATCCTTGCTGGAATTGAAGATACATTCGGCAATCCAATAACAAGTGATTATAATTTTGAATTTACAACTGGAAATTCTAACTACGTATCACAAACGATTATTGACGATTTTGAAACAGGAATAGCTAGCTGGTGGCAACCGACAACCTCGGGCAGTACCATTGGTGTATTACCAGATTTAACAAAAGTTTCATCTGTCACTTCCATTTTTAATCTTAACACAGGAAGCACCAGATCAATGATGTTCGAATATGGTTACGATGAAAGTGCTTTTAATTGGCTAATAAGAGAATACAGATCTGTAGCATCACCATCTTTTAATAATAGTAATTTGCTTCAGACATTTATTTTTGGCGATGGCAACAGCAATAAATTTAGATATTGTTTGCGTGAAACAGCAGGAACTGCTCCGACAAATTTAGAAGTAAGTAAATGGTATGATATTAATTGGATTGGGTGGAAACTTGTTACCTGGGATCTATCATTGGGAGAAACCGGAACATGGTTAGGCAATGAAATACTTGAGCCACCTTTTGTTTTTGATAGTTTTCAGTTTACTTATTTGCCCGGAAATGGAAGTAACGGCACTTACTATCTTGATGATTTAAGAACCGCAACTTTTAGTCCGACAGATGTTGTGCAAGAAAATGATCAGGTACCAACTAATTTTGTTTTGGAACAGAACTATCCAAATCCTTTTAATCCAAGCACACAAATTAAATTCAGTATTCCCAAAACAGCTAATGTGAAATTAATTGTTACCGATATTCTTGGTAGAGAAGTTGCCATATTGGTTAATGATAATCTTGCGACAGGAAATTACTCTGTAAATTTTGATGCGAATAGTATCTCCAGCGGGATTTACTTTTACACTTTGATTACAGATAACTTTAAGCAAAGCCATAAAATGATTTTGATGAAATAAACAATTTTTATTTGCCCTTCCGCGCAAGAGGCTGTGTGAAAATTATAAGACAAGAAGAAAACTCACCCTAAATCCCTCTCTTAAAAAGAGACTGTGTGCAAATTGAGTTTGTCACTTCGACCAGCGGGAGAAGTCTGATTATTCGTACAGATTTCTCAGTCGAAGACTTCTTCGAAATGACTTTTAAAGAGTTTTCACACAGCCTCAAAAAGAGAGGGACTTTTAAAACAGAGTCCAATAGCCCCTTCTCTTTGCAAGAGAAGGGGGCGGGGATGAGTTCCTGTGTTTGATAATTATTTTTCACACAGCCTCTCAAAAGGAAGGGGCTTTTTTTTGTTATAGTATATAAAATCAGATAGTATTCTATAATCTTTTATTTATTCCAGGCATTAATTTTTTGAAATATTTATGCATTTCGTATTGTTGAAATAGATTTTATGTTAAAGTGTAATAGAAAATAAACGTTAGTTAAATAATTCTTAATAATAAAAAAGGAGATCTTATGGCTGCAAAAAAAATCTTGATGCTTGTTGGAGATTTTGTTGAGGACTATGAAGCAATGGTCCCTTTTCAAATTCTAACAATGGTTGGACATACAGTATATACTGTTTGCCCTGATAAGAAAAAAGGTGATACAGTAAAAACAGCAGTACACGATTTTATTGGGGATCAAACTTATGTTGAGTTAACGGGACATAGATTTAGTATAAATGCTAATTTTGATGAAGTAGATCCAGCACAATATGATGCATTAGTTATTCCCGGCGGTAGAGCTCCTGAATATCTTAGGCTGAATAAAAGAGTAATTGAAATCACTAAACATTTTGCAGAAAAAAATAAACCTATTGCTGCAATTTGTCACGGTCCGCAAATTCTTGCTGCAGCAGGAGTTTTAAAAGACAGGCATATAATATCTTATCCTGCAGTTGGTCCTGAATGTATAATTGCAGGTGCTAAGTTTGGAAAAGTTTCGACTGGTGCCGATAATGCTCTGACGGATGGAAATATGGTAACTGCACCAGCCTGGCCGGCACATCCGGAATGGATGAAACAATTCTTAAAAGTGCTTGGATCAAAAATAGAGGCTTAATAACTTACGTTACGCACGAAAGCCAAACCTTGAAGGTTTTGCCAGAAAAAACTTGATATTATTATTTAATTTAAGACAATGTTAGAAAAACCTTCAAGGTTTTATAACACTTGCGTAAGGTGACTTAATAATTCTTAAGGCACTCCTAATCAGGGTGCCTTTTTAATTTTACTATTTTAGTTTATTGTTTTGATATCTCAAAGTCTTTTGGGTTATATCCTTGATCTTTAAGAATCTGAAATATTCCATCCATTGTTTCTTTACTTAATTGTGAAGTTCGACTAAGAACCCAGCCATATTTTCTATTTGGAGTTCCCACAATTGCCCATTTATAATTTTCATCAAGCCCAATAATCCAGTAATCTCCCCAAAACGGACGCCAACCAAAGAAACTAACAAAACTTACTTCAAGTTTTGCATTAGTTTTATTGTCAACAATTCTGGCAACACCATCTGCCTCATCTATTTTTCCATCTTCATCAATACAAGAATTAAGGACAGCAATCTCACCATCATCTCTTAAAATATATTTTGCGGTTGTGCCTTTAACACATTGATCCTGAAAGCTATTTGGAATTTTTGCAATCTCATACCACAAACCAGCGTATTTTTTTAGATCAACATACTTAACAGTTGTTGGTGGATTTTGTTGAGCCATAAGATTTGCTGATGCCACGATAATTAATAATAACATAATTTTCATTTTAGACCCTCTTTATTTCATCAAAACTATTTTATGAGTGAAATATTTTTCACCGATATTCATTCTTAACAAATAAACACCTGAAGAAAGTTCATTTGCATTAAAGAAAAATTTATGAGTCCCTGCTTCATAAAATTTATTTATAATTTGAGATACCTCCCGGCCAATAATGTCATAGACCTTGATAGAGAGAACACCTGATTGCGAAATCTTTACGCTAATTTGAGTTGCAGAATTAAATGGATTCGGATAATTCATCAAACCAAATTCATCCGGTATGATATTTTCAGCTAAATCCTTTATACTGGTTAGCAAAGATTTCTTCTGCATAATTCTATCGTAAGATTCATCAATTCTTGCTTCTGCAATTAAGCCTTCTGATATTTTATTAACCACGATATTTACAATACTATCTACAAGCGATTTTCCGTTAAGTGTATTTGCCGTATAAAGTAAAATATCATTCCCAGCGTTTATTGCAAGTGTAACTGCTTCATCAAAAGTGTAATTGTTAGTTATAGCCCCCATAAACATTCCATCAGTAATGATTAAACCATCAAATCCTAAAGAATCTCTTAACAAACCATTCAATACATCGTGGGATAATGAAGCCGGGTAATCCTGATCAAGATTGGCATTATATAAATGACCACTCATAACAAAATCACTATATCCATTCTGAATTAGTTTTTGAAATGGAATAAGTTCTGAATCGGCCCAGGTATTTGTTATATCTGTAAACCCGAGATGTGAATCAGTTGCTGCACTACCATGTCCGGGAAAATGTTTAAGAGTTGTAAAAATATTTTTTTGATGAAATTCATCAATAAACCACAGAGCG
This sequence comes from uncultured Ignavibacteriaceae bacterium, assembly GCA_963714775.1. GTDB lineage: Bacteria > Bacteroidota > Ignavibacteria > Ignavibacteriales > Ignavibacteriaceae > IGN3. Next base: position 35,975 of record CAVQQN010000060.1, read on the forward strand.
TGTTGGAAAACTGTATCTGGAATTCGTGAAAAACTTCGATCAAGATTTCCGATTGCCGGACTTGTTGGATTAACATTAACGTCGGCAACAGGCGCCAGATTAATATTTATTCCGCCATCCTTAAGCCAGCCAGCCATTAACCCGGCCCAACTGCGCGTTTCTAATTCATCATTATAAAATGTTCCAATTTCATAGGCAGTATAAGTACTTGAATAACCATTAGTTTCTTTTAATCTGGCAACCCTTCCGCCTTCCTGATCAGTTGAAATGAAAAGAGGAACTTGAGATTGTGATTGCAGCTCGGTGGTTAATTTTTGTAGTTGAGCCGGTGAGATTATATTACCCCCCATTAGAATTATTCCGCCAACACCCCTGCTTTGCAAATCATTTATCAAAATAGTATCAGTAACAGACGTACCTGAAAATCCCACCATGACCATCTGGGAAATTTTATGACGTAGATCTGTTTGAGCAAAAAGAATATTTGAAAGAAAAATAATCAGTAAAAGTTTTTTCATCTAATTAAACCTTAATAAAAATCTTCTTTGCATAAAGTATCCACATTAATCCCAACCAAACTAAAATATACATAATTGCCCACGCAAGTGATGCATTGATAGGTTGAAGCCAGGATAAGAAAAATGTTTGGAACAAATAATCTTTTATTGTAATAAAAGTACCATCAGCACTTTGCCATTTAACCATGTACATTATTCTGCCAACTATCCCTGACAAGAAAAATACTGTAATAGCATTCATTCCGTAAACTTGAAAAGGCTTAATCCACCAAGTAATTTTTTTAACATCAATAAACCAATAACAGAATGCAAGAAAGTTTAATGCAAGTCCTGCGGTCCAGATAACGTAAGAACTTGTCCAGATATTTTTATTTAGCGGAAACCAAAAACTCCATGCCCATCCTACAACCATTAGTATACTTCCTGCCACATAAAGCCAAACAGTTTTTGTTGTTGGATCTTTTTCACTTCTTAATAAATTACCCGTAAAAATGCCAAGCATCGCACTGCCAATTGCAGGAAGAGTAGAAAGAATTCCTTCTGGATCCCATAATTTTGTTCCGGACCATAAATGGTTTCCAAGTATTAAACGATCCAGCCACGCCGATAGATTTGTTCCGGGTTCAAAATTAGCGTATCCAACACCAGGAACAGGAATCCAACTCATCAACATTGTATAGATTACGAGTATAGAACCGGTAAACCAATATTGAAATTTTGTACTTGTAGTAAGAAAAAGAATAGATGAAATCATGTAAACAATCGCAATTCGTTGAAGCACTCCCGGAATTCTAAGTGTACTAAAAGAAAATTCGTGTCCGAATAAAAGTCCGAATGGAAATCCTGAAAGTATTAGTCCTAATGCAAAAAGGATAATAGTTCTTCGAAAGATATTAAGATATAAACTCTTCATATCTCCGCCCTGAGCTTTTCTTTTGCTAAGCGAATACGAAATCGCTACACCTACAATGAAAAGGAAGAATGGAAAAATAAGATCAGTAAAAGTACATCCATTCCATTTAGCATGTTCAAGTTGCGGATATATTGCACCCCAGGTGCCGGGATTATTTACGAGTATCATTCCCATAATCGTAATACCTCTAAACACATCAAGCGAGAGCAAACGTTCCGAAGGTTTCATAAAAACTCCAATTGAAGTTTAAAAAATAATGCAATAAAAATAAGCAAAGTTTGATGAATAATGATTAAGTGTTTTATATTTTTAAGTAAGTCATTCCGAACTTGTTTCGGAATCTCCAGAACTCAATAAAGATCCTGAAATAAATCCGCCTGCCGGACGGGCAGTTCCAGGATAATTTTTAATATGCAAGGGAAAATAATGAAATCAATTATTTTAATTATTATGCTTACAACACTAATCACGGCACAAACCCGCTTTTCTGAAATAAATCAATTGGTTCAATCAGGTGAATTCAATAAGGCGAAAGAAATGATTGATAAAAAAATAATATCAGACAACCTAAGTTCGGATGAATTATTTGAACTTCAGTTCGAAAGAGAAAGATTGGATAGAATTAAAAAAGATTTTAATAAAACTGCTGAAGATGTTTTAAAGTTTGTTAATAAATATTACCCCGATGCAAAAGAAGAAGACTTAGAAAAATGGGAAAGCGATGGTTCACTTGAATACAAAATAATAGATGGAAAGAAATGGTACTTCTCACGAGCCGCTTCTAATCTTTTTAAAATAAATAATGAAGCAAAAAAACAAATCGAAAAAATCGCAGGAAGTCAAAAAGATGTCTACCGTATTTTTCTCGAGAAATATCTTCCGCCGATTTTAGATGCATCCGCAAACGCTCAGGAAAGTTTAGTAAAACCTGTTACATTTAGATTAAACTATACTGTAACAGTAGATGCTAATGCAGTGCCAGATGGTGAAATTATAAAGTGCTGGCTCCCCTTCCCTCGTGAAGGACATCAGCGACAGGTTGATATAAAATTATTAGCAGTTAATAACGATGAATATGTAATAGCAAGTAATGATAATCCTCAGCGAACATTGTTTATGCAAAAACCCGCAATTAAAGATCAACCAACAATTTTTAATATGGTTCTTGAAGTAAAAAACTATAATGAAGTTAATTTGATTTTACCTGAGTTGATAAAACCTTACAACAAAGAATCCGGTTTATATAAAACTTTTACATCTGAACGACCACCCCATATAGTCTTTACAGATAAAATTAAAAATCTTTCCAAAGAAATTATTGGTGATGAAAAAAATCCGCACTTAGTTGCTAAAAAAATCTTTACGTGGATTTCAACAAATATTCCGTGGGCTGGTGCACGTGAGTATTCAACTATCGAGAATATTTCTGATTATTGTATTTCTCGTAAACACGGTGATTGCGGAATTAAAACTTTATTATTTATGACACTCTGTCGATACAATGGAATCCCTGCAAAATGGCAAAGCGGCTGGATGCTTCATCCGGGAGATATAAACTTGCACGATTGGTGTGAAATTTATTTAGAGGGTTATGGCTGGGTTCCTGTTGATCAATCTTTTGGTATGATTGATTCTCAGGAAGGAGATGTAAAATATTTTTTGCTTGGAAGTATTGACCCATATCATTTAATTGTGAATGATGATTACTCAAAAACATTATTCCCTGACAAAACTTTTCCAAGAAGTGAAACTGTTGATTTTCAGCGTGGTGAATTAGAATGGCGCGGCGGAAATCTTTATTTTGATAAGTGGGATTATCACATGGATGTTGAATACAAAGGACTTAAATAAAAATCACAAAGAGTTTAATAATGAAAAATATAATGTCAATCCTAATTTTATTACTGATCATTTCGAGTAATATTTTTTCACAAGAGAATACAACAATGGAAAAAATAAATTCAATCATAACAAAAGTAAAAGAAAAGTTTGCACCGGATAAACGTGTTGCAATTTTTAATCTTGAAACAACCGAAGTTGAAAAGAAGACCATTATAAAAGGTGAGACAAATATTCCTGATGCAAAATTGGAATTTGTAAAGATGATGAATGAAACTGAATTGAAATTTGTTGAGGAAATTGAATTGCTTCCTTCAGAAAAATTAGGTGATAAAAAGTTTGGTGTAATAAATCTTTCTGTGGCAAATATTCGTTATAAACCTGATCATCCTGCAGAACTTGCAACACAAGCGATTCTTGGTACACCAATTAAAATATTAAAAAAAGGTGAAGATGGTTTTTATCTTGATTCAAACTCCTGATAATTACATTGCCTGGTTGGATGATGATGGATTTACTTTTATGACTGAATCTGAATTGAATGAATGGTTATAATCTCCAAAGATTATTTATACAAAAGAGTATGGATTTTCTTATTCAGAGGCTGATGACAATTCCCAAACTGTTTCTGATCTTGTTGCAGGTAATCTTTTAAAAATTATGGGTGAGGATGTAAATTTCTTTTTAGTTAATTATCCTGATGGCAGAAAAGGCTTATATAAAAAAAGATGAAGCGAAATTATTTAATGATTGGTACAATGCACTTAATCCAACCGGAGAAACAATTTTAAATACTGCTTATCGTTTTATGGGCATTCCATATTTGTGGGGTGGCACTTCTTCAAAAGGAATGGATTGCAGCGGTTTTACAAAAACGGTCTATTTCTTAAATGGAATTATTCTCTGCACGGGATGCATCTCAGCAAGTTAATACAGGCGAACTTAGTTGATACAAAAAATGGCTGGGAAAATCTGCAAGCAGGTGATCTTCTTTTCTTTGGAAATAAAGCAAAAGAAAATAAAAAAGAAAGAATTACTCACGTTGCAATTTATATTGGCGATGGAGATTTTATTCATGCTGCCGGAAGAGTAAAAATAAATAGTTTAAATTCTTCAAAATCATACTACAGCGATTATAGAAAAAGTGGATTTATCCGTGCTAAAAGAATTTTAACTTCTGTTGGAAAGAATGGGATTGAAAGAATTCTTGGATAATAGTTTTTATAATGTAAGATAAGTTTTATGAACTTCTTTGCGTTCTTAGCGGAACTAGAACTAGCGCTCTTTGCGTGAAATTCTTGAAAGCATTTCACGCAAAGGTCGCAAAGTAAAACACGAAGTTCGTCAAAGATAAATCAGAAAAGCTTAATGAATTTTAATTATTAAATCCTAACTTTTGTATTAAAGCATCTGGTTTTGGTTCGCGTCCTCTAAACTTTTTGTAAAGATTCATCGGATCATCGCTGCCGCTTTTTTCTAAAATATTTCTTCTAAAACTTTCTGCGGTCGTTTTATCAAACAAACCGTTTTCTAAAAATGCACCGAAAGCATCGCTGTCTAAAACTCCAGACCACATATAACCATAATATCCGGCAGAGTAACCATCACCACCAAAAATATGATTGAAGTTTGTACTTTGATATCGTGAAGCAACTTCAGGAATCAATCCAATCTTATTTAAACTCATTTCTTCAAATTTTATTACATCAATACTTGAAACATCATTCAACATATGCCAATCCATATCAAGAATGGAAGCCGCTAAATATTCAACAGTCTCAAATCCTTTATTAAAATATTGTGAGTTGATAATCTTTTGAATTAATTCATCTGGAATTGGTTCACCTGTTTGATAATGTTTTGCATACATTTTTAATACTTCAGGATGTGATGCCCAGTTTTCCATAATCTGAGAAGGAAGTTCTACAAAATCAACCGGAGATCTTTGAGCATCCGGATAAACTGATTTTCTAAATAAACCATTTAGTGCATGACCGAATTCGTGAAACAAAGTATTTACTTCATCAAAACTTAAGGAGTGCCGGTTTACCTTCTGTTGGTTTAGAAAAATTTCCAACATTAACTACAAGCGGAGTAATAAACTCACCATCCATATCTGATTGCCCTCGGAAGTTACTCATCCACGCACCTGCACGTTTACCATTTCTTGGATAATAATCTGTGTAAAGAATTCCGATGTGTGTTCCATCAGCTTCTTTAACTTCATAAACTTCAACATCAGGCTGGTAAACAGGAATATCATTCACGTTTTACAAATTGAATTCCATACAATTTACTTGCAACATCAAATGCACCCTTTCGAACATTTTCCATCTGAAAATAAGGACGAAGCATTTCTTCATCGAGAGCATATTTTTCTTTTTTAACTTTCTCTGCATAATACCACCAATCCCAAGCCAGCTAATTTAAAGTTTCCGCCTTCTGCATCGATCAGTTTTTGCATATCAGCAACTTCTTCATTTGCGATTTTGCTAAAGCCGGTAACCACAAATCAGCTAAAAATTTGTTAACGGTTTCAGGATTCTTAGCCATATTCTTTTCAAGTTTAAAATCTGCATAAGTTTTATAGCCAAGCAGATTTACTTTTTCATTACGCAATGCAACAATCTTTTTTATGATTTCTTTGTTATCAAATTCATTGTTGTTATTACCGCGAGTTAAATATGCCTTATAAAACTTTTCTCTTAGTTCTCTTTTCCCAGAGTATTGTAAAAAAGGGATAAAACTTGGAGCGCTGAAGATTAAAAGCCCACTTCCCTTCCAATCCATTTTGCTTTGCAAGTTCAGATGCACCTTGAATTACTGCATCTGGTAAGCCGCTAAATCATCTTTGTTATCAATTACCAATCCAATTACATTTGTTTCTTTGCGAAGATTATCACCAAACTTTAGGCTAAGCATACTTAACTCTTCATTTATTTTTTTTAGTCTGGTTTTCTTTTCTTCATCAAGTCCAATTCCATTTCGGACAAAATCCGTATAATAATTATCTAAAACTTTTAGTTGTTCAGAAGTAAGATTCAGTTTATCCTTTTCATCATTTATAGATTTTATTTTCTTTAAATAATGTTTCATTCAAGATAGATATCATTATTCAGTTTGGATAATTCAGGTGTTATCTTTTCGGCAATTTTCTGAAGCTCATCATTCGAATTTGAACCGTTAAGATTAAAAAATACCCGCGATACTTTATTAATAGTTTTCCGCTTTTCTCCAATCGCCGCAATTGTATTCTCAAAAGTTGGTTTATCAGTGTTGTTGATAATTACATCCAGTTCAGCACGTTCTAATTTAATTCCTTCTTCAAATGCCGGAAGAAAATGTTCATCTTTTATTTGATCGAACGGCGGTGTTTGAAATGGTGTTGTGTATTCTTTAAAGAATGGATTATCATTATTCGATGTTTGTGCATTCATATTAGTTGATAACACTCCAATGAATAAGAATAAATGAATAGATAAAGTATTTCATTTCCTTTTCTCCCTTGATTAAAACATATAAATCATATAAATTAAATTTCGTTTTAAGCTTTTGCTGGCTCTTCTTTTTTCTTACCAAATTCAGGATCAATCTTAACTAAGGCTGCAACAATAAATCCTGGAATAGTTGAAATGAAACCCAAACGAAAAAACTTAGGATAACCAATAAGTTCTTGCAACGCATCCGGCAAAACATTCCCGGCAGCATCATACCAAGCGCCATTATACCTGTACAGATTGCATAATGAGCAGTTTTATGTTCACCTTGCGAAATCATAATCATGTAACATCATATAAGCAGTGAAACCAAATCCATACCCAAATTGCTCAGCGGCGACAGCTAAATTAATCAATACAAAATTTGTTGGTTGATAATGTGAAAGATAGACAAATGCAAGATCCGGCGTGTGCATTATTATTACCATTGGCCAAAGCCACCACTTCAAACCTTTTTTGGAAATAACATAACCACCAATTAATCCGCCGGTAGTTAGGGCAATAATTCCAATTGTTCCATAAACAATACCAACCTCTGAGGTAGTTAGACCTAGACCTCCCTTATTTATTGGGTCGAGCAAAAATGGCTGAACCAATTTAACAAGCTGCGCCTCTGCAAATCTAAAGAAGAGAAGAAATCCAAGAATGTTCCAGATATCTTTCTTCTGCATAAATATTACAAATGCATTTAAAAATTCTATAAACGGAAGAAGTGTCTCGTTTTTCTTTTCAGATTTTTCAAACTTCTCAACAAAAGTTGCAACAAATGTTCTAAAGAGTATTACTAAAATTACAACTAACAAAATTGTTGTAGCAATTGTATCCATGGTGAGCCTACTCCAAATAATGAAAGTAAAAATCCAAGAAACAAAAATGCTAAGTAAACAATAACCGCAAAAAGAATAAATCCACCGCCTAGTAAACCAATTTGCGAAAGACTTAGTTTTTTATCTTGTAGTGTTCCTTTATCATCTTTTGGATAAGGAAGAATGAACTTATGATAAAGAAATAATATGATGAACAGCCCGGCGGTAATCATAAAAACAACAGACCACGCTCCTTTAAAACCCATTGTCGGAGCTAACTGTCCCGCAATAACAACAAGTACACCGGAACCAACGATTGTAGCAATACGATAAAATGTGGAACGAACTCCGACAAAAGCAGCTTGTTCTGATTGATCGAGGCTTAACATGTAAAAACCATCTGCTGCAATATCGTGTGTAGCTGATGCAAATGCCATGAATGCAAAAACAATCAAAGTTAATTGCCAGTAAATTTCAGTATGCAAACTTAATGCAATTCCAAAAAGAGCAATTGCAACAAGAAACTGCATTGTAGTTGTCCAAAATCGTTTTGTTTTGAACATATCTATAAATGGACCCCATGCAAATTTTAAGAACCAAGGGAAGTAGAGCAAGACTTGTAAAAAAAGCAATATCAGTATTTGATACTCCAAGATTTTTGTACATCATTACTGAAACAGACATAACCATTACATAAGGAATACCTTGTGTAAAATATAATGTTGGAATCCAAGCCCAGGGATTTCTTGTAAGTAACTTTTTGATCTGACATAAAACTCCTGATTAATTATTAGTCATTGCGAGCGATGCTCTGGGAGCGAAGCAATCTATTTTTTGGCAGATTGCTTCGCTCATCCTAATCGGATGAACTCGCAATGACGTCCGTATTATAATTGTTTTGCAAGTAACGCAGCACCAAACTCAGGTGAATGTTCTGCTTCTTTTATCTGAACATCATTAAATTTTCTTACAACCATTTCATTAAAGAGATATGAAAAATAATTTGCTGTAGTTAGTAAACTGCCAATTAATGAAACTTTTAATAATGGAACATCTAACTTTATTTTCATAGCAGAAATATGAAGCAATAAGTTCATCAGCTTCATCTTCAAGAATTCTTTGGGCAATTTTATCTCCGCTTTCTGCAGCATCAAATACAAGCGGTGCAACTGCGGCAATGTTAAAATTGTTCCTGTAAACTTCTGTAATTAATTCTTCCGAAGATGAAATTGAAAATTCCTGCTCAAGCAAATCTGCAATTTTTGTTTGTTTAGCTCTCCCGTCAAAGTATCGTAGCAACAGCATTTAATCCAATTCTTCCGATTCTATACCCGCTTCCTTCATCACCAATAAATCTGCCAAATCCACCAACACGATGAATTTCTCCTGCTTCATCTTTCCCAAACATAATCGAACCTGTACCTGCAATTAAAATACTTCCTGCTTTACCGGAAAAAGCATCCTTCAAGAGCAATACGAGCATCGCTTTCAACCCGAAAATTTATTTATCACAATAGATTTTTGTGCGGCATCTTTAATTATTTGTGCTTCTAAAATTTCAGCATCATTTCTTCTACCGCCGCCTGTAGTTCCAAGAACAATTGCTTCAATATCGTTAGAAGAAATTTTTTGAGATGAAGTACAATCTTTAATAAGATTAAGAATTGTTTCAGAAACTTTTTCAGTTCCAGTTACCAAAAAATTTGAAGGTCCGCCGGTAGTTTCATAAATAGGTTTTAGATTTATATCTGTAAGGATACACTTTGTTTTTGTTCCCCCGCCATCCATTCCGATTAGATATTTCATAATTTCTTCCTTTACAGATATTAACAAATTGTGTTCGCAAAATATAGATATTTCAGCTGGAATATAAACTGTTTCTTTGCTGAGCGTTAATTTAAACTGTAAATTTGTATAGAGATTTTGTCTGTAAGAATTCGTTTGGAGAAATAGATGCACTTGTTTTTACGAATCTTTTTATTTTTTAGCACTTACTATGATTATATTCGCTTGTTCAGCTGATATTACTTACAACATTAGCATATCTGAATTAGATTATTCAGATGATCTAAAAGTAATTTCTAGAGCGGAATGGGGCTGGCAGCCACTTGATAAGAGTTCTTCCACAGCACTCAATTAGTAAAATTACGATTCATCATAGCGGTGAAGAATTTGCTGAAGACAAAGATATGAAACAGTATCTTCGCAATCTTCAAAGCTGGAGTCGATCAGAAAAAAATTGGATTGATATTCCTTACCATTTTATGATTGATCTTAAAGGGAATATTTATGAAACTCGTCCAATAAATTTTCCAGGTGATACAAATACTGATTACGATGTTACGGGTCATGCTTTAATTTGTGTTGTTGGGAATTATGAAATACAAAAACTGAGTGAAGCTTCACTGGAATCTTTGGTAAAACTAACAGCATTTCTCAAACAAAAATATCGTGTTGAATTAAAAGACATTAAAACTCATAAAGATTATACAGAAACTCTTTGCCCCGGTAAAGATTTGTATAAGCATTTTGAAGATGGTTCTTTCATTAAAATGGTTGAATCTGAATTAAATCCATCTAAAGAGATTATTTCATCCAAAGTAAAAACGGGCATTGAAGTTTTACGTGATAGAAATTTTGATATTCTAAAAAACAAACGAGTGGGATTAGTAACAAATCCAACCGGAGTAGATAGTAAATTAAATTCCACGATTGATATTTTATTTGATGCGAGAGAAGTTAATCTAACTGCATTATACGGACCAGAACATGGTGTGCGAGGGAATTATTCTGCCGGTGAACACGTGGATTATTACATTGATGATGCAACTAAGCTTCCTGTTTATTCACTTTATGGAAGCACAAGAAAACCAAATTCAGATATGCTTAAAGAAGTTGATGTTTTAGTTTTTGATATTCAGGATATTGGCAGCCGCTCTTATACTTATATCAGTACAATGGGTTTGGTGATGGAAGCCGCAGCAGAAAACAATAAAGAAGTTGTTATTCTCGATCGCCCAAATCCACTTGGTGGAAATAGAATTGAAGGTAACATTGTTGAAGACGGCTACTATTCCTTCGTAAGCCAGTTTGCAATTCCTTATCTGCACGGATTAACAGTTGGTGAATTAGCAATGCTGTTAAATGAAGAAGGCTTACTTGAAAATAAATCTAAGTGCAAACTTTCCGTTGTTTCAATGGAGGGCTGGACACGAGATATGTACTTTGAACAAACAGGTCTTCCATGGGTTTTAACTTCGCCGCACATTCCACATAAGTTTTCACCATTCTACTATGCAACATCAGGAATACTTGGTGAGCTGCACGGAGTTTTATCAATCGGTGTTGGATATACAATTCCATTCCAGACTTTTGCAACTGAATGGATAAATTCTGAAGAGCTTGCATACAAAATGAATTCATACAATCTTGAAGGAGTAATATTCAGACCAATAACTTATAAGCCATATTATGGATTTGGTAAGGATAAAATGCTTCACGGAATTGAGATTTACATTACAGATTATACCAATGTTAATTTAATACCGATTCAGTTTTATTTTGCACAAGCGGTTAATGAACTTTATGGAAGAAATATCATTTCGGAAAATGAAGGACGATTTGATATGTTTGATAAGGTTTTAGGTACTGGTAAGATAAGAGAATTGTTTATGCAAAACTTAAAAGTAGATGATATACTTCCCTATTTGGATAAAGATGTTGAGAATTTTAGGACACTTTCAAAAAAATATTATTTATATAAATAGCGCTTGTCATCCCGAACTTGTTTCGGGATCTAAATAATTTTAATAATCAGATGCTGAAACAAGTTCAGCATGCTTCAAACAAATAACTATTATGCACTACCTCGAAACAGAATATATCAAAGTACAAAAACAATCAGCTTTATGTTGATGATGTAAACAATTAAGCTGAATTAGCTAAAGAGTTTGGAACTCCACTTTACATTTACAGTAAAAATCATTTCGTAAAACAGTATAAAGATTTTGAAAATGCTTTCAAGGATATTAATCATAAAACATTCTATGCGATGAAAGCAAATTTTAACTTAAGTGTAATTAACACATTTGTAAAACTCGGCAGTGGAGTTGATGCAAACTCCGAAGGTGAATTATATCGTGCATTAAAGACTGGTGTTAATCCTTCAAAAGTTATCCTTACCAGTGTTGGTAAAACTAAGAATGAAATTAAACTTGGTTTAGAAAAAGATGTATTGATGATTAAAGCTGAATCTGAAGAAGAAATTGAATTGATTAATGAAATTGCTAAGAACGAAAAACAAAGTTGCTAGAGTTGCTATCCGCGTTAATCCTGATGTCGATGCAAAAACGCATCCGTATATTTCAACAGGTTTGTCCAGTAATAAATTCGGAGTTGATTCTAAAACCGCTTTATCTATTTACAAGAGAAGAAAAGATTTTTCTAATGTTAAGTTCACCGGAATTGATATGCACATTGGTTCTCAAATAACTTCCATTGATCCTTTTGTTGAAGCAGTGCAAAAACTTTCTGATCTTTATTTTGAAATTCAAAAAGATGGATTAAAAATTGAACATTTTGATGTTGGAGGTGGAATTGGAGTTAGTTATAATGGTGAACAATCTTTTACAATAAATGAATTTGCAGATAAAACAATTCCACTTTTCAAAAAACTTGACTGTGAAATTATTTTTGAACCGGGAAGATATTTAACCGCAAACGGCGGAATTCTTGTTACAGAAGTTCTTTACAACAAAAGAAACGGAAATAAGAATTTTGTTGTTGTTGATTCTGCAATGAATGATTTACTTCGTCCATCAATTTATCAAGCATATCATCACATTCAACCGGTAACAAAATTTGATGCGCGAAAAAATATTATTGCTGATATTGTTGGTCCAATTTGCGAGTCTGGCGATTATTTTGCACGCGATAGAGAAATTCCTGAATCAAAATCCGGTGAGTTGCTGGCTGTTATGTCTGCCGGAGCTTATGGAATGGTAATGACATCAAATTATAATGCCCGCCGCCGTCCCGCAGAAATTATGGTTGATGGTGATAAATATTCAGTGATTAGAAGCAGAGAAACTTTTGATCATTTAATTTGGGATGAGAAATTAGTTTGAACCCCTCTTGTGTTCTCCCCTTTCGTAAAGAGGAGATTTTAAAAGTCCTTCCCTTTGCGAAAGGGAAGGATTTAGGATGGGTTCAATTATTTTTTTAAGAATCTTTTTATCAACGTAACCGGATGAAGCACTTCCACATCAACATTAAACTTTTGTGCACCATGTTTTATTTGCCCCATACAACCGGGATTACCGGTTAGTACAATTTTTGCTTTTGTGTTTTTAATATTGTTCATTTTTCTCTCAAGCTGTTTTACAGCGTCATCATATCTTACAACATTATAAATACCTGCACTTCCGCAACACCAGCTTGCTTCCTCAAGTTCTGTGTAATTAACTCCGGGTAAAGATTTAATAATCTGACGCGGTTGTTCAGAAACTTTTTGTGCATGTACCAAATGACAGGCATCGTGATAAGTGACATAAAAGCAGTTTATAGTTCAAGTTCGAGGAAATCTGTTTTGAATTTTAGAGACAGATTTCTCAGTCGAGGACTCCTTCGAAATGACATTGTTTAACCAAGACTCGAATTTTTGTTCTGCAAAAAATTCCATTATGTCTTTTACTTTGGAGGAAAATCTTTTGGCTTTCTCAGCATACGCTGGGTCATCTTCCAGCAAGTGTGCATAATCTTTCATAAAAGCACCGCAACCGGCGGAGTTTGATATAAGAAAATCAAAATCATGTTTTTCAAATGCATCAATATTTTTTCTTGCTAAGTTCTAGTGCAAATTCCATATCGCCATTGTGCCCCATAAGCGATCCGCAGCAAACCTGATCTTGTGGAGTTATAATTTTGCATCCGCATTCTTTAAGTACATCAATCGTATCAATATTAATATCTGCAAACATTGTATTCATCAAACAACCAAAGTGAAAAGCAGTTTTGTATTTCACTTCGCCAACCGGCAATTCAATTTCTTTTATTTGAGTATCAGAAAACTTATCTGCAATGGTTGGAGAAAGAGTTTCAATCTCAGCAAGATTTTTAGAAAAGATTTTTAGTATTCCGGTTACGTCGAACCAGTTTTTGCAATCCTATTTTTTGATATATCCGCAACAATCTTGATACGAATTTTAATCCATTTCTTGAAGCAACAATTTTTCTTAAAGCAAATCTTTTTACTATAACTCCAGGCTTTGAAACATATTTTGTTTTATCAACAACTACCCGTGCTGTTTCAACCATCCTACCGTACTTTACACCTGCGGGGCAAGCGGTCTCACAAGCCTGGCAATCCAAACAAAAATTCATTTCATCTGCAAACAATTCACTCATTTCCATTTCACCCCTGGCAACCGAGCGTATAATCTAATTCTGCCGCGCGGTGAAGAGCGTTCCATTTTTGTTATGTCATAAGTGGGACAAGCGGCAAGACACAATCCGCAATGTATACATTGCTGAAGAATATCATCGTGCGGAAGAATTTTTAATAGTTCTTTGTGATCAGTTTCTTTATGCATGAAAATCTTTTATCTGTTCTCGCTTATATGGCATACTTCCCTCACATTTTGGTGAGATAGTAAAAATCTTTCCTGGGTTAAGAATATTATTTTGATCAATAGCAATTTTTATTCTTTTCATAATATCAACACCAACCGGACCGGCAGCTTGTTCCAGAAAATGCTTTTTGGCTAAACCAGTTCCGTGCTCGCCTGTTATTGTACCGCCAAGTTTAATAGCTTCATTAAAAATAAAATCAAATGCTCGGTGTGCTTTATCAAGCTCTTTGGAATCTCTCTCATCAGTTAAACAAGTTGGATGAAGATTGCCATCGCCGGCATGACCAAAATTTCCGAATGTCACATCAAACATCTTTGCTGCTTTAGAAACTTTTTCAATCATTACAGCAAGCTCACTTCTCGGTACCGTAACATCTTCTAAAATTGTTGTGGGCATACGCCTTGCAAGTGCACTGAAAGCACTTCTTCTGGCAGTTTTTAAAACATTTGCTTCGCTTTCATCTGATGCACCTTTTAAAGCAGATGCATTATTTTTTACAGCAATCTTTCTTATTATTTCAGCGTCTTCCTGAACCTCAGAACCTCTTCCATCCATTTCAATTAATAAAATTGCTTCACTCTTTCTTGGTAAGCCAATATGAGTGTAATCTTCTACGCAATTAATGGTTGTGTGATCAAGAAACTCCATCATTGAAGGAACGATATGAGCGGCAATAATATCGGATACTGCTTTTCCGGCATCAATCAGTTTATCAAAAAATATTAATAATGTAATTGATTGAGTTGGTTTTGGAATAAGTTTAAGCAGCACTTTTGTAATTATACCAAGCGTGCCTTCACTTCCAACAATAAAATCACGTAGATTGTAACCGGCAACATCTTTCATATTTTTTCCGCCGGTTTTAAGAAGTTCACCATCAGGAAGAATCATTTCGACACCAAGAACATAATTTTTTGTAACACCGTATTTTAATCCGCGCAATCCACCGGCATTATTTGCAACGTTACCACCAATCGTGCAAACATTTAAACTTCCGGGATCAGGCGGATAAAATAATCCGAGTTTCTCAACTTCTTTTTGTAAGAATTCCTGTTACAACACCTGGCTGAACCCAAGCGGTTAGATTATTTGTATCAACTTCCAGGATTTTATTCCACTTCGTCATCACAACAACAACAGAATTATCAACAGGAACAGAGCCGCCGCTTAAACCCGTGCCCGCCCCGCGAGGCACAACATTAAACTTTTCCTGGTTAGCGAGTTTTAAAATTTTAGAAATCTGTTCTTCGGTTTGCGGAAATAAAACTGCTTCGGGTAATTGCTGGTAAACGGGCGTTCCATCATAAGAGTAAACTAAATTATCTTCTTTAGAATCAAAAAAGTTTTGTGAACCAACTATTGATTTTAGTTTTTCTGTTGTGTACTGATCCATAATAATTCCTGATTTTACACTGCAAAGTTAAATAAAAAGTTGGAGTGATGTATGCAGATTGATCTTAAAATTATTGCAATTTTGTTTTTGAGTCGACACCTCAAGCAAGGAAGCCAAGTAAATCTGCCTGCGGTAGGCAAGGAAATCAAAATTTAAAAATCCCAGTTTACTTTAGCAATCCATAACAACGAATTGAAATCATTTTCTATATCCTCTTGCCTGTCCGCCTTTGGCAGAACTTTATACTTATTCAAGAGGTTATGTGTTTATTATTTTAATTTCGTATCTAAACTTTTAAGAAACTCTTCCGCTGTCAAAATATCGATTTTACTACGCTTATAATCTATTTTATTTCTAGTAATAATAAGTGTAATGCCATTATTGACTGCTGTGTAATACTGAATTGCATCCTCAAAATCGTTGAATTCAGAATTAAGTGATTGTTCTATTACTCTTTCATCTATTGGTAGAATATTGATGAGAGTTTTAAGTTTTCTTAAGCTCTTTAAGGCTACGAAATTTGTGACTTGTTTCTTTAGAAGGTAGTGGAGATTTGCGAAAATAAGTGGAGATGTGTAAGCAATAATTTTATTTTGATTAATTAACGTGAATAATCGAGCTGCGTGAATATAGTGCGGTTCCCTTTCAGCTAGTAAATCCAATATTATATCCGAATCAACAAAAAGTTTAATCATCTGGAATATTTTGCCTTAATATGATTTCTATAAACCTCTTTCATATTAATATGCTCTGGTAATTTGATAATCCCGGAAAGTTCAAGAACATTTGGAGATATTTCAATTTCCGTGATGCTCTCTCTATCAGATATTAGATTGAAATACTTTTCAACCATTAAAGAAAGACTCTGTTTATTTCTTTGAGCATATTTTTTAGCTCGATCAATGGCTTTTTTATTGAGTTTTAATGTTAGTTTGGTATTCATATAATCTCTTTCAAATAATACGTAAATATTCTTGCAATAAAATACGTATCGTTAATCCAATTTTCAAGTTCAACTATTAGCCACATAACGGCTGTTATCCCGATAGTATGGCATAGGCGTCAACCTAAGAGAATCTAATTCTAATTAAATATTTGCTAATTGTTTGATTTCTGATTTAATCAATCACTTACGTTACGCACGAAAGCCAAACCTTGAAGGTTTTGCCAGAAAAAAACGTGATATTATTATTTAATTAAAACAATGTTAGAAAAACCTTTAAGGTTTTATAGCACTTGCGTAAGGTGATTTAATCAGTAATATTATCTCATGCCTACGGCATCTTATTCTATTTTTTTTCAGTTTCTACATATATTCCATCCCTCTGGGATTAAGAAAAAAAATAAATCCCGATAGGGATGAAATATTTATAGATATATTGTTAAAAACAGCAAACAAAATCCCTTTAGGGATGATATATAATGTTTTAATTTGTTCTAATATCAGAACAATCAAACTAATTTTCAATTAAAAACATAGTTTTTTAAGTTGACGCCTATGCGATTCATCGGGAGTGTTTTTGTTATTTGACATATTCTACTAAATATCTATTACTTTTTAACATAGTACCTGGTTATAAAGCAATACTAATTATTTATTAAATTACTCCAATCTTCAGCATTATTAAAATTCTGCTTATAAATATGTGATAAGAATATTTTCGCTTTTTCTCTTATCATATCATTCTTAGCATTAAAATAAGCAAGTATTAATTCCGAATTATGTTTTAATAGTTTTGCACCAAGTTCCGAAGTAATATTTGTCTTTCGTAATACATCAAGTAAAGTTGTAAATGAAAGTAAATTTGTTCCATTTAGTAAATAATGTAATGATTCAGATACGGGCGTCCAGTCAATATCTCTATTAAAATTATTTGAAAACATATTTAATGTTGCATTCGCAACAAGACGAACTTCTTGATCTGGGTCTCTTAATGCTTTCACAAGATTAAGCCAGCTTCCTTCCGAATCTGAAAAGTTTGATAAAATAATAGTAGCTATTATTCTTTTTTGTTTATCGCTATCGGCATTAATGATTTTAATTGCTTCTTCTTTATCTATATCGGTTTTATGCTTCGATAAAAGAAACCAGAATTCATATATTTTATTTATGTCGATATAGTCCTTGAAATTTTCAATTTTAGCTTTGCCATTTTCATATTCTTTAAGCAAAATGTAACCATATAATTGGATACCAATTTGAACAATGTTGGGATCCTCCAAATAAGATCTAAATTCATACCAATCATTATCTATTGCAATATTGTTTTCAGAAATTGTTCTGTAGTTGACTCTTACCGATTCTTCTGGTTCTATTACTGTAACAATGGTGTATATACTATCATTGTTACGAAAAGTTGAAACACTTGCATCAGCAAAATTGAGATTTTGAGTAAGAATAGCGGTGCAAGCGTGTAACGATCCATTAGGGTCAATTGATTTTAGTGTATCTACTAATTCTGAACAATTCCATTTCTTCAAACCCAAAAATTCAACAACACCATTTGCAAACTTTACAGGCTGAGCAAAACATAAAGTTGAAATCATTAAGCTTAATAAAAATTTTATCATTAAATAATTTGCTTTATAACGGCTGTTATGTTAAAAAACAACGCCGTAATTATTTTTTATTAAACACTTTTGTTTATTATCTAAATTCTCAATCAACCCAAAAGCACGAATTTATTATCCTCTAAAAAATCGGGATATCCTGTTATACGTCCCTATCTATCGGGACAATCTCGTTTAATGTAACAGGACGAATCCCAAAAAGTCTGTCCCAAATTTGATTCGGGAAGATTTGGCTGCCTGTTTGATATTGCTATCCAAAGAACATTTTTTATGGAAATATTTTCTCTTTATATCTCTGTGTGCTATTGACTATTTCCTTTTTTAAGCGGTTAGGTGGTGAGTTTTATTATTTGAGTTTAACATAGTTTTGTGTTGTATATGAAATCTGAGCATCTACAGTATTTTTTGGTTCTTTATAAAAAAAAGATGGATAAATATTATTGGGATCATATTCAATTATCACTGTATATTCATTTGTATCAGTTTCTGCGATTTCATTTTGTAATTCTTTTATAGATTTATATAGCCAAAATTCACTATAATTTAATTTATAGTTATCAGAAAGTCTGATTACACTTGATACCGTATCAGCAGTAATAAAAAGTTTGACCCAGACGCCACCTTGTAGACAATAGCATCCAATCTTCTGTTCTATTGAATAATCATAATTGTTATTCTCATCAACTACAGTATCACAGCCAATCAATGCGAGCAAAAAAAAGGTAAAGATATTATTAAAGTTTTCATAAAACACCCAATGTATTATTTGATAAAACCACCTAACGCCCTGTTATGTTAAAACACAACGCCGTAATTATTTTTATTTAAAGAATTCCTGATGTGTTTATTTTTATTAAACACTTTTGTTTATTATCTAAATTCTAAACTAACCCCCAACTAACGAAATAAATTATCCTCTATAATAAATCGGGATATCCTGTTATACGTCCCTATCTATCGGAACAATCTCGTTTAATGTAACAGGACGAATCCCAAAAAGCCTGTCCCGAATTTGATTCGGGAAGGTTTGGCTGCCATTACCTTTATGATATTAACGGCATCGATATTTGTGTAAAGTTGCACGACAAAAATCCAAAGAACTTTTTTAGTAATCCATATTTTGGTTTGGATTGAACAATATTTCTATATCCTCTTGACTTTCTACTTATTAAAGAGGTTATAAAGCGTTTACACTTTTTTATTACCAATTATTTCTCTAGGATTTTCAATCAATTCTTTTCTTAAGATTGATTTTAATTCTCCAACTTTCTTATACAATGCTTGCGATACTTCCGGTCTACCGTCGGAATTATATTTATCTGCCAAGTCTAAATCTTTGTCGTAATATTTTAGCAGTTCAAGTTTGCTATAAAAATTATTTATTTTTTCAGGAAAAGTTGGATCACTGTAGAATTGTGAAAGTCCGTTTGCATTTGAGTTATAAAAGGAAGAAAATATTTTATGCTGTAAACTAGGACTCTTTTTAACGTGGTCAGAATCGAGAACATCTAGATTCATATTAACCTCATTTATAAAAAGCTTGCGTAAAAGTGCACGTTCTCTTTTTTGTTTTATCTTATCAAGGATATAATTTACAATACCTCCACCTACCAAAGCTCCAATAATTGTATAAATCATTTGAGTAATATCATAAGTATTAGTTAACTGGCTATGGCACATAAATAAGACTCCTTGGAATGAAATATAAATGCGTTATAAATGATATAGTTAATATTTTTTGCTATAGAATATTTGCCCAGTATTTGAACTAGCAATAACAAGCAACGAACATTTTTAGCAACTAGTAATTCTTTTTTTATATCATACCATCCATTTGTAGTGCAGTAATATTTATAATTAACATTTTCTTTCCCACCGATATTGAAGAGAAGATATATTTCGATAGATTTTAATTCGTTTTCAATTTCCACAGCGGTTTTTTCTGGTATACTAATGAATAAAGATTCTTCCTTTATATCAGGATGATATATTTTGTTATCAAATAAAGTTTTTTTAGTTACATATCTGAAAGGTAAGGTAGGAAAAAGAATTTTCGATATTTCCTTTGGTGGTCGAGCTTTCATTGTTCCTTGCCCCATATTCTCTTTAATAAAACACATAAATCCTTTCTGCGATAAATCAGTATCCTTTAAAGGGATTAGTGATTTTGACGTAATACTTTTTTGAAAGAAGTTCGTTTTTTATTTCTTTAAGTTCTTTTAGCTTTTCAGAATACTCCGGAGATTCTTTGAAATATTTTTGTTTTAAAGGAGTGCTGTATTCTTTCTCAAGATTATAATATTGCATTACATCAAGATTATAGGCCGGAACATCATCATAGCTAAACGAGTATTCATAATAATCACTTAACAATTTTTGCAACTCATTTTCATCATTTAAATTCTGTGAATAATTCATAGAAAATGATACAATCAAGAAAAGGTATAAAATAATTTTTTTGGACAACATTGCTCACCTCATTTTAGCTTTATAACGACGTGTTATGTTAAAATACAACGCCGTAATTATTTTTATTTAAAGATTTCCTGATGTGTTTATTTTTATTAAACACTTTTGTTAATTAAAATTCATAAGACTTATTTTGGCAATCCGTAACAACGGATTGAACAATATTTTTATATCCTCTTGACTTTGTACTTATTAAAGAGGTTATCGCCATTTTGCTAATTATGATTATAACCTAAATAAATACCAACACCAATAAAAGATGAACTTTTAATTAATGATGTAGAACCCTTTAATATAAAACCAAAAGCACTTCCATATTTTATTTCAAATCCCGTTCTAAATAAATATTTACTTGGCAAATAACTTTTGTCACTTGTAGTATAATATGTTACTCCTCCAAGAATACTAATTAATAAATCATCTGTCGTTCCGCTTAATCTTGCATATACATTATAATTCGTAAAAGGTGAACCAGTTACTTTATCCACAGGATTAGACAGATAATAATGCTCTACACTAATTCTTGTTCCTAAACAAGTATTTTTAATTATTGAACGAAGAATATCAAAATCTAATTCTCCCCCAATTTGATTTATAAGAATAATTGATGTTGCATCAATCTGAATACTATGTATGCTTGGATTAAAAATTAAAGAATTGTCTTTCGCTCTTGTAGAATCAATTTGCGAATAAATGATTGGGGTGAAAATTGAATAAATCAATATTACTAAAGAATACTTTTTATGATAATCAATAAAATTCAATATATCTCTCTTGTAAATTTAATGGGTATAACTATTACTTATACTGCACCGAATTATTAGTTTAAGGAACATAGATATGCGTGCAGTTGCATATCTATAATCCAACTTCTTACAAAATCATCCAAAATCAAAATATCAGGAAATATCCTGTGCATATCTATAATCTTTTTAGATTTCAATCTAAAGGGCTTTTCACTCCAAGCCCTCTGTTCAAAACGTGCAAATCATCGTGGTCTTAATATTAATCTGCATTACACTTATCAAAAGCATTAAGAACAGCAAAGTTCGATCAGTATCGTATTTATAATTTACTGTATAGGTTTTTAAACTTCAATCAATTATTTTTTTTAAAATACTATAAAGAAAACAATACTTGTTTATCGACAATTATAAGTTTGCCTTCAATATCCCCATACTTATTTTCTTTTTTTTTTCGTTTTCAACTGCCAATTTTGTGTCTTAATAATTAAGAACTATCGCCTGGTAAAAGATTGATTTTTGTCACAATACCAATTAATTGCGATAATCTGAATAAATTTTAGATGTTTGTTGTTTAGATTTGTCAGGCAAAAATAATTTTCTTTGCATTACTTAATCTTAGAAGCCCTTAAAGGATTTTTACAGAATTGCTATAATTAAAAATTAGTTAAAGATTATATTTCCTCGTTCAAACATTTTAGAGAATTAAATGAAACAAAAAAACGCATCAATTTCTTTTAGCACAGTTATTACGCTTATTTTGCTATTCGTATTTCAAATTTCATTATCAGCTCAATCAAAAGTTTACACGCTTGATGAAGCAATAAACACTGCTATTAATAATAACAGGGATATTACCATTTCTGTAATGAATGTTAAAAAATCCGGTGCTGCTGTTGATGAAGCTTTTGGATATGCGTTACCAAGTGTAAACTTAAATGGTAGTTTTACTCGTTTTCTTGAAAAACCAAAAACGCCTTTCCCCGATTTTGAAGCAATGTTAACCAATGCTGCTTATTCAATCCTTTTTGATGAGGGAGTAATACCAAGAGATGACAATAAATACAAATCAATGGCAACTATACTTCAATCATTTTCACAGACAAATAACTTTTCTGCAGATGTAACAATCACTCAAACATTATTTAGCTCTGCAGTATTTAAAGGCATTGGTGCTTCACAGATTTATTATGATCTTGCTAAAGGCTGATTTAAATAGTACTGTTTCTAAAACAGTTCTTTCTGTACAAAAAACTTTTTATGGAGTTTTACTTTCTAAAGAAGTTTTGGATATAACAAAATCAAGTTTTGAAAATGCACAGGCAAATCTTAATGATGTGAAAGCACTTTACAAGGAAGGAATGGTTTCTGAATTTGATATGCTTCAAGCTGAAGTACAAGTAGAAAATATTAGACCGGTTGTGCTTCAAATGGAAAACAATTTGAAGACTGCAAAAGATGGATTAAAAATTAATTCTTGGCGTTGATCAATTTGAAGATATAGATGTACAAGGTGAATTTGTATTTCATCCTTATGATATTTCTAATGAGGAAGGATTAATTGATGAAGCACTAAAATCAAATTATGATATAAGGACATTGGACTTAAAGAAACAAGTTGATGAAGCTTTCGTTGAACTTGATGTTTCTGAATACTGGCCAAACATTGCTGCATTCGGACAGTATGCATATACACGGTTCATCCGATGATTGGATATTTAACACATTATACTTCTGCAACAGTTGGTTTAAGTTTATCGATCAATCTATGGCAGGGTAACCGTACTAAAAATGCAGTTCAGCAATCAACAATAACTTACGAGCAAACAGAAGAACAGTTAATGCAGTTGAAAGATTATACTTTACCTTGAATGTTAAAGCTAAATTGCAGGAACTTAAGAGAGTTCAATCTTAATAGAAGCGCAAAATCGAATAGTTGAAGTTGCACAACGCGCTTATGACATTGCAAAAGTAAGATACAAGGAAGGTGCAGGCAGTCAGATCGAATTGCAGAATACTGATCTTGCATTTAAAGCAGGCACGATTAAACAGGATTCAATCGATGTATTCATATTTAGTTACTAAGTATGAACTTGATCAAATTCTTGGAAGAACAAATACTGATTATTTTTCAAATTTCAATCAAATAGAAAATTAAATTAAGTTTAAATTTTTATTGTAAACAGGAGAATCATTTTTATATGAAAGAAATATTTCAAAGCCGTTTTAAATTTGTATCTGCAGCAATCTTGTTCTATTTCATTCCTGCTAATTCAGGCTTGCGGTGAAAAACCAAAGGAAACTAATACAAAAGATAAAACCAGTTACATAGATACAATTTCTGTTGAAGCTCAAACTGTTGAATTAAAAGAATTAGCATTATCAAAAACTTTTTCCGGGTACATTAGAAGGTGAAGAACAGGCAAACATAATTGCTAAAATTCCTGAAAGAATAATGAAGATTAAATGTTAAAGTCGGTGATTATGTTAAAGCAGGTTCTATTTTGTTTGAACTAGATAAAGGCGGAGCATCATCACAGTTCTATCAGGCTCAGGCAGCATTTTCTAAATGCACAAAAGAATTTTGAAAGAATGAAAATCTTATTAAAAGAAGGTGCAGTATCTCAGCAGGCATTTGATGGAGCTCAAACACAGTATGAAGTTGCAAAAGCAAATTTTGATGCAGCAAGAAGTACGGTTGAAATAACTTCTCCGCTTTCCGGAGTTGTAACTGCAATAAATGTTAACATTGGTGATCTTGCAAATCCGCAAATGCCAATGGCAACAATTGCAAACATCGGAAGAATGAAAGCAAAGTTTAATGTTGGTGAAAGTGATGTGCCAAGTTTTTATGTAGGACAATCTGCTCAGATTTATTCGGAAATGAATCCTGATGTAATTCAGACCAGGAAAAATTTTTCAGCTTTCAAAATCTGCAAATATTCAATCTCGCACGTTTGAAATGCAGGCAATGTTTACAAATACACAAGGACAGATGGTTTAAACCCGGAATGTTCTGCCGTGTAAGTGTTAATATGAAAACTAAAAAGGATGCACTTGTTATTCCACTCGCTGCAGTTGTAAAATCAAATAACAGTGATGGTGTTTATTTGATAAATGACGACAAGTCATACTATAAAACAATTACAACCGGAATTACAGATGGAAATCTCTATTGAAGTAATCTCAGGATTAAAAGCCGGTGATAAAATTGTAACACTCGGTATGAATAATCTTAAAGACGGCACTGTTGTGGTTATATCAAACAAATAAATTATAAAAACTCTACAAAAAGAAATTTTGGAATAAAAAATGAAATTAGCTGATGTATCAATAAGACGACCTGTATTTGCAACAATGATGATTATGTCTTTGATTGTACTTGGACTTTTTTCTTACAGAATGCTTAACGTTGATTTGTATCCTGATGTTGATATTCCCTACGTTGTAATTACAACAGTACTTCCTGGTGCAGGTCCGGAACAAATAGAATCTGATGTAACAAAGATTATTGAAGATGCAGTTAACCCTGTAGAAGGTGTTGATTTTATTCAATCAACTTCACAGGAAAATGTTTCTATTGTTGTTATAGCATTTAAGCTGGAAATAAATGGTAAGGACGCAGCACAGGATGTGCGGGAAAAAATTTCAGCAATACGTGCAGACTTACCATTAGAAATTGAAGATCCAATTATTCAAAGATACGATCCAGCAAGCTTGCCGATAATGTACTTATCGGTATCCGGTACAATGTCCAATAAGGATATCACAACATTTACTAAAGATGTTGTTAAGAAAAGATTGGAAAATATTCCCGGTGTTGGTTCTGTTCAGTTAGTTGGCGGATCGGAAAGAGAAATCCAGATAGAAGTTGATGCTGCCAGATTACGTGCGTACAATATTTCTATTCAGGATGTAATTATGAATGTTGGCGGGCAGAACGTTGAAATTCCCGGTGGTAATGTTACTGAAGGATCACGCCAGCTTCTTGTAAGAACTATGGGTAAATATCAAAGTGTAGAAGATTTTAATAGAGTTATTGTCGCTACACCAATGGGTAAACCAGTTTATCTGTCTGATGTTGCTACAGTTAGTGATGGAGTTGAAGAACAAACGAGTTTAACCAGAGTTAATGGTAAGATTGCGGTTGGATTAAATATCATAAAACAATCCGGTAGTAATACAGTTCAGGTAGCACAGGGTGTAAACAAACAAATTGAAAAGATATTAAAAGAAATTCCTGAAGGCATATCTATAAATGTAGCACAGGATAATTCTATCTTTATTGAGCATTCTATTAATGATGTTTTGTTTGATATTATTTATGGCGGATTGTTAGCAGTTATTGTAATCTATATGTTCCTTGCAAACTTTAGAGCAACAATAATTAGCGGACTAGCATTACCTGCTTCTATAATTGCAAGTTTTATAGTTATGTATGCTTTGGGTTTTACACTAAATATGATGTCGCTGCTTGCACTCTCACTTGCGGTAGGTTTGCTTATTGATGATGCAATTGTGGTGATTGAAAATATTTACGGCATATGGCTCAGGGTGAAACTCCGATGGAAGCTGCAAAATCTGCTTCTGAGGAAATTGGATTAGCAGTAATGGCAACAACATTTACCATTGTTGCTGTGTTTATTCCTGTTGCATTTATGCCCGGTATAGTTGGAAGATTTTTTTATGAATTTGGTATTACAATTTCTGCTGCTGTAGTTGTATCACTATTTGTTGCATTCACTCTCACTCCAATGTTATCATCAAAATGGCTGCACAGAGAAGATGAAGCTTTATCAAAAGAAGGTAACCCGCTTAATAAATTACTGTATTACTTTAACCACTTCTTTGAATATTTGAATGGTAAATATGAGAAAGCTTTACGCTGGTCATTAACTCATAGAAAAACAATTGTGTTTGGTGCCATCGGAATTTTTGTTGCAAGCTTTTTTCTAATGGGAATGCTTGGCTCCCAATTTTTTCCTGAAAGTGATAAAAGTGAATTTAACGTAACTGTAAATGCTTCACCTGGAAGTTCATTGGAACAAACAAGTTTAATCTGTGAAAAAGTTGAAGCAGTTCTTAAAGCAAAACCGGAAATAATAACAATCCTTACAACCATTGGATCAGGAAATGATCCTGTTACAAAAGCTAATATCTTAGTTAAGCTTGTTCCAACCAAAGAACGAAAAAAATCTGATAAGCAAATCATGGCTGAAATAAGATCTGAAGTTAAAAACATTGCAGGAGCCAAAATAAGTTTTACGGTTGAAGGAGTTGGTGGTGGCGGTGGAGAAAAACCGGTTACACTTAGTATCCGTGGAGATGATCTAAGTAAACTTGAACAGATTGCAGAAAAAGTTGAAGCGATTGTTAAATCAACACCCGGTGCGGTTGATGTTGATAACAGTCTTGAACTTTCAAAACCTGAAATAAGAATTAATATAGATAGAGAAAAAGCTTCTGATCTTGCGGTAAATCCTTATTTGATTGCTTCAACAATTCGTGCTATGGTTGATGGAGCCGTTGCAACACAATACAAAGAAGGTGATGAACAGATTGATGTTAGAGTAAGATTAAAAAAAATTGATAGAAAAAATTTAAATGACATTCTACCTCTTACAGTTAAAAGCAATAAAAAAATTGGTAATCAGGATTTTCTGGTGCCGATAACTGATATTGCAACTATCACACAGGATGTTGGTCCTTCGAAGATAAATAGATATGCAAGACAAAAAGAAATTCGTGTTGATGCAAATCTTGATAGCAGATTTTTAGGTGTTGTTTTAGGAGATATACTGAAGGAAACATCAAAACTGGAACTTGAACCGGGTTACTCAATAAATGTTATTGGTCAGGGTGAAATGCAGGATGAATCAATGGCTAATATGCTGCTTACTTTGCTGCTTGCAATTGTGTTTGTATATATTGTACTGGCTGCACAGTTTGATAGTTTTATACATCCATTTTCAATTATGCTTGCTTTACCAATGTCTATAATCGGAGCAGTACTTGCATTAATTATTTTTGGAAGTTCGCTTTCTGTTATGTCTATGATTGGTATTATTATGTTGATGGGATTGGTAACTAAAAATGGAATTTTGCTTGTTGATTATACAAATGTTTTGCGTGAGCGTGGAATGTCGCGATTTGATGCTTTACTTAAAGCCGGACCAACAAGATTACGCCCTATTTTAATGACAACATTTGCAATGATTTTTGGAATGGTACCTGTTGCACTTGCACTTGGTGAAGGTGCTGAATTCCGTGCACCAATGGGACAGGCAGTAATTGGAGGTTTGATTACTTCTACATTACTAACGTTGTTTATTGTTCCTGTTGTTTATTCAATTCTTGATGATCTAGGTAATTTTAGTTTCTTTGGATTCTTCAAGAAATTATTTTCTAAAAACAAAAAAGACATTTAGGAATTACTATGAAACTTACATTTTTAGTTTATCACGAAATTCTTGATGATCGTGTTTCGAAAGCATTAAATGAACTTGAAATTGATTATTATACGAATGGGAAGATGTAAAAGGCAAAGGACATAAACAGATGCACATTTAGGCAATCGTCCTTTTCCGGGATATAATTTTGTTCGTATGATTGCTTTTACTGATGAAGAATTGCTTGAAAAACTTATAATCAAAATAAATGAATTAAATACAATTGTTGAAAGAGATGATGATAAAATCAGTCTATTCCAGGTTCCGCTCGAAAGAATAGTATAAACATTTTATTCCTTGCGTTTTAAAAGTGATTAGCAAAATATTTGCTAATCACTTTAATTTAAAACTAACTTTGCTTTCTAAAATATTAACCTACGTTTATTGCCATTCATATAACTTATTATTCTAGTTAAGAAATTTTGTCACTCTCTAAAATTTTCAAATAAATGCTGCAAATAATATCAAAATCATTCTAAACACTAAACTAATTAAATATTAAACTACTGCAATGACATATTACGTTAAAGATAGGAATGAAATAGTTTTCTTAAGCAAGCATATGACGGTTAAGGTTATTCCCCAAGCCTCCCGTCAAGGCTGGTCCCCGGTGCTTCGGTGCCGGGGCTTTTTTTGTGCATGTCCTGAAAAAATCTAAACAATTCTTTATAAACCTCGATAATAAAAAGAAAACGATATTAGAGATTAATGATTAATACTAATATTACTTTGTCTAATAAAATATTGATGTATAATGAAAAAATCTTATTTAATAATTGCACTGCTTACAATCATTTTTTACCAAACTGGCAATACTCAATTTAAAGATTGGAATTCAAAATTTGGTGTAAGATATAACCAGGTATTTCCTGAAAACGAATTTAGAAATATCGGATTTGGAGGCAATGATAATTTTTCCTTTTCTTCTTACAAATTCTCTTTCTTAGTAGAAGGTATTTACGCAGTAAAATTAACAAACCTGCTTGAGCTTGAATTTAATCTTGGTTACGGTAGATATGACGGTGACGCATATTGCGATGATGTTGATTATGGTGAATACAAAACAACGATCATTCCATTTAATGCCAGATTAAAAATAAATCCATGGAATTTCGAAAGCTGGAATCCATATATATATGCAGGTGCCGGAGTTATGCATCATCAGTCAATAACTAAACCTGTAGGATTGGACATCGATCTTGAAAACGATAATGGCTGGGCAGGATTAATTCCAGTTGGTATTGGGTCAGAGTTTGCTTTATCGAAAAATCTTCTTCTTGAATTATCTCTTGGCGGTGCATTAAGTACATCGTATGTACTTGATGGATTTGAAAGCAAAACAGAAGGAAGCTGGGACTCATACCTAAATACTTCAGTTGGGTTATTATATGTACCTGATAATTGCAAAACAGATAATGATAATGACAACCTGACAAAATGCGATGAAGAAGCGATTGGAACCAATCCGGAAAATCCCGATACTGACGGTGATGGATTAAATGATGGAGAAGAGTTTAATATAAGTAAAACAAATCCTCTTATAGTTGATACTGATGCTGATGGATTGAATGATTTTGAAGAAGTGAAGACTTGTAAATCTAATCCCCTTATTAGTGATACTGATAATGATGGATTGAATGATTTTGAAGAAGTAAGCAATTATAAAACCGATCCGTTAAACAATGATACTGACGGTGATGGATTAACAGATGGAACAGAAGTTAATAATCATAAAACAAATCCTTTGCTTGCTGATACGGATATCGACGGATTAAACGACTCAGAGGAAATTTCAGGTTACAAATCAAATCCCCTTAAGAAAGATACTGATAATGGATCAGTTGATGACTTTACTGAAGTTAAACGTGGTTCAAATCCTTTAAATGCTGATGATGATGTTCTAAAGAAAAAAATTGAAAAAATCGTTATTGAGGGAATAAACTTTGGATTTGATAAAACAAACATTACTAAAGAATCGGATGCTATTCTTCAAAAAGCACTGCGAACATTAGAAAATTATCTGGATGTTCAAGTTGAAATGAGCGGACATACAGACAATAAAGGAACAAAAAAATATAACCAGCTTCTCTCTGAAAAGAGAGCTAAAGCCGTTAAAGAATGGTTCGTAAAACGAGGAATAAATCCAGATAAACTATTGCCAGTTGGTTATGGAATGGAAAACCCTCTTGTTCCAAATAATTCAAAAGAAAACAGGCAGAAGAATAGAAGATGCGAAATCAAACAGATAAATTAAACTTAGATTAAAAAAAAATCCTTTGTAAATAAAAAGCCCCGATTCTGACGAAATCGGGGCTTTTCTATGCGGGGCCGACGAGACTCGAACTCGCGACCTCCTGCGTGACAGGCAGGCGTTCTAACCAACTGAACTACGACCCCAATGTTAAAAAACTTTAGAAAAAACAGATCGAAATATATAGGATCTATGAATGAAAATCAAATATTTCTATCTATTATCTAAATATTTAATTAGTCCCTCAGCAAAAGAGATACCAACTGCTTTGGCAACAATATACTCCTTGAGTATCTGGTTTTACAAGTTTTTGACGTGCAATTGCATCTTCAATTCTTACATTTTTTACTTCATTCCCTTTAAGTGCTACCATTCTTCCGAATTTTCTTTGTGCAGCTAGTTCTATAGCAAATGCTCCAAACTTTGTTGAAAGAATTCTATCAAAAGGAGTAGGGCTGCCGCCTCTTTGTACATGACCCAAAACAGTAACTCGTGTTTCTCTTCCGGTATTCTCTTCAATTTTTCTTGCAACAACTTCACCGATTCCACCAAGTTGAACTGGATCGTGTCTTTTAATATCCATTCCTTTAGTAACCATTAGTCCATCAATTGGTTTTGCACCTTCAGCAACACAAACTAAGACTGAATCTTCTTTCCCATTAATTCTCTTTCATAGAATCTTTTCATAAATTTTTTCCCATGAAAAAGGAATTTCAGGAATCAGAATAATATCGGCTCCACCGGCAATACCACCATTAAGAGCAATCCAGCCTGCATATCTTCCCATTACTTCCACAACTATAACTCTATGATGTGAAGAAGCAGTTGTATGAAGTCGATCTAAAGCTTCGATACAACACAAACTGCAGAATCATGTCCAAATGTCATGATCAGTTGCTTCAAGATCATTATCTATGGTTTTAGGAACACCAATCATGTTCATTCCCATTTTAGCATAGCTTATTACAGATATGCATCGTACCATCACCACCGATAGCAATCAAAGCATCAAGGTTCCAAGCCTGATAATTTTTTAGAGCCGCTTCAGACTTATCTTACAATTTCAATTTTACCATCTTTTTTAACTGGCCAATGGAAATGGATCACCTTTATTGGACGAACCCAATATGGTTCCACCGCGAGCTAATAATACCTGAGACATCTTCATTGGTTAATTCTTTTGCTCTTCCTTCAACTAATCCTTCAAAACCATCTAGAATACCATAGACAGACATTCCGTAATCCTGGGCAGGTTTTGTAACACCTCTTATAACTGCATTTAATCCGGGGCAATCGCCTCCTCCTGTTAAAATTCCAATTCTTCTAATACTATTCTTTTTAGCCATTTTTATTTTTTATCCTTTAAATCTTAAAAATACTTTTTGAATTCTTGAAGTGAAATTTAATCATTTTCATCAAATATTTATCATCAAATTTATTAAAAACAACTTTAGCTGTCGCATTTACAGCTTGACCACCACCTTTAGGAATCTTAAATCCCACTTCTCTGCTTTTAATGTT
Organism: uncultured Ignavibacteriaceae bacterium; assembly: GCA_963714775.1. Lineage (GTDB taxonomy): Bacteria > Bacteroidota > Ignavibacteria > Ignavibacteriales > Ignavibacteriaceae > IGN3. The sequence goes on from CAVQQN010000060.1 coordinate 67,575, forward strand.
AAACCAATCAATAACCTTTGCTCTTGCTAAAATTGATGCTGCAGCAACCGCCGTAAATCGCTCTCCTTTTGTAGTTTGATAAAGATTAATTTCTATATTTTTTTTCTTTAACTCATCTGCAATTAGTTTTTCATTTCCAAATTTATCGCTTATAACATTTGTACAATTAACTTCCTTCACTAAGTTTTCAATTGCTTTTGAGTGAGCCCATGCCATAATCTTATTAAGATTGCCAAAAGATTCGTAAAGCTGGTTATACTTTTCGGGATTGATTTGAATTATCTCAAATTTATTACAAGTAATCTTCTTAATCCTTGATTCGAGTATCTTTATATTATTATCAGAAATTAACTTGCTGTCCTTAACCCCTATTTTTTCTAGTTCACTTTTTGTCTTATCATTTATATAAACAGCCGCAACAACTAATGGTCCAAAATAGTCTCCTTTGCCGGATTCATCTGTTCCTAAATACTCTTTAAAACTTAATTCATCAGCAGATTCATGTTCAAAGAGTTTTCTGCCGAAAAGTAATTCATCAAGTTTTTTATAAATATTTGATTCAGTATTTCCCTGCAAAACCTTTTTAATTCCTTTTTTGCCAAAGTAAACTTGTAGTTTTATCTGTTCGTTTTTACTGCTCACTGTTATTTCATAATTGTATAGTTTTTTATCCGGTATTGTTACTGAAAATCCATGATCAGTAAGGATTTTATCAGTATTTTCGATTTCTTTTAGAGCGTTTTTCTGGAATGAATCTTGCATACGGTGATTAACTTTAAGATTGTATTTAAGCGTTAATAAAATTAGTTTTCATTATAGTGATATTTAAAAGGAGAAATAAAATGAACACATCAAGATTAAATAAATTTTCTTCAGCAATTATTTTCATTATTGTTTTTTTTTCAATAAATATTTTAGCCGGTACAACGTTACAGGATGATAAGAAAATAAATGAATTTGCTTCAATATTAAAACAAAAAGTATTATTAAACAGCGATCAAGAAACTAAAGTAATAAATATTTTATCAGACCTGCAAAAAAACATTACATTAAAACCCGGGGATAAACAGGTATTTATAAAGGATGCTCAGAGTAAAATTGAAAATCTTTTAGATAATAAACAAAAGATGAAATATGACATAATTAAAAATGATCTCTGGAAAAAAATATCATAACATCCAAGATTTTTTAACCCGGCTAATCACCGGGTTTTTTATTATTGTTCGCCTCCCCATTTAATAACTTCAATTTTTACATCCTGAATTCCATCTCTAATCATATCAATTTTTCTGGCAGCAGCAAGCGAAAGATCAATAATCCTGTTTTTAAATTGCGGCATCCTGTCATTAATTCTAACCTCAACGCTTTTACCGTTTTTTACATTTGTAACTCTAACAAAGGTGTTAAATGGATATGATGGATGTGCCGCAGTTAATTCATTTATATTATAAATCTCACCATTTGCAGTTTTTCGCCCATTAAATTCATCAGCATAATAAGAAGCTGTTCCCGTTTCAGTTTCAAGAATTCTATCTTCTTTTACCCTCACATTTTCTCCCGAATCATCAATGGATTTTGTATATCTTGTACTTGAACAACAAGCGTAAAACATAATTGTTAATGATGAAATTATAAAAATATATTTTAACTTAATTGTCATTTGTCTATTTAAGAAATAATAGATGCAACTTTAATAATAGCAGTTTCAGACCGTAACCTATTTCCAATTAATCTAAATGTTATTGCTGGATTGATCTCCTGAATTTCCCCGTTTGTCAATCCACCTTCGGGACCAAAAATCATTAAGTAGTTCTTCGATATATCAAAATTTTTTCCTTCAAGTTTATTTAAGGACAATTGATCAAAAAGAATTTTTTCTCCTGCTAAGTTTTTTAGCTCTTTAATTGAGTTTGCAATCTCAATTTTAGGAAGAAAGGTACGCAGTGATTGTTTCATCGCTGATATTATAATTTTATTTAATCTATCAGCATTTAATCCTTTACTAACCGTACGCTCTGAATTAAAAAGTATAAATCTAGTTATACCAAGTTCTGTACATTTTTCTAATGTAAATTTGAATCGTTCGGGTTCTTTAGATATTCGGAATGCAAAAAGTAAAATCCTGCAATTCATTTTTGTAAA
>CAVQQN010000061.1:0-78712 GCA_963714775.1 uncultured Ignavibacteriaceae bacterium
AATTGCACCTAAACTTAATGTTGCCATATCGCTGTAAACCCACTCAGGGCGGTTTTCCGAAATTATCGCAATCTTATCATCCTTTTTTATTCCCAGTGATGCAAGACCAAAAGCAAAAGAATCTGTTTCTTCTTTAAACTGGTCATATGTAATCCCAACATACTTGCCGTTAACTTTATGCTTTAGCACAAAATTATTTGTTTCTTTGCTGTATTCTTCGGTAAGATGTTGATAGAGCCGGGGGACTGTGGTCAAGTAATTTAACTGAGCCATAAATTCACTTCTCTCCTTTATCAACACGGATTTTCCCCTAAAAACCGTTCAGTTAGTATTAGATATCTTAATCTTAAGAAATATTTAACAATAAAATAACATCAAAAAGTTTAATAGCAAAAAGGAAAATTGATAATTAAGATTCCTGAATGTAGGGATCGGTCTCCCGACCGATCCGCATAGGTAAGATTAAGCAAGAGGAATGGACAGGAGTTCATTCCCTACAAAACACATTTTTATTCTATAACCATTTGCATAATTTGCAAAAGCAAAAACACATATTAGGGCAGCGGGTAAAATGTTATTAAAAAGTTACTATAAAAAAGTTTTAACTGGTATTCTTTTTCTTCATCTCACTTTGTATAATCTCAATCTCTTGCGATGCTACAGAACCACCACCATCTGAACCAACTGACTGTACTTATACTTTAGGAAATCGCAACTTTACCTGGCAAATAGATACCGTTGCATTGTTTCCTTCAAATCTTGGTGGCATTTGGTCGTTCTCCGATTCTGATGCTTATCTGATGGGTAATATTTTTCAATGGACAAATAATGTTTTTACAGGTTATGTTGGTTTGCACTGGAATGGAACTAAATGGGATAAAAATATTTAATGGAACAGTTGAAGAAATAAAGCACGTAGCTAATGATGTAATAGGAGATGATCATTACTTGGTTTCGGTTGGATATTGGTCAATTAATCCACCAAAACCAGCTTTAGGTGAGTTTAATAACAATACAAAAAAATGGAAAGGATATCAATTCCAGATAGCAGGGGATGCTTCGTTCTGTATGGACAGACGGCAATGGATATTTTATTGCAGTTGGTGATAATGGTATGATATATATTAAAGATAATTATGAAGCAGACTGGGTTTATGTAAAAGCTCCTACGGATTTCCACTTTACAAAGGTCATAGGTATTTCTAAGACAGAGATTTATTTTAGGGCAGTTATATCACTTTCATCAGGGCAATTCTTTGACCAAATATGGAAATATTATAAAAACTCTTGGATTAAATTATTAGATAATCAGGATACATTAAACACACCCATAAAAATTCCAGAAGCTGGCGATGAGATTTATAATATTGCAGTATTTCGGTGTTCTATTAGTGATTCACTTTATCTATACATAGTTGGAAGAGAGTCTTTCGAATTTTCTTCAAAAGGTAATTCTCTTATCTTTAATAAAACGAACCTGTGGTCAAAGGGTTTGCCACTTTCATCGCTAAGTATTGATGCTGGTTACATTTCTTTATTTTCACCAAACGACTATTGGATTTCAGGTTTTCGCTACTATTTATATCATTTTAATGGCATCGATTTCCAAAAAATGGAACCTATTTCTACACTACCCTACGGACAATTGTGGGGAAGTATATTTCAAATTAAAAAGAATAAGTCAGGGAAGATTTGGATGCTTCTTGAAACAGATTCGCAAAATTATTCAGTAATACAAGGTGTACCTAATTAAAAAAAATTTCTTTAATTGTCGAGAATCATTTCTTGGTAGAAAATATTAAAATAGACAAAAATCTTTTAAATCACTTCGGCATTTATCAAAAACCTTCACGCATTCTTCAAAATTACTTTGGCAACTATCAATATTCTTTCTTCCATTATCAATATTTTAACTTCGTTTTTCTACAAATCCCCAAATTGATAATCCCGCCCAAAAGCAGTAATTTTTCATCAATAATTTTAAATTTTTAGGATGTAAAATGTCTAACGCATATTTCAAAGTACCACAGCCAATTAATGAACCTGTAAAAACCTACAAACCAGGCTCATCTGAAAGAGAAGAATTAAAGAAAAAATTAGCAGAATTAAAATCTAAACAAATAGAAGTTCCGCTTATTATCGGCGGAGAAGAAGTAAGAACCGGCAATACCGAGAAAATGGTTATTCCTCATAATCATAGCCACGTGCTTGGTGTTTATCACAAAGCAGGTAAAAAAGAAGTTGATATGGCTGTTGAAGCTGCTCTTGAAGCCCGCAAAGAATGGTCAGAAATGCCCTGGGAACATAGAGTTTCTGTTTTCTTAAAAATCGCTGATTTATTAGCTGGACCATGGCGTTCAACAATAAACGCGGCAACAATGCTTGGACAATCTAAAACTGCTTATCAGGCTGAAATTGATTCTGCTGCTGAACTTGTTGATTTCTACAGATACAATTGTTACTTCATGGCTCAGCTTATGCAGGATCAGCCATATTCCGGTAGTGGAATGTGGAACCGTTTGGAATACCGTCCGCTTGAAGGATTTATCTTTTCTGTAACTCCGTTTAACTTCACATCAATTGCAGGCAACTTACCAACTGCACCAGCAATTGTTGGCAATGTAAGCTTGTGGAAACCGGCATCAAGCGCTGTTTACTCAGCTTACTGGTTAATGAAATTATTTGAAGAAGCCGGTTTACCAAAAGGAGTAATTAATTTTGTTCCCGGTTCTGGCGGACAGGTTGGAACACCAGCGGTTACAAATCCAAATCTTGCAGGTGTGCATTTTACTGGATCAACAGAAGTTTTTCAGAATATGTGGAAAACTATTTCCGACAATCTTAAGAATATGAAATATTATCCACGCATTGTTGGTGAAACTGGTGGTAAGGATTTTATTTTTGCGCATAACTCAGCAGATGTTGATGCTCTTGTTGTTGCAGCTTTGCGTGGTGCTTTTGAATACCAGGGACAAAAATGTTCTGCAGCATCAAGAATGTATATTCCAAAATCTTTGTGGAAAGAGTTTAAAGAAAAGTATGTTGCAGAAGTTGGCAAAATAAAGATGGGTGACATAGAAGACTTTACAAACTTTATGGGTGCTGTTATTGATAAAGGTGCATTTAAATCAATAACTGAATATATTAAGTACGCAAAAGATTCTAATGAAGCAGAGATAATAACAGGCGGAAATTTTGATGACTCAAAAGGTTATTTTATTGAACCAACAACAATTGTAACAACGAATCCAAAATTCAAAACAATGGAAGAAGAAATATTCGGTCCGGTTATGACAATTTATGTTTATGATGATAACAAGCTGGATGAAACATTAACTCTTTGCGATGAAACTTCTCCTTATGCGCTTACAGGTGCTATCTTTGCGCAGGATAGAAATGTAATAGTTAAGTTATCAAATAGATTGCGAAATGCTGCAGGTAATTTCTATATAAATGATAAACCGACAGGAGCAGTAGTTGGTCAGCAGCCATTTGGCGGTGGAAGGGCTTCCGGAACTAACGATAAAGCCGGAAGTGCAATGAATTTAATGAGATGGATGACCGCAAGAACAATAAAAGAAACATTCGATCCTCCAAAGGATTGGCGTTATCCGTTTATGAGTGAGAAATAGTTTTATTCAAGCTGAACCTGCCCGTTGGCAGACAGACTTGTTTCAGCTTCTCAAATATTTTCGTGATATTCTGAAACAATCCGAGGTGGCGGATGGAATGACAAATTATTTCTGGTTAGGAGTATAAAGTGCAGTTGAAATACGGTTGATAAATTTTTATTATATCGTAATAATTTAATAAGGGAAAGAAAAATGAATGATGAATTTAGAACTCATATAAATAATCTCAGCATTTCGGAAAAGATTCTACTAGTTGAGGAAATATGGGATACCATAGCAAGCAATGAACAATCATTTGATTTAACCAATGCACAAAAAAAAATTGTTAAAGAAAGAAGTAATTCATTCAAAATTAATCCAACACTCGGAAGATCCTGGGAAGAAATTAGGGACGAGTTTTTAGGTAAAAATAAATAATGTACAATGTTGTATTTCATCCCAAAGCTGAAGAGGAATTTAGGGAAGCTGTTTGGTGGTATGGAAATCAACAAGTAGGTTTGGGTTTGGAATTCGTTCGATGTATTGATGAAGCTATACAAAAAATTAAAAGGGAACCTGTACTTTATCCAATCGAGTTTGAAAATTATAGAAAAAAAGTTGTGAAAAGATTTCCCTTTAAAATACTTTATGAAATTGTTGATGATAATATTTATATTTTAGCAGTGTTTCATTCCAGGAGAAATCAAGAACAATTTCGATCAAGAAAATAAATAATCTAAAATTTGAAAAAATAAAAATACCCTCTGCTTTTAAGAGAGAAACGGGAGTTAACTTTTTTATGAAAATACACGAATTTCAAGCAAAAGAAACATTAAAGAAATTTGGTGTTCCTGTTCAGGATGGAATTGCAATTAAAAGTATGTTAGAGTTTGATGATGCAATTGCCAAACTTCAGCAGCGTGGAATAAATCAGTTTGTGGTTAAATCACAAATTCATGCTGGCGGAAGAGGTAAAGGAATTGTTTACGATGTAAGAAACAGAGATTTAGTTGTTCTTGAGGGTGGAGTTAAATTTACTACTTCACCGGAAAAAGCTGCTGAATACGCTGAAAAAATACTTGGTAATATTTTGGTAACTCATCAATCCGGACCAGAAGGCAAAATTGTAAAAACACTTTTTATTACAGAAGGATTGGATTACAAAAAAGAATTATATCTTGGAATTCTTTTAGATCGTGCTGTTTCTAAAAATGTAATTATGGTTTCTACAGAAGGCGGAGTTGAAATTGAAAAAGTTGCTGAAGAAACTCCGGAAAAAATTATTAAAGAATGGATTGAGCCAGGTGTAGGATTACAATCATACCAAGCACGTAAATTAGCTTTTGCTTTAGGTTTAGAAGGAAATGCTTTCAAAAGTTTTATTCCTTTCCTAAAAGCTCTTTACAAAGCTTATGAAGCTACCGATGCATCGATGTTAGAAATTAATCCATTAGTTATTACAAACGATGATCGTGTTGTTGCGCTGGATGCAAAAATGAATTTTGATGATAACGCATTATATCGTCACCCCGAAATTCTTGAATACAGAGATTTAGATGAAGAAGATCCTTTGGAAATTGAAGCCTCCAAATTCGATCTTAACTATATAAAGTTGGATGGAAATGTTGGTTGTATGGTTAATGGTGCAGGTCTTGCGATGGGAACTATGGATATTATCAAACTTGCCGGCGGTGAACCTGCTAACTTTTTAGATGTTGGCGGTGGTGCAAATAAAGAAACTGTTGCAAACGGATTTAAGATTATTTTATCTGATCCGAATGTAAAAGCAATTTTGATTAACATCTTTGGTGGAATTGTGCGATGCGATAGAGTTGCACAGGGTGTTATTGATGCAGCAAAAGAAATGGAAGTTAAAGTTCCAATTGTAGTAAGACTTGAAGGAACAAACGCAATAGAAGCTGCCGAATTGCTTGATCAATCTGATTTACATTTTGAAGTTGCAAAGAGTTTGCAGGAGGCAGCTCAAAAAGTTACTTCAGTTTTAAGAGTAAATTAATTAAGTATTTTATTTCGTAGCTCAGAATTTATTCTGAGCTATCTTTTTTTATTAAATAATCAGACTTAAGTCTGAACTGTGATTTGTATTTTAGTACAAAAAATTTAAATAACTAGCAAATATTTCCAACCTTGATTTTCTATGTTATTAGTTATAGATTTTTTTGGAAACAAATTTCATATAGGAGAACTTAATGTCCTTATTCGATTCAGAATTTTCTAATGAAGAGGAATTCGATCTGCCTGAGGGAAAAGTTGAAGAAGAATTAGCTTCTTGCAAAAAAATTCTTGAAAGTGGATATGTTTATGATTCAGTTGAGAGAATAGAAGAACTAATTCAGACTTGTATTGATGTTGACCGATTTGAAGACGCTTTATTCTTATTAGATAAAATTTTAGAAATATTCCCATATAACTCTGAGTATTGGTTAAAGAAAGGAATAGTACTTAATGGATTATTCCGTTTTAGCGAAGCTCTGCTTGCTTACGATCAATCATTATCACTTAATCCAAATGACCTTGAAACTTTGATAGATAAATCTGCAACTGAAGAAAATCTTGGTTTGTACGAACAATCTCAGGAATCACTTGAAAAAGTCTTACAGCTTGATCCGGGAAATGACGATGCAATGTTTAGTCTTGGATTGCTTTTTCAGCGGAGGGCGCAGCTTAGTAAAGCAATTGAATACTTTCTAAAAGTTGTTGATCGAGATCCCGGGTATTCGGAAGTTTATTATGAACTTGGTTTTTGTTATGAAAACTCTGCTCAACTTGAAAAAGCTTTAGAATCATACGATAAATTTTTGGAGATAGATCCATACAATCCAAATGGATGGTATAACCGCGGAATAGTTTTAGTAAAGATGGAAAAATATGAGCAGGGGATTAACAGTTACGATCTTGCACTTTCTATTCGCGAAAATTTTTCAAGCGCCTGGTTTAACAAAGGGAATGCCCTTGCAGATATTGGTCGATTGCATGAAGCTATAAATTGTTTTAAGAAGGCATTCGAGTTAGATAAGTTTGATGAAACTGCTGTATATAACATTGCTAACATCTATGAAGAACTTGATGATCTTCCTACAGCTATAAAGTACTATACTGAATCATTAAAACTGAATGACGAATATTATGATGCTTATCTTTCCCGTGGATTCTGTTATGATTCGATAGGCAAGTATCATTTGGCGTTAAAGGATTTTAACAAAGCAATTTCACTTTCGCAGGATAGTGCCGAAGCCTGGTACGCAAAAGCAGATCTTGAATATTCACTGGGGCAGATTCAGGATAGTATTATAAGTTATAAAGAGGCTGCAAGATTAGAACCAGACAATTATGAAGTATGGTTTAATCTTGCCGAAACATATTTTGAATCGGGTGAATGGTTAGAAGCATTAAAAGCTTTTGATGAGTGTATCCGAATCAATCCCAAAGATGCAACATCATTTTATGGTAAAGCAAAAGCAAATTTTGTATTAAGCAGAACTCAGGAAGCAATTGTATGTTTAAAATCAGCTTTCTTGCTTGATCCTTCTATCAAGACAGAATTTGAAAAAGATTATCCGGAAATTAAATCATCCAAACTTTTTAAAAAACTTTTAGGTGAAGCTTAATTATTTTATCTGTTAAATTTGATTATATGCAAAACTCCTTTTATTCAAATATAGAATTGATTGGATTGATTGGTTATCCGATTAAACAAAGCTTTTCTCCCTTTATTCATAATGTTGCTGCGGAACTTACAGGCACAAAAATAATTTATCTCCCTTTCGAAGTTCACTCAAGTAATTTGAAAAATGCGGTAAAAGGTACTCTTGCACTTGGATTAAAAGGGTTAAATATAACGATTCCGCATAAAGTAAAAGTTGTTGATTACCTCGATAAGCTATCCGAAGAAGCAGCAGTAATTGGATCTGTGAACACTGTAGTTAACGAGCTTGGAAGATTAATTGGATACAACACAGATGTACATGGTGTTGTTGAATCACTTACGCAATTTAAATCCCGGATAAACGGAAATGAGGTTTGTGTTCTTGGTGCAGGCGGGTTGGCACGTGCTGTGATTTACACCTTAATCAGGAATTTTAAACCATCAAAGATATTTCTAATTAACAGAACAGAGCAGCATTCAGAAGCATTAAAGCAGCACTTTAAATCAAAAATGAAATTTGATTCAATAATCACTAAAGAACTGCAGCAACCGGATTTAATTACTGTGCTGAATAATTGTTCTCTAATTGTAAACAGTACTTCTGTTGGAATGTATCCTGCCGCTGACGATAGTATTTTTAGTAATGCGGATGTTTTCGTCAAAGATCAAATAGTATTTGATTTAGTTTATAATCCAGTTAAAACGAAATTTCTTCAATTAGCTGAATCGAAAAATGCTATTACGGTTAACGGATTAAATATGTTAGTCCAGCAGGCTGCAAAATCTTTTAATCTTTGGACAGGAAATGAATTTCCTACAGAAAAAGTTTACAAGTCACTTCTGCTTTACGTAACCAAATAGTTTAGTGAATCTTGTTCAAAACTTTCTTTAATCTAAAAACTGCTTCATGCAAATGTTCCATTGAGGTAGCATAAGACAATCTCAAATATCCTTCCTTACCAAAAGCACTGCCTGGAACAGTTGCAATATGTGCTTCATAAAGCAAGTGCATTGCAAAATCGAATGAGTTTTCAATTTTTAGCACATCAGATTTTGTGTGCAGATAATGCGATATATTTGGGAAGAGATAAAATGCACCTAATGGTTTGTAACAGGTAATTCCTTTTATCGAAGTTAATTCATTGTAAAAATATTCACGGCGTTTTCTAAATTCATCAAGCATTTCACTTATAACATATTGCGGACCTGCAACAGCTTCAATAGCTGCATGCTGCGATATTGATGATGCATGTGAAGTTGTGTGGCTTTGAATTTTGTTTATGGCACTTACAATACTTTCTGAAGCTGCTGTATATCCAATTCTCCATCCAGTCATAGCGTATGATTTAGAAATTCCATTTACAAGAATAGTTTTCCTTTTCATTTCAGGATTTAGTGAAGCAAAACTTGTAAACTCAAAATCATCATAAACAAGCTTTTCATAAATTTCATCAGACAGCACATAAAAATTATTTTTCAAAACAATTTTTGCCAAAATTTCTAATTCTTGTTTTGTATAAGTTGAACCAGTTGGATTTGAAGGATTACACAGAATAAGCATTTTTGTTTTTGGTGTTATGGCTGATTGCAACTGATCGGGAGTTATTTTAAATCCTGTTTTCTCAACTGTATCAATTACAACATTTTTTCCACCAGCTAAAGAAACCATTGCAGGATAAGAGACCCAATAAGGTGCTGGAATAATTACTTCATCTCCTGGATTAACAATAGCAAGTATGCTGTTATAAACACTTTGCTTTGCACCACTTGAAACTATTATTTCGTTTAGGTTATAATCTAAATTGTTATCTCTTTTGAATTTTGCGGCAATTGCAGTTCGTAGTTCATTTGTACCTTGATTGAGAGTATAACGAGTTTTGTTTTCCTCAATTGCGTTTTTACCAGCGTCTTTTATATTGTTGGGAGTATGGAAATCCGGTTCACCCATACTCAAATCAATTACATCCACACCTTCGGATTTTAATTTCTTAGCTTCAGCCGCAACCATCATTGTGGGGGATGCGGCAATCTCTTTTATTCTATCAGCTAACAACACGAACTCCTTTTTGTAGTTGGAATGGAATGATACTTTATCAAACTAAAACAAATATAATGTGATAATAATAAAATCAAAAGAATAGTAAGTTCTATTTAAAATTTTATGTTGTTGTATTTGTGAAGGAAATTAATTGGAATTATTTGAAACGTTATCTACTAGAAAGCAAAAATCCCGAGTTATCGGGATTAAATATTGTGGGCGCTCAGGGATTCGAACCCCGGACCCCTCCGATTATATCGGAGTGCTTTGAACCAACAAACTCATATACTCAACGGCTAATCTAGAATTTTTGAAAGCTTTAAGTTTTAACTCCAATCGATAAGCTTCTGATTTTGAATTGAGATTATATGATATGACCAATTTCCAGGAACCTTTCTCTTTAGTAAATTTATTTCTGTTTTTATTATGTCGATTTATTCTGTCAGTAAGATTATTTGTGTGACCGATATAGTAGAGATTAGATTTTGAAGAATAAATTATGTAAACGGTATAAACTATCATAAACAAAAAATCCCCAGTTATCGGGATTAAATATTGTGGGCGCTCAGGGATTCGAACCCCGGACCCCTCCGATTATATCGGAGTGCTTTGAACCAACAAACTCATGTACTTAACGGCTAACCTAGAATTTTTGAAAGCTTTAAGTTTTAATTCCAATCTATAAGCTTCGGATTTTGAATTGAGATTGTATGATATGACCAATTCCCAGTGACCTTTTCCTTTAGTAAATTTATTTCTGTTTTTATTGTGTCGATTTATTCTGTCGGTAAGATTATTTGTGTGACCGATATAGTAGAGATTAGATTTTGAAGAATAAATTATGTAAACGGTATAAACTATCATAAACAAAAAATCCCGAGTTATCGGGATCAAATATTGTGGGCGCTCAGGGATTCGAACCCCGGACCCTCTGCTTGTAAGGCAGATGCTCTAAACCAGCTGAGCTAAGCGCCCAAAATTTTATAAACTTTATGATCAAAATTTGGTGGACAAATATGCAGTTTTTCTAAAATAAAACCAAACATATTTTAGTTTTAAGTAAGTTATTCCTTAGATAATATTATAATTATCAATCCCTGATTTTAACTGCCAGTGTGAATAGAAGTTTTTATCTAATTTTTACTTTTTATTAAGGTCTAATAATTTTCCAATTCCCAATGCGATTGCAAGCAGTAAGATTGTCTGAGCAACCACCATCCAGGTATAACCCTGAACAAATATCTTTGTTGCCATAAGTTTAGATACTACGCCAACCAATAAGCAAGCAACTGAAATAATAATCACAAATAAAACTGTCTTATCTTTCATAAACTGCTCCTAATAATTTTTTGAAATTTTTTATTATAAAAATAGGAAAGCCTCCACAAAAGAATTATAGAAATTGAATATAAAATTTTTTGGAGCGAGCGACGGGGATCGAACCCGCGACATCCAGCTTGGGAAGCTGACACTCTACCAACTGAGTTACGCTCGCAATAAAATTATAGGTTTAATTCATTATTACAAAAATATACATTTTAATTTACCCAGAGAAATTATTAAGTCCAACAGTGAAAAACTAATTGTAAAAGTTTTTTAACTGGTACTCTTGATTTAAGTGAAACTATTTTATAGACAGATTAATTATTGAATACCCTATCTCAATTCATTTATTCTGAGTTAATTTTGATAGCGAATAAAAAACTAAATATTTTATTATCCCTAATTTTAAGTTGTAATTTATTTAATATTTTCTGTTATATTTTCTAATAATAATTATGGATAGAGACGTCTGAAAAATTCGATTATTCAGGTTAAACATCAACCGAATTGTTTTTTTTAATTTTGTATGTCTATTGTTCTGATAATAGTATGGTTCACTTTAACTTCTTAAATCACCTTATGCAAAAGTAGAGAAATGATAAAAAAACCATTAAGTTTCTATAATAAAAAGAGAGGCTCAAAATGAATAAGCAACTCTTAGAAGTTTACACGGATTATTTGATGAGCTCCTTCAGCTATGTAACATCAACTGGAGGTCAATGATAGTCGAAGTAGAAATAAGTCACGATAAAGTGACAGAGTTTTAATTGGAGAAAATTTCACATCAACAAAACTGTATGGAAAATAATAGAGCCAAAAGTAAGTGGAACCGAGAGCGAAGAAGTAATAATAATAGACGATACAATAAAAGAAGAACCAACATATATTTGCATCAATATATTCATTTTTTAAGTTGGAATATTTGAGTATGAAATCGGAGATCAATCAAACAGCATTAAGAGCTAAAATATATCTCTCAACAAATTGTGCCGCTTTTGATAAACTGGGAAATCTCAAAGTTTACTTTGCTATGAAGTTCTAAAAATAATTAACACTATTTATATTTTTGCGTAAAGCGAGTTATTAGCATATTCTCTTTTTAAGTTTTCGATTATTTATTATTATGGCGCAATACATTAGTGATTTATGGAATTTTGATTATTTGACAGAATTGAAATTATTTCTTTAAAATGTTTACATTTTTATATAAGTATTAGCTATTTTTGGCTTGCAAAAATTAACACTAAATTAAGTGTTTTCAATTCTATGCTGATGTTAGTATTTTAATGCTAAAAGGATATTAATAATTTATAAATAATACCACAAATGTTTATTTTAGATTTAATAATAATAAATAAAAGCGTTTAGTTCAATCAACAACAATAACTTATAAGGAGACTTAAAATTGAAATCACAAAAAGGACTTAAAGGTGCATTTGCAGGATTCGCAAGTATTGCTATACCTATAATTTTCGCTGTTGGATTTGCTTTGTATTTCATTGTAATGGGTAATCCAGAAAATTTTCAAGGTAACAATGTCAATAATATGCCTAAACCAGGAAATTTTCTTGGAATAATTTACAAGGGCGGTATTATAGTACCTATTCTTATGTCCGTATTAATGATGGTAATAACATTTTCTATTGAAAGATTTATTACTTTATCAAAAGCAAAAGGTAAAGGTAATATTTCCTCTTTAGTTTTACGTGTTTATCAAAAACTTTCACAAAAAGACATCGATGCTTCAATTAAAGAGTGTGATAATCAAAAAGGTTCTGTAGCAAATGTAATTAAGGCTGGTTTGGAAAAATATAAAGAAGTTGCTGCTGATAAAATTATGAATAAAGATCAAAAAATTGTTGCAATTAAACAGGAATTTGAAGAAGCAACCTCATTAGAATTACCAATGCTTGAACAAAATCTTGTAATTCTTAGCTACTCTTGCCCCTCTATCTACACTTATTGGTCTTTTAGGAACAGTATTAGGTATGATAAAAGCATTTTCTGCTCTTAGCAACAGCAGGTGCACCAGATGCAGTTGCACTTTCAACAGGTATTTCTGAAGCACTTATTAATACTGCATTTGGTATCGGTTCATCTGCTTTGGCAATCATTTTTTATAGTTATTTTACAACAAAAATTGATAAAATGACATATAGTATTGATGAAGCTGGAGTTGCAATTGTTCAGAATTTTGCAGCACATAATAGCTAATGTTTTTGAAATCAATAAATAATGGTGTAATAAAATGCCTAAAGTAAAAATACCTCGCAAAAGCACAACGATAGATATGACTGCGATGGTTGATGTTTCGTTTCTATTGTTAACGTTTTTTATGTTAACCACACAGTTTAAATCTGATGATTCTATAATAGTTGATACACCTTCTTCAATTTCTGAGATAAAATTACCTGATACTGATATTCTTAATATCACTGTAAATAATGAAGGAAAAGTATTTTTTAGTATTGATAATAAAAATTTTACTAGAGAAAAAGTATTAGCTAAAATTAGCGAAAAACATCCTGAACTTCAGTTTACTGCAGAAGAAGAAAGAGCTTTTGTTTTATCTGGAAGTATTGGTGTTCCGCTAAATGAACTTAAAGGATTCTTAGCATTAGAAGATGTAGATAGAAAGATGTATGATCAACCAGGCATACCCGTTGACTCAACTAATAATGAATTAGGTGATTGGATTATGCAGGGTAGAATTTCTAACCCAGGTGTTAGAATAACTATCAATGGGGACCAACGCGCTCCATGGTCTGTAATTAAAAAGGTTATGGATACTCTACAAGATAAAAATGTTAATAAATTCAATCTTATTACGGATTTGGAAGCAGATCCAAATAAATTGAAAGGAATATAAATAATGGCTGAATTAGCGCAACAAGATTCGGGACACAAAAAAGGCAAGAAAAAAGGCCGTAAAAAGATGTCAACCAAAATCGATTTAACACCGATGGTTGACTTAGGATTTCTTCTTGTTACTTTTTTTATGCTTACAACAACATTTAGTAAACCTCAAACGATGGAAATTAATCTTCCTGTAAAAGATCAAGAAGTTAATATTGAGGATGAACCAGGTGTTAAGGCATCGAAATCACTCACAATTATTATGGGTGAGGATAACAAACTTTTTTGGTATATCGGGTTAACGACTGAACCTATTAGAAGGTCCCATTGGAACAAATTATACAGCCGATGGTATAAGAAAAGTACTTTTAGAAAAGAATGCAACAATACAGGATATGGTTGTTTTAATTAAACCGGCTGATAAATCAGTTTATAAAAATGTTGTTGATATTCTGGACGAAATGAATATATCGAATATAAAAAGATATGCTCTTGTAGAAATAACTCCTGAAGATTTGGATTTAATAAAAAACTTATAAAAAAGGTTTAGAAATTATGGCAGAACAATTAACTTATAAACTTGACCTTGATGAGCTGATATTTGCTCATAAAAACAAGGAGTATGGAGCTTATAAGCTGCGTAAGGCATACAATAAATATCTAGCCATCGCTATGTGGATCGCTATTTTAATTGTTTTCTTGGTTACAGCAGGTCCTACAATTTATCGAACACTCAATCCTGAAGATGTTTTGACTAAAAAAAGAAAGATAATTAGCATAACTGATTTGGCACCTCCACCATCAATTGGTGAAGAACAACAAGTAGAACAGGTTGATGCACCACCTCCATTAAAATCAACTATTAAATTTACTCCACCAGTTGTAAAACCTGATGATCAGGTAACAGAAGAGTATGTTCCTACAGTTGATGAATTAAAGGATGTTGATCCGGGTGCAAGGACAGAAGAAGGTCAAGAAGGTGGTGTTGATTACAGTCTTATTGAAGTTGAAGAGAAAGTAGTTGAAGAGAAAAGAAGAAGCTCCTGTTTACTTTGTAGCAGTTGAGGAAATGCCCGAACCAATTGGTGGAATTGCTGCAATACAACAATTAATTACTTATCCTGAAATTGCAAAAAGAGCCGGTGTTGAAGGAAAAGTTTATGTGTTGGCTTTTGTTGATGAAAAGGGAAATGTAACAAGTGCAAAAATTATTAAAGGTATTGGAGCTGGTTGCGATGAAGCAGCTATTGATGCTGTTCGTCAAACAAAATTTAGACCTGGAAAACAGAGAGGAACTCCTGTTAAAGTACAGGTTTCAATTCCTGTTGTGTTCAAACTTCAGTAAAATATAATTCGATCAATAGGTTGCTAAAGTGGGACTGGTCAATAGTACAATAGTTTTGGATGGTTTTATAAAACCCGGTTTTCAAGGATTTAACAAAATGTCATTGATGAATATTATTGGTTTTGCGATGTCATTTGTGTATTTGGGAATCGGGATTCTTTTATTAATAAGTGATGAACTTTTGAATTTTTCAAGTTTACAACAAAAAGGGCTAGGCACAATTATACTTGCGTATGGATGTGCTAGATTTTATGTTGCACTTAAGAAAAAACGCGAAGGTGACAATGGATGAGAATGATGAAGACGAATAAAATACTTCTCTTATTTTTAATGTTGGTAATAACATTTTATTTCGGATGTAATAATTCCGATGCACCATCTGATACACCTACAACGGGAGAACTTACTCTTACTGCTGATGAGACATACCAACCCCTTATAGATTCTGAAGTAGATACTTTCAACCGTATTTACACCTATGCTAATGTAAAAGTTAGATATAAACCAGAGGCTGAGGCTTTTAATGATCTGATGAATGACAGTGTTAGATTAATTATTGTGCCTCGTAAACTTAACAAAGAAGAACTTAAACAATTTGAAAAATGGGAAATCGTTCCTAAAGTAACTAAGATTGCTTACGATGCAGTTACTTTAATTGGAAGTAAAGATCTGCAGGACTCAACATATTCTATTTCAGAACTCAAAACACTTTTATCAGTTGAGGGAAAAAACTCAGACTCCAAGAAAATTAAAGTTGTATTTGATAATAATAATTCAAGCACAATTAGTTTTCTAAAGGAAAAAACAGGAGTAACAAATTTTTCATCAAATTGCTATGCGCTAAATTCAAGTAAAGCTGTCCTAGATTACGTTTCTAAAGAAAAAAACACTATAGGTATAATTGGCGTTAACTGGATAAGTGACAAGGATGATACTACAACCTTTGCATTTCTAAAAACTGCAAAGGTTTTAGAAATATCTGCAAATGCAAACTCAGAAGCATTGAAACCTTACCAGGCTTATATTGCACAAAAAACATATCCTTTATTCCGTGAACTTTATATTGTAAGTAAAGAAGCTTATACTGGACTTGGCACAGGATTTAATGCCTTTGTAGCTAGTGAAAGAGGACAGAGAATAGTACTGAAATTCGGTCTTGTTCCGGCAACTATGCCAGTAAGACTTGTTGAAATAATAAATGAAGAACTCTAATATCAAACGGTACCAAAATGCTTAACAAAAAAACAACCTTTTACCTTTTGCTGACATTACTTTTCGCAATGAATGTGTTAGCGCAAGATCTTTCTTCGGGAATAAAATTAATTAAGAATGAAAAATTCTCTGAAGCAAAAAAATATTTCTCAGAACAATTGAATTCAAAATCTAAAGCTGAAGCACATTTTTATCTTGGGCAGATTTATTTTATGCAAGGGAATATAGATTCAGCTTATATCCATTTTGATGAGGGAATTAAAGCTGATAATGACAACCCTTTAAATTATGCAGGTATGTGCAAGGTTGATTATAATCAGAATAATCCTACGATAGGGGAGCAGAATTATAATCATGCTATTGATAAAGGTAAAAATGATGCTTTAACATATATAACTCTTTCGGAAGCTTTTTCTAATCCTAAAGTTAAGAATTATGATCGGGCAATTGAACTATTGAACAGTTCAATAAAGTTTAAAAAGAAGGATATTAATTCTTACATAAGTTTGGGAAAGGTTTATTTTGCTAAAGGAAATGGAACTGATGCTTTAAAAAATTTTTCTGCCGCTTTGGATATGGATGAAAAAAATGCTGAGGCATTAACACAAAAAGCAAAAATTTATATTTTAATCAATAATAGTGATGCCGGTATTGTGCAATTGAATGAGGCAATTACAGTTGATCCTTCATACTCCCCTGCTTACTATGAACTAGCAGAATGCTATGCCAATTTGAAAAATTATACTAAGGCAGCGGAAAATTATGCTAAATACATTGAAGTTTCTGAAAGCACAAATGAAAAACAAAAAAGATATGCCCAGATTCTTTATGTTAATAAAGAATATCCAAAAGCGATTAGTATTCTAGAAGATGTTATAAAAAAAGAATCTGATATTTCATCCTCAATAAGAATAATTGCCTATTCATATTTAAGAATGGAAGAAACTGAAAAGAGCAAATCTTATTTTGAAAAACTATTTTCATTATCAAACGTTGAATTTCAACCAACAGATTATGAAAACTATGGAGATCTTTTGAGTAAAACAGGTGAAGATTCTTTAGCCATTGTATATTATGGAAAGATCGTAGAATTAGATAACACGCGGAAAGATGTGTATGGAAAAATGTCTGTCCTATACTTCAAAAATAAAAAATGGGAGGGCGTAGTTTCATCATTAGAGAAAAAAGGAACACTTACTGCTCAGGAATATTTTGATCTTGGAAAAACAAATATGTTTATTGGAGATAAAGCAGTTGCTGAAGTTATTGAAAGCTTAAATTCAAGTTTAATACTAACTGATGATCAGAAATGGGACTTTGTTAGACCAGCTTTACTTTATTATCAAGGCGACCTTAGAGATGCACAGGGGGACACAACAAAAATTGAAGTGGCGATTAATAAAGTTTCACAGACTGTTGAACCATCTATCACTAAAGAACAAAAAAGTAAATGGACTAATGTAAAAACTACATGGCTAAAAGAAGTACGTAGTAAAATTAAACTTGATTATGCAATGGCTGACACTGCATTAACAATGCTTGTGCAAAAGGTTCCTGATCTTGCTGTTGCTTATTTTTGGAAAGCAAGAGTAAACGCTAATTTTGACCCTGAATCAAAACTAGGTTTAGCAAAACCATACTATGAGCAATTTATTGAACGTGCAGCTACTGATAAAGAAAAGTTTAAAAAAGAATTAATTGAGTCTTATCAATATCTTGGATATTACTATTACCTTCAGGAGGATAATGTAAAATCAAAAGTTTATTGGCAGGAAGTTCTTAATCTGGATCCTGAGAATAAACAAGCAAATGATGTTATTAAGATGTTAAAATAGTATAAGTTGATGTAGTCTTTTCTGATACTTTTAGAGAAAACACTTAATCTATTGATTAATTGTTTTCTCCTTTTTTATTTCCTTCCCGTTTTACTTCTACATTTATAAATCTAAAGTAGCAGAATAATTCCGATATCTAAAGTATGGTTCAGATTAGCGTTAATTTTATTGGCTTAAAAATAGTTTGGCTATTGAAGCATAAGGAGGAATGCTTCTTATCATGTTATCATTATTAATAATAGTGGGGATAATCTCTGGTTCGATTACTTTTCCTTACTAAAATCAAAAATGGAAGAATGGGGTTAACGATCAAAGTTTAATTGAACGGCCGATGATAAGTTCATTGGCTTTTTTGTTATTAGATGTTATGGGAAAAATTATGAAACTTTTGCAATTACCATTGTCATATCTCGATTTATACAAAAGCTAAAATGTCGTAGCAATTTTAAACAACCCTTTTACTTGCTAATTATTGTTTGATGTCTTCTGGAATAAGGTTATGTTTTACCTTGCATTTATATGATAAGTTAATCGCGACGTTATTAAATAATAAATTAGATGAGGTTTGTAATGAGCTATACAATTGATTACCAGGAAGATCAAAAAACAGTCCACATCAGTATTCAAGGAAGAGTAAATTTTAAAATTGTTCACCAATACTCAATAGATGCTATAAAACTTGCACGGGATTACAAATGCAAAAAGTTTTTAATTGATCATTCTAAAACTTTACTGGAAGCAGGTATATACAAGATACACACAGATGGAGATGCTTTAGAAAAATTCGGATTTAATGTTAGCGATAAAATAGCGATTGTCATCTCAAGCAGTAAAAATGATAGTCATTTTTTCGAAAAGACAGATTCAAATGTTAAATGGAGTACTTTCAAATATTTTAATACTATTGAGAAAGCTATTCGTTGGCTTGAAAAGGATAAATAACATTTGGAGAAATTATGTTAATTCATCCCAATTTATATTAGTGACTAACACTTAGCATAAGAATATTTAGTAATAATGGATTACGGAACTATCAAATCACAAGAAAGTTGAAAGTAAGTTGGTGATTCCAGAAAATACACTACCCCGACTATTATTTGGGGAGTATTAGAATCCTGCTTCCGGTTACTGCTTTTTTTTCGGCTGTTTGGCTTCCTGCTGTTTTGCCTTTTGTTCTTCTTTAGTTTTCTTCTGTTTCTGATCCTTGTTCTTATCCTTCTTGCCGCCTTTGTCGCCCATAGTATTTATCCTTTACTGTTGTTAATTAGTCTTGTTGTAATATCTTACGATTAAAATACAGATTAGTATGATAACGTACAATAAATGCTAACGCCGTTTTACATGTGGCTGCAGCAGCAAAAGATATAACTCCAATTTGATTTTATACTAATGATAGGCTAAACATATAATACAAAATAGCTCTTCTTCAGTTTTCTTTTGTTAGCGATTTATTTATTTAGGTAAATAACACACCCCTTTTCATTCCCCTCTCGAGAGGGGAAAGCCGAAGGCAGGGGTGTGTTGCGTTTTTGTTATTATTGTTTTTAAATTTGAAGTGGAATTAAAATTTAATTTGGCATTTGGTCTTCAGTCCTCCCCCAAGCTGTTGATCAAGTGTTACCCCGATGGATTACCCTACATCGGGGACTTTTATTTTAAAGGGAATTAGGTTTCTGTCACCAAGTGGTTCCACGTGTATGAGGTTGCGTGTAAAATATATGCTCCGTGTACGAACTCATCCCCCTACCCCTTCTCTTGCAAAGAGAAGGGGAGATGTAGTCCCATTTTCAAAGTCCCTCTCTTTTTAAGAGAGGGATTTAGGGTGAGTTCGCTGTTTCTCAATTACTATTCACTCAACCTCGTATTGTCAAAGGATCCGGAAATGCAGAAAACGGAGAATTAGGTAATGGTTGATAAAGATAAAATTAAGGGAATGATTAATACAGTTTGTTAAAGATGAGCAAATACATAATGAAAAGTAAAATTGATATTGCCGCAATTGTTAGAATTTCAAATATAAGATTAGGGTATTTTTTAAAGTTCATAAATAAAGCAAATGAATGTTGGTGGGAATATCGACTTAAGTTTGCATTATTTCAAACTATAAAATGAACAAGTGAAGTTTTTTATAGACCGGGGAATCTTTTTAATAATTCCTGCCGGGCAAAATAATATTTTTCTTTAGTAAGTAACTTAAAAGTTTTAGAAATAATTTCATCTTCAAACTGCTTAATTAATTTATATCGACCACTTGCCCAATCAAAAGCAGATTTAGCCATTTTCTTCTCTTGCCAATCACTTGGTTTTAAAACAGTGCTTTTAGTAAAGCCAACATATAAATTAACCTGTTTATATTTTTTCATATCAAGTGTTTTTCTTCTATGGTCATCAAAGTAGTCGTTATAGTCTTTAATACCTTTGAAAAATGCATCCTCAAAAAGTGATACGCTCTCTAATTTATATTTATGCTCTAAATAATCTTTCCAAAATTTTGTCCAGTTAAAGTTTTTTTCATCAATCACCAGGTCTATATATGCATTAACGAGCAAAAGGTATTTGCCAAGTTCTTCACCAATAATTTGTGAAAAAAAGATTGTTCTTGAATAAGCGTTGTTCTCAAATAAAATTTGCGACTCCCGCAATAACTCAGCAGCATTCTCAATAACTTTTATGCGTCCTTCCCTTACAAGTTCGATTGGAATTTTTCTCATAAATCCAGTCCAAAAAAAATAAATGCGTTTCTTAAACTTTATAATAATTCTATTTATATAATGTACACATTTATTATTAAGATATTAGAACAGCCTGAACCTTTTGGCGAAACTTTTTTTATATATTTGATTTGCATTTGGTAATAAGGTAGCCCCATACCTTTTGCCAGTGCTACCCCGATGTGTCTCCCCCGCATCGGGGATTTTTATATTAAAGGGTTTGGAATGGAGTAACTAATAATGCCACGGTGCGACTCCCGATGTATCGGGACAAGCGTGGCAGCCATAATGAAGTTTATCAGGAAAAACATTATGATAAGTTTTTTCATATTATCTCCATAATTATTCTAATAATAAATTTATTTATCTGTTACATCTATTCTGATTGTTGGTGGAGTAGAATTAACAATTACAATGGTATAATTATTATTTTCCTGAGCATTAAAACTCCCGGTTGGTTCATCAGTTTCATTCTGAATTTCAGCAGAGATTTCCACTAAACCTTCAGCAACTTCTTTATAATTTGTAACTGTGCCCGGCTGAACATCATTAATATTTTCTGTGTTAGCTACGGTTTTAATCTGGACATTAGCCTTTGTCGGTCTTTCATTTTTTACTCTAAAACTTGGCGGCTCATCTGCGCAGGCAATAAAAGCCAGTACTAAAATTATTATTGATAAAGATTTGATTAAATTTTTCATTTTATGTACTCCTCTGATGCTGGTTAAATTTAAGTGTTTTGTTCTTATTTCCAATTTATCCTTTTTTTGTTTACTAAACTATTCCTTCTACAATCCTTATCTCTTCCTCCGTTAAGCCGTAAAGCTGGTAAACAAGTTTGTCTATTTGTGTGTCTGTTGCTTGTATTTGTCTTTCGATTGCTGTGCGTTCCGTGGGGGTTTTGGCACTTTCAAATTGTATCGTTAAATGAGAAAGTAATTCTGAACGTTTAGATATATCGAGATTATACTTGTGTAAATTTTTCAATGCAGATAAAGGTAGGTCAACGAAGTCTTTAATTGTTATCTGGGGAAAATCATCCTTTGTAGCCTGAGAGACCAATTTCAAGTAGATATAGGAGAATAATTTACTATTTATCAGTCCCAACAACGTCCAATAACTTATACTTGATTCTTTGAGTTTAATTGAATATAAGTTTTTATTTGTGATAAAAGTCTCGTTAATAAATTGAGCCATAATTCTTTGTTGACGATTTACGAGTCTTCTAAGTAAAATTCTTTCGTTTTCGAACCAAATAAATTCACGAGGTCTTTCTTTTAAGTTATTTCCAAACTCAAGCCATTTTTCTAATTTCAAATTAATTTTGTACCTGTATACATCTCCCTCAAAATACAAATAATGATCATTGCTTAGTTTTGTATTTAATAACAAAGTTTTATCAAATAACACACCTCTTTTTATATCGACTATATCTCCAAGCTTTAAGGAATTATTTGTTCGAATTTTGTCAAGTAAGATTACTGATTTAAGATCAAAAACTATTTTCTTGTCTTTAGTTTTTATCCAATCAAATTGATTTATCTTATCATAATTATTTTCAGTCAAATCAATTTTGTTGAGCTTAATCTTTTTATCAAAAGAATAAGTCTTTGAAACGTTTTGTCCTTCGAATCTTGAGTTTTCAACTATAAATATAAGTGTATCAACATAAGCATCTTTAAAGACATCAAAAGGTAATTGAACAAGATATTTAATATTAAATGACAACAAGTGGTCTCTTAAATAAAAATATCGTGGACCTCCAGTCCAAGCTGAAGGTATAATAAAGGAAATCAATCCATTACTTTTGCATAGTTTCGATACCTTTTCTATAAACGCTAAGTAAATATCAACCACACCATTTAAAGTGCTGTACTTGCTAAATAAATAATTCTTTTCAGATTCATTAAACCAAGAACCATACGGCGGATTACCAATGACAACATCAAATCCAACCTCACCCTTTTCTTCCCTCTCCTTACCAAGGAGAGGGATTGAGGGTGAGGTGGTTTTAAACACTTGCGGAAATTCTTTATGCCAATCAAAAACATTTATGCGGAGTTTTTCTTCATCATCAAGAAAATTCATTTCGGTTTGGTTATAAAAATCGGGTCCAATTAGAGAGTTACCGCATTTTATGTTGTTGGAAAGATCGGGCAAAGCGCGTTCCCGGAAAAACTTAAGCTCGTTGTTTAGCGTTTGCGTGCTTTCACCTTCCAGCACTTTAAGCATTAAAGAAAGTTTTGTTACTTCAACAGCCTGCGGGTCAATATCAACTCCGTATATGTTGTTAAGCAGTATTCGTTTCTTTTCGCTTGTGGTAAGAAGGTAAACACCTTTATCGTTTATATAAACGGGCGGCTGCTTTTGTTTTAGAAGTTTGTCGCTGGTTTCAAGTTCTTTAAGATAGTATTTAAGATGCCAATCTAGTAAATATTGATAAGCACCGAGAAGAAATGAGCCGCTGCCGCAAGCGGGGTCGAGGATTTTTAGGGTGCTTACTTTCTTCAGCACGTCATTGCGAGTCCCACCGGAACGAAGCAATCTATCTTGTGAAACAGATTCCTTCGCTCCTTCGTCGCTCGGAATGACAGGTAAGCATTTACCAACTGTGTTGTTAACGATGTAATCGACAATGTATGTTGGAGTGTAGTAAACGCCGCCGGCTTTTTTTACTTCAGGCTTATCTTCAACTTCTGCATGATGAGCGGGTGTTAAGCGTATTACTTTTCCAAGAAACTGTTCGTAAACCTGTCCGAGTATATCGGCAGGAAGCACGGAAAATTCGTAAGGGCTGTCAGGGTAGTAGAGTTCTTTAACAATTTCTTTAATTGTTTTGTCATCAATTGTAAGATCGAGTGTTAAGTTATCGGGCGGTTCAATTCTATCACGTTCCTTTTCGAAATGGAATAAACCGGAATTGTACTTTTCATCCGCACGATAAAAAATTTGTTTTAGTCTATCGTAAACATTTGCACCATTTTGCAGTGCCATTAACTGTCCGTAATCTTCAATGCCTCTATCCTCACAAATGCGCAAGAAAATTATTCTATCAATAGTTTTTTGAACTGAGTAGTTAAGTTCACGTATACTAAGTTTAGGATTGCGGATTGCAATATTTTTAGCGAGAGATTTTCTCCACGCTTCCATTTGCTCAAGAAAAACCTCATCAACTTCTGCCGTTCCTTTTTTCTTTTTGTTGGATTCGATGTATTTATCAAACGAGCCTTTACGAATTGCATCGAGAGAGAAAATGTTTTCAAGTTTATCCCACTTATCAATATACTGATCGTAAGTGAGAAGCATTATTCTTGCGTTGGAAGCTTTATCTTTTTTGTTGGGTGGAATACGGCAATCGTAAACGGCAAACTCCTCAAAGTCGGTTAGTATGCTTAATGAAAGTTTAGCAGACCAGGCATAGCTTCTTAATTGAAATGCCGGATGGATATCATCTTTAACATTAACGCTTGGTTTTTTAGCTTCTACAAAAAACTTTCTTGTACCGCCAATACGGAAACAATAATCCGGCGCTTCGCGAACATCTTTTGTTTTTAGTGAGTACTCGTGGATAACATCTTTGTAGGCATCGGCATAACCGGCTTTGTTTTCAACATCCCAGCCAAGTTCAGTAAAGAAAGGATCGAGATATTCCCTTCGTAACTCGGTTTCATTTTTTCTACCTACTTTATAATCATCTATGTTGCGATGAAAGGATTCTACAAGTGATTTTATTTTATCAGGAGCCCCCATAGGGAAACCTCTAAATAGTTAAATGAAATAGTTATAACTGCTCATACAATTGCTATTGTTGATACAAACTTTGATCCTACCCCCAAATAGTAGATAAAAAGAAAAGCAACTATATTTAGTAAAAAGTAAAAAATATAGGAGCTAAAAATGTCAGAAAAAAGAAGGAGTTATGATAAAGAATTCAAGTTATCAGCAGTAAAGATGATAACAGAAGGAGCAATGAGTTTAATGCAAGTTTCAAGAGATCTGGGAGTAAACGAGAACTCATTACACAAATGGAAAAAGGATTATCTGTCAGACAGTCAGAATGCATTTCCAGGCAAAGGAAGAATGAAACCGGAAGAAGAAGAGCTAAGACGAGTAAAGAAGGAATTAGTCAGGGTAACAATGGAACGAGATATTTTAAAAAAAGCTTTGGGATACTTTGCAAAGGTAAAGGAGTAAAGTATATGTTCATCAAAGAAAACCGAAAACAATATCCTTTAGCTCTTGTTTGTGAAGTACTACAAGTAAGTCAATCAGGTTATCACAAATGGCTTAAGAATAAAGTAAGCCGTAGGGCAAAAGAAAATCAAAGGATACTAGAGATCATCAAGTTTTATCACATTAAGAGCAAAGCAACATATGGACTGCCAAGAATATATGCAACAATGAGAAAAGAAGGATTTATTGTAAACAAAAAGAGAATCTCTAGGTTGATGAGAGTCAATAATATCAAGGCTAAAACAAAGAGAAGGTTTAGAGTTACAACAGTTCAGAATACAAAAGCACAACCAAGTGAAAACTTACTTAATCAGAATTTTACTGCATCAGAAGAAAACAAAATCTGGACAGGTGATATAACTTACTTGTGGACAAAAGAAGGTTGGCTTTACCTTGCAGTTGTAATGGACATTTACTCAAGAAAGATAGTTGGCTGGTCAATAGATAGCAGCTTATCAACAGAACTTGTTATAAGAGCTTTAATGATGGCTTTAGTTCATAGAAATCCAGAGAGAGGAATAATCTTTCACTCAGACAGAGGAAGTCAGTATACGAGCAGTTCGTTCAGAGAAATACTAAAGAACTATGGAATAGTTCAGTCAAACAGTTCAACAGGAAACTGTTATGATAATGCAATAACAGAGTCATTTTTTCACACACTAAAAACAGAGTTAACTTACTGGGAAAAATATCAGACAAGAGAAGAAGCTAAAAGAAGTATCTTTGAATATATTGAAATAATTTATAACAGAAGAAGACTTCATTCATCTTTAGGATATTTATCACCGGTGGAATTTGAAGAAAAAAACAGAAGAGAATTAATTGAAATAGTTGCTTAACTTAATGTGTACTTTTAGGGGGTAAGATCACTTTCCCACTATAAGTTTCTAATGCAATTAACTTTCCTTTATCATTAAAAATTGGTTTAGTTCCTTTTATCATTTCCCCTTTTTCATTAAACTCTTTTATATCCATTGCATTCATAATATCATTAAAACGGAAATCATATTTTAAAGGATTAGAAATTTTATAATTCGTGTCGCAAATTACCTCATGAGTGAGATTATTTTTTTCACCAAAAACCCGGATAGAAATATGCTTACCCTCATCAATTATTTTAAATTCGATTTTATTATTAAACTCCTTGCTAAACTCACCAAATTTGTATTCATAGACATAAAGTGTCCAAGAATTTAGAGCTGATTCTTTCTGACTATTGTTTTTATCATTGCAAGAAATAATAAACATCAAGATTATTATAGTAATGAAGAATATAAAATGTTTCATTTTTTCTCTCTGTGATTTTAATTTAATTTTTATTACTGTTTGCCTAAGTGTTTATTGAAATTTATAATTAAATAACCTCACCATATTTGTATTACATCTTAGTTCTAATATTAAATAGTATCGGGTAGATATACTTCTAAGAAGAGGAAATACTTTGTTAGATAACCGAGAAGAGAGCATACTAACTTTTTTTATACCACTCATTTTTCCCTATGGTAAATAAAATCTATCTAAACTTAGTTTATAATTAATAATAAGACAAGTATTTGTTAGATGTTATTATTTATTTGCGTTTAGACTGCAATAGATGCGATATGAGCCACTTTCTTATCAAAGTTGAACATTATATCGGATAAAAATTATTTTAATAAAATGACCTCAGTTATAATTAAAATCTTATTAGCAAAATATTTATTCTGGTATATCAAGATATCTAGTTAGAATGGTAATAATATTTCTTATATAAATCTGTTTGACAATAGAACGTTTAACCTCGTCAAAAAAATGTAAAGTAACTTTATTTTAATTTATAAATTAAATCTTTAATAGGATCATAGAGCTTGCTAATGTTACGATTTATCGTGTCTAAGGTTTTATCGTGAATATGAAAATAAAAAGGTAAAGTCCATCTTTTGGGTTTTGATTCTCTACCAATTTTATTGAAGCTAAATATGAATCTAATTGGGATGTAAGGATCTCTGTTCTCTGATATAATCTTAGAGAAATTCTTAATCGGGGTACGAATTTCGCCTAGCACACAATTCAAACTCCGATCATAATAGACAACTTCAATTTCCCATTTATTAAGATGAGTATCTATCGGAAAATCTGGATTTGATTCTGAATAATTCGAGGGTACAGATCCTAGTGGTTTTTCAAAATATTCATAATTAATCCCAAAATTAGATGGAATGCTCTTAAGAAGGTTCATTTTGATATTGTAACTGTTCTGCATGGCTGCATCACCTTTCCTGATGTTATTTAAATCAACGTTTAAAGATAATAAAAATTAATTGTGAAAATACAGTTTAGTTTGTGAGTGAGCGGAACTAAGGGAGAGAACAAGCCAATTAAAACTCAAATAACTTTATCAACTAACTTTCACTATCACCATTGTCATATCATCATTAACTGGAGTGGAGCCTCTGAAGAGTTTTACCTCGCTCCAGACTTTGTCCATTACTTCTGTGGAACGATTATTTGATTTACCTTTTAGAATTTCGGTAAGCTTATCTTCACCAAACATTTCATCTTTTTCATTCATTGCTTCGGTAATTCCATCTGAAAAGAATGCAAATATCTGGTTTGATTTTGTTTTAAGTTCAACTTCCTGCAAAGTTCTTTCAAACACTTCGCCTTTTTCTAAACCTAGTCCAATACCTTCAGTTCTAATTGATTCGACAGTTCCATTGTTTGCAGTAAGCAACGGCATATGCCCTGCTCTGCAAAACTTAACCGTTCCGGTTTCAGTATCAAAAAGTGCAAGAGTCATAGTAATAAACCAGCTGCGTTCCATAGAATCATACAGACGTTTATTTATTTCAATTAAAATTTCTTTAGGACTGGTGCTTATTTGAGTTGATATTTGAACCATAGTCTGAAGCTTTGTCATATACAAAGAGGCAGATAATCCTTTGCCCGAAACATCACCGACTGCAACAAATAATTTTGTATCGGAAAGAGGAATAAGATCGTAATAATCGCCGCCAACCTGCATAGCCGGAATCATTTCACCGCAAATATCTAAGCCGCTAAGATTTGGAATACATTTTGGTAAAAGTCCTTGCTGAATTTTTTTTGCAAGATCAAGATCTCTTTCAATTTTTATTTTTTCAGATTCCGATTGGTATAAACGCGCATTCTCTAATGATATTGCTATTTGATTTGCAGCAGCATTTAAAAGTTCCAGATCTTTTCCGCCAAATTTTGAACCTGAATATTTTAATCCAAATAACAAGGCGCCAATTACTTTGGATTTAACAATCATCGGGATGACAGAATAGATTTCTTCTTCAATTAATCTACCGGCTTTTTCGGGAAATGCACTTGCAAAATCCTGTTGTTCAATTACCGGATAATTCGAGACTAATGATTTTTCTTTGAATACAGAAATCATATTTGATTTTTCAATCATACAATTAGGATTTGAAAAACCAACACCGCGTGCTAAGAATAAAACATCTTTTTTAAATCTCTTAGCAGGATTCCGAATTTATTAATCTTTAGTGCATCTACAAAGGTTTGACTTGTAAGATCAAGAATTTTATCTGTTCCAACTACTGTTGATACATCGTTGCTGAATTGAATTAATACTTTTTGATAAGCGAATTGCTCAGGATAAAATTTTCTTGTAAGAAAATCCTGAAAGCGATCTTTAGTGGATTGAAAGATAAATGCAAAGATTAAAAAGAAAACTCCTGCAACAAATACCTTGATTTTCAGATCCAACAAAACTGCTGATTCCCTGCCCTAATAAATATATTACGACAAAATAAATTCCCGCAACAGTAGCCATT
Source organism: uncultured Ignavibacteriaceae bacterium (assembly GCA_963714775.1). Lineage (GTDB taxonomy): Bacteria > Bacteroidota > Ignavibacteria > Ignavibacteriales > Ignavibacteriaceae > IGN3. The sequence goes on from CAVQQN010000061.1 coordinate 28,635, forward strand.
GCAGCACCGTAAATAATTGTGTTTCTTACTACAATGCTTACATCAAGAAGATGATATTTGAATATTGCGTAACCAAAAGTTATTGGAACAAAAACAATCAATATGATTGGCATATAATATTCAGGTGAATTGAATACTGTATCTGAAATTGCAGGTGCGATTGTACCAATATATAATTGAATTAGCATTCCAAAAGTGAATGCAATTATAAAAAGCAGCAACGGTTTTTTATTATCGGGATTTTTTTCTTTTACGTAATGAACTATCAATGAAACTAAAGATGCAACATAAATAATGATAAATACAATCCTGATTATTGTTCTGCCACAAATTAAACCACTTCAGTGATCCCAGTTTAGTCCAATACAAAGAACCGGCAAGGACAATTCCGGATAGACTAAATACGATTGCACTGCCTATCAGGATATTCTTAACCAATTTCTTACCGGCAAATTTAAACTGAACAGGAAAAGACCAGACAAAATATAGTAGAATAATAGGAGCCAGAACCTGACTGATAATAGTTATGCTTCCAACCAAAAATGCAGTTATTGGCTGCTCAGTTACAAATTTGAGAAAGAAAAGGTCAAAAGGAAAAAGGACATTGGCAGCAGATAAAACTGCAAACACTCCGAGCGAAAAAAATAATTTTTGAGCCAGCCCGTCAGGTTTTGCACTATAAACTATAAAACCAATCAGAAGAAATAACAATCCACTTATTGCTCCAGCCAGCGATCCAAACTGTATAAGTTTTTTTACATATACTTTTGTATTAAGAATTTCTCCGTTTTTTTTCTTTACTACATAATCTGCAAATTCACCCGACTTAAATCCATTTAATATTTCCTGAGCTTGCAGAGTATTTTTAAGCACTGATGGAATTAATTTCTAAAAGTTGGTCGCCATTTCGTATTCCTGCATTCCACGCAACCCCGTTTTCTTTAACCTTATCAAAAATAATTATTGTTGAATCTTTTACCGCTTTCTTAGGCAGCCATAAACATTCATCATTTGATGTAACTCTAACTTCAATCGAAAAATAAATGGATAGAACAGCAATAAGCGTTAGAATTATAGTTAAACCTGAAGCTATGTTCAATCTATATTTAAGAAAAAATCTTTTAATGTTATTCATTGTATTTTATTGTTTGAATATAATTTCACAAATCTATTTTACTTTTACAACTACTAATGTAATATCATCAGATTGATTTGCGCCGTCAGCAAATTTTTGTACTTCACTCTGTATCCCTTTCAAAATTGTCTCTGCAGAAGCACCAGCCATTTCTAACGATAATTTTTCCAATGCTTCATCCGAAAATTCTTCGCTTTTTTTATTCATAGCTTCAGAAATTCCATCCGTAAACATCACCAGCACATCATCTTTTTGCAATTGGATTGACTCTGATTTATAGGGCATCATAGTTTTCATCACACCCAGAATCATTCCACCAATTTCTAATTTTGTAATAGTACCATTACGAATAAGCAATGGTGGATTGTGTCCGGCATTTACATAGTTAAATGTTTTAGTAATATCATTTAAAATACCCCAAAAGAAAGTAATAAATCTTCCATCGGAAGTATTTTTAGAAATCAAATCATTAATTAATCCTGTAGAAGTGTCCAATGGAATTTTCTGTCTGCATATTACCTGTAAAAATGCTTGCATATTTGCCATTAATAAAGATGCGGGCACACCTTTGCCTGATACATCAGCAATTGCAACGCAGCAATCGTCATTGTCAAGTTCAATAATATCATAATAATCGCCCCCAACCTGTTTTGATGAAACATTTACAGCTGCTATTTCAAAATTATTGTAGTTGGGGATTTTTTGCGGCAATAGATTCCTTTGGATCTCACGAGCAATGTCTAATTCTTCTTCAAGTTTTTGTTTTTCCAATGCTTCTTTAAATAACCTTCTGTTTTCCATTGATATGATAGCTAAACTTCCAACGGAAAAAATAAACTCTATATCAGCATCAGTGTAATCGATATTATTTATTCTTCTGCCAAGTATTATAAGACCTTTTGTCTTTCCCTGTATTTGCATCGGTACAATAATTTCAATACCCATTGCAGCTAATGCTGGAAACAGCAAAGCTATCTGCTGTTTATTTAGTGAGGTTTCTATTTTATAATAATCTATTTGGCGAATATTTTTAAGTAATTCATCAACCGGAATTTTGGGTTCTATAACTTCGATATCATTCCCTTCAAATCTTAACAGCGTATACTTTTGCACAAGGAATTGTCCGATCAGTGCAAATATTAATAACCGTGTTACTTTTGTTGATTCGGAAAATAAACCAAATTCTTTGCTTAGCTCAAACAAGGAGTTTAGTCTCTGCACGCGGGAATCAAGTTCGCGATTTACAAGTTTAAGTTCGTCTACAATAGTAGAATTTTGAATGGCAGATGCAGAGATATTTAAAATAGTTTTTAAAAAATCAAGATCGTCTATAGAATAAGATTGATGGTTCAATTTTTCTCCAAGGCAAACAATACCAACACATTCATTGGATGAACTGATTTTTTCTGCTGCAATAAGATTAGATGCAGTCAAATATTTAACTAAATTTTCATCGTTAATACAATTTTCATTCCCATCAATATCAGGAAATTGTTTTATGAATTCTTCATCAATACCTTTAAATGATCTTACAATTAATTTTCCTTTAAAATTTAATGCAATAAGTCCTTTAGTGGCTAAAAATTTTCCAAGACATGTTAGCAAAACATTATTTAAAATAAAATTTAGATCGAGGCTGGAGTTTATTACTCTGCTGAATTCAACCAGAGCAGTAAGGTTGCGTTTAACTTTTAAGTTTTCAATATCCTGCATTGCTTTGCGCTACTTTGATATTTTTAGTTAGCAGCACTTTATTATGTTTCCCGGGTACAGAAACATACTTGACATCATCCATAAGAGTTTTCATCAAGTACATTCCCAAACCGCCAACTCTTTTTTGGCGATAATATTTTTGTAAATCTGGTTCAGGAATAGCGTCAGGTTCAAAAGAATTTCCATAATCGGTTATGCTCACAACGAAACGAGAAAGTGTAGATTTAGTTTTTATAATCATTTCTCCATCCGGAAAAGATTTATAAGCATGCTTAATAATATTTGTACACGCTTCATCTACAGCAAGAATTATATTTTCCACAACATCAGTAGTCACTCCTGCTTCAGCAGCAGATGTACTAATAAAATCCCTGATGAGAGAAAGATTTTCAGTCTTACTTTTTACTTTAAGTTCTTTAGTATTCACTTCATTTAGTCTCGGTAAATTTCTGTATTGCTTCCGTTTCCGATTTGAAAATTTCATAAAGCAAAGGGAATCCAAGAAGATCAAAAATGTTATAAACTTTATCGTTCATACCGGAAAGTTTGATATCACCGTTACTCTCCCTTATCTTTTCGATATAGGCCATAAATACGCCTAGACCAGCACTGCTAATGTATGCAAGCTCTTTAAAGTCAACTACAATCTGGTAGCGGTTTTTATCAATAAGCTCTACAAAATTGTTCTCAAGGATCGGAGCCGTGTGTGCATCCAGGAAACCTTTAAGATTTATAACGCTTACAGCACCTTGGTCTTTAATTGAGGTGTTGAACTCTGCCATTCTTTAACTCCATTGATATTATTTTTTTTATTCCACTTAAATATAACTAAAGTTATATCATCATACTGAAAGTGGTTTCTTGAAAATAATGTTACATCTTTGATTACTTCATTAGCTATTTTGGATACGTTTTCATTAGCATTTTTAATAAGTATTTCAGTAAAACGCTCATCGCCAAAATCTTCAAGCTCTTTATTTTTTGCTTCTGTAATTCCATCAGTATAAAAAATTAAAGTATCTGATTCTTTAAGATCAATTGTTATTTCTTCCAGGTGCATTATAAACAATGAATTATTTGTCAGTCCTAATCCAATGCCTGATGGTTTAAATGCCTCAACTGCATTATCTCTGACTAAAAGTGCAGGACAGTGACCTGCACGCGCAAAACGTATAATTTCTTTATCAAAATCAATAATCCCATATAAAGCGCTTACAAAATTTTTCTTGTTTAGTGTTTTTTGTAATATCTCATTGGCTTTGATTAAAATTTCTTTGGGACTTTCAAGCATACGAGATAATGAGCTAAATATTCCTTTAACTTCTGCCATAATGAAAGCTGCTGAGATACCTTTTCCAGCAACATCAGCAATTATAAATCCTAATTTATTTTTATTGATTTCAAAAAAATCATAGTAGTCGCCTCCAACTTCAAAAGCAGGTATAAACACAGATGATACAGTAAGATTTTCAAATTCAGGATCTTTTAATGGAAGAATTTTTCTTTGAATATCTCTAGCAACATCAAATTCCTTTTCAAGTCGTTCTTTTTCTATTGATTGCTCCAATAGTAAAGAGTTTTCTATGGCAACCGAAGCATAATCTGAAAAAGTATTTATTGCTGTTTTGTCTTCATCATAAAATATTAGCTCATTTTTCCTGGCAGCTATTAAATAACCTTTAATTTCATTTAAGCTTTTTAATGGTGAAATAGCAATACTTCCAAATTTTTCTGATAGCTTAGATTTATCTGCAAACTTATTCAGGTTACAAATTTTTGTATCCGTAATTTTTTCACAAATTCCGCTTTCAAGTAAATACTTATTAATAAGATCTGCATCTACGTAAGCAATGTTTTTATTGGCAAGTATTTTTTTATCACTACCATCATTTATTATAATCCAGGCTGCATCTGCACTGCTGACTTTTGTTGCAATATCTGTTACTGTTTCTGCAAGTTCTTCAAAATCTAAAACCTGAGTAATCAGTTTACTGAAATATTGAAGCGATGAAACTTCTTTTGCTTTTCTGTCATACGCTTCTGCTGTTGGGATATGAAAAAGAGTAGTGAAAAACAGAGCCGTAAAATAAATCGCCCCGTATAATAATATTAACATAAAGAATTGATAGAAACTTGATGAAAAATTCATTAAAAATTTCCCAATAAATTGCTCCTCACTGCTGTTAATAAGATTAAATATGAAAAGAGTTGATATAATAATCGAAAAAATTAATAAAGATATTTTTTCTTTCTTTGAAATGAAAGCAATCCAGGAAATCTTAATTGAATTTAATACAATTAAAATGATTGATAATATAAAAAAAGTATTGTAGATGTATTCATAATCATTGCCTCTGAACAGAAGATTAGAGATTGATGATAGTAAAATGAATACTGCCATCGTTATAAAGTACGTATTCTTGCTGCGATATTGTTTATAAAAATAAAATTCTCTGAAAGTTGCAAACCAATAACATGTAATTCCCAAAATCAATAGAGCATAAATTGTAAAAATAATATTATCAAAAACCCCAGGGTTAATAAATTTTAGATTTACATTACGATAAAGAATGTTAAAAAAATTTTCAGCGAACATTATCATTAAAAAAACAAACGCAACTATAATTCCGGAATTTAGAACTAACGCCGATGGATGTGGCTTCCTTTGTCTATTTTTTTTAACAAGGTAGAGTATTAAAATCGAGACAATTGAGATAACAAGAAGATCATTAACCATAGAGAATAGAAATGAATCTCTTGAAAAAAAGAGTAGCCGATAAATAAAAATAGATATAGCCAAAGTCGCTATTATCCAAAGGCTAAGATTTGCATTTATTTTAGAATCGTGTTATGCTCAAGTAAGAATCCTGTACTGTATTATATTTTAAGTTTTGTGGTTTAAAATATAGACAAAATATTGATCATTGAAAGAAAAGAATTACGGAAGGGTAATGGCTTGAAATACGGTAAAATAAATTGATCTACGGTAGAAGAGAAATTGTCACTATGGCTTTGATCTTGATTAAATTTCAATTACCTCAATATCTATTGTATTAATCTTTTGGACTACTTTTTTTACTCTGAAGGCTATCGTCTTTTTGTGGCACTATTATATCTTTTCTGAATTGTTCAAGTTCTTTTCTTAGCTTATCCATTTCATTTTTCAAATCCTGGTTTTGCAGAATAATTAGGCTATCATTAAAATAATACCCGGAATCACCTTCAGTGGATTGTTCTTCAAATCTTTTTTTCTGTTCAGATCTTCTTTGTATCAACTTCAATATTTTTTTCATGCATCAATGAATCAAGATTTACATCACTGTTTTTAAGTCTTTTTAGGTTTTACAGTATTGAAATTATAATTATAACTTTTTTTACCAACGGTAACAGACGGCGGTACCGGCGGATGGACTAAATTTATATTTCTTGTTGCTTCATTAATTACAATCGCTATACTATCAAAATCCGGTAAATCTATTTCAGGAATATCTACACCAAAACTTTGTACATTAACTTTTATAAAATCTCTATCAATCACCACTTCAAACTGATTAGACTTATCAGAATTCCTTTTATTTTTAATGAAACGATGAATCTATCTTAAATTTATATTCTTTAATAACTGCTTTTTGTTCATGAAGCTCAGCTAATTCTTTTGACATCTCTTCCATGTTCTTTGAGAATTCCTTCATATCAAACTCATATGTTTCTTTAAAAATAGAATCCGAAGTACAAAAGATGTATTGATCATCTTTTAAAGTTTTTGCCTCGCTTACCCACTTAACTATCGAACGATTATCAAATTGTGCAATTTGAGGTGGCAATATTTTGGAATAATTATCACCTGCATGTTTTTGCGCAAACGCAAGAATATCTGCAAGGATAATTTTCCTTGTATTCCAAATATTCGGATTTATTGCAACTGAATTCTTATCGTTAACAAGAACCAGTGCAGATATCTGTTCTGAATATGAACCAATGATGGAATCAATCATATCGACTTCATCGTCATTAAGTTCTAATGCAGCAGCAAATTTTTTCAAATTATTAACCTGATCAAAATCACTTGCATTCTTAATTTCAAAATATTCAGTACCTGCAGGATCATAACCAAGTTTTAATACTTGCTGATTAGCAGAGTCAAGCGGAAGCTCCTGGTATAAAGCAAAATTGAAAATATCTTCGTTAGTGAGATTAGCAGCATAAAGTAATGGTTTAAGATTTTCTTTATAAAATCCAACAATATTTGATTTCTGCTGTTCTATAATATTATCAATTAAATTTGGATTAAACTTTAAGATTGTCATTAACCCTATAGTAATTAAGGTTAAAGCAGATATAGGTAGCCATTTTTTTAAGTTTAATTTAGATGAAGATTTGAGCGTTAAGATTAGCAAACAATCTTGTTTCAAAGAATGGTGACTCTGAAATTCTGTCAAGTGAACTTGATGTTAGTTCTTTTAATCTTTTTAGATCAGATAGTTCTTTTTGAAGCTCAAGTGAAGATTTTATTTTCTCTTCAATCAGTTTTTTTTCACTTGGAGAAAGTTCTCCATCAATATATGCAGATAGTAATTCTTTATCCATCATATGTTTTTTCATATCATCAGCTCCTTCTCAAGAGGTTTAAGCACTTTTTTAAGTGCTTCTCTAGCTCTAAAGATTCTTGACTTTACTGTCCCGATTTCACATTCCATTGTATCAGCAATTTCCTGATAGCTAAATCCTTCAAGATCTTTAAGAACCAAAGGAATTCGTAATTTATCAGGTAAAGTTGCAATTGCGTTACGAACAATTTGCTTAATATCGGAGTCTTCATTTATTGATTCAAAAACTGGTTCTTCTTCATCATCCTTCAGCGGCAAAAATATTTTTCTTACATTCATTTTTCTTAAATGATCTTTGCATTTATTAATAGTTATCCGATATATCCAGGTTGTAAATTGAGACTCGAACCTAAAATTTTTAAGATGTTTGTAGACAGTTATAAATACTTCCTGGGTAATATCATCAACAGAAGTACTGTTTGACAGAGTAATGTAAACGATATTACGCACTTTCTCCTTATGCCTTCTTACGAGTTCCCCAAAAATCGATTCATCGCCATCAATAAAACGCTTTATTAGCGAAAAATCGTCATCCAGACTTAGAATTTTAGGTTGCTGCATATTCTCTTTTTGTTCGTAATCCATAGTTTAGACGCAATCCTGATATTTTGGTTCCTAAAATTATATAATAATTTTTAAGTCAAAAATCAAAATTTGATAAAGGGTAAAATGAGATTATATATTGTAAAATGCTTCTTGCATGAGTAAGTAAGCTTACTTAAATTGTCTACGAAATTTTTTGGAGATTCAAATGAAGACTAAACTTTTAGAGAAGTATAACGCCGTTATTGTTGAACTTAAGGGTAATGTAATGGGCGGCGATGATACAAAAGAATTTAACTTGCTCTTACACAAGCTTTTAGAGGAAGGAAAGAAAAATGTAATTGTTGATCTTTCCGATGTCAAATTTATGAACAGTTCCGGTTTGGGAATGCTCATAAGTGGCTTAACCACTATGAAAAGAGAAAACGGGACTCTAAAACTTGCTAATGTAACTGAAAAAATTGAAAGTTTACTTATAATAACTAGGCTTATCACAATTTTTGAATCCTACGAATCAGTTGAAGAAGCTGTAAAAAGCTTTGGTTGATGAGTAGCTTTCATTAGTATTTTTTAAACTCCGTATTCTAATGCGGAGTTTTTATTTTGTTTAATCTATTACAATTTAAATCAGGATTATCAGATGGGTGCAACAGTTCTTGTTGGTTCTCAATGGGGTGATGAGGGAAAAGGTAAGATAGTTGATCTTATAAGCAAGGAATATGAAATAGTTGTTAGATATCAAGGTGGTGCAAACGCCGGGCATACTGTAGAAATAGGGGATAAAAAATATATTCTTCATCTAATACCCTCCGGCATTTTAAGAGAAAATGTTATTTGTGTCATTGGTAACGGCGTTGTTATTGACCCTACTGCCCTTCTGGAAGAAATTGAACTTCTTAAACAAAACAATATCAACGTAGATGGCCGGTTATTTGTTAGTCATAACGCTCACCTTATTATGCCCTATCATAAACTTTTAGATTCTATAAATGAAAGTGGTAATAATAAAATAGGAACGACCGGAAGAGGAATAGGACCTTGTTATATTGATAAATATGGTAGAAAAGGAATCAGAATTGTTGATCTATTAAATAGAACCGAGTTAGAAAAAAAGATTCGTACAAACCTAAAAGAAAAAAATGAAATTTTAGAAAAAATACATAGTCATGCCGGATTGGACGTTGACGCTATCGTAAAAGAATATTTGGAATTTGATTTAGCAATAGATAAGTACATAAAAGATGCACCGGCATTATTAAATCAAGCTTTAGATGAAGGCAAATCTGTTTTATTAGAAGGTGCACAAGGAACTTTTCTAGATATTGATCATGGAACATATCCTTACGTTACTTCCAGCAGTCCAACTTCGGGTGGGGCTTGCACTGGTAGCGGAATTCCCCCCACAAGAATTGATAGTGTTATTGGGATTGTAAAAGCATATACTACAAGAGTTGGCAATGGTCCATTCCCAACTGAGCTTCTGGATGCTGATGGTGAAAAACTTAGAAAAATTGGAGCTGAATTTGGAGCAACAACAGGAAGACCAAGACGTTGCGGCTGGTTTGATGCTTTTCTTGTAGCTTATTCAAAAATGATTAATGGAATTACTTCTGTAGCCTTAACAAAGTTAGATGTATTAAGCGGATTTGAAAAAATTAAAGTTTGTTTGGGATATGAATTAAATGGTAAGATATTAAAAACTTTCCCAACCAATGTAGATCAATTAAGTTTGGTTAACCCAATTTATGAAACACTTGACGGATGGAATTCTGATATTACTAATTGTGAAAGTTATGATGATCTTCCTGCAAAAACACTGGATTATTTAGATTTTATTTCAAAACATTCAGGAATTAAAATAGATATTATTTCTGTTGGACCTAAGAGAAAGCAAACTTTTTACGTTGATAAGTAAAAATTTATAGGCGATTTATTTTGATCTGGATTTTACTACCGGATTATTTAATTTTTATTTTACAATAATATCTGATTACAATAAATATGAAAATGTCCGGCGGACCTGCCTCAGTTAATTTCAAAATAATTCTTCTTCTCATAGCTTTGACCATAGCAGGAGGAACTCTTTATTACACTCAAACACTTGTAGCAAAACTACAGCAGCGAGAGCGTAATATTGTTGAACTCTATGCAAAAGGTTATGAGTATATCGCAAACTCAACTTCGCCTGATGTAGATCTGACTTTTCTTTTCGATAATATTATTAAACCAATTGATTTCCCCGTCATCCTTACTGATAAGGACAATAACGTAAATCTTCTTAGCAAAACCGACACTAAGAATGTAGTCTACGATACGACCCTTTCAAAAGAAGAACTAAAGATTTTCTTTAATAATCTCATTAAAGAAGTAGATAAAATTCATCAGCCTATAAACATTACTTATGCCGATACTATAATCCTTCAAAGACTTCATTACGGTGATTCTGAACTTATTACACAATTAAAATTTTATCCATACTTACAAATTATTATCGCAGCTTTATTTATAATAATCGGATATATCGGATTTAGTCAGATTAAAAGAAGTGAGCAAAGCAATATTTGGGTCGGTATGGCAAAAGAAACTGCTCATCAATTCGGAACACCAATTTCCAGCCTTATGGGATGGATTGAGATGATGAAAATCAATTATCAAAAACCTGATGCGGTTATGGATATAACAGAAGAAATATCAAGCGATGTTGAGAAACTGAATAAGATCACTTACCGATTTTCGAAAATAGGATCGAAACCTGAAATTAAAAATCATGTTGTTTTCGAAGAAGTAAAAAAGGTTACAGAATATTTTAACCGTAGACTACCACAGACAGGCAAAACAGTTGAACTAACCGTAAATGGCGACCAGAATTGCTGCGCAAAAATGAATGCAGAATTATTTGAATGGGTTTTAGAAAATCTTATAAAAAATTCCTTAGATGCAATTGATAATAAAAACGGTAAAATTACCATAGACATAATTGAAGCCAATAAAGGAATTGAAATTGAAGTTAGAGATAATGGTAAAGGCATTGATCTGCGAAGAAGGAAGGATGTTTTTAGACCTGGATACAGTACGAAAAAAAGAGGTTGGGGGTTGGGATTAAGCCTTTCTAAAAGAATCGTTGAAGGATATCATGGTGGAAAGATATTTGTTAAAAACTCTGGGAACGGCGAAGGAACAACATTTAAAATTATACTTAGAAAGTGTTAACTCATTGATAACATTTTTTCAATTGGAATTAGGGCTTTTTTTCTAATCTCCTCACTCATAATAATTTCAGGGTACCTGTTCTTCATACACAGATACAGCTTTTCCAGAGTGTTTAATTTCATATGCGGACATTCATTACACGAACAACTATCATCCAGTGGTGGAGCAGGGATAAAATCTTTTTCAGGTTCCACCTTTTTCATCTGGTGAATTATCCCTGTTTCTGTTGCAATAATATATTGTTTTGATGAATCCTGCTGCACATAACTTAACAATTTACTTGTTGATCCAATAAAATCGGAATGCATTAAGATCGGTTCTTCACATTCAGGATGCGAAATCAGTTTAGCCTTTGGATATTTTATTTTCAAATAAATGATTTTCCTTTCGCTAAAAGTTTCGTGAACTACACAGCTTCCATTCCATAAAAGCATATCCCTGCCGGTCTTTTTTATTAGATATTTTCCAAGATTTCTATCTGGTGAAAAAAGTATTGGCTGATTAATTGGAATTTGATTTATAATTTTTTCTGCACTGCTAGAAGTACAAATAATATCACTCAAGGCCTTAACTTCTGCAGAACAATTAATATAAGTTATAGCAATATGTTTAGGATGTTTATCTCGAAAGAGCTTGAATTCATCCGCTGGACACCCTTCGGCTAACGAGCATCCTGCATTTAAATCAGGTAAAAGAACTAACTTATTTGGATTTAAAATCTTTGCAGTCTCTGCCATAAAATGTACCCCGGCAAAAACGATAACATTGGCATCTGTTGTACGAGCTTTTTTGGCTAATTCCAGACTATCGCCAACAAAATCAGCAATATCCTGGATTTCAGATTCCTGATAATAATGGGCAAGAATTATAGCATTTAATTCATTTTTAATTTTTTGGATTTCATATTTAAAATCAAGCTTAGTATTAATATTATCCGTCTGCATAATATTCTCCAATCCTTCCAAATATTACTGGAAGTAAATATTACAAAATCGCACTTTTTACCGCCTTAATTGAGCCCATAATTGTCTTTTCGTTAATAAAGTTAATGGCACCTTTGTTGTTATATCTTACCCGAAATAGTTTAAGCATAGCATCCCTCCAAAAATGACACACAAACTGTCAGGTTTCGCCCTCAAAACCTGACAGTTTTCCTCTTTTAAAGCGTTTCCTATTTTTAATGAACTTATTCATTCTCTCTATTGCTTCAATTATTGACGCTTTAGATACTACAACATTAACGACAATATTGCCAACATCTTCAATCAGTACAAAATTTATTTTACCTAAAGAATTTTTTTTATCCCCTAACATTTTTTGATATACTAACTCAGGGTTCAAATTACTTAAGGATGTATTAATCTTTACAAAAGAAAAATCATTCTTAATCATATTACATTTTTCTTTGTCTAAATATCCAACTATTTCCGAAAGGAATATAGCACAAAATATCCCACCAATAACGGCTTCGCCATGTTTTAATTTATGATTTGAGGCAGTTTCCAAAGCGTGCCCAAAAGTATGACCAAGATTAAGAATTTTCCTAAGTCCTGTTATCTCCTTTTCGTCTTGCATTACGATATTTGATTTAATAGATAAACAAGATGTGATGATGCTACTATAATTATTTTTTTTACCTGAAAATAGCTTGATTAGATAATTTTTCAGTAATAAATAATTTTTTTTATCCGCAAGAAAAGAATATTTAAAAACTTCTCCGGCACCGGAAACTAATTCTCGATTAGGTAAAGTTGTTAGAAATTCGGGAAAGATGTAAACTGCATCCGGTTGATAAAATGTACCGATTAAATTTTTGCTATAATTAAAATTCACACCCGTTTTCCCACCGACAGAACTATCTACCATAGAAAGCAAAGTAGTTGGGACTTGAAAATATCTGATTCCACGCATATAAGTACTTGCAGCAAAACCCGAAATATCGCCAGTAATTCCACCACCGATAGCCACAATAGCTGAGTCTTTTCCATAATAATTAGAGCTTAAAAAGCTGAAAATTTTTTCTACCTGTTTTAAATTTTTATTTTTTTCATTCGCTATAAAAACGTAATTAAATATTTTACAATCAAGCATAGAAAATGTTCTTCTAATAAGTTTATGATGATATTTAATCACATTCTTATCAAGAATTATTAAACATTTTGATAAATGCAAGGAATTGATTTTACTAACAAGTTTCGATAGAGAATCATTGCTAAAAAATACTGGATAGCTTCTTTCAGACAAATCAATGTTTATTTGTTTTACCATAGTATTCTTTTTTAATTATTGATGCCAATTTATCAACTGTTTTTCCGACCTTATAATTATCTGTATTTATCGTAAGGTCGGCTTGATTATAATATCTAACACGTTTTTTCAATAGAGAATTAATCTTTTGGATAAATTCGGACTTGGTCGGCTCTTCATCCCCATCAAAAAGCAAGGCTGGTCTATCACGCTTATATCTTAACCTTTTGTATGTTTCTTCCGGTGATGATTCCAAATAAATTAAATAGCCCGATGACTTAATTATTTCAAGATTAGTATCACTTGCGATAGTTCCTCCGCCTAGCGAAATAATATGATTTTCTAAAAGACTTAGTCTGCTTAAGGTTTTTGTTTCTATTTCCCTGAAATACTTTTCCCCTTTTTCTACAAAGATTTTTCTAATGGATTTTTCTTCTTCTTTTTCAATAACTTTATCTAGATCAAAAAAATCCCAGCCAATAGTGTTAGCAAGGATAGGGCCGATTGTGCTTTTGCCTGAAGCCATAAAACCGGTCAAATATATAAGCTTCTTTTCCATTTATTATAATATTAAAACTTTCAAAGTAAATTTAAGTAATTGACAAAGAAAAAAGATTGATTACTTTTTAAAGTTAAAAACTCAGTCCTATAAAAAAGCGAATTCATTAAATATCTTTTTGCATATAACCCGAAATGTATTATCTAAAGTAATTCATTAGTGATTTTAATTTCAAAATGGTTTAAAAAAGAAAACCCCAATTACTACAATATTTAGTAATTGGGGATTATAACTTTAACCTAACTTATTGCCCAAAGAAAAGATATCTATTGTCTTTTATTTCTGCAGACTTTTTTATCTCGCTAATCCACTGGTTTAAAAATTGGCCTCTCTTTTCCTGAAGCATCGAATTTCTTAAAGTAGTACTTTGAGCAGAATATACATCATTATCAAATGCAGTTCGTTTAGTAACTTTAATAAGATAATAACCTATCAGACCTTTAATAGGTTCAGAAACTTTATTTATATCTAACATCATTGCTGCGTTTATAAATCCATAATCTTTGCCAACATTTGGAATTGGACCTTGGGGTACAAAGTTTCCTGTTTGCTTAACAATAAAATTGGTATCCACTGATGAAACTTTACCTAGATCCCCGTTAATTTTTTTAGAAAGATTATCAGCAATTGATTTTAATTTATCAAATTTCTTTTCTTTGATAACAGCAGGCTTAAGTTGTTCTTTAAGTTCTTCAAATGGTCTGAACTTTTCATTAGAAACTTCTGTAATCTGAACAACAACATAACCAGCCTGAACTTTAAATGGATCACTAATTATGTTTAGTTCATTTTCAAATGCAAACTTAACAAGTCTTTTATTGGATCCAATTGAAGGGACAGATACTGATTGTTCATTAAAAAGTGGAGTTTCCTGAACTTTATAATTCAATAGTTTTGCTTCGGAATCAAAATCATTTTTCTTTGCCAAAAAAGAAAAATCACTTGCAGCATTATAATTTCTATCACGGCTGGTTGCAGATTGTTTTACCTGATTTATAATTCTTTCAACAATGTACTTATTATCAGATCTATCAGTTACCTTAATTAAATGATACCCGTAATTGGTCTTAACTGGTTTCTGAACAACTCCAACCGCACCCTTAAAACAAACATCCTCAAATTCTTTTACCATCATCCCCTTGTTAAAATACCCTAGATCTCCACCTTTAACAGCACTACCAGGATCCTTTGAATACTCTTTAGCAAAAGCTTCAAAATTTGCTCCTGCAATTAATTGATTATAAAGCTTGTTTGCCTCTTCAAGATTTTTTTCATCACCACCAAACTGATTAATTAAAATATGTGAAGCTCTTGCAGATACATCCTTAGATTTAACAGAACCTAAATATTTAAATAAAGCATAACCTTGTGGTGTTGCATAAGGTCCAACAATATCCCCAATATTTGCTCGCTTAAATGCAGAAACAACTTCACTGGTAAGCATATTTACTGCTAATGTATCCTTTGAATAAGGTGATTCGGAATAAATATTAACAAGCTGAGCAAATCCTAAAGTATCTCCACTAGATAGAGTGTTTTTAACATTCAATAAATTTTTATAAACCATTTGGGAATCTTCAGCAGAAGCAACATTTGAAAGCATCACAAATTTTATTTTTCTCTGTGGTGGAACTTTATAGTTTTTAATGTTCTTCTCATAAAAAGCTTTTAAATCTTCATCAGTTACTGTTACATCTGCATCTTTAATCAAATTAATATCAACAAGAGTATAATCAGCTTCAATATTAGTGTTTTGATCTATAAATCTTCTTTTAACTTCATCTTCACCAACATTAACCGACGCTAAAATCATACTCTGGAGTTTTTGTGTTAGTCTTGATTGGCGAACAAGATCTTCAGCTTGAACTAAAGCTGACTTATTTTGTGGATCAAAAATCGCCTGCTCATAAAGCTGTCTGTTAAAATTTCCAAGCGAATCAATAAAATTCTGCTTAAGAAACTCAGGTGGATTTTCACCCAAGATAGCATCTTTAACTTCCTGATCAGAAACTGAGATACCATATTGTTTGATAAGCTGAGCAAATATTTTTTGAGTAACAACTGCATCCCAAACTTGCTCCCTTATTTGATCAACCTGAGCTTCTTCAAGATCTTTTCCGGTTTGTTTTTTTTGATTTTCAATTTGCTGATCTAATGCAGTCTGAAATTCTTGATATGTAATATCTTCACCATTTACAGATCCAATGTTATTTGTTCTTCCACCACCGCCAAGGGCTTCTAAAACATTTGAATCAGATATAACCATAAATAGAACGAACAAGCCGCCAACAGTAAGTATAAAAGCAGGAGCTAAACTCCTCATTTTGGCCATCATAGCCATAATAATTATTTCTCCGTATTGTATTTTTTGAAAATTTGAGCGGGTTAAAATATAGACATCAGGCTTAAAAAACAATTAAAAATGAGTTCTCGGCATTTTGAAAAGACACTATTGAAAACAATTACTTAAATCTAATCCAAACTAAAACTGTACCTTATTTGACTTTAAGATGCATCAAGGGTATTTTTTGATGATTTTATTTTAATAAAGAGGTAATAAATTGCTAAACAACATAGAGTTCCTCGCAAATGTGCCAATATTTTCTGACTTAAATGAAGAAACACTACAAAAAATTGCTAAATCTGGAGTAATCCAGACTTATAAAAAGAACACCATTATTTTATCCGAAGCAGAAACTGGTTCAGCCCTATTTGTAATTGCCGAAGGTAAAGTAAAAATATCTCGATCTAGTAATGATGATAAAGAAGTTATACTTGCCATATTAAATGAGTCTGATTTTTTTGGCGAAATGTCTCTTCTGGATGGAATGTCTAGATCTGCAACTGTAACAGCTGTAGATGATTCCAAACTTTTTATAATACAGCGAACTGAATTCTTAGATCTTCTTAAAAAATATCCAGATGTTTCTGTTGCATTACTCACAGAACTTACCAAAAGACTTCGTGCAGCTAGTATGAAAATAAAGGCACTTTCTTTAAAGGATGCGGAAGGTAAAGTTGCGACAGTATTACTTCAACTTGCGGATGATGTTGGGAAGATACGGCAAGGTGTTGTAGAAATTGACCATTTGCCTTTTCAGCAGGAATTAGCCAATATGGCAGGAACTTCTAGAGAAACTGTTTCACGCACTTTACATTCCTTTGCCAAAAAAGGTCTGGTTGAATTAGATGGTTCAAGACTTAGAATAATTAATTATGAAAAATTTAAAGAAACATTTAACTGATTTATGACCGGTAAAATTGATCTACATATGCATACTTATTTTTCTGATGGGCAACATTCACCTGAGGAATTAATTGTAAAAGTTAAAGAAGCTGGAATTGATATAGTAAGCATCACTGATCATGACACAGTTGATGGAATTCCCGAAGCTGTTGAAGCTGGTAAAAAATATGGCGTAGAAGTTTTTCCGGGTTTAGAAATCAGTTCCGATATTCGCGATCGTGAAGTTCATTTACTTGCTTATTTTTTTGACCCGTCAAATAAGGAGCTTGAGGAATATTTAAAATTTTTTAGAGCAGAACGAATAAAAAGAGCAGTAAGAATTATCGAAAAATTAGATGCTCTTGGTTTATCAATTAACATTGATGATGTAATGGCAATTGCCAGAAATTCTGCTGTTGGTAGGCCGCATATTGCAAAAGCATTAGTTTACAAAGGATTAGTTTCAAATTATTTTGAAGCGTTTAGTAAATACATTGGAAACAGCTGCCCTGCTTATGAAAGAAAAGTCCACGTATCACCAAGAAGTGCATTTAAGATTATAAGTGATGCTGGGGGCCTTTCATTCATCGCTCATCCAGGCAATTTACCAGATGTTATTATGGTTGAACTTATAGAAGCCGGGTTAGATGGAATTGAAGTAATTCATCCATCACACTTACCTCATCAAGTTAAACATTACAGGGGGATTGTTAATGAGTTCTTTTTATTAGAAAGCGGCGGATCAGATTTTCATGGTGGTGAAAGAAATGATTATTCAAACCTGGGAAAATATTCTGTATCATATTCTAAAATAGAAGCTATGCGTAAACAAATTTTAAGGAATACAGCATAATTATGAATTCAAATGAAGGAAAATTAATCGGAACTGGAAAAAAATTTGCAATCGTCTTTAGCAGATTTAATGAATTTGTTGGTGATAGTTTGCTAAAAAGTGCAACCGATTGTTTATTAAAACATGGCGTTACAGAAACAAACATTGATATTATAAAAGTACCCGGAGCTTTTGAAATTCCTGTTACTGCGGATAGATTAGCTTCAAAGAAAAAACATGATGCTATTATTTGTTTGGGAGTAATTATTCGTGGTGCTACCCCGCATTTTGATTATGTTGCTTCTGTTACAAGCAATGGTATATCACAGGTTGCTCAGAAATATTCAGTACCTGTAATTTTTGGTGTACTAACTACCGAAACAATCGAACAAGCAATTGAAAGAGCAGGATCTAAAGCAGGAAATAAAGGTTGGGATTCAGCTTTGGCCGCACTTGAAATGGCTGATTTATTTAAGTTTATTTAGGATAAATTTTTCTGCTTTGAATAAAAACAAATTATCCTATTTTAACAATAACAATTGAGAAGATATCGATACAATATTTACGGCTTTTAATTATATAGGATTCAAAATGAAGAATATCGTATCAATAATTCTGTTGTTATCTCTAATCATTTTATCATATCCACAGCAACAATCCAACTGGCATAATTATGCTGATATGAAATCGACAAAAAGTATTATCACTACCTCGGATGGTATATGGGCTGCCTCAAAAGGCGGCGGTTTTTTCTATAACATATCAGATAGTAGTTATCAAACTTTCAGTAAAGCTGAAGGTTTGATCGGAATCGATTTAACATCAATAGATGTTGATGTAGATAATAAAGTTTGGTTTGGTGGTGCTAATGGAATGATTGATGTGTACGATCCAGAAAACAATTCATTTCGTTCAATACTGGATATTTTTAATTCTGATAAAACAAACAAACAGATAAATGACATTACGGTTTCGGGTGATACGGTTTATCTTGCCTCTGATTTTGGAATTTCTTTAGTAGATGCAAATAATTATTTCTTTTATGATTCATATTTTAAATTCGGAAGTTTTACTTCTAATATAAAAGTGAACAGTATTCTTGTTGCAGATTTAATTTATGCGGCAACTGAATCAGGTGTTGCAATACAAAAAATTGGAGCTACCAACTTATCTGCCCCCGAGTCATGGAATGTTTATGATCAGAATAACGGATTACCTGCGGGCAGTATAAATAAATTAGTGTTCTTTAACGGTAGTCTGATTGCCGGAACAAATCTTGGACTATCCATTTTTAACGGCAGTAACTGGCAAGCTTATCTTGGATTATCAAGTGTTAAAATTATAGATATGCTTGCAGTTGATGGCTCATTGTATATACTTACGCCCAGTAAAGTTTATCTGTACGATGGAAATGCTTTATCAGAGATAATTAATTTCACTGTCACTCCCACAAAATTAGGATACTCATCAAGCACAGGAATTTTAGTAGCAACTAATAAGGGAATATTAAAAGACGATTCATTTATTTCCCCAAATGGTCCCGCCGCTAACCAATTTCCCAGTATGACTACTGATAGAGAGGGAAATTTATGGTCTGCAAGCGGTAAAAATAATGCTGGCAAAGGACTATATAAATTTGATGGGATTCAGTGGAGTGTTTACGATGTAGCACATTATCCTACCCTTTATCAAAATGATTACTATTCTATTTTCTGTGCTTCAGATAATACTATTTATGCTGGTAATTGGGGACAAGGATTTGCTAATATAACTTCAGATGGAATCCAAAGATTTCATTCAGGAAATACAGACATGGTGGGAATAGCTGAAAATACTGATTTCATAGTGATAACCGGTTTTGCAGAAGATTCTAAAAATAATATTTGGATATTAAATTTAAGACCAGCAGACAGAAAATCATTATATATGTTAACTCCGGATAGTGTGTGGTACTCTTTTGGAAACCCATTAGAACAGCAGATCGGATTCAGTGAACTAGAAAATCTTGTTGTTGATCAATATGACACTAAGTGGTATTCTATGGGTAATGAAGGAAGTATTGGGTTATTTTATTACAATGAGAAGGGTACTTATTCAGATGTAACCGATGATGTTTACGGTTACATTAAAACTGGATTGTCAAGTAATGCAATTTATAGTCTTGCCGTTGATAGAAGGGGCGATCTCTGGGTGGGAACAAGTTTGGGAGTAAATATTATTTCTAATGTTAATGCCGTTCTTACAACATCAAACCCCCAATTAAAAATCACCAATTCTTTCTCTGTCAGACAGCAGACTATAAATGCATTGGCGGTTGACCCCCTCAATCAAAAATGGCTGGGCACAAATCAGGGTTTATTCTTATTAAGTTCGGACGGTGCTCAATTGTTAGCAACTCTGGATACAAAAAATAGTCCTTTACTTTCTGATGTTATTGAAAGTTTAGCAATTGATGAAAGTTCAGGCAGAGTTTATGTCGGGACTGCAAACGGTTTAACTTCCTTTGATACTCCATCAATACTTCCTGTGGAAAGTTTTAATGGATTAACCATTTATCCTAATCCTCTAATTCTAAAAGATGGAAGCCAGTTAGTTACCATTGATGGATTGATAAGAAATACTGATATTAAAATAACAAGTGTATCAGGTAAATTAGTCCGTGAATTTTCGTCTCCTGGTGGGCGGACGGCCTTTTGGGATGGTCGGGATGATAACGGTAATTTAGTTAGTAGTGGAGTTTACATTGTTATCGCGTTTGACGAGGAAGGCAATAGTATTGAAACAGGTAAAATTGCTGTGCTTAGAGAGTAGCCCTATCTGCAATGATTGATCTAATAAATATTTCACTTCAATTTGGTGGTAAATATCTTTTCAAAGATGTTAACTATAAGATTTCTTCCGGCGATAAAATTTCGTTGGTGGGTGCTAATGGAACGGGCAAATCTTCCCTGCTAAAAATTCTTGCTGGTAAACTGGAACCTGAGTCAGGGCAAATCCAAAAACAAAAACGCATTTCAATCGGTTATCTTCCTCAAGAAAATGTTATCCACACGGGTAAATCTTTATTAGAAGAAGCCTCGT
This sequence comes from uncultured Ignavibacteriaceae bacterium, assembly GCA_963714775.1. Taxonomy (GTDB): domain Bacteria; phylum Bacteroidota; class Ignavibacteria; order Ignavibacteriales; family Ignavibacteriaceae; genus IGN3. The sequence continues at coordinate 49,788 of CAVQQN010000061.1, forward strand.
CCGCGTTATCCGACATCTTAGCGCTTCAAAATAAAGAAACTGAAATTACCCAGTCACTTAATAATCCTGATCTTACAGATGAAGAAGAAATGGATCTTGTGCATCAGCTTGGTGAAGTTCATCATATGCTGGAAGGATTGGATTCCTATTCGGCTGAATCTAAAGTAGAAAAAATATTATTAGGACTTGGGTTTGCCGAAGATGACTTCATCCGATTGACAGATCAGTTTTCAGGTGGATGGCAAATGAGAATTGCTCTTGCAAAAATTCTTATCTCACAAAATGATATTCTTTTACTTGATGAGCCTACAAATCATCTTGACATTGATTCACTTGAATGGCTAATAGATTTTCTTAAATCTTATAAGGGCGGATTATTAATTGTATCGCACGATAAAAATTTTGTTAATCAGGTTACTAATCGAACTTTGGAAATTTTTCTTGGTAAGTTTTATACTTTTAAGGGAGATTATGATGCATACATCAAATATAAAATTGAAAGAGATGAGTTAACTCTACATCAGTTTGGGCAGCAGCAAAAGAAAATTCAGGAAACTCAAAAGTTCATTGAACGATTCAGATACAAAGCTACAAAATCGAAACAGGTGCAAAGCCGAATAAAGCAGCTAGAAAAAGTTGAGCTTGTAGAATTACCTGAATACAAAAGTGAAATTAATATTAAATTTACTGAACCGCCGCAAAGTGGAAGAACACCGATTAAACTTCATTCGATCTTTAAATCTTATGGAGACAAAAAAGTTTTTGAAGGGATTGATTTTGAGATAGAAAAAGGCGAGAAAATTGCTTTTGTAGGACCAAATGGTGCCGGTAAATCCACACTTGCTAAAATTATATCGGGTGTCATTAATTTTAATTCTGGTGAAAGAATTTTAGGACACAACACAATTGTATCCTACTATGCGCAGGATGTGGCTGATAATCTTAACCCTGATCTGGATATAATTGAATCCGTTGATGGAATTGCTGAAAACAAAACAGTTGGTCAATTAAGATCATTGCTTGGCTCATTCCTTTTTTCGGGTGATGATGTTTTCAAGAAAGTCGGTGTTCTATCTGGTGGTGAAAAAAGCAGGGTAGCGCTCTGCAAAATTCTGTTGACGAAAACCAATTTTATAATCCTCGATGAGCCGACTAACCATCTTGATTTTAATTCCAAGCTAATATTACAAAAAGCATTATTAGATTTTAAAGGATCACTTATTCTTGTGTCGCATGATGTTGATTTTTTAAGACCGATCGCAACAAAAGTTATTGATATCCGAAAAGGAAATCTTAAAACATACTTGGGAAACATAGATTACTTCCTTTCGAAACGAGAGTTTTTCTTTCAAGAGAAAGACAAAGTCTCATCCGGTAAAAAAGAAAAAGTAGATTCAATAAATAGGAAAGATCAAAAAAGATTAGAAGCAGAAATTAGGCAGCAAAAACATAAAGCCACCAAAGATTTAGTTAAAGAAATTTCGAAATGGGAAGAAAAGATTAGCACTTATGAAATCGAGATAAAAGGCTTTGAAAGTAAATTAGGAGATCCTGGACTTTATATTGCGGGGGAATCAGTTAAAGAAACGACAAATAAATTTAATCGAGCTAAATCTGACCTTGCTATTGCTCTAAAAAAATGGGAAGAGTTAAATGAAAAACTTCATGAAATTGAATCCCAATTCAACTAACGTGTACCTCTTTAAGGTAAGCTACACATCTTTAAACTTTAATACCCAAAAACTCTTCGGCTAAAGCTAACCCGCCATATATAGCAGCATCATCACCAAGTTTTGAAGAAACAATTTTAACTCCCTTTGCAGATGCATTAAGTACATGATTTTCGTATTCTTTTTTGATTATAGGCATAATAAAATTTTCAAGTGCTTCTATAACCCCTCCGCCTAAAACAATCATATCAAAATTCATAAGATTTGAAACACTTCCAAGAACATCTCCAATTATTTGGCAGGCTTCTGTAATCCTGTTGATCACAACTCTATCCTTTCTCTCGATAGCAAATCGCAAAGTACCACTCTTAATTCTTTGATTTGATTTTATTAATTCTGAAAGAACACTTTTTTGCTTATTTTTTTTAACATCATTTATAATGTGGTTAACAATTGCTGTTCTACTTGCTAATGCTTCAAAGCATCCTTTTTTTCCACAGCCGCACTTTGGTCCATCTTTTTGAACAAGCATATGTCCAATTTCCCCTGCAACAAAATTTGATCCTCTGAATATTTTTCCGTCAATTATCAAACCGCCGCCGATTCCCGTTCCAATAAATACGGCTAACATGTTGTTGGATTTTTTTCCAACGCCATAATTTTTTATTCCAAGTGCTCCTAGATTAACGTCATTTTCCATTAAAACCGGATAAGGTATTAATTTTTCAAGCTCCGACTTCATTTTATAATTTCTGATTCCAAGATTTGGGGCGAAGCTTATTACACCGGTGTAAGGATTGACTGTGCCCGGTACTCCAAGGCATACAGCAGCAATATTTTCTTTTTTAAGATTAGAACTGGCAACTACTTTTGTAACAATTTCTGCAATATCCTTTACATAAGTCTTGGTCCCACCGCTCACATCAGTTGGTTTTTTCTGGCGAGCAATAATGCCCTTTTGGGAATTTAGTACAGAAGCAAGAATTTTTGTGCCACCCATATCTACACTTATTATATATTTTTCTTGCACTGTTCACTCCTTGTATTTTCAATTGGAAAGTTTCTATTATAAAACTAAAAGATATTTTTTTCTTATACAAACCGATTCAATACTTTGCCGGATAATTTTGTTATTTTATTGTCAGTTCTCTCAAAAGATTATGAATAAAAATTTACCTTTAAAAAGATTTGGTCAAAATTATCTGCAAGATCAGAATATTATTAAAAAAATAATATCTGAAATTGCTCCTAAAGAAAATGAGCTGATAGTTGAGATAGGTCCCGGGCAAGGTGCACTTACACAATATCTTTTTGAAAGCAAAGCAAATCTTACAGCGATAGAAATTGACAGACGTGTTATAAATGATCTAAAAAATCGTTTCGCTGATTTAAATTTGTTGCATTATGATTTCCTGGATCTGGATTTAAATCCAATTGTAACTTCATCACAGCAAAAATTAAGGGTTGTGGGCAACATTCCATACAATATAACTTCACCAATCCTTTTTAAACTTTTTGATAACAATACAATTATTAATGACGCAGTTTTTATGGTTCAGCTAGAAGTCGCTAAAAGAATGACAGCAAAACTCGGTTCAAAAGATTATGGAATACTTTCAGTCCTTCTAAACTATTACGGAAATACAAAATTAGCCTTTAAGGTTTCGCCAAATGTGTTTTATCCTAAACCCAATGTTCATTCTGCCATTGTACACATTTATTTTAATGAGGTTAGAAATAACCCCATCTTTAACGCAATATTTAAATCAATCGTAAAATCTTCTTTCGGAAATCGAAGAAAGACACTTAAAAATTCACTGAGTAATGGTATATTTGCCAACATAGATTTTAGTGGGTGCGGCATTGATCTTTCTTTGCGCGCAGAACGGCTTAATGTTGATGACTTCATTAAACTAGCTGAGTTTGCCAGCACTAAATAAATCCGGTTGTTTCACTTAATTCTTACTAATGAAAAAACTAAAATCCCTAATAAAAAAGTTAAAGGCGTTTGATATTGTTGTCATCAGCTTTTCAATTTTTTTAATTTTTCTTCATATAATATTTTATAATAAGATTGAAAATTCCATTAATTGGATATTCATTAATCTTGTAGTGATAAGCGCTGCCTTTACCATCTCATATCTTGAAGCCATAAGTGAACAGAAAGTTTGGCGAATTGTTCACTATTGGTATATCGCCCCGATCATTTTACTAACCTTCCGCCAATTATTTTTTATGGTTAAACCAATTCGTGTTTATGATTATGATGATTGGTTCATTGCAATTGATCACTGGCTGTTTGGAACTGATCCGACCCATTTTTTATATCAATTTTCACATCCTGTTCTTACAGAAATTTTACAAATAGTGTATGGAATGTTTTATTTGCTTCCGATTATACTTGGATTATCTCTTTTAAACAAAGATAGATTTGTCGCATTAGATTTTGCATTGTTTTCTGTCATATTCGGATTCTTTATATCGTATTTAGGATATTTTTCTTTACCGGGTATTGGGCCGCGATTTACACTACATGATTTTACCACAATTAATGAAACTCTTCCCGGTTTATTTCTTACAAATCATTTAAGAGAAATGACAAATACAGGCGAAGGAATTCCATTCGGGACTTTAGATCCTGCAGGTGTTGTGCAGCGAGATGTGTTTCCAAGCGGGCACACTATGATTACTTTGATCGTTATGTATCTTTCAATAAGATTAAAAAGTCGCAGTAGATATTTCTTTATCCCAATCGGGTCACTTCTAATTTTCTCTACGGTTTATTTGTGGTATCACTATGTGATAGATCTTATTGGTGGATTGGTTTTTATGATATTTTCGATGTGGAGTGGAAAAATCTTTTTTAATTGGTGGAGAAGAAAACTAAAGAAAGAAGAATTTGAATATGAAAAACATTGACTAAAATGAATGAAAAAAAAAAACAAGTAAATAGGATGTTTGATAACATAGCCGATAGATATGATTTCCTAAATCACTTCTTAAGCTTTGGTTTGGATTTCTACTGGAGAAAAAAAGCCTTAAAACTAACGGGTCTAAACTCCGATTCAATTTTACTTGATATTGCTTGCGGTACCGGGGATGTTGCTATACAAGCTAAAAAAATGGGTGTACAAAAAATTTTCGGAGCAGACTTTTCTCACAATATGTTAAAACTGTTTGATAAAAAATCTAATTGGATCGACGGAAAATTAGTCCAAATGGTTGCAGAAATAATTCCATTTAAGAATGAAACCATAACTAACATAACTGTAGCCTTTGGAGTAAGAAACTTTTATGATATTAAGGAAGGGTTTAATTCTTTCCATCGAATCTTAAAAGCTGGAGGCAGAGCAACAATAATTGAGTTTCGTATGCCTTCAAACATAATCATTAAAAATATTTACCGATTTTACTTTAAAAACATTTTGCCCTTTTTGGGTGGAATAATTTCCGGTGATAAAGCGGCTTATACTTACCTGCCTGATTCTGTGGAAGAATTCGATAAAAATATTAATCTTGAAATGCTTTTGAAAAACTCAGGATTTAATGAAATCAAAAAGTATAACTTTACTTGTAAAACTGTTCAGGTTTTAATCGCAACAAAGTAATTATTGAATATTATACTCAGTCATTTCCATTTTAACATTCGATTCGAGCGGAAAAATATTTTCATTTAATAAAAAGTTTAAAACTTCTGCATCACCATCCCACTTAACAAATCCAATATCCTTAACAACCCAGCCAAAAGCTTCATACTGGATTTCATCGGAAATCTTCAAACCAAATCTTATTATGAAAGTATATTTAATTTTATAGGCTTTAGATTGAACAGCTATATTATTTAATGTTAGATCAAGTGTTTCTTCTGATTCAACTTTAGCGTCAATATCAAGAATGTTCAATGCTGTAATCAAATAATTTACACTTACCGTATAAACCGGATATGTTAAATTTAGTGTTAAAGGATAGAACAATACCCGTACTTCCCTATCAACCATTACATATTGTTTTAAGGAATCGGGAATAGTATCAGTAAAACCTGTAGTATCAGCGTAAGAAAAAACTCCCATATTACTTATCCGAAGAAACGAAGAATTATTCTGTGTTACTGATAAAGTAACAAATGAGTCTTTTTGAATTTGATAAGTTGTACCTTCTACAACTGTACTGTCATTAAATTTCATAAAGCGCTTCCCTGTTTCGGTAATTCCATTTGAATCTGTAATTGCCATGCTATAAACAAATAAAGAACCATTTTTACACGGGTAGTAATCCTCGTTGGGTAAATTATTTGTTGGTCCTGTTGTGGATTCTTTACAAGTGGTTATTAGAAGCACAAGTACTATTAGTGTTAAAATATTTTTTTTCATCTATACTAAAAACCTTTTTAATTCTTTAAATGCATTTAACCTATGGCTAATTTTATTTTTCTCCTCGTGCGATAATTCTGCCATTGTCCGGGAATATCCATCCGGAATAAACAAAGGATCATATCCAAATCCATTACTGCCACGCGGAGTTTTAATAATGCTGCCTCTTATTTCACCAATTGTTGACTTAAATTCTTTTCCATCAAAATAAACTGCTGCACATACAAATCTTCCGGGATGCAGGTTCAGGATAATCTGAAAGTTTTGAAATAAGTTTCAAATTATTTTTTTCATCATTTCCATCTTCACCTGCATATCTTGCAGAATAAATTCCGGGTTCTCCATTAAGTTGAAAAGCCTCTAAACCTGAATCATCACCAATACTTTGAATACCATATTTTTCAAATGCAGCTTTAACTTTTAATTCAGCATTCTCTAAAAATGTTTTGCCAGTTTCTTCAACGGTAGGATAATCATCAAAATTCAGAAAAGATAAAATTTCTACATCGGCACCTTTAAGAATTTCTTTCACATCATTAAGCTTGCCTTTATTTGTTGTAGCTAATAGAATTTTTTTCAAATCGTGTCTATCCTTTTAGTGTTATTTTGTGTTTTTGAGCTTTCGTGGCTAAAACATTTTTTGCCACAAAAACACCAAAGCACTAAAATTCACCAATTACTTTTTAACTCTGTTTAATAATTTCTTTAATTCTGCTTTAGAATTCTGATTGAGTTCAGTTTGATCATATAAAAGTGATCTTTTATTTAGCACTTTCCATTCCCCTTCAATCATAACTGAATAAACACAATCACTTGAAGATGAATAAACTATATCGGAATAAACCGATTCGTCATCATCCGAAATTGAATGCGTGTTCATAGATAAATCTAACAAAACTACATCAGCTTTCTTTCCAGTTTCAATACTTCCAATTTCATTTTGCAGATGTAAAGCCTTAGCTCCTTCAATTGTTGCGAGTTTAAAAACTGTTTTTGCATCCATTACAGTAGAACCATAAATTGGTTTTTGAATTAATGCTGCCAATCGCATTTCATTAAATACACTTAAATTATTATTACAAGGAGCGCCATCAGCGCCAAGTGAAACTGAAATACCTTTGCTTAAATATTTAGGAATGTTTGCAATTCCCGAACCAAGTTTTAGATTTGATGAAGGACAATGTGAAACCCTAACATCATTCTTTTTCAGCAATTCAGTTTCCTTATCATTAACATGAATACAATGCGCAAGAACTGAATGGTCATCAATTACACCAATTGAATTGAAATACTCAATGTTTTCTTTGTTATGTCTTCTTCTAACTTCAGTTATTTCTTCTTTATTTTCAGATGAATGTGTGTGATACAAACTTCCTTCAAAATCTTTTTTCATCTCAAAAGATTCTTTAAGAAGTTTTTCTGAACAGGATAAAACAAATCTTGGCGCAAAACCGTATTTAATTTTTCCGTCTGATGTATTATGATATGTTTTTGCTAATTGATAAATCTCATCAAGTTCTAATTTTGTACTTGATTTGAATTCAGGGAATAAATCGTTTTCATCAATCAGACATTTACCTGCAACTGCTCGCATACCTGAATTCTGCAACTCTTCAAAAATAACTTCCTGATGTCGTAAAGTTCCCATATCCAGTAATGTCGTTGTTCCACCTAAAAGAAGTTCGTTTAATCCTAATCTTACAGAAGCAATAAGTGAACTTTTATTGTGTGCATTCTCAAAAGGAAAAATTCTAAATTGAAGCCAATCAAGAAGTTCCAGTTCATCAGCCATACCACGGAAAAGCGTTTGACAAAGATGAATATGTGTTTGAACAAATCCGGGAATTAATGTGAGATTTGCAAACCGATATACATCGCCTTTATATTTTTTGAAAAACTGCTCATCGTTTTTAGCTATTGAAATAATTCTTCCATCTTCAATTTGCACAAAGTGATTTTTAAGAATTCTTTCTTTGCCATCAACTGAAACAATTTGTTTTGGAATAATAATCATTTTTAATCTTTCCCCTTTTCATTAAAAATATTGCCCATCATTTCAAAAGCATATCTTAAATGCGGAATTACGATTGAGCCACCAACAATCAAAGCAATATTAAATGTTTCAATTAGTTCTTCACGAGTTGCACCTTCCTGAATTGAACGGTCGATATGATAAAAGATGCAATCATTGCATCGCAAAACCATTGATGCGGATAATCCCATTAATTCTTTTGTCTTAGCGTTAAGTGAACCATCAATGTAAGCCTTGTTGTCAAGTGCAAAGAATTTATTAAAATCTCTAAAACCAGAGTTTAATATTTTATCGTTCATCTCTGTGCGATAAGCACGTGTTTCTGTTGTAGTTTTTTTCATAATGTTACTGATTTTATTTGTAAAATTTCTTTGTGTCTTTGAGTCTTGGTGGCTAATGCTTTTCAGTTTTCATTTAAAAATGTTCTGCCACAAAGGCACTAAGACACGAAGTAAAAACAATTATAACTCATCTAAAAAATCATTCTTATCTGCATCATAAGAAACTTCTAATTTATTTGCAGGAATTTCAGATTCTTCGTTTTCCCAATCATATCTTTTAGGGGGATCGACTTTTCTAAAAATAAAGGCTGATATTATCCCAACAATTGCTCCGAATAAATGCGATTCCCAGGAAACTCCTTTTTCTACAGGAAGAACTCCCCAAATCAATCCACCGTATAAGAAGATAACAATTAATGCTAATGCAATCGAGCGGCTATCTTTTCTAAAAATACCGCTGAAAAATAAGAATGAAACAAATCCATAAATAATTCCACTTGCGCCAATGTGATAAACTTCTCTTGCGAAAATCCAAACTAATACCCCTGTTCCAAAATAAATTATTACAAATACTTTGTAAGCTACTTTAGGGTAGAAATAAAAAATACCAAGCCCCATAAAAATTAAAGGAGCTGTATTAGAAATTAAATGAGAAAAACCACTGTGAATTAATGGCGATGTCAAGATACCAATTAACCCACTTATGTTTCTTGGAAGAATGCCGAGTTTGTATGGATAAATATCAAAGAAATATGTTATTAAATAAATCGCCCATAAAACTATAGGTAATGTTAAAGGAATAATTAGTTTACGAAAAAAATCTTTTGAGTTTTGCAATTATATAATATTTCAGAAGTTCAATTGATGCGTAAAAATAAAACTATCTTTCCTATTAAGAAAGATAGTTTAATGATGCTTTTAATTATTGTTTTAATTCTTGATAAGACTATTGATCCAGAATTCTTTTCAAACTGCTTTCATTAACAGTTAACAACCCAACTTTAGGTAACCGTTTTGTTAGCTCTGCCCAATTCTTATCTGCAGCAAAAATTTCCTTAAACATTGGTAATGATTTTTCTAACTCTCCGGTGTTTGCAAGAGTAACTGCTGTCCAATATTTCATTTCCAGATTTTCCGGAAACATTTGCATTGCCGCATTGTATTCGTCCATTGCAAGTTTCATATCATTCTTTTCTACGGCAAGATCGCCTTTATTCATATGTTCGTATGCACGATAAACTTTTAACAGTCGTTTAATTTCATCAATTGGATTCGGATTATCTTCAACACGCAGATCAATTAATCTATCTTCCCAAAGATTTCCTGTAGCAATGCCTTTTACAACAAGCAGGCAAGCTGATTGTTTACCACGAATATCGCCGCCTTCTTTCTGAGCAGCTTCTAATGCAATGATTAATCTTTCAGCTAATGGACCTTTTGAATTTTCGAATGCTTTAGACATTGCACCCCAAACAGTATTATTCAACATCATATTAGCTTGCACAGAATAATTATCTCCAACTATATTTCCTGCTTCAGAAATACATTTGGCTCCTGTGTAAGAGGCTGAATTTCCTTTTGCATCAACGATTGCAAGTTGTCTTACTTCCCTTCCTTCATCAGTTGAAATAAGAAGATCAACCACTTCCTGCGCAGTCATTCCTTTCTTAAGTAATTCTAATCCGCGCTGACCAAAAGAAGGATTAACAAAAGATTGAGTAGCGACAACACCAACTCCGGCTTCTCCCCATGCAACTATCGATCCGACTGAGAACCAATGTGATTGAACTGCAACACCCATTTCGCCAGTTATGCTATCTCTGGCAACAATTGAAAAAGTATGTGCGAATGGTCCATTAGAATTGTAGACTTGTGCAGGTATGTCGATTAAGTAAAATATTACCAACAAAAATATTATGGCATTTATTTTCATCTTCTCACCTATATATTATTTATTAAAATAGTTATCGAAAACCGTTAAAAGGTTTAGAAAATTACCATTTATTCTTTTTAGCCCACGACTTAAGTCGTGGGTTACCAAAATACAACAATAATATTAACCGTTTCAACGGTTTTAATTTTTAAAGACCGATAGTTACCTGATTAAAGAAATTATTTCATAATAGTTAAAATAATTTTACTCGCATATCCTTTTGAATGATAGACTTTTATTTCTGCTTTTTTAAACTGATTTTTATCTGCAGAATATATATCACAAAATGTATTCGGATTAACATCAAAAAATGGAAAGTACGATGATGAAACCTGGATCATAATTTTGTGCCCGGCTTTAAATGTATGAAAAGCATCATTCAAATTAATTTTTACTTCAGTTACTTTATTTGGTTCAAATGGTTCGGGATTTTCATAACTATTTCTGAATTTCCCACGCATAATTTCTGTTCTAACTAATCTTTCATATCCACCCATTTCTACTTCAGCAGGATTTGGATCAGGATCTTTCATTCCATCAGGATAAACATCAATCACCTTTACAACAAAATCTGCATCTGTTCCATTTGTTGATACAAATAAATCTGCAATGATTGGTCCAGCAATTGTAACATCTTCGCTTAATATTTCCGATTCGAAAGTTAGAACATCAGGACGAGTTGAAATATATCGCTGATCTTCAATCAAATGAATTGGATTATAAAATTCTTTTGAGTCTTGAAATTTATTTGTGTATGGAACCGGATTAAATGGATCGTTTATATATTCGGTATAAGATTTTTCATCAACTGGAGTTTGTTGATTTAATTTTTCATCCGGCTCAAAATAATATTTAATCTCATTCACAGTTTTTGGTGGCCAGGTTTCATAATCACTCCACTCGTTTTTCCCGGTATCAAAAACATACGCATCATTAAGGTTTAAATCTCCTTCACCTTTTAAATGATATTTAAAAAATGGAAGTAGAATTTTATCACGATAATAATCTGCAGTGTTGCCGCCAAAATAAAAATCACCAAGTGAGTCCCCTTTTGCCCAAACCCACGAACCGTGAGTCCAAGGACCCATAACTAATTTTGTATTATTTGATTTATCATTTTGCTCAATAGTTTTGTAAATATGCAATGGACCATACATATCTTCAGCATCATATAAACCGCCGACTAAAAGCACGGCAGGTTTTATATTTTTTAAGTGTTGTAAGTTACTTCTCGTTTTCCAATAATAATCATAGTTTCCGTGAACCATTATTGAATCCCAGAAAGGAATTTGGTGTTTTAATATTTCTTCATTTAATTTTTTTAACGGCGTATGATTTAAGAAAAAATTATAACCATCCGGGGAATCATAATCCACAGGTTCCGGATAATTTGTTAATGGTTCCGTTCTTGGAATTCCAAATTGCTTGAAAAAATTAAATGACATCAAAACAGAAAACGCACCGTTATGATGCATATCATCACCAACAAACCAATCAGAAATTGGAGCTTGAGGCGAAGCGCAAACAAGATTTGGATGTGAATCTATACAACCCATAAGCGCATAAAAACCAGGATAAGAATTTCCCCAGATACCAACTTTTTTGTTATTGTTATCGATATTATGAATTAGCCACTCAATCGTGTCATAAGTATCGCTGCTTTCATCAATATCATTTTTATTTTTTTTGTTTGGAATATATGCCCGCATATCATCAAAGACTCCTTCAGACATATATCTGCCGCGAACATCCTGAAGAACAAAGATAAAACCTTCTTTTGCAAATTCTATAGATGCACCAAGAAATCTGGCATACTTATCTTCGCCATAAGGAGCAACGGAATATGGAGTTCGGTTTAAGAGAATCGGATATTCTTTTGATTTATCTTTTGGCGTATAAACAGATGTAAAAAGTTTTACACCATCACGCATTTCGATTAAATATTCTTTCTTATCATAATTTTCCTTTACGATACTTTGTTGAGTTTGAGTGCAATGGGTAAATGAAATAGCAAGTATTACAATAACGATTGAGAGAACTGTTTTGTGTTTCATAAGTAGACCAGCATAAATACTAATTAAGAACTAAAAAAACGTTTTGTCAGTCTGAGCTTGTCGAAGACTGACTTCTATTCTGATTAGGTCACACTTCGACAGGCTCAGTACGACAAAGGAACTTAAATCAAAGTCAGACTATTTTTATTTATCAATATAAATTAACTAAAATTCTTTTCACGAATAAAATACTTTATTTTTGCTTTAGTTAAAAAAGAATTTACAGGAACGGTATGCCGGATATTTTTGGAATTATAATTTTGTTTTTTGCAGGTGCAATTGCCGCATTTATAAACGTTAGTGCTGGCGGCGGTTCTTCACTTACTTTACCAGTTTTAATTTTCCTTGGATTAGATTCAACTGTTGCCAACGGAACAAACCGTTTGGCTATTCTTATTCAGAATGCTTCTGCTGTTTATTCATTTAAGCAAGAAAAATTTTATGAATTAAAAAATAGTCTTATCCTTTCTGCTTTAACATTGCCCGGAGCAATTGCAGGAGCTTTATTAGCTGTTGAGCTTGATGATAAGCTTTTTCAGAATATACTTGCTGTTATTATGATATTTATTGTAATAACTATGTTACTGCCAGATAAAAAGAATACTAAAACTAATGAAGGTTTACATTTAGATTGGAAAGTTATTATCTCATTAATTCTTGTTGGTTTTTATGGCGGCTTTATTCAAGTAGGTGTGGGATTTTTGTTGATGGCATCATTTCAAAAGCTAATGAAACTTGATTTGATAAAAGTAAATATGCACAAAGTTTTTGTCGTCTTCATTTACACGATTCCAGCATTTCTTGTATTTCTTTTTACTAACAATGTTAACTGGTATTTTGGATTAACACTTTCTGCAGGTAATGCTTTTGGCGCTTGGTGGGGAGTTAAACTTTCTATTAAGAAAGGTGAAAAACTTATTAAAGTAGTTCTGATTATTGCAATTTTAATCATGTCACTTAAACTTTTAAATATTTATTAATTTTAACTGGTACTATATAGACATTACTGTTTTTAAGTTTTATGGAACTCACCCTAAATCCCTCTCTTAGAAAGAGAGGGACTTTGAAACCCGGTGATTTACTCCCTTCTCTTTTTAAGAGAAGGGCTGGGGATGAGTTCAATATTATTTAACAGAACATTTTAAATTTTTTAATAGAGGAATTATGAACAGAGATATTAATTACAAAATTAAAATGAATAACGGAATCGAAATTCCACAATTTGGTTTGGGAGTTTATCTTACAAAATCCGGAACAGAATGTATTAACGCAGTTACCTGGGCTTTAGAAGCTGGATACAGACACATTGATACAGCAAGAATTTATGGCAATGAACACGAAGTTGGTGAAGCTGTTAGAAATTCCGGGATTAAAAGAGAAGATATTTTTATCACCACAAAATTATGGAATGATGATCATGGTTATGATTCTGCATTAAAAGCTTTTGATAAAAGTCTTAAAACATTAAAAACAGATTACATTGATTGTTATTTAATTCACTGGCCTGTAAAGGAAAAAAGAAAAGATAGCTGGAAAGCGCTAGAAAAAATTTATGAATCCGGTTACTGCCGATCAATCGGTGTAAGCAATTATATGATAATTCATCTTGAAGAGTTGTTTACTTATGCGAAAGTAATTCCTGTAATGAACCAGGTTGAATTTAGTCCATACAATTATCAAAAAGATTTGCTTGATGTTTGCAAAAAAAATAATATAATTCTTGAAGCTTATTCTCCTCTAACAAGAATGAAAAAACTTGATGACCCAAGAGTTTTACCTATAGCTGAAAAACATAATAAAACTAACGCCCAAGTTTTAATTCGCTGGGCAATTGAACACAATTTAGTTGTGATTCCAAAATCTGCACGAAGGAAAATAATAATTGAGAATGCAGATATTTTTAATTTTTCACTTGATAAATCTGATATGAAAATTTTAGACAGTCTTGATGAAGGATTTAGATGTTCATGGGATCCAACAACGATAGATTGATTCAATTATTAAGCTGTAACGGAAGAACACTTAAACAACGAACTATAAGAAAAACATAATCACTTAGCTAACGGACAAAAATCACGAAATCGTCAAACTAAAATGTCGGACGGGTGAGGGTACTGTCTATACACTTAAGATTCACTAGGAAACAAGGTTTGTTCAGAAATCCCAAAAGCAGTTAATTCATTAATAATTGATTGCTTCTCAGACGCACTGATTCTAATTGGAATTATTTGGCGATCATATAAAACCGGCTTTAAGCTTCTCCAAAATAAAAATCTTCCGGCTTGAGCTTGGAGTCTTTCTTGTGGAATATTCGGTTCGAATATATATGGTAAATCGTCAAAGTCGCTATTAAATTTCTTGTCTACATCATATAGGTCTAAATAACTAATTGGTATTGGAGGATAATCGGAAGATGTTCTCTGTTTCCTGTTCCGTGAGTTTACTGGCCGATAATTGCCGCCTAAAAAAGCATAAACAAATGCATCATCATCGATCGATATAGGACCTTTATGCAGAGTTGAACAGGCAAAATATAATGCGACCAGTGGGTTTACAGTTACATCCAGCAACCTAGTTTTATAACCAAAGTGACGAGCAAGCGGCAGCCAGTTCACGTCTTGATTGTGCATAATCGGCAAAAATGCTCTTAAATACCTGTCTTTAATTTCTCCTGCATTTGAGTTCACCTGACAACTTTCGATTTCTTGTATTTCAAAATCCGTAATTGTTTTTTCTGGGTATTGTGTATTGCGAAGCACTATGTTGCCCCTGAATAAAGAAGGAACAAGTGGCCTATCAAAAAGATGTGATTCTCCTCTAAATAACCATTGGTCATTTCCGTTTTTTTTGAAAAATGTAGAAATTATTTTAGTGAATTCTTTTACACTTTCAACAGATTTATCATTAAAAACCAAACCCTTACTATGTAACCATTGATATGATTCAGTAAGAATTTTCTGCTTAATATCAATCTTAGTATCAAAACTCAAGCAACGCTCTATTCATTTAATTGTATAACTAATACTTATCAATGAAAGAATAATTTGTCTTTCTTAATAAACATCAGCCGGTTTTTATAATATTTTGTTTTAATTAAAGACCTCAAAGATTCAATCCCAATATCATTAATCAGAAATTTTATTAAGAAACGTCTTAACGGTGGCAAGTGGTTTTCATCGCTTACCCGGAAATGAAACACCATTATCGAAATGTAATTTATATTCTCAGGTTTAAATTAGGTTGGGGAGTGTAAATAAGCAATAAGAATTTGGGAAATATATGAGCGGGTAGGATTAACGAAGAACTATATTTCATCCCTAAAAGGATTTTAATTTGATGTTTTTAACAATACATCTATAAACATTTTATCCCTATCGGGATTTTTTTCTGAATCCCAGAGGGATGAAATATTTTTAGTAAAAGAAAGAAAAAATAAAAAAATGCCGTAGGCATGATATATTAGTGATTCTGAATTTAACAAAGGCAGGTTGTCTTTGTTTACAACTGTTCGATAATTTCTTTGAGTTGTGACTTTAATGAAACAATATCAATTTTAATTATATCCCACACAATTTTAGTATCAATTCCAAAATATTCGTGAATCAATAAATTTCTAAGGTCTATTATTTCACGCCATTGAATTTCTGAATATAGTTTTTTGAAATGAGGAGTAAGATGATTTGCTGCTTCGCCAATAATTTCTAATTGTTTTACACACGCAAATTGCATCATTGTATTGGATATGAAAATATCATAAGTTGATTTATCAATGTATGATTCAATTTCGAGAATCGCATCATAAATATGTTGTAATCGTGCCTTATCGCCAATACTATTTCTCATAAATCAATATTTTATCCGAATCAATAAATGGTTGAATATACTTTGAAACACTATTAATTGTAAGTATGTCCACTTTCCTTTTTAACAAGTCTTCCAAATCCAGCTTCATTTTTATAAAGGCTAGTCCTATTGGCTGTGAATAATCTAATTCAACCAATATATCAACATCACTCTGTTCGTCATCTTCATCTCGAGCTGCAGAGCCAAATAAAAATGCCTTTTTTACAGGTTTATTTTTAAGAAAGTTCGCGATCTTTTCGGAATATTCATTACTCATATTTTTACTCTATTTAATTCTAAACACCTTCAATAATATAATTGAAATCATCATAATAAAAACATTAGAATTTTTATCGTCATCTCCCCGGAAATGAAACACCATTATCGAAATGCAATTTATATTCTCAGGCTAAAATTAGGTTTAGGGGTATAAAGAAGCAATAAGAATTTGTGAAATAAAAAGTAGCAAGATTATTTTTTCTTCGTGAACCTTTGTTCCGCCGCGGCGGATTTGAGTCTTAGTGACTTAACATATTTTGCCACCAAGTCACTAAGACACGAAGGAAACACTAAGTCAGTATGTTAAAGATGAATAATTATTTTGAATTTTGTCCGCCTCAGGCGGATTTTAATTTTGAATTTCCATCTTCCATTAAACATCAACCATCATCCATTGATGACAGATTGCTTCACTCGCAGACTCGTTCGCAATGACAATCAATGCGACTTCCTCAACTCCTTAACTAAAAACTTTCCAGTTACACTTTTTTTGTTTTTAATAATTTGTTCCGGAGTTCCTTCGGCGATAATTTTTCCGCCGTACTCTCCACCACCGGGACCAAGATCAATAATCCAATCTGCGGTTTTAATTACATCAAGATTATGCTCAACTACAACGACAGTATTTCCTTTATCAACAAGCTTATTTAAAACTCCTAAAAGAATTCTAACATCTTCAAAATGTAAACCGGTTGTTGGTTCATCAAGAATGTAAATTGTTTTTCCTGTACTTACTTTACTTAGTTCTGTTGCAAGTTTAACGCGCTGTGCTTCTCCACCGGAAAGTGTTGTTGCCTGCTGACCAAGTTTAATGTATCCAAGTCCAACATCGTGAATTGCTTTTATTTTTCTGTTTATTCTCGGCAAGTCTTCAAAAAATTTTAAAGCCTCATCAACACGCATTTCCAGAACATCTGAAATAGATTTTGTTTTATAGAGAACTTGTAAAGTTTCTCGGTTATATCTTTTTCCCTGGCAAACATCGCAAAGCACATAAACATCGGGTAAGAAATTCATTTCAATTTTCTTTAATCCATCACCGCCGCACTCTTCACATCTTCCGCCTTCAACATTAAAGCTGAATCTTCCTGTTGCGTATCCGCGCATTTTAGATTCTGGAAGCTGCGCAAACAAATCACGAATGTGTGTAAACAATCCTGTATAAGTTGCAGGATTTGATCTTGGTGTTCTTCCAATTGGCGATTGATCAATCTCAATTACTTTATCAATATGCTCTAGGCCTTCTATCGATTTAAAAGGAAGCGGAACAACCTTTGAATTATAAATCTTCTTCATCAAAATCTTTACAAGAGTTTCATTTACAATTGTAGATTTTCCAGAACCGCTAACTCCCGTAATAACAGTAAATGTTCCAAGTGGAATTTCTAAATCTACACTCTTAAGATTGTTACCGGTTGCTCCTTTTAATATTAATGATTTACCAATTCCTGCTCTAAGTTTTTCAGGAATTTCAATTCGCTTTTTATCATTTAAGTAAGAAAGAGTTAGTGATTCAAATCCATTTTTAGAATTAAGTAGTTCAGATGTTTCACCGGCGATACAAACTTCTCCACCATGAACACCTGCAGCAGGACCAAGATCTATTATGTAATCAGAACTTTCAATCGTTTCTCTATCGTGCTCAACAACAATAACTGTGTTCCCAAGATCGCGAAGATTTTTTAGAGAATTAATTAGCTTGATATTATCGCTTTGATGTAAACCGATTGATGGTTCATCCAAAACATAAAGAACGCCGGCAAGCTGAGAACCAATTTGTGTTGCCAATCTTATTCGCTGTGTTTCTCCACCGGATAAAGTTCTTGCTGATCTATCGAGTGTTAAATAATCCAATCCAACATTTAAAAGAAAACTTAGCCTTTCATTAATTTCTTTAAGTATCGGTTTTGCAATTATTGCTTCTTTGCCGGATAATTTTAGTTTTAAAAAAAACTCTGCCGCACGATTGATTGAAAGTTTTGTTACTTCGCTAATATTTTTTCCCTGGAACTTAACTGATAATGATTCTTTCTTTAATCTCCCGCCGTTGCAGGTTTGGCAGGTTGCTGTATTCATGTAAGCTTCAACCCATTCTCGGATGTGGTTTGAAGTAGTAGTAGAATAGAAATTTTTCAGATAACTCAATACACCGGAAAATCTATGAAGATAAGTTACCGGTTTACCTTTACCGTAATTGTAAGTAAAAGAAATTTTTTCAGTACTTCCATTTAATAAAAGATCTTTTTGTTCATCGTTCAAATCTTTAAGCGGAGTATCAAAATCAAAACCAAATTTTTGTGCCACAGCTTCTAATTGATTGAAGAACCAGATCTGTCTTGGTTTGCCAAGCGCAGCAATACCTTCTTCATTTATGGATTTATCCCAATCCGGAATTATCAAATCAACATCAAGCTGTTTTATTTCTCCAAGTCCTTCACAATCGGTGCACGAACCATAAGGTGAGTTAAATGAAAAAGAATTAGGAGCTAGTTCCCGGTAAGAAATTCCACAATCCAAACAAGCAAGATGACGGCTGTAAATTTTATCATTTCCATCTTCATCAATAATTACAATTCCATTTCCATAGTTAAGCGCAACTTCTACAGATTCAGTTAATCTTCCGCGTGATCTTTCGCTTGCATTAACTTTATCAATGGCAATTTCTATGTTGTGGATTTTATATCGATCAACATGAAATCCTTTTTCAATCTCAAAGTATTCTCCATCAACTCTAACCTTTAAAAATCCATCCGAAACGATTTCTTCAAACAATTCCCTGTAATGTCCTTTTCTTCCTCGAATGACCGGAGCTAAAACAGAAACTTTTTTGCCGGATTGATTCTGAATTATGGTATCTATTATTTGTGCTGATGTTTGTTTGGTTACAGGTTTGCCGCAATTGTAACAATGTGGAATTCCAATTCGAGCATACAACAATCTTAAGTAATCATAAATCTCTGTTACAGTACCAACTGTTGAGCGCGGGTTTCCTGAAGTGGCTTTTTGTTCGATTGAAATTGCAGGACTTAAACCTTCAATTAAATCAACTTCAGGTTTTTCAAGCATATTCAAAAACTGGCGTGCATAAGCTGAAAGAGATTCGATGTATCTTCTCTGCCCTTCTGCGTAAATTGTATCGAATGCGAGTGAAGATTTTCCTGAACCCGAAAGTCCTGTAATTACTGTGAAAGAATCCCGTGGGATTTCAACATCAATGTTTTTTAGATTGTGCTCGCGTGCACCTTTAATAATTATTGTTTCTTTTTCCAAAGTTTTAATCAGATCAAATAATAGAAATAAATTTTCAAACGCTTATTTTAGGAATAGTGATATTGATAAACAAATATTTTTAGCATGGAATATTTAAGCGCACAATAATGTTACCTGAACAAATAAGAACTATTAAAGATTTCAACCAGTTTTCTGTTAAAGAAAAAGGTTCAGAGTTCATAGCAATTGTTTATCCTGTTGATAATGAGGAAACAGTATTGAATAATTTACAGGCAATCCGAAAAAAACATTTTAGCGCTGCACATCATTGTTATGCATATAAAATTAAGAGTGGTCAATCAAAATATTCTGATGATGGCGAACCAAAAGGTACTGCAGGCATTAGAATTATAAACGCAATCGAGCATTTTGATTTAAGCGATGTATTGTTGATTGTAGTGCGTTATTTTGGCGGAACCAAGCTTGGTGTGGGTCCACTTGGAAAAGTGTATTATAACGCTTCTATAGATGTTTTAGAACAATCTGCAATTGTAACTAAAACACTTTATCAAAAAATATTAATTGAAACCGGTTTTAATTATATAAGCCATATTCACAGAACAGTAAGCAATTATTCTGCAATCATATCTAATTCAGAGTTCAATGAGAAAGCAAAATTTATTTGCTTTGTAAAACCAAATGATTTAGTAAAAATAAATGTTGAATTAACAAATTATACTAATGGTCAAATCTTAATTACTGAATTTTCTGATTATAATTATTTTTAAAAAAAAATCTATGCACTTCACTTGCTATAATTGTTTTTATTATCGATTTTTGTCATAGACAATAATTTATCTCAAACTAAAATGGAACACTTATGGATTTAGAACAAAACGCCGAAAGATTAGCGAACTTAACTTTTAGTTTACTGGCTAATTGTCAGGAAAAAGAAGTAAGACTTGCTGAAGTCCACAGCTTAACACAAGCAGAATTCAGATGCTTAAGATTATTTGGCTCTGATGAAACTATAAATAATAAAGCAATCGCTGAAAGAATGAATTTAAGTCCAAGCCGACTAACAAGAATTATTGACGGACTTGTTCAGAAAGAATATATATCAAGAGAAATTGACCCTAATGATAGAAGGAATATGAAAGTTTCTTTATCCAAAAAAGGTCAGATTCTCGTGCTTCAATTAAATAGAGCTTATATAGATATCCACAAAGAAATTTTGGCAAATATTGAAGAGGATCAGCATCCGGCGCTAATTAGAGCAATGACTGAATTATTAACTGCATTAGAAAAGTGGATATCTAGGCACGACTAGAAGTTCTAATTTGAACTTTTTCTTTTAAGATGATTTAAATATTTTTTTATGTTGTCTAAATCTTCTACTAACTGCTGAAGATTTTGCAGGGAATGTTGTGATAATTCCAGATAGTTATATTCAATCTTCTTCTTATCCACATCATTCATTTTGAAAGTAATTTCTCTTAACTGTGAAATTACTTTCTCCATATTTTCACTTAAATCTTTTTTAACGTGCTCAATGCTCTGAACCTCAGGAATTTTGACACTGCTTTTTATAACTCTGAAAAGTCCATTAAGATATTTTCCGGTAAAAGATAATTTTTCAAAATCTTCAATCTTACCGGTCTGATTATAAACATCTATAATTATTGATAGGTCTTGTTTTCGATTTAAAGATTTCCCGTTGAACTTTTCGACCTCGTCGAGTAAATTTTTCTGTGATAGGAAGGAATTCATTTTTTAATTCCCAATCCAATACCATCACCAATCGGGATAATCATTGAATCAAGATTTTGCTGAAGAATGAAAATGTTATTAAACTCACGAATATGTTTTGTTGATTTACCATAATTTGCCGGCACTTTTTTGGACGCTGCATAACCCTGCCATAAAAGATTATCAACAATAATAATTCCACCTTTACGCAATAGTATCATAGAATAATCAAACAATCTCTTGTAATCTTCTTTATCTGCATCAAGAAAAATAAAATCATATTTTTTGCCAAGCTGGGGCATAATATTTAATGCATTGCCTTGAATCAATTTTATTTTCTTGCTTAGTCCGGATTTTTCAATATTTTCTAAAGCGATTTTAATATTATCTTCACTTTTTTCAATAGAATGGATGACAGCTTTTTTTGATAAACATTTTGCAATTCTAATTGTCGTGTAGGCAATTGCAGTTCCGATTTCTAAAACTCTATCGGGTTTATTAATCATTACCAACTTTTCAATAAAATCTGCTGCTTGCCAATTTAGAATCGGGACTTTATGTTCAACTGCATACTGCTCCATTTCAAGTATCAGCTCATCTTCTTTTTTTCTAAAAGATTCTAAATATTTTTTTTGTGCTGGAAATAAAATTTGTGTCATTAATTGTTCCTATTTAAGAAGAATAAATTTTTTGCCGTACTCTTTTCCACCAAGCTGAATTAGCGCATAGTAAACTCCACTTGCACAAAGAAAGCCTTGCTCTGAATGACCATCCCATAGAAATTTTTCTATTCCCGATGAAGTGGTAGTAAAGGATACTTCTTTAACCTTCTGCCCGGCTCCATCAATAATTAGAATTTTAATTAATTCATTTCCGTTCGTGATATAATTAAAGCCAACCGTCTTATGCTCAGCAGGAATAAATGGGTTTGGAAAAAAATCACTCAACTGAGAATTATTAACAGGATTTTGAATTTTAAGATTTAATGAAATTATATCAGTTCCGTAAACAAATTTATAATTCCCGGCTTCGGGTAGATTATGAATATTATTCTGGCTGTCAGCATACATAATAGAAAAATTAATTATTTCACCTATTATTGATTGCGGTAAAGTCAGTGTATAATCATATTCACTAACTTTACTCATTGCAAATTCCTGCAACACATCGTCTCCATGGACGGAAATAAATTTAACTGATTGCGGATCAACATTTTCATCAAAAATAGTTTTATGCAATACGTAGCTGTTGTTTATATTTTCAAGATTAGGAAACTCGATAGCATTTTTTGCAGATATAATTCCATATCCCATTTCATTATCCGGGCTTGCTGAGTTTGAAGAAGTTTCCAGGATGATGCTTCGCATCTGAGTGTTCTTTAAATGCGGATGAGCAGATAAAAGTAAAGCTCCTACCCCGCTTGCAATTGGTGCTGCAGCAGAAGTTCCGCTATTGTAAGTATAAAGATTTTCAGTACTTGCCCTAGCACCAAATGTACTAACTCCCATTGCTACAACTTCAGGTTTAATTCTTCCATCAGAAGTCGGACCGCGGCTGCTAAAATTAGCAACATATTTATTTTCGGTAACGGCTCCAACAGAAATTACATTAAATCCGTCTGCAGGTGCAATAATATGATACCAGGGATCATCACCTTCGTTTCCTGCAGAGGTGAAAGTTGAAACTCCTTTTTGAAAAGCTAATTCTAAAGCTATAGTAGTGATCGCGGTTTCACCATTCATATCTGCATAAATGTACGAATATCCTGAATCAAAAATGTTATACCCAACTGAACCAGTGGTGATATCAACTCCTAATGATTCCATCCAGTCTAACGCATATGCGTAATTATCTTCTTCAATATGGGTTTCACTGCTTACATTTTCGGTCTTGGCAAGTACAAAAGACGAATTAAAAGCTGGTCCAATTAAAACACTATCTTTAAATCCTGCCAGGATAGAGAACACATAAGTTCCATGATTGTGCTGATCATATCTATCAACTGTTTGATTTGAAGTGACAGAATCATCATAAATGAAATCATACTCTGAGATAACATTTCTATCTTTTAATGATTCATGAAACTTCCAATCAAATCCGGAATCGAGGATTCCAATTATTACATCTTTTCCATTAATATTTTTTGAATGAACAAAGGGAACATCAGAAAGATTCATCTGTGTAAAAGAAGCGCCATAGTTAAAACTGGTATCTGTATTCTTAAATAGCGGATTATCAGAAGTTGCTTCAAGATCATTTCTAAAATAAAGTTTTTTTACCTGCTCAATTGATTTAACAAAAGGAAGCGCACTTACTATTTCAAATTGTTCTGTGGTTAAAAATAGCAGATACAGAATTGAACCAGGTGAGCTTGCGAATAATCTGAATGTTTAATTTTTTTAATTCATCAAGATAGTTTTGATAAATAGGCAGATCATCATAATTGATAAAATCTTCACCCATGTTTTTTATTCTTCGCTCAATTGATTTTTGAGAAAGATTTTGAACAGCTTCAACGTAAGCATTACTTGTTTTGTTTAGTGAATTAGAATTTTCGCTTCCCTTATCAATAAAATAAATAAAATACTTTTCCTGAGAAAAGATCTGCGAGGATAAGGCTACAATAAGAATTATTAGATATTTCATATAAAATTTTTCTTACAAAACTATAAATTGATTATACAATATCAAGCTTAAAAATTCATCTGTTTTATTTTTCTAATCGATTGACTGCATTAAACGACTGAACCGGATGGAACTGAAATAATCTGAAATACCGGAAGATTGTACAGGGATTTTAGACCAGTAGATCATAAATGCTTTACCAATTATCCACTCTTGCGGAATGTATCCAAAGTAACGGCTATCAATACTGTTTTTTCTATTATCACCTAATACAAAATAATAATCTTTTTCAAATGTGTATTCTCTTATTGGTTGATTATTCAGATTGATTACTGTTCCCTCAACACTTATAACTTTATTTCCGAAATCAGTGTTTATAGCATTCTGCCAAAGTAAAATATTCTTTGGATTAAGCTCAACTGTCATTCCTTTTTGGGGAATTACAATTGGTCCATAATTTTCCAGCGACCATTTATTATTGTAAGGGAAAAGATCTTTATTAACTTTTATTATTGGTGATTCATTGAGATTTATTTTGATATAAGATGGTGTGCGATACTTATATGTTGATTTATGAACAATTCTTGATTCTTAATTTCAATTGTATCCCCGGGCAAACCAATAATTCTTTTTACTAAAACAGAATAGTCTTCTGCACCCGGATCGTAAATAATTTGCCGGAATCTCGAGTGCAACAACATCATTAAACTCCGGTTTACCTGTTGATACTAATTCTGTTCTAGCAAGTCTTTTACCCCAGAATGGAATTTGATGCGGTGTAGAAATTGAATATGCCGTTTTATTTACTAGAATAAAATCACCTTCAAGCAAAGTATCTTTCATCGAACCGGTGGGTATTTTGAATGCATCAATTACAAATGCTTTCAATATTATTGCAATAATCAGAACTAAGAACAAGAATTTTTAATAAGCGCTTCATAAGTTGAAGCTTAATATTTATTATCTCAATTATTAATCTTCTATTTGTAATACTGCTAAAAATGCTTCTTGCGGAATTTCAACATTGCCAACCTGCTTCATTCTTTTCTTTCCCTCTTTCTGTTTTTCCAAAAGTTTTCTCTTTGCGGGAAATATCGCCGCCATAACATTTTGCCAAAACATTTTTCCTTAAAGCTTTTACAACTGATTTAGAAATTACTTTTGTACCAATCGCAGCCTGGATACTTATTTCAAACATCTGGCGCGGAATTAAATCTTTTAATTTTGAGCTAACTTTTCTTCCCCAATCAAAAGATTTACTTCTGTGAACAATCATAGATAAAGCATCAACCGGCTCACCATTTAAAAGAATATCAAGCTTTACTAAATCAGATTCACGGTAACCAATGTATTCATAATCAAAAGAAGCATAACCGCGTGTTGATGATTTTAATTTATCATAAAAATCAAATATAATTTCAGACAGTGGAAACTCAAATTGTAAATCGGCTCGTGTCGGATCGATATAGGTTGTGTTGATATAAGTGCCGCGTTTATCCATAGCAATTTTCATTATGTTTCCAACATACTCGCTCGGAGTAACAATCTGTGCCTTCATATAAGGCTCTTCAATACGATCAATATTTCCAACCGTGGGCATTTCGGCTGGATTATCAACAGTTATCTTCTCGCCTTTTTTTGTGTAAACATGATATTCAACGTTAGGCAAAGTTGTGATAATTGATTGACCATATTCACGCAGTAATCTTTCCTGCACAATTTCCATATGCAAGCAAACCAAGAAAGCCACAACGAAATCCAAAACCGAGTGCAGCAGAAGTTTCCGGCTGATAAATTAATGCAGAATCGTTCAATCGAAATTTTTCAAGTGCATCACGTAAATCTTCAAAATCATCAGAATCAGTTGGATATAAACCGCTGTAAACCATCGGTTTAACATCTTTATATCCGGGTAAAGGTTCACTTGCTCCGTTTTTAATATGGGTTATCGTATCGCCAACTTTTGTATCGTGAACATCTTTTATTCCGGCAATTAAATATCCAACATCACCGGCAGACAAAATGTTAGATTTTATTCTTCTTAATCCTAAAGTTCCAATTTCTTCTGCTTCAGATTCTTTATCGAACAATAAAGAGTTTCAGTTTATCATTCGTCTTTAAAGTTCCCTGAAAAATTCTGATGTACGCAATTGCTCCGCGATATGAATCAAATACAGAATCAAATATTAAAGCTTGTAAAGGTGCATTAGGATCACCATTGGGTGGTGGAACTTTTTGAACTATAGTTTCCAATAAATCTTCAATGCCAATTTTGGATTTTGCACTAACAAGAATAATATCTTCTTTGTTGCAGCCAATTAATTCAATTATTTGATTAGACACCTTATCAATCTCCGCACTCGGAAGATCAATTTTATTAATTACCGGTATTATCTCCAATCCAGCGTCAATCGCAAGATAAAGATTGCTAATTGTTTGTGCTTCAACTCCTTGTGCAGCATCTACAACAAGAACTGCACCTTCGCAAGCCGCAAGTGATCGTGATACTTCGTAGCTAAAATCCACGTGCCCGGGTGTATCAATTAAATTTAAAATATATTCCTGCTTATCTTTTGCACGATAGTGCATTTGGATAGCATGAGATTTTATTGTTATTCCTCTTTCACGTTCAAGTTCAAGATCATCAAGAATCTGGTCTTTAGCTTCACGTGCTGATACTACACCTGTAGTCTCTACAAGACAGTCAGCAATAGTTGATTTACCGTGGTCAATGTGCGCAATGATGCAAAAATTTCGAATGTTATTCATATTCTCAATTTAAAATTGAGTGCAAATATAGTCAGGTAGTGAGTATTAAAAAAGAAGCTTTAATTTGCGTGTCAGTGTAGTAATGATTAAAAGACTTAAGGATTTTTCTGGATAAAATCATATACTATACCCTCTCGTAGCGCATATTCGGAAAGAATCATATTCTGAATATGGAAAATTTCAAAAGCTTTTTTTAAGAATTATCAAACCGGCTGGAATAATATCGGCACGTTTTGCCTCGATACCGGGTATATCGATTCTTTCGGAAGAAGTTTTGAAATTCATTATGTGTGTATAAATGTTATTGAATTCATTAATATTAAATTTATAACCATTTAATCTGTCGCTTAGTTTTACCTGACTGCCGGGCTTGTTTAACAAGACAAATCGTATCAACAGTGCCTGAAGAACCAACTGCAAAATCAATATTTATATTAGTATCTATATTTTTATTTAATTTAATCTGCTCTTCAACATACTTACTGCAATTTTTAACTGATGATTCAGTGATGATAAATTCGGGAAAGAATTTTTTTGATAATCTTACAGCACCAACCTTTACACTTTCTGCAAAAATAGTTGTTCCGTTAATTCCATAAATAAACTCCGTACTGCCGCCGCCAATATCAATTCCCAAAACTGATTTATTATTTATCGGTAAGGAATTTTTCATGCCAAGAAAAATTAATTTTGCCTCCTGATGTCCTTCTATAGTTTTTACTATTATTCCTGTCTGCTTAAATACTTCTTTAATAAAATCATTTTTGTTTTTGGCTTCCCTTACTGCACTGGTGGCAACTGCCTGAATTTCAGCATTATAATATTTTGCAAGGGAGGAAAAGCTTTTAAGAATTGAAATTGCTTTTGCAGTCTCGTTTTCAGAAATAAAACTTAAATCTGCACCGGTTTCTGATCCTAATCTTATTAATTCTCTTTCTCTATCTAAAAGATTTAGATTGCCATTTTCTTTTACCTCAACAATAATCAGATGAAAAGAATTTGTTCCCATATCGATGGCAGCAATTCTTCTTGCAGAAGTATTCATCAATTATTTCCCAAAAGGTATTTGCATACATCAAAAACATCATCAATTTCAATATCATCAATAAGATCCGATTTACGCAAAAAGATTTTATTTTTTCCGCAGGGAGCCCAATTAAAAGGATTAGTAGGGCCAAATAAAGATATTTGAGGAGTTTTAGTGGTACCGGCAACATGCATTATTCCGCTATCATTCGTTATAAACAAACTGGATATTGAAACAAGCGCTGCAACTTGTGGAATAGTATGATGCAAATATTGATGTATTTTTAATTTAGAATGGGTCTTTATGTAATCCATTTCTACGGAATCAAATTTCCAGCCCGTAACATAGAAACAACAATTATAATTTTCATTTACTTTAAATATTAAGTCGACATATTTTTGAAGCGACCACCTATTTTGTTGTTTGCCTGCTCCAACATGTAAACCAATTAATTTTAATTCTGAGTTATAATTAATTTGTTGTAGAAAATTTTTTGCTGTTCCTAAATCATTTTCATCAAAATTAATTTCTGAACTAAAATTACTTGTATCAATTCCAAAAGGCCTAATAATGTCTAAAATAAAGTCAGCCGCATTTGAATCAGGATGATGTCTCCAATCAAGATCTATTCTTCTATCGAAAAAATAATTGCTCTCATTCGGTTTGCCGTCTAAAGAATTAGCACCAATCCTTATTCTGCTGTTTGATATTCTTGATATAATATTGCTGGTAAATGAGACAGATACCGTAACCGGTACGATCACTACATCAAATTCTTGTCTGATATACTTTATAAATGTAATAAATTGAATAGGTTTAAATATTTGGGGTTTATCAAAGACATAGTAGCTGTCGATAAATTTACTTTTTATAATAGCCGTTTATTATCTGCGCTTACGATAAGTGAGATTCTTGAAGTGGGGTATTTTTCTTTTAGTGCTCTGAACAATGAAATACCTGCCAGCATATCCCCAAGCTGATTATGCTGACGAATAACCAGAATTCTTTTTACATCACCAAGATTTCTGTCCAAGTTTTCATCTACAGCAAATATTTTCTTCAGGATTGAATTAAGTAGGCTGG
>CAVQQN010000062.1:0-11338 GCA_963714775.1 uncultured Ignavibacteriaceae bacterium
CGGTACCTGCAACGGCTCCTTTTGAAAGCCGCGTCGATTGCCGCGAGGTTTTCTTTTGTAATGGTAAAGTCCGATGCGGAAGCATTTTCCGAAATATGCGGCGCAGAAAGCGCCTTTGGGATGGCGATAACCGCAGGGTGCGATATGAGCCAGTTCGAAAATGATCTGCGTGACTGTCTTTTTGTATTTTGCGGCGAGCGCGGCAAGAACGTCCGCCCCCTTTCCTCCCGTTTTTTTGCCTTGGTCGAGCGGGCTGTAGGCGATTATTGAAATGCCCTCCTGCTCGCAATACGGAAGCAGGTCTTTTTCAACAGAACGATCGAATAAATTATATTCAACCTCATTGTTGGCGAAGGCTTTAAGACGCCGCGCACGCTCCTTAAGCTGGCTTAATGAAAAATTACTGACGCCGATGTGGCGGATCTTCCCTTGGTCTGCCAATTGTTCAAGTGCGCGCATCGTCTCGGCAATGGGAACCGCGGGATTCGGCCAGTGGACCTGGTAAAGGTCGATGTAATCCGTCCCGAGGCGCTTCAGGCTCGCTTTGGCGCATGCGATAACGTCCGCGAAGGCGTTGTGCTCGGGAGAAAACTTTGTTGCGACCGTTACCTTTTCCCGTACATTTTGGATACCGCGCCCAATGAGCTCCTCGGCATGACCGCCGCCGTATACTTCCGCCGTGTCCAAAAAAGTCATCCCCGCATCAATTCCCATCCGCAACGCCGCCAATTGCTCGGTATCGCGCGAGGCATCTGGAGAAAAATATCCTCCCACCCCCATGCTCCCCTGGCCGATCGCGGATACCTTTGTATTTGTTTTTCCGAGAGCTTTATGGATCATCGATATTATTTTATTTCTTTTTTAGGAAAGACGAATGCCGGGATAGGAGTGGCATCCCCATGGATCATCTTCCACGCCCCAATATTTCTTTACCTGGTCCATCGCATCGTATTGGTCAACATCATAAATATATTTTCCCGAGGTGTCGGCGGTAGCCGTGAGGCTTATGGATATGTTACCGCAAGAGATTTTAATAATGATGGAACCGAAGAAATTTTCATTGTTTTCAATGAATTCATGTTTATCTTGGAATTTGCTGGTAGACCTAACAAGCATAATTACAATGTAATTTATTATGGAATTGTTAAACCAGAGAACCCTTTTATTTATATGGATAATGTTACTGTTTATGATATTTTTAATCGAGGTCAACAGGAAATTATTGTTTCTTTGCTTGAAGGCACACAAACAAATTATTTTAGCCAAACTTATATCTACACTAATGAATTACCTACAGATGTTAAAAATGATTTAATCATTTCAGATAATTATATTTTATATCAAAACTTTCCTAATCCATTTAATCCTAAAACGAAAATAGTATACTCCATCCCAAGTTCGAATATAGTTCAAGTTAAACTTTATGATATAATGGGTAGAGAAATTAAAACTTTATTAAATGAATTTAAGCAAGCTGGAACTTATGAGGTTGAATTTGATGCAAATAATTTACCTAGTGGAGTTTACTTTTATAGAATGATAAGTGGAGATTATTCAGAAACAAAAAAGATGATATTATTAAGATAAAGGAACGCCATATAACCAGCCAATCAAGCGGACGCCGTTTTCACATTCGGCATTTTCATAATTATTGGCTTTGTTCTTCCGTATAAAGTTTGTTGTTCTAAGTTGTTCTGTTAAAAAATATTTTTAATAAACAAAAAGCTGTCGGTATTGTTCGGTATCCTTGTTATGGGGCGCCGCTTATCGGCAACGTCGTTAGGCTTTAATTGGAGATTTAATGAAATATGTCATATTTCTTGTCAGTTTTTTATTTGTAATAAATATCAAAAGCCAGGATTTATTGAATGATCAAAGCAGACTTGGCGTATTTGTTAGAGAAATTGTGTTTAAAGTTGCACCCAGTGATGCTCAGAATTGGGAAATTGCAATGCGTAAAATTGCAGAAGCAGCTAAGGATTCTAAATCGGATGAACTTGATTGGTTGTGTTATAGTAATGGATCTTTTGAATACTGGATTGTTTTATTTGCAGACAGTCTTAAAGATATACCTACCGAGTTTTCAATTGTTGAAGCTTTTCAAGGGAAAGAAACTGAAATAAAATTTAATAAAGCCATAGACGATCTTTTAAAAACAAATTTTGAAATAACAAGAGATATTATTTGTCAACAAGATCAAATGTGGAGCTCAGTTAGTATGATGAATACTGATACTCACCCAAAAGCTCTTGTAACAGATTATTGGATAAAACCAGGGAATGAAATGATTTTTGATATTATTCAAAAAGACTACATCAAACTTCTTAAAGAAATTAACTACCCTTATCCAATTGAGAGCTTTAGGCCAATATTTGGAGCGCCTAGAGTTTACCAAGTTGTCACTTTTCCTGATAATTGGAGTTCTTATTATGGAGTAAATAATCTGACTGACTTAGTAAAGAAAGCAAATAGGGAGGCAGAGTATGATCATATTTTATTTCAACTCTCACAAATAATTTTAGGACAAAACCGACATAAAATTGACTTTGATAAAACAATGAGTATTGTTCCAGAATAAAAAATTAAAAATCATTAAAGCCTAACCATCGCCAACCCGACCGTCGTTTTTGTTCAGCGAATTTGAGATTTTTAAGATTGTGTTTTAGTTATGGAATTTGTTCTAAGTGTTCTCCGCCGCGGCGGACTATTTAATTAACTTGCCTTCGGTTTGTACTGAACAAGTTACAAACCTTCGGCTAAATATTTATCAGTTGTGATTTTACTCAGCTTCCTTGCTTGGGGCGGCGGGCTAAGCATAATACCATTAGGTTTTTAAAATTGATTCAAGGATTTCTATGAAAGCTGTTATATGCACAAAATATGGTCCACCCGAGGTTCTTCAGATTAAGGAAGTTGAAAAACCTTTTCCTAAAGACAATGAAGTGCTTATAAAAATATTAGCTACAACTGTACACATTGGAGATACTAAGATCCGGCGATTTGAACCCGGTTTAGGACCTGTTAAAGATTTCTTTTTCAAGCCGTTGATGCGAATGATAGTTGGGTTTACAGGACCAAGAAAAAAAATACTTGGGATGGAACTCTCTGGAGAGATTGAAGCAATAGGTAAAGATGTTACTCTCTTTAAATTAGGCGATCCTGTTTTTGCATCCACTGAATTTAGATTTGGTACTTATGCACAATATTGCTGCATTCCCGAAAACGGAATTCTTGCAATCAAACCAATTAACATGACCCACGAAGAAGCTGCTCCGGTTTCTAATGGCGGAATAACCGCATTGATCCATCTTAGAAAAGCAAATATTCAGAAGGGTCAGAAAGTATTAATTTATGGTGCATCCGGAAGTGTTGGTACATATGCAATTCAGATTGCAAAATACTATGGTGCAGAAGTTACCGCTGTATGCAGTACTTCAAACCTGGAATTGGTTAAATCACTCGGTGCGGACAAAGTAATTGATTACACGCAAAAAGATTTTACAGAGAACGGTGAGACTTACGACGTTATCTATGATGCTGTGGGGAAAATTAAATCTTCAAAACGAAAAAAATCCCTTTCTAAATCAGGACAATATCTGAACGTTCTTACAATGTCCGGCAACATCAAACTAAATATAAAAGACCTATACACTCTCAAAGAACTCTGCGAAGCAGGAAAGCTGAGAACTGTAATTGACAGACGATATTCGATGGAAGAAATTGTAGAAGCTCACAGATATGTTGACAAAGGACATAAAAAAGGAAATGTGGTGATAACTATTGAACATAATGGTAAAACCTAATAATCTTTAAAACAACCGCCTTAAAACAATTCGGTATTTTTTCAAAGATAAAGTTTGTTACAAAGGTTAGCCGGTATGCAAGCTGCTTTCTTAGTTTAGTTTTACGTAGTTATAAGTAATCTATCAATTTTTATCCACTTGCCTTCCCTTGTTTTATTAAGTTTGATTTAACCCGAATCAAATCAATTTTTTCTTTACATTTCTGCTGTCATTAACGATATTTACGAAAGTTGGAATTGTTTTTATTTTGTTTTAATATTTTGATATTAGCTGTAAAGATAAACACACATATAGTAATTTATCTTGCATAAGGGATTATTTAAACTTTAGAATCGTTTTACATTAACATGTTTATTAAAGGAGCTTTGGTTGGCAAAGAGTAGTAAAAGTAAATTAGTGAATCTTCAGGATAAAGTTAATAAGACTATTAAAAGTTTTGAGGAAGGAAAAACCTTAAAACCAGATAGTTTAATTAAACTGCTTCAGGAAATTTCGATGCTCAACGATGATTCCACTCTGCAAAATGAATTGGAAGAAAGAGAGCGAAAGTATTCCACTCTGGTTAGCAACCTGCCCGGATTTATATACAGATGTGCTAATGATAAAAACTGGACTATTCATTTTATTAGTGATGGCTGTAAAAATATCACAGGCTATTCTCAAAATGATTTCATTAAAAATAAAAAAGTAACCTTTAATGATATAATTCATCCTGATTATCAAAAAGCGATCTGGAATAAATGGCAAGCGACTTTAAAGGATAAAACATTTTTTGAATTTGAATATCCAATCATTACCAAAACCGGTAAATTAAAATGGGTGTGGGAGCGCGGTAAAGGAATTTATTCAAACAATGGCAAACTGCTTTTTCTGGAAGGATTTATTGAAGACATAACTGAAAGAAGAACTGCTGTTGAATCATTAAGACTTAAAAATATTGTGTTTGAATCTTCCATAGCTGCTAACAGTATTGCTAATCTTGACGGTAAAATCATGGATGCAAATTCTGCTTTCTTAAAACTTTGGGGTTACAAAAGTAAGAACAATGTTTTAGGCAAATCACTAGGCTTATTTTTAAAAGATAAAGATGATGTTGAAAAAATTCTTACAGCATTAAATAAAAAAAATACCTGGGAAGGTGATTACATTGCAGTGCGGAGTGACGGTTCCGAGTTTCTTGCATTCGGACTTGCAACGACTGTTGTTGATGAGAATGGAAAAATAATCGGATATCAGTCATCAGTAATCGATATTACTAACAGGCGCAAAACTGAAGAGTTATTAAAAGAAAGTGAAACAAGTTACCGAGGACTATTTAACAGCGTATCTGAATCTATATACATACAGGATGAAAACGGTTTTTTTCTTGATGTTAATGAAGGCGCTTCAAAAATGTATGGCTACGATAGAAAAATTTTAATTGGAAAAACTCCTGATTTTGTTAGTGCTCCCGGCAAAAATGATTTAGAGGCAGTTGGTGCTATGGTTCAAAAAGCTTTTGGGGGTGAAAAGCAGCAATTTGAATTTTGGGGCAAAAGAAAAAACGGTGAAGAGTTTTTAAAGGATGTACGATTATATCCCGGAACATACTTTAATAAAAAAGTAATTATAGCAATCGCAACTGATATAACTGAAAAGAAAAAAGTTGAACAGTTGCTTCGTGAAAATGAAGAGAGATACCGTGCAATTTCCAATTTAACTTCAGATTATTTATTCTCAACACAAGCCGATGAAAATGGGGTTCATCATCTCGTTTGGATTGCCGGATCTTTTGAAAAAATAACCGGGTACACAATTGATGAGTATTTAAAGATTGGCGGATGGAGAGCTACGCTGCATCCTGATGAACTTGAACTTGATAATCTTGATTTAGAAAAACTGAGAAGAAATGAAAAAGTAAATCGTGAAATAAAAGTATATCACAAAAATGGTTCACTTATTTGGGTTCGATCATCGGCACAGCCAGTGTGGGATAAGAAAACTAACAAGCTAGTTGGAATTTATGGCGCTGTTGAAGATATTACTGAGCGAAAGCAAACTGAAATAATTCAGAAAGTGCAATACAATATTGCGGATGCTGCGGTTACTTACAAAACGCTTACAGAGTTATTTGAAAATATAAGATTAGAATTATCAGCAATAATAAATGTTAATAATTTTTTCATCGCGCTTTACGATGAAAAAACCGGAATGCTTAAATCTGATGTTGATAAAGATGAAGTTGAAGAGATTTCTGAATGGCCCGCTGAAAACTCAATGACGGGTTATGTTATCGAACAGCAAAAATCTGTTCTGCTAAAAAAGGATGAAATCATATACTTAATTAATAGTAGTAAAGCGGGAATGGTTGGAACTATTCCTGAAGTCTGGCTGGGAGTGCCATTCAAAATCGGTGGAAAAGTTTTTGGGGTTTTGGTTGTTCAAAGTTATGATAATCCAAATGCATATGATCAAAGAAGTATTGAGATTCTGGAAATCGTGGCGCATGAATTAAGCATATTTATAAATCACAAAAAAGCAGAAGAAGAAACTTTTAAACTTTCTGCTGTGGTTGTGCAGAGTCCAACTATTGTGATAATCACTGATCCAAACGGAAATATTGAATATGCCAATCCAAAATTTTCTGAAGTAACAGGTTATTCATTTGAAGAAGTAAAATGGAAAAATCCGAGAATATTAAATTCAGGTTTTCATACTAAAGAATTTTTCTCAAATCTCTGGAATACAATTCTTGCAGGTAAAACCTGGCAAGGAGAATTCAGGAATAAGAAAAGAAATGGAGAGCTTTACTGGGAGAACGCACTTATCTCCCCAATAATAGATTCGGATGGAAAGATCACTCATTTTGTAGCGGTTAAGGAAGATATCACTGAAAAGAAAAAAATGATTGAAGAGCTGATAGAAGCCAAAGAAAAAGCTGAGGAGATGAATAGAATCAAATCAAGTTTTTTTGCTAATATGAGTCATGAGCTGCGAACACCAATGATGGGCATACTTGGGTTTAGTGAAGTACTTATGTATGAATTAAAAGATTATCCAGATTATCTTAAAATGGTCAATTCGATTAATACATCCGGACAAAGATTACTTGAAACATTAAATCTTATATTAAATTTGTCCAAGCTAGAGGCTTCAAAAGTAAGTGTTGAACTTAAAACTCAAAACATTATTCCAATATTAAAAGAATGTTTTGAATCTTTTGAATCTGCTGCCGCAAATAAAAATATAACTTATACATTCATCTCAGAATATCCGGATATATTGTGCGATATTGATCAGCTTCTTTTCACAAGTATATTTAATAATCTTTTAAACAATGCCATTAAGTTTACGGATGGAGGCAGCATAACGTTAAATATTTCAGTTGATTCCGACTACGCTAATATTTCAGTATCTGACACAGGTGTGGGAATTTCAGAAGTAAAACAAAATCTGATTTGGGAAGAGTTCCGGCAAGCCAGTGAAGGTTATAGCCGTGGATTTGAGGGTACAGGACTAGGACTAACAATTGCTAAAAGATACACAGACCTTATGAAGGGTTCTATTTCAGTAAAAAGTTTATTTGGTAAAGGAACAACATTTAAAGTTAGTTTTCCTCTTAGCTTCAAATCATCTATCGACGTTAGTAAAGCGAACTCAAATCAAAACACCGCCAGTACAATATCATCAGATATCCATCCAACTGCTAAAATACTTTATGTAGAGGATGACGAAATTTCTGTAAAATATGTTAGTACTATTACAAAGGCATTATACACTATCCATTCAGCAAAAGACAGCGATGAAGCACTTAATATGATAAAGCAAAATAAATATGATGCAATTTTAATGGATATAAATTTGCACAGAGGTATGGATGGACTTGAACTTACAAAGGTGATAAGAAAAATTGATGGTTATAAATCAACTCCAATTGTTGCTATTACCGCTTTTGCAATGGGACATGAGAAAGAGGAATTTCTTGCAAAAGGAATGACGCATTATTTATCGAAACCATTTGTAAAAAATCAGTTACTGAGTTTATTAGAAAGTATTGTTGATAAAAAATAAGCTGCCTTAAATTTTAGAAATACATTGTTGTGCATTTTATATCCATGAAAACGATTTAATTGTAACCGGAGCTAAATTGAAACCCATAATTTTATCAATCTGCATCTTTGCAGTTTCTAATTTCATTCCAACCTATTCACAAATATTTCCAGAAGAACCTATAGTAAGAGTTAGAATTATCTATACTCTTGATACTCTAAACTTAAAGTTTCTCGATGATTGGAATTTATCTCAAACTAATTCGCAAGAAATAATTAAAATAAACAGAGATGATTCGTTGATTATATTTATTAAAAATGATTCAATTATAGTAAATAATTTTAATACAAACAGTATCCATAATTTTCATATCCTTTCTTTAAAATCAGATGACCCTGCAGGCACATTAAAAATTAAAAACGTACCCTACGGAATTGGCTGGTGGTGGGAAGGAATTGAAGACCGCATTTATGAAGGTGAAATTGAAATATCAATAAATGAAAATAAAAAGTTTGATGTAATTGTAACTTTGCCTCTCGAAAAATATTTATGCGGAGTTAGTTCCTTATGAAATTGGAAATGATGCGCCACTGGAAGCACTAAAATCACAAGTTATAGCCGCCAGATCTGAAACAGTTATCTGCATTAATTTCTGGTAAGTATAAAGGAAGTAATTTTGATTTGTGTGCCGATGTTGAATGTCAGGTTTTTGCAGGGAACAATAAAAGAACACCTGAGACAGATAAAGCCGTTGAAGAAACTAAAGGATTATGTTTGTTTTATGGAGATGAGGTGATCGGAGCTTATTATGCTTCAAACTGCGGTGGAATTTCTGAAGATGTAGAAAATGTTTGGCCGGACAGATCAGGACCTGTTCCCTATTGGAGTTCACACTTTGATTCAAATAAAAAATTAGAATTATGATCCGAAGAATAATCCTGAAGAGTGGATAAATAGTAATCCCGATGTTTTTTGTAATCCTAATTTACATCCTGAATTGCCTGAATGGAGCAAGAAAAATTTTAGGTGGCAAGTCGAAATGAATAATGATGAATTATCAAACAACCTGAATGAAATAAAAGAAATTGGAATCTTAAAGGAGATTAAAATTGTAGAACGAGGAAATTCCGGTAGAATAATTAAAGCCAGATTTATAGGAAGCGAAGATTCACTTGATTTAAATTCTGAACTTGAGATTCGAAAAATCAAGAAACCGCCATTTCAGAAGTTCGTGTTTTATTTTTGACAAAACTTTTGCTTCAGATAGTTCTATAATTATATAAATTTAATGGAGCTGGCTGGGGTCACGGTGTTGGAATGTGTCAATCGGGTGCAGTTGCACGTGCGTTTTCAGGCCAAACTTATGAACAAATTTTGAATCATTATTTTCCGGAAACTGAAATAAAATCAGTTTACAAGAAATTTTAGCATTTCTAATTCAAACATTTTCTTATTTTTGTGTAAGATAAAAGAAAGAAAACTGAAATGAGATTAATATTATTCCTAGCTATCATTGCATTCGCAATTCAATACCAATTCTCCCAGCAAATTTCCTCACCTGATTCAAAATTAACTCTTAACAATAAAACTTTCTGAAAATAATGAATTGATTTATAATTTAGTTAGAGAAGGAAAAACTGTTGTTAAAGATAGCAAGTTAGGAATAGATCTTTTGGATCAACCTGATTTGATGAGATGGTTTTAAAATTGATGCTGTCGTTACTTCTAATTTTCTTGAAGAATGGTCGCCTGTTTGGGGTGAAGTTGATAAGATTGTAAATAATTATAATCAGATGCAGGTAACTCTCATCCAGCCTAAAGAAAAAAGAACGATGATTGTTACATTCAGACTTTTTAATGATGGACTCGGATTCAGATATGAATTTCCAGTGCAGGATAGTTTAAAAAATTTTATTGTGCTTGAAGAGAATACACAGTTTGCATTGACAGGAGATCATAAAACTTTTTGGATTCCCGGTGATTATGATTCCCAGGAATACACATACTCCACTTCCCTATTATCAGAAATTCATTCTGATATTGGAAAAAACGTTCATGAAATTTCTGTCAAATCAATACCCGGTGATAATTTTGTTCAAACACCGTTAATGATGAAAACGTAAAGATGGTTTGTACATCAATATTCATGAAGCTGCCTTATTAAATTATCCGGCAATGTACTTGAAGGTTGATAGAAATAATTTTGTTCTTAAATCCCATTTATGCCCGGATGCATATAACAACAAGGCTTATATGCAAACTCCATGCAAAACTCCCTGGCGAACGATTATTGTTAGTGATAAAGCAGAAGAAATTCTTTCATCAAAAATGATTCTTAACTTAAATGAGCCTACAAAGTTTGAGGATGTTAGCTGGATAAAACCCAAAAAGTACATTGGCATCTGGTGGAATTTACACGTTGGGATAAACTCCTGGAATTATGCAGATATAAATAATGTCAAACTTGGAGAAGTTGATTGGAATTCGCTTACTCCAAATGGTAAACACGGCGCCACAACCGAAAACACAAAACGATATATTGATTTTGCTGCAAAGCATGGTTTTGATGCTGTTCTTGTTGAAGGCTGGAATGTTGGATGGGAGGATTGGTTCGGTGCGTGGAAAGAAGAAGTTTTCGATTTTGTAACTCCATATCCTGATTTTAATGTTGTTGAGTTAGAAAAATATGCCAAATCAAAAAACGTAGAATTGATTATGCACCACGAAACCTCAGCATCCGTTACAAATTATGAAAGAAGAATGGACGAAGCATTTACATTTATGAAAGATCATGGCTACAATGCTGTTAAAACAGGTTACGTTGGCAGGATTATTCCACGAGGTGAGCATCACGACGGACAATGGATGGTAAATCATTATACAAGAGTTGTTGAGAAAGCTGAAAAGTATAAGATAATGGTAAATTCTCATGAATCAGTTCGCTTAACTGGACTGCACAGAACTTATCCAAATTGGCTTGCAGCAGAAGCAGCACGTGGTAATGAGTTTAATGCGTGGAGTATCGGCAATCCACCTGAGCATGAAACTATTCTTCCATTCACTCGTTTTATGGGTGGACCAATGGATTACACACCCGGAATTTTTCAAATTAAAATGGATTACTATAAACCGGAAAGTAAATATCAGGTTCATACAACATTGGCAAAACAGCTTGCACTTTATGTAACTATTTACAGTCCAATTCAAATGGCTGCTGATCTTCCTGAAAACTATGAAAGATTTCCAGATGCTTTTACTTTCATTGAACAGGTTCCTGTAAATTGGAGTGATACAAAAATCTTAAAAGCAGAACCCGGTGATTACGTTATAATTGCTCGTAAAGATAAAGACTCGGATGATTGGTACATTGGTGCGATAACTGATGAAGAAGCCAGAGATTTTGATGTTAAACTGGATTTTCTACCTGCAGATAAATATGAAATGACAATTTATAAAGATGCACCTGATACAGATTGGGAAAAGAATCCTATGAAATATGAAATTGA
>CAVQQN010000063.1:0-35586 GCA_963714775.1 uncultured Ignavibacteriaceae bacterium
GAAATAATTGGAACTAAAATTTCAAGTGTCAAGCATACTAATGGATCACAAATGGTTTATCTTTTTGTTGATGATTTGAAATCCGGAGAGTCAAGACAGTATTATATTGATTATGATAAAGTTGGTATATGAACTTATTAAATAATTCTATTTATAGTTATTAATTTATATTGACTAAAATTGCTAAAACAAAAAAAAATATTTTTTTTTATTACTCGCCTTTTATGGATTTTTAACAATCCCGAACCTAAGCTTAGCTCAAGCAAGAATTGCTGTCCTATATTCTAAAATATCAGAGCAGCATTCTACTACCGACTTGCAAAATATAATTGATGAAATTACTTCGTGGGAATTGTTACTTATGCAAAATAAGATTTCTTACAAAGTTATTTATGACGATGATCTTGAATCCGGTATCGAAGATGAATATGATATCTTAATTTTGCCTTCCGTTAAATTTGTATCGAAAGCAGAGATTGAAGAATTACAGAATTTTTTAGCTTCAGGGAAATCCATTGTTTGTGTGGGTTCAAAATTATTTAATTCGGAAAACAGCACTGAAGATTTTCAGAATCTAGAAGCACTTTTTGGGTTAACTAGTATTGAAAATGTTTATGCAGAGAATATCAGTTATCTGCATCCAATCTCATCAAATCATCTAAATCAGTTTATATCTGCTAATGATAAGGTCTTACGAGTATCAACTTCGGATGAACCTCTGATGTGTGATGAAATTGAAAATAAGAACCTTGCTTATGGATATGTTGTTTTGGAAAATAATTTTGTCTCAAATAAATCTTCTATTATTTATGGAACATCTGGAAGCGGCAAATATTTATGGACCGGGTTTGAATTAAATAATATAGTTGGTGGTAAAAATGATTTACTACAATTTGAAAATTTGATTTTGAGTGCTATAAAATGGATGGATAATGACCCTGAAGTTTATTTAATATTTCCATGGGCTGAAGGTTTGAAACCTTCAATTTTAACATTAGAATTTAATAATGCACTTGAACCACAGTTTGTTGATGTTTTACAGAAAAATAAATTTAATCCTAATCTGATTGTAAACCCCCGGCAGAAGATTTCTAAAGAAATTTTAAGAGAATTTTCTGATGAGCAGATAATTTTAGACTTATCTGAAAATCTTACTGATCAATATAGTAATTCAGAAGTTTTAATTGGAGTAATATCTACATTTGAACGGGATAATGAAATCAGGATAAATACAATTATTCTTGATAAATCATTTATAGAAAAAAATGATATAAAGTTCTTAAGTAATATTGGGATAGAAAATATTCTCTCTCTTTCTGAAGTGATTGGTAATCCCAAGCAAAATTCTAATGATTTATTTATCCTTCCGTTTTCCAAGACCGG
Organism: uncultured Ignavibacteriaceae bacterium; assembly: GCA_963714775.1. Classification (GTDB taxonomy): domain Bacteria; phylum Bacteroidota; class Ignavibacteria; order Ignavibacteriales; family Ignavibacteriaceae; genus IGN3. Next base: position 1,384 of record CAVQQN010000063.1, read on the forward strand.
GACAAAGTACAAATCGAATGGACCTGTAAGGTTTATTCATTACACTCCTAAAATAAATTGTGATAAAAATTCTGTAGATGAATTCTTAACAATTATAAATCAATTTGATACAGACCCAAACGGATTTTACATCTTTGGAAAAGATAAGCAAATGGTGGGGAATAAAAAACAAACTTGATGTTAAGATTATTTCAGATTTTGAAAAAGGTATTGAAGTTCTGGTTACTAATAAAAACCTTGTAACGTAAATAATCTAGAACTCTATATTAATTCTAACAATAAACTTAATAAAAGCAATATCTCTGTTACTTCAAATAATCTTTTAGTAGAGCATTATTTTCAGCAGAGTAGCGGTACAATAGTAATTAGTTTAGATAAGCTTCCTCCAAAATCGACTAAGAAAATTAAGATAAGCTTTAGTGATAATTAATGTGTTTATTTTAATGTTAATGCAGATTTAATATGAATAAATGTTCTGTAATATATTTCAATTTATTTTTCTTTATCATCATTATGTCCTTTCTAGGAATGCAATCTTGTGTTGACCTTTCCTCTGATCCGGGACAAAATGAAAATGTGACCACATCCAAAATTCAGATAATTTCACCACTCAGTAATAGCATAATTTCGGAAGGGAAGAGTAGTGTTATTTACAAGTTGCACAACCGTATTCACTAAAATTTATTGAACTTTATATTGATAGTATCTTTACTAAAAATATTCCGCCTAATACTGATGGAACTTTACCCTCTATTGGTTTTGATATTGGCTCAGCATACATTGGTAAAGTGATAAATTTATTTTTAATATTTTATGATAATGACGGAACATCACATAAGAGCAATACGATAACTAATTTAATTGTAACCCGAGATAGTCGCATTCCTTTTATACCTTATAATATTTCTTTGATAAAATTTAATGATGGTTCGTGCAATATCAGTTGGAAAGACTCTTCGCGTTCTGTCGATAAATATGAGTTGTGGCGTAAAGTAGATTTTGGTGGTGAATACAATTTGCATCAGGAAGTGAGCGGCAATTCTTTTAACATTAATGATTATAGTCTGGACACCAACAAAGTTTATTATTATAAATTACGTGGGGTAAATGCCTTAGGTTTTTCGGATTTTAGCAATGAAGTTAATACTGCGGGTATAATCACTTCAGGAAATTTATATCCGCCTTCCAATCTTACTGCAACTATATCCGGTACTTCTGTAGTAATATTAAGCTGGAAAGATAACAGCGATAATGAAAACTATTTTTCTGTAGAAAGAAGTTCAGATAATGTTAACTTCAATAATATCGCTGCCATAAGCAGGAATACTTCAACTTTTAAAGATTCCGGTAACGGACTTTTAGTCGATACAACATATAATTACAGGATTAAAGCGTACAGCAATACAGATTCGGCTGTTAGCAATACAATTACAGTTCGTATTTCATCCGATTTCTTATTGCCCCCGTCAAATCTTACGGCTAGCTTCAATAGCACAATTGGTGTAATAGAACTTAGTTGGATAAATAATGATAACAATATTTTATACATCGATATCGAAAGAAAGACAGAAATTAGTAATTTTACGGTGTTAAGAAGAATAAGTAATGGCAGCAATCTTTATCTTGGATTTTAATATTACAAACGATCAAGTATATACATACAGAATAAGAGGCTATGATTTAAATACTTTTTCTGATTATTCTAACGAAGTAACAATTTCAACATTTTGATGAAGTGGTTTGATTTGTGGAATTAAAAAATAAAGAGTGGCTCGACATTCTTGGCAGAATTGCAGATTCACATGGTGATCCACTTATTATTTTAGATGATTCGTTTGAAATTATTTTCACGAATCAAAAAGCTAACTCGCTTTTCTCGATTGATGATTTTAATATAACACTTGAACAGGTTTTTGAAAGATCAACTGTAAGAGAGATTACTGATACAATTGGAATCGTTTTAAATTCGCATCAAGAAAAATTGTTGAAAGAATATTTCTTTAGAACTAAAGGGTGGTGATAGTCTAACGTTTGATTTATCCATTGAACAGTTCCAGTGTGAAGAAACAATCAATATAATTTTGGTTTTCCGAAGTGAAGTAAAAGATTATTCAGATGATAAGTTAAACAAAATCAAAATTGGAACATCAAAAGATTTTTCCGTTGCACAGGGTAATCTATTAAATACAATATTAACGGAAATCAAAAATCTTGCTACCATTTTCTATTATCTCTTTAAGAAAAGTTCAATCAATTATAGAGAAGTATGAATTTCCAATTTGGGTTAAAGATATAAGCAGTAAGATTTTATGTTTAAATGCTGCTTATGCCGATTTGTTAGGGGTGGAAATTTCTTTGGCAGTTGGTAAAAAACTTGAGGCATTTTTACCGCCGCATCAAAAAGCTATTTACAAACTTCTCGATGAATATATTTTCACAAATCGACAGCAAATAATTTTAGAGAGGTACAATAAAAAAGTTGCAGATTTTGAAGTTTTTCAAAATATAATTCAAATTCCAGTTATAGATAATTTTAATAATATTTATGCAGTAATTGGTCTGATTGTTGATAATAAGTATGATTATTATAACTTTTGGGGTACAAAAGAGTTCAATGATGATTTTATTGAAAGTTTTCCTGATCCTTTGGCTCTTTTAAGTTCTCAAGGAATATTTAGAAACCCAAATAAAAAATTTGGTGAATTCTTACAGAAAAAATCAGATGAAATAATTGATAAAAGAATTGAAGATATATTCCCTTTTTTTGTCACAAAAAATTTTAATGAATTTATCAAGAGTGATCTAAAAGACGATTGGATTAAGTTATCAAATGATTATACTCCAACGGTTTCATCTGATTATTTTGCCAAAATATTTTTAATAAAAATTTTCGATTCAGAAAAACGTGTTTCAAACGTTTTGATGATTTTGGAAAAATCAAATAACACAAATAAATCTGAAGACGAGCTTCAATATATTTTAACGTGCAGAGGTAAAATGTTCGATATTTTAATTCAAAAAAATCCAGAACCGATTTTTATTTATGACAAAGAAAATCTAAAATTTCTTGAAGTAAATAATGCTGCTGAAAAGTTATATGGATACAGTAGAGATGAATTTCTTCAAATGGATCTTACGGATTTATATGCCCCTGAGGATATACAAACATTATTGGATTCTTTTGGAGATGAGACTTCAGAGTCGAGATTTAGCAAGCCATTCAGGCATCGAAAAAAAGATGGATCAAATGTCCTTGTTGAGATAAGCAAAACATCATTTAATTTTAACGACAGAGAAGCTCACTTTAACATAGTAAAAGATATTACCATAAATATCGAGACAGAAAAGCAAAATCAGATGCTAAAAGCGATTTTTGCAGGGACTGATTTAATGGTATTTAGCACCGATCCTTCGGGATTCATAACTTTTGCAAATCATATTGTATTAGAAAAACTTGGTTTTACAACTAATGAAATATTGCAATCTTCATTTGCAAGTTTGGTAATTGATGAAGATCGCGCTTTTGTCAATACCTCTATATTTCAATCACACCTGAAAGATCCGGTTGTTCTAGAGACTATATTCAAAACATCAGATGAAAAGATTATTGACGCAGAAATTACAGCCACTCCTATACTTGATTTTGATGGTGGTGTAGATTCATTTACAATTATTGCAAAAACTCAATCAGTTAATCTGCCTGCCAGTGAGTCTAGAGAAGTGATTAAGGAAGTTATTAAAGAAGTTGTGGTAGAAAAACCAGTTACTGTTGAGCAAAAGACTATCATTCCTGATTCTAGTTTTCTTTCAGGAATGTTTCATGAAATTTTAACACCGATAAATGTTATAATCGGATTTTCTCAGGAGTTAATAAGTAACACGGAAAATCCAACAGAAGAGCAGCTTGAAGCTTCGGATATAATTAATCAAAATCGTATTAAAATGATGGATACGATGAATTCTGTTGTGGAATATTCTGATATTATTCAAAATAAATTTCCATTAAAGCTAGAGAACTATATCTATTACTGAAGTGATTGAAAAACTTGATAATAATATTAAAGACATTTCCGGTATAAACGATATTCAATTTGCGTATGGAAAGATTTCATCCTCATTAAAATTTAGAACTGATGAACAAAAATTTGAAAGTTTTATTCTGTCACTTATAAAAGTAGTTTCAAGGTTAAGTAAGGATAAGAAAATTTATTTTTCTGCATACTGCAATAAATGCCGATTCATTTGTTTTGGGAATTAGTGATCAGTACGGAAATCCATCTGAATATGTTGCAAATATTCTAGAACAGGTTTTTGTAAATAAAAGAGACCCTAAAGGATTTCGGTTTACCAAAGCTCACTTCATATCTTTCAAAAACTCTTCTATCTCTTCTTGGTGGCAAGTATTATAAATCTTTAGCTGGGTTTTCAAAACAAGAATCAGGTTTTTTATTCCCGATTGTTTTTTCCACCATGTCGGAGAATTATAAGTATGAGTTATTTCAGGAATCAGTTACATCGGCAAATCAACCAGGGATAGATGGCAAAATTGAGAAACCATTCGAGGAACCAGATAAATCATTTGAAGCAACACAGGAATATGTTGAAAATGAAGTGAATGAAGAAACTCCAAAGAATAATTCCATCAGGCCTTGAAAATGATATTTTTAAACAAGTAACACCTATTTCAGAGGAAATTCTGTCAAATATATCTGATAAAGTTAACACAGAGGATATTGATAGCGAAGTTATAAGTAAAATTAAATCAGCAGATGAAGTTATTAACATGAAGAATCTACTGATGTAGATTTTGAGAATTCCGAATCAGAAAATAAGGATAATCTAACAGCAGAAATCAAAAAAGAACTTGGATACCGAAGTTCCTGTCGATGAAGAATCAGCTACACCAAAATCTTTAGATCTTTCAAAGCTCAATTGTCTTTATATAGAAGATCAAATTGATTCTCAAATTTTGTTTAAAGTTCAGATGAAAGGTTTAAATGATGTAAAGTTTGCTGTTAGTTTTGAAGAAGCACAACTTCTTTTACTTAATCATCAGTTTGATTTTATAGTTATGGATATAAATTTGCAGGGAGAATATAACGGACTTGATGCTCTCAAAATTATTAAAACAATGCCTGCTTTTAGTTCAATTCCGATTATAGCCGTAACAGCTTATGTTTTACCCGGCGACAAAGAGAAGTTTATTGTTGCTGGATTTGATGATTTTATTTCCAAACCAATCTTCAAAGAAAAAATGATGGAATCTTTGGAAAAGATATTTCTTTCTAATTATTAAAAATCTCAGTTCTTTCTTAATTCTTTTAAAATCCTCTTAATCTTAAAAATTTAAGAGGATTTTTTATTCCTGCCTTGACATTTTACTTTTCCCAGGTTAAATTAACATACAAATGTATGGTAATTATTATTTGGAGTGTTCATGCAAAAAGAGTTAACAGAAATTCAAAAAAACATTTTGAATTTTCTAATTGATCAGATAAAAGGGAAAGGAATTCCTCCCACACTTGCTGACGTAGCAAAGCATTTTGGTTATAAAAACAGGGCAACTGTTCAGCAGCATTTACATGCCATTGAGAAGAAGGGCTATATCCGTAAAAGTCCAAAACTATCCAGAGGAATTGAATTAACACTTGAAGAAAAATTCTTTGTACCTCGTCCTGTTCTTGGGGAAGTGGCAGCAGGAAATCCATTAACAATTTATCCTGATGCAATTGATACAATCCAACTTCCAACAATTGTACGAATGCCAAAGGACTCATTTTTGCTTCGTGTGAAAGGCGATAGCCTAAAAGATGCATACATATTTAGCGGTGATATTGTAATTGTAAATCCAAATCTTGAACCGAAAAACGGACAAATTGTAGTTGCAATTCTTGATGATGCCGCGGTTGTAAAAAGATTTTCTAAAAAGAGAAATGAAATTGAATTAGTATCAGAAAATCCTGAATTCAAACCAATTGTGATTGATAAGAAACATCCTTCTTTTAAAGTTGTAGGAATTGTAGTTGGTATTTATCGAAGTATGGAAAAGAGAGTTGGATAAGAAAGCCTTCCCCCAACCCCTTCCTAAGGAAGGGGAGAGAAGACCATATATTTAAATAAATATGGATAGTTAACAAAAGAGTTAATTATGTGTGTTTGTAATTAAGAAAATTCAAATGAAACCTAAATACAATATCGGTACTGCTGGCTGGTCTTATAAAGATTGGGTGCCAAACTTCTATCCTAAAAATCAATCCGGTGGATTTGATTGGCTTCAGTTTTATTCTCATTACTTTAATTGTGTTGAGGTAAATTCAACTTATTATACTTATATCAGTCCCAAAGTTGTTGATGGCTGGATAAAGAAAGTAGAAGACTCGAGTGATTTCATTTTTCACATTAAACTTCATCAGGATTTTACACATAAAAGAAAATATGATGAACAGAACATAAAAGCTGTGCGTTACAATTTAGATCAATTAAGAAAGGCAGAAAGACTTGGCGGTTTGTTGATCCAATTTCCATATTCTTTTCCATTTGATGGAAGTTCAGTTCAGCATATTCAGAAAATTAGAGATATTTTTTCAGACATAAACTGCTTTGTAGAAGTTCGCCATTCTTCATGGAATAATAATCGTGCTCATGAATTCTTTAAAGAAAATGATTTAACTTTCTGTACAATCGATCAGCCCCAAATAGGGCAGGCAATTGAGTTTGATCCAATAGTTATGAATGATAAAGCTTACATCCGTTTTCATGGAAGAAATGTAGAGGCATGGAAAAAATCTTTATCTAATTTCGGCAAACCACAGACATATGAAGAACAAAGTTCGCGTTACAATTATCTCTACTTGCCAGGAGAATTAATTGAAATTGTACAGAAGATAAAGTCAATTCAAGAAAAAGTTATGGAAGTAAATGTGATAATGAATAATCATCCGCAAGGTGATGCAGTTGCAAACGCTTTTGAGTTAATTCATTTGCTGGAGGAAAAAACTAAAGTTGAAATGCCACAAACAATTGTAAAGGCTTATCCACGTTTGGAAGAAATTTTGGTTAACTAAAATTGTAATGGCACGCTGATGACGCAGATTAAGCAGATAATCACAGATTAAAAATAAATTCAGAAGGGAAATCATGAGTGAGTATTTATATCAAGAATTAACATCTAAGATTATTTCTTGTTTTTATAAAGTTTATAATACACTTGGCTTTGGATTTCTTGAAAAAGTCTATGAAAATGCTCTACTAATTGAACTGACTAAAAATGGATTAAATGTGGAAAGACAGAAACCGATTAAAGTTCACTATGAAGATAAATTAGTTGGTGAATATTTTGCTGATATAATCGTTGATAATAAAATAATCCTTGAATTAAAAGCTGTCGAATCTTTAATTGAAGAGCATAAGTTACAATTAATTAATTATTTAAAAGCTACTGATATTGAACTTGGTTTGCTTTTAAACTTTGGCAAAAAGCCTGAAGTTCGTAGAAAAATATTTTCAAATAATCAGCGTAAATCAGTTTAATCTGTGTCATCTGTGTGCTATTGGGTTTTGAAATCTTATGAGAACTATTTTTCACTTAGATCTTGACGCCTTTTTCGTTTCTGTAGAGAGAATTCTCGATCCGAAACTTAATGATAAACCTGTAATTGTCGGGGGCGATCCGAAGTATGGAAGAGGAGTTGTTGCTGCTTGCTCTTATGAAGCACGTTCCTTTGGTTTACACTCAGCAATGCCAATTAGAACTGCTTACAAACTTTGTCCGCACGGAATTTATTTAAACGGGCATGGTGATGAATACACAAGATTTTCAAAAGCTGTAAAAAATATTTTGGAACAATATGCACCATTAATTGAACAAGCTTCGATCGATGAGTTTTATCTTGATATGACTGGCACACAAAAAATGTACGGTTCAATGTTTGGATTTGCAACAAGATTGCAAAAAGAAGTTTGGGATAAAATTGGTTTGCCTATTTCTATCGGAATTGGAAGCAACAAAACCATTGCAAAAATTGGATCGGATTGTATGAAGCCGCAAGGAATAACTTATATTATTCTGGGAATGGAGAAAGAGTTCTTATCTCCAATGCCTGTGGAGACTATTCCAGGGGTTGGCAAAGTAATGAAGCAAAGTTTAAACTCACGTGGAATTTATAGAATTGGTGATATCACAAAACTTTCTTCAGATTATTTTGGAACTGCATTTGGAAAATACGGAATTGATCTCTGGCGAAAAGCTCATGGTGAAGGGACTGAATATCTAACAATCCAGCGAACAAGAAAAAGCATTTCCCGGGAAACAACTTTTGGAAATGATGTTACAAGTGAGGAGGAAATTAAAAACACTTTGTTTTATTTAACGGGTAAAGTCGCTCAATCGTTACGTAAAAAAGGTTGGGAAGCGTCTACGGTGGATATAAAACTTCGTTATACAGATTTTCAAACATTAACTCGTGCTAAAACCATTAAACCTACCGATGATGATAAAATTATTTTTGAAACTGCCTGGGATTTGATGAAGAAAGCACGCACACGAAGAGTTGCTGTAAGATTAATTGGAGTTGGAATTACAAATTTTTCTCCATTAAATGAACAGGAATATTTGTTTGAAGATTATGAACTGAAAAGAAAAAAAATGTTAAGAGCAGTAACCAAAGTTCGTGATAAATTTGGATATGAATCTTTGATGTTTGGCAGAACTGAAGAAGATAAAAGATTAAAAGAGATGGAAAATTATTTTCAAGTTTGATTAGAAATGAGCGAAATAGTGATTATGAAATTACGTAACACTTCTAACTTTCTTTTTAGACTTTTGATTCTTACTAAATTTCAATAATCCATTAATCGATATATCTTCATCTAATAATGGCCAATGGATTCCATATCCGGAGGGAGATATAATATAAGTATTGCGTTCAATCTGAGTTGCTTTAAGAAGTTTTAAAGATATAATGCGTAAATCGACAACAATTGACTTCCCATCAACTATAAGGCTTAGTTTATTTTCAATGAATAATAATTCTTTCACTTTGTGGTATGGTTTCATTGTTTCCTTTGACTTTGGAACTTGGTCCATTCTTGTTCTATTAGTTCAAAATATTCAAAAATAATCTTTTTAACTTCTCTTTTATCTTTTACATTTAAATTATAAGAATATGCTTCTTCAATGTCAAAATCTTTTTGATTGAGCCAGAACTTACATTCTTTTCCACCTTTTTGACAATGAATATGAATCGGTTCATTATTCTCATTGGAGTAGAAAAAGAATCTCCAGCCATTTACTAATAATATTGTAGGCATAGAACTAAGTTTTTAAATAAATAATAAAAATTATCCTGGAGGCCAATTCATTTTTCTTCCGCCAAGTAAATGAAGGTGTAAATGATAAACATCTTGTCCGCCATTATTCCCACAATTAAAAACTAATCTGAATCCGTCATCTGCTATTTTCATTTCTTTCGCGATTTTATTTGCGGCATCAATCATTTCTCCAAGCAAAGCAGAGTGTTCACTTCCTTTAATATCAGTTACTTTGGGAATTTCTGTTTTGGGTATTATTAAAATATGAACAGGTGCTTTAGGATTAATATCTTTAAATGCTAAAACATTTTCAGATTCAAAAACAATATCTGCAGGAATTTCTTTATTAATAATTTTAGAAAAGATAGTAGGCATTATTCCTCCTTTTCTATTGAATATTTTTTCATTTTGTTATAAAGATGACTTCGTTGAATCTCCAGTATCTCTGCAGTCTTACTAATGTTCCAATCATTAGAGCGAAGCTGTTTAAGTATAAAAACCCGCTCAGCTTTCTCTTTAAATTCCTGGAATGAATTGCTTGTATCAACGAGTTCATCAACCGATTGTTGATTAGCCGCAAAAAGAAAATCAATATCTTTTCCTGAAATTTCTTTTTTATCCACTAAGATAATGATGCGTTCAACGAGATTCCTAAGCTCACGCACATTTCCTGTCCATGGTTGATGTTGAAGTACACGAATTGCATCATCAGAGAATTTTGTTAGAGGCTTTTTATGCTTTGTTGAAATATCCCGGGCAAAGTGTTCAACTAAAATCTGGATATCTTCAGCACGATCTCTTAACGGAGGAATAATAATAGGTAATACATTTAACCTGTGGTAAAGATCTTCTCTGAAATTTCCTTTTTCTATTTCTTCCTTAAGATTTTTATTAGTGGCAGCAATTAACCTGACATCAACATCAATTTTTTTACCACCCCCGACTCGTTCTATTTTTCCATCTTCAATTGCTCTTAAAACTTTTGCCTGTGCCTGTTGGGACATATCTCCGATTTCATCTAAAAATATTGTTCCTTTATTTGCAAGTTCAAATCTTCCAATACGCTGTTGAACTGCGCCAGTAAAAGACCCTTTTTCATGTCCAAATAATTCTGATTCGATTAGCTCATTCGGGATAGCGGCACAATTAACTTCGACGAAAGACTTATCCTTTCTTTCACTTTTTTTATGAATAGCACGGGCGACTAATTCCTTACCGGTTCCATTTTCACCCATAATTAAAACACGTGTATCAAGCGGAGCAACTTTATCAATCAACTGAAGAACATTTTGAATGGCTTTGCTCTTCCCTAGAATTTCACCATCGCCAACCCACACTTTTTTGATCTCTTCATTTTCCTCTTTTAGTGTTGCACTTTCTGTTGCGTTTCGCACACTGATTAAAAGTTTGTCACGGTCAATTGGTTTTTCAAGAAAATCGAATGCACCAAGTCGCGTTGCTTTTATTGCATTCTCAACACTTCCATGGGCTGAAATAATTATAACTGAAGCTGATTGTTTTTGCTCTTTTATTCTTTTAAGAACTTCAAATCCATTCATTTCCGGCATTTGAATATCGAGAAGAACAGCCAAAAAATCTGTTGATGAAAATTTTTCCAATCCTTCTTTAGCGCTCGTTGTGAATTCCACTGCATAACCTTCGTACTCAAGTATCATGCTTATGCTTTCACAGATTTGAATTTCATCATCGATGATTAAAACTGATTTCATAAGTTAACTCTAAAAAATCTTAGTGATCGTAATAAAAATATTTGTGATGGTAATAATTTACTGTTTTCTTTTAGTAAGTTTCCAAACAATCTTCCATATTCATTAACATCTAAATCGCGTAAATCAACACTTGACTGTACTTTAAAACTTTCCTCAAATGCTTCTACAAAATAACCAATTAGCTTTCCTATGTCAAAGAGGCTAGACTCGTAAGATAAAAATGCACTACCGAAAAAATGAGCAAGTTTATCTTTGTCTCCATAATCATTTTGTGGTGTATCAAAAAATAAATATCTCGGCAGATTTTCATTTTTCTCTAAAAAAGTTTTCTCATCTGCAGAGGTTAAAGGATATAAAACTATTGAATTGATTAAAGGGATTTGAATAGGAACTTCATGATAGGGAACTGTTGCAAACATTAATGCAAGTAATGCATCATCATAGTCTTTATTTGTGAATTTAAGTGCCTCTAGAAAAATTGAATCAGCGGCATTAATATCTCCAGTTGTCTCTCTTATTTCAATAAACCCGTCTGAAGCGATAAATTCAGTGATATGATTTACGGCTTTGGATAAATCGCTTTGTTGGGAAAGAGTGATTCCTGTTAAAAAAAATAATTCAAGAATAATTAATAATTTCATTTTCACCACTAAGACACTTAGGACACTAAGAAACACTAAGTGTAACTCAGTGATCTTAGTGTCTAAGTGGTAAAATTTTGTTTAAGTCTGTATTACACCGGGGTTAAACTTTGGTATTTCAGGATTATTATTTGCAACTTCCAAACATATAGAAATCCATTCACGTGTTTGTGATGGATCAATTATTTCATCAACCCATAATCTGGCTGCGGCGTAAAGCGGAGTACTTTTTTCATCATAGGATTTTAAAATATCATTTAGCAATTTCTTTTTATCTTCATCACTGAATTTGTGTCCGCTCTTTTCTTCTTGTTTTAGTTTGATGTCGAGTAAAACACTGCTTGCCTGATTTCCACCCATAACAGAAATCTTTGCATTTGGATAAGCAAAAATAAATCTTGGGTCATAAGCTTTGCCGCACATTGCATAGTTGCCTGCGCCAAAACTGTTTCCGGTGATAATTGTGATTTTTGGAACAACAGAATTGGCAACAGCATTAACCATCTTTGCGCCATCTTTTATTATTCCACCATGTTCTGCTTTACTGCCAACCATAAATCCAGTTACATCTTGTAGAAAAATCAGTGGGATTTTTTTCTGATTACAATTCATTATAAAACGTGTTGCTTTATCTGCAGAATCAGAATAGATTACTCCGCCAACTTGCATCTCACCCTGTTCTGTTTTAACAACACTTCTTTGGTTGGCAACAATTCCAACAGCCCAGCCATCGATTCGTGCATAAGCAGTAATAATAGTTTTTCCAAACCCAGCTTTGTATTCATCTATTTCAGAATCATCTACTATTCGCGCGATCAAATCATAAGTGTCATAAGGTTTAAGAGTATCTTCGGGAAGTATTCCAAGAATTTCTTTTTCGGAAAACTTTGGCTGTCTTGTTTCACCTCTATCAAATCCGGCAGTTTCAAGTTTGCCAAATTTTCCAACCAAACTTCTTATTTGCGCAATACATTCTTCGTCGTTTTTCATTATGTAATCTGTAACACCGGAAATATTTGATTGAACTTTTGCACCGCCAAGTGTTTCATTATCAATTACTTCACCAATTGCAGCACGAACCAAATGAGCACCGGCAAGAAAAACAGAACCTTCACCTTCAACAATTAAAGCTTCATCACTCATAATGGGAAGATAAGCCCCGCCTGCAACACAAGGTCCCATTATTGCCGCGATTTGTGGAATGCCCATTGAAGACATCCTTGCGTTGTTGCGAAAAATTCTTCCGAAGTGTTCTTTGTCCGGGAAAATATCATCTTGAAGTGGGAGAAAAACCCCTGCACTGTCAACCAGATAAATAATTGGCAAACGATTTTCCATTGCAATTTCCTGAGCACGTAAATTCTTTTTTGCAGTTATAGGGAACCATGCACCGGCTTTTACAGTTGCATCGTTGGCAACAATAACACAATCCCGTTTATGAATTTTTCCAATTCCATAAATAGTTCCGGATGAAGGTGCGCCGCCATATTCTTCATACATTCCATAAGCGGCAAAAGTGCTTAGCTCAAAAAACTTTTTTGGATCATCAACTAGAATATCAATTCGTTCACGTGCCGTAAGTTTTCCTTTGGCTTTGTGTTTTTCGATAGATTTTTTTCCGCCGCCTTCCTTAACTTTTTCTTTAGCAGATTCAAGTTTTCGTAATAATTCTTTTTGATAATCTTCTCGTTTTAGAAAAGTTTCGTTCTCTATTTTTTGTGCACCAATTAATTTCATAAGTAATTTTTCCATCATCCCGAACTCGTTTCAGGATATAAAGATTTTATAATAAAGATCCCGAAACAAGTTCGGGATAACATTTAAGAATTAATCTTTCAACAAATCCCTTGCAATAACTATTCTTTGGATTTCAGATGTCCCTTCACCAATTGTTAGTAGTTTCACATCACGATAAAATTTTTCTACTGGATAATCTTTAACAAAACCATATCCACCATGAATTTGAATTGCTTCATTCGCTGCTTTTTCAGCAATCTCACTTGCAAAAAGCTTTGCTGCGGCTGCTTCTTTAGTATTTGGAATGCCGTTATCTTTCATCCACGCTGCTCGTAAAGCTAACATTCTTGATGCTTCAATATTTGTTGCCATCTCTGCAAGTTTAAATTGAGTTGCCTGAAACTCTGATAAAAACTTTCCAAACTGTTTTCTTTCTTTTGAATATTTTAGAGACGCATCCAGACAACCTTGAGCCAAACCGATACTGCATGCAGCAATTGATATTCTTCCACCTTCAAGGACTTTCATTGCCTGTACAAAACCCATTCCTTCTTCACCGCAAAGATTTTCTACTGGTACTTTGCAGTTTTCAAAAATAAGTTGTGTTGTTTCACTTGCCCTCATACCAAGCTTGTTTTCTTTTTTGCCAACAATAAATCCTTCCATTCCTTTTTCAAGAATAAAGGCAGAAATTCCCTTTTTACCTGCATCCTTATTTGTTATAGCCATAACAACAGCAGTATTTCCAACAGTACCATGAGTGATAAATTGTTTACTTCCATTTAAAACCCAGTTTTTGCCATCTTTTACTGCAATACTCGTTAAGCTGGCGGCATCACTTCCAGAAGATGATTCTGTTAAACCCCATGCGGCAATTTTTTTTCCGCCTGCTAAATCCGGAAGATATTTTTTCTTTTGATCAACACTGCCAAATAGATTTATATGGTTAGTTCCAAGTCCGTTATGTGCTGCAACAGAAAGCCCGATTGAAGGATCAACTCTTGAAAGCTCTTCGATAATAATTTCATATTCAACATAACCTAATCCTGCACCGCCGTATTCTTCAGGAACAAGTATGCCCATAAATCCAAGTTCACCAAGCTGCTGCATAATTTGGATTGGGAATTCCTGGGCTTCATCATATTTCATAACAACAGGTCTAATATATTTTTCAGCATAATTTCTGATAGTGTCACGGATGAGGATTTGGTTTTCTGTTAGTTCGGTTAGAAAAGGGTTGTGTTCCATAGAAACTCCTTTTTTAAATTATATTGAATGCCGATAATTCAAGATGAAGAATTTCATTTTCTGTTAGTTAGATTCTTCACTTGAAGGCTCAATCAGGATGATAAATGAGTATTAAATTCTATTTTTAAACTCTTCAATAATTGTTTCAGCAATGTCATAAGGAGAAAAATTACCAAGTATAACTTTTTCTAAAGATAAATTTAAGGAATTTTCTCCTGTTTCACTCCATAATTTATCTTTTAACTTATACTCAACAATTTCTTTGATCCGTGCTTTAGTTTGTCTTTCCCTTTTAAGTTGGAAAAGATTTTTACCTTTCATAAAAGTTTTATGTCGTTCAATCTCGTTTGCAATTTCATCAATACCTTTATTTTCAGAGGCGACTGCTTTAATAATATTCGGAATCCAGGAATTTTCATCGTGGTCTTTCATCATTAAAATAGTTTGAAGTGCTGTATATGCCTGCTGTGAACCCGGTCTATCAGTTTTATTCATTACAAAGAAATCAGCAATTTCCATTAATCCTGCTTTCATCGCCTGAACTGAATCTCCACTTTCAGGAACAAGTACTACCATAGTAGTATCAGCGGCTTGAGCGATATCAAGTTCAGACTGTCCAACGCCTACTGTTTCTAAAATAATAATATCAAATCCAGCGGCATCCAGAATATCAGCAGCATCAATTGTTTTTTTACTTAAACCTCCCATGCTACCGCGCGTTGCCATACTCCGAATAAAAACTCCGGGATCCATTCCAATATCATTCATCCTAACCCGATCACCCAGAAGAGCCCCGCCTGTAAATGGGGATGTAGGATCAACAGCAATAATTCCGATTTTTTTATTTTGTTTTCTAAAATACTTTGTAAGCTGATTTGTTATTGTGCTTTTACCAGCGCCGGGAGGTCCTGTAATTCCTATACGATGTGCCTTACCAACGTTTTTATGAATTACTTTTAAATATTCTGATGAATAAGAGTTATTAGATTCTATAATCGATATAGTACGCGCTATTGATCTTCTATCTTCTTTATAAATATTTTCTATCAAATTATTATCTATCATATCAAGCTAAATTATTCTTAAAGAATTCAACAGTAGCTTTTAATCCATCCTCTAATTTTGTAGATGGTCGCCATCCAAATTTATTAAATAATTTATCTGAAGTAATTACGCTTCGCAATTGTTCGCCTGCAGCAACTGGTCCGTGCTTTTCTTCCTTTTTAGCATTTGTGATATTATTAATAAAATGAAAAAGTTGATTTACATCTGTTTCTATCCCGGTTCCAATATTATAAATATCTGATGCTTCATCCTTTAGTGCAAGAAGATTTGCTTTAACAACGTCTCCAACAAAAACATAATCACGGGTTTGTTTTCCGTGCCCATTAATTATTGGCTGTTCATATTTTAAAAGCTTTGTTGAAAAAATTGCAACAACTCCGGCTTCACCAAATGGATTTTGTCTTGGTCCATAAATATTGGCATATCGTAATATTGTGTAATTTAATTTATGTTCAGAGTAATAGAAGTATAGATATTTTTCTACCGCAAGCTTAGAAATGCCATAAGGAGATTTTGGTTGCTGATTATGTTTTTCATCGGCAGGAAAATAGTCTTGCTCACCATAAACGGCTCCGCCTGTAGATGCGAACATAAATTTCTTAACATCATACTTAATACAATTCTGAAGTAAGTTAATTGTTCCAAGAATATTTGTTGTTGCATCAAACTCAGGATCTTTTACAGACCTTCGAACATCCATTTGTGCTGCATGATGATTTACAACATCAAACTTTTCTGTTTCAAAAAGCTTATTAAGATTTTTATCACAAATATTTGCTTTAATGAACTTAGCTTTTGAATTAATATTTTTTTCATATCCAGTTGAAAGATCATCAAGAATTACAACTTGATGTCCTTCTTCTATAAATGCATCGGCGATTTGTGAAGCAATAAATCCGGCACCGCCGGTAACAAGAATTTTCAATTAACTATCCTTATATAATTTGTTTTTGTTTATGTAAAGTAAAACTTTTTCCGGCACCAAGCAATAAATCGGTAAATCGGCGTGCACACGATTTCTAATATCTGTTGCGCTAATTTCTATTCCACGAGTTTGCACAAATGTGGCTGCTTCAACATACTTATCCACAAAATCTAAAGGATGAGAAGACTTTCTTTTAAGTACCACAATATTAGCTAATTTTAAAATTTCATCTGGTTCTTTCCATGTATGGAATTGGAAAATATTATCATATCCGATTATCAAATCAATCTCGTCATAATGTTTTTTGTATTCACGCAGCGTATCAATTGTGTAAGAGATTGTATGCTGCTTAATTTCAAAATCGGAGCATTCGAAAAAAGGAATATTTTCAATGGCAAGATTAAGCATATTTAATCTATGCTGTGCACTTGAAGCTTTTTCGTGCTGCTTATGGGGAGAAATGTATGCAGGAATAAAAATTATTTTTTCAAGTTTGCGAAATTCCATAACTGATTGAGCTGTTATTAAATGCCCGTTGTGAATTGGGTCAAAGGTTCCGCCGAAAATTCCAATTCTACTCATTTTAGTAAATTCTTATATTCAATAAATAGGTGAGTAAATCGTTCGTGCATCTGCTGTGAACAATATTCATTACTTCTCTTTTGTGAGAGTTCTGAGTATAATTTTTTAAAATCATTAACATTCG
Source organism: uncultured Ignavibacteriaceae bacterium (assembly GCA_963714775.1). Taxonomy (GTDB): domain Bacteria; phylum Bacteroidota; class Ignavibacteria; order Ignavibacteriales; family Ignavibacteriaceae; genus IGN3. The sequence goes on from CAVQQN010000063.1 coordinate 18,745, forward strand.
TTACAGTCATTACATCACTTAATGTATTTATATAATAAGTGCAGGACCTGTTGTAGCTTAAAAATTTATCCATCATTAATGAGGAATCAGTTAACTGTTTAAATAAATCATCTGTATAGTTATTAAATCCAAAAACCTTAATTTCACCGCTGGAAGATTTAGCAAGGAGCAATGAGTTATCGTCAATATTAAGCAAATTATAGTATTGTTCAATATCTGTATTTCGAATATTAATAACATCGGAAAAAATTATAAGATTGTTTTTATACTGTATTAAATTCTTTACCAGCTAATTCTGTAAACAATAATTTTAAATTACTAACCTCTCCAAAAATTAAATTATGTGAATCATCAACAAATTCTGTCGGTAATAAATCTCTTATCACTAAAATCAAATATTTTAAAAATATCAACCTTATCCTATTTTAGACACTTATATTTTCCAAAAGATTTAAGTAAAGGGTGGATTTTAAGAATGTAAAATCTTCATCCTTAAATAGTTCAAAATTAATACCATTTCATTCTGTTAAAGAGTGGATGGGTAGGAATAATATATACGGCGTTATGTTTCATTTATTAAATACTCTTAGAATCTGAAAGTAGGCTCCTGATAAAAGTTCTGTAATTGGTAACATCCAATTCATAATAGCCTTTACTTGCACCACTTGAATTTTTTAGCTGAACTTTTCTAAATGCAAGAGTAGTTGCAGCTTTTATGTAAGTTTTACGTATACGCTCATCAAGCCAGCCTTTTCTTTCTCCTTTGTGTCGAACTTAAAATTACTAAATGTGATTCCGGTATAAATCCTTATCAGATTCTTCTTTAAGTTCGTTAAAAATAATTTTTCTTTCACCCATTAGGGCAATTGAGTAAATAGAAATAAAAATTATTATAGATACCAACATAAACAAAAATCCTATTGGTGCAATTCTTTCAAAACTTAGACTGAAATTCCAAATTGAATGAATTAACATCGCAATAAATAAACCGGCTAAGACCAAAATAAATTTTTTTGTTTGATGATTTAAATTTTGCTGACCCAAGAAAAGCGCCAAGTGTTGCAGTTGATACACAATGCATAACTGCTGAAAACAGGCTACGTATTATAACTAACATTATCCAATTAGGGATTGATTCTCCATATGTGACAAAGTATAAAAAATTTTCAGTCATACCAAATCCAAGACCTATCGCTCCTCCGTATACTATTCCATCTGTTATATTGTCAAATTTTTTATTTGTAATAGTGATTAATAAAAATAATCCTTTAGTAATCTCTTCAACAATTGGTGCAACAACAATTGATCCAAATCTACTTAATTGGATATCATCTTTAATAAAAAGTGAGGCAATAAATGTAAGACAGAAAACTACCTATTAAGGCAAGAACAATTGCACCCAGTGCACCCCAGAGATAATTTATAAAAACCAGTTTAAATGGTTCTCTATCATAGCGGTCAAATTTCCAAATCAAAGACTAAGTAAATCGACATTGGAATTATTGCAGCAAAAGCAGAAAAAATTATTAACATTTAATTTCTGACAATGATAACTATTATTAAATATCTTCTTCAAATTATTGATTTAGCAATGAAAAAACCAAAGTTATTTTCAATCAAATTTTTTTATAGCATTCGTGAAGTTCCCAAATAAAACATTATTATCTTTATCTTAGGTAGAGTCTATGCAATTTTTTACGTAAAAATTTCAAAGGGCATTTTTTAATAAATATTTCAATTGCCTTATTAATTGTTTGAATTTGCTTCAAAAAAGATAAGTAATGAGGCATATGATTGTTTGACTATCAGGTCGTTCAGTTATATATTTAGCCTCGTTTTTTGCGTGATTTTGCAAGATGATTATAAAAATTTCAAATTTAGAGCTTTGGGGAGCATAATTTTGTTTTTGAGGACAAAGCAGGTAATCTTGATTTAGATGAACCTTTTTATGGAAAATTTAAATCTTCTTTAATACTTAATAAACTGCACGATCAGCTAATACTTTCGGTAGTATCAGATTTTAAAGTAAAATTTAAATGTGATCGATGTGGAACTGATTTCAAATCAAGTTTAAAGAGTGATTATAAAATGGTATATCTAATGAACGAAGCACCCGAGGAAACGGACTCGATTAATGTTAGTTATTTAAACAGAGATGCTGATAATATTGACATAACTAATGATGTTCGGGAATTTGCTTTGCTTTCAGTTCCGATGAAAAAACTTTGCAGAGAAGATTGCAAGGGGCTATGCTATAAATGTGGAAAAGATTTGAATACGGAACAATGCATTTGTAGCGCAGAAGAAATTGATCCGAGGTGGAAACCTCTTATGATCTTGAAAGATAAATTAAATCTAAATTAAATATAATGGAATGATACTATGGCACATCCTAAACGTAAAATATCTAAAAGCCGAAGAGATAAACGCAGAACTCACTACAAAGCGGTAGCGCCTTCACTAAGCACTTGTGCTAATTGCGGCGAAATGAAACTCGCACATCGTGCTTGTCCTTCTTGCGGTTACTACAATGAGCGCTCTGTGTTTTTACCGAAAAGCTAATATTTAATATAGCTTTCCCATCAAATGGTTGAACCCAATTCTAAAAGCTCTAAGTGCAGAATAATTGTTGATGCAATGGGGGGTGATTTCGCCCCTCAAAACGCAGTCGTTGGAGCCATTGATGCCTACAATGAAAACAATGACTTTGAACTTTTTCTTGTAGGTAAAAAAGAAGAAATTCTTTCAGTAATAAAATCAAACCAACTTTCTTTTAATGAAAATAATATCATCCATACTGATGAAATTATTGAAATGGGTGATTCCCCGACTACGTCACTTAAATCTAAACCAAATTCCTCAATTGTAAAGGGCGCACAATTAGTTAAAGAAGGTAAAGCCGATGCATTTGTTAGTGCTGGAAATACTGGTGCAATGATGAGCGCATCAACTTTGATTATGGGAAGAATACCTGGAGTTGGAAGACCAACAATTGGAGCCGAGATACCAAATGTTCATGGAGTCTGTTATCTTTATGATGTTGGTGCCGGGAAAGATGCAAAACCTTCTCACCTGTTTGAATATGCCGTGATGGGTGCAATTTATGCAAGTGAAATGGGTGGTGATAGATAATCCTTCTATCGGTATTTTAAGTATGGGAGAAGAAGAAAGTAAAGGTAATGAAGTATCAATGGTTGCATTCAAATTGTTAAAAGAATCAAATCTTAATTTTATTGGAAATGTTGAAGGACGTGATATCCTTACTAAGAAGGTTGATGTTGTGGTTTGTGATGGATTTGTTGGAAATATAATCTTAAAGTTTGGCGAATCCGTTCCAAAATTGTTAAAACATCTTTTAACAAAAACCGCAGAGGAAAGTTTTTTTGATAAACTAAAAGTAGGTTTATTTAAAGGAACTTTAAAAAAATCTTTAAAATCTTTAGATTACCAGGAACATGGCGGTGTTCCGCTTTTGGGTGTTAATGGAATAAGTATAATTGGGCACGGTTCAAGTACACCAAAAGCAATTAAAAATATGGTTTTAAAAGCCAGGGAAATGTACCGGAAAGATCTAATTAAAAAGATAGAAAATTCTATCAAACAATATTCACAAATAAAGTAGCGGAAGATTAATGCCAGAAAAAAGTTTTAATGCTATGATAACAGGAGTTGGGATGTACACTCCTGATAAAGTTTTTGATAATAAATATTTTGAATCCATTGTAGAAACAAATGATGAATGGATAAGAACAAGAACCGGTATACGAGAAAGAAGAATTTTAGAACATGGTGCTACAAGTGATTTAGCAGCAAGAGCGGCACTTGATTTATTTGCAAAGCATAATGTTTCTCCAGAAGATGTTGATGTAATTATTGTCGCAACAGTAACCCCTGATATGTTTTTCCCTGCAACTGCCTGCTTAGTTCAAAATAAAATTGGGGCTAAAAACGCCTGGGGATTTGATCTTTCGGCTGCTTGTTCAGGATTTCTATTTGCACTACAAACCGGCGCATCATTAGTTGAATCTGGACGATATAAAAAAGTTTTAGTTATCGGTGCAGACAAAATGAGTGCAATAACAGATTACACAGATAGAAATATTTGTATTCTATTTGGTGATGCCGGTTCTGCTGTTTTACTTGAACCGACCAAAGATAAATCTTTAGGCATACAAAATACAATACTCAGGGTTGATGGTTCAGGTAAAGACGCATTATACATGCTGGGTGGCGGAAGTTTGAATCCAGCTTCACACGAAACCGTCGATAAAAAATGGCACTATATTTATCAGGACGGCAAAGCTGTATTTAAAGTTGCTGTAAAAGGTATGGCTGATGTCTCGGCCGAATTAATGGCGCTTAGTGATCTCAAATCAGAAGATATTGCTTATCTTGTACCTCATCAAGCAAACTTAAGAATTATTGATGCTACTGCTCAACGAATGGGATTAAGCAAGGATAAAGTGATGATTAATATTGATAAGTACGGTAATACTACTGCGGCAACAATTCCACTTTGCTTAACGGAATACCATAGAGACGGCAATTTAAAAAAAGGTGATAATTTAATTTTATCTGCTTTTGGTGCTGGTTATACATGGGGTGCTATACACGTTGTGTGGGCAATTTAATAATTAAACATTATAAATATTTCGATGTCAAAAAAAGCTTTTTTATTTCCAGGTCAAGGTTCTCAATATGTTGGAATGGCTAAAGATTTATTTGATAATTCTGTTGAAGCCAAGGAAATGATTAAAACTGCAGATGATGCACTTGGTATAAATCTATCTTACATAATGTTTAATGGACCGGAAGATCAACTTAAGCAAACAGAATTTACTCAACCTGCTATTTTTCTTCACAGTGTCATTCTCGCAAGCATTATTCGAACTATTGAACCGGAGGCAGCAGCAGGACATTCTCTAGGTGAATATTCAGCGTTAGTTGCTGCAAATTCAATTCAATTTTATGATGCAATAAAACTTGTTAGAGAAAGGGGTAAAGCTATGCAACAAGCCGGAATTGATAATCCAGGAACTTTGGCTGCAATAGTTGGATTAGATCCAACCAAAGTTGAAAACCTTTGCATGGAAGCATCGGCAGAAGGTATTGTACAGTGTGCAAATTTCAATTCACCAGGGCAAATTGTAATTTCAGGTTCAAGATCTGGTATAAAAAAGGCAATGGAATTATGCAAGGCTAATGGTGCAAAAATAGTTAAAGAACTGGTTGTAAGCGGGGCATTTCATTCTCCATTAATGCAATCAGCAAAAAATGCTTTACTTGAAGTTCTAAACTCTACACCATTTTATGATCCAAGATTTTTCGTTTACGCAAATGTTACCGCTAAACCTGTTACCGAAAAAGAAAAAATAAAAGATCTTTTGTACCAGCAAGTAACTTCACCTGTAAGATGGGAAGAAACGATAAAAAATATGATAGAAGATGGTTTTGAAGAATTTTACGAAATTGGTCCTGGAAAAGTTCTGCAAGGCTTAGTTAAGAGAATAAATCCTGATGTTCAAACATTTGGTATTGATAAGTACGAAGATGTGGAGAAGTATCTATAATGGAAACAAATACACAGCAAAAATTTACTAAAGAGATAAACGGAATTTATATTGATCCACAGATTTTTACATTTAAATTTTCTTGCAAGTGTAGTGGTGAATGCTGTAACTACGGAGTCTATACTGATTTAAAAGAACACGAGCACATTTTAAGTATCAAAGATAAAATTATACCTTTACTCGATGAGACTCAATCGAAAGACATTAATAAATGGTTTGAAGAACCCGAAGAGGACGAGGATTTTGAATCAGGTGTTGCAGTTGGAACTGAAATAATTAACGGCAAATGTACATTTTTAGATAAAAACGGATTGTGCACGCTTCAAAAACTTGCAATGAATGAGGGAGAGTATAGATGGAAGTACAAACCAATTTATTGTGTTTTATTTCCACTTACAATATTTGAAGGTGCTCTTACGATTGATGATGAACATATTGATAGATTAAAGACTTGCAACATGAATCCCGTGATAGAAACATCAATTTTTGATGCATGCAAAGATGAATTACTACATTTCTTCGGACAAGAAAAATTTAATGAACTTGTTAAGTATAAAAATGAGTATTTAGTAGAACATTATTCAGGAGTAGAAAAAAATGACGAACAAAGCTGTTGAATTACATAATCAAAGAGCAATAGTTACCGGCGGAACTCGTGGAATAGGCAGAGCAATAGTTAAAGAACTTGCATTAAGAAGCTGCAGTGGAATTTTATTTTCTGATATTGCATTTGTTAAGATAATAGCTCGATGAGTGCGCTGAAGAATTATTAGAAATGAAATTGATTATCCCGGGTGTAAAAATTCATGCGTTTAAAGCTGATGCATCATCTTTAGAACAAGCCCAAGCAACTGTTAACGCAGCAATAGAAAAACTAGGTGGTGTAGATATATTAGTTAATAATGCTGGTATAACGCGAGATAACCTACTTTTAAGAATGACAGAAAAAGATTTTGATGATGTAATTAGTGCAAATCTTAAAAGTGTTTTTAATTATACTAAAGCCATTTTAAAACCCATGATTGCACAACGATATGGCAGAATAGTTAATATTGCCTCTGTTGTTGGACTTATTGGAAACGCTGGACAATCAAATTATTCTGCTTCAAAGGCAGGGGTAATAGGTTTTACAAAATCTATGGCGCGTGAGCTGGCATCGAGAGGAATTACTGTAAATGCCATTGCACCGGGCTTTATTCAAACAGCAATGACAGATAAATTAACTGAAGAACAGGTAAAAAAGTTAATTCAAAATGTTCCTTTAGCCAGATTAGGTAAACCAGAAGATATTGCTAAAGTTGTTGCATTTTTATGCAGCAACGATGCTGATTATATTACAGGACAGGTGATTGCCGTTGATGGCGGAATGACAATGTAAATTGCAAATCTATTTGTTTCTTAGATTTTAATTTTATTAAATTTAGACTAATAATAAATAACTCAAATAAATACAAAACTAAATAGAGGAAAATACTATGGATGTTGAAGCTAAAGTAAAAGAGATAATCATTGATAAATTAGGTGTTGAAGAATCTCAAATTACACCCGAGGCATCATTTACAAATGATTTAGGTGCTGATTCTCTTGATATAGTAGAATTAGTTATGGGATTTGAAAGTGCTTTTCAAATTTCCATTCCTGATGAAGATGCTGAAAAAATCGGAACAGTAGGAGATGCTGTAAAGTATCTTTCAGAAAAATTAGCATAAAAAGATAAAATAAGGCTGTCTCAAAAATCTATCTTGTCAGTCTGTCCTTTAGCTAACGGATTTAGAAGACCGACATTTTTGTACTTGATTTAGGCTTAGACTTACAAAGCGTGTAAGCCATAATAGGTTTTGAGACAACCTCATCTTACCATGACAATCTTTCCATTACTAGACCGGATAAAACTGATGAGGTCTTATGAGTAAAAGAAGAGTAGTTGTAACAGGTCTCGGAGCGGTTACTCCTATCGGTTTAGACATTCCGGAATTCTGGGATGGATTAATCTCAGGTAAAAATGGCGTTGTTCCTATTACCCACTTTGATGCCTCTAAGTTCGATACTCAATTTGCTGCTGAAGTAAAAAATTTTAATCCCGATAACTATTTTGATAAAAAATCTGTAAGAAGATTAGACAGATTTTCTCAGTTTGCAATAGCTGCTTCTGTTCAAGCCATTAAAGATTCTAATATCAATCTTGAAAAATTAAATAAAGATAGAGCAGGCGTAGTTTATGGCAGCGGAATTGGTGGCTTGGAAACTCTTCAAAATGAACATTGGAAATATTTTCAGGATAAAAACCCGGGTATAATCAGCCCCTTCTTTGTCCCAATGATGATTTCTGATTTAGCTGCAGGACAAATCTCCATTCGTTTCGGGCTAAAAGGTCCCAATTATGCAACTACTTCCGCTTGTTCAACTGCCTCGCATGCTATTTCTGATTCTTTTATGATTATCGAAAGAGGCGCTGCAGATTTAATGGTTTGCGGTGGAAGTGAAGCACCAATTACCGAAATTGGCATTGGTGGATTTAATGCAATGAGAGCAATATCTACGTGGAATGACAGATACTCTGAAGCATCACGTCCTTTTGATAAAGACAGAAATGGATTTGTAATGGGCGAAGGCGCTGGAACAGTGATACTGGAGGAACTAAATCACGCTCTCAATAGGGGTGCAAAAATATATGCAGAACTTGCAGGTATTGGATTGACGGCTGATGCATTTCACATTACTGCTCCCTCACCTGGCGGTGAAGGTGCTGTAAGATCTATGAAAATTGCTGTTCAGGATTCTGGGCTTTTATTGACTGATATAGATTATATAAATGCTCATGGTACATCAACACCGCATAATGATGTTAATGAAACTAAAGCAATTAAAACATTATTTGGTGATCATGCATATAAGCTTGTTGTTAGTTCTACTAAGTCTATGACAGGACATTTATTGGGTGCCGCAGGTGGAGTAGAAGCAATCGCTACATTATTATCAATGAAGAACAGTTTAATTCCACCCACAATAAATCTTGATAATCCTGATCCGGAGTGTGATTTAGACTATAGTGCTAAAAGAGTAACTAAAAAAGAAATAAAAGCCGCAATCTGTAATACTTTTGGATTTGGCGGACATAACGCATCAATATTGTTTAAGAAGTTTGAGGATTAATCTTGGGTTCTTTTCTTTTTCGTTTGCTTAAGTATTTTGGCGTTCGGGAAGAGAGTAATAATTTTCATACCGTTAACAAAATACTTACACCTCATAAATTTCACGAGTTAGAAAAAATTATCGGATTCCCGATCAATAACAAATCCCACTATATCCAAGCTTTAATGCACCGATCATTTTTAGAGGAACTTGATGAAGAAGATAAATCTAATGAAAGGTTAGAATTTTTAGGGGATTCTGTTTTAAGTCTTATAGTTGCTGAGTACCTTTTTGAAAACTTTCCAAATGAAGATGAAGGTTTTTTGACAAAAATAAGAGCAAAGCTTGTTAACAGATTTGCCTTATCAGATGCTGCTGAAGATATAGGATTAGCAAATTTTATTTTGATAGATCAAAATTTAACAAACACATTTGCAAGAGCATCCAAAACAGTTTTATCTGATGCGTTTGAAGCAATTATCGGGGCAATTTATTTAGATCATGGATTGGAAATCTCAAAGAAATTTGTTCGCAAAGTTTTAATACAGCCATTAATTAAAGATGGAGATTACCTGGTTGATGAAAATTATAAAAGTCAGCTTTTAGAATATGCGCAAGCAAACAAACTTGAGGCTCCAAACTACGCTGTTATAAATGAGGAAGGTCCGCAACATGATAGAGTATTTACAATAAAAGTTTCTGTGGGAAACGATTTCCAGGGTATCGGAATGGGGAAGAATAAAAAAACTGCTGAGCAAAATGCGGCAAAAGAAACACTGGATCAAATTTTAAAATAGCCTTTCCAACTTTTCACATATTTATAATGTGCTCAAAAATATCCCAATTGTTGGATCAGAATAACAAAGATTTTACTTAATTTTGTTGCACTGAATTTATATAATTTATTAATACTGAATAAAAATAAAGAGTAAAATGATGAAACCTTTTCAACATCCGGATATTTTTGAATCAAGACATATCGGACCAAATCAAGATGAAATTAATGAGATGGTTAAAGTGTGCGGTGTAAATTCTATCGATCAACTAATTGAAGAAACTGTCCCCGCAAATATCAAACTAAAGAATAAATTGAAGTTGGACGATCCTCTTAGTGAATACGAATTCATTAATCATATTAATAATATTGCCTCAAAGAATAAAATTTATAAAAGCTATATTGGTATGGGGTATCATCCAACAATTCTTCCTTCTGTAATACAAAGAAATATTTTAGAAAATCCGGGTTGGTATACTCAATACACACCTTACCAGGCAGAAATAGCACAGGGCAGGTTGGAGGCACTACTAAATTTCCAGACAGTTGTTTCCGAGCTAACGGCACTGCCAATAGCAAATGCATCTTTGTTGGATGAAGCTACTGCAGCGGCGGAAGCAATGATAATGTTTTATAACAATAGGAAAAGAGATAAACTTATTGCAAAAAGATTTTTTGTTTCAGATGAAGTTTTCCCTCAAACGATTGATGTTCTAAAAACACGTTCTGCACCTATAGGAATTGAACTTGTTATTTCAGATTTCAAAAAAGTTGAACTTAATAATGATTTTTTTGGATTATTAGTTCAGTATCCTGTAGTTAATGGAGATGTTTATAATTATGGTGATCTATTTAGCAAAGCAAATGAAAACGGAATATTCAAAGCAGTTGCTGCTGATATTTTAAGTTTAACTATTCTCACTCCTCCGGGAGAATTTGATGCAGATTGTGCTGTTGGCAGTACACAGAGATTTGGAATTCCAATGGGTTATGGTGGGCCTCACGCTGCTTACTTTGCCACTAAAGAAGAATTTAAAAGAGTTATTCCGGGTAGAATAATTGGTGTTTCTGTCGATTCACAGGGAAACAAAGCATTAAGAATGGCACTACAAACCAGAGAGCAACATATCAAACGAGAAAGAGCAACAAGTAATATTTGTACAGCTCAGGTTTTGCTAGCGGTTATGGCTGGAATGTATGCTGTTTATCATGGACCAAAAGATCTAAAGGCAATTGCAGAAAGAATAAATGAGTTAGCTAAGGTTTTAAGTAAGGCTATTACTGAGTTAGGGTTTATTCAGGTTAATAAAAATTATTTTGATACTATTACGTTTAAAGTTGATAGAAGTACATCAGAAAAAGTTAGGCATGAAGCGTTAAAGCATGAAATAAACTTAAATTATTTTTTTGATGGTTACATAAGTATTTCTTTAAATGAAATTACTACATTAAAAGACTTGGAAGAATTGATAGACGTTTTTGCTCAAGCTATTGGTAAAGAAAGCTTTTTAAAATCAAACAAAGATATTCAAATAAATTCGAGTACGTCTTTTACTGAAAATTGTATTAGAAAATCAAAATATTTAGAACATTCTGTTTTCAACACCTACAGATCAGAAACAGATATTTTAAGATATATGAAATCTCTTGAGAACAAAGATTTATCTCTTGTTCATTCTATGATTGCACTCGGTTCTTGTACAATGAAGTTAAACGCTACAACAGAAATGCTTGGTGTAACATTTCCACAGTTTGGAAATATTCATCCATTTGTGCCAAAAGATCAGGTAACTGGTTATACCGAATTATTTAATGAACTTGAAAAAGATCTTGCAGAGATAACCGGATTTTCAGCCGTCTCACTTCAACCTAATTCAGGTGCACAGGGTGAATATGCTGGTCTATCAGTCATCAAAGCCTTTTTGAATGATAAAGGTGAAATTCAAAGAAATATTGCACTTATTCCTTCATCAGCACACGGAACAAATCCGGCAAGTGCAGTTATGGCAGGAATGAAAGTAGTTGTTGTTAACTGTGATGATCGCGGAAATATTGATGTAAATGATCTACGCATAAAAGCTGAAGCAAATAAGGATAATCTTGCGGCATTGATGGTAACTTATCCATCTACTCACGGTGTGTTTGAGGAAGCGATTAAAGAAATATGCGAAATAATACATAAGTGTGGCGGACAGGTTTATATGGATGGTGCAAACATGAATGCACAGGTTGGATTAACAAGTCCTGCAGAAATTGGCGCTGATGTTTGTCATCTCAATTTGCATAAAACATTTTGCATTCCTCACGGTGGTGGTGGACCGGGAGTTGGTCCTATTGCTGTAGCAAAACACTTAGTTCCATTTTTACCGGGGCACTCAGTTGTAGACATTTCAAAGGACAAATCAATAACTGCTGTAGCTGCGGCACCATTTGGTAGTTCGAACATAATGATTATATCCTATGCATATATTAAAATGATGGGTGAAGAAGGTTTAACAAATGCAACTAAAGCAGCTATATTAAATGCTAATTACATTAAGGCAAAGTTAGAACCTTACTTTAAAGTATTATATTCCGGATCAAAGGGACGAAATGCTCATGAATTAATTTTTGATATGCGTGAATTTAAACAATCAGCACATATTGAGGTCGAAGATATTGCTAAGAGATTAATGGATTTCGGTTATCATGCTCCAACAGTATCCTTTCCTGTTGCTGGTACTTTAATGGTCGAACCTACTGAAAGTGAATCAAAAGTTGAATTGGATAGATTTTGTACAGCACTAATCAGTTTAAGGGAAGAAATTCGTGAGATTGAGTTGGGTGCAGCAGACAAAAAAAATAATGTTTTAAAAAATGCACCACATACTGCACAAATGGTAATTTCAGATAATTGGAATTATCCCTATTCAAGAGAAAAAGCTGCTTATCCGATTGATTGGACAAGAGCTAATAAGTTTTGGCCAAGTGTTAGTAGAGTGGATAATGCTTATGGTGACAGGAACTTGGTTTGTAGTTGTTTACCGGTTTTAGAATATGTTGAAGAATCTGTTAACTAATTATATCCATTCAGTATGATATAGTTTTTGTAAATCCAAAAATTGAATAAGAAAACAATAACGCTCAGTGTTAAAAAGTAAAACCAAAGTAATAATTATTTTTTCGCAAATCGTTATTGTTTTCTCTTCACTAATCTTTCCACAAAACCCTGATTCACTTTTCAATTCTGAATTATATCCATTTATTGTCGATTCTATTTACTTAAGTGGAAATGAAACGACAGAAGATTTTATAATATTAAGGGAAATAAATTTTTCTGTTGGCGATACATTAACTCAGCAAAATTCTTTTTATAATCGTGAACGGGTTTATAGTTTAGGAATTTTCAATCACGTTTATATCATTCCCACAGTTGTAGATTCAATAAGAATTTTGACAATCGAGGTAGAAGAAAGCTGGTATATTTATCCCATCCCTTTTATTGAAACTGTAGAAAGGGATTTTAACAAATTATCATACGGGATATTTTTAAGGTTTAGAAATTTTAGAGGGAGAAATGAAGATCTTACGGCATCTTTTGCATTAGGTTATGATCCCACATTTTATTTAAGTTATTATAATCCCAATTTAACCAACAAAGAAAGTATATTTTTTAGATCAACATTTAGCTATTCTGATGTCTCGAATAAAAGTCCGAGTGCGGAAAAATTATATGGTGAAAATTTTTCACAAAAAGTTATTGGCGTTCGATTACTTGCAGGAAAAAGATTCGGATTATTTAATAGATTATATATAAATACTGGAATCTATTATATAGAAACACCAATTTATGTACCAGGTATTAATGCCTCTAACGATAGAATTGATAATCTTGTAGATGTAAGTGTTGGCTTTGAACACGACACACGGGATCTTTCACAATTTCCAAAGAATGGTATTTATTCTAGTCTTATTTATTCACTTAAAGGGTTAGGATTTGACGATATTAGTTACAGCGTAGCATGGATTGATTTTAGAGAATATAGAAAATTATTTGATCGATTATTAAGTAAATGGAGATTTGCTTCAAGACTTACTTTTGGAGACGGTGTTCCGTACTATGATTACTCCATACTTGGTGCTGATGAAAAAATCCGTGGACACTTTAATAATAAATTTGAAGGTAATGATTACTATTTTGGCTCTGTTGAGTTTTATTATCCAATTATTGAAGAATTAAATATTGATCTGACTTTTATTCCTATTATACCGGATCAGCTTCTATCATACAGAGTAGGTTTTTATACTCAAATATTTGCTGAGACTGGGTTTGCGAAATATAAAAACGAACCATTTGCCATAAATAAATTTAATTCAGGTTATGGACTTGGAGTGACTTTTCTTATTCTACCATATCAAATATTAAGGCTTGAAGTAGCCTTTGATGAAAATATGAGATCGCAATTTATTTTTGACCTGGGAATATCTTTCTAAAAGTCACTTATCATAATTCTCTAGAAAATATTTACAGAGTTAAAATTTTTATAAAAAAATAACTTAGCTAAAAACAAAGATTTCAAAAATTATTCTTCCTTTTCAATTCAATCAACCCTTATGTGTATTTAGGTTTAGGAAAGTAAATTCATCTGAAAAATCTCAATAAAAAACCCCTGCCAACTTTATTGATAGGGGTATCAAAATTAAAATATTATAATTTGTTATTTCAAAGTGTAAGAAATTAATTCATAATATTCAGCTGAACCTTCGTACTGTAATTTTACTACCCCTACACCATCAGCTAACCAGTAGAATTTTCCAACATTTCCACCAACAGCAACATAATAGTATTTACAACAATTAAATGTTCCGGCGGGTACGGTTACGTTCTCATTTGTAGATAGAATTGATAGTGTTTTAACACTATCGCTTCTAACCGTAAAATAACTAGTCCCTCTTACATAGGGAATAAATAATTTCTTTACTCCATATATCAATGTCCACAGATCTTTATCCCGATAAAAGAAACCCTGATTATCAGTATCAAGCTCAAATGAGAAATCATCATTTCCCATAAAAGTATAGACTGAATCACCATCTAAATAAAATGAGTTATTTATGGTAAGTGTGTCCTGTACACTAGTAACGGAATGTTTATAAATCCATTGGTTACCTACTGCTAAGGGGTAGATTGCTTTTGCAGTTGGGATTAAAATGGGATCAGTTGAACTATCATCTTTTGAACAACCAAATAATGTTAGAGCGAGTAGAACTAAAAAGAATTTTCTCATATTCATCCTTAATTAATTTTTCAATAAAACTTGGTCTAAGAAACCTTGTTTTTTTCAATATGTAATATAAGAAAAATTCATTGTTTTTGTTAATATTTAGTATGGTATAGCTTTGAAAGGTTTTAATAATAATCGTTTTAAACTAAACTATAGTACATTTAATTTTAATGTTATGTACTCATTACTAACGCTTAAACATAATTTATACATATTTTTATATGCCCTTTTGGTAAAATGAATAGTCTGCACTTGTTACTATTATATTACTTTAAGTTTGTATTACGTTTGTAACTCTTTATAAAAATAAAGTTTTGGAAAATAAATATCTCTCTAACATAGACCTGTACCATTGCTCATCAGTTTCTAATGATGGACAATTATTTTCTCTTGCTGAAGAAGAATTCCGACATGCAATGAAGGTTATGCGAAATAAAATTGATGATAAAATTTTTGCAACTGATGGATATGGTAATATTTTTGAAGGAGTGGTAAAAGAAATCAAAAAGGATAGGCTAATAGCAAAGGTTAAAAGAAATCATATTTACAAAAATGAATTGCAGAATTTTACTTTTTGTATCCCGAATCTTAAGAATCCTGAACGATTAAAATTTGCTTTAGAAAAATGTACAGAACTTGGTATAACAAGATTTATACTTTTTAACTCGGAGCGTACCGTTAGTAAAGGATTCAATACCGAGAGATTAAATAAAATTGTTATTTCTGCAATGAAACAATCGCTGCGTACTTTTCTTCCTAAAATTGAAATTGCAAACTCAATTAAAGAGTTAAAAAACTTAACAGGAGAAAAAATTATTTTTGATCAATTGTCCTAAATAAACTTGAAGGAAAAATTTTTGATATATCGAAGAAATACTCAATGATTTTTGGCACCGAAGGTGGATTCACCCACGGGGGAAATTCAGGAGATCAATCCAGCAATAACGTTTGGATTAATTGGAAATAGGTTACGGTCTGAAACTGCTATTATTAAAGTTGCATCTATTATTTCTTAAATAGACAAATGACAATTAAGTTAAAATATATTTTTATCATTTCATCATTAACAATTGTGTTTTACGCTTGTAGTTCAAGTACAGGGTAACAAAATCCATTGATGATTCGGGAGAAAATGTGAGGGTAAAAGAAGATAGAATTCTTGAAACTGAAACAGGAACAGCTTCTTATTATGCTGATGAATTTAATGGGCGAAAAACTGCAAATGGTGAGATTTATAATATAAATGAATTAACTGCGGCACACCCATCATATCCATTTAACACCTTTGTTAGAGTTACAAATGTAAAAAACGGTAAAAGCGTTGAGGTCAGATTAATGACAGGATGCCGCAATTTAAAAACAGGATTATTGATCTTTCGCTTGCTGCTGCCAGAAAAATTGATATGATTAGAGATGGAATTCAGGATGTAAAAGTTGAAGTTATTAAATCGGGGAGGCGAGCAATAATAAAAAACCCGGTGATTAGCCGGGTTAAAAAGTCTTGGATGTTATAATATTTTTTTCCAGAGATCATTTTTAATTATGTCATATTTCATCTTTTGTTTATTGTCTAAAAGATTTTCAATTTTACTCTGAGCATCCTTTATATATACCTGTTTATCCCCGGGTTTTAATGTAATGTTTTTTTGCAGGTCTGATAAAATATTTATTACTTTAGTTTCTTGATCGCTGTTTAATAATACTTTTTGTTTTAATATTGAAGCAAATTCATTTATTTTCTTATCATCCTGTAACGTTGTACCAGCTAAAATATTTATTGAAAAAAAAACGATCATGAAAATAATTGCTGAAGAAAATTTATTTAATCTTGATGTGTTCATTTTATTTCTCCTTTAAATATCGCATAATGAAAACTAATTTTATTAACACTTAAATACAATCTTAAAGTTAATCACTATATGCAAGATTCATTCCAGAAAAACGCTCTAAAAGAAATCGAAAATACTGCTAAAATTCTTACTGATCATGGATTTTCAGTAACAATACCGGATAAAAAACTATACAATTATGAAATAACAGTGAGCAGTAAAAACGAACAGATAAAACTACAAGTTTACTTTGGCAAAAAAGGAATTAAAAA
>CAVQQN010000064.1:0-17080 GCA_963714775.1 uncultured Ignavibacteriaceae bacterium
TTCCTGCTCAGAATATCGGCTATTCCAGAAATCTTTACTCATTTTACTTTCTATTAAAATATGGATTCAAATTTATACAAGTAAAATGGAATTTGAAACGAATCTTATATTCTTTATGTTAAGCTGTAAACTAATAGAGTAAATATGTTAATAGATATCGCAACTGCTTCACCACCTTTTAAAGTCGCTCAAAGTTTTGCTGCCAGTGAACTTAAAAAACGTATGGGCGGAACATCAGCTATAAGCAGAATGATTGATATGGCAGCAAATCAATCTGGTATTGATCATCGATTTTTTGTAATACAAGATGGTGATGAAAATTCTTCTGAAAAGTTTTTCACGAAAGACGGAAAATACTTTTCGCCGGATACTAAAACCCGAATGACTGAATATGAAAAATGGTCTATCTTAGCTAACTAAGCAAGCAGTCTTAAAGAGTTAGCCGAAAAGAATAATTTCAGATTTTGGTTCAAATATTGACAGAATAATTACAATTTCCTGCACGGGTTTTTTTGCACCCGGTTTAGATTATGAACTGATTAAAGAGTTCAATATTTCACCAAGTGTTAAAAGAACCAATATCGGTTTTATGGGTTGTGCAGCTTCCTTAGTTGGAGTTAATTCAGTTTGGGAAGCAATGAAACAGCAGGGCAATGAGAAATATGTTTAATGGTTTCTGTTGAACTTTGCAGTCTGCATCTTCAAACAGAACCAACACGCGATAATATTTTAGCAAATATGATTTTTGCTGATGGTGCCGCTGCTGCTTTCTTTTCTAAGACAAATTTTTCAAACAAAGGAAACTTGAGATACAATTTGCTGAATCATTTTTGTTTGAGGACTCAGCGAAGTTTATGGGATGGAAGATTGGAAATAATGGATTTGAAATGATGCTTTCATCCGAACTTCCTAAAATTATTCTAAACTCTGCAGCACCCAAAGCGAAGGAAATTTTAACTCAAAAGGGAATAGATATATCCCAAATTAAACATTGGGCACTTCATCCCGGCGGCAGGGCAATTTTAGATTCATTACAAAACGGACTCGCACTTTCTGATGAGCAGTTAAAACCTTCACGTGAAGTATTGAAAAATTTTGGTAATCTTTCATCTGTATCAATTCTTTTTGTTCTTAAAAATATTTTAGAAAATAGTCAGTTGAATAAGGATGATTATCTTAGTGCAATAGCATTCGGTCCGGGTTTAACAATGGAGTTAGTACTTTTTAAAGTCGTTTAGAATGAAGCGATCATACGAATCAGAAATAATGGATGATTTTTCAATTCAAGATGAGCGGATTGATAAAGCTTTAAATGAATTAAAAGTTATCAATAAATATCTCGGCGGAATATCAACTACAAAATCAGCATTAAAATATTTTGCTGAATCTGAATATGACAAATTGAAAATACTTGATGTTGGATCAGGTTCTTCGGATAATCTTTTAGCCGCAAAAAGTAAATATCCCAATCTGCAAATTCTTTCAATCGATAAAAATCTGCGAGCACTAAGCAACTCAGAAAATCTAATAGATAAGAATTAATTCTGATGCTTTTGAGCTTCCATTTAAGAATAATAGCTGCGATATTATTCACACTGCATTGTTTCTTCATCATTTTACTGAAGAAGAATTACATTTTTTATTAAAAGAATTTTTAAGAACAGCTAGTAAAGGAATTATCATTAACGATCTGCAAAGATCTTATTTAGCTTTGATGGGAATTAAAATCCTAACAGTTCTTTTTTCAAAAAGTGAAATGGTAAAAAACGATGCACCTCTTTCAGTTAAACGAGGATTTACAAAACAAGAAATATTAAAACTGTTATCAGATGTCGGCGTTACAAATTTTGTTATCAAAAAAAAGTGGGCATTTAGATGGATGATCGTGATAAAGAAATGATTGAACTAACAACAGACATATTAATTATTGGCGGCGGACCAGCAGGATCAACATCAGCTCTTTACTTGTCTCAATTAGGTTTTGATATAACCTTAGTAGAAAAAAAGGTATTTCCTCGCGAGACCCTGTGCGGTGAATTTCTTTCAAAAGAAGTAACCGATATCTTGAAAGAATTAAATCTCTTCAATGATTTCATCTCTCTGAACCCAAATAAACTTAAATCGTTTTGCGCTATAGATGATTCCGGAATCGAATTAAAATCACATCTTAATTTTGAAGCATATGCAATGAAGCGCTCTGTTTTTGATTTGTTATTAGTTGAAAAAGCAAAATCCAGAAAAGTTAATATTATCCAACCTGCAGAAGTCATCTCAACAACAAAATCAAACTCAAATTTTATTTCAGAAATTGTAGTTGAATTGGGTAATAAATTTCAAATTAAATCTAAACTGGTGATTGCTGCTTATGGTAAACAGAATATTTTGGATAAAAAACTTGAAAGAGATTTTGTTACTAAAAAATCGAACTTAAATGGAGTAAAATTTCATCTGCCAATTAATTTGCTGAAAAATTCATTTAACGATGAGATTAGAATTTATACTGATAAAGAACTTTATTGTGGAATGAATCAGGTTAGTGATACTGAAATGACAGTATGTTTTCTTGAGAATCGCAAGCAATCCAAAATTCCATCTCGTGAAAGATTAATTGATGTAATTAAATCAAATAAATATTTTCAAAAAGTATTTTCTGATGAAACAATTGAGTATATCATATCAGCCAATATTTACGGAACAGGCAATATTTATTTTGGAAGCAGGGAAGTGGTTGAAAATGGAATTATTATGGTTGGTGATGCCGCGCGAGTAATTTCTCCTGTAGCCGGCGATGGAATAGGAATGGCAATGGAATCTGCTAAGCTTCTTTTTGAAATTCTAAGTGAATATAACCTCGATGAAACTAATCGTGGAAAAATATACTCACTCTATAAAAAGCGATATGAAAAAACGTTTCAGAAAAGACTTTCAACTGCAAAGATTATTCAAGGAATAATATTGAATAGGAAATCACGCCGGTTAGGTTTTGGTTTGGCGAAAAATTATCCTTCTCTGCTTCCGTACCTGATTAAGTTCACAAGAAATTCTAAAACAGCTTAAAGTATTTTTTTATATTTGTACTGAATCAATTAATAATTTGAAAAAATCATGAATGTAAATATTAAAAACCTTCAAAAGTTTATCGTAGTTGGCGATAGAGTATTAATAAGACCACAAGAGGATACCAGCAAAACAAACAGCGGATTATATTTGCCCGTAGGTGTATCCGAAAAAGAAAAAATTCAAAGCGGTTATGTAATAAAAGTTGGTCCCGGTTATGCAACATCAGCGCAAAATGAAGATGAATTGTGGAAGGGAAAAGATGATCAGGTAAAATATATACCGCTTCAGGCTAAAGATGGGGATCTTGCAATATTCTTAAGGAAGGAAGCGTTTGAAATAGAATTTGAAAAAGAAAAATTTTTGATCGTACCTAACTCCGCAATTCTGCTGCTAATCAGGAATGATGATTTTACTATCTGATATTTAAAAGATTAAAACTGCAACTGCAAACAAAAATGATGAAGCAATAACAAGCTTCATTATGATTGAAAAATCATTTTTTCTCTCGGTAGCAAAAACTTTTCCGTAGTTGAAATCTGTTATGATATTGGCATTAGTTGATATTGTTTTCATAAGCCCATCTCTCATTTATCTATTATCATTAAATACTTTTATACTACTTCACTTGTTTATTTAGCATAAAAGCTTACCATTATTATGCAATTTGCGTGCAAGAAAAATTTGGGAAAATTTGTTTCGATTTTTGAAGTAAAATGAAGAAATATTGGAGTGTGGGAATTATTTAAATATAAGGCGACAAATTAGACGCTAAAATTTACGTGTATATCAAAGCCTGTCTTAGTCTTCGCGGATTTTTTTAAGCCTCCTTTGCAGTGTTCTTTCGCTTACGCCAAGAATGGATGCTGCTTTTCTAACATTATTATTCAGGGCGCCCATTACATTTATGATGTGCTTTTTCTCAACCTCTTCAAACGAAATCAGTAGTTCAGATTTCTGCATTTCAATTTCTCTTCGCTCAGTTACTTTTGGAATTTCCACAAACGCTAACCGCTGATTGTCTTCTGCCTGCACAACAGAATTAAAAATAATATTTTCTAACTCTCTAACATTGCCGGGAAAAGGATAATTTCTTAACTGAGCACTTGCTTCACGGGTCAAGCCTAAAATATTTTTGTTGTATGTAGCGTTTGCAACCTTAATAAGATGATTAGAAATAAGTAACACATCATTTCCTCTTCTTCTTAACGGAGGCAAGCTTATGTGTCCGCGATTCAATCTATAATAAAGATCAGCACGGAAGTTTCCTTTATTTACATCATCAACAAGATCTCTGTTAGTGGCGGCGATAATTCTAATATCTAACTTAATAGGACTTGAACTTCCTATCTTAAAAATTTCATTGTATTGAATAGCCCGTAAAAGTTTTCCCTGAAGTTCTTTTGGCAGTTCACCAATCTCATCAAGAAAAATTGTTCCTCCGTTTGCGGCTTCAAAATATCCCTGCTTATCACTAGTAGAGCCTGTAAACGAGCCTTTAATATTTCCAAACAACTCACTTTCAAAAAGGGAAGCGGATATTGATGCAAGATTTACGGCAACATAAGGATTGTATTTTCTGGAAGATAGATCGTGGATTTTTTTTGCTATAAGATCTTTACCTGTTCCGGTTTCACCGACGATAAGAATTGTTTCATTGGTGGGTGCAAAAATTTCAGCAAGATTAAACACCCTACGCATTGTATCTGAGTCAGTGATAATATTTGAAAATTTATTATCATCAACTTTGGGCATTGATGATTCGCCTCTTAAAACATCTCTTTCCTTTTCAAGAAGTTTGTAGCCAATCGCTCTTCGTATTGTAAGGAGAAGGCGATCAGTATCAGGTGGTTTGATTATAAATTCATAAGCACCAAATTTAATTGCCTCAAGCGCAATATCTTTATCATCTACTGCTGTTACGATGATAACCGGAATGTTGGGGTATTCCGGAGTTATTTGTTCAAGAAGCTGCAGACCATTCATCTGCGGCATATAAATATCAAGTAGAATAAGATCTATATTTTGTGTTTTTAAAAGATGAGGTACATTTAAAGGATTGGATTCTGTAATTACATTGGTATAGCCTTCCTGTTGAAGAATACTTTTAAGTAATTCCAGATAGGTTAACTCATCATCTACTAATAAAATTGTTTCTTTCAAACTAAAAACCTGCTTGTTATTCTAAAGGCAAAAATAATGATTTGAATATACCAGTTAACAATAATATTTAACAGGATACACATTCTAAAATATTAACCCGCCAATTTTGGAGCTATATTTTGAAGGATAATATCAATTATCATGCTATTGAATTTTTATCAATTACAGTGGATTCTGTTTCAAAAAATCTTAATTGTGTTATCATGAGGGTAATAAACAGGAATTATTTACGAGAAAAGGAGAGAAAATTTTTACTCAAATCTAAATTTTAAAGCAATACCGCCAGGCTTAAAGCAGAGATTTATCTATTACTTTAATCACAAGGCGGTAATTAACAACTTTAATATTTATTCCCACCAGCTGAGTATTTTAAATCGTGAAGATTTTAAATTTAATTGAGCATTAGCCAATGTCTCTTTGCTGTATTTAGCTGCAAACGAACCATTTGCAAGATTCATATCAACAGAATTACCTGAAACAATGAATGAACCCACAACAGTTCCATTTCCATTAAGCTCAGCTGTTATTGCGGATTCCTTATATGCAATAATCATCCCTTGAAAATTAAAAGTACCTCTGATAGTAATGTTACCATTAACGATCAATATCCCTGATCCAGACAAATTACCATTAAAGGTGGCATCTCCATTGATTAAAGTAATTTCTGGTTTTGAGTACGTTCCAAAAGTTCCTCCATTATAAGTTCCAGTTCCCAGAGTCTGATCTGCCGAAAAAGCAAGATCATTAGATATCCCGGCCCAATCAATATTATAGTCATGAACATAAATACTTGGTGTACCACCTTTTCCAGTTATATTTCCAACTTTTTTAAGGCTACTCCTAATTGCTATACTATCCGCATTATTATCCACCACCAATCCAGGAACAACATTAGGTCCAGAATTATTAACCAAGCGTTCCATTTTTATCATAATTAAAACCGCTAGCTGTAAAGTTACCAGTCATTTTTACATTTGTAACGGCTGATGTTGAAACATACAATGCTGCAGGCGGTGTTGGAAATTTTACCGGGTCTCTTTTTGCTTTTACAATCGTTTCGTGAGTAACATTCATAAAATGTAGCTACAGATCTAATATTAAGAGCGGTATCGGGTCCAGTTATGTATATATCATAAGTACCATCAGCCAGTTCATTGTCTAGAAATGTTCCGCTATTTAGAGTTTTATTTCTCCTCATTTTTTCAAGATATATTTCAACACCGGAATTTGCGATGAGACGCGCCTGTGTGTATTCATACATATCAAGCGTTGTACTTAATCCTTCTTTTGCATTCGTATTTAATCGCAATACAAAAAATCCGATTATTACTGCAATGCCCATTGTTAATATTAGCGACATCTTTCCCATAATTATATATTCCTTGGATTAATTTTCATTTCCCAATAAGTAAAAAGATAAGGATGATTTGGATTAACAAAGTTAGACTCCATCTCTCTGATTGTTGATTCTACCCAAAGCTCAACCTTAATATATCGTATATTGGCTAAAACATTTGTAACCACATTAAATTCATTTAAATAAGACAATTTAATTTTTGTTAATCCTAATGTTGGTCCGCCCATAGCCACGCCATTATATTTTCTGTATAAGATTATATCTCTTGGATTTTCTGTACCAGTAGCTACAGTTGTATCACTTGTATAATATTCAAGAGTATCTACAGTATTGTTTCTATCAATATCAGCATAAAATTTTATATGATTTGAATCTGCAATTGCAATAGCCGTACTGTCATACTCGTAACCAATTTTTCTGAAATCATAATTAATAATTTCAGCTAAAGTTTTTGCATTCTGAAGAAGTTTAAGTTCATTATCAGAAGTTACTCCACTGCTGTTTGCAAATAAATTCAGTTTAAGTAATAGCAGCAACAATAAACCGCCAACAAAACTGGAACCAAGTATATCTATTAAAGATGCCATATTATTTATGCGTAAAAATAAAAGTTAATATTACATTGTTATTTAAATAAGGACTGCTCACAGTTACATCAACTCTTTTATGAAAAGTTTGCGTAGTGCTCTTTGCATCCGGATTGGTTTCTGATACATAATAAACTTTTGCTGAGATATGATAGCTTTCTGAATGAGGTGCATCTGCATCTCTTGAAAAATTGTTATAATCATCAATATCATCAAAGTATGGGTAAACTTCACCCTCTTTGCCAAGTGCTAGCACAGGCGTTAAGGTTGAACGATTCACTGTTGGAAATAAAAGTGTTTTTTCATCGAAATTTTTCTGTTTAATTTCCTCAATTAGATCATCTGCCAATGAAAAAGCAGTTAAATATACTTTGTTCTCGATTTCAGCGGTATTGCTCTGCAAAAGGGCACTGTTAAAATTCAATGAAACCATTGAAAGTAAAAACAAAGACCCAACTGCTAACATTGATTGTATATTGCTCATTTTTTTCTTCCTTGCACTAATAGTTATTCATAATGGATGTACCAATTATTATACCATGATGCTAAAAAAAAGAGAAGATGTAGATAGGTTCAAATACTCTTAAATTGCAAAAAATTTAACTTTTACCAGACAATTTTGCCTTTAAATATTTTAATAAAATTTAAAGGTAAATTGTACTTGAGATTTAAGTAAATAGGTAAAGATTATTTAGAATTGGTAGTTACTCCCACCAGCTAACAATTTGAAATCTGTTTGTTTTTAATAGGGAAGCAACATGATTCATTGCCGGTAAACTGTATTTTGTGCTAAAATTTCCACTTGCAACTTCAATAACAATACTTTGTCCGGCTACAACCATTCCGCCATAGATTTTACCATTACCATTAAGTTTTATTTCTATAGTTGTTTCTTTATAGGCTATGATTAATCCTCTGTAAGTAAAGTTTCCGTTAATAGAAAGGTTTCCATTAACTACTAAAATGCCACATCCTTCAGCAGTCTCAGAATTGTTGATTGCAATATCTCCGTTTACAAATGTTACTTTAGGATCAGAAATAGTCCCCCAATTATTCATCTTTCCAACTTTAGATTGTGTGTCAATAATTATGTCCGGATTTTCAACAAGTTGAAGTGCGTAATCATTCCAGTCAACCGTATTGCTAATTGTTGCACACTTGGAGTACCACCAGTTCCAATTACTTGATCAATAGCATTTGCTTTTATTATGTTTTTAACCTGGTCTCTTTGCGTATCGCCATCAACGGCTATCCCGGGTGTTACAATTCCATCACCAAGTAAATTTCCATTAATATCATGATTATTGCCATCAATTAATACACTACCACCTATACCGGATTTTTTAAAGGAACTTATTGTGCTGGCAGTTAAATACATAGCACCAGGTCCGGGTATAAATGGTATTTTATCAGCTTTCGCAAATACAATTGTTTTATGAGTAGCATCTTGAAATTGTGCTACGGATGTAACTTTAACTAACGTATCAGGTCCCTCAATCGAAACGTCATATTTACCGCCGAACAAACTATTATTTGTAAACGTTTTGTTAAGCAGACTTTTATCTGCTTTAAGTTTTTCAAGATAGACTTCAACACCTGAATTTGATATTAATCTTGCTTGATTTTGTTCAAACATATTTACTGAAACACTTAATCCTTCTTTGGAATTTGCATTAAGCTTTAAGATAAATAAGGAGATTATTACAGAAATCCCCAGAGTAATAAGTAAAATACTTTTTCCCATTTTATATATTCCTCGGATTAATTGTCATTTCCCAATAAGTAAATGGATAACCTGTTTGAGTTCCAAAATTAACTTCAATTGGTTCTAAAGACTCAACCCAGAATTCAGTTTTAATAAATTTTATACTGTCCAGATTAGTTGTATTCGTTAATTTCTTATCGTAATAAGAGAACACAAGCTTTACTAAACCTAGCGATGGTCCGCTTAAAGTATCGGTTCCATTTAAGACACGTGTTAGAACTACATCTTTAGGATTCGTTGTTGCTGATGCTTTTGAAGGACTGCTAAGAAAATATTCTACAACATCAATTGTCCCATAACCGGAAGTCCCGGGTTCATTCATATCGGCATAAAATTTTATTTTGTTGGAATCAGCAGTAACTATTGCGGTGTTTTTATAGTTGTAACCAACTTTTCTTAAATCATAGTTTATTATTTCGGCAAGTGTTTTTGCATTTTGCTGTATCCTCAATTCTGAATCAGAGGAAATGCTTGTGTTCTGTGAGTAGAGATTTAATTTTAAAATTAGGAGTAATAAAATACCTCCAATAAATGAAGAGCCGATTAAATCAATTAATACATTCATAATCTTACTTTGAGTGTAATGTAAAAACGTAAGCTAATTTTAGTTGATGTTTTAAGTAAGGGCTATTAACAAAAATTTCAACTCGTTTAAAATATGTTTGAGTTGTGCTTATCTGATCTTGGTTATTTTCCTGAACATAACTTATCTGACTGGTTACTGTATAATTTTCAGCGTGTGGTAGTGAAACAGGTTTTGAGTAGTTATTATAATCATCAATGTCATTAAAGTTTGGCCAGACTTCGCCGGATTCTTTTCCTAAACTTGCTGACGGAGTTAAAGCTGTCGTGGTTATAGCTTTAAAGACGACCGTCTTTTCATCAAAAGCTCTTTGTTTAATTTCTTCAAGCAAATCATCTGCAAGAGAAAATGCAGTTAAGTAAACTTTGTTCTCTACTTCCACTTCTACGTTTTGCAAAACTGCTGAATCGAAGCGCAAAGAAATTAAACTAAATATCATTAATGCTCCAAGCGACAAAAATGACTGAACACCGTTACTCATTTTTTCTCCATCATATAAAAATTGCGGATAATATATGTCCATTATTGCACCAAATTTTTTACTTAAAAATTCAGTAGTTATGATTATGCGAGGTAAATTTTACCGACAAATTTTACATAGTAAGGCAAGAAAATGAGTAAAAAAGAATTTATTTAAAGTGTCGAAGAATTCAATTGCTATAGAAATCTTTAGCTGAAAATATTTATTTTTAAACAATTACAAATCAATATTACTTAAGGAAAAATTATGACAGCAAATTATGATATGATCAAAAAAGTTTATACCAACTATAAAAGCAAACTTAAGTGAAGTACGAAAAGTTGTTAATCGTCCATTAACTTATGCCGAGAAAGTTTTGTACACTCATCTTTATAATAAAGCAACAAAAGAATTTTCAGGTGGAAAAGATTATGTAGATTTAGCTCCCGATCGTGTTGCGATGCAGGATGCAACAGCACAGATGGCTTTACTTCAGTTTATGTCTGCAGGAAGAAAAACAACTGCAGTTCCATCAACAGTTCATTGCGATCATTTAATTCAAGCGCAGGTTGGTGCTGATGATGATTTAAACAGAGCAACAACGGAGAATAAAGAAGTTTATGATTTTCTTGAAAGTATTTCGCAAAAATATGGAATTGGATTCTGGAAACCCGGTGCCGGAATTATTCATCAGGTTGTTTTAGAAAATTATGCTTTCCCGGGTGGAATGATGATCGGAACTGATTCACATACTCCAAATGCCGGCGGACTTGGAATGATTGCAATTGGTGTTGGCGGTGCTGATGCTGTGGATGTTATGGCTGGAATGCCGTGGGAATTAAAATGGCCAAAACTTATCGGTGTTAAATTAACTGGTAAATTAAATGGATGGACTTCTGCAAAAGATGTTATTCTTAAACTTGCCGGTATCTTAACTGTTAAAGGCGGAACCGGTGCAATTGTAGAATATTTTGGTGATGGAACAAATTCAATTTCCTGCACAGGCAAAGGAACAATTTGTAATATGGGTGCAGAGATTGGTGCAACAACTTCTATATTTCCGTTCGATGAAAAGATGGCTTCATACTTAAGAATTACAAAACGTGCTGATGTTGCTGCATTAGCAGAAGGTTTAGCTGATGAACTTTGTGCTGATAAAGAAGTATTCGATAATCCGGAAAAATATTATGATCAGGTTATTGAAATTAATTTAAGTGAACTTGAACCACATCTAAACGGACCATTCACTCCCGATAAAGCATGGCCAATTTCTAAAATGAAGGAAGCAGTTAAAAGTGAAAATTATCCTGATAAAGTTTCTGTTGGATTGATTGGAAGCTGTACAAATTCAAGTTATGAAGATATTGACCGCTCAGCAAGCATTGCAAAACAAGCAGTTGCAAAAGGACTAAAAACAAAATCTCAGTTTACAATTACTCCTGGCTCTGAACAGGTTCGAGCAACTATAGAAAGAGACGGACAACTAAAAACTTTAACAGATATTGGTGGAGTTATTCTTGCAAATGCTTGTGGACCTTGTATTGGAATGTGGAAAAGAATGGATATGAAAACTGGGTGAAAGAAATACAATCGTAACATCATTCAACAGAAACTTTGCAAAACGAAATGATGGAAATCCTGAAACACTTGCATTTGTTGCTTCTCCGGAAATTACAACTGCACTTGCAATTGCAGGAAGTTTATCTTTCAATCCTATTACAGATGAACTTGTAAATGAAAAAGGTGAAAAAGTAAAACTTGATGCACCAAGCGGCGAAGAATTACCACCACGCGGATTTGATGAAGGCAGTGCAGGATTTATTGCTCCTGCTGAAGATGGAAGTAAAGTAGAAGTTAAAGTTGATCCTAAAAGTGATAGATTACAATTACTTACTTCATTTACTCCCTGGGATGGAAAAGATTTAGTTGATCTTCCTGTATTGTTAAAAGCAAATGGCAAATGCACGACTGATCATATTTCAATGGCTGGTCCCTGGTTAAAGTATCGCGGACATCTTGATAATATTTCTAACAATATGTTTATCGGTGCGATAAATGCTTTCTCAAAAGAAGCAGGTAAAGTAAAAAATACTTTTACAGGTGAAACTAAATCAGTTCCTGAAGTTGCACGAGAATACAAAGCTAAAGGATGTAAACTGGGTTGTAGTTGGTGATGAAAATTATGGCGAAGGTTCATCACGTGAGCACGCTGCAATGGAACCAAGATTTCTTGGAGGCAGAGCAATAATCGTAAAAAGTTTTGCACGCATCCACGAAACAAACTTAAAGAAACAAGGAATGCTGCCGCTTACTTTTGCTGACCCGAAAGATTATGATAAGATAAAAGAAGATGATAAAGTTGATATACTCATTTCATCATTAGCACCGGAAAAACAAGTTAAGATGATTGTTAAGCATAAAGATGGTAGCAAAGATGAGGTAATGTTAAATCAAACATTTAACGCTGCACAGATAGAATGGTTTAAAGCTGGCAGTGCATTAAACCTTATTGCAAGTAAACAAAAGTAATACATAATAAATTTGTTGTCTTTAAAGGCGATTCATTAGAGTCGCCTTTTTTATTTTGTACTCTTCGTGTGCTTTGTTAAAACCTTTGAGTGCTTGGTGGTAAAAACAGAAACACTCCCAAAGGGATTGCTTTGCCAAAAGGTCACTAAGTGAAATCGACACAAAGCTCACATAGGAAAAAGAGTTTACTTTACTGCAGATCCATAAATTTTTTCCAGTAAATCAGAAAGAGTTTTCTTTTCAGTATTTGTGAGAGTAGAGGATATGTAATTTTCCAAAGCCTGAACTTCCAGATGTGCTTTATCCAAAAGCTTTATACCTTTTTCAGTAATGCGAGTCATAGAAAGTCGTTTATCTTCAGTCGAATTAAATCTTTCAACCAACTTATCCTTTATCAATCTATCTATAATTCTGGTTACATCGGGAGCCGGTTCAATCATTCTGGAAATAATATCGCATCGTGGATGACCATTAGGGTAAACACCTTTAAGAATGCGCAGCACATTATATTGCGGCATCGTAACTCCGTGCTTGTTCATAACTTCTTCATGTTTAGAACGGAGAAAATATGCAGTTACAAATAAATTTAATCCAACTTCCTGATCAAGACTTTCAAACTTTGTTTGTTTAAGCCATTGTTTTAGTTTTTCGCCCATAAATCTCTTTTAAATAATTAAATGTGTTATCACACTAAAATTAGATTATATTGTCTATAATTCAAAGTTCAATTTTAATATGGCATTCTATCTAGTATCGATAAGTGGAGTAATGGATGATTGGAGTATTGGAAATTGGATACAAAAAATTCCATAACTTCAATATGCCTATATCAAAATATGGATAGCATTCTCAAATCATTATTGCTATTTTTTGATCATTAAAAAAGGACAACCACACAGAACTTATGATATTTCTTAATCCCGCAATTTTATTCGGTTTGCTTGCTGCATCTATTCCTGTAATTATTCACTTATTCAATCTTAGAAAACTTAAAAAGATTGAATTTAGCACGCTTACTTTTTTAAAAGAGCTGCAGAAGAATAAAATCCGGAAAATAAAATTAAAGCAGTGGATTTTACTTGCACTGCGAGTTTTAATAATTCTTTTTGTTGTGATGGCATTTGCGCGTCCGGCTTTGCAGTCTATTCAAATTGGCGGAACTACATCTGCTGCAAAAACTACAGCAATATTTATTCTTGATGATACCTTTAGCATGGCCGTTGTTGATCAGAAAGGATCATACTTCAATCAATCGAAAGAAATTATTAAGCAAGTTCTTTCGCAATTACAAGAAGGTGATGAAGTTGGATTGATTTTAGTTTCAAATCCCCAAGGTGAAAATAAGCTTACTTCAAATCTATCCGAGTTTGTAAAAAATATTGATCAACTTGATTTATCATTTGCATCAGGTGATTTGAACTCTGCGATAACTAAAGCATCTCAGGTCATTTCTGAAAGTAAAAACTTTAACAAAGAGATTTATGTTTTATCAGATTTTCAGAAAAACAAAATCACAAAAGAAAACCTTAATAGTGATTTAAGTGAATTGTTGAATGAAAGTATCAGACTGTACTCTTTTGATTTATCAGATAAAGAAGTTTTTAATCTTTCTGTTGATGAATTGAAAATCAACAATCAGATCTTTGAGAAAGATAAGCCGGTTAGTTTTTCAGTTACAATTACAAACAACTCTAAACAGGATGTGAACAGTGCCGTCGTTTCACTATTCCTAAATGATGAGCGATCCGCACAAAAAAGTTTTGATGTGAATGCCGGACAATCAACAATTGTTGAGATTGAAGCGACTCCAAAATCCACAGGATTTATAGATGTTGTTGCAGAAATTGAAACTGATGAGATTGAGCAGGATAATAAACGGTTTGCAAGTTTATATATACCTGAAAAAATTTCTGTTGGATTGTTTTCAGAAAATCCAAATGATTTAACTTTTGTTGGTCTTGCTTTGCAAACAGCAGGCGAAGGTAAGTATCAGATTGAAAAAAAGAATGTTAACCAACTAACAGCTCAACAAATAAGTAAATATCAAGCAATTATTATCTCAGCTAATGCTATCTCATCTGGAATTGAGCAGTTAAAAAACTTTTTACAGAATGGCGGTGGGTTGATTTTATTTCCATCATCAAATCAAGATGCCGTAAATTAAATCAACTTTATTCTCAGTTGGGATTAACAATAAGATCTTCATTCGTTGGCAAAGTAAATGGTGGTGATTTGAAAATTAAGTTTGATAAAACTGATTTTAATCATCCGGTCTTTCAAAATATTTTTCAGAATGAGGAAAAGAAAAAATATGAATCACCGGAACTAAATGCTTATTACAAATTATCATCGTCAGGCAATCAAATAATTTCATTGGTTGATGGATCATCTTTTCTAAGTGAGTATAAAATTGGAAAAGGAAAAGTGTTTGTGTTTAATTCTGCACCAGTATTAAGCTGGAGCGATTTCCCAATCAAAAGTATTTTTGCCCCGTTGATGAATAAATCAATAGCATATCTTTCATCCAAAGAAAGAGAGCAAAATATTTTTCTTGCAGGTGAAGAAGTAAATATCAATTTGAAGAACACAAATGTATCTCAGATTAAAATTACAAAGCCAGATAAAACAGATGAGTTTATAAATTTAAAGGATAATTCGGGTAGAGATTACTTGGCTTATTCAAATACAAACTTAACTGGTTCTTACAAATTTTATTCTGGTGAAAATCAGATTGAAAGTATTTCAATAAATGCTGATCCAACGGAATCTAAAACTGAGTATGCTGATGGATCTGAGTTTGAGAATTATTTGGAACAGATTAAGTTTGCCGGCAAGTATGTTTCTATTGATAAAGAAAGCAACATAACAGAAAAAATTATGCAGGCAAGATTTGGCTCCGAGTTGTGGAGATATTTTTTACTCATTGCAATAATTTTAGCATTAGTTGAAATGACAATTGC
This sequence comes from uncultured Ignavibacteriaceae bacterium, assembly GCA_963714775.1. Taxonomy (GTDB): domain Bacteria; phylum Bacteroidota; class Ignavibacteria; order Ignavibacteriales; family Ignavibacteriaceae; genus IGN3. The sequence goes on from CAVQQN010000064.1 coordinate 15,462, forward strand.
AAGAAACGCAAAAAAAGATTTGGAAGGATTGAGTAATGTCATTGTCGACCGAAGGGAGAAATCTGTTCTATTAATAGTTGAGGATTTCTCACCCGATAAATCGGGATTCGAAATGACAGATAGAAAATAATATTATGATAGAAATAACAAAAAAAATAGTCGAACGAGCAATGCTCGTTGCACTTGATACCAAAGCTTACAGCAAAGAAGTTGTTGAAGAACATCTTGCGGAACTTGAAGAGCTGGCAAATACTGCTGGAGCAGAAACGATTTTCAAGATCATTCAAAGCAAAGCACGAATGGATTCTGCTTATTACATCGGTAAAGGAAAAGCAGAAGAACTTGCACAGCTTATTGAATTGAATGACATCAACATAATTATTTTTGATGATGATTTGACTCCCGTGCAGGTAAGAAATCTTTCTGATCTTTTTAAAAGAAAAGTAATTGATAGAAGCGGATTGATCCTGGATATTTTTGCATCACGCGCAAAAAGTAAAGAAGCTAAAACTCAGGTTGAGCTTGCACAGCTTCAATATCTTTTACCAAGATTAACTCGAGCATGGACTCACTTATCAAAACAATATGGCGGCATTGGAACTAAAGGTCCCGGTGAAACTCAGATTGAAACTGATAGAAGAATTATCCGTACGAGAATATCTCATCTTAAAGAAAAACTTGGTGAGATTGAGAATCACAGAATTACACAAAGTGCAGGAAGAAAAAACTCAACACGGATTGCGATTGCAGGATACACAAATGCGGGCAAATCAACTCTGTTTAATTTATTAACAAGCGCAGATGTTTTTGCTGAAGATAAATTATTTGCAACACTGGATTCGACAACCCGTTCACTGGAGGTTCACGATACAGAAAAAATATTGATTAGCGATACCGTCGGTTTTATTCGAAAACTTCCACCGCAGCTTGTTGCTTCTTTTAAAAGTACACTTAGTGAAGTGAGAGAAGCGGACATAATATTTCATGTTGTTGATGTTTCGCATCCTTTTTATGAGGATCATATTAAAGTAGTTGAAGAGACGTTAAAAGAATTTGGCAGTAGTGATAAAAAAGTTATTAGAATTTTTAACAAGATTGACTTGATAAAAGATAAAGCTAAAATTGATTTCATCCGTAACTCGCATAAAGAAAGTATAATGATTTCTGCAATGCGTGGAATGAACATTTCAGCATTAAAGTCATTGTTGAATGATATTATTGAAGATCAGTTTGTTGAAGCAAAAATAAAATTACGATTAACAGACTCAAAAAAAGTTTCGCAAATTCATTCGTTAGCTGAAGTACTTAAAATAGATTATGATGAAAACGGAATTAAAATTCATTACAAAACAAGTAAACAAAACTCAGATAAAATAAAGAAGATAATTCATGGCTCGTAAACAATTAATCGTCGATGGCAAATCACTAACATTAGATAAAATAGAATTTTTCTTAAGAGAGAATCCAATTGTTTCTTTATCAAACGACTCTAAAAAAAATGTAATTAAAGCTCGAAAGCTTATTGATAAATGGGTAGATGAGGGGAAAGTAATTTACGGCGTTACAACTGGTTTTGGTGAGTTTGCAAATGTTTCTATTTCTAAAAAAGATATTGAGAA
>CAVQQN010000065.1:0-114177 GCA_963714775.1 uncultured Ignavibacteriaceae bacterium
CGTAATATTTTTGATTGTCCAACTTTTTCGGATGACTGAACATTTATTGGTTGAACCGGAGTAACTGGTATTGATATATCTTCAACAGGCAACCTGATATCTTTTATTGAGGCAAAAACTGTAAATCGGATTTAAAGTCACTATTACTTAACTTTTCACAGGCTGCTGAAGAAGATGAAATGTACTTAACCTTAACGAAGGCACTTTGGTGTTTTTTAAACTGTAACAAAGAGCGTATCACCTTCAGAAATTCCATCTGTATTTTTAAAGTTAACGTAAACTAGTTGCGAAGAAATGTATGCGACTTTTCCTTCCTTTAAGTCGCTTTGAGAAAACATTACAATGCTTGCAAATAAAAATATTGCAGTTATATAAAGCTTAAACATTAATTAACCCTTTTTATATGAGGGACAATTAATCCAGTGTCCCAGTTGCCGGCGTCATGACAATTCCAGCAATCTGTTCTATCGCCAAGTTTATGTTCATCAAGAAAATCTTCCATATGGCAGCTTAAACATTGAGGCTGATAATTAGCTTCTGAGTGGCATTGATTGCAATTAACATTATTATGATGACTTCCGATCGAGAAAGAAGCTATGATTAAATGAGGCAGGAGTCCATCCGTTCATTGTGTGGCAGGTCAAACAATCCTCAGAAAAATTTAATGTCTGATGAGGCGGATCATTTGTTCCATTAAAATTATTACTATGACATCCAAACATGTATTTGGAGTGTTAATGTAGTTTTCCTGATGACAATCCGTACAACTATTTATTTGCAAATGCGCACCCAGCAGTTGGAAAAAATTATTATGTTCAGGGAATGCTGCTGGAACCCAACCTGCTGTAGTTGTATGACAAGTCTGACATGTAGTTGACAATCCCAGAGTAGAATGATTCGGATTTGTCGTTGCTGATAATCTGATTGATGACAGGAATAGCAATCTGTCGGAGTTCCTGTGTATCCGCTTGTATGGCAAGTTGCACAAGCTACTTGAATGTGACTGTCCGGTTAATGGAAATTGTGTCGTGTTATGATCAAAGTTTGCATCACTCCCAACTTGTAGTGTTATGACAGAGCGTACAATCTTGCGGATAATTTTCTGCTAAGTGATTTGGATCTGTTGTGCTTTGGTAATTCTGTTGATGACAGGAATAACAATCCGATGGTGTTCCTGTGTATCCGCTTGTATGACAAGTTGCACAAGCTACCTGAATGTGACTTCCGGTTAATGGAAATTGTGTTGGTTGTGATCAAAGTTTGCATCACCCCAACTTGTAGTATTATGACAAAGTGTGCAATCTTGTGGATAGTTTTCTGATACGTGATTTGGATCTGTTGTGACTTTGATAATTCTGTTGATGACAGGAATAGCAATCTGTTGGTGTTCCTGTGTATCCGATTGTATGACAACTTGCACAAGCTACTTGAATGTGACTTCCCGTTAATGGAAATTGTGTTGGTTGTGATCAAAGTTTGCATCACTCCAATTTGTAGTATTATGACAAAGTGTACAATCTTGTGGATAGTTTTCTGATACGTGATTCGGATCTGTTGTACTTTGATAATTCTGTTGATGACAGGAATAGCAATCTGATGGTGTTCCTGTGTATCCGCTTGTATGACAAGTTGCACAAGCTACTTGAATGTGACTTCCGGTTAATGGAAATTGTGTTGGTTGTGATCAAAGTTTGCATCATCCCAATTTGTTGTATTATGACAAAGTGTGCAATCTTGTGGATAGTTTTCTGATACGTGATTCGGATCCGTTGTACTTTGATAATTCTGTTGATGACAGGAATAACAATCTGATGGTGTTCCTGTGTATCCGTTTGTATGACAACTTGCACAGGCTACTTGAACGTGACTACCGGTTAATGGAAATTGTGTTAGGTTGTGATCAAAGTTTGCATCATCCCAACTTGTAGTATTATGACAAAGTGTACAATCTTGCGGATAGTTTTCTGATAAGTGATTTGGATCTGTTGTGCTTTGATAATTCTGTTGATGACAGGAATAACAATCTGTTGGTGTTCCTGTGTATCCGCTTGTATGGCAACTTGCACAAGCTACTTGAACGTGACTTCCGGTTAATGGAAATTGTGTTATGTTGTGATCAAAGTTTGCAGGTATCCACCACTTATTGTATGACAAACTTCACATGTCGTTGGAATCCTGCAGAAATATGATTTGGATCTTGTGTTTTGATAATTCTGTTGATGACACGAATAACAATCTGGTGACAATCCTGCAGAAAATAATCCTGTTGATGACATGAAAAACAACTTGGTAAAGCATGACCACCAACTAACGGGAAAGAAACTATGATTTACATTTGTTGTATTCCATGAAAATGCATTAACATTATGGCATTCCTGACAATCTGTTGAGAATTTTGCGGTAATATGATTTGGTGATTGTGCAGAATTATAATCCTGTATGTGGCATGCAAAACAATCAATATTTAGAACATCAAATTTTAACTCCGTATAATCAGTGTGACATTGTACACAATCTGCAAGTTTATGTGCACCAAGTAATGGAAATCTACCGGATTGATGAATTCCAATTATATCTTTAACAATCCAGGTTGTTTGCGTGTGGCAGTTTGCACATTCAAATCCAACCGTACTTTGATGAATATCTTTATGACAAGAAAAACAATCTGTTTTTGCAGATGAAAAAACAAGTGAAGTATGACATGATTTACAATCTACATTTTGATGTTGACCAACTAAATTAAATTTAGTTTAAGAATGATCAAATGTAACTTTTGTTAAATCAACTTTCCAGTTTTCAGAAACATGGCAAAGTGAACAGTCCTGATCAAAATCATCTCCGTGAGGTGATTGTGCAAAAATATTTATACTGAGTAATAAAAAAATTATTTGGAATGACAATCGATGCATTTATAATCTTTTATTTTATACAAAACAAATGGAGTTACATTTTCAGTTACGGTTTTATGACACTTTGAACATTCTAATTTTTGGTGTGCACCATCATTCTTAAATTTTGCTTTTGAATGATCAAACTTTTCTGCTTTCCAATCATTAAACCCATGGCAGCGTGAACAATCCGAAAGGTTACTAAATCTAAATTGTCCGAAATGAATATCTTTATGACACTGTTCACAATCAAGGGATAAAGATAAAAATTTAAATTCTTTTTCTCTGTTTACTTCACGATAATGACAATTAACTACAATTAACTGATTGATGTTTTCCTAATAGTACAAATTTCGTGCTACTATGATCAAAAGAAATAGTCTTCCAATTTAAAGTCTGATGACATGACTCGCACTTATTTTCCGGCAAAAATTTCTCACTGATCTCCTTTGCCGTGAACATTTTTATGACAATCCTGACACTTAAATCCTACATTTCTAAATTTCCATTGCTCATCTTTGTAATGACATTGCCTGCAAGCTACAGCTAGATGACTTCCATCAATTATAAATTTAGTTTTATTATGATCATCAACAGTAAAGACCGAAGGTGAAAACCTTATTCTGAATGACAGATTTTACAATCCTTTACAACATCATTAATCGTAAAATCACCCTTATGATAATCTGTGTGGCAATCTGTACATTTGGCAAAAAGTGGTTTATTCTTGTATGTACCTTTATGGCAATCGTTACATTTAACTTTTTGATGCTTACCAATTAATGGAAATTTTGTTTTGTTGTGATCAAAAGCTTGTCTGATTTATTATATAAAATCCACTTGTAGAATGACAGGACTTACAATCAGCACCAAACGCACCTTTGTGAACATCATATGACAAGAAGAACAATTCCCAAAACTTAATCCTTTAAGTTTTTCAAATTCTTTTCCGTTCTTTATTTCTTTTGGATGACATTTTGCACATTCAACTTTTTCGTGTGCACCTGGTAATTTAAATGCAGCTTTGTTATGATCAAAACTTGACTGCTGGTTTAAATTTTTCTGTTGAATGACAACTGCTACATTCTTTCCCTAACGATCCCCTGATGAAAATCTTCATGACAGGAAACACATTTTTGATCCAATCCTAAATGTGTTTTACTTTTCTTTTTTAAGTTTACTATCGGTAATATATTTTGCTTGATGACAATCTTTACATTCTTTTTTTGAGTGAGCACCAGTTAATTTAAATCCTGTTTTACTATGATCGAATCCATCAGGATTAAAATTTACTAATTCTAAAATTTCTTCCGTGATGTTCATTATGACAGGATGCACATTCCCTTTTCTTGACCTCTGGATAAGAATGATAACCCCTGTTAGCTTTTACTAATGATTTAATTTCCTTGTGGCAATCCAAACATTTTGAACTTAAAACTTTCTCTCCTATTTCATGACATTTTGTACAATTACTAATTCCTTCAAGATTTGAATGTGCATTGGTAAGATCGTCCGGGAGAGATTTGTGCAAATATTTGCATAGAAAAAAATAATATGAAAAAAAGTATTTCAATATCATATCAATGCTTTAATATTGCATCACCAAATTTTTTGGTAATTGTTATTCCGATTCCTTCAAGAAAACTTGTTGGCAAAATTCCACCGGCAAAAATATAAGTTAAATCATTCTTGATTTTTAACTCATCGGAAGTATTATTAAAAGTGAATACCACGCTGTTCTCAAATATTTCTTTAACATTAGAATTAAACAGTGGCTTTAACTTTTTTTCTTTTTAATATAATCATTTATTCTTTCAAGATTTTTCGGTTTCAATCTTGAGAAAGTTTCACTACGATAAGAAAGTGCAACACGATTTTTTTCATCTGCAAGAAGTATAGCAGATTCAACTGCTGAATCGCCACCGCCAACAACAAGTATATCTTTATCGTGGATAAGTTCCGGTTCAATTAATCTATAATAAACATTTTCACGTTCTTCACCAGGAACACCTAATTTTCTTGGTGAACCGCGTCTTCCGATGGCTAAAAGAATCCCATTTGATGTGTAGTGATCGTGGTCAGTTTTTACAACGAATAAATTATCCTGTTTAATAATTTCTAAAACTTTTTCCTTTTCGTTTATAGTTATCCTATTTTTTTCAAGAACATTTTTCCATAGATCAAGAAGTTCTGATTTACTTGTCTCAATAAGTTTAACTTTTCCCCAAAGCGGTAAATCCATTGGAGCGGTCATCACTACTTTTGCACGAGGGAAATTGAAAACAGTGCCCCCAAGCGAATCTTGCTCAAGTGTTAAAAACTTTAAATTCTCTTTTGCTGCAGAGAGTGATGCTGATATACCCGCAGGACCTGCTCCGACTATAATCAGATCATATTTTGCATTAGATTTTGGAAAAGATTTTTTAACAAAATAATCCACCGCCTGCTTGCCTTGCTCTACAGCATTTTTAATTAATCCCATTCCACCAAGTTCACCTGCTACAAATATTCCAGGAATGTTAGTTTCAAATTGCTGAGAAACATGCGGCAGCTCGACTCCTCTTTTTTCTGTACCAATGCAAAGTATAATAGCTTCAACCGGGCAAGCATGAAAGCATGCACCATGACCAACACATCTTGAGGCATTAATTGTTTGAGCTTTGCCGTTATAAATTCCTAAAATATCATGCTCAGGACAAGCCGTAATGCAAGCACCGCTGCCGATGCAAATATCTGGGTCTACAACCGGATGTAATGATACCGGTTCGTGAAATCCAAATTCTTTTGCTTTAACTGTTTTGTTTGCCGTCTGAATTGACGTTCGTTTATTTTTCCGAGATAGAAGTAAAATATTCCTGCCAAAAGAAAGAATATTAAAATATACGAAACAATATTTTCTATTAGTTGTTCCAATTTAGATAAAATTTTAGAGTTATTATTGACATTTGTAATTACATTTATGTACCAAAAATTATTCCTTATCGATACAAAAGTTTTGACTTTATAACTTATTAAGAGAATTTTTTGCTAATTCAGATGTTTTATCATTCGGGTGGTCTTCAATCAGCTTAGTCCAGATTTCACGAGCCCTATTCTTGTTTCCTTTTGTTGCTTCTATTGCACCAATATTATAGATTAACCATCGGATCATCTGGAAAAAAGTTGAAGCATTTTCCGTGTAACTTCTTCCGCCTTTACAAGGTTACCCTGATTGTAGTAAACGAAAGTTAGTGAAAAGTAAATATCTTTTCTGTTTTTATCTTTTTCTAAAATCTTTTGATAATAGATAGATGCATCTTCAGGGTGGTGAGCAGCAGCAAGAAAATCGGCATACTCTCTCATCTTTAGGGTGTCGGAAGGGTTTGCATCAACATCTTTTTTCATTACCTGAAGTTTGTGTTTCACTTCTTCAGAAACATTTGCACCGCTTGGGTTATTCATCATTTCTTTGTTAAGATTTTTATGGACATCATCAGTAGGCATTTGTTTATTTGTGATATCAACATTTGGTTTTTCTTCTGTTACCTTGTTTGTGAAACAACTAAAAGAATTATAACAACTGCAACAGCAATAATTCCATACAAATAAATTGGTTTGAACTTCATTTATTACCTCTTAAAAAATCCATTTATATCCGAATGTTATAGTTACAATAACGTGTATTATCATTATTACAAACATTGCAATGGCAAAGGGAAGATGAGCAATGTGCCAGTATCTAAATAGATTTTGCATTGTTCGCAACCGACCAAGTCTTCTAGATAATATTATTTCTGCTTGTGCCTTATTTTTTATTTCTTTTCTTCTGATTTTAGAAAATCCGGCCAATAGCTAAGTTCTTATTAAGCTTTGAAAAAAACACTCTTATTCTAAAAAAATCTTTGAAACCAAAAAGTACAGTATCAAAAAAACCTAAAGATTTATATCTGTCAGGTGAAGCAAGATAATTGAGTTCATTAAGTAATCTTACATCAAATATCATTTCAATTTTCATCTTATCAGCAAGATCCTCACGCATAGAAACTAAATCTTTTATGTCAATTTCTTTACCCTGTATAGTTCGGGGAATCTGAATATATATAAATCTGCCCACAACACCGCTCAACACAACCAGAACCATACTCCAGAAACTAACCGAAACAATGCCGCCAAATTTAAACGCTGTATGATACAAAACTAATATCGGACCAACAGTGCATAAAAAAATATGAAATTCCAGCCAATGCTTTAAATATCCAAATGTAAAAAGCTTTCTGGATCTTTTGCGAATCATGTAAATTCCTACACCAACAATCATCATCAATGTACCGATTATTCCAAAACCGTGTCCCAAATTACCACTTGGTTTTAATAGTTGAATGCGATGGATCAAAAAATCTTTCTTCAATTGGTGTGGAGTAATATTGATAACCGTTGATTGCTAACATTACCAAAACTATTGTACCTACCACTAAGAAACTGCCAACATATATAATGTGTAGTCTTTTATTCATATTAGAATATATATTAATGTAAAGTGTTTTGAAATTAAGAAAAGTTACATTCAAGAAAAAATATAAGGGCTTCAAATTAGAAGCCCAATTATTTTATTCGTCTTCAAGCTGTACAAGCGTATTGTATTTGGTGGATTTATCAACAGACATTCCGCTTATTTTATCAATAAGTAGATTAATGCGTTCATCATTCAAATCATCAAAAGCTTCATAAGCTTCCATGGAGATAAAAGTATAAAGTTCCTGAAAACTTATTGTTTTGCCTTTAACTTCATAAACAGAGTAAGATTCCAAGCCTTCCGCTTTAAGAAGATTTTTTAGTTCCTTAATAACTTTTAGATACTCATCCCGTTTCTCGGGAACGATTTCATACTGAATTGAGAAAAGAACTTTTGACATTTGTACTCCAATAATTAAATAAAAAATTTCTGATCTATTGAACCTTTAAAAATAATTTTTGCAGGTCCGGTTAAAGAAAGATTTTTAACTTTCTGATTTTCAACTTCAAAATTAACGGTAAGAACATCACCGCCAAAAGTTTTTAACTTAATAGGCGGTTTAAGATTATCAGTTATAAAACATATAAGTGCCGCTGCAACAGAACCTGTTCCGCAAGCAAGTGTTTCATCTTCCACTCCGCGCTCATAGGTTCTAATATGAATAACATCATCCATAATATCAATAAAATTTACGTTGGTTCCCTCAGGTTTAAAGTCACTACCATATCTAATTTCTTTTCCAAGATTAAAAACAGGTACTTCCAATATATTTCTAAAATTTGATTTTGGATCAGCAGCATTTTTTAAAATATCAGAAATTTTTATTACAACGTGCGGTGAACCTGTATCAGCAAAATGTGATGTAATCATCTGATTGTAAGCTTTAATCTTAAAATTGTATTTAATTTTTTTTGGTGGATTAAGATTAAACTTAACACATTCATCACTAACAACTTCACCCGAGTATTCAATATCATTAGAAATAAATTTTGCTTTCCCACCTTTTAATCGATCAGAAAGTTGAGCAAACCAAATCGAACATCTTGCACCATTTCCACATAAACTACCCGTTGAACCATCCGCATTAAAGTAAGTCATTTTGTAATCATAACCCGGCATATCTTCAATAAAAATCAAACCATCTGCCCCAATTCCGTTTCTTCTATTACAAAGTTTATTAATGCGCTCCGGAAATAGATTAAATGCGAGATTTTGATTTTTTTCAATAAAAATAAAATCATTTCCTGCGCCGCTCATCTTTATAAAATAAATCTTTTCCATTTAACTGCTAATTTAGTTTAATGGATTATGCTTTTCAATAAAAATAATTTTAAAATGATAGAATTTATCAAGATGCGATGAATCGAAAAGATAGAAATTCCTGCAGATCGCATTAACCTGCAGGATTAATATTTAGTAAAAAATCACTTACTTTGTCTAAGCATTAATGCAACTTGCTGGGCCACAATTGAATTGTATTCAAATGCAAGTTTTCTGTGATTAACCAAATCAACAATAGTACCTATAAAACATAATCCACCGGTAAAAAAGTACAATATGCCCATACCAATCTGGTTTAACATAAATCTATGAATACCGGCAAATCCAAGAAAACCAACCAGTGCTAAAATTAAAATAGTTGTAGGATCCTTTCTACGTGCGCTGTAAGCCATTGCAAATTGCTGGGCTTGCGCATCTGTCATATCATTGATCAGACTCTGAACGTAAGTCATTTCTTCGCCTTCAAGGCTCGGTAATAATTGAAAAATATTTGGCATAGCGGCTCCTTTATAGTTTGTGGTTTTTTTCTTTTCTAAAATTGAATTTAATTATTGAAAATATCCTGTGTAAAATTATTAGCAGTGCAGGAATACCTAGAATATGGGTGCTGAATGACTGATTAAAATCACCACGAAAAATTAAAGCGATTGAATTTCCTAAACCGCAGCCAGGGCAATGATCAAATCCTAAATTTGATAACGGACAAATGGTAAAATGGACTTCATAGGGATTAACAAAAAAGGCAAAATAAAATAGTGAGGCAATCCAAATGAAACCTTCAACACCAATTAACTTAATAGAACTTAAAATCCAGTTAAAAAGATTGTTATGTCCAATAATTTTATTTGTATAAGTAGATTCAATCACGGTTTTAATCTTAATTGTTGGTTAAAACATACTTAATAATATAAACCAAATCAATTTTAGGATGATGAATGGTAGGTTTTTGTCGGTGAATAATAAGAGATCCGAGACGGATATTCTTTTGTATAGACAGTACATTTTTTGAAGAAATGAAAAAATCAAAGTTCAAACGAAGCCAGAGTGGAAGAATCGACTCTTATGCAAGTTTAATGATCTGTTATCTAATTTTATCTTTAATAGGTTTCTTATTGATAAACTTTAATTTGTAACTCATCTTACGCAGAGGTTATTGAACAATTATTTAAATCGTAGAGCAGACTTATCTGCCGCGGCAGACTGCTTTACGGATTTAGAGTAAAAACTAGTTTCGTGTGTTACGTGAATTTGTAATACTACGTTATCTCATTTCCTGGCAAAAGAAATTAGCTGTTGATAATCATTATTATCCGCAGCCTTAAGTGCTTTTAAATATTCTGAACGAGCTTCTCCGGGTTTAGTAAGATTCACACTCCCCCAGGTAAAATATGATTTTCTGAAAACTTTATTTACTAACACATCTGCCATTAAACGAGAATGTCTTCCATTGCCGTTTGCAAAAGGATGAATGGAAACCATACGATGACTTAATCTCGCAGCAATTTCATCTTCGGAAAAAACTTTATTTTCAATCCAGTATTTGCAATCATCAAGCAGATTTCTTAATTCAATTGGTATCATAATCGGATCAACTCCAATATTCTTTTCTGTCATTCTGAATTTACCTGCCCATCTCCATATATCGCGAAAACATCTTCTTGTGTAAATCTTTAACAAACTTCTTCAGTTAGAATTTTATCGGATTGTAAACTTTTTTGTCAATCAGCCATTCATTTGCTTTTTCAACTCCAAGTTGTTCAAATTCGTCCAAGTTCACCGCGAGTTGTAATTGTTGGAATTAGTAATCCTATCCTTTTCATCCTCATCAATAGGCGTTTGTCCCGCAGAGTAATCGAGATCTAATCCCATAAATATTTCGGCAATTCATTTTTAATTTTTTCCGCTCTGTCCTTAATAGCTGTATTAATTCGCTCTTCAGAATTTTCCTGGTCTTCAAGCTTCATTGTGTGCGAAGTTCTCATAACGATTTCCTTAGCAACTTCAAACACGCGATCATCAATCATTTTTTTTAATGAACCTTGCTTTGGAACTATTGCATAAACAAAATAACAATCGAGGGCTTCAGCAACTTCCGATAGTTTTTTAAGAGTAATGCCTTTGTCCTCTTCGCGCTGCTCAATTTCTTTAACAGAAACAGAAGTTTTTTTCAACCGTTTAGCAAGCTGAACCAGGGACATATTCAGTCCGGTTCGAATAGCATTTATCCAACCCTTCTGCGAAATTTCAAAATCTTTCAAAACAGCCAGTTTTTCAAACTTTCTGTCTAATTGTTCGATCATTAGTTTTTTATTTAGATCTTTCATTAGGGTATATCCTTAATTTTACAATACAAATTGTAGGTTATACCCTTATTATTCCAAATGATAAATTAGGTTATAACCTTGTTTGGACTTAATCAATCTTTCTAACTCACGTGATGCAAAATAGCTAAACCTTGAAGGTTTTACTTGAAAAAAATTTGAAAATTTTAATTAGACTAAACTAATTTTGAAAAACCTTCAAGGTTTTCTTTAACACGCGTAAGGTGAGTTACTAACTCAACTTTGTTAATGCATTTTACGTTTAACAAGAATATCTTTTATTCCTTCTCCTAGCTCTCGCTCATTTGTAATATAGAATATAGAATACGATCTATCATACTCTGTTAAAGTAAGCGGTGATTCATAATAAAATGGAGTACCATAAATAGATATAGCCAAATCACGCTTATTTACTTGATTCCAAACAGACCAGAAATTCTCTGGCGATTCAACGAAATGGTGATTGGATTCTTTTCTAATCTGACCTTGTGGATAGAATTTTCGAATTTCAATTAAAAGTTTTTCAGCAATTGGAAGCATAGAAGGGTTGAATAGATTGACCTCGTGAAGAAATGTTTTATCAAAAATAGAGTCGTATTCTTTACTCGCATTCATCTCAGGGGCAAAATATGTTTTATTTTGAAAAACCACGCATTTAGTTAAATACTTTAATACTTCTTCCTTCCCAGGAATTTTTTGTTTAATTATATTTAAGATCATTTCACTCTGTTGTGAAAATGAAAGTTGGGAATTTTGAAAAACTTCTAATGCTTTTTGCGATCGCCTATCAAGTATTGATTTAATAAATAACTCAATATCGGTAAATAATTCATCCACAGATTTGATTTGTAATTCGTCGTCCATAATAATATCCTCTTTTGCTGCTATTCAATATTCTATTACCCCACCAACCCATCCGCAATTAACTCTGCTTGCTTAAGTACTGTATCAATTGCTTTTTGTTGCTTGTCCGGTGGATAACCATATTTTGTTAGCGTTCGTTTTACAAGCACCATTAACTTTGCTCTAGCACTTTCACGGATAGTCCAATCAATTGTTGCATTGCGTTTAACTTTATCAGCAATCTCTTTTGCAATAATCTTTAATGTTTCATCGCCTAAAACTTTTACTGCACTGTCATTCGTTTCAAGTGCATCATAAAAAGCTAATTCATCCTGGGATAATCCAAGTCGTTTGGCATCATCATCTGAGTCTTTAACTTCTTTTGCAATTCTTATTAGTTCTTCAATTATTTGAGCTGTTGTCAGTAAGTTATTCTGATATTTCTTGATTGCAGTTTCCAGCATCTCTAAAAACTTCTTACTCTTAACGAGGTTTGTTCTTAATCTGGATTTTATTTCATCATTCAATATTTTCTTTAACAACTCGATTGCCAAGTTCTTATGTGTCATCCCCTGCACTTCTAACAAGAATTCATCTGATAAAATTGAAAGGTCTGGTTTTTCAATTCCTGCTGCCGCAAAAATATCAACAACTTTATCTGAACTTATTGCCTGGTCAACAATCATCTTGATTGCAGTATCAATATCTGATGAAGATCTTCCTTTGCTGTCAACAATATCAAACTTTACCAATCTTGATTTGACTGCCTGAAAGAATGCAACTTCTTCTTTTATTTCCATTGCCTGTGGATGAGGCATTGATAATGCAAATGCTTGACTAAGTAAAGTTACTTCTCTGATAAATCTCTGTTTACCATCCTGCAATCCAAGTATGTGTTCTTCTGCCTGGAGAATTATGGAAAGTTTTTCATTTGGTGCACCGGTAAAGAAACGATTGTAGTTAAATCTGAATTGTCCTTTGTAGTAAGCTGCTGGTTCTTCAACCAAAATATCTTTTTGTGTTTTACTTTCTTCATTAAACATCTGCTGAACTATTTCAAGCTTTTCCATCATTACTTCAACAGCTTGTGCAATATCTTCTGTTGGATCACCTTTACCACCTGAATCAGAATAAAACGATAACGCTTTCTTTAGATCAGTTGCTATGCCAAGATAATCCACAACCAATCCACCAGGTTTATCTTTGAATACACGATTTACTCTTGCAATTGCCTGCATCAAATTGTGTCCGCGCATTGGTTTATCAATGTACATCGTATGCAAGCAAGGAACATCAAATCCTGTAAGCCACATATCAATTACAATAACAATCTTTAATGGATCAGCAGGATCTTTCATCCTATCTGATAAATCTCTTCGCTGCTGTTTTGTTGTGTGATGCTTTGCCATCACTGGACCATCAGAACTTGCAGCAGTCATTACAACTTTTATAGTTCCTTTTGCCAGATCATCATTCTGCCAATCAGGTTTTAACTCAATTATTTCATTAAACAGATCAACAGCAATTCTTCTGCTCATTGCAACGATCATTGCTTTACCATCAAAAACTTTTTGACGCTGCTCAAAATGATTTACAATATCTTTAGCCAGATTATTTAATCTGTGTTCGTTACCAACAATCGCTTCTAACTTTGACCATTTAGCTTTTGCTTTTTGTTTATCTGTTATCTCTTCGTCTTGTTCAAGCTCTTTATCAAATTCATCTATTAAGCGTTTGCCTTCTTCATCAAGGTTTACTTTTGCTAATCTGCTTTCATAATAAATTCTAACTGTTGCCCCATCCTCCACCGACTTTGCTATATCATAAATATCAACATAGTTACCAAATACCTGTGGAGTGTTTACATCTGTTCCTTCAATCGGAGTTCCTGTAAAACCAATGTAAGTAGCATTTGGCAAAGCATCACGCATATACTTTGCAAAACCATAAGCTATACGCTGCCCAATAACTTCTTTGCTGTCTTTATCTTTTACATCTTTTAACGATGCTTCAAATCCATATTGTGTTCTGTGAGCTTCATCTGCAATTACAATTATGTTTCTTCTGTCTGATAGCTGATCATATTCTTCTTTACCAACTTCCGGCAGAAACTTTTGAATAGTTGTAAATACAATTCCACCGCTGGCAACTTTTAATAATTTCTTTAAGTGTTCTCTGCTTTCAGCTTGAACAGGTTCCTGTCTTAGTAATTGTGTTGAAGCTGCAAATGTATCAAACAACTGATCATCCAGATCATTACGGTCTGTTATAACAACAATAGTTGGATTCTGCATTGCAGGTGCAGTAATAAGTTTACCAGCATAGAAAACCATACTTAAACTTTTACCTGAGCCCTGTGTATGCCAAATAACTCCGGCTCTTTTATCGCCAGAGTTACCCTCAGCCCAACCCTCTCCCAATGGGAGAGGAAGAGAAGTAGATATTTTTTCTAAAACTGACTCAGGATTATCTAATAATTCTTGATTCTTGAATCTTAAGACTTTATTTCCAATTGATGTTAAATATTTATCCCTGATGCTATCGTGTTTTTGTTGTTCTTCATTATTATGAACTTCGCCATCAAACTCAATAATCAGTTTATATTCGTTGCAATAAAAATCAACTATGTATGAACCAATTTGATGTTGCCGTCTAAATTTCAGATTTAATAATTTTCTATTTCGAACTAGTTCCCAGAAAATTTCTTCAGCTTTTGTTTGATTCTTTCTAAGTTCTCTTGCTTCATCTATGAGTCCACTAAATTTGAAACCACCTCTATAATTTTTCGCCTGTTGAGTTTTATCTGTTTTATTTCTCTCCCCTTGGGAGAGATTAAGAGAGGGTTGAAAGCCTGTTGCACGTAACAGTGCTTTCAATAGCTTTGTTTACTGCATAGTACTGATGATAAGCTGCTAATATTTTTTCTGTGTGGATTTGTGTTATGCCTGTCTTTCGCATCTTCTTTCTTTGTTTTCTGGAAGACAATAAAATTTCTTACAATATCAAGAAGTGTTTTAGGATTGAGCATTCCCTTGATAAGAGTTTCTAACTGTGGAGTAAATCGTGAAGCTTCTTTAACTCCTTCAGAACTCTTCCACGCCATAAATCGTTTGATGCCAGCCGATACACTTCCTGCTTTACATTCTAAGCCATCTGATATTACACAAATTGAATTGTAAGTAAACAAACTAGGAATAAATGCTTTGTAAGTTTGTATCTGGTTGAATGCAGATTCCATTGTTGCATTTTCATCAGCAGCATTTTTTAATTCTATAACTACTAATGGAATACCATTTACAAAAAGTAAAATATCCGGGCGCTTGTTCTGATTATTCTCTACGATTGTGTACTGGTTAACAACAAGAAATTGATTGTTCTCAATATTATCAAAATCTATTAACGCGACTTCATAACTTCTTTCATATCCATCCTGCTGATAAGGTATTTTAACTTTCTCAACTAATAGCTGATGAAATGTTTCGTTGTTATGAAGAAGATCCGGAGAATAAATACGAAGTACTTTTTGTACTGCTTGTTCTTGTGCTTCTTGAGGAATGTGAGGATTGATTACTGAAACTGCTTTACGTAGTCGTTCTACTAAAATTATCTGTTCATAATTTTCACGTTCAGGTTTTTCTCCATCTGGAGATATTATTGAACCGTGAATATATTCCCAACCTAGAGAGTTTAGTTGCTCGATTGCAAAAGTCTCTATTTTATTTTCATTTATCACTAACCTTTTTTCCGCTTTTGTTCAATAGTATTTCTTCCAACTACGTAAGCATAAATCGATGCAGGTACATATACTAACTTTATTCCTTCATACTCAACAGTTCCCTCTTTATCGATAGTTGTTACTAAAGCAGTATCCAGTTTATTTTTTTTACAAAACCAAATTAGACTTTTTAGTTCGTTTGGTTTTTCAAAGTATCTGTTGCTCCATTTTATTTCTAAAGCCCAAAATGGCTTAAATTTCTTTTCATCCAAACCTACCATATCTACTTCACCGTGAATTCTGCCCTGTGTCCATCTTGCATACCACGGCTTGAACCATTCTCTATGCATCCACTGTGCGTAAATTGCTGTTTCAACCATATTACCCATAGCTTCATCAGTTGCTTGCATCGGAAAAAATAATGCGCTTCGTAAAGAAGGATTTGTTAGAAAAATTTTATAGAAAGTTGCACGCTGAAATCGCTTTGCGTTATCATCAATGCGATGTATAGTTTTTATTAAAAATGCAGCTTCCAGGTACTCTAAATATTTTTTTAACTGATGTTTCTCCACACCGCTGCTTTTACTTAAAGATTCTAAGGATACTTCGTTGCCGCTATTGTAGGCAAGTGTAGTAAAAAATGAATTTAACTCCTGAACATCCTGAATACCATAAAGACTTGGCAAATCCCGCAATAATACTTTATCAATTATATCATTCTTTATGTAACGCCCGGGATTAGCTTGAATTTTTTCCGAAAAAATAACTTCAGGATATCCCCCAAAATTTATATAATCTAAAAAATGTTTATTAAGTTCAGCAGGATTTATTGTTGTGAAAAACTCAGTTAGATTTCCTTGCCAGTCGATATTTGCAGGGCGCATTAAATGGTCAAAGCCTTTAAGATAGATATACTCGTGAAATGTTAGTGGTGGAAGCATAAAATCAGTAAATCTTCCTGCACCGCTTTCTCCGCTTTTTAATTTTAATGCTGCAGCAGCAGAACCCGACACAATAAATTTTGTATTCGGGTAGCTATCAACTAACACTTTAAGATGAACTTCCCAATCTTTTAAGTATTGTATCTCATCAAAAAATACGAACCAGCCTTTTGGTTCTGTAGTTGTAGAAGCTTTCATAGCAAGTCTAAATAATTGTTCAAGCCCAATATTATTATAAATAGGATTTTCTGTGTTGATAAAACATATTTTGTGCTGATCAATTTTTTGATCAAGCAAATACTGAATTGTATGATGCATCATAACTGTTTTACCAACTCTGCGTGGACCCATTAAAACTACTGCGCGCTTAATATCCTTTTCTAATACCAGAGGATAGAAAAGTTCAAAGTATTTACGGTGTTTTAGATTTAGATAATCCTCTTCTATCTTTCCTGCTATCCACCAAGGATTTTCAAATCGAAGTCGATCTATGATTAAATAGTCTTCAATTTGCTTTAATTTTTGCTTACTTGTCATAAAAATGCCTAAATAGTGTAGTCAAATATATCTTATTTATACATAAATGCAAATATTAGGAATAAACGCCCTATACTATCCCTTATTTAATATGCTACCTTCACCTCACCACTCATCAACTTGGGTAAGAGCGTATCGCGTAGTTGTGTGAGTGTGCGGATTTGAATTGTATTTAATTTCATTTTCAAAAAATGTGCTTCTGTTTTTTTGTTAAACTTTTTAATCAGACTCTCACCAGGAAATTGAAACTTAAAATTTCTCAGATTACTCAGAGTAATGTATTCCTGCGTAGAGCCATCAGCACTTTCATAAATAAATTTTTCCCCGATAGGACTTTTTAATAGTAAAAACAAGAAATTTGTAAACCAAGGTTTCTGTGAGGACTTAAACAAACCAATATTTTTGATTGCATAATCCGGCTCATCATTTACCAAATGAATAAGACCTAAAGTGCCAATCATTGAAAAGAGAATGTCGTCTTTATCAACTTTACTTCTTCTATTAACTTCAGAGTAATCCTCTTCCGATATTTTATAGGCTGTTGAAAAATCAATCCCAGTTGGTTTCATATGTCGAGAAGTTATAAGATAAAAACCATCCATAGATTGTTTTGGTGAATCGTGAGTTCAGAGTTATAAATGGAATTTCGCCATCAAAATACTCTCTAACTTTTTTCGAGGGGGTTCATCCCTAACATCGATAATATTCAGAAACTGTTATTCCCTTCCAACTTCCATCAGCTTCTTCCACAAACCACTGCCGGAAAAGTGTCTCTGCAAGTGCTTCTAATGTTTTGTTTTGGCGGTGGAGTAAATCTATTTTGTCATCTAAACTGCTGAGGACTGAGGTGATTGCTTTTTGTTCTGGAAGTTCGGGAAAATTAAATCTAAGGTCGTGTATATGATTTCTGTTCAATGTCGGAACTGCACTTCCAGCATTGAACTGTGAAAAGTCGAAAGTTAAAAGAAAATAATAAATGTATTTAGGGATAGCATTTCTGAATTCTTTAACATATAGAACAGTGTTATGAGCCCAGTAATCCGATTCATAGTATTTTGGAATACCAATATTCCCACTTCTACCAATTGTAACGCCAGGACCTTTTGTGGTGAAACTATTATGATAACCAATTATACCATTTGAGCCCGCAACAGGATATTTTCCTTCAGTCATAGTGGATCGAGGTAAATCGTGTCCTCTTTGGAAAAGAACAATTTCTTCAAGCTTATATTCTTTCCACTCACCCATTATTCACCAACTCAATTATGCTTTTATAAATATCATAATTGTCTGAACTATGATTTTTATGATTAACCGATTCATATGATTTTGCTTTATTAGAATCAGGGTAATCATTTAATCCTATAAATCCAGGTTCAGACAGTTGTTCTCTCATTGCAATCCGCAACTGGTTTTGTGTAGAGCGTTGGTTAAGTTCCAAATGCCCAACAAGCCGGTAATATGCGGATCTTGCAGATGGATAATGTGGATCGCCTGTCATACCAATGTAAAACCATTTTTGTTTTTCTTTAACAATCTCCAAAACATAAATACAAAACCCGGGCACAAGGAATAAGCCTGGGATTTCTAAAGTGTTAAATAGAGTATTCTCTTTCATTATTTCTAGCTTTCATTTCCGTCATATTGCTTTTCAGACATAGGGTTTTGACGCATCTGGACTAAATATTTATCATCATATCTAAAATTTTATTTTTCAAACAGTCGAAAAATATATCGTCCCTTACGGGACTCCTTTATTTTATTCATGCTATCTATAAATATTTTATCCCTAAAGGGATTTATTATTTTTTTTGTCCCATCGGGACAAAATATTTATAGAACAAACAAACCCTAAGCAACCCAAAGTCCCATAGGGACGATATAGAAATCATAACACATCAACTAAAACATATTTTTCATCATACGGCACATCATATTTTTTTAACAACTGGATATATTCTTCACGAAACGATTTTTTCTTATGGTGCTGTCTCTGGTTATTAATATAATTTACAACAGCATCAATATGTGAATGTGAAAAAGAAAATGCACCATAACCTGCCTGCCAGCTAAATTTACCATTCATAAATTTTTTCTCATTTATCCATCTGGAAGAATTACCTTTTATATCCTGTAACAGATCCGGGATTAATTGATGCGGCTTATAACCAACAGCAATGTGAAGATGGTTCGGCATACCGTTTATATCAATTAATTTATGACCGTTGTTTCTTACAATCCCTGTAATGTATTTATATAATTCATCTTCCCATTCAGGCTGAATAAGAGAAACTCTGTTTTGTACCGCAAATACAAGATGAAGATATATTTGTGTAAATGTGTTTGCCATTTTGTATCGTCCCTAAAGGGACTTTGTTTTATGTTTTCTTTTATCTTTCTATAAATCTATTGTCCCTACGGGACATTCAGTGCTGCATTTACAAAAAGACATTATTATCAATTGTGCAGGCAGTACTTGCACAATTACAACTTTATTTTACTCAAATTCTCAAGTATAGTTTTATTCAAATTATCTTCTTCAGCAAGCTGTTTTTCTAATTCAGCTTTAAGTGATGAAAATCTTTCAACAAAATTAAAATCATCTTCATCATCTGGTAAACCAACATATCTGCCAGGAGTTAAAACATAATTAAGTTCTTTTACTCTTTCTAATGTTTCACTCTTACAGAATCCTGCAATGTCTATGTAGACACCCTCTCCCTCTTTCCCTCTCCCAGTGGGAGAGGGATGTAAGGGTGAGGGCTTACTTCTCCAGTTGTGATAAGTACTTGCAATTTTATTTATATCATCTGGACTTAGATCACGGTTACGTCTGTTAACTAGGAAGCCAAGATTACGTGCATCGATAAAAAGTATTTCATTTTTTCTATCTCTAAATCCACCATTTGTTTTATTGCGGGATAAAAACCATAAGCAAGCAGGTATCTGTGTATTCAAAAAAAGCTTTGTGGGAAGATTAACAATGCAGTCAACTAAACCTTTTTCAATAAGTGCTTTTCTTATTTCACCTTCATTATTTGTTTGAGTTGTTAGTGAACCTTTGGATAGAACAAATCCAGCTTGTCCTGTTGGTGCAAGATGATAAAGGAAGTGCATTATCCAGGCATAGTTTGCATTACCGGCAGGAGGAATAATTTTTTCACCTAGCACACTCCAACGTGCATCATTCTGCAAAAGCTCACCACTCCAATCGCTGTCATTAAATGGTGGATTAGCTAAAACATAATCTGCTTTAAGATCTTTGTGTGCATTGTTTAGGAAACTTCCTTCGTTATTCCATTTAACATTACTGCTGTCAATTCCGCGAATTGCAAGATTCATTTTACACAAACGCCAGGTGGTCTGGTTGCTTTCCTGTCCATAAATAGAAATACGATCTAACGGATTAAGATTTAATCCTTTACCATTTTTTGTTTTGTAATGATCGTTGTGGGATTTGATAAACTTTTCACTTTGCACAAACATACCACCGCTTCCGCAGCAAGGATCAAATACTCTTCCTTCGTAAGGTTCAAGCATTTCAACTAATAATCTTACAACACTGGAAGGAGTATAGAACTGTCCGCCCTTTTTGCCTTCAGCAAGAGCAAACTCACCGAGAAAATATTCAAACACTCGACCAAGAACATCTTTGCTTTGTGCTTCTTTTGTTCCAAGTACTGCTGTACTTATTAAATTGATTAAACCACCAACAGTTGCCTTATCAAGTTTTTCCTGTGCATATACTTTAGGCAGTACACCTCTTAAGGATTTTGGATTATCTTTTTCGATTGCATCCATTGCATCATCAACATCTTTACCGATAGTTGGTAATGCAGCTCTGCCCTGTATCCATTTCCATCTTGAGGATGGTGGAACATAAAAAACTTTTTCTGCTGTGTATTCATTTTTGTCTTCGGGATCAGCACCTTCGCTTTTCTGTGCAACAAGTTTTTGATACTGTTCTTCAAAAGCATCGGAAATGTATTTTAGAAAGATGAGTCCAAGTACAACGTGCTTGTACTCAGCCGCATCCATATTCTTGCGGAGTTTATCGGCAGTTTTCCAGAGTTTTTTTTCTAATGGTTCTTCTTGAGTAGTATTATTTTTTTTGGCCATTTCGTTCAACAGATAATTAAGAAATAATTTATTTCGTTAAACGTGTCAGCACCCCCGATAAACTGAAGAAATAAGGGAGTGGTATTTAGAATCCGTTATCCTTACATATTTTCAAAAACACACATTAAATTAAGGAATTGGGAGGATTAAGTCTAACATTTATTGTCCATACTTAACAACAAAGATATAATTTAAGATATAGTAAGATTGGTTCTTCCAGCAGAAACTAATTTGAAATCTAAGATATATGTTGCAAAACTATTTCTGGTATAGATAGAGTTTTAAAAATGCTTTTTAGCAAAAGCTCTTCCAGAATGGCTCTTTAGGTATTTTTCAAAGGCTAGTGCTTTATCTTTATCTGTAAATGCAAAAGCATTCTTAATTTTCCAGGGTTTGAATTTAGAAGTTGAGATTACTTCCCCGTTATTATGTTTAGCTAATCTCTTTTTTAGATCGGTTGTAAAGCCCGTGTAGAATGTTTCTTCAAATTTTGTATTTTGAAGTATGTAAACGTAATAATACAATTTATAAAATATTTATTGATTAATTAGTTCACAGAGGCAAAGTTTTGAGCAAATAATCTTTTAATGGAAAATGCCGGCTTCGCTTTCAGCTTCGCCGCAACAGTCTTCGTTTTTCGCAAGCTCAAAATATTATTTTTTTTGGTTCACCGGGGCGTAGTTTTGAGCTTCATTTATTTTTAATATCAGTTTCGGCTTCGCTTTCAGCTTCGCCGTAATAGTCTTCGTTTTTCGCAAGCTCAAAACGAAGCCTGGTGGAGGTGGCGGGAGTCGAACCCGCGTCCGAAATTAAGATCCAAAGAACGTCTACATACATAGTCTGTTTCATTTTTGACTTTAAGCTGCCAAACAGACAAAGATCACTTAAAGTCAGCTTGCTGTTAAATTCACTTTTTCTGCACAAGCGACAGAATCAGCTATTGTACCTAAGCGACGTTCAATCTTATTCCGGCACAAGAGTTTAAGTTGAACGGCTGTTAACTATTAATTAAGCAGCTAAGGCGTAATTAATTCGCCAGTTATTGTTTTTTCCCAATTCATTAACGTGTATTCGGGGAACACGGTACGCAGTTCTAAGCCTCTTTAATCCCGTCGAAACCAAAATTCACCCCCTAATCAATAGGCAGTTTGCAGTTTGCAAACAAATTTTAAGGAATCCATTTTGTGTCTGGAATGTTTGAGTGCTTATTCTCAAAACGTGAAAGAACAAAAAACAGGTCTGATAACCTGTTTAAAAAAATAACAATGTTGTTACCAATTTGCTCTGTATTTTTTAATGTTACAACCTCTCTTTCAGCACGGCGCGATATTGTTCTGCAAACATGCAATAAAGAAGCTCCTTTTGAACCACCGGGCAAAATAAAATTCTTTAGTTCATCAAGCTGCGAATCAAATCTATCAATAATTTTTTCAATTTCTAAAATGTATGAATCCGGTGTTCGGGTAATCTTAAGTTTTTTATTTTTTTCAGTTTCTGGTGTTGCTAAATCTGATCCGACAACAAATAACTTGTTTTGCAGATCAATGAGAATATTCTTTATATCACCGCACTGAATCTCTGTTATTGCTAATCCAATAAATGAATTTAACTCATCAATTGTTCCATAAGCGTTTAACCTGGATGTACTTTTAGAAACCCGTTCACCTCCAAATAATCCTGTTTCACCTTTATCACCTGTCTTAGTGTAAATCTTCATCACAATTTATTTCTTAAAGGGAAGCTCATGGACTGTCGCTTCCGTAGAGTTGATTCCGTTTTTAGCTGTAATTTTTGTCCCCTGCACTGCTAATGATTTTTTAATATATCCTAATGCGATATTCTTTTTAATCTTTGGTGAATAGGCAATTGACGTTACTACTCCAACCTCATTCTGTTGATCATCCAGCAAAGAAAACTTTTCATTAGTTTCAATCGAATCAGAAAAACATAATCCTACTAATTGTTTTTGAACTTTATCATAGGTATCCAATCTTGCAATAACCTCTTGTCCAATGTAGCATCCTTTTTTAAAGTCAACAAGATCAATTATTCTTGCTTCATGGGGGTTAAAATTATCATTTAATTCATTAGGGTCAGATGGAATTCCATTTTCAATTTTGTATGCACTATATGCATCTTCACCGATCAGACTAAAATCAAACGGACCTTTGTTTTCAATCATATTTTTAACAAGCTTTTTTGCATTTTCTTGTTCGGCAAGTATCCAATACTTAATCAATCCTTTATCGTCCTTAAGTTTTGCAAGAAAGAATAAAACTCCATCAGCACTTACAACTTTGAATGAATTATCTGTAACCATATTTATTGTATCACCAACAAACAATGATAAGAATGATTGTGTTTGGGGGCCAATTACTTCTATTAAATTAAACCGATGACTAGCATCGCTAAGTTTTACATCGTCACCAATAATGTACTTGTTCAGCCAGCCCATTACTTTTTGCTTGCTATGTATACTAGTCATTAATAGAATATGGCTCTCAAAGTTAAGTACTGTAGCAATGCCAATAATTCTTCCTTTTTCGGATGTAAAAATTGTTTTCTTTACTTCTTCTTTGTCAAGATCTTTCATAGAGTTTGTAGATATTCTATGAAGGAAATCCAGTGAATCTGTTCCTTTCAACTCAATAATTGAGGATGTGTTTTTAAATTTTAAAGCTACGCCATTATAAATGCTGTAAAGTTCATCTTCAACCGAAGTAAAATTTTTTATATAATTTACCTCATTGACCAACTCCATGTTAGCACCTAATGATACAAAAAATGATGACATGTCTGAATTAAAATTATTCGCCTCGAACATTATTTCTCCAATATAAAACTTCTGAATTTCGGATAAGAAAGTGAGAATTTTCCGTATGCAAAGATAATGAAAAAATTAGTAACGGCGTGTTTGCTTGAAGTTGTGTGTGTTGTAGTAAAGCCTATCCTTTTCACTCCATTTGAAAGCGACGGAATCTTTTGAATATACTCTATCATTTAAATTGTAAAAAATATGTTCATAATAATCCGGAAACTTATCATTATTAACATTTGCCAATGTTCTTTTAAAATTTGTTCCAGAATATGTCATTAATAAATGGGGGAATTCTCTGATATTATCAACTAAAAAGTAATTATAGTTAATATGTCCCACACCTTGAGCATAATGGAAATTATTTTCTAAATACTCGGTTCCATTAAAACTCCACTTTTTAAGGGTTATGCTATTAAATCCTCCGTGCGATGGAATTGGGGCTTCCCATTGTTTGATAAATCTATCACCAATACACTCAAACAAAACAAGATAAATAAATGGGGTACCAAGTTTGGTGCTATCCAGATCGATGAAACTTTGATCGTAACCAATAATATTTGATGGTTCAATTAACCGTTCACCGGCTCTGGAAGTCGCTACAACAGTAAAAACAAATTTATTTCTATTTTTGTCTGTATAGTATATGATAGCGGGTTTGGGGATATTATAAGTATCGGTACGATCATATTCCAGTAAATAAGTACCGGCAGGATATGTATCGAAGATATGCTGAATAACTGAAATCGTATCACAAGGAAATCTTTCATTTGATTGCCTTTTCTTTACCTCCAAATTATACTTCTGTATATCAGCATCTTTATTCTGATCAAAAGCTGCTTGCTCATTATAATTTATCTTACTGTTTTGTTTATCGGTTTTGTGTTCACAACTTAATAACAGAAACAGAATAAGAAGAATTATAGGATAAATTAGTGACGATAATTTAATGTTTCTTATCATAGAAACTTTAAACGTGCAATATTTATGCCCTCAAGCTTTTAATAAAAAAGCCTCAGAATATCCAAAAAATAAACTCTGAGGCTAAATAAAATCAGACAAATCTTAGAATAAAACAACTATTTGGAAAATTCATTTAGAAAATAAGCTGAACTTTTTATACCTAATTGAAAATTATTAAGATTAAAATGCTCATCTGGCGAATGAAGGTTTTCCGAATTCAGTCCAAGTCCCATAAGAACAGGAGTTGCTTTAAGTTTATCTGCAAACTCAACAACAATCGGAATTGATCCACCTTCTCTCATAAAAATTGTTTTCTTTCCAAAAGCTAACTGCATAGCTTTAGCACCCGCAATTGTACCTTTATCCTCTAATAACGTAATAACAGGGGATCCGCCCTGTAAATTGGTTACTTTAACACTAACTTCTTTTGGAGTAATTTTTTTAATGTGTTTTTCAAAAAGTTTTGCAATTTTCTTTGGATCCTGATGAGGAACCAGACGCATACTTATTTTTGCTGAAGCTTTAGAAGGAATAACAGTTTTTGCTCCTTGTTCAATAAATCCACCCCAGATACCATTACAATCTAATGATGGTCTAGCCCATGTCCGTTCTAATGTAGTGAAGCCTTTTTCACCAGTAAGATGTTTTAAACCTATAGCTTTACCCCATTCTTTCTCAGAAAATTTAAGTGCTTTAAAATTTTCTCTTTCTTTTTTAGATAATTTTAGAACATCATCATAAAATCCAGGAATTGTAATTTTTCCATTTTTATCAATTAACTGAGAAATTATTTTTGAAAGAACATTTATTGGATTTGGTACTCCACCGCCAAATGTACCTGAATGTAGATCACAGGAAGGACCTGTAACTTCAATTTCCATGTAACACATCCCGCGCAATCCGTATGTTATTGTTGGAACGCCAGGAGCGAATAAAGCTGTATCAGAAATTAAAACAGCATCACATTTTAAAAGTTCGGTATTATTTTTTAGGAATACAGATAAGTTTGCACTTCCAATTTCTTCTTCACCTTCAATTAAAAACTTTACATTAACCGGTAGACTGCCGTTTGTTTTAAAGTATGCTTCAACACTTTTGATGTGCATGTACATTTGCCCTTTATCATCTGTAGCTCCTCGAGCATATATATTATCACCAACTATTGTCGGCTCAAATGGAGGTGATGACCAGAGATCAATCGGATCAACAGGTTGTACATCATAATGTCCGTAAATTAAAACTGTTGGTTTTCCGGGTGCACCAAGCCATTCACCATAAACTAATGGATGACCCTCAGTCTGGATAATTTCAATTTTATTTAATCCTGCATTCCCTAATTTATCTGCAACAAACTTTGCAGCAATCTGCATATCATTTTTATTTTCGGCTAAAGTACTGATGCTTGGTATTCTTAAAAATTCTTTAAGTTCATCAACGTACCTATCCTTGTTATGCTCAATGAAACCAATCACTTCTTCCAATTATTTTTCTCCTTAAGAGTGTTTTATTTTGTATCTGAATATTGTTGGAATATATTCTTTGAAATTATTTATTGTTTTACTGTCAAGTTTATCTAAAATTTCTTGCTCGGGCACAAACATTTCTTTCCACGGATCATCTATAAGGTACAGGTTTTTTTCATCATCAATTGTTATACTCTCTAATGAAGGAAAATAATTCAATTCAAGATAACCGGGAATAGCGGTTGAACACTCGAATTTAGCAAATGTTTTAATGTTAAAGTCTTCATCAAAATTGATGTGAAATATTTTTCTGTCGTTTCTATCAATACCCCAAAGTGAATAATTTTCATCCGAAAATAAACCACAAATGGTCTGAACATCAATATTTTTTGTACTTACTTCTTTAATTATTTTTTTATTTGATTTTCTTGCAATAAAGATTATTGTAGAATCAGCAAATAACTTATCACGTTTAAATCCCTCTAAACCTAAATAAAAATAGTTTTCGTCAACCGCCACACCCTCAAAACCAATGTTGAAGTCTGTATACTTTAAAAATTCTTCTTCTGGATTAAAGATTAATTTTTGAAGTGAAGTGACGGTGTCATTTTCAATTTCAGATCCGCTAAATTCTATCTTATATATTCCAACATACTTTTTGAATTCTTTTCCATTTCCCTCAATTGAAAGATAGTACGAATCTTCAACTCGATCATAAATAATTTCTTCAAAATCAGCTTTTGGAAAACTACCTATAAATTTTTGAACTGAATCAGAAAAAGGAATACTATTTATAGTAAGTATAGTATCCTCTTTTATTTTTAGTAAATGTATTACCCCGATATCATCAGCAAGAAGAAAATATTTTACACCGCATTCATTTTTTATAAAGGTTATACCTGACGTTTGATCTGTTCTACTGCGGTTGGTTTTTAACCAAAGTGGATAATTTTTATCCGCCAATAAACTTGTTTTTTCATTTTGTGCAATTAATATAGGACAAAATGAAACTAAAATTAATGTGAATGTAAAGAGTACTCGTATCATCAATAAATTTTTTCTGGAGTGTAAATATAAGAATATTAACAATATTAACACGCATAAATGTATTTCTTGTTAAACTTTTATGCCTTAGTTATCTTTGATTAATGATTTTATTCCGCTACATATTAAAGGCTCACTTTATTCCGTTTGTTTTCTCATTAATTACATTGATATGTGTTTTTTTGCTTCAATTTATGATGAAATTTGCAGACCGACTTGTGGGTAAAGGTCTTGATAGCTGGGTTATAACAAAGTTAATTGTTTTTAATCTTTCCTGGATGGTTGTTCTTGTTGTTCCGATGGCTTCACTTGTTTCAACTTTAATGGCATTCGGAAATCTCAGCCAGAATAATGAAGTGACAATAATGAAATCATCGGGTATAAGTTTATACAAGATGATGTTTCCACCATTTTTAGCAAGTATTGTGGTTGCACTTCTATTATTTCAGTTTAATAATGATGTTTTACCAGATGCAAATCATCAAGCAAAAATATTAATGAGTGATATTTCCCGAACAAAACCTACTCTCTCGCTTGAACCAGGATTTTTCTCGCAGGAAGTTGATAACTATGCAATATTGGTGCGTTCAATTAATCAGAATTCTAATTGGTTATATCAAATCACTATTTATGATTATTCCAACGGTGCTAAGGTAAATGTTGTAACTGCTGATAGCGGAAAAATATTTTTCTCTAAAGATCAGTCTAAGCTTATAATGGATTTATATCATGGAGAAATACATGAATCAGATGTGCAGAATACAACTATGTACAGAAAACTTGAGTTTAAAAAACACATAATTACAATGAATGGCGACCAGTTTTCTTTTCAGCAATCTGGACCAACATCGCGCGGCGAAAGAGAACTTAGTGTTAATGATATGCAAGTCATATCTGATAGTCTAAAAATTATTTTAAATGATTATAAAAAAACTTCCTTCACAGAAACTTACAAGCTTATGTTTTTAGATAGCATCACTTCTAAACAACTAAAAAAAACTAATACGGGTAATAACCCTGATCTAATGTACTTTCGGGCCATAGATAGAGTTCGTACACTAAAAAATATTATTATGTCCAACAATAATCGCACAGACTGGGCTGAACGTGAAGTTGAAAAGTATGAAGTTGAAATTTATAAAAAATATGCTTTGCCGGGTGCTTGTATTATTTTTATGCTAATTGGAGCTCCGCTGGGAATAATGGTACGCAAAGGTGGATTTGGTGTTGCAGCTGGAATAAGTTTATTCTTTTTTCTTATCTATTGGGCATTCTTAATTGGCGGTGAAAAATTATCTGAGCGGGGTTTCTTCTCTCCATTCATTGGAATGTGGGCAGCTAATATAGTTTTAGGAATTGTAGGAATTATTTTGACAATCAAAACTAATAAAGAAGTTAAAACAATATCATTCACATTCTTTTATAAACTTGTTCCTAAAAAGTTCAGACAAAAAAATTTGATTGTTGAAGATGAAAATAATTGATAAATATCTAATCAAGCAATTTATTCAAACTATAGCGTTTGGCTTACTTGGTTTTACAATTATTTTTATTGTAATCGATGCTATGGAGAATCTTGATGACTTTATTGATCAAAGTGTACCGGCATTAAAAATTATTCATTACTACATCGTTTTTTCACCTGAAATAGTCAAGTTGATGACTCCAGTTGGAGTATTGTTTGCGGCATTGTTTACAGCCGGCAAAGCTGCTAACCTTAGCGAGTTAACCGCAATAAAAGCAAGCGGTGTAAGTTTATTCAGATTTATGCTCCCATTTCTAATAACAACTTTAATTATAAGTTGCTTATCAATTTATTTTAGTGGTTACATTGTTCCAATGGCCAATAAAACTAAACTAAATATTGAACAAGAGTATCTTAAGAAAAATATAAATTTTACAGGTAGTAATATTTATTTCCAGGATTCGAAACAAAGAATTGTAAGTATCTCTTACTTTGATAATAATTCTAACCGTGCTAGTAAAGTAAGCATACAGGATTTTGATATAAAAAATCCTGAACAGATGAAGTCAAGAATTGACGCAGTTTCATTATCATTCGATACATTAAAGAACATCTGGATAGCCCAAAATGGAATAAAAAGAGAGTTTTACGGCAGACAACAAAAGGCAGATTATTTTACGACTCTTGAAATAAATGACTTGAACTTCTCCCCCGCCGATTTGCTGCAAAAGCAAACAAGACCGACAGAAATGAATCTTTCTGAATTAAGCGAGCTGATCAAATCACAATCCAGGGCTGGTAACGACCCTACATCTACTTTAATTGAATATCATTCAAGAATTGCCTTTGCTGTAACCAGTGTTATTGTCGTTTTATTTGGGTTACCAATTTCTGCTAACAAAAGAAAAGGTGGGATCGCCTCACAAGTTGGACTTAATATTCTTGTAACTTTTTTATATTTGGTTTTTATGAAGGTAAGCCAGGCATTTGGTAAGAACGGATCACTGAATCCAATTATTACCGCATGGTTTGCTAACTTTATATTTATGATTGCGGCTGCTATTAATCTTTGGCGAGCTAAACAATAAATTTGATTTATAAATCTTCCATCTTTAGCCAAATGGTTATGAGAGCAAATTATTTATTATTAAAAATAAATTATACTCGGCAATTGTTCTAAATAAATTCTGAGAAATTTAATTATTAAAAATAAAAAAGCCGATCAAATAAGATCGGCTCTTAAAATAATCCAAGAAAAAGTCTAGTTTACTTTTTCACCGCTTTTAGGTGGAACAAAACCAAACATCTGGCTTGGTGAAGAATCAATTTTTATTTCTCCAAACTTTGACTCAAACTTATCAATGTTATCTTTCAAAGCTTTCATCAACATTTTTGCATGCTGCGGAGTTGTAATAATTCTTGCATGAACTTTTGCTTTTGGCACACCCGGCACAATTCGAGTAAAATCAATTATAAACTCTGCCGGTGAATGTGAAATTATAGCAAGATTGGAATATATTCCTTCTGCTTCCTTCTCACCAAGCTCAATATTTATCTGTTGTCCCTGTGGTTGTTTATTCGGGTCCATAAATTATTATCTCATTTCATCTGCTTTTTTGAATGCATTAGTTGCGTCATCCTTCATACCAAGTACAGAGTAAACTCTTCCAAGAAGTTCCCAGGTTTGTGCATTAGCATCTTTCATCTGAACAGCTCTTTCTAGATATGGTAATGCCAACTGATATTTTTCTTTGTATTCATCGGAAAATTTACCTTCTTCATCAGATTTTTTATTAAGATATGCTCCCCACTTAAGATAAGTAACTCCAAGATTATAAACAGCATTATCATAACCAGGATCTAATTCAATAGCTTTTATAAATTGTGTTTCAGCACCTTTAAAATCATTTATACCTAATAGAAGCACACCATAATTATATCTGTAATATTTGTTTTCAGGTTCAGCTTCTACACCTTTTCTAAATGGTTCGATAGCATCGCTGGTACGATCAGCACCTATGTAAGCGTTTGAAAGGGTTAATAAAAGATCTGACTGATTTGGATATTGTTTTAAACCCTCTTCTAACACATCAATGCTTTTATTAAACTCAACTTTAGCTTCTTCAATATTACCCTGATTTTTAAAATTGGTTCCGTTTACAAAATAAATCTCTCCTAAAAATTTGTATCCATCAAGTGCTTTTTCCTTGTCAATTAGCTTTTGTAATGGGTCTATTGCTGCAACATTATCACCTTTGCTTAAGTAAACAAAAGCAAGATTTTTGTAAGTATCGGTAGAATCCGGTTCAATATTTAATGCAGATTTAAAATCAGCAATAGATTTGTTGTAGTATACTTCTGCACTATCTGTGTCAGTGGATTTAACACCTCTTTGATAGTAATTTACTCCACGATTAAATGCTTGTGCCCAAAAGTATTTTCTAGAATCATTAATATTTTTGGCGAAATTTTGACTTATCGCTAAAGACTTATCATAGTTTTGAATCATTGCTTCAAAATCAGTTTGCTCACCATTAACATATCCTAAAAGATAATAACCTTCATCGCTATTTGGGTTTTTAGAAATTTCTTTTTGTAATACATCAATTGCTTTCACCCAGTTTTTCTGTTGTATGTATAATTTAGCACTGGTTATTTCAGTTGAACCGCATTGATAACCAACGAAAATCATACTTAGCATTAAGAACGCTATAACGAACAGTTTTGAATGTTTCATTTTTTCTCCGATTTATGTAAAAAATTAATTTCCATATTTATTAGAATTGTAATTTTATGGTTCAAAGATACAAACATTTTATAAAATATTTATCCATTTCTTTAGTGTTAAAACTTCTATCTAAATTGATTTTACCTGCTTAAAAGGATATTTTTTAGTAACAAATAAAGGTTTTTTGTGAATACTGAACAAATTATTAAAACCATACCAAAAGTATTGCTTCATGATCATCTTGATGGTGGGCTTAGACCACAGACAATTATTGAACTTGCTGAAGAACTAAAGTACAAAAAACTTCCCACAAAGGATGCAATTGAGCTTGGTAAATGGTTTCATCGCGGGGCTAATAAAGGGAATCTTGTTGAATATCTTCAAGGATTTGAACATACAACTGCTGTAATGCAAACTAAAGAGGGTCTTGAACGTGTTGCATACGAAATGATTGAAGATATGCATAATGATGGTGTTGTTTATGTTGAAACAAGATTTGCCCCTGTTTACCACAGGATAAAAGGATTGTATTACGAAGATTCTGTTAATGCTGTCCTTGCTGGATTAGAGAGAGGCAAAAAGGAATTCGGGGTTGGTTTTGGAGTAATTCTTTGTGGAATGCGTAATATGAAAGATACTTTAGATATCGCAGAGCTTGCCGTGAATTTCCGAAATGATGGCGTGGTTGGTTTTGATCTTGCCGGTGAAGAAGGCGGCTATCCTCCCAAAAAACACATAGAAGCTTTTCAGTACATCCAAAGAGCAAACTTTAATATTACTATTCATGCTGGTGAAGCTTTCGGTAAAGACTCAATCTGGCAGGCAATTCAATGGTGTGGTGCACACAGGATTGGACATGCAACAAGATTGCTGGAAGATATTGTACTTGATGCAAATGGAAATGTTTTAAGTTTTGGCGAACTTGCCCAATATGTTCTGGATAAAAGAATTCCATTGGAAATTTGTCTTCTCTCAAATGTTCATACCGGAGCGGTTGATAAAATTGAAAATCACCCATTTGGAATTTTGTATAAAGAAAAATTCCGAGTTACACTAAACACAGATGACAGACTGATGAGTGACACAACGATGACAAAGGAATTTTTAACAGCTATTGAATACTTCAATTTAAACTTTGAGGATTTTGAAAAAATTACACTCAACTCTATGAAATCAGCTTTTATTCCTTACAAAGAAAGACTACATTACATTTATAATGTTATCAAACCCGGTTATCAAAAAATGAGAGAAAAAATATTATCGTTTAATAATGGTAAAGGAGAAAATGAAAAAACTATTCACTAACTATAATTTTGAATTCGATAAGAATGAAAAAAAACTACTCATAAACTTTTCTAAACAGGCTCTTAAACAGATGTCTGGTAATAGCAAGTTTTTCGCAGAGGAAAAAGCATTTAATTCGATAATAGAAAAGTTAAATCAAGGTGATGGCATTGTAAAGTTTACAAAAGATGAAAAAATAAGATTAACGCATCAGCTAAAACAAAATTCTGAGTTCATGAAGAAGAAAATGAACAAAAGTTGGTTTTTAATAAAATGGGTTTACAAATCTTTGTTTAAACAATATGATAGTTTATTAGAAAAGTATTTTAAGGATTAGAAATGGCTGCAAAAATAAAAAATATTATCGCCCCAACAGGAACAGAAATAACATGTAAGGGTTGGATACAGGAAGCTGCAATGCGTATGCTGATGAATAACCTTCACCCCGATGTAGCCGAAAATCCTGAAGAACTAATTGTCTATGGCGGAAGTGGAAAAGCTGCTAGAAATTGGGACGCTTATGAAGCAATTATTAATTCATTGAAGAACCTAGAAAATGATGAAACACTTTTAGTCCAATCAGGTAAGCCCGTTGGAATTTTTAAAACACATACAAATGCACCACGAGTTATAATTTCAAACTCAATGCTTGTTCCTGATTGGGCTACATGGGATGAGTTCCGCAGACTTGAACAGCTTGGTTTAACAATGTACGGACAAATGACCGCAGGAAGCTGGATATACATCGGCACTCAGGGAATTTTACAGGGCACTTACGAAACATTTGCTGAAGCTGCTAAAAAGTATTTTGGCGGCTCACTAAAAGGCAGGTTTGTTTTAACTGCGGGTTTAGGTGGAATGGGTGGCGCTCAACCACTTGCCGCTACATTTAATGGAGCTGCTTTTCTCGGTGTTGATGTTGATCGTTCAAGAATTCAAAAAAGAATTGATACCGGTTATACTGATGTAATTACTGATAATCTTGATGAAGCATTAAAACTTGTTCTAGATGCAAAAGCAAAAAGGAGTAGCAATTTCAGTTGGTTTGGTTGGTAATGCTGGTGAAGTTCATCACGAGATTTTAAAGCGTGGAATTATTCCTGATGTTGTAACAGACCAAACTTCTGCTCATGATATGTTAAATGGTTACGTTCCAATGGGAATTAGTTTTGAAGAAGCGCTTGATTTAAGAAAATCTAATCCTGAAAAATATATTTCTCTTTCACGCAAGACAGTTGTAAAGCATGTAGAAGCAATGTTAGAATTTAAAAAACGCGGCTCAATAGTTTTTGATTATGGGAATAACATTCGCGGTGAAGCAAAAGAAAACGGATTATTAAATGCTTTTGATATCCCAGGTTTTGTTCCAGAGTTTATTCGTCCACTATTTTGTGACGGGAAAGGTCCATTTCGCTGGGCTGCATTAAGTGGTGATCCAAATGATATTTATGTGACTGATCAGGCTGTGAAAGAAACTTTTCCGGATAACAGACTTTTACTCAACTGGATTGATATGGCACAAAAGAAAGTGCACTTTCAAGGATTGCCAGCACGTATTTGCTGGCTAGGGTATGGAGAGCGCGCAAAGATGGGAAAGATTTTTAACCAGCTTGTTGCTGACGGAAAAGTTAAGGCACCAATCGTTATCGGAAGAGATCATCTTGATTGCGGCTCGGTTGCTTCACCAAACCGGGAAACTGAAGGAATGATGGATGGCAGTGATGCAATTGCAGATTGGCCAATTCTTAATGCGCTGTCTAAATGCTATTGGAGGTGCAAGCTGGGTTTCTGTGCATCACGGCGGCGGAGTTGGAATTGGAAAATCAATTCATGCAGGAATGGTTGTGGTTGCAGACGGCACAAAAGAAGCAGAAGAGCGATTGGAACGCGTTCTTACTTATGATCCTGGTATGGGCATTATGCGCCATGCAGATGCAGGATATAAACAGGCTATTGATAACGCAAAAAAATGGAATGTAAAAATTCCAATGTTAAAATAGAGTCCATTGCGAGAAATTCAACAACGAAGCAATCTTTTTTATATTTAGTAAATTGAGTTTTATTTATTGTGAAAATTGATATATGTCATTCCCACGAAAGTGGGAATCCATTTTGTATTAGAGGTTATAGATTCCCGCTTTCGCGGGAATGACAAAAAAAATGAAAACATATTTAAAATATATTTATTTAATTGTTTTTATTGCAACATTAAATTCTTTTATAGTTGCTCAAGACAAAAATAAAATTGATTTTGAATCTTGTACATTCAAAGATTTTCCACTTAATGGAAAAGTAGAGTTTGTTGAATCTTTCCCGGATATCACAGTTCAAATTGTAGAATCATTTCCTGATCTTAAAGTAAAACTTGTAAATTCTTTTCCTGATGATTGCGGTGAGTGGCAAATAGTAGAATCTTTTCCTGATGTAAAAGTAAAAATCGTAGAGTCATTCCCTGATATTAAAGATTAAATTTGTAGAATCGTTTCCGGGAAAACCATAATTAAAAAACCAATTAGTCATCCTGAGCTTGGTTCGAAGGATGCACAGTCACACTATCGACGATGCTGAACAGTGTGAGCATATTACTGAAAATAAATTCATCAAAGAGGTTAAAATGAAAAGCAAAGTATTAGTAGCAGATAAATTTCCGGATAAGTATATCCAGCAAATGAAAGACCTTGATCTTGAAGTAATTTACAATGCAAAACTTGGAGAGAAAGATCTTCCAGAAGCAGCAAAAGATGCTGATATAGTTATTGTTCGTTCAACAGTGGTTAACGAAGAAACCATAAACAATAGCAACAAACTTAAGCTTATTATTCGCGCAGGTTCCGGTGTAAATAATATCAACATTGCTGCAGCAAATAAAAAAGAAGTCGCTGTTGCTAACTGCCCCGGTATGAATTCAGTTGCAGTTGCAGAACTCGCAATCGGGTTAATGATTTCACTTGATCGTTTTATACCCGATAACGTTACTGATTTTAATAAAGGCGTTTGGAATAAGGATAAGTATTCTAAGGGTAAAGGATTAAAAGGTAAAACGCTCGGTCTTATCGGGGTTGGTAATATTGGTAAAGAAGTTGCAAGACGCGCACTTGCTTTTGAAATGACGGTTTTAGGAAAAGATGTTGTACCTGTTGAAGGAGTTCAGATAAAACTTATTAATGAATTGGATCAACTTCTTCCACAATGTGATATTGTATCGGTACACCTGCCCGCAACTCCGCAAACAAAAGGATTGATCAATAAACAAATTCTCAGCTATATGAAGAACGGAGCTTACCTTATCAACACATCCCGTCAGGATGTTCTGGTTGAAGATGATCTTCTTGAAGCAATTAAAGAAAAAAATCTGCGTGTTGCTGTTGATGTATTTAAAGGTGAACCTGAAGCTAAATCCGGTGAGGTTTCTTCAAAACTGCAAAATAATCCGAACATATATGTAACGCACCACATTGGCAGCATCTACAGAACAGGCACAGGATGCGGTTGCTGAAGAAACAATAAATATTATTAAACATTACGTTCAAAGCGGAGTGGTTGACAACAAGGTTAACAACTAAATTAACCGAAGTACATTAATATTGAAGAAATTGAGAATATAATTTTTGAAGGTGGGGTAGCAGCTTACTGTACATTGCAGATACAAAACGCCGCCACCGCTGAGATGCTTAAGAAGATAAGTGAAAATACAAATGTAATTAGTGTTAGCCACGTAGAAATTTAGATTTGTATTTTATTAGGGCGATGCTTTGAATCGCCTATAAATATGATTATTAAGTTACCAAGTAACTATTTGGAATTATTCGTAACAAACAAAAATAGACTATAAAAAATAAGGGAATGATGAGAGAAATTGGATTCGTAAAATCGTTTGAAAGCAAAAATAACTATGGACTAATAATAAAAGAGAATGGCAAAGAGATTTTTGTTAATATTAATGATATCACCTCCAATCCAAAAAAATTCAAAGAGGGGAAAATTGTGACTTATGAAGTTGCACTTAATGCACGAAAGAATTTGGAAAAAGCAATAGATGTAAAAGTGATCGACGATGAATCAGATGATTTGATTAAATCACTCTCGGAGAAATCAGAATCGAAATATTGGATACAAGCATTATCTGTTTATTTAGAAAAATTACCATTTCCTGATGCTTTATCAATTTTAAAAGAGAAATTAGTTACCATCCAAGACGACATCCAAAAACAAAATTTTATCAAAAATTTAGATCCTAAATTCTTTAAAAATAATATTGATCTCAGAACTATTTTGGATAATGATTCAAGAGCAGAAGTTTGTCTGAGATTATTAAATTTAAACGAAACTTCTGAAGAAGAAGGATTAGGATTGATGGAAGAAGTTTTAGAAAGTATTAGGGGAACTACTACATTTGGTCAACACTATTTCCAAAGAATTCCCCAAAAATATTTAACAAGATATAAACATTATAGAATTAAACTCGATAACGATAATTACATTATTATAATTAAAAAAATGTTGGAAGAATATTTAAGGGAATCCAAAAATATTGATGCTTTAATTGATGAATTTGAATCATTTACAAATACTAACTTTTTCGTAGCGAGTGATGCTTGGAATCGGTTACCAGAGAAAGTATATGAAAAACGACCAGACCTTATAAAAAAACTCAGTTCTGATCGTCAATTTGAATTAATTAAAAAAAATATCTTGATGGAATCTGAAAATATGCAACATGATAAATTTTTAGAATGCGTGAGACTTATTCCATCATTAAAGGATGATACATTATATGATCAGTTACCACAGAAATATTATGAGATTTATAAAGATATTAGAAATGAACTCCCATTATCAAAACATTTTGCAATATTGAATAAGCTTTATCTTATACCGGATTATGGTGATAAAGCAAACCAACGACGGGAGTTTATTGATCAAATTTGTAAAAAATATACAGGAACTAATTTTACTCTTGAAGATGAGGAATGGTTCAATTTAATACCCAAGGATATATTGTTAGATACTTTAATATGGCCGTTACTCCAACAAAAAACAAAACTGTTACTGTTGCTTGAAACCAAAGTATATAACCAAAATAATATTAAGGAAATTGAAGATCTAGTTATAGCTACAAACGCAAATGATCAACAAGAAATGTTAATTCTATTGAGTGATGATATTTTTGTGCTCAGTAAAAAAACATTGCCATTACTTAATCCACAACGACATGCTAAAATAATTTGGGATGGAAAAACTCCACTCAATCAAATCTGGCAAGATTTAAATAGTAAAACCAAAATGTATCTGATTTATCGTTCTCTTAAAGAAGGAAAATCGATTGAATTTCTATGGAATAATTCTGAAGAAACCGATATAAAAGTAAAAGTAACAACTTTATTACTTCAGGCAAAAAATAATCAAACGGAGGGAACTGTTGCTTTCGAAAAGGCCCATAATTTATTACAGGAATTTGTAATCGAAAAAGCTTGGGATTCTGATGAAAGTTTAGATTTTTATCCTTTATTACCTGATTGTAGCTCTCAACTGGTTGAATATTGCGAAACAAAACCTTGGCCGACAGAAGAAGATAGGGTTTCTGGCAAAAATAGAACTTCAAGATTTTTCTGTCCAAGAGGCAAAGGTAAATGTAATCCATTATCAGAGATTAGTGATACTAATTTAGATTATTGGAATTTGTTTGGCGCTAGGTTGTATCCAGATATGAATTTGAGTTGGGAAAAATGGTCATTGATTGAATTACTTGAATATTCAGGAATTGTACCCTCTCTTCATGATCTTTCTAATAGTTTTGAGTATGTCCCAAAGTTTTGCGGGTGGATAAACAGGCTAAATGAGATAAGATCGAGATTAAAATGTTCTTATTGTACTGAAACGATGATTCCAAATCGAAAATATTCGAAGCACCTTGCAGCGTATAATCAAACAATTGTTTCTTGTTCTAATCGAGAACCCAATCATGATTTTAACATTTATCTTAGTCACTGCTGGGCTTGTAGGGAAATCATAGATAGTAGAGAATGCATTATTAGAGTGGAAAATTATTATTTATGTATTCACTGTGCTAGCGGCCCGAAAAAAAGTACTAACTATACTCAGGGTAGTATATGCCCAAAGTGTGGAAGTCGGAAAATCAGTTCAATAGATCAACGATCAAGAAAGTGTAATGAAATTAATTGTCTTCATAATTTTACAATTCCCTCCAGTAAATATCTCACAGGGTTTTGAATCTTTATTTGAATTGACAATTACAAAACACTCAGTGACTGTGCATTAGTCTGCCAAAAATAAAAATATTGCAATCAAATGATCTATAGTAGCAAAGTAAAATAATTTCGAGATTTACTATTATAGCCGTATAAAAGAGAGGAATTTATGAGCAATACAATCATTGCATTCGACTACGGCAGAAGAGCAGAGTACATTACATCAGTTTTTCTTAGTCCGTATGCTATTACAGTTCCAATCCGTGGCCACGACGATAGGGTTGAATCAGATTTCCTTTGTGTTGGTTTTGAAGAAGAATCCAAATACTTTGTTCCAAATTTAAAATTAATATTCTGGGTTCAGACAAAATCACAATCAACTAGAAAACCCAGTACGATAATTAATAACAAAAAGTCTAGTATTGACAGCATTTTGAAAAATAAAATGCCCTATTTTATCGCTTTAGTTAATACTAAGAATAAGTCAGAGGTTAGAGACTTTATAATACTTCCGAACGAATTGCCTTAATGCATAGCAATCCAAGATTGCATTGTAAAAAACTTATATTCATACCTGGGATGCCTTCTAATCATAAAATGTATTCCTTTGATCCAATAAAAAAGACTGCAACAATTTATATGGGGAAACCATTTTTAACATTTGGCGCTGAGGAAATAACAAGGAAAATATCTAAGTGGAATTTACTTAAGCAAACTGTCGAGCGTGAATTTAGAAATTATACTTATGCTTCTGTTGCCATAGGAAGTTTTGAGAGAAAAAAACTTCCATGGTCAAGACGCGGCGAAGAAAAAAGAATATTTTATCCTATAAATGGTATGTTAACAAACGAAACAATGCTTACCATAAAATCGGCACTTCAAATGCTTGAGTTAACAATTATTGCAAATGAAAGAAATAGTAATACAAAATCTGAAATAGTACGCGCGAATGACATCATAAAAAAATATTTGAATTCAAAGCGTCTACTGACCATTTCGTAATTTTGTTTTTAGCTAAATAAATAAGTGCATTTATTAAAAAGTCAATTATGAAATTCAATTTCTTTTTAGTTTTTTTTCTTATCATTGCCTTAGCAGGTTTTTCATTCTCACAGTCGCTTACAGAAAGATACCAGCATCTTGGAGAGATGTTTGTTCCTCAATTTTCTTCCGCACCTTTTCCACATCCCAATCGAAAAAGCGGACACGTTTATGACGATAAAACGTATTCTGCACAAGAGCATTATAGTGACAGCAGTGTTGCGATATTTATCCCCGAAGGCTACAAACCTAATGAAGAAACTAATTTAGTTGTCTATTTCCACGGATGGAATAATAATATTGACAGCGCTTGTGCCCAGTTTAATTTACTAGAGCAATTTTGTGAAAGCAATATTAATGCAAGCTTCGTTTTTCCGGAAGGTCCGAAAAAATTCTCCGGATTCTTACGGCGGGCGGTTAGAAGAAAAAGATGGCTTAAAGAAATTGATTGATGATGTTATAATGTTTTTAAAAGAAAAAGGGGAAATAAAATCCAACAAAGTTGGAAGTATAATTTTAGCCGGACATAGTGGAGCATATAGAGTTATTTCCTTTTGCTTAATGCGCGGCGGCTTAACACCAAATATTTCTGATGTGATTTTATTTGATGCACTTTATGGACAAACAGAAAAATTTGTTCACTGGATAGAAAATTTTAATGGGAGATTCATAAATATTTATACGGACAATGGTGGAACTAGAAGCGAATCGGAAAACGTAATGAATGATTTAGATGCCTGGGAAATTCCATATTTCAAAACCAAAGAATCACAATTAATG
The DNA here is from genome assembly GCA_963714775.1 of uncultured Ignavibacteriaceae bacterium. GTDB lineage: Bacteria > Bacteroidota > Ignavibacteria > Ignavibacteriales > Ignavibacteriaceae > IGN3. Next base: position 40,930 of record CAVQQN010000065.1, read on the forward strand.
ATTGATGATTTAAAAAATAATCGATTGATATTTATCAATACAGATCTTGCTCATAATGAGGTGATATCAACAAGAAATCAATTCAAGGATTATCTTAGAACATGCAGGCTGCAGTTAATTAAATAATAAATTATAATAGTTAAAATATTCATTAATCCCTTCCAAATATAAAATTCAAATTGACCTTTCCTAACTGTAATAAATACGTGCTTAATAAGTATAATTAACATTCCACAAGTTTTATTAGCAAAATATTCTTGGAAATCTCTCCTATTTTCGTCTTTAAATAATAATAACTTTAAATCTATTTGGCATTTTGTTTGAAATTTTCTTTAGCAAATTTCAAACTAATTCTGAAGGAAATAAATGAAGAATATATTTTACTTAGGAATAATAATATTTGTAACAAATTCATCCATCATATTTTCTCAAGAATCAATTATTGCAAATCATACAATTGCAAAATTGACTGTTATCTCTGATGAGTGGATTGACTCAGCAAAAGCAAAACTTCATATCGCATATGGACACACATCTCATGGAAGCCAACTAATTACCGGAATGGATGGTCTGGAAAACTGGAAAGGATTCTCAAGTATGCATTCAATGAAGGCGGTTTAAATGGTGCATTAGATATAGATGATTATGCTTTTTCGGGTGCGTCAGACTTAGGTAATCCAAATTTTACTGCCTGGGAAGCCGCAACAAGAATTTATTTAAACGATTTGAATAATAGCGAGGTTAATGTTGTAATTTGGTCCTGGTGCGGACAAGTTAGTACTGCAACTGAAGAGAATATCAATACCTATCTTAACCTTATGAGTGGATTAGAAAACGATTATCCAAATGTAAAATTTGTTTATATGACAGGACATTTAGATGGAACGGGCGTAAATGGGAATTTAAATCAAAGAAATGAACAAATTAGAAACTACTGTGTAGCAAACGGAAAAATTTTATATGATTTTAACGATATAGAATCTTATGATCCGGATGGAAATTATTATCTGGATAAATATGCAAATGATAATTGTGATTATGACAGTGACGGGAATGGAAGTCTGGATAAAAACTGGGCCATTGATTGGCAGAGTTCACACACCCTAAATGTTGATTGGTATGAGTGCACTGCAGCACACAGCCAACCTCTAAACGGAAATCTAAAGGCCTATGCTGCGTGGTGGTTATGGGCAAGTCTTGCCGGTTGGGATACAGCTTCAGGGACAGGCGAGTCGAATGAATCCATGCTGGCAAATTATTTACTATTCCAAAATTATCCCAATCCTTTTAATCCAAGCACCAATATTTCATTTAAATTAATGAAGGATAGTTATATAACATTAAAAGTCTATGATCACCTTGGATGTGAAATTGAAGTACTTGCAAATATGTTATTACCAGAAGGAGATTACGAGTACAATTTTAATTCAAAAGACTATTCGAGTGGAGTTTATTTTTATAGATTGCAGATAGGTAACAGATTTTCAGATTCAAAAAAGATGATGCTGTTAAAATAAAATCGCAGGATTTTACTCAAACAAACTTAACTTCAATCATATCTTTAATGATACCGTGGAAGTATGGCAGTTGTAAAAGAGATTTTACAGCTTCCAGATCCTGATCTTCAAAATCAAAAACTATATGCTGGATATTCACATTTATAAAATCAAGAGATGTCGGTGTAAATCCCTTAAGCAATTCATTATAGTTTTCAGTATGCCCATTAAGAAAATTATCTCTGTGATTACTTGAAAATTGTTTAAGTACAGCTTCTGATGAACCGGCAAGAATAAAATTTACATAAGGTGAATCAATCAACTCAATAATTTCTTCAGCAAAACTTAATCCATTTAAAAAAAGTTCTTTTTCATAATTCTCATCACCAACAATTAATATGTTATCATTAGCGTGAGCAGCTTTCATCTTTTACAAGTGATGGAGTAACATCAACATCATAAAATTCTTTAAAAAGAATTTTGCTGAGAATAATCTCGTTTGTGGTCACATCGCCTTTAAGAAATATTTGCTCTAAAGTTTCCTGCCCTTCTTTAAAATGAATATAGGAGTTTGAAAGAAGCGCATTGAATGAAATCCCAAGCTTGGAAGAAACATACAAATCTTTAAATGTAAGTAAATCTAAAGTGGGTATCAGACCAACTGAATTTTCTTCCTGTAATAATTTTTTTGCGATTATTGAAGCAGGATGAAATTCAAACGTATCGCCGTCATTAAGTTTTAACTCAGATAAGAATATCTTAGAAAAAATATTTTGGGGAAGTAATATTTTAGATTTCATAAAATAAAAAAGCCGCTGGATTTAGCGGCTTCCAAAAATATTTAGAGTTATACTTTTTTACTTTTAATTCTTGCAGCTTTACCCGAAAGATTTCTAAGGTAATAAAGTTTTGCTCTTCTAACATCACCTTGTTTTAGCACTTCAACTTTAGCAATTTTAGGTGAGTTAAAAGGAAATATTCTTTCAACACCAACACCACTCGACATTTTTCTAACTGTAAATGTTTTATTCAATCCTGTGCCGCGTATACTTATTACATCGCCTTCAAAGGATTGCAATCTTTCTTTATCGCCTTCAACAACTCTAACCTGAACGCGAATGTGATCACCGGGATTAAAATCAGGCATATCAGTTTTAATCTGATCTGGTGCTATATTATCTAAATCAATCATTTCATACTCCACTAATTATTATATTTTCTCCACTTTTCAGTTGAGATTTTAGATTGTTCTTGTTTCCATTTTTTAATTTCTTTTTCATTGCCTGACAGTAAAACTTCGGGAACTTTCATTCCCCTATACTCAGCAGGTCTTGTATAAAAAGGTGCTTCTACAACATTCCATCCTGAAATGAATCGTCTAAAGCAGCCTCACTATCATTAAGAACTCCCGGAATTAATCTTACAATTGCATCAGCAATAATAAGTGCAGGCAGTTCTCCGCCAGTCAAAACATAATTTCCGATTGAAATTTCATCGGTTGCAAAATGTTCTCTTACTCTGTCATCAATTTCTTTATAGTGTCCAGCAATTATCAAAATATTTTTAGCCAGCGAAAGTCTATTTGCATACTTCTGATCAAATAATTTTCCTTTAGGTGTAGTAAAAATTATATGATCATACTTTCTGTCGCTTTGCAACTTCTCAATACATTCAAAGAATGGTTCTGGTTTAAGCACCATCCCTGCACCACCGCCAAAAGGTTTATCATCTATTTGTTTGTGCTTATTGAATGCATAATCTCTCAGATTATGAATTTCAATTTTAACTTTCTTCTTATCCTGTGCCCTTTTTAGTATACTTGTATTAAGCGGACTATAGAGAAGTTCCGGCACTGCTGAAATAATATCAATCTTCATCATCGTTAATTCCATAATCTGATTTTAGAATCAGAACTTTATTCTCAGAATCAATCTTTTCAAAAATAGCATCAACATATGGAATTAAAATTTCTTTCCCATCATCATTTTTTATTTCTATAACAGGATTTGCTGGTGTCTGAAAGTAATCAGTTACAATTCCTAAAAAATAATGACCCTTAAATACTTTAAACCCAATCAAATTTTGGGAAAGAGCTTTATCACCGACAAAATTCTTTAAATCACTTTCAACAGCAAAAACACTTCTTCCAATTAATACCGAAATATCTCTTTCATTATCAAAATTTTTAAACTTAAAAAATACTGACTGTTTAACTGTCGATACTTCTTCAAGCTCAAAAAATTTTTTCCTATCCCAAAATTCAAGATAAAGAAATTTTAATGACTCTAAATTTTCAGTAAATCCTGGTTCTAATTGAATCTTAACGAAACCATTTTTGCCAGCAGAAAGAATTTTTGCTATAAGATAAAATTCACTCAATTAAAAAAACTTGAATGATTAATCTTCAATTTCAAGAATAGCTCTTTTTCCTTCTTTTGCGGAAACAGCAGTTAAAAGCGTACGCATTGCCTGGGCAGTTTTACCCTGCTTGCCTATCACTTTTCCGATATCATCCGACTGAACTTTTAGTGATAAAACTACCTTTTTTTCTTCGGTAAGTTTTTCTTCAACAACAACACCATCTGGATTGTCAACCAGCTGTTTTGCAATGTACTCAATGAACTCTTTCATAATAGAAGCCTCCTAAAATGAACCCGGGTGAATAAGTTGCTATGTACAGCCTCAATAAGTTTTATTTTATTGAGTATCAAACTCAGAAGCAACACCCGTAACTTCTGCTGTACCTCCATTCAATAATTCTACGCGAATCAAGCTATTAACTTGCAGGCTGCTCTTCTGTTTTAGCTTCCTGAGTATCAGCTTTTTTCTTTTTCTTAGAAGTTTTTTTCTGGGCAGAAGCCTCTTTAAGGTTCTGCCAATTCTTTAATGCTTCTTCGGCTTTATCTTCAGAAAGTTTACGTCTTGCAATATCTCTCTTAAGATTTATTCCTTTTTGACTGAGTAAACTATTTACTGTATCGGTTGGCTGTGCGCCATGGTTCAACCAGTAATTTACTCTATCTTCTTTCAATTCAATAGTATGTGGATTTGTTAGTGGATTATAAATACCAACTGCTTCAAGAAATTTACCATCTCTTGGTGAGCGTGCATCTGCTGCAACAACTTTGTAAATGGGTTGTTTCTTCTTTCCCATTCTTCTTAATCTTAACTTAACAGCCAAATTAGTAACCTCCAGATATTATCTCGTTTATCAATTAAATTTAAAATTACGCATTGAACTTGGCAATCCTTTTTTACTAAAACTGCTCATCATTTTCTGCATTTCACCAAATTGTTTAACCAAACGGTTAACATCTTGTATTGATGTACCGCTTCCTTTTGCAATCCTTTTACGGCGATTTCCGTTCAAAATTTTGGGTGCACTTCGTTCTTCTTTTGTCATTGAGTTGATAATTGCTTCAACTTTTACCAATGCTTTATCATCAATTTGGGCATTTTTTACCTGAGCACTAAGCCCAGGAATCATCCCCAACAAGGAAGATAAAGAACCCATTTTCTTGATGACTTTAATTTGCTTAAGAAAATCATCAAAATCAAATTTATTTTTTCTTAATTTTTCTTCTAACTTCTCGGTCTCAAGGTCATCAAATGATGCTTGTGCCTTTTCAACAAGGGATATTACGTCACCTTTACCTAGAATTCTGGAAGCAAATCGGTCAGGATAAAATATTTCTAAATTCTCTAATTTTTCACCATTACTGATAAACTTTAATCGGTTTACCGACAACCGACCTTATTGATAGAGCAGCACCACCTCTTGAATCACCATCAAGTTTAGTAAGAACAATTCCATCAAAATTAACTTTTTCATTAAAAGCTTTTGCAGAATTGACTGCATCCTGCCCGGTCATCGAATCAACAACAAACAAACTTTCAGTAGGAGTTACAATATTTTTAATATCTGTAACTTCAAGCATCATTTGTTCATCAACATGAAAACGACCAGCAGTATCAAATATTATAGTATTATAATTTTTCTCTTTAGCATAAATCAAAGCATCAGATACAACTTTTCTTGCATCTTTTTCTTCAAGGGTAAAAACCTCAACATTAATCTGTTTCCCCAGCAGTTTTAATTGCTCAATAGCAGCAGGTCTGTAGATATCTGCTGCAACCAATAAAACTTTTCTTTTCTGTTCAGTTAATTTTTTAGCAAGTTTTCCGCAAAAAGTTGTCTTGCCGGAACCTTGCAATCCAACTACCAATATTGTAGTAATGCCTGATGGATTCAGCTGTAATTCCTGATGTCCTCCGCCAAGCAATTCTGTTAATTCATCGTAAATAATTTTTGTAATTAGCTGACCCGGCGATAAAGAAGCAATTACATCTTTACCTAGAGCTTTAACTTTTACATTTTCAATAAAATCTTTAGCAACTTTATAATTAACATCAGCATCAAGAAGAATCCGTCTAATTTCACGAAGAGTATCTGAAATATTACTTTCAGTTAGTTTTCCTTGTCCGGTAACTTTTTTAAGTGCGGATTCTAATTTTAGAGATAATTCTTCAAACATAAACAAATGTGCTCAACTATTTATACCAACTAACTTTCTCTCAAAGCATTTGCACCGGATACAATTTCAAGTATCTCTGTTGTAATTGCGGCTTGTCTTTTACTGTTGTATGTAAGACTAAGAGATCTGATTAATTCTTTTGCATTTGTTGTTGCATTATCCATTGCAGTCATCCGGGCTGCAAGTTCAGATGCATTAGATTCCAGTAAAACTCTCCACATTTGCCCCTTCAGATGTTTTGGAATCAAATAATTAAAAATAGATTTCTGATCTGGTTCATAAATATAATTAACGGATTTATGCTTATCATTCTCTTTTTCACTACGTGCTGGAATCGGTAGAAATTGTTCGACTACAATTTTTTGCTGAATGATTGACTTAAACTCATTAAAGATGATAATCACTTTGTCAATACTTCCATCTAAATATTCGGAAATTAATTCATCTACTAAATTTTGAGCAGTTGTATAATTTAGATGAGAAAATATTCCAGGATAAGTAGCGCTTATGTTAAATCCTCTTTTGCTAAAATAGTCTGAACCTTTTTTGCCTAAACAATAAAGTTGATAATTTTTTCCAGTTACCTTAATCTCTTCTTCAATATAGTGTGAAGCTTCTTTTATAATATTAGTGTTAAATGCACCGCAAAGCCCGCGATCCGCAGGTAATTACAACAACGGCAACATTTTTAACTTCTCTTTGGGCAAAAAGTGGATTCAAAAGTAAGTCATCTTCATTTACGAGATGTGAAAGCAACGTAGATATTTTTTTTGCATACGGACGAGCATTCAGAATAGATTCCTGTGCACGACGGAGTTTTGCAGCGGATACCATTTTCATAGCTTTGGTAATCTGCTGTGTACTCTTTACACCTTTTATGCGAAGTTTTATATCTCTTAGGGTTGCCATTAAATTCTACTAATATAAAAACTGACTATTTAAATGTTGTCAAAAATTCTTGTCCGGCTTTTTTAATTAATTCTTCAGTCTCTTTAGAAACATCTTTATCTTTTTTAATTGAATCAAATATCTGTTTGTACTTTACTTCAATAAATTCCAAGACTTCTTTTTCAAATCTTTTAACATCCTTAACCGATACTTCATCCATAAATCCTTTGGTACCATAGTAAATGCTTACTACCTGTTTTTCAACAGGTACCGGAGCATATTGTCCTTGCTTAAGTAGTTCTACCAATCTTGCACCTTTAGCCAAAGTTCTTTGTGTCGATTTATCAAGATCAGAACCAAATTTTGCAAATGCTTCAAGCTCTCTGTATTGTGCAAGATCGAGTTTCAAACTTCCAGCAACTTTTTTCATTGCTTTAATCTGGGCATTTCCACCTACTCTTGATACTGAAATACCAACATTAATAGCAGGTCTGATACCTGCATTAAATAAATTTGATTCAAGATAGATTTGTCCATCAGTAATTGAAATTACATTTGTTGGAATGTAAGCAGAAACGTCTCCCTGCTGTGTTTCAATAATTGGAAGTGCAGTTAAACTGCCTCCACCTTCAGCGTCACTAAGCTTTGAAGCTCTTTCAAGTAATCTTGAGTGAAGATAAAATACATCACCAGGATAAGCTTCACGTCCAGGAGGTCTTCTTAAGAGTAATGATAATTCTCTGTATGCTGCGCTTGTTTTGAAAGATCATCATAAATACATAAGGCATGTCTTACCATTGTCTCTAAAATATTCACCTAATGTGGCGCCGGAATATGGAGCAATAAACTGAAGTGGTGCAGGTTCAGAAGCACAAGCCGAAATAACAGTAGTGTATTCCATTGCTCCATTTTCCTGTAACTTTGCCACTACTTGGGCAACGGTAGATTCTTTTTGTCCGATAGCAACATATACACAATAAACAGGTTTTATACCTAAAGATTTTGCTTCTTCTGAATGAGTATATTTTTGGTTAATAATTGCATCAATTGCAACTGCAGTTTTTCCAGTTTGTCTATCACCAATAATTAATTCTCTCTGTCCTCTTCCAATCGGAATCATTGCATCGATAGCAGTTATCCCTGTTTGAATCGGTTCCTTTACTGGTTGTCTTTGAATTACACCGAGTGCTTTTCTTTCAATTGGCAAAAACTCTGAAGTAGAAATTGGTCCTTTTCCATCAATTGGAATTCCTAAAGGCGTAATAACGCGCCCAAGCATTGCATCGCCAACAGGCATAGAAGCTACCCGTTTTGTTCTTTTAACAGTATCACCTTCTTTAACCAAGGTTGTGTCGCCAAAAAGCACGCAGCCAACACTGTCTTCTTCAAGGTTAAGTACCATGCCATAAACATCATTCTGAAATTCAACCAATTCACTTGCCATTACTTTTGAAAGTCCATAAACTCTTGCTATTCCATCTCCAACCTGTAGTACGGTTCCAACGTCATAAATATCAATTTCACTTTCAAATCCGGAAAGCTGCTTTCTTAATATCGCAGATATTTCATCAGGTCTAACTTCTGCCATTTTGTAATTTCCTTTACTAAATTCCTTGAATTAATTTAATGCAATGCTGCTCTGTAAAAACTGTTTCTTTAATATTCCAAGTTGATGAGCCATAGATGCATTGTAAACAGTATCACCAACTTTAGCAATAAATCCGCCAATAATATTAGGATCAATTTTGTAAACTAATTGTGCTTTCTTTTTAAGATACGATTCAAACTTTTGCTGCAAGTGCGTTCTTTGCTCACTTGCAAAATCAAAAGCTGTAATAACTTCAACTTTTATAATGCCTGAATACTCATCTTTCAAAGCCTCAAATTTTTCTAAGATTTCCGATAAAACTTCCTCTCTGTTTTTTCGAATTACAAAATCCAGAAAATCCATCGAGTCTTTGCTTATCATTTTCCCAAATACTTCAGCAAGAATAGATTTTTTAGTTTCGCCTTTAATTACAGGGCTTTGGATAGCTCTTTGTAACTCTCTGCTCTTAAGAAGAGTTTTATACACCAAGTCAAAATCATCGGTTACTTTTTCAAGAATATTTTTCTCGATAGAAGTTTCAAGAAAAGATTGAGCATATCTATTTGCAACTTTAGATGAAGCCATAACTAATTTTTAGAAATATCGCTTATGTATTTATCAACAATTATTTTATTCTTGTCTGCATCAAGATTTTGTTTCAAAATCTTTTCTGCAGCTTGAATAGAAATTTCAGCAATTTGATTTTTTAGCTCATCAAATGCCGCATTTTTCTTTCTATCAATTTCAGCAGCCGCTTCTTCAATCAATTTTTTAGCTTGTTCTTTGCTGTCTTTAATCATCTGTTCTTTAAGATTTTCAGCAAAAATTCTGCTTTGATCAATAATCTTTTTAGACTCGTCTTCAGCTTTAGCTAAGTTATTCTGATTTTGAGCAAGAATTTGTTTTGCTTCATCCTTAGCTTTTTCTGCCTGTTCAAGAGAATCTTTTATTGCATCTTCTCTTTGCTTTAATGCAGATAAAATCGGCTTCCATGCATACTTTGTAAGCAGAATTAAAAGTATAATAAAAGTAAGCGTAGTCCAAAATGCTAAACCGCCATTAACGGAAAGCAATCCACCGCTGCCGCCTTCTGATTCAGATACAACTAAAGCGATAAAAGCAAATAATGTATTTGCAATCATAATCATTTTGTTAAGTTTATTTTTTAATAATAGGAGTGTGAGCAACACTCCACTAACTAATTACTTACCGGCTAAAATAAAGCAGATAACTAATGCAAATAGAGAAATACCTTCGATCAAAGCAGCAGCAATGATCATCGAGGTTCTTATTGTTCCGGCAGCTTCAGGCTGTCTTCCGCTTGCTTCCATTGCAGCAGCAGCTAACTTACCAATGCCTAAAGCACCGCCAATAATTGATAGTCCAGCACCTATTCCGGCAGCTAAATATGCAAATTCCATTAACCTTCTCCTTTAATTAGATTTAATGATTTCAATTATTTTAATGATCCTGGTGAACCGCCATTCCTATAAACAAAGAGGATAATATAGTAAAGATATATGCTTGCAGAAGAGCGACTAAAATTTCTAATCCAAAAATAAACAAAGCCATAGGAATAACTAAACCAGCCCAGTATGCACTTTGCATTACAAAAATCAAACTGACTAACGCATAAATAACGATGTGCCCTGCGGTCATATTTGCAAAGAGACGAATAGCCAAAGCAAATGGTTTTGACAGCAATCCTAAAAACTCTACTATAATCATAATCGGTACAAGAAATACAGGAACGCCATGAGGAATTAATCCCTTGAAGTACCCAAAAACACCGTTACTTCTCATCCCACCATACTGAATAACTAAGAAAGAAAATACTGCCATAGTTGTAGTAACGGCAATATTACTTGTAAAGGTAGCAGAGAAAGGAATTAATCCTAAAAAATTTCCAAAAAGTATGAAGAAGAAAGCGGTTAAAAGATAAGGAAGAAATTTTTCATATCCTTTTCCTATTGTAGGTCGAGCAATTTCATCACGTACAAAAACTATGAATAACTCCCAAAAATTTGTAAATCCTTTAGGAATAAACGATGTTTTATAAGCTTTAGCTACCCTTGTCATCACAATGAAAAGTAACACTGCACCAAGCCACATAAAAAGAACATGCCGGGTAATAGAAATATCTAACCCAAATAATTCAAAATGGGGTAGATAAATCTTGAAAAAAGGTGAAAAATCCAGATAATTTCCATCCATTACGTGATGGAGTATCCAGCCGCTACCCGATTCAGAGTTAGTATTTTTTAGGCTATCAACAATAATATGTGTTGAAGTAGAATCAATCATTGTTTAGTCTTGAGTATAAAATTCTTTTTCTGCGTTAGTATAAAAATCTCTACAATGAGATAGTAGAAATAGAAAATAAAGGTTGTAAAGATAAACGAATCGAGGCTAACAAACAACCATTTTAGCGCTATCAGAATTAGGATGATCATTAGAAAAAGACGAATAATCAAACCTCCAAAAACCACAATTAAGAAGATTTTGTCACTTTTTCCCAACCCAAATCTATAGGACAAAATACCAAGAGTAAAATTTATGGAAGATACTAGCAGTCCATAAAAAAGGGATTCCAAAATCAAAAGATCGATGTATAAAGAAAAATAAAAAAATAAGAGAATTAGTAAAAAGATTATTGGTGGAATTAATAAGTAGATAAAGATTCTATTTCTGCTCATTCTTTTCTTTATTTCTTTTTTCCAATTCTGATATAGTTTTTAGCATATTGTAAAGACCAGCCCCAATACCAATCAAAGCAAAAATAAGAGTAAATAAATATTTGTGACCAAATCTTTTATCCAGCCAATCGCCTATAAAAAGCATGACCACAATGGTCACAGCTAACTGTAAACCTAACCCAAGATAAGGTCCCGCCTCGCGAAAGGATTTGGCAATCCCGGAATCAGATTCCGGTTTTAGTACCATATCACTCCCCTTTATTAACAGGCTTATACGTCGTCTGACCGCTCATGGAACTTCTTCCTTCAAAAATTGCTCCTGCTTCTACAACAAGAATTTTGGTAATTAGATCACCCTTTAGAACAGATTTTGACTCTAAAACTAGTTTCTCTTTAGCATTTACGGTACCATCAACTTTTCCACCAATGGAAACTGTATCGCCTGTTAGCTGACCTTGAATGCTTCCGTGTTCTCCGACAGTCAAATTACCTTGAGCAGTAATATCGCCTTTCACAACTCCATCAACGCGCACATTACCATTACTCGTAACTTTACCCTCAATAACAACTCCACTACTGATTATTGTCACTTCTTCCATAGAACTCCCGTTTGATTTAGTTTTCAAAATAAAACTCCTAAAATTTAATTAAAATTTCAGATGGATTTATCGGTTTTCCATCTTTCCAAATTTCAAAATGAAGATGAGGTCCGGATGATTCTGTTCCGGAATTACCACTAAGAGCAATCAGTTCTCCTTGCTGAACAATATCTCCCTCTTTTTTTAGTAGAGATGAACAATGAAGATATTTAGTAACATAATTTTCCTGATGGTTAATTATGATTGTATAACCATAATTTGGCGTGTAATCCGCAAAAACAACATATCCACCAGCTGATGCAAATATAGGGCTGTTTTCTTTCATAATATAATCATTGCCATTGTGCCCGCGAGCAGGGTCAAATGGTTTGCTTATAAATCCATTAGTAGGTTTTATAAATATTATATCTCCGCTCTGGTGATTTTTATATTTATCAATCAAGTCCACAAATACTGAATAAATATTTCCATCAACAGAAATTTTTTTCTTATTAGTGTCTTTAAGTTCGACTGGTCTTTCAATCAATGTTGAATCGCCAAGCATTATTGCAAATTTTAATCTTTTATTTACAGATTTTAGTGATTCAATTTCATTTGCAAGAAAAACCACTTTGTCTTTTAATATTTCGACTTTCTTTTTATCGGAATCAGTTAAGCGTAATGAATATGGGAATAAAACTTCACTAAGCGGGGTGAAACTTATGATATAAAAGCCCAGAATAAAAACCATAAAACTATAAAATCCAATTAAAGTAAGCATCTTGAAGAAAGATATTTTTACTGAACGCGGTTCACTTGATGTTCTCTTCAGGTACAAAAATTATTGAGAAGTTTTTAATTTTTTTTAGTTTGATCATTATTCTTTCTTTCGGTGCTAATCTAATCCAGCTTTTTCATTAATTCCACAAATTTAATTTTACCCTCACGAACAAGTTTTGGTTCTTCCTCGGTCAAATCAATTAGAGTTGAAGCTTCAAAAAAAGATTTTTTATTTGAATAAAAAATTGCATCCACTTCTTTTGAAAATTCTTGTATGATTAAAGAAGGATCATTCATTGGTTCGTTTCCAGTTCTGTTTACGCTTGTAGAAATCAGAGGCATTTTAAGTGCACTTATTAATTTATGGCAAAACCTATGATTTGGGATTCTAAATGCACCGGTTTCTGATTGCAGCAGTTCCTGGTATTTTTTGTTCAGTTTTAAGATTACAGATACCGGATTAGGCCAGATTGTCAACAGAAAATCCAGATATTTTTCCGAGTTAACATCTGCATAACTTTTTAGTATTTCAATATCGGAAATTAAAAAAATATATCTGCGCCAATTTTGTTTACCTTTTATATCACTGATTTTTTTTATAGCCACTTCGTTTAATGGATTTCCGCCAAATCCGTAAATGGTATCTGTGGGATAAATAAAGATTGAGCCTTTTAAAAAATACTCACGGGCAATATTAATTCCTGTCCTCAAAACTTTCATCAATATTTAATTAATACGGCATCTTGCTTTTCAGTCACTTAAGATTTCCTCTGCTTTCTTAATTACTACTTCGGGCAAAAGTTTTATCCCGCAATCAAAAGTTTTAATGGGACATTTATTATGACCATGAATTCCACAAGGTTTACATTGAAGATCATCAAAACTAACAGATGCACTTTTTTTATTGTATGGATAAAAACCAAACCCGGGTACAGTTGAACAATAAATAGTTAACACTTTTACATCAGCACATATTCCCATATGTGTTGCAGCACTATCGTTTGATATTAATAATTTTGCATTTCTTAATAATTCGATACTTTCCACAACAGAAAATTTGCCGGATGCATCTACAATATTGTCTCTAAATATTGAAGCCAATTTTGAGCAATCATTAATGTCTTTTTTTCCTCCGATAAGAACTACTTTAAAATCATTATTAACAAAATGACTAATAACCTCTTCAAAATATTCAATAGGATATTTTTTTGTATTCCAAACACTTCCCGGAGCAATGGCAATATAACTATCTGCTACATTATTGTATCCAAGAAATTCTTTTATTTTATCTACTGACAATTTTCCCGGAAGATATTTTAGGAAGTATTCTCCACAATTCATCATCATATTTATAGCCAATCAGATCAAGATTTCTCTGAACTTCATGCTTATTAATGCAATATGGCACAAGATTTTTATAAACATGCATCAAACTTGAGTTATCAAATCCATAACTTTCTTTAACTTCAAGCAATAAAACAATCAATGCTGTTCTTAATGAACGATGCGAGGAATAAACTCTTGTGTACCCATTTAGTTTTAGTTGTTTAATAAACTTATATGTTTTAAGAAAAGTTTTATGTTCACCTTTTTTATCAATAACTATTGTATTACCAATACTAGTTGAGTGTTAAATATTTCTTCAGTTTCAGGAATACATAAAACATCAATCGTGCAGTCAGGATTAATCTCTTTAAGTTTTTGTATCGATGGAAGTGCAAGTATTGCATCTCCTAAAAATGCAGTTTGAATAAATAAAATTCTTTCAGTAATCATTCTAGTGTTTCCATCTTTTGTGCATCCAGAACCACTGCTCAGGATTTTTTCTTATAGTATCTTCCAAATACTTTAACATTCTTTCAGATAAGTACTTTAATTTTTTCCTCATATTCATCAGGAAGATTTTCTCTGCTTATTTCTTCAATATTAGCAAAATATGTAAAATCAGGTTGTCTGATTGTTATACCATAAATTATTGGAGTATTCATTTTTAGCGAAAGAACAGCCGGACCAGTATACACAGATGTTTTTCTTCCAAAGAATTCTAGTTTAATACTTTCCTCAGGTCCTCTCTGATCAGCAACCATTGCAATAATACCTTTATTAAGAAGCACCGAGTAAATATTTCTTATTGAAATACCAAGAGGAACAACTTCATTTGTCCATTTAGTGCGTACTTTATTTAACCAGTTATTTACATACGGATTACGTTGAGATTTTACAACGACAGAAAATTTTTTATTCAATACCACGCCGGCACAAATTGCACTATACTCCCAATTTCCAAAATGCCCTGATAAAAGAATTACACCATTTTGTTCTTTTTCTTTCTTTTCAATCAAATCTAGATGTTGAAAGTTAACGACTTTAGTTAATTGTTCTTTAGTCGTCCATGGTAAATATAAAATTTCAACTAAAGTTATTGAAAAGCTTTTATAACTACCATAAGCAATCTTTTTAATTTCTTCTGAAGAAAGATTCGGAAAAGCATGCTGAAGATTATCAAAAACTACTTCTTTACGAATAGGAAGAATATAAAAGAAGAAAAGAGCAATTATAGAAGCAAACTTTCTGGATAAGTTTAACCCTATTATCCTGAAAAAAAAACTAAGGGTTAAAAAAAGTATGTATTCTAAAATATTTTTCAAATCATTATAAATGTTGACGTGTTAAAATAGCAAAATGATGTGATTTATTAATCAGAAGAGTATAAAACAAAAAAGAGGTGGTCTCAAAGCTGCAACACCGAACCTAAAACAAGCTTGCCTTTGGTCAAGCAGGTTGGGTCGATAAAATCACACTTTTGAGACAGCCTCTAAAAAATATTTTATTGAACGGTAATACGCCTTTGCCAATTATCATCTCTTAGCTCACCGCGTTTGGTTGAGTTAATTAACGAATAATCAGAAAATCCTGTAAGATCAGCAAAAATAAATAATACTCCGCCTTCAATTTCATTATAATTCCAAATCTCATAAGGTTTTGTTTCTAATTGGTTCGGATATCTTTCGATTTCAGTTGGCTCTCCATAAAGAAGATAAATTCTGCCCCTATCAGTTTTCCATCCAGGTTTACCCATAGAATTGTATTTCTCATTACAAACCTCTATGCGCTGGAGATATTTTCTGTAAAATTCGTTTTCTGAAGTGGCTGAATTTTCATCCCTGGCTTTCCAGAATTCAAACATATATTCTCGTTTACCATCTAACGTAGTTAGTTTTTCATACTTATCAATTTCTATTTTAGCGGCAAGATATTTTGCTTTTTCAAAAAGATCATCTAATTCCTCTTCAGACATTGAGCCGAAAGTAGAACTAAGAACAGAAGTTGTTGAAACTTCAAATGTATCGACAGCAGGTTGTATATCGGGATTGTATACAAAGAATTTTTTAGCAGTTGATATACCTTCATTAACAGCACTATCAATCAATGTGATAACAAGTGTATAAGAATCTGTAGGATAATTTGATAAAATAAATGAACCAACTTCAACTCGTGAACTAGAATTTCTTGAAAGATATTTGGATTTTTCTTTTACAAGTTTCCCTCTGCTATTATATATCGTTTGGTTCATTTTTATCTGATCACTTTTTATCAATTGTGATTGAAGATTATATATTTCATTATAAAAGAATAATACAGGTTGAGATTTCCCAAATATTAAATTGGGAATAGGTATAACTTCATAAGTGTTTTTGTAAAAAACCGAACTGGTGTTTTCGCTTCCCTGAACCATTTTAGACGCGAGCTGAATGTCACTAATACTTAGATTTCCATTTAAGCGTGGATTAACCTCTATCTTTTCTTTTATTACTCTGAACATTTCAGGATTATGAATATCCGAACCAGTTATCTCACAATTAAAAGTACCTGCAGGAATAACAAACCCTAAGGTACCAACAAGCACCTGGTTATCCATTGAAGAGGTATCTATTTCATGTTTCATTACCCACTGATTGGAAATAATCGTATCTCCGTTTTGTACATTTTGAATAAATATCTTCAATAAACCTTCCAGATTGGTATGTGAATTTTCAGAGCCAACTTTCAGAGAAGCTTGATTAAAAGAATAATAAAACTCAACGTAGTTAGCAGTTGAATCGTATCCAAACTGGGCATAATCAAATTCAAAATCAAAATTTGATTGAGCTAAACCACATACCTGGGTTATTATAAAAAAAAGAATTATAGTTTTCATTTAGATTATATTGATGAATTTTTTTAATTAGTTTAAATGGAAAATAATATTTATTGAACAAACAGTCTATACAAAAGTTAAGTATAGAATAAAATTTGTAAAAAGTATTAGTTAGAAACTTCTGAAAAATAGATTTCTAATTGACCGTCGTTCTCGCGAAAGCGGGAATCTATTAAATAAACAAAATATTCCCGTTTGAACAGGAATGACTTTTTGAATTTTTCAGAAGTTTCTAGTTAGTATGATTAAAATGGTCTGTGTAAAATAAAAAAGGCTGGAAAACCCAGCCTTTATAAATCATCAGATAAATTATAGTCCTACTTTAATTCCAAATAAATGATTTGCATCAAAGTATCTTACTGTTCTATATGCATAATCTACTGAAATATCCATTCCTGTATCAACTTTTACTCCTGCTCCAAAAGTAAATCCAAAGATTTTTTCTTCATCTATATTTGCTTGAGGCTGATATGCATATCCACCTCTTATAAAGAAGATGTTATTGTAACCAAGCTCAGCACCTAATTTAAATTGATCGTTTGAAAAATTATTATTTTCAAATGAACCAATAAGCAAACCTGAAATTTGCTCAGTTAAATTCTTTTGATATGCCAACCCTATTTCCAATTGAGAGGGCAATTCAAAAGAGGCAGCGTCAATACTATAATATTGAATGCCTCTATCTGATAAAGGATCTTCAGCAGTTCTTAATAAATCTGGTCCATCAAACGACATTTGAGGACCTAGATTTCTAAGCGCTAACCCTATTTTTAAACCTTCAATACCTACGAAATTATTGTACATAACACCAGCATCAAGAGAAAACCCGCTAGCGCTAGTCCTAATGATACTTTCAGAAATAAGAGAAAATTTAGCACCGATAGAAATTCTATCTGTTAAATTGTTCGAATATGTAACACTTAGTGTAACATAACTTGGCGAAAAGGTAGAGCCAGTACCTTGGGGAGATTCAACAGTAGTTTCTTTAATGTCTCCAAAATCTACTGATTTTATACTAAAACCCAGTGTACCGAATCCTTCAAATCTAGTACCGATTGCTGCATAAGAAATACCAATATCTGCAATATAAGTAGTGTGTGAAAAAAGTACTTCTACACTTCTATTCATTAATGCAAGACCGGCTGGATTATAATAGATTGATTCTACTCCCTCAAGGCCAGCAATATATGATCCAGATAATGATAATCCTCTAGCACCAACTGGTATTAATAGTTCTTGAGCTCCAGCTGCTCCATTTCTTAGACCCCCACCAGCATAAAGTTCAGTACTCTCGAGCAAACTAAGAAATGCAAGCATTATAAAAATTTTTAGAATTATTTTCATGTTAAACTCCGATTTTTTTATCATTTCTAATAAGGATAAATATGTTTTTCATAGAATTATAACCTATCGATATATTGAGTTTCTTGAATAATTGCAATCTTTAGTATTGCTGATCCAATTCCTTCCATCTCTATATATGCGATATAAATTCCACTCGCCACAGGAACAAGGTCACTATTCATTAAGTTCCAATCAACAAATTGTGATACATCATCTTTATCTATCCTTGCTATGAAAACACCCGCTAAATTAAATATTCTAATCGTAGCCTGATTGGGTAAATTTGTAAACCTAACAAATCGGTTATACTTATTTTGCTCAATTGAGTGTGCTCCAAAGTATGGATTTGGAAAAACGCTGATCTCATTCAATCTATTTTTTGCAATATTATAATCATTAATCTTAGGAGCTACTGCAGTAAATTCATACTGATCATCAATAGTAATCGGCTTCCAAGTAGCAATTCTTATAACTGTACCAGGCCCAGGTAGATCATTTCGGTCATACGATTTTGCCATAAATGTTAAATTAATTATTGGATAATCCCTACTATTATTACTTGTACCGGATGGATCTGGTATTGGTTCTGTATAAGTAGTATTATTTAAAGGAGTCATAAAATACAAATCTTCATAACCGATACTATCCACATCCAGTCTTGTGAAATCAAGCGATTTTGATGACCATAACGAATCCTTGTAACTAATATCCTCAACTTTAATACCCGCTATCATTTGATCATATACTTTCACATATAGTCTCTTATCGTCATTTGGGTCATTTGGATCCCCAATATTCCAGAACTCCAGTGGAACAGAATCCTTTGCAACAGGATTAGATTTAATCCTAGAATTAGCGGGACCAGGAGAGAAAGTATAATATTGATTATCAGAACCATTAAACCTTATTTCATAATCATCATAACCTATAGCACCCCCAGCTAAATTTTGAATAGAATTTAGCTCTGAAGAATATGAGGCTAACCACCATCTTCGATTGGTATTAGTTGTACCAACACCAAAGCAATTTGTACCAAGTCTCGGAACGTAGGGTTTTACATCTCCTGTGGGCTCAATATCTATTCCGTTCTCTTTAGTTAAGGAAACTTCACGGACAATAGGAGAAGACTCCCCGGGGTTTGATATCGCAATTACAAATCCATCTATAATGGATGTATTTTTAGAAGAATCTACACCACCTTCTAACGGAACAAAATCGTAACTATTTTTAATGATTGTATCACCTGTAGTTACGTTTACAAGATTCCAGGAAAGACTATCAATTAGCGTAAAGAAAACGCTATATCTATCTCCAGTTAGTTTGTTTGGGTCAACAACCGTAACTTTGATTAGCCCATCACTTCGTCCGCTTAGGTGCTCAATGTCAATAAATTCACCTTGATTATATGTGTACTCTGTTCCTATTTGAGGAGTTTCAGGAAACACTTCCACAGGTGCAAATGTAGTTCTAAGAACTTTTGGAGAACCATTTGGACAATATCCGTAAGCAACAACACCTATATAATAAGGACTTCCATTATTAAAACTGGAACCTGTATATTTATCCAAAGTAAGTTCATAAAATCTTTGTATTTCAGAATCTGTTCCGGAAGCTGTTGGTAATATAACATTTTGTCCCTGGACTGACACAATGTCCAATACATCCGTAACGCCATTGGCAATATCAAATGTAGCTAATAGTTCAGGATCAGCTCCGGCAAGACTGCTGAACTGATAAACTTCATAGCCCTCAAAAGTGTAAGTTGTATCAGAATATCCCTTACCAGCCAGTAGTGGATCAAAGGCATCATAATCTTCTGCATTATCTTCCCAATAGAAACCAATTTTTCTATCCAAACCAATAGCAGTTACTTTTGGTTGTGGTGGAGCCGGAACTAAATTAAAATCCAAATCATAAGCTGTCTGTGCAGCTCTGTCGGTTTCTTTTAATACAACTAGGCTATTTAAGTTACTAGTACCTCTAGCCATAATAACACCAACTACAACTTCCTGAGTATCACCAACTGCCATCGTAAATGGACCGGAAGACATACAAAGCCTTCTATCATCAGGAGCTGGGCCGCCTGCCCAACCAGGACCTTCATACCATCCCGTACCAGCTATGGGATCTCCTGCTAAACAATACGTTACAGGCAGTCCCGAATTAGGGTCAATAAAGTATGATCCATCATAGAGTCTACTTGTCATATAATTATACATTTGCTCTGAGCCCTTTGGTACACCCAAATCAGGATCGAGATATACATCACTGCCATTAATATAAAATGCAAATGATGTTAAAGGTAAATTTGTTTTACCTTTAATCCACTTTCCATCAAATTTTGCACTATCAGGTAGATTTTTTTCTACAATTATTGGATATTTTACTGGATCATATGGAATTACTGGACCTTGAAAGAAGTCATAGCCCATTGCCGGTGGTGCAGCGCCGTATCCGCTTTCATCATTATTATCACCGTTATAAACAAAACCTAAAGAAAGTGTGGTATCACAACCCACATAATCATCATTAGCATTGCCTAAATCCGGATCAGACCACTGAGCTAAAATCATATCCCTTATATTAATATTACCTTTATTGATAATTTTGTACTTCTTAAATATCATATCTCCAAGCGGTCCGGTTCTATTAAAACCAAATAGTGTAACCTGAACTTCTAATCCCATAGGTTGTGTACCGTATAGAAAAGTGGTCCTTGAAGCATCCATATCGTTCATTACGAACCAAATCGTTTCATCACCTAAAGACTCTGGTTCATCAACGCCTCTTGTAAATACATTATCACCATCAATATCTACCCACGGGGCACCATCCTCAACTGGCCAATTATTATAATCAGATTCATACCTGTCTCGATCAGCACTAGGAGGTAATAATTCCCAGCCTTTTTTTATTTTATAAATCCTGTATTTGGGATTCTGCGGATCAGTGGAACCATCAGGTAAAATTGGCCCAGCCTGCATACCCTGTCTATAAGTACTGCCGCCAACACGAATTTCAGTACCAACTTTGCCACCCCAGATCAACCCATCTTCAAAAACAGGCCCAACAGTTGCATTAAGCCCACCTGGCCATAAAAGACCGTTGGTTTGTGTAATGTTATTGTATGCACTTTCTCCGTTATTTGCAAAAAGCATATATGCTTGATTGATAGCTATATAATCTGTAAGATCATTTGTAGTTGTCTTGTTAACCGTTGTTGTTCCTTTTTTATCGCCAGCTTTCATTTGCCCTAAGAAAAGAAACATAAACATTAACACGGCAAATAGTAAAATTGTGATTTTTCTCATTCTAAACTCCTAAAAGTTTCTTTTATGGTATTAATATTCAATCTGAACTCCCAAACGAATTTGTCTTGGAGTACCATAAATATCTGCGTTATCAATATTTACAGTATTATAGGTATTAATGAAATCTTGTGCAATTTTTTCGCCATATTCCTGGCGATATGCTTGAATCTGGGTTAAGCCTTGTTGTGAAACCAGATAACCGTCATCGGTTGATCCTGTTTGCATAAATACATCTTGAACATTTTTAGTGTTTAGAATATTAATTACCCAGAGATATATGTTGGCATTGAGAGGTCCAAAACTAAATGATTTATTAATTTTGGCATCAATCTGAAAATTCCAGGGTGTGGTTGAAGAATTAAGAGATTCCTGAGGAATTCTAGAATTACCATAACCATCTACAACGGTAAAATTGTGCCCGCTATTGTATGAGAATAAAACATTTAATCCAGAGTTTCTAAGCCAAGATGGTTCATCATCGCTTGAAAATCTATAGTCAATATTGATTGATCCTCTGTGAGTTTGATTAAAATCAAGTGGTGCTATCTGAGATGGCTGCAAAGGTGTTTGCGTTGGAGATTGCCAAATAGCTCTAAAACCTGAGGATGAGGTTGAACCTGTTCCCTGAGCATCAGAAAAAGTATAGTCTAAACTTGCACTAATTCTTTGAACTCTTCTCAGATCAAGTCTAACTTCAAAACCTTTTGAAGTGGCAAAATCACCATTAATAAAAGCATAATACGAACCATGCTGGGCACCTGCTGCAGCATAAATAGATCTAATTTGAACCTGATCTTTTATGTCTTTATAAAAAGCAGTTAAGTCAAATGCCATAAAGTCACCAATCTGCTGAGTAAAACCAATTTCATACGAAGTAGTTCTCTCAGGTTTTAACCCAAAACCGACTGGTGATTGTATAGCATACCCACCTTTTATATTGTCAGAGGCAACAATCCATCCCTGATAAATATCACGAAGTCTGGTTTGTTGAATAAATTTTCCATATTGTGCATGGAACTTAGTGATGTCAGTTAAATTAAATGCAAATCCAAGCCTAGGGCTCACCTGTACAACCGGATCAACATCAACCAGTTGATTAAAGTCAATTATTGAGTTTTCATCAAACTGAATGTTTCTGGGATCTTTAAATACCTTACTATCTGTTTTTATGTAATCAAGTCTTAGTCCTGCGTTTAAAACCAAATCATCAAATTCCATTTTGTCTTGAATATAAAATGCTCCAAACACAGGGTGTTTAGGCGTATAAAGACCTTCAGCATCTGTTTCATTTCCGTAAAGATCATATCCATAGTTATCTACTCTTTGATACCATTGCTCAGTAACAGCACCGGGATTACTTCTAACAAAATTTGCAAGATCGAATGCGTAATAAACATATCGTCTGATAGTCCAATACTTAAATTCACCACCGGTTTTAAACTCATGTAATTTACCAATCTGATAAAGAAGGTTTATATTAAAACCAAGAGTAGATTGTCTGATTTTTTGATAATATGCAAGTTGTTCACTTGGTTGAGCGAATGTGTTACCAAATGCCCTGTCACGAGCTGGATAGACGCCATCTCCATCTAAAGTATAACCTAATTTAGCATTTTCTATTGAATCACCATAAGCAACAAGATTGTGCTTAAAATCAGGATCCATATTTACATCAAAAGCATTATAATAGCTAACATTCACATCATAATATGCATTATTATTAAGTATATGAGTAGCTTTAAAACTACCTGTTGCCGCATATCCCTCACTGATTCCTGCTCTATTTTGAGCAGCAAGAGTAGCTATACCTACACCATCTCTATTATTATATTGAAAATAGGTCCCGCTCAATTTTAATATTATAGGATTAAGGTCTGAAGTAATATTACCTTGAATTCGGTAATTATTTTGAGCTTGATTAACAAGATAACCGGCAGGATAATTCAGATTAATAGTATCTGAATTAGCTCCACGAGAAGGATCTGATAAGTTAACAAAATTAGCCCCTTCCCAGAACCTAGCTGGTGAACGCTGGAATGTATTACTACCTGCTAGGAAAAACTTTAGTGTTTTACTATTAGGAATAATTGGACCACTTAGTGTTCCAACATACTCACTATAACCGTATGAATACCCTCCCAGGAATTTTCTATCGCTGTTACTACCAACAAAATTGTCAGTAATAACTTCTAATGAAGCATTATATGATTCGCTACCTGTTTTAAGTGTTGTGCTAACAATACCACCCGTAGCTCCACCATACTCAGCGGGATATCCGCCGGCTTGAAACTGAATTTCTTCAATAGCATTGTTTATAATACTTGTCTGATTCCCACCAAAAAGCGCATTATTAACTGTAACTCCATCAACATAAAATACAATAGCGTCAGATCGGCTTCCACGTACATAAAAATTACCCCCTTGTTCAACTAATCCAGCCTGAGTAGATAGTACTGCATTAACACCTCGAACAGGAAGGTTTTCAATGTCGTCAGACTTAAGTAAACTACCTGTATTCGTAGCATTTTTTTCAATTAGTGGTTTAATTGCCACCACTACAACTTCCTTTGTTTCGAATGACTTCATTGACAGTTCGAAATTAACTTCGGTAGTAAGGTCGCCAAATACTCTAATATTCTCAATCGTATAATCGTTGTAGCCTATATAGCTAGCTTTAACAGAATATGTTCCGGGTGAAACATTTAATATAAAATATTCTCCATCTATATTTGTGGCTGAGCCAGATGTGGTACCAAGTAATATAATATTTGCACCAATTAGAGGCTCTTTAGTATCAGAATCAATAACCTTACCGGCTATTTTACCACTTGCCATAAATGAGTTGCTTGCATATAATAAAGAAGGCAAGCTTATCAGAAAAATAAATATAGTAGTAAATTTTCTAAACATATAATTTACCTTTATTTAATAGTTAATTATTATTTACCTCTAACCGGCAAAGGATCACTAGTTAAACGTGAAACTTGTGGGTTAAGAGCATTGCCAGTTAATAAGATAAGATATTGTTTCCCTGATATAACATCAAGAGAATCAATCCCAACTATTTGATTTGTATAAAACTTTTTAAAGACGAATTTTCTTGTTCCGGTTAATGCATCATTAAATCCTTGGAATTCTGTATAAGGCAACTTTTCAACAACTATTGAATCTTTACCATCTGAATCATCAAAAACATCTACATAGGCAGGTGCATCTGTTAAAGGATTTAACGCCTGTGTAAGAAGATGTACAAATGAAATTTTAGCTCTTCCAGAAACCGGAGCATTATCAATATAAGTTAGTCCTTCATTGAACGTAAAATCCTTAAAATTATTTAGGGTATCAATATTTGAATATTCTCCAATAAAGAATAAACTTTGTTCCGAATAAGAAGAAAACTCAACGGGTTTATTATAAATTGTGTCACCCGTTGCTATGTCAATTATGGTTATTGTATTTTTCCCAGCCAAAACATCAAAAAACGGTGTAGCTTCTGAAATTGCAATATCACTTAATTCTACCACAGGTTGAGATTTGTTAATGAACACATTCATATTACTTACATTTGCCGAAAGATTTGCGATGCGTATAACTGCGTAAGGTCTATTTGGTGGGTCAATAATTGGCTCATCAACACAGCTAAAAATTCCAAAGGCAACTAATAAGATCAATGCAAAGCCAATTAATGAATTTTTTTTTAGCCGCATATTATTCTCCTAATTTTCAATTATAAGATATAAAGATAACCGCTCGAATATCTTAAATTTATTATTCAAGCGGTTACAAATTAATTAAATACTTAAAAAAACTATTTCATTAACATCATTTTCTTTGATGAAGAAAAGTCACCTGCATTTAAGGTATATATATATAAACCTGAGGCAAGATTAGAAGCATCAAAAGTAACCTGATGTGTTCCAGCTTCCTGGCTGTTATTCACAAGGTTAGCAACTTCTTTACCTAATACATCATATACTTTAAGAGTAACATTACTTCTTTTAGCTAACGTGTAGTTAACAACTGTTGATGGGTTGAATGGATTAGGATAGTTCTGATCTAGTGAGAAACTATTTAGTTTAATTCCTTCTTCTTCAACACCTGTAATGGGAACAAATTGTGTAATAGGAGCAATAAATATTTCGGACGGATTAACAGAATTTGTAATAGGGGTTGTATTGCCTTCTTCATACCAATACATGCTATAGAACGTAACATCATAACCACCGGAAACAGATTCCTTTTTCATTGTAGGAGCCAAATGTGAACCCGATTCATTAATATTTGTCGTATTGGTTATGTTAATTGGTGCAGCCCATTCTCCATCTAAATTTCTGTAAGAATAGAAGATGTCCATAACAGCAAGTGTATCACCCTCTATGTTTCCAGTATTTACCCATTGGGCAACAAGTATTTCACGATCTACATCAAAAGCCAAGTATCCTGAAAAACCCATCTGACCGATGTTTGGTGTGGAATCATAAAGAAGACCCATCCAATCCCAATCTGTTGCTTCAATACCTCCTTCTAATATAATTTTAGCATTCCAGCCACTAACAGCAGAAGGATCTTCATATAATTCAACTATTGCATTCTTTGTAGTTGTTTCCCAAGTATCTGCGGTATCTGAAACACCAACAATCATATGCACGTAACCATTTTTATCAACTTGAATATCACCAGAATATGACACATATGCATCAAGAGCTGGAGAGTAATTGTCGAATAAAACATCATAATCTGCTAGAACTGGAATCTGTGTGAAATTACAAATATTCCAATTGCTCCACGTAGCTCCATTATCAGTTGATTTTACATATCCTGGCCAAACCCAAAAACCGTTGTCAAAGTTAAATGTTGAGTTAAGACCCATATAATCTGTTCCATTAAAAGATACACCACCCATACCTAACATAAATCCATCAGCAAAATTACTAGCACCGTCCCAAAAGGAATTATTAATGGTGGAAAAATCTTCTGTATTATAAACTATATAGTCACTAACATTATAGTAATCTGAAGCCCAGAAAAAATATAAAGAATTATCACTTGCCCAACATGGAACCTGAGAACTATAAGGTTCTTCAGTACTTTTAGGAACAATAAGTGCACTATAAGGAGCTGCACCACCAAAAGGTTGATCTATAGCATATCCCATATTGCCGAAATCTGCAGGTGTAAGTTGAGGCCAGGAAGCAACAGCTGAAAGATCTCCTATATCTGTACTGTGAGATCCATTAAGAATAGCCA
The DNA here is from genome assembly GCA_963714775.1 of uncultured Ignavibacteriaceae bacterium. Classification (GTDB taxonomy): domain Bacteria; phylum Bacteroidota; class Ignavibacteria; order Ignavibacteriales; family Ignavibacteriaceae; genus IGN3. The sequence goes on from CAVQQN010000065.1 coordinate 67,591, forward strand.
TACTTGGGTACCTAGCAGAATATGCAAGCCCATCATTAATAGCAGTAGGAGTTCTTGTCCAGTTAACACCACCATCTGTTGAGTAGTTATAATAAAGTGTGCCGCTCCCTCCTAATGCCGCGGTTCCTCTGTGAAGAACTGCAACTACATCAGCAAAAGGATCGTAAGCAACCGGATTTAAAGTTTCAATTGATGGACCATATGCATTCGCCATTATATCAACAGAAACATAAGCAGCTGCTAAAGAACCATTACCAATATTTATAGATTCTGGTTTCAAGCTAACCGGCTGATCAACAAGAATAGGTTTTTTCTGTAAAACTTTTTCTTGAGCAAAACTTACCGCAGTTACCAAAACTAACAGAAGCAATATAATGGAAATTTTCTTATACATAGAACTCTCCTTTGTTTAATTGAAGTTAAATTATTTATAGAACTAAGAAAGCTTAATTAAAATAAATATTGTAAGAAATATTTTATATACCAAATTAATATTCTCTCTTATTTTAGTCAAGAATATGAACTTTTTTTATTTGTGATACATAAATAATGTTTTTAGCAGATAATGTCAAGAACAAGCATCATCAGTAAGATTATATTTTACCATTTGCCAGTAAAAAAATCCAGCTCATCATTATATTTATTTTGTGTTATAATCAATAGTTTACTATATTTAATAAATTTTATAAAGCAGCTTCTAATTTCTGTTTAAGTTGTACTTTCGGCACAGCACCAATAATTGTATTGTGCACTTTTCCATCTTTAAAAATTAATACCGTGGGTATGCTTCTTACACCATATTTAATAGCACTTTCCTGATTATTATCAACATCAAGCTTTCCAACTTTTGCTTTGCCTTCAAACTCAACGGCAAGTTCTTCAACAAATGGAGCAATCATTTTGCAAGGACCACACCATACTGCCCAAAAATCTATAAGCACCGGTTTATCTGATTGTAAAACTTCCGTTTCAAAATTTTCATCTGTAAATGTAATTGGTTTCATTTAAGTTCCTTAAATTTTTAAATCTATCAATTTTTTAAACTTGCATTTTTTTATTAAGAAATATTTTTTTCCTGCCCAACATAACTAACTATATCTTCACCGCCATCAGCATGAATCAAACCTCCGGAAATCCATTCACCGCCATCTTTACAAAGAAGTGAGATTACTTTTGCAACATCTACTGGAGTTGTTAATCTTCCGTGTGGATTTTTTCTTTGTGCGATTTCAATCATTCCCAGATTGCCCGGAATTTTTCGCAGGGCTGGTGTATCAGTAACCCCCGCCATAATAGAATTTACCGCAGCACCAAACTTTCCAAGCTCAACTGATAATTGTCTTACGTGAGATTCCAAGGCAGATTTTGCAGCGGACACAGCACCATAATAAGGAATTGCTGAGTGACTGCCGGAACTAGTCATTGCAAAAATTCTTGCATTATTGGCAAGAAGATTATTAGCAACAATATCCTGCACCCAATAAACAAGTGAATGAGCCATTACATCAAGGGTCATTTCCATTTGTGCTTTTGTAATCGCCAGTTCTTTTTCAGTGGGGACGAAAGGTTTTAATGTACCAAACGCCAATGAGTGCATAATTACTTTAACTAAAGGTTTTCCGTTTAATAAATTTTTTATTCCAGATATTATTTCATTTCTTTTGAACTCATCCGCAGCGTTAGCATTAAAAAAAACCGCTTCAACACCTGCTGATTTTATTTCTGTTGTTATTCTTTCAACATTAGGCATAGTTGCCTGCCTATCCAGATGAACTCCAAGTATATTAAATCCATCATTGGCTAATCTTAAAGCTGTAGCCTCGCCAAAGCCGGATGAGGCACCCAAAATCAAAGCCCAGAATTCTTGAGTATCGTTACGCTTCATTTAAATAAAAACCTTTAAATTTAATGAGTATGACGGACGCAATAATACAAAATCACACAAATTGAAACAACAAATAATAATTTTGAAATTACTTTGAATTCAAAATAACTGATTCTTCGCCAAGCAAATCAATTAGCAATTTTAATAATTCAGAAGTTATCTTTACTCTGATATCTGATAGAGAAAATAATTTTCCTTTATCTACACCATTTTCAATAAGGTTAATAAAAACCGGAATGTTTCCCTCGCTGCCATTAATAATTTTCTTTAGCTTGATTAAATCATCTGGTATAATTTTGGTTTTGCTAATCTGCAGCTTTAAACTTTCTGTTAATTCATTTGCCGCCCTCTTTAATGGGATAACTTTATTAACCTGCATCTTAACAGCATCACCGCTGCTTTCAAGATTGCCAATGGCAAAGATTGATTCTTCTTCATTAACAAACTGTCCGAATTCTAAAAACGCTTTCGAGAACATCAAACATTCACAACTCCCCGTCAAATCATCAAGTTTGAAGAAGGCCATTGTTTTACCAGCTTTATCAATCTTGGTTTTAAACTCAGTTACAACTCCACAAACTCTCACATCACTCTTTTCTGTTATATCCTCTGTTTCGCCAAGATGTATAGTAGCAAATGATTTAAATTCCAATTCATATCTTCTTAACGGATGATTTGTTAAATAAAACCCTATAACTTTTCTTTCCTGCGAAAGATATTCTTTCTCCGTCCATGGTTTAACATCTGGTAATTCAGGTTCTTTTAACTGAACATCTTCAGCTCTGCCAAATAATGAATCACTTGACAGCATTTTTGAATTTTGAATTTTGTGAGCAAAGTCTAACGCCGATTCAACAGCTCCAAAAAGCTGTGCACGGTTTTTATTTATTGAATAAAACGCACCCGCAAGCACTAGTCCTTCTAATGCCCGCTTTGAAACAATTCTATTGTCAGTATTTGCACAGAAATCAAAGATACTTTTGTAGTCTCTTCCTAGTTTGATACGTGCATTAATAATTTCTTTAACTGCCGGCACACCAACATTTTTTATAGCAGACATTCCGAATTTTATTTTTCCGTTTTCAGCTTCAAAGTGAAGAGAAGGATTATTAACATCCGGAGGAAGAACATCTATCTTCAGTTTTCGGCAGTCATCAAGAAACTTGGTTACTTTATCAGTGTTTTCAAATTCATTCTTTAAGTTGGCTGCTGAAAATTCTGCGGGATAATGAGCTTTTAGATAAGCTGTTTGATATGCTACAAAACTATAAGCAACAGCATGGCTTTTATTAAATCCATAATTGGCAAACTTAAATATTGTTTCAAAAATTTCTACCGCAATTTTTTTATCAACTCCATTTTTTATTGCTCCATCAACAAATTTTATTTTCTGATCTTCCATTACTTTAAGATCTTTTTTACCCATTGCTCTTCTAAGAAGATCTGCTTCAGCCAAACTCATTCCGCCAACTTTATTAGCAATCTGAATAACTTGTTCCTGGTAAACAATAATTCCATAAGTTTCCTTTAGGATTGGTTCAACTATCGGATGTGAGTATTTAACTTCTTTTCTGCCAAATTTTCTATCGATAAAGTCATCAATAAATTCCATAGGACCAGGACGATAAAGAGCATTCATTGCAGCAAGATCATTTAGCGTTGTTGGATGAAGTTGCTTTAAATACTCACGCATCGGGGCAGATTCAAACTGAAACACTCCGGTTGTTTGTCCCTTTGCAAATATTTGAAAAGTTTTTTCATCATCAAGAGGAACATTATCAATATTAATATTCACTTCATGATTTTTCTTTATCATATAAATTGCATCTCGTATGATGGTTAGTGTACGCAATCCAAGGAAATCCATTTTTAGTAAACCAGCATTTTCGATATCCTTCATTGTATACTGAGTAACGATATCCTGTTGCGAAACAGCATTTGCAAGAGGTACATATTTACTAACTTCATCAGGAGTTATTACAACTCCCGCAGCATGTTTTGAGGCATTACGATTCATTCCTTCAAGAACTTTAGCATACTTAATTAGATTTTGTATATCCGTTTCGTTGGATTCCTTGACCCATTTCAATTCAGGCACTTCAGCAAGTGCTTGATCAATTGAATAAACTTTACCAAACTTTGAAGGAATATATTTTGTGATGTTATTTACTGTTGGGATTGGAATTTTTAGAACTCGTGCAACATCTCTTAAAACAGCTTTGGATGATAATCTGTTAAAAGTAATTATCTGGCTAACGCACTCACTTCCATATTTTTCACGAACATAATCGATAACATCACCACGTTGATCATCAGCAAAATCAACATCAATATCGGGCATTGATCTTCTTGCAGGATTAAGAAATCTTTCAAATAATAAATTATAATCAAGCGGATTTATGTTAGTTATTCCCAAAGCATATGCAACCAAACTTCCGGCAACACTTCCTCTTCCGGGTCCAACGGGAATATTTCTTTCTTTTGCAGCGTTAATAAAATCCTGTACAACAAGAAAGTAACCGGGAAATCCCATTTCATTTATTGTATTAATTTCAAAATTAAATCTCTCCTCAATTTCAGCGTAATTACCTTAAACTTCTTTTCCAAACCTTGCTCTTGCAAGAAGTTCCATATAATCATCAAGAGTTTTTGCTTTGGATTCTTTTGGAATTGGAAAGTTAGGGAAATGATGTCCTTCAAAATCAAGTTTAAGGTCTATCTTTTCATCTATCTCAAGCGTATTTTCTATTGCTCCCTTGTACTTCTTAAAAAGTTTTGTCATCTCATCAGATGATTTAAAATAAACTTGATCAGTGCCGTATCTTAACTGAGTATAATCAGCACCATTTTTATCCGAAAGAAGCAAAAGTATATTATGTGCAATGGCATGCTCGTTTTCAATGTAATGGCAATCGTTTGTTGCAACAAGTTTAATACCCAATTCTTTAGAGAGCTTTGGCATTCCTTCAAGAATCGGTTTATCGATATCCATTCCATGATCTTGAATTTCAAGATAAAAATCATCTTCAAAAAGATCTTTAAACTTTTTTGCAACCTCGCTTGCTTTTTCATAATTGCCGTTTACAAGATGTGCTGAAACAACCCCGCCGGCACAGGCTGAAGTACAAATTAATCCTTCTTTGTATTGTTTTAATAATTCAAGATCAATACGCGGTTTGTAATAAAATCCTTCTGTGTGCCCAAGTGTTGAAAGGCGTGAAAGATTATCGTAACCCTGTTTATTTTTTGCAAGAAGTATTAAATGATTATAATGTTTTGATTTTTTCTTATTAGATGTTTCATCGGATTTACCACGATCAAATCTGCTTCCATCAACAACAATGTAGGCTTCCATTCCGATGATCGGTTTGATTCCGGCTTTTTTTGCTTTATTATAGAATTCGGCAACACCGTACATAACACCATGGTCTGTAATTGCAACAGATTTCATTCCGTGTTTTTTTGCCGCGTTAATTAGTCCATCAACGGTGCAGGCACCATCTTGTAAGCTGTAATGTGTGTGATTATGCAGATGAATAAAATCAGACATCGTATATCAGAGTTAAATTATGTTAACAGAAAAAATGGAATTACAATGTCACCCTGAGCCTGTCGAAGGATGAATCTTAATAAAGCATTCAGACTTAGAAAGGTTCAGAATGAAAAATAAATTCTAACACTTATAAAAATTTTAATAGCTTATTTGTAAGTCTTAGTTCCAAATTAAAGAAATCAGGAATGAAAATCTAAAAAGTAAAAATTAATTTTTAATTGAATATACTTGACAAGAATTATTTTTTTCCAGTATGCCCAAATCCGCCTTTACCGCGACTAGAAGAATTTAGATTTTTTACTTCTACCATTTTTGCAGTGTAAACTTTTGAAACAATCAATTGGGCTATTCTATCGCCTTTGGAAATTTTAAAATCTTCATTGCCAAAATTCATTAAGATTATCTTTACTTCTCCACGATAATCTGAATCAATTGTACCAGGTGAATTAAGAATACCAATACTATGATTTGCTGCTAATCCGCTTCTCGGTCTAACCTGTATTTCATATCCTAATGGAATCTCAACTGAAATATCTGTAGGGATTAATCCAACTTTTCCAGTCCGAAGAATAATATCATCCTTAATTGCTGCACGAATATCCATTCCAGCACTTCCGGATGTTGCATAATACGGAAGTGGAACATCCCAAAAATCTTCACTTAACCTTTTTACTTTTATTTTTATTTCCTCAGCCATTTATCTCCGTAATAATTTAGTTTTGATAAAATTCATTTCATCTTTTTCAATCACATTTAATAATATGTAAGCTATAAAAATTAGTGCGAGAATTAATTTGTAGTAGATATTTAAAAATTCGATATATAGTAACAAATAATAAACCATGCCTACAAACAAAGTGGCTAATCCAATTTTTACAAGTTTTAAGTAATCATAATTAATTCTATAAAACTTCTGGGTTACAATATAATACCCGGAAGCCATTATAGTGTAACTTAAAAGTGTCGCTAATGCTGCTCCCATAATATTTAGTTGAGGAATTAGGATATAGTTAACAACAACATTTGTTAACGCGCCTGCACCAGTTACAATCGGTGCATAAATACTTTTTTCTTCAATATAAATTCCTGCCGAGAAAACTACATACAAACCATTAAACAAATACGCAAGAAGAATAACCGGAACGATGTACAATCCAGCCCAATAGTTAGCACCGATTATTGATATTCCGGCAAAGTTAATCTTTACTATATCAGAAATGAAAAGTGAAAGAATAACCAGCATTATGCTTCCGACGATTGTAAAGTAGGTTAATACCTTAGAAAATATTTCTTTTGCATTTTCTTCTTTTGCATTTATTAAAAAGAATGGCTGCCAGGCATATTGAAACATATTTACAAACAACATCATAAAAATACCAAGCTTATAGTTAGCTTTATAAATTCCTACTGTTTTAATATCAGTTAACTTTTCCAGAATCGGAACATCAATTACCTGCACAAGCATCATTCCTAAACCTGCAGGCAAATAAGGCAAACCAAATTTTAATAATCTTGTAAATAAAACTTTATGAAAACTGAATCTGAAATTTTTGAGCAAAGTTGGAATTAGTAAGATAAATGATAATACCGATGCTGCTAAGTTGCTAATAAATATTGCTTCAATACCCCATTTCAATTTTAATATAAGAAAAACATTCAACGCTATATTAAAGAGAATACTTGTGATTTTAATAAATGAAAATAATTTTGCTTTCCGTTCAAGTCTTAACTTTAAGAATGATATGACCGCATTAGCATCGAAAAATAGAAGCAGAGCAGATAGTATAATCAGATAATTTAGATTTGCTGAAAGTTCAACAAATTCTGCGATTGGTTGTTTTAATATAACAAGTAATGCGCAAAACAGAATTGAAGTTAATAAAATACTTATAAACGGAGTTGAAAAGTTATCCTTTTCATCACCAATATCTTTGAATGCTGAATACTTTAGAAATGCGGCATCCATTCCATAAATAAAGATGATATTAAAGATGGCGATGTAAGAATAGATTAAGATAACAGCACCATAATCTGCCGGCAAGAAAACATTTGTGTAGAACGGCACTAGAATAAAATTAAGAAATCTGCCCAGCATCGTGCTGATGCCGTAAATTGCAGTATCCTTAGTAAGTTCTTTTAATTTTTCTTTCATCAATTCTTTTTTATAGTAATCTCAAGCGAGATATCTAAAGCTTTTACACTATGTGTTAATGCGCCAACAGAAATATAATCAACCCCGGTTTCTGCAATAGCTTGAACTGTTTCAAGATTTACACCTCCTGAAGCTTCAATTTTGCATTTACCATTAATTAATTGCACTGCTTGTATCATTTTATCAATTTCAAAATTATCAAGCATAATAATATCCGCTTTGGTCTTTAGTGCTTCTTCAACTTCTTTCAAGTTCTTTGTTTCAACTTCAATCTTAAATTTTGTACGACGCTTTTTCTGATATTTCTGACAAGATTGAACAGCTGCTGTAATAGAACCTGCAACTTCAATATGATTATCTTTAATTAAAAACATATCATACAAACCAATGCGGTGGTTTTCACATCCGCTAAATTTAACAGCCATCTTATCAAGCATCCGCAAACCGGGCACTGTTTTACGTGTATCGATTATTTTTGCCTTGGTGTGTTTTACTTTTTCAGTATAGATATTTGCAGATGTTGCAATACCGCTCATTCTTTGTAAAAAATTTAACGCTGTTCGTTCTGCTGTAAGTAACGATTGAGCATTGCCTGTAACGATTGCGGCAACATCGCCCTTATTTACTTTCAAGCCATCTTTAATTTTTATTTCAAATTTAATTTTGGAATCAAATGATTTGAAAACAGTTTTTGCAATTTCTAATCCTGCAATTACTCCATCAGCTTTAACTAGAAATTTACCAATAGCTTTTTTTGATTTACCAATAGTAGCCTTTGTTGTAATATCACTTTTCCCAATATCTTCTTTTAAAGCATTGTTAATAAGTTTTAAAACAGATTTGTTCATCTTTTACTCGTAATATTTTTTAACCGCATCAATAAATAATTTTGGAGCGCGTGTAGGTCTGTTGGTTTTAGAATCGACGAAAGCTAACTCAACATAACCCTCACAAACCAGAACATTTCTATCTTTTGCTTTAATAACATGATCGATGTGAACTTTACTGGTTGGTAATTTTTCAACCCAAGTTTCAATCACTAAAAGTTCATCATAAAAAGCTGGAGAGAAGAAATGAATCTTAGTTTCTATAACCGGCATAAAGAAACCGTTTTTTTCAATTAGCTCGTAAGGCAAACCAACTTCGCGCATCATTTCAGTTCTGCCAACTTCAAAGTACTCAAAATATTTTCCGTTGTATGCAAATCTCATTTGATCTGTATCTGCATATCTAACTCTTATTTCTGTGTAATGTTTAAGCATTTAAATTAAAACTTTAATTTTTGATGAGTAAAAATAAAAAAATCCCGAACTATTCGGGATTTCCTAAATCCATATAATGAATTATCTCAAATTATTCTGTAAACACACCCATCTTACCAAATTTTTCTATACGATTATCAACAAGTTTATCAGGTTTAATTTTTATTAGTTCATCAAGTTCCTCAATTAACGCCGCTTTAAGATTATCACCGGCTTCTTTATGATTTTTATGAGCACCGCCAAGTGGTTCTTTAATTATCCTATCAATAATTTTCTGCTCTAATAGATCTGGTGCTGTAAGTTTCAATGCTTCGGCTGCATCTTCTTTATATTCCCAACTTCTCCACAAAATACTTGAACAGGATTCCGGACTAATTACTGAGTACCAGCAATTTTCCAACATTAAAATTCTATCGCCAACACCAATCCCTAAAGCTCCCCCGCTTGCACCTTCACCAATTATAACTACAATGATTGGAACTTTAAGTCTGCTCATCTCAAATAAATTTCTTGCAATTGCTTCAGCTTGCCCGCGCTCTTCAGCCTCAAGTCCGGGGAATGCACCGGGCGTATCAACAAGGGTAATAACAGGTCGATTAAATTTTTCTGCAAGTTTCATTAAGCGTAAAGCTTTTCGGTAACCTTCGGGATTCATCATTCCAAAATTTCTATAAACATTGGATTTTGTATCTCTCCCCTTCTGTTGTCCCATAATTACAACTTTATGATGACCGATTGAAGCGAGCCCGCCGACAATTGCTTTATCATCTTTAAAAGTTCTGTCTCCATGAAGCTCAACAAAAGAATCAGTCATTCCATAAATGTAATCGAGTGTAAAAGGTCTATCAGGATGACGCGCTAGCTGTACACGCTGCCATCTTGAAAGGTCTCGATATAATTCTACTTTCAATTGAGTTACTTTCTCTTCGAGCCTTATAACATCATGTTCGATATCAAGGTTATCGGAGAATTTTTTCATTTCATCTAATTTTGATTCTAACTCATAAATTGGTTTCTCAAAATCTAAAATTGTTTTTGCCATTTTTACTTTTTGCTCCACATTTTATTAATCGATTTAGCAAGTATTTCTAAATCGAGCCAAATGTTTTGATTTTTTGCATAATAAAAATTCAATTTTTCTAATTCCTCAGAATTTTCATTTTCAATATACCAATATCCTGTTAAACCTTTTTTACCTAAAAAATTATCCTTTGTCGGTTCAGTATAAACCGGACCAACCAAACTTGCTTTACCTTTAACAACTTCTGGAAATCCCAAAACAAATTTTGTAAAATCTGATTGCGATTGTGCCAGTTTACTCTTAAAAAATATAAAAGGATAAATCAATAACAAAGAAGGAATCACAATTGAATAATCAAACATGGACTTTATTAGTCTAAATTGAGTTTGCGAGATATTATATTTTAATTCAATAACCGGCATATCATCCAGCATTGTAACGGCGGTTTTACCAACAATAAAGTCAAGATTGCTTCCAACAATCTTAAATTCAACATCTTCTTCACGGCATTTACTAACAATTTCCATCATTTTATTATATGATAATTCCCCTGAGGAAAATATAACTTCATTAATTTTATTATCCCTTATTACTCTTTTAATGTTTTGATCGGTGCCGATTACTTCAAAAGACTCAATTTTATCACCAATATTTTTGTTTGAAAATCCTATCAGACCAATGATACTTCTTCGATCGGTCTTTTTCTTTTTGATTTTTTTCCCTATTAGTATTGTACTCTCATCCAATCCGACTATTAAAGTTCGTTTCTGTTTAAATTCATCATCAACAAATCTGGTTTTAAAGATTATCTTAAGAGCAATTCTCCAAACAGAAAGCATCACAAACAAAAACAAATAAGTAATTAACACTATAGCACGGCTAAATGCAAAGTCTTTAAAGAAAAAAGTAAGGGAAGTTAATATCGGAAGACTGATGACAATGGAAAGTAATGTTCTTGAAACCGATAATTTATCTTTCTTATAATTTCCTATTCCAAAAGAAACAAGGATCTGAATAATTGCAGGAACTGTATAGACGATTGGTATTGCAAAATCGGGGAAGCCGTTCCAGGTAGTGAAATTATGATAAAGATTTTCAGCAGCAAATAAACATAGATCAAAGAAAATAAAATCAAGAATTATAGAAAGGATTATAAGCTTTTTTAATCCTAAAAAAGCAAAAACACTTCTAGCGGCAATGGCACTTCTCAGAATAAATTCAACTAGCAAAGAACTTGATAAATGCTTTTTAACAAAAAGATGCATTGCACTGTAAAAAACTTTTGTTTCATCAAAACTGCTTCGCTTGGTACTTTCACCTTTGTAATGAATTATTTGAGTTGTGCTAACATAAAAAACTTTAAATCCATCTTTCTGAATTCTGTAACACAAATCCAGATCTTCACCGTACATAAAAAACTGTTCATCAAAGCCACCAACTTTTTCATAAACTTCTTTTCGCATCATCATAAATGATCCGGAAATTGCATCTACTTCGTAACTCTGATTTTCATCAAGATAAGTGAGATTGTATCTTGCAAATATTTTACTATTGGGAAAAAGTGAACTTAATCCGGTTACTTTTGTAAATGATGTCCATGGACCGGGAAAACTTCTTCGGCAAGCCAGTTGTAATGTTCCATCAGGATTTAAAATTTTACAACCTGCTAATCCCGCTGAATCATTTTGTTCAAAAAACTGAATCATTTTTTCAAAAGTATCTTCAGCAACAATTGCATCAGGATTAATGAGAAGAATGTATCTTCCGCTTGCTTGTTTTAATCCAATATTATTTGCTTTACCAAAACCAATATTTTTTTGATTTGCAATTAATTTTACCTGGGGAAATTTATCTTTTATAAAATCAACACTGCCGTCATCGGATGCGTTATCAACAATAATAATTTCTTTGGTAAGATTGGATGAAGCTTTTTCTATAGAGTGAATTAAATTCTGGAGGAATTCTTTTACGTTGTAGTTTACTATGATTATTGAAAGATCCAATTAATTGATCCTTACAATTTACCAAACATATGCTGCAGCCTAAGTTTCCAGACCATCATTACTGCTTCGCGCACAATTTTTTTTGACATCTTTGATTTACCTTTTACACGATCAGCAAACACAATTGGAATTTCTTTTATCTTAAATCCTTTAGTAAATGCTTTAAATGTCATTTCAATCTGGAATGAATATCCATTTGATTTAATCTTATTAAGATCAATTGTTTCTAAAACTTTTCTACGAAAACATTTAAATCCTCCCGTGGCATCTTTAATGGGCATTCCTGTAATAATTCTTGTGTAGATACTTGCAAAAAAACTTAACAGTAAACGTCGCATTGGCCAGTTAAGAACTCGAATACCATTAATGTACCTGCTGCCCAGTACCAGATCGTTTTCTTTTATTGTAATTAAAAAATTTTTAAGTTCATTAGGATTGTGTGAAAAATCTGCATCCATTTCAAAAATAAAGTCATAATTATTTTTTAAGGCATATTTAAATCCGGCAATATATGCAGTACCTAACCCCATTTTCTTTTCTCTTTTTAAGAGATGGATACGATCATTCTTTCTTGATTCTTCTTCAACAAAATTAGCAGTGCCATCGGGCGAACCATCATCAACAATAAGTATATGAATGGTTTCATCCTGAGACAAAACTTCAGGAATGAGTCTGGGAAGATTTTCCAGCTCATTGTATGTTGGGACGATTACTAATGATTTTTTATCGCTCATAGTTTTTGCATAGAGCCTAGCGCATAGCGCTAAGCGGATAATTTTAAAATGTTTTTTTAAAGTTAGTTATCATTCTACACTCTTTATCCAGTTTATCAAGAAGTTTTTCTACAATATCATCAGCTATCAATTTTCGTCCATTCAGTAATATTAAAATATTTGCATTTTCAAAAGCTGATCTTCTTGCAATGTTAAGAAAATTTTTAAATTCTTTTTTCCATTCAGAACCAGAGCCTTCTGCAATGTTGTTAGACATGCTCATCGCGGCACCACGCAATTGTTCTGAAAACCGAAACAAATGCTTTTTCTCAAGTTCATCAGCAATATCAAATAAATCATCAGCAATTTCAATGGCTAATTTCCAAATATCCAGGTCCTGAAATCTAAACTTTGATTGCATATATATTACTCGGCTTTTGAAGTAAATATCATTTTAAATTCAACAAAGTTCAGACAATATACGATCTGCGCCATGCTCTTAGCGCTATGCCCTTAGCGCTTTGCACCTAATCATAGTGCCCTTTGCCAAAAAGAACAACAAATACAGTACGCAATAAAATTTTAAAATCCATCCTGATAGACATATTTTCTATGTAAAAGAGATCATAACGTAACTTAATTTTTACATCCTCAATTGTTTCATCATACTTGTGTTTAATCTGCGCCCAGCCTGTTATACCGGGACGAACTTTTAATCTTCTTTTGTAATAAGGAATTTCCTTAGAAAGTTTCTCAACAAAAAAAGCTCGCTCGGGTCTGTGGTCCAACTAAACTCATTTCACCTTTTAGAACATTAATCATTTGCGGTATTTCATCAATCCTTACTCTTCTAACAAACTTACCCATTCTTGTAACACGAGGATCATCTTTTTGAGACCAGACAGGGCCAGAGTGTTTTTCTGCATCCTGTATCATTGAACGAAATTTTAACACATTAAAAGGTTTACCATTCTGTCCTAATCGTTCTTGTTTAAATAACACTGGGACCTTTACTGTCAATCTTAATTGCAATGGCAGTTAAGATTGTTATTGGTGAACTAACTAATAGTAATAAGTAGTGAAACAATGATATCCATCAAACGTTTAAGTTTTTTTTCCCACTCCGGCATAAGCTCCGGCATGATATCAATAAGTGGAATTCCGTATATCTGGCTTGTACGGGCTTGCCCGCTTAAAATTTCATAAAGATCAGGAACAATTTTTAGACTAAGATTTTTTCCTTCTGTTTTTGATATTACATCCACAAGAACATCGTGATCTTCTTTTTCAAGTGCGATTATTATTTCTTTAGCATTATATTTTTTGATTATATCATTTAGTTGTTCAGTGGTTCCTTCAACTTTAATTCCTTTATAATCTTTGCCGATGTTTTCATTTCTTACAGCAACAAAGGCTTCAATATCAATTCCAAGTGCCGGAGCATTGTTAATCGAATCCAAAACCTCTTTTGCCCGCGGGTTAAATCCGATAACCAAACCGCATCTTCTTCCAATTCCTTTTATTAAAAGATTACGTTGAATACTTCGGATAAGAATCCTGCCTGAACCAACAAAGAACAAAAACAATCCCCAATAAATAAAAATTAAGATGCGTGTTGCAGTAGCAACATTGTGCATATAATCATCAACAAAGATTAAGAAGAAGAGTAAAAATATTCCAAAGAAAGTGGCTTTAAAGAGAGTTGAGATTTCATCAAATCGTGAAGAAGCAAACCAGGTACGGTACATTCCAACAAAAGTAAAAATAATTAGCCAGTAGAAATAAATTACAATCCCCGAAATAAAAAATTCAGGAGCGATCAAAAGTGCAAACCACCCTGTTTCCAAACGAATATAACTGTACGCAAACCAAGCCGCGTTGATCATCAGAAAATCTGTTAGCAGGAGTAATATTTTTTCTATTGATTTGGACAATTATAAATCTATCTGCTTATCTTAAAATTATATTTTCTGTAAATATAAAGGATACCTATAAAATGCTTTACAGATATAGATGAGAATATATTCTTTTTAGTGATCCTTTGTTCGTGATGAACTATTTGAGTTAAAGGATAATACATTACTTTCCAACTTGCTTTCCAAATTCTTAAGCAAAAATCAATATCTTCAGGCCCATAAAATATTTTATCATCATACATTCCAATTTTTTCAATGACTTCAGTTCGTATAAACTGGCAGGCTCCTATTAAATAATCAACTTCTTTAATGTCTTTATGATCCCAATCCTGCATAGTATGATAGCGAAGTGTTTTTGAATTCCTTATCAAATCAAATTGTTCAAGACGTCTGAATATAAACGATAATAGATTTGGAAATCTTTTACAAGAGAATTGGAGTTGTCTTTCTGTACTTACAAGTTTGCTACCGACAATACCACAGTCTGGATTGCTTTCCATAAAATCATAAAGCTTTAAAATTGAATTTTCTATAAGTTCTACATCAGCATCAAGAATTAAAACATACTTACCTTTTGAAATTGCTATACCTTGATTTCTTGCTGGGGCAACACCACGATTTATTTTATTCTTAATCAAAATTATTTCTGGATGTTCTTTCTGAATCATTTCCAAAGTACCATCAAGGGAGTTATTGTCTATCACAATAATTTCTAGCTTAACACCTGAGGTAAATTTACTAATAGAATTCAGACAACTCTGCAAAAGTTCTTTCATTTTCCAGGAAATAATAACTATACTTATATCTATATTCTTACTATCCATATTCTTAACTGACACTTTAATTCCTATTTAAATGAATTAAATACCTCCACCAATTCTTTGGCTGGAATACCTACATTAAATTTATTTGCTCGTTCAATTCCTTTATTTTTCATTTCTAAATGAAAATTTTTATCATCCAGTAGCTTTAAAATATCCCTGGACATTAATTCATAATCTTCTGCATCGTGCATTATTCCCCCAAAATCAATTATTTCTTTTAAAGAAGTATTATTTGAAGCTACTACCGGAAGACCACTTTGCATAGCTTCTAAAGGTGGATAGCCAAACCCCTCATAAAATGAAGGGAACACAAATACATCTGCAATATTATAAAGTTTCTTCAGAGTACTATCATCAATATTTGTCAAATGCTTTACATTTGAACTTTTGTTAACTTTCTTAAGAATCTTTTCACTTCCATAACCCTTTTTACCAACTAATATAAACTCAACATCACTTCTTTGTTTTTTTATTATATCCGCTATATTTAAAATACCTAGTATATTTTTTCTATTTTCAATCATTCCGACATAAAGAATTACGTGTTTTGACAGATTGAATGTACCCTTTATCTTTTCTTTTTCATTATTACTTAGATTCATCGGCTTAAAATCTTTGTTCGTAGCGGGAAGTATAACTCTGATTTTACTTTCTTGAACATCATAATGTTTTAGAATATCTGTTTTAGAATACTCGGAATCAGTAATGATCTTATCGCTTATTTTTATAGAAAAGTATGCGAAAAACTGAAGATATCTTCTATAAATGAATGGAAGGAAATTTGGATCCGCTTTGTAAATAACATCGTGAACTATTGAGACATATTTACAATCTTTAACTTTAATCAAGGGGAGTATCTGATTAACTGAAAACAAAAGATCAATTTTATTTTTCTTTAAGTAACGTGGCAGAATAAAATTACTCCAAATAGGAGCAAATAATTTCTGTGGAAGAATACTTTTAACTGTGGAAATATTTTTATAAAAATTTCTATCAATATCTAATGGTGCATAAGAAAATAAAAAATATTCATTTTCTTTATCAAATTTCGGGATATCATTTAAAAAAGTAATTAAGACTCTACCAATCCCAGTAATTTTTCTCTCTAAAAGTCTTGCATCAATGCCAATTTTCATAAGTAATTAATATTCGGGTAAAAATGAATAATAAAATTAACTAATTAATTTCATTTTATTTTTAATCAGATAAACAAATGCATTCAATTTTTGTCTTGATTTTTCTTTTTTTAAGGGAAATAGAATTGTCCAGATTATGATCTGAGAAAACAGTTGTATATATAGCATAAATCCCATAAGCAATTTATAAAATGATTTATAATGTTTAGATATATAAAGATATTTACTCGAATAAGTTCTTATGGTATATAGAGTATAGTCTTTCTTACCGGATACACTACCTATATGATGAATGCTGTATTGCGGACAATAAACAATTTTAAATCCCTTGTTTGAAACTCTCTTACAAAGATCTACTTCTTCGTAGAACATAAAGTAATCTTTATCAAAACCATCAATCAACGAAAACAATTCTGACTTTAATGAAAATTGAAGCACCTAAAATCCAATCAACTTTTAATATCTTGTTTTTCTTAATTTTAGTTAATATAAATACAATAAATCCCTCAAAAAAAACACCAACTCCAAATAAATTAAATAATTCAAAAAGTATATTGGGATAAAACCCCGCAGAGAAATCAAAAAATGGGGCTCTTACTTGTTGCTTTGGTCCAATTATTCCAATCGATTTATCACTCTTAAAAAGATCTATGATTGGTAAAAAAATATTTTCTTTAATAATCGTATCTGGATTTAAAAAACAGATGTATTTTCCAGATGCTTTTGTAAATCCATAATTGCATCCTTTACCAAATCCAACATTTTCATTTAAATAATAAAAATTAATATTATCTCTGTTAAACTTATTTTCAGTCTCAGGTAATTTCTTATCGGGTGAATTGTTATCAACAATAATAATTTCAAATCTAAAATCTTTTAGCGAATCCACAATTAGCAATAAACTATTAAGACAGTCTTCAATCTCTTTAGCCAGATTGTAATTGATGATAATAAAGGAAAGGTCTATTTTATTTTTACTATTATTTGAGGAAATCATGAAATTTATTTCAAATTAAATTCATTCAAGTCAATTATTTAAATCAGGAATGAAGTTTTTTTATTCGAGCAACTACAAATTGTTTTTCGTCATCTGCTAATAAGTATCTCCAAACCAAAAATAAAAACAATGATAAAAATGTATAATAAAAAAATCATTTTTAACATCGTTCCATCTATAAGAAATATTAAAAACGGAACAACTATCAGAATAATAAAAAGCAAATGTTCCGGCTTAAACTTTATCTCGAGGTTTATCATCAATTTCTTTTTTGCAAAGAAAAATAATAATAAAGCATCAACAATCATCCTTAAAAACCAGACAAGTGCAGCGCCATTTATGCCGGCTTTTTGTATTACAATCCACATCAGAAATAAATAAATAGGTAATTCAGCTAATTGTATTTTTGCTGTTATATCAGGACGTCCGATCCCTTCAAGAAACGTAAATGGGATGTATGCTATACTATTAAATAAAACACCGGCTGCAAGAAATTGCAATATCAGGGAACTCTCATCTGCAAAATTTTTCCCCAGCCATAATGTTAATCCTTCATTTGAAAAACTTATAATAACGAAAACTATGGGAAATAAAATCACAAAAATATATTTAATAGCTCTTAGCACTATTTTTTTAATAAACTCAGGATTTGAAGAATAGTTTGCTGAAAATGTTGGAAACAATACTCCTGTGATTGCTCCCGGTATAACAAGTAATTTTGATACAACTTCATAAGGTGTTGTATAATAAGCAATCGCTGTCGCTGAAATTAAAGCACCAATAAGAAATCTATCCATATAAACAATTAATGGTACTGTTATATTTGATACTGTCATCCATCCGCTTAATTTAAAAATAGGTTTAATCAGTTCAGAATTAAAACCTAAATGTGATTTTAATTCTTTGTTCAAATTAAAGCATTGAACTCAGATATAAAATCCAAACTATGATTCTAATTGCAACCAGAAACACAACAATCCAAAACAAACTTGTGGTAAAGTATAAGCAAAGTACTGGAATTAAAAATGATGATACACCAAGAAAAGTTCTAATTGTATTAATTATTCCAAATCTCTGATACGCTTCTAATAAACCTCTAATACCTGCAGTTGTGGTTACAACTAGGGTATTGATAGTGTAAGGATATAAAATGTATATAATGTTTCATCCTGTCAGGGATTCAGAAATTGTAAAAATTTTATAAACAATTGTGGAGATGAAAAACAATAAAACTACTGCGCCGATAAGACTAATTGCTAACATTAAAAAAAAGGCAGTCCAAAAATATCTTGGAATTTCTTCGGTTTTTTCTGTCCTAATCTTTTCTGCAATAATTTTTGTAAGTGCTTTGCCAATGCCAAAATCAAAAAAACTAAAATAACCAATTACAACCCAGGCTAAACTTAAAATTCCAAATCGTCTCTTCACCTAATCCTTTTATTAAAGATGGAATGATTGCAATTGCAAATAATAAAGGAATACCATAACCCAAGAGATTGTAGATTGTATTTTTGGCAATCAACTTTCCGCTATAAGAAATATTTACTTCTTCTTTTTCCTTCAATTATTATTTCCAATTTGAAGAGAAGTATTACGGCTGGCAATATTTTGTAATATAGGCAGAGTACAAAAGAATTAATACTTGACTAAAATACCATTGATTTAATCTGGTGACCATAACAAGAAATGAAAATCCAATTATTAAATAAAGATAAACCATAAATAAAAGACTATATGTGTTGCCTGTTCGGACAAAGATGAACCAAAGCCAAGTTAAAATTATACCTAAAATAAATGGGATAGTTAAGACACCAATTATACCAAAATCAGCATGAATTTCACGAATAAATGTGCCCGTATTTGTCCACATAGGAATAAAATAACCTCTTTGAAAAAAAGCTGGTTTCTCAACTAAATCAAACCGAGATAAAAAATCATAGAACAAACGAAAAGTATTTTCACCAATTCGGGCCTCTTCTTTATCCATTTCTAAATACTTACTAAAAACACCAGCATCACTACTAATGTATAGATAGATTGATGGGGAAAATAAAAAATTATCCTTCATTTGTTTTAATTGTCGATCTGTTCCAACATAATTTTCTCTAGACCCCCTACTGATTCTAATAAAGGAAGAGACTGTCATTATTAATGTCAATAATATTGCGGTTGCAACAAAAGCATTAATTTTTGAGAACTTAAAGGTATTTTTTTTACTTCTAGTGAGGAAATGTCTGAACAAAAGAAAAGTGAAAATAAATTCCATTGAAGCGAAAAGCATTTCGCCTCTTCCAAAATATGTTAACTCTTTTAGAATAATTGTTATAATTGGAAAAACGGAGAGAAAAGTAAATTTTCCATTATATGCTGTATAAATTCCGGAAAGAAAAACTCCAACATAAATGAATGAAGGTAGAAACGGTATAAATTCTTTTATTTCTCCCTGTATATTTAATCGATATACAACTGCAGCATTTAAAACAACTTCTTCAATGCTGCCGAATTTTCCAATCAAAACATACCAGCGATGCAAAGCAACAAATAATCCTATAAGACTAAAAAAGAGTACAGAATATTTTAATGCTTTACCACCGTCACTAAATATTTTTAAAGTTGAAATTTCTGCTTCATCTGTTCCTTTATTTTCAGGATATAAATTTCGGGCAGTGAAAGTTGTGACAATACCTAGAATAAAAGCTAGAAAAGAACCAACTATCATAAACCAGGCTAATGGTATAATATCAGGATAAGGCAAGAAGTTTAAGTTCGTAGAAAAAAAATAGTCCCCCCATAATAACACAAAATAATGTTAAATGATTGAACCATTTCTTAAAAAGTATTTTTCCTAAAAATGAACCCAGCAGAACATGTGAAAGCAATTAATAGTAAACTCATATCAAATACTAAAATTTTCATTCTATAAATTTTAAGTATTCTTTTAAAGAAATTTGCTTCTTTTTCTTGAAGTGGATTTTCAAATTTTTCTCTGGTTGCAGCTTTTTCTCCCCAAAAAACAAATGGCACAAGAATGAATAAAACAAGAAATAAAACACCTAAAATAATTACTGATCTTTTGGGACTGTGTTTCAACTCAGGAATGGTTGCTTCATCCATCAACATAATAGTAGGCATACTTTTTTGCTCTTCAACTTTAGCTTGTTCATACATTGGCATTACTATCTCAAGTATTGACTGCTGAATTTCAACTTCTCTATATGTTCTAAGATATTGAATAGCAATATTTGGCATATCTTTAAATGGAAAAAGAACATTTGATGTAGCACCTAGATTGGGTGAATTCTTTAATTCCTGAACTTTATTTTTTAAGAGGTTTATTTCGTCTTTAACCCCTTTATATTGTGGTGCAGTTTTCACCATATGCTTGTAAAACAAAAAATGATTCCATTTCTTTTTTCATTAAGTGCTGATTCAATTTCTGCAGCTGCTTTTACTGTAACTTCTAAGTTGTTCAGGAATAGCTACAATACCATATTTTTTTTGAAATTTATAAAGAGAATCTTCTGCTTTTTTTAGATCTGCTACATTCTGTAAATATCTTTTTTCAATAAATATTCTGTTATTCTTAGCCCTTTGAATACTAAACTCAATGTTCATACTATCAACAAGAGTAACAAGATAATTAGCAATCTCAGCGCTTACTTTTGGATCTTTATTCACAATACTAAAATCAATCATTCCGAATTCATTTGGATCAGTAGAAAAATCTCCACGAAAAGCTTTAATAACCTTATCCATATTATTATCATCAATTTCGTAGTATTCCATCAGATTATATTTCTTAATTACATCAGTTAATGCAGTTCTGCTGTTTAAAATTCCCAAGAGCATATCTTCTGATGTACTTGCCATACCAAATAGTCTTGATCCGGCAGATGCGATGGATGATTTGCCCCCTAAAAGACTGCTTAAGCCTCCTAATCCCATTTGATTATCCGGCGGTATCATAATAGTTGCAGTTGCTTTATATTCATTAGGAATTAGAAAAACTAATCCAGTTGTAACCAACCCAACAATAATAAGATTTATAAATAAAAATCTTTTCCATTTATAAAGGACATATAGATAATCAGAAAATTTTGCTTCTCTTGGTTTAACTTCATTTTCCATTTAGATGAAATCTCTTGGATTAATTGATAAATAGTGGTACAAAGTTAATATTTTTAGTTAAGATATGACAATGCCAATCGAATTGGATAGGACTTACGAATTATGTAAAGATTAATGAGCTATTTTAAAAATATCATTTTCTTTGTTTCAACATAATCACCAGCTTGCAAACGATAGAAGTAAATTCCTGATACAAGATGCTTGATACTTGATCCTGGATCAAATTCAGTTTCGTAAAAACCCGCAGATTTATATTCATTAACTAAGGTAGCAACTTCATTCCCCAACACATCATAAACCTTTAAGGTTTGCCAACCGCCTACTGGATTTTTCCAACTTATTTTTGTGTTTGGATTAAATGGGTTAGGGTAATTTTGCTTTAATAAAAAATCTTTTGGTGAAGTAAAATTATTTTCATCTTCAATAAAAGTAACACCGCCGTTTGTTGTTCTTAGAATCGTTCCATTCAAACCCACTACCCACCCATTATTTGCATCGGTAAAGGAGACACCATTCAAATAATTTGTAGTTCCGCTTGTTTGTGATGTCCAGCTTGTTCCACCGTTTGTTGTTCTGAGAATTGTGTTTCCAATACTAAACAAGTTGTAACCAATGACCGTTCCTATTTTTTCATCAGTAAAACACACGCCTACCAACAAACAATTTATTCCGCTTTCCAGTGATATCCAATTTATTCCGCCGTCTGTGGTTCTTAGTATTATGTTTTCAGATGCAGAGGTATTGTAACCAACTACGGTTCCAGTATTTGCATCGGTAAATGAGATACCCGTCAAACAAAATGTTGTTCCGCTGGACTGCGGTGACCAATTTATTCCGCCATCTGTAGTTCTAAGAATTGTGCCGTATGATCCTATAGCCGTTCCTGTGTTTGCATCAGTAAAAGAAACATTCCACAAATCATTTGTTGTTCCACTGGACCGCGGTGACCAATTTATTCCGCCGTCTGTAGTTCTAAGAATTGTACCTCCCGGACCAACAGCAGTTCCTGTGTTTGCATAGGTAAAAGAAACACCAACCAATCTATTTATCGTTCCGCTGATCTGTGAACTCCAGCTAATACCGCCGTCTGTAGTTCTGAGTATTGTACCGTATGATCCTACGGCCGTTCCTGTGTTTACATCAGCAAAAGAAACATCCCACAAATCACTTGTCGTCCCGCTTAACTGTTGTATCCATTTAATACCGCCGTCTGTAGTTCTGAGGATTGTTCCTTCCTTTCCAACAACCGTTCCTGTAAGACTATCAACATAATCAACCGAAAATAAGTCTTTATCTGTAGGAGAAGGATCAACTAGTGACCAGCCATTTTGAGGTAGAATAGTCGATGCGTATAAAACGCAAAGAAAAACAAAAATTATCTTTTTCATTTGATATTAATAATCCTATTTCAATAATATCATTTTCTTGGTTTCAAAATAATTTCCCGCTCTCAACCGATAAAAATATATTCCACTTGGTAATCCGCTTCCGTCAAATTCAACTTCATATTCTCCTGCAGGTTTTTCTTCACTTACCAGCGTTGCAACTTCATTTCCTAAAACATCATAAACTATTAATGTTTGCAAACCGCTTACTGTTGTTTGCCAACTAATTTTTGTACTTGGGTTAAATGGATTAGGATGATTTTGCTGAAGTTTAAAACTTGTATACAATTCAATCTGTGTATCTTCAATATCTGTAATCATTTCAGATAATAGACGACGCCAAACCCCAGCATCTCTTGTCCCAGCAAAGATATAGTCGCCATAACTTGACAGTATTGTAACCGATTTACCACTTAATCCATCATTGACGAGTAACCAATTTGAGCCGTTGTTTGTTGAAAGATTTACCTGATCAAGGTAGATTAGAGCAAAAATATTATTTCCACTAGTATTTAAAGACCATACATATGTCCCTGTCAATCCATTATTAACCTGAGACCAGTTGGAACCTTCGTTTGTAGATATATATACTCCACCACCAGCTGTTCCGGCAAAGATACTCTCTCCAATGACAGCAAGCGATTGAACAGATGAATTTGTCAAACCATTATTAACAGGGGACCAACTTGAGCCATTGTTAGTTGAGAGATATATTCCCATAGAAGTTCCAGCAAAAATTTTACCGCCACTTATAATAATTGCATTAATTCCTGGATATGTGAAAGCTATTCCATTATTTATTGGGACCCAATCCGAACCGTTATTTGTTGTCCGATATATCCCCTCATGATCAGTACCTATAAAAATATTACTCTCGCTACTTGCCATTGAAATGACCTGATAGACATTATCTGGTAGCCCATTATTTGCCCCATTCCAAGTAAAACCACTATCAGTTGAAAGATAGACTCTATCAATGCCTGTGAATATATTATTACCAGAAACTGTCATTGTCCTTATATTGGTTTCCGGATATTCTATAGATCTAGTCCAATCAAGACCCCCATTTGATGAAATATAAAGTCCCCCTCCGTAAGCCCCTGCAAAAATATAATTTCCAAGGAATCCAAATGTATTAATTGTTAATTGAGTAAAACCACTATTTATTGGATACCAGTTTAATCCATTATTTGATGATAAATGTACTCCCTCTTCATTCCCAATAAATATACTATCTCCATTTGTAGCCAAAGAAAAAACTTTTAAACTACTCAACCCAGTATTTTGGGGTAACCATGTCATTCCATTATTCGTTGAAATATAAACACCTGATGTAGTAGCTGCTATACTTTTGCTGTCACTTACTCCAATACCATGAATATACAATCCTGCTAATCCTTTATAGGCCCAATTTAATCCATCATCACTCGATTGATATATTCCTCCATTCCATGTTCCAGCAAATAAATCATTACCATTAAAACATAGTTCCACTACGCTTGAATCTGATAACCCACTGTTCCGAACAATCCAGGTTGTTCCGTTATCAGAAGAAAAATAAATACCTTCTGTAGACCCTAAAAAAATACCATTTTCATTAATAACAATCTTTTTAACATACAGGGTTGGTAAACTATTGTTCACCGAGATCCAGTTTAAACCATTATCAGTAGAGTGGTAAATACCCTTGCTTCCCCCCGCAAAAATATTATTACCCATAATTGCAATCGTTTGAATTTCTGTATAATCAGGTAAACCGCTATTTACCAAAAACCAGTTTACGCCATAATCAGTGGAACGATATATACCAATATCAGTTCCAGCAAAAACATCAGTATTGTTAATAACTATTGAGTTATACTTGATAGATGATCCACTAGGATTTATCTGTGCCCAAGTTAAACCAATGTCTGTAGATTTGTACAAACAGGTATAAGTTCCAGCGTATACATTGTTATTATTAACAGCGATTGATAATACTGTTTCATTCCAAAAATATGGACCATTGGTTGGTTGCCAAAAATTCTGCTGAGAGAAATTATATGGAGAAAGGATTAAAAGAAGACAAAAAACCAAAACTAAGTTTTTCATAAAGAGACTCTTATAAAACTATTTTAAAAATATCATTTTCTTAGTCCCAAAATAATCACCAGCTTGTAAACTATAGAAATATATTCCTGATGCAGGATGCTTGATGCTGGATGTTAGATCAAATTCTATTTCGTAAAACCCAGCAGGTCTATACTCATCAACTAAAGCAGCAACTTCGTTCCCTAAAACATCATAAACTTTTAGAGTTTGCCAACTGCCCACTGTTGACTGCCAGCTTATTTTTGTGCTTGGATTAAAAGGGTTCGGGTAGTTTTGAGATAACATAAAATTAGTTGGTATTGTATTATCGTTCTCGTTAATATTTGTAAGTATTTCTTCTAATGAATGAATATAAACTCCACCATATCCTGCGGCTATTAGTTTATTATTTAGGATTGCAAAGTCTTCGTTATTCACATTATTTGGTAAATTCTCACTGACATCGACCCAATTAATACCTAAATCGTGTGACACATAAATGCTTCCCCCATAAGTACTAACAATTATACTTGAATCGTAATATATTAAACAATTTGCAACCTTGCCCGAAAACCAAGAATTAATTAGATCCCAGTTATCTCCATTATTTGTGGAAAGATATATTTCTCCAGTATTTGTTAATACAAAAATATTTGAATTCGAAATTGTAATTCTTTCCGTATATAAATTAGTGAGACCCGTGTTCCTTGGCATCCAATTTATACCATCATTTGTAGTTAAATATATCCCGGCACCGCTTACAGCAGCAAAAATGTTTCCATCTACAACTGCTAAATCATTTATAGAAAGATTAGGTAGTCCTGTATTGATTTGCGTCCAATTTATCCCATTATCATTGGAGGCATAAACACCATTATTATAAGTCGCAACAAAAATTTTTGAATTCTTGACAGTAATTGATTTAATAAAAGAACCCGTAAATATGGGACTTGCTTGTGTCCAATTCGATCCATCATCTGAAGAAGTGAATACACCATTGTAATCTGTGCCAGCAAACAGGATATTATCATTTGATGCAATCGCGAAAACAACACTATAGGGTGGGAAGCCATTCATTTTGGGGTTCCAAGTTAAACCTGAATTAGTAGATTGAAATACACCAAAACTACCACCAAGATATAATTTATTATCATTTACATACAGAGTTGAAATGTATTTCGGAGTATAACTACCAGATATCCAATTTGCACCTATATCAGAAGAGAAATATGTTCCTATATCAGTTCCTGCATACAAGACAGAATCATCTGATATTAAAGTATTAATTTTAAAATCTTCAAGGCCGTTATTTGTACTAAACCAGTTTAATCCCAGATTTGTTGTTTTAAATATTCCATCACCTGATGTTCCTGCAAAAACAATTCCCTCATAGGTCATCAAACATTGAATATCTAGATTTGAAATTCCTGTATTGGCTGGACTCCAATTTAATCCGTTATTGGTCGACAAAAAAACACCAGACGAGGTTCCTGCAAATATATTTGAATCTAAAATTGCAATTGCATTAACTTTAATTAAACCCATGCCAGAATAATTCCAAGTCCAATTAATTCCGCAATCCGTTGACCGAAATATACCTGACCATGTTCCGACAAAAATATTTTGATTATTAATTTCAATCGAAGTTATTCCATAATTAAAAGAATAATCAACAAGCGACCAATTTTCACCCATATTTGTGCTTTTAAATAAAGCCCGTGCAGGTACAGCCGGATATAAATTATGACCTGCTGCAAAAATGCAGCTATCATTTAGATTTCCTAAAGCATCTATATTTAAGAAAGATATACCATTATTAACAGCACTCCAGTTTACCCCATTATCAGTGGATCTAAAGATACCATAACCTGTGCCAACAAATATATTAGGACCAATAGATTCAATCGAATTAATACTTGAGTTTGGTAATCCAGTATTTATTTGTACCCAGGTATTACCTTTATCACTTGAACGAAATATTCCGTCCTCGTCTGTTCCAATAAAATAATAATTACCAATTATTTTTGAGCGAATAATTCGATCTGATGGACAAGGTTTTGTCCATTGTGCGTTTAATTTAATAGAGGGAAGTAAGAATAAACAAATTACCAAAACTAACTTTTTCATAAAGAGCCCCTACGAAAAAATGAGATAATAAAAATCGAAAAGAACTACTTCTAAAATAAACTTATTCTTTTAAGAGTAAAGACATTTAACAAAACAGAATTTGCGGTTAAGCAATTATTATCTTGTCTTACTCATCCACCATTCCTGGTATTTTATTTCATCCTCGATAAGCTTTTCGATTAATGCATCAAAAGATAAGTTGTAATTCCAATCCAGTTCAGTTTTAGCTCTTTTAGGATTGCCGTAAATTACTTCAAGCTCAACAGGACGGTAAAGTGCTTTATCAAACTTCACAAACTTTTCGGGATCAAGTCCAAGCTTAACAAATACCTTTTCAATAAACTCCAGCAAAGTATGTGCTTCCCCGGTGCAGATAATGTAATCGTTAGGTTTGGGTACATTAAGCATCTTCCACATTACTTTTATGTATTCCGGTGCGTATCCCCAATCTCTTTGTATGGAGGTGTTCCCTACTCTTAAAACATCAAGTTCATTCCGTTTTATTTTTATTGCAGATGAAATAATTTTTTTTGTAACAAAGTTTTGTCTTCTAAGCACGGATTCGTGATTAAACAAAATACCGCTTGAGATAAATAAATTGTAAGCTTCGCGATAGTTTACGCAGGTCCAGTGAGCAGCTGCTTTAGAAATTGCATACGGACTTGCTGGGTGAATAATAAAATCTTCATCAATCGGAAGTTTTTCTTTAGCAACGTTGCCATACATCTCACTGCTGGAGGATTGATATATCTTTATTTTTTTATCAACAATTCTTATTGCTTCTAAGATGTTTGCAACGGAAATGATATTATACTCAAGCGTACCAATTGGCTGCTCGAATGATAATCCCACAGAACTTTGTGCTGCAAGATTGTAGAATTCATCTGGTTTATATTTTTCCAGCAAACGAATAATGTTTGAAAGATCAAATACGTTTGCTTCAACTAATTCCACTTCATGTTCGATTTTTAAGAAACCTAGACCGTTTAGGTTCCCTGACTGTAAGTTTCTTGTAATTCCGATTACCCTATAATTTTTTTCAAGAAGATATTTACTTAAATATGCTCCGTCCTGCCCGGTTATTCCTGTAATTATTGCTGTTTTCATTAATATACTTTTTGTTTGAATCAGTAATATTTGAATTAATTCTGATCAAATTTACTCAAGTTGTTTATCTTAAGAAAATCTGCAAGTTAAATTACATGCTTCACTTCGATCTTAGCCAAAACATTTCAGACAGTTTGAGGAGGCAAGGAATAGCCACAAAGGCTCAAAGACACCAAGCATCACTAAAAGGCGATTATTGATATTTCAAATAAACTAATATCTATTACAATTCAAATAAATATTTTACATTTTTTTCTTTGCTCTTTGCGCCAAACGCTATGCGATTTAAAAAAATACTTGACATTATGTTATTTTCTGTCAATATTTACAGTAGTAATTATTAAAGGAAAAAATTTATAACCGATTTGCTACAGTTTTAATTTTCAGTGCGTCTAAATATTTAATTGTTAGAAAATTAACCGGAGTAGTAAATGTACCGATTTAGGGAATTTCTCTGGTCGGTTTTTTGTTATATTTACTAAACAAATAATGGAGATACTTTATACGATTTGATACGATACCGTTAGGTAAATGCAATCACTAACTTATTAGGAGGAACACGTGATGAGAGAAATAAAAGCAAAAATCGACAATCCATTATCTGAACTTATCAGTGATGATATATTTGATCTTCTTGATTCTCACGGCTTGATTGATGACAAGGCTGTAAGAGATTATCAGATAAGAAAAAAATTCAAACAGCTTAGATCTGGCAAGCTTAGTGCTGGCGATGCGATTGATGCAATTCGAACGGAATATCCGTACTTACAGTTTGATACTATCAGAAAGATAGTATATCAGATAAGTAAATAATTAATAGTAAATAATACTTGACAAATAACATTTATCAAATTATTTTTCCATTGACTCTTTCAAAGGGTTCTCCCCTGCCCTTTGATGTGAACGAGTCAGGCCCGGTGAAATCCCCCCTCACCGGGTTTTTATTTTAAATAAGGAATAGTTATGGCTGTAAAGACAAAAAGGAAAAATGTAAAAACAAGCGTAAAATCTCTTCCGTCTCCATTTAATATTTACTGGGCAAAGACCAACTATTTATTATTTGGTTTAGGAATGTTTTTGATTATTCTTGGATTTTATTTCATGGGTCAAGGTGAGTGGAACAGCTCAGCTTCGCTTGTAGTTTCTCCAATTTTACTTTTTTTAGGATTTGTAGTTGTGATGCCAGCTTCAATTTTGTATCGTACAAAAAATGAAGCACAAATAAATAGCAGTACAACTGAAAATTAATTTTTTTCTAGTATATGTCATTCCGTCCCGACAAGTCAAGACAAAATGATGGTTATATATGGTGAGTTATTTAAAAGAGGTAGTCGCAACTTTCAAGTTGCGATATAGCACTATAACGCAAGCTGAAGCTTGCGGCTACTAAATAAATTTTGAATTTTTAGCTATATAAATTTAACACAATCCTAAAATAAAAATTGGGCAAGCTAAGTTTTGAACAATTAACTGATCTATATCTTCTTCTATCAATAGATAGAATCGGTCCGGCAAAGATTAGAAATTTACTTGCACGATTTAATAAATTATCCAGCATACTTTCTGCCCCGGCTTCAGAATTAATCGAGACTGAAGGAATAAGCAAAGAACTTGCATCACGCATTCGTAAAACATCCTCACAAAAAGATCCCATACAAAAATTTCTTGAAAAGGAATTAAAAACCTTAGAGAAAATGGGTGCAAAAATAATTACAGTTTGGGATGAAGACTTTCCTCCGCTGCTTAAAAAAATCTACGATCCGCCATTAGTTCTTTATGCACTTGGTAATTTTGATGAAAAAGATAAATATTCAATAGCGGTAGTTGGAACAAGACAGCCAACTAACTATGGAAAAATTCAGGCGGAAAAAATTGTTAGCGATTTGGCAGTACAAAATATTACAATAGTAAGCGGATTGGCTCGGGGAATAGATTCTATTGCTCATTCATCGGCACTTAAAAATAATGGGAGAACTATTGCAGTTATTGGTTCAGGTTTGGATGTAATTTATCCCGCTGAAAACAAAAAGTTGTTTAATGAGATTCGTGAGAAAGGTGTAATTATTTCTGAGTTCAATCTTGGAACAATACCCAATGCAGAAAATTTTCCTAAAAGAAATAGGATTATATCAGGATTAACATTAGGAACACTTGTAATTGAAACTGCAATTACCGGTGGTGCAATGCAAACGGCTAGATTAGCCCTTGATCAAAACAGAGAAGTTTTTGCTATTCCCGGAAACCTTGGAGTAAAGCAATCTGAGGGAACAAATATACTTATCCAAAGAGGGGAAGCTGAATTGGTAAGATGCGCAGAAGATATTTTAATTGAACTTGAATTGAAACTTAAACCTGTACTTGGGAAAAATATTCCCAAGGAGCAAAAAGAGCTAACAATATTTGAAGAAAAGATTTATAACTGTTTACTAAATGAACCTTTACAAATTGATAAAATTGCAGAGCTTACAAGTCTGTCTACATCTGACTGTCTTGTTAATTTACTTTCTTTGGAATTTAAAGGAATGGTAAAACAGCTCCCGGGTAAAACATTTATCTTGATGTAAATAATTGGTCATTCCGAACTTGTTTCGGAATCTGAAGGTTGAAGATTCTGAAATAAATTCAGAATGACTTATCAGAATGTTTATGCTGATGTAAACTGATTTATTCTAAACCATTGTAGTTTGAGATTAAAATATTATTTATTTAGAACGCAATTCAAAATTTATATTTTCAATGGACATCCCTGCCCCGGATGCTTCAATGTCTAGAGTTAGTTCCGACGGTTCCGAAATGCAATTTATATATTCCACTTGATTTTTATCAACATAGATTTTGAACTTTCCGGGATTCAATCCAAAATAATAAAATGATCCATCGCTAAACGTATTTATTGTTATGTTTTGATCGTTATCAATTCCTTCAATGTGAATTTTTATTCCTGGAATTGGCGATTTTATATCTCCCGAAATGCGTTGTATATTTCCATTAACTTCATTTGCACCATAGAATGGTACATCAATATTTTTTACAGTGTTCGGACTCGCTTCAAAAGAAAACAATTTATTCTTCGGGGTGAAGGATGGATCTTCGAGAGTTGTTTCATCAATTTTTACTTTATACGTGGAATATGGATTTAAATCATTTATCTGTGTTTTTCCATCACCTGATCTGATATTACTGTTCAGTGATTCGATATTTATCTTAGCAAGATTAATTAGCTGTTCACCATCATCATAAATACTATTAGCATTCTCATCAATAAACATTCGAAATATTGATGCGGCTCTACCAATTTGTTCTCGATTAAAGAAATTTATTTGACTTTGCAAATCATTAAACAGTATTGATCCTCGCACATTTGTAGTCAAATAGTCTTTGCCCACTACAGAATATGACCTTGTAAACGGTAACTCTAAGAAAATTTGCATTCTGGCATTTGTAGAATTTATCGTCAAATTCTTTTCATAATCAAATTGTAGTCTAATCGAGTTTGTTAGATTTGAGGCAAGTGAGACGAAATAAGATTCAATTTTTTGAGAATTGTAATTATAGTTTGTGCCGGAATTAATTAAAACTCCATGCAAAAAATTAATGTCCCACGGTAATTTTCCCAGTGAATAGATAAACCCGGCTGATAAATAAGTTTGATTAGATATAAAATTTTCTGACTCATATTTCCTTAAGTTATAAACTAAAGTTGGTGTAAAGCTGCCAATATTTTTACTTGAACTAATTCGAAGGGAGTACATCTTGGACGAGGAAAAATCTCGATAATCTCCATTTACCTGAATATTAAGTGGGTTATCATCAAAATATATCGGCAGGTTTAATGTTGAATTTATTTCGTTATTAATCTTTGTAGGATTGTAAAGTGAACTTGATTCGTACTTTGTATAAGCAAGATTAATCGAAGTTAATGATGCGTAAATTGCATTTGCCGACACTCGTGAAAAAGCATTTGAAGCAGTAAGAACATTAATTAAATAACTTGACGATAATCTAGCGGTGAGCGAATTAAAAAGTACAGGTTTATCATATAAATTATCTTCATAATATTCTGCTCCGATTGTATTTGAAAGCCAATCACTAATACCGTAAATAGCCGATGCGCTAGTAAACTTTGTGCTTGTATTTTCTATTTCCCCAAAATCTATTGTGTAATTAAATTCTTTAGGGGGATTTAAACTGTAAGGAATTTGGTAATAACGATCTACAATTTTTACCTCACCGTTAGGGCCATAATATTTATAGCTCACAAATGATGAACCGTAAGTAAGTGGAATCCAAAAATGAAAATTACCCGCAGCATCAGTCCCGGTGTGGTCTACAAATTGGTTATTGATATAAAGTTCGATTGTTGAACCCGGCTCCGTCTGATCAGAAATTAAAAATTTTTCAAAAGTTGCTCTTTGTTCAAATGGGCGATTAGTTATCTGCAGACCATAATAAGTTTGAGAATTTATTCCAGTACTAAATAAGTTACCGACTGATATCTGAGACAGATATTGATTTTTATTCAGTACATATCGCCAACGGTATTGAAATTCAGATGTCGTTGTAGCATTTTCAATCGTATACCCGCTAACCGATGACTGAAAATCACCACCAAATATTTCAAGACCAATTCCAAAAACGTAATTGTACGTTGGCATATTTTGTTGCGCATATGAACCAGTTAACGAGTAGTCGATGAAACCACCGCTTAAAAAATATCTGTCTATGGGGAATAAGAGTGGATATATATCTAAATCTTCACTTCTTGAAAAATATTTATACTTTTTCTCTCGCAAATATTTGGATTGAACAGGAAGAACATCGGAAGCAATTAAATTAAGCTTAAGATTACTTAAATCTACTGAAAATGAGAGTCCAAAGGCTTTATTAAAAAAATCAGAGGATAAATAATATTCAAATTCTTTTTTTACAAAATCGTTATTCGAAAAAGAGAATTCATTATTGGAATTTTTAAAGGTTAAATCCTTAAAATTTATTTCGTATTCGTTTTCCGGATATATAAAAAACCCTTTAATAACATCGTTTTGTTTATCGATTGAATAATTAATTAATAATAGATCAAATATTTCACCAATTGGAAGAAAAAAAATCTTGTTGTAATTAACTACTAATGTTCGATTGACTATTCTCAAATAATCAAATGAAAGGTACACCTCTTCAAATTCATCACTAACAGATTTTGAAGCAGTTATACTTGTGTCCGGAGGATTATATTGATTATACTCTGCTGAATTCTGAGCATACGCTAACTGAAATAAAAAAAAAATAGAAATGATTATCTTATTATTCAAGGTATTGTAAAATTAAGATATTTTTTTATCGGTAATATTGGTCCCATTATGCTCTCAGGAAAGTCCTGCTTCTCATTTAATATAATCTCTAGCTCTATTTTATACTCACCGGATGTAAACTTATCAAGAGGGAATTGAAATTTTTTAACTAATTCAAAATAATTAGATAGACTCAATTCTTCTTTCGCAACAACTTCCGATTGTGAGTTAAGGATAGTTGTGGTAACATTTCCAAAGAAGGGGGAATTTCCGGTACGCACCAGGTTTGCTAAAATATTAAGATTACTGGAATCAACTTCTGTGTAAAAATCTTTTACCTCTATTCCGGTTATTGCTGGCTCTACACGATATAAAAACGTTGTAATTTGGTTTAACACAAATTTAATTTGTGCATGCACACCTTCGCTTAAGGTATCTATAGGAATAGATTGAGGTGTTGCTGATGTTATAATTCTTGACCAATATGTACCCGCGTTAATATCGGAAGGTGGTTTAACGGTCATTCTAACAACCTGACGTTGTTTCGGGATTAGTACAAACTTCTTTGGAAATGCCCTTATCCAATCTGCTATTGAAGGCAATGAAGAATCAGGTTGATCAAAATATTGCATAGTTGCGTTGCCGATAGAATCAGTAACCGGATATCCGAAAATAAAGGAAATACTTATTTCATAAATCTGATCAGATTCATTTTGAACAGTGAATGCGCCAAATTTATTTTTTGTATCAGTATAAAGAATATATGGCGAAATAATCACTTGTGCTAAAGAATTTCCGAGAAACAAAACCACAAAAAGTAAAATTATTTTTTTCATAATTATATGATTACAACTGTTACTGTAATTGTTGATGTATATAATCCGGGAATGATGTTTGTAGAAACATTTATAGTACCACCCAACCAAATATATAAATTATCTTTTCGCTTAAATTTATAATATGTCAGCGGCGTATTAGGATCAAAATTGATTCTTCCTGTTGGCAGGTCTGTTAAAGAATATGCAGTGGTTGTAGAGCCAAATATGATTGGAACAGAGTATGAACCATTATTTAACGAACCTGGAAGTGTAAATGTTATTTGTAAATTATAATTGCCGGGTAGGTCATGATCAATTCTAAATTTTGCAGCACCGGCATCAGTATGCCCAATTGTACTTGAATATCCAATATAAACATCTCCAAAATCTAGATTATCCAAAGTATTAATAATCAAACCTTGTGAAAACCCATTATGATGGATAAAAAGGCAGAGAGATATTAAGATTATTCCAAAATTTTTATTCATACAGTCGTTAATTTATAGATTATTATCTATAAATCAATGACAGTGTGAAAGTCCCCGTATAAAATCCGTCTATTAATGAACTTGGAAGATGCAGTGATCCTCCTATCAATAAAGATATATTACTATAGCCATTTTCTTTATCCAAATTTAAAGATAGACCATTACTAATCTCAACTTCCTTACCGTCAATAAGATTGTTGGGCGCTTGCACTATAGGTTGAAAAAGAAAGGAATCTTTGGATGTTTTTAGTTTGACTTTTGTATCTTCTTTGGGATAGATTTTATTAATCTCAGTATCTTCATAATTAATGATTACTTCCCCAATTTTATTACCAGAAATTTCCAAAGAAATACCATCGGGTGGCTCTCTTCTTAATTCTCCATTTACGGAATTAGATAATCCTTTAAAATCTAGATTACCTTTAACAATATTAAACATCGCTCCATTAATTAATTTGGCATTAATATTGGCTGAAGCTTTATAATTATTTTGGGGGAATATGATGCTGCTTAAAATAAAATAAACCAATGTTGTAAACTTGAAATCCATAACTCACACTCTAATAATAAAATCATCGGTAACATACTCTTTATCAACATGAACACAACATAGCAAATCGTAAAGTTCTAGACTTACTTCAACAGATTGAAATTTCATTAGTACTACCCAGTTACACTTTTATTAAGGATATATTTTTCTGACTAATTATCGAATAATTATTCAAAAAGTTAATAGTCTGATATTTATAACCTTAAAATCAGTACGAAACAGAAATTGTAAATATCCCGGTATAATTACCCTGTGGTTGAGTGGAACTGACTGTTATGGATCCTCCTGCCAGAATATCCAAAATTGCCACCGTACCACTTGTTTCTAAAGAATAAAAATTACCGCTTACAATTACGTTATTAAGTGTGTTGACAACTCTAGGGCCAAATATTAAAGTGCCAACAGTACCACCATTCAAACCAACCCAGACAGAATTACTTAAACTTATTTGATTAAAGGTTATACTGACCGAACGACCGGGGTTTCCAATTATGCGAAATTGCTGTCCTAATGCTGGGGTGATTTGATAGCTGGCTGTTGATCCTGTTAATATTATCTCACCAAAATCTAACGCACCACCGATGGAAGTGATTGAGAGCGGTTGAATAACGTTTGCTCTTCCGAATGCATTTGTACTTGCCGTCTGACAGTTAACGCTAGTAATAAAGGCAGTAAATAAAGTAATAAACAATAACTGTTTCATAAGGTGAATTTATAAAGAAATCGAAATCTTTCCAAAGAAACTGAGTTTATAATAAATTAAAGGTTGTAGAATAACAAATTCACTTTTTAAAAGTGGTATAGTGGCAATTTTGAAGAGAATAAAAAAAATCGGTGCCAATACTTAATTGACACCGATGAATTTATTTTACCCGTTAATTAATTTATAACGGTATAGAAAAGATGTTTAGTAAGTAACAGTCATTGTAAAGGAACCTGTATAATCACCTTGTGGTTGAGATGCACCAACTGCTAAAGAACCACCTAACCATAGATATAATAAGCCGTCGCCAGTAACATTAACTAATGGTACTGTGTTGCCGGATGTTACAGATACATTACCAGTATATGAAATAGAACTACCGGTATGCTGAACGTTTGGTGTAAACGCTAAGGTACCGTTTGTTCCGCCATATGTACTTACCCATGCATTGTTAGTTAGATTTATTCCTGCAAAGGTAATGGTTACGAATTTAGTTGGGTGTCCGATTACATCAAATCTTACTCCGGAACCTGGAAGTATTGTTGGTGTTTGAGCCGATCCGGTAAGAATTATTTCTCCAAAGGCTAAATCTCCAGTAAAATTAGAGATTGATAATCCTTTAGCAAGACTTGCAGTTACGTTTGCCGAAGCATTTGCAGAAGATTGTGCAAATAACACATTAGTTACTCCGAAGAAAATCAGGAGCAAACCGAGCTTTAGTACAGATTTCATTTGTTCTTTCCTCAATAAGTTGTTTGAAATTTTTCATTTTTTTAGAACAGCTATACATTTACTAAAAGTATGCCAAATAAAATTGCAATTAATGATTTTTACTAAACATAAAATTGTTTGGAAAGTATTAAAATTTTCAACTTTTTGCAGTTGCTTGGTACTTTATTAACCGGGTTAACAAGAATATGGATGTAAAGTGTAAAAAAATTTAACATAAATAATTCAGATTATACTTCAATGAAGATTAAAGTTTACTATTGTTTTTTGTTGTCAATCAGTCCTTTTAAAATGAGGATTGAAAAAAGAAAAAAAATATAAGTAATTGAATAAGATGTGTAGATCTTCTAAAAAGATATGTTTAGTCGTCTGCCAGTAAGATTTAAAGTAAATATGTAAGAGTAAAAGTATTGAAGTAATAGTTCAAATGTCTGTGGTAGAGCTTTATCTGTGAGTCCTTAAAAAGATGAATACTTTGAAACTAGTTTTGCAAAATTTATATGGCTCGCTTTTTAATTCAAACAAAAAAACAGGATTTATGAAAAGCGACAAATGGAAAGATTTTTTTAAGGAATGGTAAAGCAGCTCCTGGTAAAACATTTATGCTGATGTGAACTATCACTTATAATTCTTCTTTGTCTTCCACAAAAATTTCAACCAGTCTTTCAGTCTTTTTTCCTGTCCACTTTCTGAAGGGAAATAAAATTGTTTATTCTTAAGATCGTCCGGCAAATAATTTTCTTCTACAAAATGATTATCAAAATCGTGCGCGTATTTATAATTTTTCCCGTAACCAATTTCCTTCATTAATTTTGTGGGTGCATTTCGCAAATGATTTGGAACTCCATTTAAAGGATTTTTCCTCACTTCATTAAGTGCGCTTTCGATTCCCAGGTATGAAGCATTACTTTTTGGTGATGAGGCAAGATACGTAACACATTGAGCAAGAATAATTCTGGCTTCCGGCATTCCGATTTTATCCACAGCGCTGAATGCTGCTTCAGCTAAAACTAAAGCATTTGGTGAAGCATTGCCGATATCTTCCGATGCAAGAATAATTAATCTTCTGGCTATAAATAGTGGATCTTCACCGCCTTCCAACATTCTTGCTAACCAATATAATCCGGCATCAGGATCGCTTCCGCGAATACTTTTAATAAAGGCTGAGATTACATTATAGTGTTCCTCCCCGCCTTTATCATACAAAATATTTTTTCTTTGAACAATATTTTCAAAAATCTCTTTTGTTAAGACGATTTCATCCTTGCTGATTTCCTGAATAACAGACGCTTCAAGAATCGTTAACATAATTCTTGCATCACCACCGGAAAGAAAAATTAAGAATTCTTCATCAATAGATTTAATACTTAACTGTTTTAGAAAATCATCTTTTTCAATTGCTGATTTTAAAATATCAATCAAATCTTGTTTTGATAATTCTTCCAAAACAAAAACCCTTGCTCGAGATCGTAATGCAGGAATAACCTCAAAAGATGGATTTTCTGTAGTTGCGCCAATTAAGATTAAAACACCTGATTCAATTGAATGCAGCAAGGCATCTTGCTGTGCCTTATTGAAGCGATGAATTTCATCGATAAAAAGTATTGTACGTTTTCCAAGTTCTTTGTTACTTGTTCCAATCTCAATAATTGAACGAATATCTTTTACGCCGCTTGATACTGCATTGATTTGAAAAAACTCTGCTTGTGTTTGATTTGCAATGATTCGTGCGATTGTAGTTTTTCCAGTACCAGGCGGCCCCCAAAGAATAAAAGAGCCTGGAGTATCATTTTCGATCATCAATCTTATTGGTTTGCCTTCACCGAGTAGATGATTCTGTCCAAAAAAATTATTTAGTTTTTGTGGGCGAATTCTTTCGGCAAGTGGTGTGGCAGGAATTTTAATCTTGTTATTCATCATTTGTTAGTCTTTGCTAATTTTGAAAAGTCATTGCGAGGGCATTAGCCCAAAGCAATCTAACGAGTAACAATGGATTGCTTCACTCGAAGACTCGTTCGCAATGACGTTCTCAAATCACTCTTCCTCTTTAAATTCAATTTTCTTTTCATTCGGACGAATCATATTATATTTTTCACGAGCAATCTTTTCAATCTTTGCTGGAACATTTCTCTTAAGTGAATCTATTTCTGCTTCTAATTTTCTGTTCTCTTCTTCAAGTTGAGTTATACGGCTGTTTAAGTCTTGCAACTCACCTTTAACTTTTGCGTACTTTATAACACCATAGTTATTGAATAATAGAAATAACGTGCCTATAACAACCACCAAAGTGATAATGTAAAATCGTATTTTTTTATTTTCAATAAATTTCATTTTAAACTTAGGTTAATTATTTTTTCTACAAGTTGTTCAAAAGAGATGCCAACCGCTTTTGCCATCTTCGGTACAAGGCTTAAAGAAGTCATTCCGGGCAATGTGTTTACTTCTAATGCATAAACTTTATTATCAGGACTTAAACGAAAATCAACACGTGCATATACTTCGCAACGTAAAGATTTGCAAGCCTGCAAAGCAATGGATTGCATTGATTTAGAAACCTCAGCAGGTATATCTGCCGGAACAATATATTCACTCATACCGGAAGTATATTTACA
This sequence comes from uncultured Ignavibacteriaceae bacterium, assembly GCA_963714775.1. Taxonomy (GTDB): domain Bacteria; phylum Bacteroidota; class Ignavibacteria; order Ignavibacteriales; family Ignavibacteriaceae; genus IGN3. Next base: position 107,058 of record CAVQQN010000065.1, read on the forward strand.
TTCGTAATCATAAATATTATGCTTTGGTCTAATTTCAAGAACCGGCAGAGCAACATCATCAATAACGGCAACCGTCATTTCTCTTCCAGGAATATACTCCTCAACAATAATTCTATCAGAATACTCAAACGCATTGTGAATAGCGTCATCAATTTGTTCCGAAGACTTACAAATTGTCAATCCAACAGTTGAGCCCTGGTCATTCGGTTTGATAACAGCGGGAAATCCAAATTGTTGTTCTATCTTTTTGTTGATTTCTTCAGAGGTGTATTCATTAATTTTAAAATGAAACCATTCTGGAGTAGGTACCTGATATTCTTCAAACAATATCTTAGACATAATTTTATCCATCGCAATAGCGCTGGATAAAACTTTTGACCCAGTGTATTTGATACCTTTTAATTCCAATAAAGATTGTATTGTACCATCTTCACCATACTTACCATGCAGTGCAAGAAAAGCAACATTAAACTCAGTGGAAGCAATTAAATTTACTGCATCAAGATAATTTTCGTTCAATATTTCGGTAAAATCTTTTTCATCAAAATAGGTTTCTACTTCGAGCGGCTGATTTATACCATACGCTGGATCTATTACAACTACTTCATACCCGAGATTCATCAGCGCTGTGTAAACAGATTTTCCGGTTGATTTAGAAACTTCTCTTTCAGGTGATGTACCACCGACTAGTAAAAGTATTTTTAGCTTTGTATCCATATTTATACTTTAGTTTATTTTGTTGCGCAAACTTATGTCAGCGTTGCAGTTAAATATTATTTTTATCAGGAGTAATCCCATAAGTGCTTTTAGATATTTTTAATATGTCATTAATATTTTTTTTTGAAAGCTCTCTCGGTTTTCCAACTAATCTTGCTATCAATATTGTTTTCGCAGTGTGCTCAAGTTTTTCCATCTTAAAATAGGCTTCATCCAAATTCTTACCAAGGGTTACCGCACCATGATTTTCTAATAGCATTGCCCAAGAATAATTTATGTACGGTTCTAAACTTTCAGGAACTTGATTAGTTGAAGGAGTTGCATATTTGCAAAGTGGAACTTTACCAATCGTTAATAATACCTCGGGCAGATAGTGTCTGTACAATCCTTCACCCATTAATGCAAAAGCTGTTGCATAAACCGGATGACAATGGACTACGGCATTAACTTCTTTTCTTTTTTGATAGGCATAGAGATGAATTTTATGTTCCGTGGATATTTTCCCTTTGCCCGAAATTATTTTTCCATTTAACTCAATTTCAATAATATCATTTACAGTAACATTGCCTTTACAAATTCCGGAACGAGTTATTAAGACTGTATTGTTTTCACTTCTAGCCGAAATATTCCCATCGTATGCTGCAACGAAGCTTTTAGCATATACCTTATGGCAAATTTCAACTAACTTTTTGTTGAGTAGCATTTTTCTTCAAGTTCTTCCATAAGTTTCATATTTACTAAACCGTCTTCACCACTTGCGTGAGGCGTTTCTTTTCTTAGAAAAGATTTTTGCACTGACTTGATAACATAAACCATTTTGTTCCCGCGTTTACGAAAACTTTTTCTTGTTTCATCTTCCATAAGTATAGTAAGTTTTGGCGCTAATATTTTTTTACCAATTAGATTATCAATTGCAATCGCTCCTGTATGGCAAAGGATTTCAATCCTATTAAAGGCTTTTTTGTTATTGAAAGAAACGTTAAAAGTTCCATAACCGCTTTTAGCAAACTTAACAGTACCAAGTGCAAAGTCATCTACTTCACTTTTATAAATAAGATTGCCGACAACTCCATCAATATTCTCTATCTCTCCACCAAAAAATCTAAGTAGATCAATCATATGAGTTCCTATGTCACGCAAAGCTCCACCGCCGCTTAAATTCTTTTTAAATCTAAAATTATTGTCTGGTGGAAAATCAGTATTAAAATGTACATTAATAGAAACAAGTTTACCGAATTTCTGATCGACAATTAATTCTTTTGCTTTAATAACAAGCGGATGATAACGGTGAACATAGTTTACTGCAAACAAAACATTATTTTCTTTGCAAACATTTACCATTTCCTGCGCTTGTGCAGAATTTAATGCAAGCGGTTTTTCGCAAAGAATATTTTTCCCTGCCTGTGCTGCTTTAATTACCTGCTCAGAGTGATGCACATTTGAACTTGCAACAAATACTGCATCAATATCTGATTTAAGGAACTCATCATAATTGTCAAATGAATTTTGCGTCCCAAATTTTTCCGCGAGTGATTTAGCACGATTAATATCTCTGCTGTATAAAGAGGTTACAGTACAATTCCGTGTTAGCCTTACTGCGGGTAAAAAAGAATTTTCTGCAAACCTACCACAGCCCGCAACACCCCATTTAATCTTTTTACTTTTATAAAGTTTTTTGACCATGATATTATAGTTTTAATCTTTTCATTAATTTGATGATGGGTTTAGAATTTTGCATTACATAAAAATGGACACTGGGAACATTTTTATTTAACAGTTCTTCAACTTGTTTAGCTGCCCATTCAATTCCAACATCTAACACGTGTTCGGGTTTGGCAGCCATTACTTCATCAGCTAATTCATCTGGAATATTGATGTAAAAGTTTTTTGGCACCGATGTTAAATTTGCTTTTGAAGTTAAGATTTTAAGCCCAGGAATTATCGGAACTTTAATTCCAATTTCTCTACAAAGATTAACAAACTTAAAATAGTATTTATTATCATAGAACATTTGAGTAACGACATAATCCGCACCTGCGTCAATTTTTTCTTTGACGAATTTAACATCAGTTTTCAGATTTGGTGCTTCAAAGTGTTTTTCAGGGTAACCGCTTACTCCAACACAAAAATCAGTTGGACGAGCATCAAGCAAACTGTCTTCCAAATACTTTCCGCGATTCATATTTATAATTTGTTTTACCAAATCAGCAGCATGCGGATTTTTACTCTTTCCTTCGGGGATAGGTTTTTCATAACCGGAATCATCACCGCGTATAGCAAGCACATTTTGAATTTGAAGATAGTTTAATTCAATTAAAAAATCTTCGGTCTCTTCTCTTGTAAATCCTTTTGTTAAAACGTGCGGTACTGCATCAACATTATATTTATTCTGGATCAGGGCACAGATACCAAGTGTTCCAGGTCTTTTCCTTTTTATTTTTTTCTTAATACCAGTTGGGGTTTCTTCATAGATTACCTCTGCAGCGTGAGACGTTATATCAATAAAGGGTGGATTATATTTCGTTATATCATCAAGTACTGATAGCAATCCCCGTATATCTCCACCCCGTTTTGGCGGAATAAGTTCAAAACTGATAAGCGGGTTTATTGCTTTTTCTAAATGCTCTATTACTTTCATACATTCTTAAATTATTTATGAATACGTTTCTAATATAATAATACTTTTTTAATTCGTGTTAGTGACTATCACCCTGAATCCTGACTTCCTTTAGGCAAATCTCTTTTCAATATTTTAATAATAATTATTCAGATCTCGAAATGATCGGTTGTTGTGTACTGTACAACAACCTCTAAATTATCTAATGAATTACTTACGAATAATTCTTAATAGGTCTTTAGTGTTATTTCTAATTGATGTTTCATCTGTTTTTATTTTCATGTAACTACCTTTAAGCCATAAAGGATTCTGATCTTTGTAATGATCGCTCATTACATTGCCTGATTGACCTGTTGTAAGTATCAAATAAAATTCATCCGGATTTGCAAAATCAAAAATAAATCTCATAGAAGGACCAAGAACATTTTCAAATTCTTCATGCTTAAAAACCGAATAGTTTTCATTACTTGCAGCAAAAGGATACTCGGTATTAAAAATAGTAGTCCCGTCTCCTCCAATTTCATTCGGTCCAATGTTGATGTATTTATCAAGAGGAGAAAAATTGCCACTAAAAGCATGTTTAAAAGTCACTTTATGTATTGTGCCCCATTGCCAGTTTGTAAGGTCTGTACTGAATTTATCTTCTAGATAAGTTAGTGCATCTGCAAGGCTTTTTCTGATAATCTCTTCACGCGTTTCTCTCTTCTTTGTTTTTATATCATCAAACCAAATTGATTCAGGCTTTTCTAAAATCTGCAGTAAACTTCTGTATGGAACATTTGATAGAAATACTAATCGATTATAAAGATCTTCACCCATTTCATCATAATAAATATTTTTCAATAAGTATTTTAAGAAAACAGCATAAATCGCCGGAGTTTGACTATCCTTATTCATTTCAAAATCCCACTTGCGCAATAACTCAAGAGATATGTTCAGATTTTTATCTTTCACCTTAATCCCTTCAAATGATTCTAAAATGTATGCTGCAATAGTTTTTGCATAAGGCGAAACCTGATCCATATGATATTTCTTAAAATCCTTTACAGAATGTTTTTGTTTAGATGTTAATAATTCCCTGATCCTATCTATACGCGAGGACGGCTCCCAAAGATTTGAAATATGATATTTAAAATTCTTTAACGTTTTATTATTTGCAGATGCAATAAAATTATCAACAGGATTTAAGATCACCGGAATTTCATCAGCAGGCACAAATCCTTTCCAATCGTTTTCTGATGTTGTTCCATCAAAAACTAAAGTTGGATTATTACTATTGCGAAGTGGAATTCTTGCACCCATTATGTAACCAATGTTCCCTTGTGCATCTGCATAAACAAAATTTTGCCCGGGAATCCCAAAATATTTTACAGCATCACGAAAATCATTCCAGTTTTGTGCTTTGTTGATTTTATAAAATGCCAGCATCTCATTACTAAATTCATTTCCAGACCATCGCATACTAATTGGTGGAATATCCATTTCATCATTATTATAAACAAAGTTAAACGGATGAATGTTTGAAATAATAGGACCGCGTTGGGTTTCTTTAATTGTAATTATCTGATCTTTACCATCTTTAACTTTTATTGTGTCTTTGATGATTTTAAGATTCTGCCATTGTCCATCAATAAAATATTTTGTTCTGGATGAATCAAGTTTCTCAACATAAAAATCAGAATCATCATTCATAACGTTTGTAAGAACCCAGGAAATATTTTCTCCTTTGCCGATTACAATTCCGGGAACTCCCGGCAAAGTTACTCCTGCAGCATTCCATTCCTTACTTTTAATAACTGCCGCATACCATTTACCCGGCGCACTAAAAGCCAGGTGCGGATCATTTGCAATTATTGGTTTACCGGAAACAGATTTGTTAGCATTAACAACCCAGTTGTTCGATCCAATATGAGTACCAGTCCATCCCATTAACTTGCGGAATGCCTTATCGGTTTCTACCAGAGTGGAATTGACTGCCGGAAGATATTTAAAATTATCTGCAATAATAGTTGGAGCGTTCTCAGGATAATCAGGTAATATTTCTAAAACTTTTTCTTTGCCAAGTTTTTGGATTAATTCTGCAAATGATAGATCCGTCCACCAGCTGATATTTAATTCCCATGCCATCATCTTTATAACAATCAAACTATGTATTGGTTTCCATTCTTCCGGTTGATAACCAAGCACATCAAATTCAATCGCATAATTTCCCTGGCACTCTTTAAGATAAGCATTAACACCATTCGAGTATGCTTGTAAAATATTCATTACAGTCGGATCGTTCTGGTTTAGATTTTTTTCGATGTTTCTTTTAATTCCAACTGTGCGAAACATTTTATCAAACGGAATTGCCTTTTCACCAAGTATTTCACTTAATCTTCCCTCGCCCGCTCTCTTGATAAAATCCATTGTAAATAATCTTTCTTGAGCATGTAAATATCCAAGCGCAAAAGCAACATCTTCATCAGATTGAGCAATAATGTATGGAACGGCAAAACTATCACGGTAAACCTCAATATCAGATGTGATTTTGGAAGAAGTAATTTCTCCGGTGTATTGCGGTAACGAGGACGAAAGCATATTGTAGAATATCCATCCGGCAATAATAAAAGTAACAAGAAATGTTAACGACAAACCGATAAATATTTTTTTCCACTTACGCATAAAATTTGATTGAAATGTTATGGACAAATATAGGAATTATTTGAGAATGGATGTTTCATAAGGTTTTCCTATTACGATTAATTCTTATAATTTTTACACTCCTTTAGTCTCCGCGGTACTCTCTGAAATTCTCTGTGTTTCTCCGTGAAATGGAATTTCAAATTACTTCCACAGAGCACCACTGAGAAAACACAGAGATTCACAGAGATAAATACTAAAAGGCATCTATGCGCTATGCTCTGCGCTTTATTGACAATCCATATTAGATTCATCAACAACTTGAGCGGAAATTTTTGGTGAGAGATATGGAATTCCTAATCCCATTCCACGTAAAATAAAAAGTAGACCAAGTACCAAAGCAAAAACGGGAACAGCTTTTGTAATCTTTCTTCTAATATTAATATTTATAAACTTTCCAAAGATAGTTGCTGCAAACATTGTTGGAATTGTACCCAAGCCAAATAAAATCATTACAGCAGAACCTGAAATAGCATCACCGCTTGCAATTGCTCCTGCCAGAGCCACATAAACTAATCCGCACGGAAGAAATCCATTTAGCACTCCAATTAAAAACATTGCTGAAAATGTTCCTCGTTTAAATAAATCGCTTATTCCTGATTTTAGCGGTAAAGATATTTTCTGGATGATTTTGTGTTGTGTAAATTTAGTTTTGTATTTGGGTGGAATTAAAACAGCAACCACAATTACAACTCCAAGTACAATAGAAACACTCTGTTGAAAACCGGAAATAACAAGACGAGAACCAAGTAATCCAAATACTGCTCCAAGAAAAGAATAAGTTACAACTCTACCAAGATTATACAGTAATCTTCCCGTGACAAAAGAAATATTATTTGAAGTGGGAACCGGAAGTGCAATTGCAATTGGACCACACATACCTATACAGTGGAAACTTCCTAATAATCCGACAAAGAATGATGCTAATATTTCTGGTGACATAATTATTTATTTCGTCATTGCGATTGAGTCTTCGAACGAAGCAATCTTCCACATTTTGATAGATTGCTTCGGGACTATCGTGCCTGGCAATGACAAGACTTAAAGATTTCGCAATGACTTAATTTATTACAAAAGAACATTCTTGATAATACTCAACAGAAT
>CAVQQN010000066.1:0-15251 GCA_963714775.1 uncultured Ignavibacteriaceae bacterium
TTTTACAAAGTAAACTTAAAGAAAATGATTTAATGTTTAATATTTTTTTAATAATTAATTACATTAATATTAAATTGCATTACAACAATTATAATGCATTCACCTTTCAACTAGAGGAAAATGTAGTTTAATAAAAAAATTTTTTTTGGTTAAAAACATTGATTTTTGTCACAATGGCTAATTATAGTGATAATCGGAATAAATTTTTGATGTTTATTATTTAGATTTGACAAGCAAAAATCAAAAACTTTGTGTTAATCGATCTTCTGGATCCCCTAAGGTTTTAATAATAAGCTATTTGTAAACAAAAATTAGTTAAAGATTTTATTTCTACGTTCAAACATTTTAGAGAATTCAATGAAACATAAACGCTCTTCAATTTCTTTTAACATAGTTAAAACATTTATTATTCTGTTTGCTCTCCAATTTTCATTATCAGCCCAATCAAAAGTTTATACGATTGATGAAGCAATAAACACTGCTATTAATAATAACTGGGATATTACTATTTCCGTAATGAATGTTAAAAAAGCCGGTGCAGCAGTTGATGAAGCTTTTGGATATGCATTACCGAGTTTAAATCTTTCGGGTAATTTTTCTCACTTTCTACAAAAACCAAAAATGTCATTCCCGGATTTTGGTGCATTACTTCAAAATGCAACTTATTCCATTCTGTTTGATGAAAATGTTATTCCGCGTGATGAAAGTAAGTTTAAACCTATGCAAAACGTACTTCAATCATTTGCACAAACGAATAACTTTTCGACAGACATAACGCTAACTCAAACTCTATTTAGTTCCGCTGTGTTTAAGGGAATCGGTGCATCAAAGATTTATTATGATCTGGCAAAAGCTGATTTAGATGGTACTGTTTCAAAAACTGTGTTATCAGTTCAGAAAACATTTTATGGAGTTCTGCTTTCAAAGGAAGTCCTTGAAATCACAAAATCAAGTTTTGATAATGCCCAGGCAAATCTAAATGATGTTAAAGCACTCTACAAAGAAGGAATGGTTTCCGAATTTGATATGCTTCAGGCAGAAGTTCAGGTTGAAAATATCCGACCGGTTGTTTTACAAATGGAAAATAATTTGAATACAGCTAAAGACGGATTAAAAATAATTCTTGGCGTTGATCAAAATGAAGATATTGATGTAAGCGGAGAATTTACATATCAACCTTATGATATTACGAATGAAGATGAATTTATTACTGAAGCTTTAACTTCAAATTATGATTTGAAAACCTTAAACCTTAAAAAACAAGTTGATGAAGCATTTATTGAACTTGATGTATCTGAGTATTGGCCCAACATTGCAGCCTTTGGTCAGTATTCTTATGCCGGCTCATCTGATAATTGGAATTTTAATAATTATTCTTCAGCTACTGTCGGTGTAAGTCTCTCGATTAATTTATGGCAAGGTAATCGCACTAAAAATGCTGTTGAGCAATCAACAATAACTTATGAACAAACTGAGCAGCAGCTCTTTCAGTTGAAAGAATACACTACAATGAGTGTGAAATCAAAACTTCAGGAATTGAAAAGAGTTCAATCTTTAATTGAAGTACAAAATCACACTGTCGAAGTTGCTCAAAGAGCTTACGATATTGCAAAAGTTAGATACAGAGAAGGTGCCGGAAGTCAGATTGAATTGCAAAATACTGATCTTGCATTAAAGCAGGCAAGATTGAACAGGATCCAATCGATGTATTCATATTTGGTTACTAAATATGAACTCGAACAAATTCTTGGAAAAACAAATCCGGAATATTTTTCAAAATTTAGTAAACTAAACGAATAATATTAGATTTTAATTTATTTGAAAACAGGAGAATCGGTTAAAAATGAAACAAATAATTCACAGTCGTTTTAAGCTTGCATCAATACTGATGCTGGTAGTTTTTATATTGATAATACAAGCGTGCGGAGAAAAACCGAAAGAGACTAACTCTACAGATAAAACAAAATACACTGATACAATATCAGTAGAGGCTCAGCAAGTCGGATTGAAGGAATTAGCATTATCAAAAACTTTTTCAGGCACTCTGGAAGGTGAAGATCAAGCAAATATAATTGCTAAGATCCCGGAAAGAATAACGGAAATTAAAGTTAGAGTTGGAGATTATGTTAAAGCCGGTGCAGTTATTATTGAGTTGGATAAAGCCGGTGCTTCATCTCAATTCTATCAGGCACAGGCTGCATATCTTAATGCGCAAAAAAATTTTGAAAGAATGCAGAACTTATTAAAAGTAGGTGCCGTATCACAGCAAGCATTTGATGGTGCTACAAACTCAGTATGAAGTTACAAAAGCAAATTTTGATGCAGCAAGAAGCACAGTTGAGATAACTTCTCCCCTTTCGGGAGTTGTAACTGCAATTAATGTTAACATTGGTGATCTTGCAAATCCGCAAATACCAATGGCAACAATAGCTAACATCGGAAGAATGAAAGCTAAGTTTAATGTTGGTGAAAGTGATGTCCCGGGTTTTTATGTAGGGCAATCTGTACAAATTTTTTCAGAGATAAATCCGGATGTAATTCAAACGGGTAAAATTTTCCAGCTTTCAAAATCTGCAAATATTCAATCGCGCACATTTGAAATTCAAGCTATGTTTACAAATACACAGGACAAATGGTTTAAACCAGGAATGTTCTGCCGTGTAAATGTGGATATGAAATTAAATAAAAATACTCTTGCTATTCCCATATCTGCTGTTGTTTCTGATAATAATAATGTTGGCGTATTTCTTGATTAATGATAATAAAGCTTATTTCAAAAATATTACCACCGGTTTAAATGATGGTAAATATGTAGAGGTAACTTCAGGATTGAAAGTTGGTGATAAGATTGTAACTCTTGGTATGAACAATCTTAAAGATGGTACTATTGTAATTGTATCAAACAAATAATTATAAAATTGTTAAAAAGAAATTCGGATTAAAAAATGAAATTAGCTGATGTATCAATAAGACGACCCGTTTTTGCAACAATGATGATTATGTCTTTGATTGTGCTCGGGCTTTTTTCCTATATAAAATTAAATGTTGATCTGTACCCAAACGTTGATATTCCTTTTGTTGTAATTACAACTGTTTTGCCTGGCGCAGGTCCGGAGCAAATAGAAACAGATGTTACTAAGATAATAGAAGATGCTGTTAACCCTGTTGAAGGTGTTGATTATATTCAATCAACTTCACAAGAAAATGTATCGCTGGTTATAATTGCATTTAAACTCGAAATAAATGGAAAAACCGCTGCGCAGGACGTTCGTGAAAAAATTGCTGCTATACGTGCAAAACTACCAACTGATATTGAAGATCCGGTAATTCAAAGGTATGATCCTGCGAGTTTGCCGATTATGTATCTTACTGTTTCCGGCAATATGTCTGATAGGGATATAACAACATTTACAAAAGATGTTGTTAAAAGTAGATTGGAAAATATTCCCGGAGTTGGATCAGTTGATCTCGTAGGCGGCGCTGAAAAAGAAGTTCAAATTGAAGTTGATGCTTCAAAACTAAGAGCCTATAATATCTCTATACAAGATGTTATTATGAATGTAGGGGCACAAAATGTTGAAATTCCTGGTGGCAATGTTACTGAAGGTCCACGACAGCTTCTTGTAAGAACTATGGGTAAGTATACTAGTGTAAAAGATTTTAGTAAAGTTATTGTTGCAACACCAAATGGTAAACCTGTTTATCTTTCTGATGTTGCTAAAGTTGTTGACGGAGTAAAAGAACAAACAAGTTTAACCCGGGTAAATGGAAAAATTGCTGTCGGATTGAACATAATAAAACAATCCGGAAGCAATACTGTACAGGTAGCCCATTCCGTAAATAAGGAAATTGAAAAATTACAAAAAGAAATTCCGGCTGGAGTAACTATCAACCTTGCCCAGGATAACAGTATTTTTATTGAGGATTCTATCAATGATGTTTTGTTTGATATTCTTTACGGCGGTTTACTTGCAGTAATTGTTATTTATCTTTTCTTAGCAAACTTTAGAGCAACAGTAATAAGCGGTTTAGCTTTACCTACATCCATTATTGCAAGTTTTATTTTAATGTTTGCTCTTAATTTTACTCTTAATATGATGTCTTTACTTGCACTTTCACTTGCGGTGGGCTTATTGATAGATGATGCGATAGTGGTGATTGAAAATATATACCGGCATATGTCACAGGGTGAAACTCCAATGGAAGCCGCAAAATCTGCGTCTGAAGAAATTGGGCTAGCAGTTATGGCAACAACATTTACAATTGTGGCTGTGTTTGTTCCTGTTGCATTTATGCCCGGTATTGTCGGCAGATTCTTTTATGAATTTGGAATTACAATTTCTGCAGCCGTACTTGTATCTTTATTTGTAGCATTTACCCTTACGCCAATGCTTTCATCAAAATGGCTGCACAGAGAAGATGAAGAATTATCGCCCAAAGGCAATATCCTTAATAGATCTCTCTACTACTTCAATCATTTTTTTGAAAAGTTAAATGTCAAGTATGAGAAATCATTGCGATGGTCTTTAACTCACAGAAAAACTATTGTGTTTGGTGCCATAGGAATTTTTGTAGCAAGCTTTTTTATAATGGGTATGCTCGGCTCACAATTCTTCCCCGATAGTGATCAAAGCCAATTTAACGTTGTTGTAAATGCATCACCGGGAAGTTCACTTGAACAAACAAGTATGATTTGTGAGAAAGTGGAAAAAATACTAAGAGAAAAACCTGAGGTAACAATTATTTTAACAACTATTGGTTCTGGTAATGATCCTGTTACGAAAGCTACTATTCTCGTTAAACTTGTCAAAACCAAAGAGAGAAAGAAATCTGATAAACAAATTATGGCTGAGATTAGGAATGAAATGAAATCCATTCCTGGAGCTTCTTTTAGTATGTTAACGCAAGGTGGACCTGGAGGTGCTCAAAAACCTGTCACTTTAAGTATACGAGGAGATGATTTATCAAAACTTGAAAAAATTGCTGATAAAGTTGAGGCGATTGTAAAATCCACTTCCGGAACGGTCGATGTTGACAATAGTCTGGAGCTTTCAAAACCGGAAATACGAATTAATATTGATAGGGAAAAAGCGTCCGATCTTGCAATAAATCCTTATCTGATAGCATCCACGGTTCGGGCTATGGTCGATGGAAATGTTGCAACTCAATTCAAAGAAGGTGACGAGCAGATTGATGTTAGGGTAAGATTGAAAAAAGACGATCGAAAAAATATAAACGATCTTTCACTGATTACGTTCAAGAGCGGTAAGAAAATAAACGGACAGGATTTTCTTGTACCGATATCTGATATTGCTTCGATAACTCAAGGTGTTGGCCCTTCTAAGATTAATAGATACGCAAGACAAAAAGAAATTCGTGTTGATGCGAACCTTGAGGGAAGATTCTTAGGAGTTGCACTTGCGGATATCAACAAGGAAACTTCAAAACTTCAACTTGAACCGGGCTATATTATTGACGTAATTGGACAGGGGAAAATGCAGGACGAATCATTTGGAAATATTCTTCTCTCACTAATGCTTGCAATTGTATTTGTTTACATTGTACTTGCGGCTCAGTTTGATAGTTTTGTTCATCCATTTTCAATTATGCTCGCATTGCCTATGTCAATTATCGGTGCAGTGATTATGTTGTTAATATTTGGTAGTTCTGTTTCAGTTATGTCTCTAATCGGTATAATAATGTTGATGGGACTCGTTACTAAGAATGGAATTTTGCTGGTTGATTTTACAAACGTTTTACGTGAACGGGGATTATCCAGATTTGATGCTTTAGTTAAAGCTGGTCCAACTAGATTACGTCCTATCCTGATGACGACATTTGCAATGATATTTGGAATGGTTCCTGTTGCACTTGCTCTTGGTGAGGGTGCTGAATTTCGTGCGCCTATGGGACAAGCTGTAATCGGCGGTTTGATTACATCTACACTTTTAACATTGTTTATCGTTCCAGTTGTTTACTCAATTCTTGATGATCTTGGCACTTTTAGTTTCTTTGGATTCTTCAGGAAATTATTTTCTAAAAACAAAAAAGTTAATTAGGAACTACTATGAAACTTACATTTTTAATCTATCACGATATTCTTGATGATCGTGTAACTGGTGCATTAAAAGAACTTGAAATAGATTTTTATACTCAATGGGAAGATGTAAAAGGCAAAGGTCATAATTCAGATGCTCATTTGGGTAATCGTCCTTTCCCTGGATTTAATTTTGTTCGGATGATAGCCTTTCCTGAAGAAGATTTGATAGAAAAACTAATTAGTAAAATAAATGAATTAAATACTATCGTAGAAAGAGATGATGATAAGATTCGTCTCTTTCAGGTTCCTCTTGATCGAATAGTTTAAATATTTTAATTTTTCTTTTTTATTGAGATTAATCTCAAACAACGGTTAATCACTTTTATTTTTTAACTGCAGAAGATCTTTTGTTTCCATTCCAAGTTATTTTTTTAAACATTTAGTCACTTTTCTAATTATTAATATTCCGAATTAATACAATAATATTAAAATCACTTGAATAATTATGAATATATATCTAAACTTTTAAGTGTATGTTACGATAATCAGATAGGTTGAAATTGCTCGTTAGCATTCAGGTGACGGTTAAGGTTATTCCCCAAACCTGCCGTCACAGCTAACACCTGGTACTTCGGTGTCTGGACTTTTTGCGGGGTTGATCCCGATAGCTAGGGACAAGCTAAGACTTCCAGACTAGTTGACGACCCCCTGCGTGACAGGCAGAAATTGTAAAAATTTTCTTTGAAAAAGTGCCTTTTTTATGCCATTTTCAAAGGTAGTCAGTCCACTTAGAAGTAGTCAATCATAATTTTTGCTACCATTTTGCTACCAAATTTATAACTGAAATTTCTGAGAATATTTTTGAAGAATTATTAACACTTGTTTTCATCCTCCCCCACCACCTACAGTAACCCTTTAATTAAATATTTTAGGTTTGTTCAACATTCTATTTATTTCAGAAATTGATGCTTTCCTTGTCCAATCATATCGAATAATCTTACCGCTTTACGTAAAGAGTAAGTTTGATTTGAAACAAAACCAATTAATATAAAATAATCTATGCTTAAAGGTAGGTCTCTTTTATAATGCGAAAAACAGGTGAATATTTAGCTTTGTTGATATGGCTCAAATACTGTTTAAAACATTTTCTCTCTATTCTTCATTTTAGCAAGCAGAGTTTTTTTTACTTAATTTTTAGAACAAAGAAGGCTGCCTTTTACAGACAGCCCATTAAAGAAATACGACACCTAAATTAATCAATCAAAATATATCGAACACAGAATGTTTTAATCGTCACAATCACAATCACAATGCCCGGGACCAATTAATCCTTTATTATAGTTACCTAGGATTCCGGCCAGATTGATGAACTGTTGACGTAATGGATCGCTGCCCTTAAGCCCTGCGATTTGTGCTGGTGTGTAAGCCATGAACAGAGTAGTTGCATCATCATATGCTGCCTTCGCTGCACTAAAATCAGCACCGTGTAATTCGTTCAACCCTGCTGCAATGTATTGAAACGATAAATTGTAGTAAGCATTTCCTTTAGGCGATGTCCACAATACCTGATAATAAGTTTTTCCGCTTAAGAAAAATGCACCATCTTCGTCAACCAAGTCCCAGGTCATATCATAAGGTGCAGGACCATATGAAGAATGTGTTTTCCAGTAACCAGGTGTAAGTGTGCAGCCACCATCTGGTACATATGCTACATCAAATTTAATCAAGGATTGTTTTTGATTTCCATTAATTAGTGCAGTAAATAAACGATCAGACCCACCAAAATTTTCATCTGGTCTTGTTTGATCAATCTCAGTATCTGCGATATCAAGCACTGTCTGTGATCCGTCTGAATATATTATTTCTAGGTAAGGTGGATAATATCCTTCTTTACTCGAAAAGACTTCTAAATTATCTGCTGGTTTATACAAAAGCAGTCCATAATTAGCATATGTGCCGTCTAACCACTTATTAACTAATCCAGTAATATCAACAGTTTTCCAACCGTTTGATACATCAGTTTGAAATGAACTTTCTAGAGTAGGAAATATTGTTGGTCGATTATTCCAAGTCACGACACTTTCTACCCAGTCTTGATTTACCGCATAAATATTAACTGTTTCATTATTTGCGTTTTCGTTCCAGATATGCAAAATTGCTGAATTTGAAACTTTTGATAATTGTGTACCAGTATCGGTTGGTTCGATGGAAGAAGTTGGTGCCTGCTCACAGCCTGCAATAAAAATTATTGTAAAGAAAAGACTTGAAAGAAAAAGTGATTTTATGAAATTCATAGTTGCCTCCTTAAAGAGTTAATAAAATAGTTTAAGATAGAAATAATTTAATTTTAATACATTTTGGTAATAAACTCTTCACAGTCAACTTTTGTTCCATGGAATTGAGCTTAAAAAAATCAATAAATTGATTGTATTAAGGATTAAATTGATTCAGAATGAGAAATATCTGTCACTAGGATCCTTTTAAAAGACGGATAACCTTTGAGTACGTTATATTAGTGATGAGAATCAGTCTTTAAATAATGAATAATTGTGAAAGTATGAAATGATCTTTCCACTAACAAAATATCATTTATAAAACAGAATTATATACTTGCTTGTATAAAATAATTGCTTATTGACTTTAAAAGAATAAATGATGATCTTAATAGAGGTATAAAATCACAATTAAATTTTTATTTCAACATTTTTTTGCTCTAATTTTTTAATCCGGTTCTCAATATCGCTGTATCCTCATGTTGACTGATTAACATTTTTGTGAGTACCAATAACTTATTAACAGATTATTTAAAATAAATTCTTATGCAAAACAAAATACTTTCAACAATCATAATAATGATTTTTTTTAGTGCAAGTATTATTTCACAATCACCGGGTTTCAGAAAAGCAAATTTCTTTCATTGGTCAGTTGGTGGAAATGTTTATGGCCCAAATGGAAGCAGTACAAGTGTTCCAGAAGAAACATACTTGTATAACATAGCAAACTCTTATACAGGTGAGGATTCAGTTTATATGTATGAAACAAATGCTTACCCAAGCGTAGGGAATGCTTGGTATCAATGGCACAATGTATTTGATGGGATTACAGATGATATTTATGGAGATTATATTGACGTAGGTACAAACAATATTTTCATAATTAAAACCTGTTACACTGTTTCTGGTATGACAGATGGATGGGGATTACCTGCGGATACAATACATTATGATTGGAAATCACAAGCAGTATTCAGATGGCACGTTAGAAGTATACTCAAAATAATGGAAGCACATCCTGATAAGTTTTTTGTAATGTGGAACCTTGTACCTGTTCTCAATGATGGTAGTTTTTCTCCATCAGTTGTTGCAAATGATAACATTTTTTCGACTTGGATGAAAGACACTTTAGCGACAGGACTTGATGCTACTTATGGTGATTTCCCTGATAACGTATATATCTTTGATGTGTTTCATATTCTTGATTCTTCTAATTATATGCCGTTGTCATTATCAGTAAGTCCATCTGATAATCACTTGAATGCAGCTGGGACAGAACTTGTTGCTCCATTATTTGTAAATGAAGTATTTAACGCTGCTATTGCTTATGAATCAATTATAGCTGTAGAAGAAGTGGAAGTCGATTTTAATCCCATAACTACTTATACACTTGAGCAAAATTATCCAAATCCATTTAATCCAAGTACTGAAATAAATTTTACCCTTGCAAAATCAGGATACATAACTTTAAAAGTCTACGATAGTCTTGGTTCATTGGTGGCAACACTCATAGATGGATTTATGACATCAGGAAAACATTCAGTGAAGTTTAGTCCAAAGGATACTACATCCGGAATTTATTTCTACAGATTAAAAGTTGATAATTTTACTTCTACACGGAAGATGTTATTGCTCAAATAGCGAAAATTGTCACCTCCTAAACCAATAAATTTACAAAAACAAACGAGGTAACACAGATGAGATTAAGAAGAAGATTCTTAGATAGAAGGTAAATAAAAAATCCAGAGACGGAGTTGTTATGGAAATTATAAAACTCATATTCACTCTCTTCAAAATTAACTACATCAATAATGGGTAATGCTACCCAAAATTGTGAGAAAGGTTTATGTTAGAGGGAAAAGGATTGATTCAGCACTCCGCGTTCAGCTGCGCTTCACTTTGTACCTCTGAATCTGGCTAAAAATTTTATATCTGTAAGAAATAAATGACTTTTTCTATTATGACTATTTACCTGTTAAGCTTTTAATATCACCTTTATCTTCAATTACATCAACAATTCTTTTACAAAAATATGGCGCAACTGTTTTGGAAAATTCTCTATTCGGATGCGAATCACTTAGCACTTAACGCGTATTCATTCTTAAAAAATAATCCGCCATCTACCTGTAGTTCTCGAAAATCCCACAAAAAAATATTATCTCCTTTAGTATCCCAAACAGATTTTACCCATTCAGAAAATTCGTTGGCTCTTTCTGCTTCATCTTTATTCGATTGATTTTCAACTTGAGCAGTTGGAGTCCAAACGATAAATTTTGTTTTAGGAAATTCAAGCAATTTTTTCTTTAATGCTTCATATTGTAATTTATAATTACCAAGGGTTTTTATGTCTGAATTAATATCAGGACTTAGCGTAATCTTCTTAATATTACTAACAGGGAAACAATGTTTAAAAATAATTACATCATACTTCTTTGTTAATATTTCTAAAGTTGGTTCTTCTTTATATGGATTATTACCGGCATTTTTTACCCAGATATTATAATAATCGAAAGGGATAATTACTCCATCCGTAGGGTGACTTTTTAGGGAAATTAGTTTCTGTAATTTTATAATTTTTATTGTTTTCTTTATTGTATTTATCAAACCATTTTTCCACGTCGCCATCAAATCCTAGTTTACTTGGAATTTTTGAAAGATCGCCATCCCATATACATTTACCAGTACTATGATGTAAAAAAATGATATTTGTTTGATTTTCCATTTTTGTTTCCTCGGAGTTTTTGCAACTAATTAAAAATACTAGCGATATAATAAATAAATTTCTGAATAAGCTTTTTACTAGCATTGAAGTGACCCTTTTTTTAATCATAATTTATTTGATAATAAAATAATTGTCAACATACCCAATAATTGCAAGATAGTTAATCTTATCGTTATCTGATAATAAACTATAAATCTGCCCCCAATTACATTTAAGTAGGGCTATTGAAATAATTAGAACATTGTTATGAATACTGATATGTTTAATAAAACTCTTAAAAATAATTGCAAGGGCTGATTGATTTATTGACTAAAATTGATGAGGAAAAAATAAAAATATTTAAGCACTTCTTTTATTCTTAATAAAATATATTATTCATTGAGCTTTGAAAAAATACTTAATATCTGTCTTTATTGGATTTTTTTCATAAGCATCTAGATATCGTTTTTCAGATAATTCAATCTCTTCAATCGTATTGGGTAGATCAGCATAAAACGGGGGTACTAAACCTGGTTTAAAGTTCATTCTTCTTTCTTGATGTTCCTTCGAATATAAACTCATATAATGTTCGCTAATCGGCCGTACACCAACAAATTTCAAGTCTCTTTTTACCCAGTTGATTAGCATAGGTAATTCATCAATCCACAACTTCCTGAAAACTCTTCCCCACACAGGTACTCTAAAATCATCTTTAAATTTTCCACCGAGTTCAAGATTGTTATGCTCATAAACAAAATCCTGAATAAACTCTGAATAAGGATACATTGTTCTTAATTTATAAACATAAATGGTTTTCCCACCCTTGCCCATTCTTTTCATTTTGAAGACAGGGCTATAGAAAAATTTCTTGACAGGTTTAAATAATCCATTTTTAGCAGCTGCAAAATATACTACGTCATCAACTGCAGCAAGATCTAATATCTTAAATCCACAGTAAACTAATCTGCCTAACCCTTCTGCTAGTGATATTGCACGGTCTTTTTCTTTGCTAAATGTAAAATATATTTCTCTTGTAATTGGTATTTTGGGAAAAACTCTTTTCCAGACAAAATCAAAGAAATAAAATGAATTCGCAGTCCAAAAAGAATATTTTTTTAGATATCTTCGGTACCTGTAATGATGAGGAAATAAAGCCCCTACAAATACTCCTCCATCCACTAAAGTATTTCTAACATTCAGGATATAATCATTTAATTGCACTTTGATCATTAAGTACATGCAGATTAACAAACAATTGATGCGAATCAGCTGATGAGATGTTATATCGTTTGGTTCATCGGATTTTATTATCAGAGCTTTACGTGTGTCAAATGATTTAAGATCAAGCATATTGTCGAGAACCGAAAAAACTTCTCCATACTCTTTCAAATATTCAAATTGCAGTTTATGCTTAACTACTGATTCAGTTGCTTCTGTATTATTAAAACTATACTTTCAATTTCTATTCTTACCGTTTGACGAACAGGAGGATCTTCATCTCGTAAGCTTTTAAGAAATACTACAGTAGCTTCATCAGTTTTGTTCTTTATCTTTGAAGCAAACAAAAACATAGAGACCAAAGATGATATTATTGAATAACCCACTATAGCTATTGATAAAATAAATTGAGCTGGAAACTTTTAATTGTAAGAAAATCATAGATAGAATAATAAGTGCTATGATCCGTAAATAAAATTTTACTTGTAATTCAAATGCATTCCATCTGTTGTTGAAACCACTATTGGAATAAATTTATGTGTTGTGGCTGCTGAAATGATCCAGCTTATATACACTATTGAAATAGACAATAATTCCTTCTCATTAAAATTACCGGGAATTAAGGTTTACTCAATTCCCACATAACAGAAAAATGTTAGATATAAAACCATCTAAGACAAAATACTTAGTTGATAGCTTTTTATATTCAATGAAACTAATTTTGCTTTGACTTTTGTACTTATTACCAAGTAAAATAATAATGTTTCAATTACTAATCCACTAAATAATGCACCCAAGAATAAGATTCGCTATTAAAATCATTAATTGAAGATAGACAATAAAAGTAATAAAAGAGGATAGGCTTATTAGCAATGAAAGATAAAGATTTTTTAATGTTTTTTCAGATTAACTCGTTTTATTTAAATTCAAATTTTTGCGAAAGGACGAGCTCCAAGCAATTAGAGAAATCAAGAAAAATCCTAAGAAGTTTAAAACTGTCGAGTCAAAGTAAACTGTATTTTTCTTTAAAAAATGGAATAATGAAACATGAAAGGAAGTAGATTAAAAAACTAACAACAATATTAGTTAAATGATTTTTATTCTCTTATATAACACTAGAAGAGTTACGATTTAAGATTATAGGGAAGCTATTTGTTTCTTATAGTTTAAGAGATTAATGATCCATTTTCAATTCATCTTGAATATAATTGCCTTTAATAGTTTTTAAGCAATTGGGATTAATAAACAACCATAGTTGTGCCATTGAAAAGCCATTAAATATGGTCAAATAATTACACTTTTTAAACAAATTATTATCTCAAAATTTGATTTATGTTCCAATCCAATACAATTAACCTGGCAACAATATAATTTTTTGAATGAGTTAGGAGAGTTTTTGAAGATCATATTTAATTAATCAATGACTTCTAGAAACATAATTTCAAAGGTAGTTAACAGAAATAGTTAACATTAGTAATTAGTGGTTGTAGAAATTACCTGATATCCTTTTATCTGCACTGTCTAACAGGTAAATTTACTTTGTTTTTGAGTAAATATCGTGACATTTCAACTCTGAGCTAAATACATACGCACTACACCATTGAAAATGTTATTTTATTCCAAGCGTTATTATATTATTCAATTGTAAAAAGTATATATTTTAAAAGCTCAATACCTAGGTTACCTATTCTTAATTTGATACATTTTTCGATGAAGATAATTCAAACCAATTACAATGCGGATTACAATTTTACAAAGTGTCCCATTTTGATTATGACTAGAAACAACGATTTATATTAGGGGTATATTTTGTTTTTTTAAGTAAATTGTTTTTTCTAAATAAATATAATATTAAACCTTTTTATTCTGATCTTCCTTAAGAAAGTAATATTTAATGAATAATCTTTTGGCCTTAATGTTGTAATAAATATTGGCAAAACGAAAATCCTAAAAAACTAAGAATAAAATTTATATGAAACTCACTTTAATTGTTGGCGCCCGCCCTAATTTTATAAAAGTAGCCCCTGTTATAAGCGCATTAAATAATGCTAAATCAAGGGGTCATAAAATTCAATATAGATTAGTGCACACAGGGCAGCACTATGACCGCAACATGAGCGATACATTCTTTAAAGAATTAAATATACCTGAACCTGATGTTAATTTAGGATGTGGGGGTGGAACACAGGCAGAACAGACATCAGCTATTATGATAGCATTTGAAAAAGAACTTTTTAATAATCCAAGTGATTTGGTTATTGTGGTTGGTGATGTAACCAGTACGATGGCTTGCAGCATAGTTGCTAAAAAACTAAATACTAAAGTTGCACACATTGAGGCCGGTATACGTTCTTATGATCTTACAATGCCTGAAGAAATTAATCGAATGGTTACAGATTGCCTTGCTGACTACTTTTTTACAACCACGAAATGGGCAGGTAAAAATCTCAAGAAGGCAGGCATAAGTGATAATAGAATTTTTTTCGTTGGAAATGTAATGATTGATACATTGCTCGCTAACCGCAGCAGATTCAAAAAACCTGCTCTTTGGGATAAATATGATTTGAAAGATCAATCATATATATTGATCACATTACACCGACCCGCAAATGTTGATGAAGGAAACAAACTAAAGCAACATTTAAAAGAAATTGTAACCAATGTCCATGGATTACCTGTTATCTTTCCAATCCATCCCCGCACTGAAAAGATTTTCAATGATTTAGGAATAGATGAACCGAATTTAAAAATTACAGGACCTTTAAGTTATCTGGAATTTAATTACCTTGTAGAGAGAGCTAAAGCCGTGTTAACAGATTCAGGAGGTATTACAGAAGAAACAACTGTAATGGGTGTGCCCTGTTTTACATTACGTGATAACACTGAAAGACCTGAAACTATAGAGATAGGAACAAATGAACTTATTGGTACTAACCCATCCGCAATAAAACCTGCCTTAGAAAAATTATTTGCCGGGCAATGGAAAAAAGGAAATATCCCGGAGTTGTGGGATGGAAGA
>CAVQQN010000067.1:0-8758 GCA_963714775.1 uncultured Ignavibacteriaceae bacterium
CGCCGGAACCCCGCAACTCAATTCCTTTTTGCTTTACAGATGTTTTTACTTTCTCAAAATTAACCTTACCACGACCGACTGTTACAGGCTTTTTAACTCCATCTCTGTCTCTAATCCATTTTTTCTTTCCAGCAGCTTCGTTTCGGCTCATTGTTCTGCCTGCACCGTGAACAGTAGAGTATAATGCCTCTTTGGATAATTGTGAATCCACTCCTTCAACAATTACTGAATCATCCATCATATTTGCACCGATAAAACCAAGTTGATTTGGAAATGCAGGAGTGCAACCTTTGCGTACAACCCAATACTTCTCACCAAAATGTTCTTCTCTCCATGCAAAGTTATGATGATTATGAACTTCAAATGTTTTTTTAGGATTGCCGAGAATTCTTAAAACCAATTCAACTACTTGATCTCTACCGGCATAAGCATATTCCCCGGCGAGATGCATTGCTTCTAAGTATCCCTGCCCAAGTTCGGATTTTGTATCAAACAAAATTGGCGGTGCATCCATCGAACCTTCTTTTGCTCTGTCTTCAAAAGATAAGTTTTGGGATAGAGCAATAAAGCCCATAGTAGTTCTGTGCCCGAATCCACGAGAACCGAAGTGAACACCAATCCATAAAAATCCATAATCATCCTTAAATAAATCCACAAAGTGATTTCCGCTTCCGACAGTTCCTAATTGTTCTTTAGCGAGTGAGATTAGTTTACGTTGTGGTTTAAATTCTGCAGAAGCAATTTTATCCAGTACTTCGTGATCAACCGGCTGATTATTTTTTCTGCCAATTCCGAATGATATTTGATTATAAATCTCATCCATAATTTTCGGTAGTTGGATTTCATCAGCTTTGATATCAGTTCTTACAGCTTTGTTTCCGCAAGCAATATCAAATCCAACTCCGGAAAGAGAAATTTTATTTTTGTAAGCAACTGCTCCCCCGATTGGATGACCATATCCGTAATGAGCATCAGCAGTAAGCACACCAATATCATTTTCTGATGTGCATCTCTCAATCTGAGCAATTGATTTCTCATCAATTATTTCTCTGCCAAAGATTTTTATGCGTTTCATAATATTCGATAAAAATGTTTTAATCAATTATAAGATTTTTATTTCATTAAGTCAGCATATAAATAAAAAAAGCACGATTACTCGTGCCTTAATTATAAATTATACATTGCATTTAATTATTTGATCAGCATCATCTTTTTGGTTTGAACAAAATCCCCGGCATCGATTCGATAGAAATAAACTCCGGTACTAACTTTATTGCCCAGTTCATCATCACCATTCCAATTAACTTCATATACTCCGTTCGCTTGTTCTTTGTTAACTAGTGTTTTTATTTCTCTTCCTAGAACATCATAAATTTTAAGAATCACTCGTGACCCTTCGACTCCGCTCAGGTGACATTTGACATGCTATATCTGATTATTGTATTTGGATTAAACGGATTCGGGTAATTCTGTTCAAGTGCAAACTCAACCGGAATCTGATCATCAATTTGTTCAACATCCAGAAGAATGCCTGCTTCAGGTGTTGGAAGTTTTGTTGTTGTATAAATTCTAAAATCACCAGGCTCTAATGTTATGTTTTCTGTTAGACTTGTTACGTTCACACTATCACCACTAAAATAATCATACCACCAGCCAGTGCGACTAAAACTTTGATTTGCTGTAAGCTGCGTTACACCAAAGTTGCCAATGATGTAAGCATCCATTGTAGCATGAATAAGATTAATCTTTTTTACACTTGCAGAAACAGTAAGAGTAAAGTTATCCGTACTGAAAACTTCGTAATCTTTTTTAAGATTTATTAATGCGCTATAAACTTTATATAAATTTGTTCTTCTGTCATCATCAAGATAATTCCATTTAACAGGTTTTTCACCAAGTCTTCCCAATGAATCAATACTTATATCATAGCCAAGTTCGCCGAACTGCCAGATCATTTTTGGACCTGGGACTGTGAAAAAGAACGCTCCCGCAAGTTTCATTCTGTTTAATGCAACGTTCAAGATTTTTAATATTATAACTGCCAGCATGAATTTCCAAATATTAAATTTTTATACATCAATCTTTCTTCATCGTGACTTTCCATATATCCAACTAAATTAGGTTTAGTCCAGCCGCGATTTAAATATGAAATTCCGGAAAAATTTGATTTGTTAGAGTCGTGATAACCCATTGTTGCTTCATTATAATTGTAATTTAGATTACCCCACAACATCATTCCATAATTTGATAATGCAATTTCTTCGTTATCCGGTGCAAAATGTTCAAGTATTACGTATGCGGTTGAATCATAATCCCAAATCTTATCAGCCATTCTTTTTAAAATATTTATTCTCGCTTGATCATAATCGCTCCACCATCACCGGGAGTGTTCGTAAATCCTTTTGTAAAATCAAATCGAAAACCATCAAACTTATACTCCTCAAGCCAGTATCGATTCACCCTATCTACAAAATATTTAGTTGCTGATTTTTCATGATTAAAATCATAGCCCCAGGAATAAACCGGATTTGGTGAAACAACATTAAACCACGGACTGTTTGCTGCAGGACGGTTGTTAGCTGAATCCCAATACATTCTTACTAAAGGTGATTGACCATATGTATGATTTAAAACCATATCCATTATAACAGCAATACCGTTTTGATGACACAAATCTATAAACTCTTTTAGCTTATTTGGTGTGCCGTAATATTTATCAAGTGCAGTGCTAAAGCTTGGATTGTAGCCCCAACTTGAGTTTCCTTCAAATTCATTTACAGGCATTAGCTCTATTGCATTTACACCGAGTGATTTTAAATATGATAAAGTATCAATTAAAAACTGATAATTTCTTTGAGTTGAAAAATCTCGAACATGCAGTTCGTAAATAATTAATTTTTCTTTTGGCGGTTTTTGAAAATCTGTAACCTGCCATTGATATTCGCTCTGTGCTGTTTGAAGAACAGTAACAGCCTGAGAAGTTTTACCTGCAGGATAAGGTTTTAAATTCGGGTAAGAGGTTGAAGGTATATATTGGTCATTCCACGGATCAAGAATTTTTTCTGAATATGGATCACCAGTTCTGATAGTTCCATCAACAAGATATTGAAATGCATATTCTGTTCCCGGACTTACAGTTAAATCAATCCACCATATTACACTATCCGAATTAACAAAATGACGATTCAACATATAATTTGTTTGAACTTTCCAATCGTTAAAATCACCAAGCAGATAAACAAAATCTTTATACGGTGCAAACAATGCCAGTGTTGCAGTTGTAGTTCCAGTATAATTTATTCCGTGTTTCAATCCGTTTGGCAAAGGCGCATCTGTGATTACAGGATTTGAAAACATCATAAACGAAGTTGAATCCACACTGCCAGTTGTATCAATACCAACGACTTTTACAGTATGAGCACCAACAGAAAAGTTTGAGTAAACAAAATTGTAGGTTAAGTTATTTGTGTTTGTCTGGGCAACCTGGTTTCCATCAACAGAAATAGTTAATGAAGAAACCCTTGTACCTAGCTCAACGGCTGAAACGGTAATAGGAACTGTTTCTCCAAACTTTACAAAAGCAGGTGAACGCTGGGGATCACCATAAGAAACAGATACTTCGGGATTCTGTACAACAACAGTTAAACCCGGTTCATAAAGATCAATAAAAATATCGGGACTGGTTTGCTTGGTTCCATCTGCACTTCTAAACACCATTGAGAGCTGCAGTATTTTTTCTGTTGGATTTGTAACCGAATAAAATGTTCTTGGATATCCAATAGTTAGTTTGTAAAGATTTGCACTAATTCTTGTTAATGCTGGCTGAGTCGTGTTGTTTCCCCAGCTGCCAATAACATGCTGCCAGCTCCAAGATTTGTATTTACTCCTGTGTGCGCATAGACTGTACCTGTATAATTTAAAAGCCCGGTGCCACCGGGTTGTGTTGCATCAAAGAAAACAACTATACTATCATATTGTGTTGGAGTTGCTGGATCTATCGTAACCGGTTGTGCAAATGAAACTGAATACACCGTTATTGCAAATAAAAATACATATAGCAAATTTTTCATATAACTACTCTTTAATTCCTGTTAGTTGAACAATAATTTCCCGGCTTCGTGCTCTGTTATCAAAGTCAACAAAAATAATCTGTTGCCAGGTTCCCAAAATTAACGATTTATTTTTAAACGGCACTGTAAAAGATGCTCCCTGCAAAGAAGCCCGAACGTGAGAATGACCGTTTCCATCGTGCCAGGTATCATCGTGATGATAATTTTGATCTTTTGGGATGATTTTTTCAAAGAAATTGGGATAGTCTTTTAATAAACCGGGTTCATATTCAATAGTTGTAATGCCCGCAGTTGAGCCGGGAACAAATAAAAGTGCACTTCCTTCTATAAAATTATTTTCTCTAACTATATCATTAACCTTATTTGTGATATTAATTATATCGCAATCCCCTTTGCTCTTTAGCAGAATTGTATGAGTTTCAATTGTAATATTCATAATATTCTGAAGCTGGATCTTTTGTTTTGATGGAAAAATAAATTGCAAATTTTCGATAATCAAGGGAATAAAGATGTTGTATGCTTTTGTAGGGAATGGTCTCCCGACCATTCCGTGATTTTTGTTATTATTTGGATCGGACAGAGTCCGATCCGTATAATTTATTTCATCAAGATCATCTTCTTCGTTTCAATAAAATCACCTGCTTTCAATTGGTAGAAATAAACTCCTGATGCTGGATTCTTGACACTTGATTCAGGATTAAATTCTACTTCATAATGTCCGGCAACTTTTTCTTCATTAACAAGAGTTGCAACTTCTTTTCCTAAAACATCAAAAACCTTTAGTGTTACAAATTGCCTACTGCTTATTGCATACTGAATATTGGTGCTCGGGTTAAACGGGTTCGGGTAGTTTTGTTCTAAAGAGAATTTTATTGGCGAATTTATATCAACTTCAATTGTATTCGAGTATTCAAGCGTTCCATCAAAATCTATTTGCTTTAATCTGTATTGATATTTCCCAGAGGAAAGATTTTCATCAACAAAAGAATATAATTGTGGTTCCGTTGTTGTTCCATTGCCCCTAACAAAACCAATACTCACCCAACCTGCCTGTCCGGTAGGCAGGTCTTGTGATTTTTTAATCTTTGAATCTTTTGATCTTTGAATTTCAAATCCTTGATTATTTGTTTCTGTTGCAGTTTGCCAGTTAAGGGTTACATCATTTTCTTCAACAGATGAAGTGAAGGAAGTAAGTTCTACAGGAACGATTCCATTCTCATTAAAAACAACTAAACCTGCACTTGCAGTTGCAATCCAAAGATTTCCAAATTTATCAATCGCAAGATCACTAATACTATAAGTCTGTGGTAGTTGAGAGTTTGTTGAATTAAATGATGTCCAGTTTGTACCATCGAATTTTATTAGTTCAGCATTATTTGTAAACGATTCAGTGCCAACCCATAGATTTCCATCGTTATCAAATTCAATTGCGGTTGCTAGATAATTAAAACCTGAATAATTTATTCCATTAAACTTTACTAAATAGCCCCACCCTGCTAATCCTGTTGCAAACCATACATCATTTAAGGAATCACTTTTAACATCAGTACAATAAAGACCAACAGTTCCATTTTGCGGTTGAAAATATTGTAACGAATCATTTTCAAACAAGTATAATCCCTCTCCATCTCCAATCCAGATTGATTGATTATTTAATAGTAACTGACGATGACCATTTGCCAATTGTAACGAAAGATGTGTTACCCAAACGCTATCATCTCTAAGTTCCATTAAATAATGAGGCGATCCAATTGACTGATTAATATTTTTTAGAAACCACACATTATTTATACTATCAAAAACAATTGAAGAAATACTATGCCCTGGAGGTGTTGAATCCGGGATGCCATATAAAGACCAATTAGTACCATCAAACTTTGTCAGGAGATTTCCACACCCGCCCCAAAAATTTGACTCATTATCTACATTTATTGTGTTAAAATAATTAGTGGGAATATTTGAGTTACTCGTATTATATACTGTCCAGGAAGAACTATCTATTTTAAGTATTCCAGATTCATAAAATGAAATCCATTTTCTGTTTAACTGATCAACAACAATATCACTTACGGTATTAGAAGGCACATTGGAATTAGTAGTATCATAGATTATCCATTGAGGATTATTTTGTGAATAACCTATAAGGCTAAATAGACTGACTAAGAGCATTACTAACTTTTTCATAAAAGCCCCTTAATGAAATATTATAAAATAATCTCACCTCAAACGAACGAAATAAAAGGCGCAAAGTCAATCAAAATGTAAAAAAATCTTGTTTGGTAATTCAGCCTTTAACGGCTAATTTTTCAGTGCAAAATTTTAATCATTTGAACAAATTGGAAGGCTTATGAACTCAAAATATTATATGGATTTAGAGCACAAATACGGTGCTCATAATTATCATCCGCTTGAAGTTGTAATTGCAAAAGGCAAAGGTGTTTGGGTTTGGGATGTTGAAGGCAAAAAATATCTTGATTTTCTTTCCGCTTACTCGGCAGTTAACCAGGGACATTGTCATCCTAAAATTACTAAGCTATGGTTGAGCAAGCACAGATACTTACCCTTACTTCACGTGCTTTTTATAATAATGTTCTTGGTGAATATGAAAAATTTATCACAGAACTTCTAGGTTACGATAAAGTTTTACCTATGAACACCGGTGTTGAAGGCGGATGAAACCGCAGTTAAGCTTGCACGCAAATGGGCTTATGAAGTTAAAGGAATTAAAAAGTACGAAGCAAAAATTATTGTAGCCAATGAAAACTTTCACGGCAGAACAATGATGGCTGTTTCTGCTTCTACTGATCCTGATTGTTATGATGGATTTGGTCCTTATGTACCGGGATTTGAAAAAATTCCTTACAACAATATTGCTGCATTAGAAAAAGCATTGGAAGATCCAAATGTTGCAGCATTTATGGTTGAACCGATTCAAGGTGAAGCAGGTGTTTTTGTTCCTGATGATGGTTACTTAAAGAAAGCACACGAACTTTGTAAATCTAAAAATGTTCTTCTCATTTGCGATGAAGTTCAAACAGGATTGGCAAGAACAGGTAAAATGTTAGCATCAGATTATGAAGCTGTTAAACCGGATATTTTAATTCTTGGTAAAGCTTTATCCGGCGGAGTAATGCCTGTTTCTGCAGCCTTAGCAAATGATGAAGTTATGCTTGCAATAAAACCTGGTCAGCATGGTTCTACATTTGGCGGTAATCCACTTGCTGTAAAGTTGCAATTGCATCATTAGAAGTTTTGATTGAAGAAAAGCTTGCAGAAAATGCTTTTGCAATGGGCGCTTATTTCAGATCAGAAGTTCAGAAAATGGTAAATGAGTTTGAGCATCTTACTTTAGTGCGCGGTAAAGGATTGTTAAATGCAATTGTAATCAAACCTGCTAAGAGCGGAAAAACTGCGTGGGATGTTTGCGTTGCATTAAAAGAAAACGGAATGCTTGCAAAACCAACTCACGGTGATATTATAAGATTTGCTCCACCACTTGTTATAACTAAAGATGAAATTGATTTGGCTGTTAGTATTATCAGAAAAGTTTTGAAGGATTTTAATTAGAAGTTTCAAAGAAAAAATATTATTGTCACACTGAGTCCTGACGAAGTCGGGACGAATAATGATTCTATCAATTACATTTAACCTTGACTTCGCTCAGGATGACACAGGTCTGAAACAATTGGCTGTAATTTATTTAACAATCTTATTCTTAAGAACTTCGCGTGTTTCTCTAATTGATTTAGCAAGTTTGGTTAATCTTTCCTCAACATTTCCAAGATCATTATTCTTTGCAGAAAGCTCTATACCAAGTGCTTCATCACCAACTAACTTTGCACCAACAGAATAGCTTGATCCTTTAAGTGTATGTGCCATATCAATTATTTTTTTTACTTCAGCAGATGAATGAAGATCACGAAGTAATTGCAGTTTATGTTCTGCATCAATTAGATAATCAGTAAGCAAATCTTTTTCAAAAACTTCATCACCAAGGCTAATTTGTTTTAGTCTTTCAAAATCAAATAATCTTAAATCGTACACTTCATCTTTTAATTTTTTATTATCAGTATAATCAATTTTTAAAAAGTGGTCTATCAATCTTATAATATCACGTGCAACCATTGGCTTTGGAACATATTCATCCATACCGGCTTCAATACATCTTTCACGATCACCAATAAGTGCGTGTGCAGTAATTGCAATAATTGGAATTTTATTTTTTGGTTCCTGTAATGCTCTTATCATTTTGGTTGCTGCAAATCCATCAACATCCGGCATTTGCACATCCATTAGAATTAAATCATAGTGATTCTGTGTGTGAGCACGAACAGCCTGTTCACCATTCATTACTGCATCCACATCATATCCAGCAGAGTTAAGTGTTCTAATTGCAACTTTTTGATTTATAAGATTATCTTCTGCAAGAAGAAGTTTAAATCCTTTTCTTTTAGGAATATGAAGTTTAATATCGGCATCGGTAAACTGAGGTTCTTCAATTTCAGCCAAAGCATTTTTTTCTTCTTCAGATTTTATCTGCACTTATCTCTCTTCTTGTTTTTGCACAACAATCTGAAAATCAAATCTGCTTCCCTCTCCATCTATGCTGTTTACAGATATATCGCCTTCCATAAGATTTGTAAACTCTTTACAAATAACCAATACGCTAAGTCCAAGTAGATGCAACA
>CAVQQN010000068.1:0-6368 GCA_963714775.1 uncultured Ignavibacteriaceae bacterium
TACTCATAGATAACATTTCTGATCCCGGGAATCTTGGAACGATTATAAGAACGTGTGATTGGTTTGGTGTGTACAATATTTTAATCACTGATCAATCAGTTGAATACCTTAATCCAAAAGTAATTCGTGCTACAATGGGATCACTTTTTCATCTTAATATATACGATGAAATTTATGAGAATGATTTGGCTAATCTAAAAAGCAACGGTTACCAGATTGTGTGTGCTGATATAAAAGGTAAAAATATTTTTTCATATAAAACGAATAAAAAAACTCTGATTACTTTTTCAAATGAATCAATCGGACCTTCTGAAATGGTAAAAAGTCTTTCTGATGATTTTATAACGATTCCGGGTAAAGGCAGAGCTGAGTCTTTAAATGTTTCTTCAGCTGCATCGATAGTAATTTCAAGGATGGCAAATGAGTCATAATCACACTCACAACCACAATATTACTTCTAAGAATTTCAGGACAGTTTTCTTTCTCAATTTTGGGTTTACACTTTTTGAAATTATTGGAGGTATTTTCACCAATAGTATTGCAATTATTTCTGATGCACTTCACGATTTTGGTGATACAATTTCAATTGGACTTGCATGGTATCTTGAAAAATATTCTCACAAAAAAAGTGATAACAAATACACTTATGGATATGGAAGATTTTCTTTACTCGGGGCTTTGATTAATGCAATGGTTTTAATAATCGGATCAACATTTGTTTTGGCAAATGCGATTCCAAGAATTATAGAACCGCAAGCAACCAATGCTGAAGGTATGATAATCTTTGCAATTATTGGTGTGATTGTAAATGGCGCTGCAGTGTTTAAGTTAAAGAATGAAGAATCAATGAACGCCCGCGTTATGATGCTTCATTTGTTGGAAGATGTGCTTGGATGGATAGCAATTCTTGCAGTTGCAATCGCATTACTTTTCTGGCAGACTTACATTCTTGATGCAATACTTTCAATAGTGATTACGCTTTATATACTTTATAATGTTACAGTTAACCTAAAAAAAACGATTGCGCTTTTTCTTCAGGCAACACCGGAACACGTTCAACTTGAAATGATTGATGAAAAACTAAAAAGTATCGATAAAGTTATATCATCACATCACACGCACGTTTGGTCTTTAGATGGCGCAAATCATATTCTAACAACACATTTAATTGTGGATAAATCTACAACACGGGATGAAATTGTGAGAATAAAATCCAAGTGCAAACAATTATTTGAAGATCTTAAGATGACTCATTTTACTATTGAAATTGAACTTGAAGACGAAGTGTGTTTGATGAAGGATGATCACGAACACTAAAATCTTTTAATCTTTATATGGATCATAAATATCTGTGCCAGCCATTGCAACACCGATTGGATGCAGCCTGTAAAGCACTTTAATTGTGTTTCCCATATAACTTAAAACCTCATCAAGATTTTTATAACATTCCGGTGCTTCATCTGCACCAGAACCCCGTAGTTCAATTCCCTTTTGTCTTACAGATGTTTTTACTTTCTCAAAATTAACTTTACCACGGCCAACGGTTACTGGTTTCTTAATTCCGTCTCTATCTCTTATCCACTTTTTCTTTCCTGCAGCTTCGTTGCGGGACATTGTTCTGCCTGCACCATGAACAGTTGAGTATAATGCCTCTTTCGATAATTGTGAATCAACACCTTCAACAATAACTGAATCATCCATCATATTTGCACCGATGAAACCGAGTTGATTTGGAAATGCGGGGGTGCAACCTTTACGAACTACCCAATAATTTTCTCCAAAGTGTTCTTCTCTCCACGCAAAGTTGTGATGATTATGAACTTCAAATGTTCTTTTGGGATTTCCTAGAATCTTTAAAACTAATTCAACTACTTTATCTCTTCCGGCATAGGCATATTCGCCGGCAAGATGCATTGCTTCTAAATATGCTTGTCCAAGTTCGGAATTAATATCAAACAAAATTGGCGGCGCATCCATCGATCCTTCTTTTGCTCTGTCTTCAAAGGATAAGTTTTGGGATAGTGCAATAAATCCCATTGTTGTTCTGTGCCCGAATCCACGCGAACCGAAGTGAACACCAATCCATAAATATCCATCGTCATCTTTAAATAAATCTACAAAGTGATTTCCGCTTCCGACAGTTCCTAAGTTGTTCTTTAGCGAGTGAGATAAGTTTACGTTGTGGTTTAAATTCTGCAGAAGCAATTTTATCCAATACTTCGTGATCAACAGGCTGATTATTTTTTCTGCCAATGCCGAATGATATTTGATTATAAATCTCATCCATAATTTTCGGTAGTTGTATTTCATCTGCTTTTATATCTGTTCTTACAGCTTTGTTTCCGCACGCAATATCAAATCCAACACCGGAAAGAGAAATTTTATTTTTGTACGCAACTGCTCCACCGATTGGATGACCATATCCATAATGAGCATCGGCAGTTAATACACCGATATCATTTTCAGATGTGCATCTTTCGATCTGAGCAATTGATTTTTCATCAATTATTTCTCTGCCAAAGATTTTAATGCGTTTCAATTTTCTTTAATTGTATAAATGTTTTAACAATTATAAGATTTTAATTTCAAATAATTGTATTACATCAAAATAAAAAAGGCACGATTATTCGTGCCTTAATTGTAAATTATACATTGTACATTGTTAATTACTTGATCAGCATCATCTTTTTAGTTTGAACAAAGTCTCCAGCATCTATACGATAAAAGTAAACTCCTGTGCTTACTTTGTTGCCGAATTCATTATCACCATTCCAAATGACTTCATAAACTCCACTCGTTTGTTCCTGATTAACCAGTGTTTTTATTTCTCTGCCTAGTACATCATAAATTTTAAGAATCACTCGAGACCCTTCGACTCCGCCAAGGGTTACATTTGGGACAGTATACCGGATTACAGTACTTGGATTAAATGGATTTGGGTAATTCTGAAATAGAGAATATTCCTTAGGCTGTATAGATATCTCATCATCAACTGAAACTATTGTTGGAATTGGAGGTAAATAAACATTCTCTTCGACTGTTGATATAGTATAAATAGCGGAACCATATGCCGGAAGAGTAACACTAAAATTTGCAAGTTCACTTCCTTGTATCTGGAAGCTAGTGTCACTGTATAAATTATTCATCCAATATGTTGTACTTTGATTGAAACCTCCAGAAAATTTAAGATTGGCTGTTGTTAAATTCATTGTGACTGATTTAGTCGTATTGCTAAAGTTTACAACAGTTAACCCATTGGAATTATCATTTGGTCTAAGGAAGGCATATACTATTCCATCTGTTGTTGTAATTCTATCAAAATCAGATTCATCAGAACTATTCACTTGCCCATCACCATTAGTATCTAATTTGTGTTGGGAGAAAGCTGGAAACTGTGATCGGATTTGTGCAATTTTCTGGTAATGTGGTGTTAGTAAATCTCTTCCGGCAAAATTCCAATCAATGATTCCTCTTCTTCTAGCATCCTGACTTGAAGTAATACCTTTTCCAAATCCTACTTCCTGTCCATTATACATCATTGGCATTCCTGGCGCAGTAAAAAGAACAGCTGCCATTGGCATTGTTTTTTCAAATGAATTATAAAAATAACTGATTCTATCTTCATCCTGCGATTCCATAAATCTCATAAAGTAGGAATTCTCTCCCGGATAAAATCCACCATTAAATAATTTTGAATGAAGTGTATTCACCGAAGCTGCCGTGAAACCAAAATTACGCACAGCATCAAAGTAAAATGCAAAATCATAGCTTGCATCTAAACCACCGTTCCGGTCAGCATATAATACTTCTGTTCCAGGTCCTGTTCCATCATCTTCACCAAGAAGTAAAATATCCGGTTTAATATGTTTTAACGATGTTCTTACAGGTGTACCTGAATTACTTTCACCATATTTTCTATGAGGACCCCAATAAACATCAAACCTGTAACCATCAATTCCGAATTCTCTCACCCAGTAATCGTAAACATCAATCATATATTTTCGGGCATCAAGATCACTCCAATTATAATTTAGAAGTGCATCACTAAATCCACAGTAATAATAAATACCTTCCGGAGTTACACATTGTCCCAATCCGTTAGTGTTATGCGCAATAAATTCGGTTTGATAATAATTCCAGTACTGAGAATAATCTCCATAAAGCAATGCTTCCTGTGCAAACGGATGTTCTCTGCCTGTATGGTTTGGTGTTATATCCTGGATAACTTTAAGACCAATCTCGTGAGCAGCGTTCACAAAATCTTTGTAGTCCTGATCGGTTCCATAAGATGATTCGACTTTAAAAAAATCAACAATGTTGTATCCAATATTTATTTGATTATCAACATCTCCCGGAATTTCTGTCACAGGTAAAACCCAAATTGTATTAAAGCCCATTGCTTTTATATATGGCAAATTTGGAATTGCAGATTGAATAGTTCCAGCGGTGGTAAATGCTTTGAAGAAGAGCAAATAAATTCTTGCATTCTTTAACCAATCAGGATTATCGGCATAACCGGCAACCTTTACATTTGGACTATCCTGCTGAACAACAAAAAATATACTGGTTGAATCTAAATTCGAACTTGGATCTTCAACAAATAAAGAAAGATAATATTCGCCGGGTAATGTAGGTTTTGTAACCATAACCTGTGAATTAGTTTGTCCGTTTAATCCTAATACTTCTGGATTGCCTGCATCTTCTTTCCATAGATATGTAAGAAGCTGCCCATCAGGATCACTGCTATTTGCACCACTGATCGTTAATGAACTTCCGTTCTGAGTTATATCAATTTGTGCATATGGATTATGATTAACTTTTTTGATGATGTTCAGTGTATCGGAAGTTACTGTTTGACCACCAATCACTGCCCTGATAACAAATTTATTATTACCATCGATGAGGTACATAGTCCTATCAATCTTTCCCTGATTAACCTGAACAGTCCAGGTTGAATCAGATCGAATGATCTGAGCAGAGGTTACTGTTGTATCAAATCCACCATCATGATTAAAGATTGCACCCTGCAATCTCCAGGATTCCTTCCACGTTTCAGACGGTAATGTTAAAAACTGAATTAAATTGGCTTGAACTGTAAATGTTGTTGTATCAGCGCTAGAAGTGCCAATTGTGCTTTCAGCATAAAGAATCAGTTCATGTTCACCATCTCCTAGAGGTTCAGGAATAGTAAAGGAAAATTTCTTAGTTGCCTGATCATAACTATCACCGACATTTTCAAAAACATTTCCATCAATTGTAACTTTAATAGTACTGGTATCAACAGCCGATGATATTGATGGGAAAAGATAAGCAGTTATTTGCGGAAATCTTGTTCTTATCACTCCCGATGCAGTAGTAGAGTTCGGAAGTAAATAATGTATTGTTGGATTTCTAATAAACAGATAAGAATTATTATTATCTGAAGGATTCTGTCTTGGATTAAAAGGATCAGGCATCCAAACTCCACCAGCATTAAATTTATATTGGTAAGCACCTGAAACGCTGTTAGGAGCAGGTAACGGATTTGGTCCTCCAACTCTAAGCTTTACTGTTTTATACCAAAAATTATTTACCAGATCATGACTCATTAGCGATGTTGGATTATTTATCACCCATCCGTTAAATTCTCCAGGCAAATAAACACTGCTCGGATTATTGCTGGGATAGTAGTAGAAAGTTACGTTAACACTATCATTCAATTGTCCAAAGTTTAAATTTGTTAAACTGACTATTAATATTATTAAGGTAGTAAAATGTTTCATTCATTATTCCTTTATCTAAAACTTAGTTTAATCTTTTTTACCTGTTATCTGGACTATTATTTCTCTTTCTCTAGGTCGATTATCAAAATCAACAAAAATAATCTGCTGCCAGGTTCCCAAAATTAACGATTTATTTTTAAACGGCACTGTAAAAGTTGCGCCCTGCAAAGAAGCCCGAACGTGAGAATGCCCGTTTCCATCGTGCCAGGTGTTATCGTGATGATAATTTTGATCTTTGGGGATGATTTTTTCAAAGAAATTGGGATAATCCTTTAACAAGCCAGGTTCATATTCAATAGTTGTAATTCCCGCAGTTGAGCCGGGAACAAATATTAGAGCGCTTCCTTCAATAAAATTATTTTCTCTGATTATATCCTGAACTTTGTTTGTGATATTAATTATATCGCAATCCCCTTTGCTCTTTAGAGAAATTGTATGTGTTTCTATTGTAAAATTCATAGTCTTATAAAGCACCTACTTTAGTTTTGATGGAGAAATTAACTTGCAGATTTTCGATAATCAAGGGAATAAAGATGTTGAATGCATTTGTAGGGAATGGACTCCTGTCCATTCCGCGTTTTATTTGATTTAATTTCGGATCGTAAT
>CAVQQN010000069.1:0-19594 GCA_963714775.1 uncultured Ignavibacteriaceae bacterium
GTTTGTTTTTTATAACTACCCGACAAACTTTTAGTAAGAAACAGATAAAATAGTTTTAACATCCCGGCACCTCCCGATAGTATTTATTAACAAATATTGTTCCTATATAATAGAAAAAAAAAATGTAAAAACAAATCGAAATGCAAACTTTTTACCAAAGTAACATTTTCTGGTGGTAACAATGTAATAAACAGTTAGAATAAAAATTACTATGTGTAAAATTTAGTTATGTAAAATATGGCGGGGAAATCATTTTAATTAAAAATGTTTTTTCAGAAATGTGCCGAGTTTGTTGTTTAATAAACGCATTGAAATTATTCATATTTGCCTTCACCTATAGTTGGCCAACCAGCACTGCCTAAATCTCTCACATAATCAAAGCCTAAAAGTAGTCAAATGGTGGGTGGTCAGAAGGGAATGCTAAACTGTCTGACAATACACTATCATATGCATCTCCTTCAATCATCATAAAATCCACACCAAATATTGGTTCGTTAAGATTAATACGAGTTGCGACTATTTTATAATTACTTGATAAATCATCATCTATAAAGAACCTTAATTCACCAAAATAACCAAAAACACAGTTTACATTGATTACAAAGAGTATTACCAATTTATTTACAACTTTCATTTTAATCCTCCTGTTGATTAGTTAGTTGTTTTTCCAATAATTATTTTTGCCTTGTTGTCATTTCTTCCAACACAAAATATCGTTGTATTGATTAAGAATATCCCCGCATATGTGGTTTCATCGTTTGAAATGTTGCCGCGAAAGTTTTCCCATCTTAAACCATTGTAGATATATACTCCGTCAAATGCACCGGAGGCAACAACTTCACCCGTAAGTTTGTTGTATTCTATGTCCCAGATATAATATCCCGAACTAAATACTTGTATTTGATTTTCTCTTGTCGTTCTAAAAATTCCTTCTCCAGCCCAATAAATTTCATAAGGATTTACTATTGTTACTGCGTTTAAGGAATAGCCATTATCAATATTGGGATAATCAGACCAGGATAATCCATCAAAATATAATGTTGAGGCAGGAGGTGTAAAGTCGGTTCCTACAGCAATAATAAAATCAGACGAATATCCTTCCATATCATTTAGTGGTTCGCTATAGTTTTCCGAAACTAAGTCAGCTTTACTTCCATCCCAGTGTATTATTTTACCCCAGGCATTTCCTAAATACAAATTACTGCTGCTTGTCCCCCAGATGCTGGTGTAGGGGGTGTTATTAAATAGCACCAAATCCAAAGGGATCGCATTACCATTAACAATTTTTTTATCCTTTTGTATCCACTCACCACCATCATAGTGGAATACTCCTCCTCCAACAACCCAGATATCAGATGCACCAAAACCATAAATAGCATAACCTCCAACTGTACTGTCAGGTATCCATTCAATACCATTCCAGTGTAATGCACCATAAAATTTACCACCAATGGTTAATGACCCAACAGCCCAAACATTATTCTCATCAGTACCCCAAACATCGTAAAGAGCACTTTGCCAGTCACCTATTGTGTACTCCTGTCCAGGTATAATTATGGCTTGTTGGTGCAAGTGTTTTTTGTGTTACTATGTTGCTTGTGTCTTTTAGCTGTCCAAGGCTGTCAACTCTTACTGCAAAGTATGTGTAGGTTGTATCAAGCAGTAAGCCTGCACCGTTGTCATCATCTGTTATTGTGGTGTCTTTTACAAGAATAGGATACTCTGCAATAACAGTTTGTATGTTATTAAAACTTCTAAAAAGTTTTATTGTTGACTGAAGACTGTTGACTGTTGACTGAACATTAAGAGTAACGCTTCTGTGGGTAAAGCTTTCTACAGAAACAGTTATGGTGTCTTTAACAACTGGCGGCGGCGGAGTTATTATTGGCGGTTCTGTTGTGTTGCAGCTTACTGCAAAGAATGAGAGCAAGAGTATAAGTGAGAGTAAGAAAAAGTTTAAAACCATACTTTGCTGTGATTTAAACTTTAATGTATTAAGAAATAATAACTTTGGTTTTAAGTTTGTTTGTTTTTTATAACTACCCAACAAACTCTTAGCAAGAAACAGATAAAATAGTTTTAGCATCCCGGTACCTCCCGATAGTATTTATTGACAATTATTGTGCCTATATAATAGAAAAAAATAGAAAATAAATCAAAAAACAAACATATTAATTAAAACAACATTTTCTGTAGGTAACAATGTAATAAAGCAACAGGATAAAAATTACTATGTGTAAAATTTTGTTATGCAAAAAGTGGCGGGAAAATCATTTTAATTAAAAATGTTTTTTCAGAAATGTGCCGGGTTTGTTATTTAATAAACGCATTGAAATTATTTATTTTTGTCTAAACAAATTTTTGGTATATGAATAAAACAATTACAGTTTTTGGAAGTGCATTTCCTAAAGAGGATGATGCACAATATAAGTTTGCTTATCAAGCTTGGCGCATTGCTGGCACAACACGGATTTAATATTTGCACCGGCGGCTACAGGGGAATTATGGAAGCCGCATCTAAGGGCGCATTTGATAACGGCGGTTTAGTTTACGGAGTTACGGTTGATCTGTGGAACTCCGAACCTAATCCTTATATAACAATCGAAATAAGAGAAAAAAAACTTTTTGATAGAATTACAAAGCTTCTTGAGCTTGGAGATGCTTACATTATCCTGCAAGGCGGAACAGGAACACTGCTTGAATTTGCAGCGGTTTGGGAATATGCAAATAAAAATCTTCAGCGGCCAAAACCAATTATTTGCCATGCCAATATGTGGAAAGAAATTGTTGAAGTAATGAACAATCAAATGCAGATTGAAAACAGAAGAAGTGATTTAATTAAATGTTTTAAAAGTGCTGAGGAGATTATAGAATATCTAAAAACCGCGTTTGTTTAGGCTGTTTTTTGAATTAGTAAACTTACTTTTCATTATAAAGGTATAGTGGAATTTGGGAGTAATGGAATGGATTTTTATGAAGACTCACAATTATTCCAATATTCCATTTTATCAAAACCCCATGTTGTTAGTTTTGTACATTATAAAAATAACTTTTTAACAAATTTTTATACTCGTCTTATTTATCCCTAATTTTGAGCATCTAAATTAATAATACTTACAAAACACGTAAGGAATATGTTATGAAATTATTCGTCTCGTTTCTCGCTTTTCTGATTTTTGCTTCATCGCTTGCATTTATATCCGCACAAGAAAAGAACAAGGGAGTATTTGTTGAACCAAAAGATGGATTCTACGAAGAAATCCTAAAGAGTATTGATGAATTTCAAAATCCTCCAGAAGAAAAAAAGAAATCTTTTAAATTGGATTTTACAGGGATGAATTATCCTCAATCAAAAGAAGAATTTAAATACTTTTGGCACAACGATCCGATTTCACAAGGCAATACTGGAACTTGCTGGACATTTTCTACCACTTCATTTTTTGAATCTGAAGTTTATCGATTATCCGGCAAGCAAGTACACCTTTCGCCCATTTATACGGCTTACTGGGAGTATGTAGAAAAAGTAAAAGGGTTCATTCGTACTCGCGGTAAATCAATTGTTGATGAAGGCTCTGAAGCAAATGCAGTTACAAAAATTTACAAACAATATGGAGTTGTTCCTACCGAGGCTTACACGGGTCTATTACCCGATCAGCAATTTCATGATCACAGTAAAATGATAAAAGAGATAGATACGTATCTTCAAAATGTAAAAGCAACAAATGCATGGGATGAAGATGAGGCTGTTAGAGTTACTAAATCTATAATGAACTTTTACTTGGGTGATCCGCCGACTGAGTTTATTGTTGCCGGGAAACAATATACCCCGAAACAATATCTTACAGATTACCTGAAACTAAATACAGATGATTATGTCGATGTTATTTCTTATATGCAGCAGCCTTACTGGCAACAAGTTGAGTATGAAGTTCCCGACAACTGGTGGCACAACAAAGATTACTACAACATTCCGCTTGATGATTTTATGAAGATACTAAAGAATGCAATTAAGAATGGCTACACATTGGCAATTGGTGGAGACGTTAGCGAACCTGGTTATGATAGCTGGTCAAAGTGTGCAATTGTTCCCACATTTGATATTCCTTCTGAATATATCGATGAAAATTCAAGGCAGTTTCGTTTCAGTAATCAAACCACAACGGATGATCACGGAATTCATTTAGTTGGATATGAAGAATTAGATGGTAAAACATGGTTTTTAATTAAAGACTCTGGCGCAGGCTCACGAAATACCGGAGATAAGGGATATTATTTCTATAATGAAGATTACGTTAAACTAAAGATAATGGATTTTATGGTTCATAAAGATATGTTTAAGGATTATCTGACAAAGTTTAATAAATAGGAATAGAACGCGGATGACACGGATTAAAACGGTGAAAATCCACGCAATCTGTGTTATCCGTGTTCTATTGATTTTTTTTCCTGCTACACAAAACTTTCCGTATTTTTCTAACCAACATTTATAAAATTATTGCGGCTAACTTATGTACGATTTTGTCTTCAAACCTTTCAACGAAATGACCGAAGAGGATTATAAAACTGTCGGATTCAAATCAGGAATAGAAATACATCAACAGCTTTACACAGAGAAAAAACTTTTCTGCCGTTGTCCAGCAGGGAAATACACCAGAGAGTATGATGCAGAAATATTGCGTC
This sequence comes from uncultured Ignavibacteriaceae bacterium, assembly GCA_963714775.1. Taxonomy (GTDB): domain Bacteria; phylum Bacteroidota; class Ignavibacteria; order Ignavibacteriales; family Ignavibacteriaceae; genus IGN3. Next base: position 4,681 of record CAVQQN010000069.1, read on the forward strand.
ATATGCGTCCAACACTTTCTGAAATGGGAGTTTATGACGGCACAGCTTTGATGGAATTTAAAACAAAGAAGAATATTATTTATCACATCAAACGGGAGACTGTTTGTACTTACGAAATGGATGATACTCCGCCATTCTTGATAAACGAAGAAGCTCTTGATATTGCAATCGGAATTGGGATGTTGTACAATTGCAATGTTGTAGATGAACTCCACATCGCACGCAAGCAATATTTAGATGGAAGTATTCCAACTGGATTTCAGCGAACGGCAATTTATGCGCTTGATGGATGGATTCCATATAAAGATAGAAAAGTAAAAATTGTACAGATGTCGATCGAAGAGGATTCTTGCCGAGAAGTTTCCGATATCGGGCACGATAGAGTTTATCTAACAGACAGACTTGGAATGCCGCTAATTGAAACCGTGACAGAACCCGCAATGCGCACTCCACAGGAAGTTGCAGAAGTTGTATGGCAGTGCAGTAAGCTTGTAAGAAGCACACACAAAGTTAGACGTGGAATGGGTGCTGCCCGCGAAGATGTAAACGTTAGTGTTGAAGGCGGAACTCGTGTAGAGATAAAAGGTGTTCCTCAAATTACCTTGATTCCACTCCTCACATATAATGAAGCAATGAGACAGTGGAATCTTTTACGATTAAGAGAAGAACTAAAGAAACGCGGAATCACCCCCGAAACATTTAAAGCTGAATCTTATGACATTACAAAACTTTTAAAGAAAGTTCATTACGCTCCGCTTAAAAATGCTGCTGATTCTGGAATGAAATTAAGTGCAGTTGTGTTAAAAGGTTTTAAAGATTTGCTTCACTGGCAAACACAAACCGATACTTATTTCTCTAAAGAAATTTCTGATAGAGTTAGAGTTATTGCTTGCCTAACAAACATTCCCAATCTAATTCACTCGGATAGCAAGAGCGATACAATATCTTCTGCGGATTGGCTGAAAGTTAAAAAGTTTACTAACGCTGCGGATAACGATACAAAGGTAATTGTTTGGGGAAATGAAGATGATGTAAAAACAGCAGTGAATGAAATTATCATTCGTGCTAAAGAAGCAACAATAGGAATTCCATCTGAAACACGACAAGCAATGAGCGATGGAACAAACGGGTTTGAACGCATTCTTCCCGGTGCCGATAGAATGTATCCTGATACTGATCTTCCCCCAAAAAAGATTACTAAAGAAAAAATTGATCAAATAAAATCATGGTTACCTGAACAATTCTGGAAAAGAATTGAATGGTACATCAAACTTGGAATTCCAAAAGACACGATTGAAGAACTTTCTGTTTCTAAATATGCCGAGCTTTTTAAGAAGGCTGTTAATGACTGGAAAATAAATCCAACCACAGTTGCTGTCTTTCTAATTCAATATCCAAAAAGATTGAAGAAGTATGGATGCATAAGTGAATGGCTGCATGATGAAATGTTTGAAAAGATATTAGAGTCTTATGCAAATGGAAAAATTCCTAAGGATGCTTTGCTAACTACTTTAAGAACGGTCGCCGAGCTTGGGATTTTTACAGAAGAAGTGATTCAAAAACCCGCTAATGGAAAAGAAGTAGATAAAGTTATAAATGCTGTTAAATTTGAGTGTGAAAAGGGGACAATTTTTAATCATGAAAATAAAAGCACTTTGTTGATGGGAATGATAATGAAAAAACTTCGCGGTAGAATTCCAGCAAAGGATATTGCGTCTAAAATTGGTTTTGTGAAAGGAGTTAAATAATGTCAACTATAAATCCTGAAGACTACAAAGGCTATCGTGGAGTTGCATTAAACACTCTGCAAAAATTTAAAACTCCTATTTGGAGTGATGTAGAAATTCTTACTGATGAAGGAAGCTTTAAAGGATTAATTCTTCCCCGATCAGAAACTGCGGATGAATTTCATATTGTTCTCAAAATGCCGATTGGTTACAACATAGGGATTGCTGCAGAAAAAATTAAAGATGTAAAAATCTTTGGAAGGAAGGAAGCGCATTATAAAATTCCTGAAAAAGATTTTCCATACGATCCAAAGAAACCACGAGTAAAACTTCTAGGGACTGGTGGAACAATCGCTTCTCGTTTAGATTACAGAACTGGAGCTGTTATTCCTGCATTTTCTCCGGGTGAACTTTACGGTTCAGTTCCTGAACTTGCAGACATTTGTAATCTTGAAACAGAAAAATTGTACGGTGTGTTTAGTGAGAATATGGGTCCCGAACAATGGATTGGACTTGCTGAAGCTATCGGAAAAGAAATTGAAAAAGGTGTACAGGGAATTGTAATCGGACACGGAACAGATACAATGCATCACACTGCTGCAATACTTTCTTTTATGGTTCAGGATTCACCGGTACCAATTGTTATGGTTGGTTCTCAACGATCAAGTGATAGACCTTCATCTGATGCAGCGTTGAATCTAATTCATTCTGTTACAACAGCTGCGATAAGTGATATCGCAGAAGTAATGGTTTGTATGTTTGGTCCGACCAGTGATATGTACGGATTGCTGCATCGCGGAACACGAGTAAGAAAAATGCACTCAAGTTATCGTTCAACTTTCAGAACTATTGGTGATATTCCAATCGCAACAGTAAGTCGAGATAAAGTAACTCCAATCCGTGATGATTATAAGCGAAGAAGATTTGATAACGATGTAAAAGTAAATGCGGTATTTGATGATAGAGTTGCAATCGTTTATTACTACCCGAATATGAAACCCGATATGATTGATTCTTTAATCGAAAATGGATACAAAGGAATTGTAATTGCGGGCACAGGACTTGGGCATGTTAATAAACCTCTTTATCCTGCACTTAAACGCGCGAAGGAAAAAGGTGTTGCAGTTTATATGACAGTCCAAACTCTTTGGGGTTATGTGCAAATGTACGTTTACGATACCGGAAGAGATATGATGGAGCTTGGCGTTGTTCCTGCGGCTAATATGCTGCCGGAAGTTGCGTATATGAAACTTGGCTGGGCATTTGGACAAACAGATGATATTGAAAAAGTAAAAGATATTATGCTTACTTCAATTGCAGGAGAAATAACAGAGCGTGAACCAAGCAATGGTTATTTAATTTATCAAGGCGGCTTGCCGGAGGTTGAAGAATTTATAAAACAGTATAGGAAGTAAAAACAACCTTCGAGGTTACTGTTCTAAAACCTCGAAGGTTGCTTTTAGTCGAGACAATAAACACGTAACCTTCGACGTTTTAATTTGCAACCTCGAAGGTTAAATCAGTTTATATCTCTTTAAAAGTTACACCAGCAGGCAGTTCAAACATTTTAGCATCAACAGAACCATCCTGAATTTTGGTTGCTTCAATAACAAAATCGGTTCCTCCCATTTGGGTAATGGATTTAACCATTATATTATTCCATGACCAGGTAAGGATTGGAGTTTTACCGAACTCAGCACTAAACTTTTTACAGTCTTTACCACCAATTGTTTCTGTACCAAGATCTTTTATTTTATAACGCTCAAGTGTTTTAGGATCGGCTTTTGAATAATCGGTACTGGCGGCAGCATACCATGCTCTTTTAGTTCCTTCAGTTTTTCCTTCTTCGTATGTGTAGCTGAATCCATCTTTTCTTATTTCAATTGTTTTTGATTTAGCAATTCCTAAATCAATGGAAGTAATTGAAACTTCCTTTGCACCGTAATCATCAAAATATAATTCTTGTTTTGTGTCCATAGGCGCGTCGTAAAAAATTACGCCGGATTTAACTCCATACCTTTGACTAACAACAGGTTTTGGTGCTTCTTGCGTAGTAACATTTTGCTGATCTGTGCCCTCAACTTTTTTCTCTTCAGTCTTTGAGCAAGCGATGAGAACTGTTAACGCAAAAATAAATAATAATAATTTTTTCATAATCTAACCCGAACCTTTCTATGAAGTGAGTAAATATTTTTTATAGTATCATGTGATCAAAATCTTAGTAGAGCAATAGGACACGGATGGCACAGATTACGCTGATCTTCGCGGATTTAAATCTGTGTAAACCCGCGCTATCCGTGTCATCTGCGTTCTATTTATTCTCAAATATCTAACTCCTTGTTAAATGCCTATACTTAATTCTGTGCGGCTGATCTGCTGCAATGCCTAATCTCTCTTTTCGTTTTTCTTCGTACTCGGAATAGTTTCCATCAAACCAAACAACTTTGCTTTCATCTTCGAATGCCAATATGTGTGTTGCTATTCTATCCAAAAACCATCTATCGTGACTTATTACCAAAACACATCCAGCAAATTTTTCTATTCCTTCTTCAAGTGCACGCAAAGTATTTACATCAAGATCGTTTGTTGGCTCATCGAGAAGTATAACATTTGCGCCTTGCTTTAACATCATTGCAAGATGTACACGGTTTCTTTCTCCGCCTGAAAGCATACTGACTTTTTTCTGCTGATCTGCGCCGGAGAAATTAAACTGTGCAACGTACGCGCGTGAGTTTACCTGCCTGTTGCCAAGCATAATTGTATCTTCTCCGTTAGATATTAATTCCCAAATACTTTTTTCCGCATTTAAAGCATCTCTCGATTGATCTACATAAGAAAGCTTTACAGTTGAACCGATTTTAATATTTCCGCTATCAGGTTTTTCTTGTCCGGTGATCATTCTGAACAAGGTTGTTTTACCCGCACCGTTAGCTCCGATAATCCCAACTACTGCGCCGGGAGGAATTGAGAAGGTTAGATCATCTATTAATATATTATCGCCGTAAGCCTTGCTAAGTTTTTCTGTTTCGATTACAATATCGCCAAGACGTTCTGCAACAGGAATATAAAGCTCAAGATCTTTTTGTCCTTTTTCTTTTTCTTCTTTAAGAAGATTTTCATAAGATGTAATTCTTGCTTGCGATTTAGCGTGACGAGCTTTCGGACTCATTCTAATCCATTCAAGTTCGCGCTGTAAAGTTTTTTGTCTATCGCTTTCACGTTTTTCTTCAACACGTAATCTTTCCTGTTTCTGTTCAAGCCACGATGAATAATTTCCTTTCCACGGAATTCCTTCTCCACGATCAAGTTCAAGAATCCAGCCTGCAACGTTATCAAGAAAATATCTATCGTGTGTTACTGCGATAACTGTTCCTTCATATTTCTGTAAATGATGTTCAAGCCACGCAACTGTTTCAGCATCAAGATGGTTTGTTGGTTCATCGAGTAAAAGTATATCTGGTTTTTGAAGAAGCAATCTGCAAAGCGCAACACGTCTTCGTTCTCCGCCGGAAAGAACTTTACACAAAGTATCCGAAGGCGGACAGCGCAAAGCATCCATCGCCATTTCAAGTCGTGCATCAAGATCCCAGCCGCCCATTGCTTCAAGTTTTTCCTGAACTTCGCCCTGACGTTCAAGAAGTTTTGTCATTTCATCATCATCCATCGGTTCTGCAAATTTTGCATTTATTTCATCGTATTCTTTTAGCAAATCAACAATTGATTGAACACCCTCCTGCACAATTTCTCTTACGGTTTTTGCTTCATCAACGTGTGGTTCCTGTTCAAGGTAGCCGATAGTAAAACCGGGAGACACAACTGTTTCTCCGTTTATGTTCTTATCAACTCCGGCAAGAATTTTTAGCAGTGATGATTTACCAGATCCGTTTAAACCGATAACACCAATCTTTGCACCGTAGAAGTACGATAGGTAAATATCTTTTAGGATAGGTTTGTTGTTGTAGAATTTGCTTACCCCAACCATTGAGTAAATAATTTTGTTTACTTCTGCGCTCATTTTCACTTTCAATTTGTTTTAGTATATGAATAATAAACACTGCAGAATTACATTTCAAGAAAAAAGAACAATGTAGGTTAATCACCTTTATATTTAACGATACCGCTTCCAAAAGTTGCCAGCCATTTATTTCCTGCTCCATCAAATGCTATGGCAAAAACTCTATTATTCGGAATTTTTGAATTGGCAGTAGTAAAATTTGTCCACACACCATTGTCATACTTTGATAATCCAGCCTCCGAATTACAAAACCATTTGTTGTTGTTAGAATCAACATCAACATAAAGAACATTATTACTAGGAAGTCCAGCAAAGGTCTCCCATGCAGTTCCATTAAAAAATGCAGATCCGCCAGGTATTAATTGTTGTATAGCTATTGCAGCCCAAGGTATGTTATTCAAATCAGTAGCGATATGGTATGTATTTTTAGAAACCCCGATATCGAAGTTATTGTAAATCTGCCAGCTAACACCGTTGAATTTTGCCGTACCCTGGTTGTATGTTCCAATCCAGATATCGTTTTGCTTATCAACAGCAATTGTTGAAATTAAGTTGGAAGTTAAATCTGAATTTGCTGTATTATAGATTGACCAATTAATTCCATCAAATAAAACCACCCCCCCCCCGGAAGTTCCAATCCATACCTTATTATTATCTCCAAAAGCAACAGAAGTAATATTATTGACAGGAAGCGGGGAGTTGGATGAATTATAAATTGTCCAGTTAAAGTTATCGAAGACTAAAAGCCCGGAATTTGTACATATCCATTTTTTGCCGGCGTTGTCTATTGCAATATATAAAATATTGTCTGTTGGAAGGGGGGAATTAGATGTATTGAAGACTGTCCATGTTTTATCGTCAAACTTTGCTAAACCCCCAGCTGATGTTGCAATCCATTTTGTTCCGCTATTTTCAATGGCAATATGGTTAATAAAATCATCCGGCAAACCGGAATTACTCTTGGTATAAGTTACCCAGATAAGTGAGTCCTTTAGGGTGAGAAATGAGCTTGTTGTCATTCCGCTTCTTATATCTACGGATAAGCTATTATCCCAATATCCCTCAAGTTTTAGTTTGACGTCGTAAGTTCCTGGAAAAAGATTATCGATGGTAGCCTTGGTAAATTTTCCAGTGGATACTCCATTAAGATAAATCTCAGCTCCAAGTGGTGCAGAACTCATTAACAGACTACCGTTAACGCCACTCAGAGTGTAATAATCAAGGAAGAAGGAGGTTGTGCTATCCTCTTTAACAGTTATAGTTTGGGAAAAATTCATAAATAATTTTTTCTTCAGAGTTAACAGGTGCTGTCCTTTTTTCATCCAGTTAATGGTCTTCGGGGTTAAGTCACCTGTATTCTTACCATTTAAATAAATCTGTGCCCCCTGCGGATCAGAATCAACAAACAATTTTCCTGTCGATGGTGGTGGGTCAGGAGGCGTAACAGAAACTTCTTTATCACAACTATTTATAAATCCCAAAATCAATACATAAATAAAGATTTTAGTAATGAATAGTTTAGTGTTTATTACTTTATTTATCATTTGCATAATTTATATCTATGGTAATCCTGGTGTATATCCAAATGAACTTATATAATTATCAGTAATACGAGCACCTGATAACTGTTTTTTGTATGTTCCAAGAATACCGAATCCTCCTGTAATATTCGTATAATCAGCTTCATCAAGGCGGATTGTAAAATCATCAAGAAATCCATTGGTAGTTGAGTAATAATTAGAGAGACTCTCGTTAAATACAAGAAGAGTAAGAACTCCTCCGAGTACTTTGTAACTGCTTTTATCCGGGTCTCCTGATGAAATCTGTGCAAAAGCAGAATCCAAAGCGGCATTCTTAAATCGTATTATATTGCTTTTAGTGATCTCTGGATAAGAAGCAATCCAGTGACCATTCTCATAAATATATTCTGAAGGAACGTCTTTTCCATAACGCACCCCGTCTTTAGTATAATAAAAGGTAAACTTTGGTAAGTACCATCTATAAGAGCCTTCCGCAATCCAAATAAATGAGAAATAATCATTTTCCAGCGATGGAATTATATGATCACTGGCAGTATCAAATTCAATTTCTGTAACAAGACTGGTAACTCCGGATAATTTTTTTCCGTTTGGCATGGTTGCAATTATTTCTAAAGAATCGTTTCCTTGTAGAAAAAAACTATCTGTATAATAAAAATTTACCGGGGTATTATATCTTGAAGTATCTGCTCTTATAATACTTGTATCACGCATAAAGAAAACATTATTACCCTGTCTTAATCTTATATCTGCTCCTTTAACTGATGGGTCTATGGTATTTATATAAGGATCATAACCTTCTACATTGTATGACTTTTGTAAAACTGCCGTTTGAACAGATGAATCAGTATTTATTATACAATACAATATATACTTTTCAGCATAATCAGATTTTGGACTGAAGTTTTCTTCACAAGAGAATGATAAGACAGTAACTACTGCCGTAGTGATAATTAGAATAACTTTTTTCATAACTCGATTTTTATTGTGGCTGTTGGTAGTATAGGTAACATATTAACCCGTTCACCGGTTTTTCTTTCAAAGTAGAATATATTTTTTCTGTTGTAAACATTAAGAATATCTAAGCTTACTAAGATTTTTAATATATCTAACTCAAACTTTTTTGTGATGCTTAGATCAAGACGATGGTATGTCGGTAGTCTGCCAAGATTTCTATCTCCTAAAATTGTAAATGGAGTGTATGCACCAAATAGACTACCAGTATTAAATAAATCCTTAACATAAAGTTTGTCATAGTATCCAACAATTTGGGTAAACGGAAGACCTGAATTGAAAAACCAACTAATGCTTGATTCCCAGCCTTTACCTAAATTTAACGTTAAATTAAGATTTAAACTATGTCTCGAATCGTATTTTGGATATGATACCCATCCATCTATTTCTTTATATGCCCAACTTAATGAATAGGATACAGTTGCCTGTAAAAGAGAAGTTTGATAATTAAACATAAATTCAGAACCATAGGATTCTCCTTTCCCTTTGATGAAATCGGGGTCTGAAGCGATTGCTTTTTTATCATTTTGTTCTGCAATATTCATAAGTCGCTTGTAATAAGTTTCAATAGTGAAATTAAAATTGCTAAGAGATATGAATTCAAGACCTAGTACATAGTGAATGGCCTCAGATGGTTTTAGGTAGTCCGGGGTTATAACCCAAGGTTCAAATACTGAAATCACTTCATTTTCGTTTGTTAAAGTAATTAATTCCTGAGTATAAATGCCCCATGCTCCTTTGATTATTAAGTTGGGTAAGAAATTATATGTTAAACTAACTCTTGGTTCAACTATAGACCCCCTTTGTTTGGTTAGAGTTAAAACATTTAATCTTGTACCTATATCTGCACCAAAGGAATCCCATTGAAGAAATTTATATTTACCATAAAGGGCGAACTGTAAAGCTCTATCTTTTATATTGGTTATACCTGCTTGAAGATTTTCAAAATAAAGTTCTGTCTCAATGGATGTTAAATTATATCCAATATGAACTTCATTTCGATTATCATTAATATATGTAAAATCTGATTTTAAAGTAATATCATTAACTCTGTTTTCCCTTGGTTTTGAAATGCTTTCCTTTTGAATAACCTCTCCGCTGAAACTGCTAATCGATAGACTTGATTGAGAAAATAAAGGAATATTTTCCCACTCTTGAAAAAGATTTGCTCCATAAATGTTATTTGACCATTTATAATCGGCATCCGTAGGACTATCATTTATTAATTTGTCAGCACTGTTAAAACCATGTACCTGAAATTTTGTAAGAGTTTTGGTTTTACTGCTTGTATAATTAAATTTAAATCCCAAGTCATGAAAATCAAAAGGTGCATTCTTATAATTCAGGAATTTTTTAAGAACATTACTAAAAAGGCTCTTTCTAGCAGTTAGGATGAAAGAACCAAATGGCAAAGGTCCTTCAAAAGAAGTTTTTGCAGTCAAAAAACTTATAGCTGCTGAACCGGAATAATTGTTTTTATTTCCATCCTTTGAAATAAGATTAAGCACAGAAGATAATTTGCCTCCAAATTCAGACGGAAAACCTCCTTTATAGAATTCTAAGGAATTGATTATTTCAGGATCTATTATGCTAAAGAGTCCAAGAGCGTGATATGGATTATAAACAGTTACTCCATTATAAAGAATGAGATTCTGATTGCTACTGCTTCCTCGCACATAATATCTGGCAGACACATCGCCAGTAGATTGTACACCTGGTAGAAACTGCAAGGAGCGAAAAATATCTGTTTCGACCCCTTTGGGAAGCGACTCTATTTTGCGGATATCAATCTTTTCTAATCCGAGGTCAGTCTCATTCAGTTGTTTATATTTATTGCCAATTTTTTCTATATCCTGAAGCTGGATTTTACCAGGAGAGAGTAATACTTGTATTGGAGTTATCTCATTAACTTTGATTAGTATATCAAAGATCTTTGTATCATATCCCATAAAAGAAACTTTTATTGAATAAATCTGATCTGCTGGGATTCCTGTTATTACGAAATAACCTTTGGCATCAGTTGAAACACCAATTGAAGTATTTTCTAAAAGGATATTAGTAAAAGGTAAAGCTTCGCCGGAAATAGAATCAGTAACACTTCCCCTTAAAGTTCCGATATTTTGTGCAATTATTTTACTTTGGCTAGGAAGTACAATTAATATTAGAAGGAATGAGAGTATGAGCACGCGAATTACTCGTGGCATTTATTAAGAACTTTCTTTAAGAATATTAACAATTTAGGATAACAAATATTTATGTGGTAAAATTTGTTATAACTAATATAATTTCATAATCTTTATTAGTCAAGAACCCACATAATACCGTAATTCAGAAACTTGTTAAGATTTAGCTGTATTTAATAAATCTGCCAGCTACTAATTTTTGATTAATTCGATGCTTATCTAAACTTGCATTTGTTTATGTAGTTAGTAAAAAAAGAAAATTCAAAAGGAAAACAATATGTGATTAGATAAATATGTTACAAGGTTATGAATTTCTTTTCATTATAATTAGGGATATGTCATCAGATGCCGGGGAATCACCAATGAATTGTTCTAATTGAGAGATAATGTATTTGCCAATTAATTGAGGCGGGTTAGTTGATGAGTTTCTTATTATCTTAAAAAATCTTTCCATTCCAAAAAATTCTCCATTTTCATTTCTTGCTTCAAATACGCCATCTGAATAAGCAATTAAGATTTCATTTTGTTCAAGTGTAATTGTCTGCTCATTATATTCAGCATCAGCAATAAGCCCAAGTGCGGCATCACCCTTTGGAAATTCTTTAATTTCTTTATCTTTTATAATAAGCGGAGGAAAGTGCCCTGCGTTAAGATAATATACTTTTCCGGACTCAGAATCAATCTGCATAAATAGCATTGATGCAAACAGGTTTGGTAAGCTATCACGATGAAATATTTTATTTATCTTTTTCCCAAAATCAGAAAGCGAATTAATTTCTGTTGCAAGTGCTCTTACTGTGGCCTGAAGTTTTGCCGTAAGAAGCGCAGCTTTAAGTCCCTTTCCCGCAATATCTGCCATAGTAAGGACAGCTTTGTTTTCATCCAATCGTAAATAGTCAACAAGATCACCGCCAACCTCATTTGCCGGACGGGTATACAACCAGATCGTCCATCCGGGAAACTCCGGAGATTGTTCAGGCATCAATGCTTGTTGGACTTTTCTACCAGCTTCAAGTTCGTGTTTAGCAAGAAGCTTATCTTTCAACTCAAGAAAAAGCACAAATAATATTAAGATTCCGCCTAATAGACCTTCATTAGTAGTAACAGAACCACCATCAAACGTTACACTTCTGCTAATTAATAAAAACAAAATACCAACCAGAACTAGGATACGCCTCGGGCGTATATTTCTATCAATTAAAAACCAGAAATTTTGTCAAAACAAAAAAAATGTTGATATTGAAATAAGTTTTCCGTAGCACAGATCTCCTGATTTGTGCTTTGTATTTTATTTCAATATTAAAATCACAGGACGGAGTCCTGTGCTACAATAATATTCAAAGCACAAGGAATCGTGCCTTATTTAAAAAAATAGAAAGTTGTATAGGATATTTAATTCTAGATATATAATTTAACACTAAATAAAACAGGAGAGGCTATGAAGAAGTATATCTTGTTCTTTGTATTGTTCACTTCTCAATTCTTAATAACCACATTTTCTCAACCCAATAAAACAAACCTTCACTCAAATTCAACACTTAATTATGAAATATTATCAAGAACCAACCAGCTTGATAAAAGTGAAGCGAATAGTTATTCTCAAATAAGTAGATCCAATCCAACGGACTCTATAATTGCATTAGTTGTCTCCCAAATAAATCCCGACTCGATAAGATATTTTATTCAGAAACTTCAGGATTTTCAGACAAGGTACATGTATGCAACTAATAATCTTCAAGTGGCGGAATGGATAAAATCAGAGTTTGAAAGATTCAATAACATAACTGCTGAACTTGATTCTTTTCTGGTTGATAGTGTATGGATGCAGAATGTTGTAGCAACACTGCCTGGAAGAATAGTTCCGGATAATTATGTAATAATAGGCGGTCATTATGATTCCTATAGTGATATAACCCCATTGATTACAGCGCCGGGCGCAGATGATAACGCAAGCGGAACAGCGGCTGCGATGGAAATAGCACGAGTTTTATTCACTTTAAATTATATACCTGAAGTAACAATAAAGTTTATTGCATTTGATGCAGAAGAAGAAGGTAGATGGGGAAGCAGACATTATGCTCAGTATGCAGTAGATCAGGATATGAATATAAAGATTGTGATCAACAATGATATGATAGCTTATACTGATCATAGTTTATTAGAAAGTAAAGTTGGAATACACTATGGGTATTCAACGAGTATTCGGGATTTGGCAGTTAATTATTTGCAAGATTACACAGTATTAACACCGATTTTATATTCAGGTGCTGGTCCAGACGATGGGCCGTTTAATGAAGCGGGATATAAAACTGTATGGTTTTTTGAGGAGGACTTTAATCCCTATTATCATACACCGGAAGAAACAATAGATAAGTGCAATATGGATTATTGCACAGAAGTGATAAAAGTAAACGCGGCAATACTTCTAAAAGTATCAGATATGCCCGATGAAGTAAATAATTTTATAGCAGAAGATATAGGCGATGGAAATTCTATAAAATTAAGCTGGAATAAGAATATTGAATCAGATGTAGTTGGCTATAATGTTGAAATCAGTGTATCAGAAGGCATCTATGATACAACATTCTTCACTACAGATACTGTTTCTATAATTTCGGGATTACAAGAGGGAAGCGAATATTATTTTGGAATATCTGCAGTAGATATTGATGGAAATGAGAGTTTTACTGTTGAGAAAAGCATTATCCCAAATTCCTTTCCGCTTATCCCCCAAAACTTAGTAGATTATCCGGAATGGCATAAAATAATGTTTACCTGGTTAAGTAATAAAGAACTTGATTTGATAGGCTACAATCTCTACAGGTCAGAAACAGGCAGCCAGGATTTTGTAAAACTAAATCAATCGGTAATATCAGATACGGTTTTTACAGACGATAATTTGCTTCTTGGTAAATACTACTACTACCAGTTGAAGGCGGTAGATAATGATTTAAATGAAAGTGCACCTTCCTCAGTAATAAGAAGTATGGCAGTATCATTAGATAAAGGGATATTATTAGTGGATGAAACAAAAAACGGGACAGGAATACTTTTTAGCCCCACGGATGAAGAAGTTGATCAGTTTTATAAAAATATCCTTGAAGATTATTCTGTCAATAACTATGATATTGAAGCAGAGAGTAATACTATCAAACTAGCCGATATCGGTGCATATTCAACAATAATCTGGCAGGGGAATGATTACAGTGATTACAATTCAGCGTTAAACGCAAAAGAACTAATCAGGCAATATTTAGATTATGGCGGTAACTTTTTATACACGGGTTTTAGTGCATCCAAATCATTTCAGGGTGATATTGGATTAGAGAATTCATTTGCAGAAGGAGACTTTATTTATGACTATTTAAAGATTGATACATCGGTAAATGAATTACTCGCTCTTTTTATAAGCGCATCACCAATAACAGGTATGTATAATTACATATATGTGGATTCATCAAAATCAAGCTTATCAACAAACTACCATATCAGAAAGATTGAAAGCATATATTCCAATCCTGAGGGAATAAATATATATACATATAATTCAAATTATGATTCAACTTCGAGCCAAGGAAGTATGCAGGGGTTGCCAATCGGGGTTGAGTATATCGGTACAGACTATAAGTCTGTTGTACTAAATATACCATTGTACTATATGAATCAGGCACAGTCGAAGACATTGATAAATAATATCTTGCAGCAAAAATTCAATGAGCCAACAGGTATAGAAGAAGAGTGGGAAAAAGCAATTCCGATGGGATTTGAACTATATCAGAACTATCCAAACCCATTTAATCCAAGTACAAAAATCAGTTGGCAACAACCTGTTTACAGTAAGACAACATTAAAAGTATATGATGTACTTGGAAACGAAGTAGCAACTATAGTTGATGAATATAAACCTGCGGGAATATATGAAGTTGAGTTTAATGCAGCGCAATCAGCGGCAGCGGACACTCGTGCAATTGCAAGTGGAGTATATTTCTATCGACTGACAGCAGGTTCATATATTTCCACAAAAAAATTATTGTTGTTGAAGTAATTTAATATGCAAACTAGCATCTGTGTATTTGTACAAACCCAATTCCTATGCGGGTCTGTTGTGTAACTACCCTGAGTCATCCCGAACTCGTTTCGGGATCTCATTTCATAAGCTTATAGATGCTGAAACAAGTTCAGCATGATAATTATATGGTTATGCCACACACCCTATGCGGAATTGGGTTTATCATTAACTACGCTTCTTTCTTTGCAAGCAATACAAAATCATAAGAAGTTTTATTAATAAAAGGTTTTTTATCCAAACTTCCATAAAGTTTAATTTCTTTAAACCCGGTTGTCTTAAAATTTTTTTTCAACTCTTTCGGTTTGTAGGAAAATATTTTTGTTGAGATCAATTCTTTATTTGTTGTATGACCGGAATTAAATTTTAAA
>CAVQQN010000070.1:0-19733 GCA_963714775.1 uncultured Ignavibacteriaceae bacterium
TAAACTCCTGCCAGGTGTAATTGTGGCTTGTTGGTGCAAGTGTTTTTTGGTTTACTATGTTGCTTGTGTCTTTTAACTGTCCAAGGCTATCAACTCTTACCGCAAAGTATGTGTAGGTTGTGTCAAGCAATAGTCCTGTTCCGTTGTCATCATCAGTTATTGTGGTGTCTTTTACAAGAATAGAATACTCTGCAATAACAGTTTGTATGTTATTAAAACTTCTAAAAACCTTTATTGTAGACTGAAGACTGTTGGCTGTTGACTGAACATTAAGAGTAACGCTTCTGTGTGTAAAGCTTTCTACTTCAACTGTTATTGTATCTTTAACAACTGGCGGTGGAGGAGTTATTATTGGCGGCTCTGTTGTGTTGCAGGAAATAAATAGTGTTGTTGTTAAAACAAAAAGTAAAAAATTAAATAAGGGTTTCATATATGTTTTCCATTTTTTAATTAAATCTTGCACCTGTCAAGAAATGGTTTTTTACAGCCCAGGAAATTCCAGGTTATCCTCTTGCCCATTTGTTAAGCTTAGAATACTTTGTATTAAGAAAAGTATAAAAGCTATTTTGAAAATACTACTTTCCATATTTCTCCCTTTTAGTTACTGAATAAATATATGACAGCTTTACTTGAAAACATTTCTGATCTATCTCCAACAATGCAGGCGTTACCTCCTTTCACATCAACTGCATTTAGATACATTGAATTGTTTTGTAATTCAGAGAACTCTTTGTATGTAAACCCATTGTAATGACCTACTAGCCCTTTTTGACCTGCTATGAATATGTTGTTGCTTTTATCTCCGCTCATCCCAAATGCAACATCACTAAATATGGGCGTTATTCTCTTAAAATTAAATTCTGTATCGTTATCCTGTACGTATAGACCAAATCCATTATTCAGATAGGTTCTATATTTATTATCCGACCAAACATCAAAGAAAAAACCTATTTCATTTCCGTTATAGTAATCTGTTGATAAGCCTTCAAATACTTTTTCCCAAACATTGTTTTTATATCTTAGCAATACACTGCTTGAATAATTGCTGCTTCTTCCTGAAGCCCAGATTATATCACTGGTGGGACTTTTATATATACCTGTAAGATTTAATGTCGTCCCGCTTTCTAGTTTTGTCCAGGTGGCTCCCAAATAATGATATATAGAACCAGTATTCCCAACACAATAGATATTGTTTTCATCTTTTCCCCAGATTTTATTTACTTGGCCATAAAACGGTGTAGTTATCATAAAAAAAGCTTTTGACACAAAAGAATTTCCATCCCATTTAATTAGGTCTGCATAGCTAGCGAACCATAAATTGTTCTCATTAAAAGCATATATAGATTTAATAGGAAGATAACCAGTTGAACTTCCAAAATCTCTTACTAAAATTCTTAGTAACTTCCATTCAACACCATCCCAATGTACTGCGTTGTATGCGTTGTAGTCCGGGTTGCCGAGTGAATCATTCATATAAATCTCACCAACTGCCCAAATGTTGTTTTCATCTATTATGGCTACATCGTAAAGTACACTGTTGCTGTGCTCACCAAACTCCCACGTTTGCCAGGTAAAGTTGTGGCTGGTTGGTTCTAATGTTTGCGCTGTTATCTTTTCACTTTTTATTGTTGTGTCTGTATTTAGCACTGCCTGGTAGTTGTATGCCTGGTTTGGTAAGAGTGAGTCAATGTATATTACTGAGTCTTGAGTATTGAGTACAAAGATTTGAGATAGTGAATCACCCGTGGGGATGTATTGTTTTAGCGTTAACTCTGCGGGAAGAGTTAAACTGTCTGCCTTAATCTTTAACCAGACCTCTGTGCAGGAAGCATCTTCAAACGTAAGAGTAATTTTTCTTAAGTCCGGCGGTGGAGGAGTTATTATTGGCGGCTCTGTTGTGTTGCAGGAAATAAATAGTGTTGTTGTTAAAACAAAAAGTAAAAAATTAAATAAGGGTTTCATATATGTTTTCCATTTTTTAATTAAATCTTGCACCTGTCAAGAAATGGTTTTTTACAGCCCAGGAAATTCCAGGTTATCCTCTTGCCCATTTGTTAAGCTTAGAATACTTTGTATTAAGAAAAGTATAAAAGCTATTTTGAAAATACTACTTTTCATATTTCTCCCTTTTAGTTACTGAATAAATATATGACAGCTTTACTTGAAAATGATCCTAATTTAAATCCAACAATGCAGGACTTATCTCCTTTGACACTTACTGCATTGAAATAAACCAAATTGTTTTTTATTTCAGGAAATTCTTTATAAGAGTAACCATTATAATGACCCACTAGCCCTTTTTGACCTGCTATGAATATGTTGTTACTCTTATCACCGCTCATCCCAAATGCAACATCACTAAATATGGGCGTTAATCTCTTAAAATTAAATTCTGTATCGTTATCCTGTACGTATAGACCAAATCCATTATTTAAGTAAGTCCTATATTTATTATCCGACCAGACATTTGGGAAGAAACCTATTTCATTTCCGTTAAAAAAATCTGTTGATAAGCCTTCAAATACTTTTTCCCAAACATTGTTTTTATATCTTAGCAATACACTGCTTGAATAAGTGCTGCTTCTTCCTGAAGCCCAGATTATATCACTGGTGGGACTTTTATATATACCTGTAAGATTTAATGTCGTCCCGCTTTCTAGTTTTGTCCAGGTATTTACAAACTGGGTGCTTGTGAAGTGTGCGATGTTGCCATCATTACCTACAACGTATAAATCATTACTGCTGCTTCCCCAGATTTTGTTTCATAATCATTCCCATTCCAACATATACGGAAATGAATTGTGTTCCATTCCATCGGATCATATTACCAGTTCCAAACCAAATATCGTTTTCATTAAAAGCATATATTGCTTTAATACCAGAATAATAAGTTTGCCCATTATAGTAATAAGGTATTCGTTTTAACTCCCATTCAATCCCATCCCAATGTGCCGCGTTGTATACTTTGTAGTCCGGGTTACCGAGTGAATCATTCATATAAATCTCACCAACAGCCCAAATGTTGTTTTCATCTATTATGGCTACATCGTAAAGTACACTGTTGCTGTGCTGCACCAAACTCCCACGTTTGCCAGGTAAAGTTGTGGCTGGTTGGTTCTAATGTTTGCGCTGTTATCTTTTCACTTTTTATTGTTGTGTCTGTATTTAGCACTGCCTGGTAGTTGTATGTTTGGTTTGGTAAAAGTGAGTCTATGTATAGTAGTGAGTCTTGAGTATTGAGTACAAAGATTTGAGAAAGTGAATCACCCGTGGGGATGTATTGTTTTAGTGTTAACTCTGCAGGTAACTCTAAATCTTTGGTCGTTAGTTTTAGCCACGCTTCTGTGCAGCTTGTATCATCAATTGCAAGTGTTAGTGTTGGTTTTGTTTCATCGGGTGGCGTTGGCGGTTCTGTTGTGTTGCAGCTTACTGCAAAGAATGAGAGCAAGAGCACGAGTGAAAAAGAGTTTAAGACCGTTCTTTGTGGCGGTTTAAACTTTAATGAATTAAGACGTAATAACTTTGGTTTTAAGATTGTTTGTTTTTTATAACTACCCAACAAACATTTAATAAGAAACAGATAAAATAGTTTTAACATCCCAATACCTCCGATAGTGTGTATTAACAATTATTGTACCTATATAATAGAAAAAAAATAGTAAATACAAATCAAAAAACAAACAAATTAATTAAAACAACATTTTCTGTCGGTAACAATGTAATAAAGCAACGGGATAAAAATTACTGTGTGTAAAATATTTTAGGTAGCCCCCTAAATCCCCCTAAGGGGGACTTTTAGGATAGGAAATGATTTATTGTTAATGGTTGGTGAAGGCTTGGTGTTATAAAAATATATAAATAACAAATAAGGCGATCCGAAGATCGCCTTTTAATGTAAAGTGATGAACCTGCTTGCAACAGGCAAGAGCTAAAAGTTCAGTTATCTTTTTTAATTGTTTATTGTGCTAACAAGTAATCCGCAATCTTTCCCAAGTCTTTAACATCTTTATTCCCGAAAGATGGCATAATCCCATTGGGATATCTTGCCCTGTATCCTTTGAATCTGTCTGAATCCATAAATGAATTTGGATTACGCAGATAGTTTATCAGATTATCCCTGCTACTCCAAAACTTATTTAATCCCATTAAAGAAGGAGCCATATTTGTTCCGGCAAGATCAGTCCCGTGGCAATTTACACATCCAAAAGACTGAGCAAGTTTATCACCTGTTAATTCGGCATTTGTTTCCTGCCCGGTCATCGGGGAATTATTCATAGCAGAAAGGTCTTTAATCGGTTCTTCTTCTTTTGTTAACCTGCCAATCATAAAAAGAACAATAAACAATAATAAAAAAGCTGCTATCCAAATCTGTGGTTTTGTCATACTATATTTTTCCGTAATAATTTAATGTAAAGACACTATTCAATTTCAAACGATGCCGATACAACACCGATAATTTCTTTTTCAATCGAGCCAAGATCATTTATTCCGTAATCAGAAACTGCGTTTGAAAATTTAGGTGTAATCTGAATAACGCCCATCCTGGAATTACGCATCGGTCCAAGGTCTCTGTCTGTTGCTTCGGCAATTTTTTGTGCTCTTACCATTGCGTCTTTTGCCGCAGCAGCCTGAATTTCTATTTTCAAATCAGCAATTTTTGTGTAATGATATTCCGGCGCTTCAACCGAAAAGTTAACACCCTTTTCAATAAGAGAAGTTATATCTAAAGAAAGGTTTTTAATTTTATAAACATCAGCAGATTGGATTTCAATTCTCTGATTATAAACATACCCGTTTACATGCCCGGTCTGATATCCGTTTGCACCTATTTCAAAAACAGGGTAACTGTTAATTGTTGAAAATTCAATTTTATCTTTTGGAAATCCCTGCTTTTCTAAATAGGAAATTAAAATTGGTTTTTGCTTGTTCAATTCAGCATAAGCTGATTCTGCGGAAAATGATTGTACCGATATTGTTCCTCTTAGAAAACCAAGATCAGAAATAATTTCCTGCTTTGCGGAGCCGGTTACAGTAATGGTTTGATTTGCCCTCTGGTTGGATTTCCAGGCATTGGTAAAAACAACTACACCGATTATAAAACTAATACCGATTATAATTGCCGGTAAAAACAGATCGCTTTTTTTTTCCATTTTTCTAATAAAATTTTTTGTGATTAATTATGTTTAAAAACCTGAAGTAACTTATCAAAAAAGAGTAATTTTAACAACTGAAATATGTGCCTATAACTTACTGGGAATATGCTTTTTTGATCCTTGAAAATCAGCAGAATCTGTGTCATCTGTGTTCTATTGCGCTTAATAAATCCTTAACTTGAAATAAAGCATTAAATGAAATTATGAGTAAGAACCCAAACAAACTTATAAATGAAAAAAGTCCTTACTTACTTCAGCACGCACACAATCCTGTGAATTGGTTTCCCTGGAGTAATGAAGCTTTCGAAAAAGCCAGGATTGAAGATAAACCCATTTTCCTTTCAATTGGATATTCAACCTGCCACTGGTGCCACGTTATGGAAAAAGAATCTTTTGAAGATGAAGAAGTTGCAAAGCTGATGAATGATACTTTTGTATCAATTAAAGTTGATCGCGAAGAACGACCTGATATTGATGGAGTTTATATGTCTGTTTGTCAGATGATTACCGGAAGCGGCGGCTGGCCTTTAACTATAGTTATGACTCCGGATAAAAAACCATTTTTCACAGGAACATATTTCCCAAAGTATAATCGATTTAATAGAATTGGTATGATAGAATTAGTTCCAAGACTAAAAGATGTTTGGCTAAATAAAAGAGAAGATGTGTTGAAATCTGCAGACGATATCGCGGCCTCTTTAAATATACAGAATTTCAATTCGGATCTCTCTGAGATTAATGAAACAATACTGGATCAAGCTTATAACGAGTTAACCAGCAGATACGATGAAGCCAATGGTGGATTTGGTAATGCACCAAAATTTCCATCGCCGCACAATCTTATGTTTCTTTTGCGATACTGGAAACGTAAGAATGAACCTAAAGCACTTGAGATGGTTGAAAAAACTCTGACTGAAATGCGCCAGGGTGGAATTTATGATCATATTGGATTTGGATTTGCGCGTTACTCAACTGATGCTCATTGGCTTGTGCCGCACTTTGAAAAAATGTTATACGATCAGGCGATGCTGGTACTGGCTTACACGGAAACTTACCTTGCAACAAAAAATGTTTTTTACAAAAAAGTGGCTGAAGAAATTTTAGAATACATTCTAAGAGATATGACACATCCAGATGGTGGATTTTATTCTGCTGAAGACGCAGACAGCGAAGGTGAAGAAGGTAAATTTTATTTATGGGATGCTGATGAATTAAGAAATGTTCTGGAAAGAGATGAATCTGACTTTGCCATAAGTGTGTTTAATGTGGCTGATGATGGAAATTGGATTGATGAATCAAAAGGAATTATGCAGGGAACAAATATTCTTCACACTAAAAAATCAATCAACGAGCTTGCAGAAGATTTTAATATTAGCGAAGATGTGTTTTCAACGAAGTTAGAATCAATTCGTAAAAAACTTTTTGAGTACCGAAGCAAAAGAATTCATCCTTATAAAGATGATAAGATATTAACCGATTGGAACGGTTTGATGATTTCTGCATTTGCAAAAGCATCGCAAGCTTTTAACAACAATAAATATTCTAATGCTGCAGTAAATGCATATTCATTTATTGAAAAATATTTAACTAATAAAAATGGAAAATTAATTCACCGTTTCCGCGAAAACGAATCCGGTTTACCAGCTCATATTGATGATTATGCTTTTATGATTAATGCTACAATAGATTTATATGAAACAACTTTTGAAATTAAATATATTAAACGGGCAATTGAATTAAATAATATCCTAATAAATGAATTTTGGGATGATCAAAACAGCGGATTTTATTTTACATCATCCCAAAGTGAAAAACTTATTACCAGGCAAAAAGATGTTTATGACGGAGCCATCCCCTCCGGAAATTCATTTGCATTACTCAATCTTATCAGATTGTTACGTTTTACTGCTGACGTCAATTTCGAGAAGAAAGCAACTGAGCTTGTAAAATATTTCTCAAGTAATATTTTAAAATCACCCTCAATGTTTTCTATGTTTATGTGCGGGTTGGATTTTCTATATTCTTCATCAACAGAAATTGTAATTGTTTCCACATCAATTAATGATTTTGCTATGAGTGGATTAGATTCAATCAGAAGCATTTATGATCCCAACAGAGTAATACTGCTTAAATCTGACGACAACGATAAAAGCTTTGCAGATTTATTCCCCTTTACAAGTAATATGAAAATAAAAGATAAGAACATAACATTCTTTATTTGTCGCAATTTTGTTTGTAGTCAGCCAGTAAACTCTATTGCGGAAGTAGAAGAATTACTTTTAATCAAATGAATAATTCAATCGTAAGTAGATATTTAGCATTTGTTAGACTAATTTTGTGAGGCTATTATAAATAAAGCTGGAGAATGTCCTTGAGCTCAGATAATAAATTCGTAAGATCACTAATTGAAAATGCCAAACAAGGCAACAATGCTGCGATAGAACAATTATTCCAGATGAATCTTGGGAAAATTTATGCTTTTGCATTACGTCTTACAGCGAACAAATCTTTGGCGGAATCGATTACAAAAGAAACATTTATAGAAGCATGGAAGAAAATTAACCTTGTTCGAAGTGATTCTTCATTTCTTAAATGGCTAAGTGCAATTGCTGTTTATCAAACAATCGATACGCTTCGCTCTAAAAGCCACAAACAAAAATTAGATCGCACAGAATTTAGGGAGCTCGAATCTAAAGATGAGCTTGATAAATATATTCTTGCTCTGCCTGATCAAGAAAGGATGATATTTGTTCTTCACAAAATTGAAGGCTATACGATTGATGAAATTTCTGATATGATGGGAACAAAGAAAGATCATGTTATCACTTATCTTAACATTGCCATATCCAAACTTGTTGAAAGTGAGCCTTCTCTTTCAATTGAATCAGTAATGAATGAAAAAATATCAAAAGTTATCCCAGAGCTTCAACCATCTTCCGAAGTACGCAACAGTATTTTTTCTTATATGATGAATGTGAAAATGCGTGAGCAGAGAGAACAAGAAAAGATAGCCGAAGCATTAGCCGAAAAAGAGAAGCAGGATAAGGGAGAAGAAGAAATTCCGGTGGAAAAAGATGAATTGATTGAGAAAAAAGAAGTTAAACCTAAAAAAAGTTTTACAATTAATTTTGATTTAATTAAAAAAGGCGCTTATACAATTTTGGGATTAATCATCATTGTAACTGCATACATTTTTATCAGTTCTATAAGCAGTGGTTGGGAAATAATTTCACTTTCTGGTCAACCTAAAATAGACAATAGCATTATTAGTAAAGGTGATAGTTTTGCCTCTGAACGCAAAATAGAAACCGATGAAAGTTCATCTGTGACTTTAATGACTGATGAATTTGGCAAATTATTTATTGATAATTCCTCGGTTGTTTCTAGAACTAAAAATAGTAGCGAAATCAAGCTAGATAAAGGTCAAATCAAAAAATTTGAAGGCAATGTTTCTGATATTTTAACAATAATAACTCCATTGGCCATGTTTACAGAGTTATACAAAGGCAGCGCTTTCAGATTGCATGTTGATTCTGATGGTGGTTGCAAACTTGTGGTTGAAAGCGGCTGGGTAATTATTAGCATAAAGGAATTCGATTCATATGTCCCAAAGAATTTTGATTGTCTTATTACTAAGGGTAAATATGCAATTCCGTATTCTTCAAATTCTTCACCTCAATTAATTAGCATGCTTGAAAACTTTACCGGAGCTAATGATCCTTCAGTCGGAACTATTTTATCACAAATAACTAAAAAAGAATCTTTATCTCTCTGGCATATTCTTCAGCTTGTAAGAACTGAAAACAGAATAATGGCCTTTGATAGACTTAACGAACTTATTCCTGCACCACCCGGTGTTACAAAAGAAGGTATTCTTACTTTAAATAAAACAATGCTTTTAGATTGGCGGCAAGAGATTGAATTGAAGATGGATTAAGAATTTTAAGAAATGCTACAATCAAAAACCCAATCTACAAAGGATTGGGTTTTTAATTTTAAATAAAAGGATAAAATATTATCTCTTCGGTTTATAAAAATGCGAGCTTTGTCCAAAGAAAACTTCTGCAGCATCCATAATAGTTTCTGATAAAGTTGGATGAGGATGAATTGTTAATTTTAAATCTGTAACATTGGCACCCATTTCAATTGCAAGAACACCTTCTGCAATTAACTCACCTGCCCCAGGGCCACAGATTCCAACTCCTAGAATTCTTTGTGTATCAGGATCAACAATCAATTTTGTTACGCCGTCATTTCTATCAAGCGTAACTGCTCTACCGCTTGCAGCCCAGGGAAATTTTGCAACTTCGTGTTTTATTCCATCTTTCTTAGCTTGCTCTTCTGTTATTCCTGCCCAAGCAATTTCAGGATCAGTAAATACAACAGCAGGAATCGCAAGCGGCTCAAATGTAACTTTGTGTCCTGCTATAACTTCCACAGCAGTTTTTCCTTCGTGTGAAGCTTTGTGTGCAAGCATTGGTTCACCTGCGATATCACCAATAGCAAAAATATTTTGATCAGTTGTTCTTAGTTGTTTATCAACCTTTATCCAACCACGATCAGTAAGAGTAACTTTTGTATTTTCTAATCCAAGTCCGCGTGTTTCTGGTTTTCTTCCGATAGACATTAAAACATAATCGTAAACTTTGTCAGAAACTTCTCCTTTATCATCCTGAATCTTGACACTAATGCCATCTTTTACCTCCTTCATTTTAAGCACTTTGCTTTTAGTCATCACTTCAGCAAAAGATTTTTTGATTCGCATTGAAAGATAATTTACAAGATCTCGATCTGCGCCTGGTAGAAGTCCGGGCATCATTTCAACAACAGAAACTTTTGTCCCAAGTGCTTGATAAACAGAACCAAGCTCAAGTCCGATGTATCCGCCGCCAACAACTAAAAGTGATTTTGGAATTTCAGGAAGATCAAGTGCCGAGGTTGAGTTAAGTAATCGTTTGGATTGAATATTTAATGCTGGAATTGTTGCAATAACGGATCCGGTTGCAATGATAGCTTTTTCAAATATATGTTCAACTGTTTGTCCATCAGTTTTTTCAATCTTTAATGTTGATGAGTCGATAAAGCTTGCTCTGCCTTGAATGAAATTTATTTTTCTTTGTTTGGAAATCTGACCAAGTCCGCTTGTAAGTTTATCTATAACTTTATTTTTAAAATCACGAAGTTTGTTGATATCAATCTTTGGTGCACCGAATTCTATTCCCCAATTCTTTGCTTCTTCAGCTTCGTGGATAAGCTTTGCAACATGGAGTAAAGCTTTGGAAGGAATACATCCCCGGTAAAGACAAACGCCACCGGGATTTTTATCAAGATCAATTAACGTTACATCCATTCCAAGATCAGCAGCAAGAAAAGCTGCAGCGTATCCGCCTGGTCCGCCACCGATTACTGTTAGTTTAATTTTATCGCTCATAATAATTCCTTTAGGAAAATAGAACGCGGATGACGCGGGTTTAACGAATTTGCACTGATCGGCGAAAATCCGTGTGATCAGCGTTATCCGTGTTCTATTGGTTTATATTAAAATCTTTAAAGGTTGTTCAAGAGCTTCAACCACAAATCTTAAAAATCTAATTGCATCAGCACCATCTATAATTCTGTGATCATAAGACAATGATAATGGTAACATTAATCTTGGTTCAAAAACTCCGTAACTATTCCAGACTGGTTCCAATGAGCCACGAGAAACACCAAGAATTGCTACTTCTGGTGAGTTAACAATTGGAGTAAAATATATTCCACCAATTCCACCAAGATTAGAAATTGTAAAACATCCGCCTTGTAAATCATCCAATCCTATCTTTTTGTTGCGAGCTTTTTCTGCAAGTGCGTTCATATCACCAGAAATTTCTGTTAAAGATTTTTTATCCGAGTTTTTAATAACGGGAACAATCAAACCAAACTCTGTATCAACAGCAACACCAATGTTAAAGTAATTCTTATATATAATTTCCTTCTTCTCCATATCAATACTGGAATTGAATTGAGGGAATTTCTTTAATGCTTCAACTATTATCTTAACAAGAATTGCTGTAACTGTTAACTTAACTTCTGAATTTTTATTTAATTCTTTTCTTGTTTTCTCAAGCAGAGTTATGTCAGCTTTATCAAATTGAGTTACATGCGGAATGGTAGCCCAGGCATAGCTAAGATGGTTTGCTGTCTTTTTACGGATGTTTGTCATCTCAACTTTATTGATTGAGCCAAACTTTGTGAAATCAGGTAATGATTCTGATTTAATATTTAATCCTGTTCCGCCGCCTTGAGAATAAGATTCGTGCAACTTCTTGGAGTATGCTTTAACATCATCCATAGAAATTCTGCCGTTTAAACCTGTTCCTGGAACTTTATTTATATCAACACCAATCTCGCGTGCAATTCTTCTCACAGAAGGTGCGGCTGGTGCGGCACCTTTTAATATTGGAGGTTGATCATCTAATTCCATTGATTGGATTGATGGACGTTCTCCGGTTAGAACAGGAACAGTTTCTTTTTTCTCTACTTGTTTTGCGGTTTCTTTAGCTTCTTCTTTATCATCAATTTTTGTTTCAACTGATTCAACATCAGCCGACTCAACTTTAATAATTACTTGCCCGACTTTTGCTTTATCACCGGATAAAATTAAAACTTCAACAACTTTTCCGGCTACAGATGAGGGAACTTCAATCGTAGCTTTGTCGGTTTCGATCTCAAGTATAGCTTGATCGACTAAAATCATATCACCAACTTTTACTAAAACATTAAGGACATCTGCGGCTTCAATATTTTCACCAAGATCAGGAAGATGAAAATCCACGATTTCTTTTTTGCCTGATGATTTAGTTGATGGTGCGGCTTTATATTCTACTTCAGGTTCTGTTTTGACTTTACTAGTTTTGCTTTCTTTCTTAGCAACATTCTTGTTTTCAACCTTTACTTCAGTGGTTCCACCTTCATCTACAGTCATTACAACTGAACCAACTTTTACTTTATCACCAGACTTAACTAACAATTTTGTAATAATACCTTCAACAGTAGAAGGTACTTCAATTGTAGCTTTGTCAGTTTCAATTTCAATAATTGCCTGATCTTTTTTTACTGTGTCACCTTCCTTAACAAGAACACTTGCTACATCAGCAGCATCTATATTCTCGCCAAGTTCCGGTAATTTAAATTCTGTTACCATTATAAAATCCTAGCTTTTCATTTTTTGTGTGTGTTTCTCTAAGAGATAAAGTACTTAAAAAATTACACGGAGAACCACTGAGAAAAACACAGAGTACCACGGAGTTATAAAATGTATCTTTTTATTCCGTCTTTTAATCTTAATACATTAAAGTTAATTAATAATCCTAGTTTCTTTTCAGCAAATTTCAGGTAAGTGAGAATTTGCGCTTCATGCACTGGATTAAATTCATCAACAGTTTTCAATTCAATAACAATTTTGTCTTCAACAATTAAATCAGCACGATAACCACAATCAAGTTTAATCTCTTTATAAATGATAGGAATCGCTTTTTGTCTTTCAGCTTTTAACCCAGTTTTGATTAACTCATAATACAAACATTCCTCATAAGCAGATTCCAATAATCCTGGTTCTAATTCCTTATGAACATCAATTGCACAACCAATTATTATTTTGGTAATATCCTCAAATAACATCTCTGCGGTTCTCCGTGCTTTCTCTGTGGCTCTCCGTGTAACTACTTATTCTGATTTACGAATTCAAAGGGTTACGTTTATTTGGGTTTATCCCAAGTTCCTTTGCGGCTTTATCCAACTCTTTATCCTGAATTTTTCCTTCTTTAAATAATGCCGTTAACGTTGCAAATACAATATGCTTTGCATCGACTTCAAAGAAATCACGTAATGCTGCACGCGATTCACTTCTTCCAAAACCATCGGTACCGAGTGAATATAATCTGCGCGGGAACCACTTAGAAACAGAGTCAGGTAACGCTTTCACATAATCCGATGAAGCAACAAAAACTCCCTCTTCTTTTCCCAGCATCTTTTCGATATAAGTTAGTTTTGGTTTATCGGTCGGATTCAACAAATTCCATCGCTCAACTTCAACCGCATCACGACGAAGTTCTTTATAACTTGTAACACTCCAAACATCTGCTGCAACATTGTAATTTTCTTCAAGAATTTTAGCTGCTTTTAAAACTTCATTTAGAATCGTACCGCTTCCGAATAACTGTGCTTTAAGTTTTAAACTCTTTTTATCTGATGCCTGAAACTTATACATTCCTTTAAGAATACCTTCTTCTACAGCTTTTGGCATTTCAGGCATAGCATAATTTTCATTCATTAAAGTGATGTAGTAAAAAATATGTTCTTGATCTTCATACATTCTCTTTATTCCATCACGGATAATTATTGCAAGCTCATAAGCAAATGCAGGATCGTAAGTAACGAGATTTGGAACCGGGTAAGCAAGTAAATGGCTATGTCCATCCTGATGCTGCAAACCTTCGCCGTTAAGTGTTGTTCTTCCGGCAGTACCGCCGAGTAAAAATCCTTTTGCACCAATATCACCCGCAGCCCAAACCAAATCACCAACTCTCTGCATTCCAAACATTGAGTAGTATATGAAGAAAGGAATCATATTTATTCCGTGTGTGTTGTAAGCTGTTCCAGCGGCAATAAATGATGACATTGAGCCGGCTTCATTAATTCCCTCTTCAAGTATTTGTCCGTCCTTTGCTTCTTTGTAGTAAAGAAGTGAATCTTTATCAACAGGTTCATAAAGTTGTCCTGCGTGCGAATAAATTCCAACTTGTCTAAAGAGTGCTTCCATTCCAAATGTACGGGCTTCATCCGGAACGATCGGAACAATGTATTTTCCAAGTTCTTTATCCTTTAAAAGCTTTGCAAGAATTCTTACAAACACCATAGTTGTAGAAACTTCGCGTCCTTCAGTTCCTTTATAAAATTCTTCAAACAAAGATTCAGGTGGAGTTTTAATCGGCTGAACATCTGTTTTTCGTGAAGGAACAAATCCGCCAAGTTCTGCTCTGCGTTTTTTAAGATATTGTATTTCGTGACTATCTTCATCCGGTTTATAAAATGGATCGGTAAGAATATCATCATCAGCAATTGGAATTCCGAATCTGCTTCTGAATTCCCTCATCTCTTCTTCGTTCAATTTTTTCTGCTGGTGCGTAACATTTTTTCCTTCGCCTGCTTCACCGAGTCCATAACCTTTAATTGTTTTTGCAAGAATTACTATTGGCTTGCCAACATAATCTACAGCTGCTTTATATGCTGCGTAAACTTTTTCGGGATCGTGACCGCCGCGTTTCATCTTAAACAATTGTTCATCTGTCATCTTTTCAACCATCTTCAATAGATCAGGATCTTTACCAAAGAAATTTTTTCTAATGTAAGCTCCGCCTTCAACAGAGTATTTTTGATATTCGCCATCAACAACTTCGCCCATACGTTTAACGAGTTTGCCATCAACATCTTTATCCAGTAATGATTCCCAATCTTCGCCCCAAATAACTTTTATAACATGCCAGCCTGCACCTCGAAATATCGCTTCAAGTTCCTGAATAATCTTTCCGTTACCACGAACCGGACCATCCAGTCTTTGAAGATTACAGTTGATAACAAAAATCAGGTTATCAAGTTTTTCTCTTGATGCAAGAGTAATTGCACCGAGTGATTCCGGTTCATCCGTTTCGCCATCACCAAGAAATGCCCAAACTTTACCGCCTGGTTTTTTCAATCCGCGATCTTCTAAGTATCTATTAAATCTTGCCTGGTAGATTGCCTGCAATGGACCCAAGCCCATAGATACTGTTGGAAACTCCCAGAAGTTCGGCATTAGAAAAGGATGCGGATAAGAAGTAAGTCCACCTTCAGGTTTTAAATCTCTTCTAAAATTTTTCAGTTGCTCTTTAGTTATTCTTCCTTCAAGAAAAGCGCGGGCATAAATACCAGGAGAAGCGTGCCCCTGAAAATAAATCTGATCACCTTCGTAGCCATCGCCTTTACCGCGGAAGAAATGATTGAAACCAATTTCATACAAAGTTGCGGCTGAAGCATACGTTGATATATGCCCTCCAACGCTTCCTTCCTGCTTGTTAGCCTTTACAACCATTGCCATTGCTATCCAGCGGATAAGACTTTTTATTCTTCTTTCAATTTCTCTGTCGCCAGGAAACGGTGCTTGTTTTGCCTTTGATATAGTATTTATATAAGGTGTGTTTGCGCTAAAGGGAACGTGAACACCAGATTTATGCGCACGAATCTGTAACTGATGCAGCAACTCAACAACTCTTTCCGGTCCACTATTCTGAAGAACGTAATCTAAAGAATACAACCACTCGCTTGTTTCAAGTTCTTCAGTCTTTTTATCTTTTTTAATATCATCACTCATAAAAATTTCCTTTATTCTATCATTGATGTCATTACGAGGCTGACGAAGTAATCTGTTATATAGATTGCTTAATCCCGAAGGAACGGGATTCGCAATGACAAGAATTACAAAAAGCTTATTTCTTTTACTAAAACAACAACATTGTAAATAACATTCCTTGGGAATAAATAAAAAATATCGGAATGCTATACTCAAAATCGGTGTGAAAAAATAAAGGAAAAGGGCTTTAATAACAACAATGTGTGATAACGATTAAATGGTAAATGCTCAATCGTAAATGTTCAATAATCATCAAAGCATAACTTAATAGACTTTGCGAGCTTTGTGTTTTTATTTTTGCGTTCTTTGCGTGAAATGTGTTTTAAGAATTATTCTCGCAAAGGTCGCAAAGATTTTTCGCTATGCTCGCTAAGAAATTTGAACTAATTTTTCTAAATCTTACTCTTCAATTCAAATATTTCTCAAACCAATTTTTTCTCATATCATCAACTTCCTTGCGATGGGATTTTAGGAAATGATCTCCGCCTTCAAGCATTACTAAACGATAAGGAATTTTTAAATCTATAAGTTTGTAAGAAAGATCAAGTGAGTCGTGCGGTAAAACTCTGTTATCTGCATTACCGTGAATAATTAGCATTGGGGTATCTTTTAGAAAGCTTTTCGGGAAAATTTACGATTGACCTGGTTTCGCACCTGCTTTTAAATTCGTCTTCTCCATATCTGCCCATTGTGTGCTCATAAAGTCTTCGCATAAATTTACTTTCATCAGAATTACATCGAAGATTTGCAATTCCACCAAGTACAATTGCTGCTTTAAAGATATTTGTTCTTGTCAATGTCAGGTAAGTCATCATTCCGCCACGACTCCAGCCTTCAATTCCCCACACATTTTTATTTGCTTGCGGAATTTCATCTGCTAAAGGGATAAGATTTAAAACATCATTTAAATCATCTCCGCCAAAATCATCGTGTCCTTCACCGCCGTCATTGCCACGATACTGAGAAGCAAAAACACAATAGCCCCAGCTTGCGAGTTGTCCGTAAATTCCACGTGCTGTAAATTTGTCAATCGCACCAGCGTTTCCGATTCCACCTCTGCACCAAATAATGCAAGGATATTTTTTTGAATCATCTTTTGGATAAGCAATATAACCAGTTACTTTCAATCCATCGGAAAGATATGTTATCTTTTCAACAACCGATTTATCAAGCGCATCATCTTCCCCATCCGCTGACAATCATTTTTTGTTGTTGTTCGGTTAGTTCAATTATTTCACGGTTAATAATTTTTTGCATAAGTTTCTATTTTCTCACGTCATTGCGAATCCCGCTTCGGAATGAAGCAATCTATCAAACTATTAGAGCGCATATCTTTTGGTTAATACTTTCAAAAGTTATACAGATTGCTTCGTTCGACGACTCACTCGCAATGACAATACTAAAAATCTTTATTTATATTTGCTCTATACAAATATCGGAAAAATGATAATGGCTAAAAAGCAGATTAAAAAAACAGAACAAAAATCATCTAAACAAAAAAGTAAATTATCCATTCAAAAAATTGTAATTGCTATTTTAGCCTTGCAGTAATAGGATTTTTTATTATAAATAATTTTATAACAACAACGAGCCTGAAGTGGAATATTATACTTTCACAAAAGAAGGGGAACTTACTTTTACTGATTCACTTGGAACATTAAAAGCAAAGATTGATCTTGAAATAGCAGATAACGATTACGAAAGACAGCTTGGTTTAATGAATCGAAAAGAGATGAAAGAAAATGAAGGAATGCTTTTTATTTTTCCAAGACAGGATTACCAATCTTTCTGGATGCGCAATACATTGATTTCGCTTGATATGATTTTTGTTAATGATCAAAAAAAAATTGTTACTATTCATAAGAATACAAAAATTCTTGCTGACCAAAGCTATCCATCATCTCAGCCGGCATTATATGTTGTAGAAGTAATAGCGGGATTTACTGATAGACACAACATTCAGGTTGGAGATAAAATTGATTGGATGGGAACAGAACTAGGAAATCCACAATAACACAAGTGGTCATTCCGAACCTGCCTATTGACAGACAGGCTTGTTTCGGAATCTCTGGATTTTATAAAAGAATCTGAACCGAGTTCAGATTGACGGTAGCTTTAACTTCCGTAAAGTTTATCTTCAACAAGTTCACAAATAATGTGGGCAATTGTGATATGCCCTTCCTGTATTCTTTGTGTGTTTGATGATGGGATAACAATTGGAAGATCAACAAGAGATTTTAACTTGCCGCCGTTGCCGCCAAGCAGACCAATTACTTTCATTCCCTTTGCTTGAGCTGCTTCAACAGCTTTTATAACATTAGGTGAGTTGCCGCTTGTTGAAATTGCAAGTAATACATCACCAAGAATTCCAAGCCCTTCTACATTTCTTGCAAAAACATTTTCAAAACCAATATCATTTCCGCCTGCTGTAAGATTGGATGTATCTGTTGTCAGTGCAATTGCAGGTAAGGCAGGGCGTTGAATTTGATGACTTAACCTAACCATCAACTCTGTTGCAATATGCTGGCAATCTGCAGCACTGCCGCCATTACCGCAAAGCAAAAGTTTGTTGCCGTCTTTGTAAGCTGAAACCAGTATATCAACCGCTTTAATAATTTCATCAGTAAGCTGATCTCTGATTTTAAGTTTTGTTTCAGAACTTTCGTTCAGTGAATCACTTATAAATTTTTGTGCGTCCAATTTTTTATCCTTAAATACAATGGCACGCAGATGACGCAGATTTTTCTGATTAGCGCTGATCTGCTTAATCAGTGTCATCAGTGTGCTATTGTGTTAAACTAAAATACTTTGTTTAATATGTACTGCAGAAGCAAACTCTTTTATAAAACTCCAATTATTTTCATTTTCAAAATAATTTCCGGTTACAATTATTGATGCTCCATTTTCAGCTTTTTCTCTTGCTGATTTTGGATTTCTTATTCCACCACCAACTATAACAGGAACTGAACAAAGTTCACTAACGGCTTTTACCATTTCATTAGGAACAGAATTATCGGCACCGCTCCCGGCTTCAAGATAAATCAGTTTCATTCCCAAGATATTCAGAGGCAAGAGCAGTTGCAGCGGCAATTTCCGGTTTGTTTCTTGGAATCGGTAAACTTCCGCTCATATAAATTGCAGTCGTTGTTGAACCCGACTCAACTAAAATATATGCCGTAGATATTGGTTCAATTCCGCTTTTCTTTATTGAAGGTGCGGCAAGAACATGTTTACCAATTAAATGCTCCGGATTTCTTCCGCTAACAACTGAAAGAAATAAAATCGCATCTGCAAAAGATGAAACTTGTGTAATGCTTCCGGGGAAAATTATAGAAGGAAGATTAGTATTAAGTTTTACTTTTTCAATAAAAGAATCAAAATCACCATTAACCATTAAACTGCCGCCAACTAAAAATCCATCAACACCGGATTTTTCACAATGCTTTAAAAATCCAGCAAGTTTATTTTCGGAAAGTTTGTCGGGATCGAGCAGAACTAAATAAGCTGCTCCCTTTTCCTTAATTGTATTTAGCAGATGTTTGTAAATCTTCATAATTATTGATTTATAGCTATTTCAATATAGGAATTTAGGTTTAGAGAAAAAAGATTGAGTCACTACTGATTATCAAGATTTTTTAGATAGTAAATCCCAACTATTGTTTTCGCATCAGTTATTTCACTCTTCAAAATCATTTCTTCAATCTCGTTTAATGAAAACTCCAGAATTTCCATTCCGTGTTCGCCTTCTTCGCGGTTATGATTACCGGGAGTTAAACCGCTTGCAGAATAGATATGAAGAACTTCTGTACAGTAACCCGGTGCAGTATAAATCTCACCAAGTTTTTTAATTTCTTTTGCTTTGTAACCTGTTTCTTCTTCAAGTTCGCGAGTTGCACAAACTAATGGATCTTCACCCTTATCAAGTTTACCGGCAGGAAGCTCAATCAAAGTTTTTTGAAGCGGATATCTGAATTGTCTTACAAGAATTATTTTTCCATCATCTTTAACAGGAACAACAACAGCACCGCCGGGATGAATTGCAATTTCTCTTATTCCCTTATTTCCGCTTTCATATTCAATCTCATCAACCTGATGGTCAAATACTTTTCCTTTGTAACGTATTTCTGATTTTAGAAGTTTGTAGTTCATGATTG
>CAVQQN010000071.1:0-37024 GCA_963714775.1 uncultured Ignavibacteriaceae bacterium
CGGAACATCGACAGCACCCAAACTTAATATTGCCATATCACTGTAAACCCATTCAGGACGGTTCTCAGAAATTATCGCAATCTTATCATCCCTTTTTATTCCCAGCGAAGCAAGACCAAAAGCAAATAAATCTGTTTCTTCTTTAAACTGATCATATGTTATCCCAACATATTTGCCGTTAACTTTATGTTTAAGTACAAAATTGTTTGTTTCTTTGCTGTATTCTTCGGTAAGGTGCTGGTAGAGTCGGGGGACAGTGGTCAGGTAATTTAACGTGAGCCATAAATTCACTTCTCTCCTTTTCAATACCGGATTTTTTCCCCTAAAAACCGTACTGTTAGTTTTAGATATCTTCATCTTTTCTTGGTGTAACGAACCATTTCGTTACAGCTAAGAAATATTATAACAATAAAATAACATCAAAAAGTTTAATAGCAAAAAGGAAAATGGAGTTAATGTATGGATCGATCTCCTGATCGATCCGAAAAAACTTTATCCCGGAAGTCACCAACCATTTGGTGACTTGGTGTTGAAGTTGTTCTTAACTAACTTATAATTATTTCGATACATTTAGTTAGTTAAAGCATTATTGTCACGAAGTGGTTCGTGACAGCCCAGACAAATCTGCCTTTGGCGGAGTGAACCTACAGTTAATAGTATTTATTTTTTTTTTGACTTAATAATCTTTTTAATGAAATTGCAAAGTATAATTATTATGGGTTTAGTTATGAGGCATTTTTACACTTTACTACTTTTTACTTTTCTCTTTATCAACACGTTGATTGCACAGAACTTACTACAAAAAACAACTGGAGAATACAACATCCATGGAACAATAAGAGGAACAAACGCTCAAGGACTAGAAGGAATAGAAGTAAAAAGAATACTATACAATAACAATTGGCCACTAGAAGCAGACACATCAACAACATACACTAATTCTCTAGGAGAATTCAACACAATATATACTGGAATAGATGAAATTGTAACAATAGAAAATTTAGGACAATTAACGTATTATTGGAATAAAATAGAATCACCAAAAAACGGAAGCGTGACCGTATCAAACATATTAGGTCAAGAATTATTTACACAAGAAATATCAGCAGGCAATAACATAATTAATCTTGACAATTATGCAAATGGAATATATTTTACAACAACAACAATAGACGAAGTTAAAATAACAAACAAATTAGTAAAAGTAGACGAAACATATCCATTAACAGGAAAAGTACACAAAGAAATACTTAAAGAAACAAAACAAACACTAGAAAAAACAACAGACGAAGCATACAATTCGTACGGATTCCACATTAAAGACCCAACAGGACAACACTACACACACCAATTCCAACCATGGAATGGATGGATATTAGACTCAACAGACATCTCACACAGCGTCCCACTTCTTGAAAAGAAAAACTTGGATATTCCATTTACAAACCCAAGAAATGGAGAAATAGTAAACACAACAAAAGACGCATTATTCTATTTAAGAGGAATCGACATACTAGTAAACGCATCACAATTACCAATAGAAAAACCATGGCGAGCATACTTAAATATAGAATCAATACCTTTAACATATTCAGAACAAGAAATAAGAAATGCAACACTTGAAATGATCTCATCAGTAGGATTGCCAGTAGATACAACATTTTACAAAGAAGTTCAAACACGAACACCAATAGGAGATGATGGTTCTTCTTATATAAACTACAAATTCCTGCCGACATCAGACCCTGAAATGGGAGATTATGATTTAATTATAAATTACATAGTTAATGCTAGTAAGCATACGGCAAGTCTAGAATTTTATTTTAACATCGATAGAATCGAGCCTGAACATATTGGAGATTTTGTAAAACACGCATGGTGGCAAGGAGTAGTAGCAGCAACAGAAAATAGTCCGACCGCACCAGGTTACTTCTCATACGACCCAAGAGACAGTGTTAGAAGTATGACTCAAGATGAAAATAAGTTATTTACATATTTAGCATTAATAGAAAAAAGAGAATGGATAGGACCAGAAACAATAACAGATGGAGCAGGATATTTTTCAATGACAACACCAACAAAGCTTGAAGAACCAGCATCATATCAAATAAAAATAAAATTTACGGAAAATGGTGTGATTACAGAAAAAGAATTTATTGATATAAAATAGAATTCTTTCAGTCATTAAGAACCATTTCTTAACAGCAAACTTGTGTAGTTTAATTTTTTTTTTTAACGGCTGTCACGGTCGTACCGTGATAATATTAGGTAAAGTCACGGAATGGTCCGTGACTTCCTATACATAACAACTTTTAGATCCTATTTTTCACAAAACCCAAATTGATAATCCCACCCAAAAGCAGTAATTTTTCAACCACAATTTTCCTTGGCTGTCAAGAACCATTTCTTGACAGAGTGCATTAGAAATTAACAGCTGTCACAACCTGCCCCGATAAATCGGGGGTCGCACCGTGAGAATATTCAGCAAAGTCACGAAATGGTTCGTGACTTCCTTTTTCCCTGGCTGTCAAGAACCATTTCTTGACAGAGTGCATTAGAAATTAACGGCTGTCACATGCCTGCCCCGATAAATCGGGGGTTGCACCGTGAGAATATTCAGCAAAGTCACGAAATGGTTCGTGACTTCCTTTTTCCCTGGCTGTCAAGAACCATTTCTTGACAGAGTGCATTAGAAATTAACGGCTGTCACAACCTGCCCCGATAAATCGGGGGTCGCACCGTGACATTATTAGGCAAAGTCACGGAATGGTCAGTGACTTCCCTTAAAAGATTAATTGATAATCAGAGCCAAAAACCTTAATTTTTCAACTACAATTTTTAATTTTGAGGATATCAAATGTCAAACGCATATTTCAAAGTTCCACAACCAATAAATGAACCTGTAAAATCTTATAAACCAGGCTCACCTGAAAGAGAAGAATTAAAGAAAAAATTAGCAGAATTAAAATCTAAACAAATAGAAGTTCCGCTTATTATTGGCGGTGAGGAAGTAAGAACCGGCAATACCGAGAAAATGGTAATGCCGCACAATCACAGCCACGTTCTTGGTGTTTATCACAAAGCTGGTAAAAAAGAAGTTGATATGGCTGTTGAAGCCGCACTTGAAGCCCGCAAAGAATGGTCAGAAATGCCATGGGAACATAGAGTTTCTGTCTTCTTAAAAATCGCCGATTTATTAGCTGGACCATGGCGATCAACAATAAACGCGGCAACAATGCTCGGACAATCTAAAACTGCTTACCAGGCAGAAATTGATTCTGCTGCTGAACTTGTTGATTTCTACAGATACAATTGTTACTTCATGGCTCAGCTTATGCAGGATCAGCCATATTCCGGCAGTGGAATGTGGAACCGTTTAGAATACCGACCTTTAGAAGGATTTATTTTTTCAGTAACACCATTCAACTTCACATCTATAGCAGGCAACTTACCAACCGCACCAGCAATTGTTGGTAATGTAAGTTTGTGGAAGCCAGCATCAAGTGCTGTTTACTCAGCTTACTGGTTAATGAAATTATTTGAAGAAGCCGGCTTGCCAAAAGGAGTAATAAATTTTGTTCCCGGTTCTGGTGGACAGGTTGGAACTCCTGCATTTACAAACCCAAATCTTGCAGGTGTTCATTTTACAGGATCAACAGAAGTTTTTCAGAATATGTGGAAGGTTATTTCCGACAATCTAAAGAATATGAAATATTATCCACGCATTGTTGGTGAAACTGGTGGTAAGGATTTTATTTTTGCACATAACTCAGCAAATGTTGATGCTCTTGTTGTTGCAGTTTTGCGTGGTGCTTTTGAATACCAGGGACAAAAATGTTCTGCTGCTTCAAGAATGTACATCCCAAAATCTATATGGAAAGAGTTTAAAGAAAAGTATGTTGCAGAAGTTGGTAAAATTAAAGATGGGAGATATTGAAGACTTTACAAACTTTATGGGTGCTGTAATTGATAAAGGTGCATTTAAATCAATAACTGAATATATTAAGTACGCAAAAGATTCTAATGAAGCAGAAATAATAACAGGCGGAAATTTTGATGACTCAAAAGGTTATTTTATTGAACCAACAACAATTGTAACAACTAATCCAAAATTCAAATCAATGGAAGAGGAGATATTTGGTCCGGTTATGACTATGTATGTTTATGATGATAACAAGCTGGATGAAACATTAACTCTTTGCGATGAAACTTCTCCTTATGCGTTAACAGGTGCAATCTTTGCACAGGATAGAAATGTAATAGTTAAGTTATCCAATAGGTTAAGAAATGCAGCAGGCAACTTCTATATAAATGATAAACCGACTGGAGCAGTAGTTGGTCAACAGCCGTTTGGCGGAGGAAGAGCTTCCGGTACTAATGATAAAGCCGGCAGTGCAATGAATTTAATGAGATGGATGACAGCAAGAACAATAAAAGAAACTTTCGATCCTCCAAAGGATTGGCGATATCCGTTTATGAGTGAGAAAGTAGTATTAATCAAGCTGAACTTGTTTCAGCTTCTCAATCATTTTAGTGAGATTCCAAAACAAGTTCGGAATGACAATAAAAAAGTTTATTAAAATAATTAAAGGTAGTTAAATGAAAATACACGAATATCAAGCAAAAGAAACATTAAAGAAATTTGGTGTTCCTGTTCAGGATGGAATTGCAATTAAAAGTATGTTAGAGTTTGATGATGCAATTGCCAAACTTCAGCAGCGTGGAATAAATCAGTTTGTGGTTAAATCACAAATTCATGCTGGCGGAAGAGGTAAAGGCATTGTTTACGATGTAAGAAACAGAGATTTAGTTGTTCTTGAGGGCGGAGTTAAGTTTACTACTTCACCGGAAAAAGCTGCTGAGTATGCTGAAAAAATTCTTGGTAATGTTTTGGTAACTCATCAGTCCGGACCGGAAGGCAAAATTGTAAAAACACTTTTTATTACAGAAGGATTGGATTACAAAAAAGAATTATATCTTGGAATTCTTTTAGATCGTGCTGTTGCTAAAAATGTAATTATGGTTTCTACAGAAGGCGGAGTTGAAATTGAAAAAGTTGCTGAAGAAACTCCGGAAAAAATTATTAAAGAATGGATTGAGCCAGGTGTTGGATTACAAGCTTATCA
This sequence comes from uncultured Ignavibacteriaceae bacterium, assembly GCA_963714775.1. Lineage (GTDB taxonomy): Bacteria > Bacteroidota > Ignavibacteria > Ignavibacteriales > Ignavibacteriaceae > IGN3. Next base: position 5,127 of record CAVQQN010000071.1, read on the forward strand.
AGCGCGCAAGTTAGCTTTTGCACTTGGACTAGAAGGTAATGCTTTCAAGAGTTTTATTCCTTTCATCAAAGCTCTTTATAAAGCTTATGAATCAACGGATGCATCGATGTTAGAAATAAATCCATTAGTTATTACAAATGATGACCGTGTTGTTGCACTGGATGCAAAAATGAATTTTGATGATAACGCATTATATCGTCACCCTGAAATTATTGAATACAGAGATTTAGATGAAGAGGATCCTTTGGAAATTGAAGCCTCCAAATTCGATCTTAACTACATAAAGTTGGATGGAAATGTTGGTTGCATGGTTAATGGTGCAGGTCTTGCGATGGGAACTATGGATATTATCAAACTTGCCGGTGGTGAGCCTGCTAACTTTTTAGATGTGGGTGGTGGTGCAAATAAAGAGACTGTTGCAAACGGTTTTAAGATTATTTTATCTGATCCGAATGTAAAGGCAATTTTGATTAACATCTTTGGTGGAATTGTACGCTGTGACAGAGTTGCTCAGGGTGTTATTGATGCAGCAAAACAGATGGAAGTTAAGGTTCCTATTGTAGTAAGACTTGAAGGAACAAATGCTTCGGAAGCTGCCGAACTGCTTGATCAATCTGATTTACATTTTGAAGTTGCAAAGAGTTTGCAGGATGCAGCTCAAAAAGTTACTTCAGTTTTAAGGGTTAATTAATTAACTGTATTATTTTGTAGCTCAGAATTTATTCTGAGCTTTCATTTATTATTAAATACTCAAACCAAAGTCTGAGCTATTAATTTTCAAATACAAAATATTTAACTAACTAACAAATTATCCTTACCTTGATTTTCTTTTTTATTAGTTATAGATTTTCCTTGAAACAAATTTCAGTTAGGAGAAATTAATGTCTTTTTTCGATTCAGAATATTCTGAAGAAGAGGAATTCGATTTGCCCGAAGAAAAAATTGATGAAGAATTAGTTTCGTGCAAAAAAATTCTTGACAGTGGATATATTTATGATTCAGTTGAAAGAATAGAAGAATTAATTCAGACTTGTATTGATATTGACCGGTTTGAAGACGCTTTATTTTTATTAGATAAATTTTTAGAGATATTCCCATATAACTCAGAATATTGGTTGAAGAAGGGGATTGTGCTTAATGGATTATTCCGTTTTAGCGAAGCTCTGCTTGCTTATGATCAGTCATTATCACTTAATCCAAATGACCTTGAAACTTTGATAGATAAATCTGCTACTGAAGAAAACCTTGGTTTGTACGAACAATCACAGGAATCACTTGAAAAAGTCTTACAGCTTGATCCGGAAAACGACGATGCAATGTTTAGTCTTGGATTGCTTTTTCAGCGGAGAGCGCAGCTTAGTAAAGCAATTGAATACTTTCTAAAAGTTGTTGATCGTGATCCCGGGTATTCCGAAGTTTATTATGAACTTGGTTTTTGTTATGAAAACTCTGCTCAACTTGAAAAAGCTTTAGAGTCATACGATAAATTTTTGGAGATAGATCCATACAATCCAAATGGATGGTATAACCGCGGAATAGTTTTAGTAAAGATGGAAAAATTTGAGCAGGGGATTAACAGTTACGATCTTGCACTTTCTATTCGCGAAAATTTTTCAAGCGCCTGGTTTAACAAAGGGAATGCCCTTGCAGATATTGGTCGATTGCATGAAGCTATAAGTTGTTTTAAGAAGGCATTTGAGTTAGATAAGTTTGATGAAACTGCTGTATATAACATTGCTAACATCTATGAAGAACTTGATGATCTTCCTACAGCTATAAAGTACTATACTGAATCATTAAAACTGAATGACGAATATTATGATGCTTATCTTTCCCGAGGATTCTGTTATGATTCGATAGGCAAGTATCATTTGGCATTAAAGGATTTTAACAAAGCAATTTCACTTTCGCAGGATAGTGCTGAAGCCTGGTATGCAAAAGCCGATCTTGAGTATTCAATCGGGCAGATAAAAGATAGTATTGTAAGTTATAAAGAGGCTGCAAGAATAGAACCAAACAATTATGAATTGTGGTTTAATCTTGCTGAAACTTATTTTGAATCAGGTGAATGGTTAGAGGCACTAAAAGCTTTTGATGAATGTATTCGTATCAATCCAAAGGATGCAACATCATTTTATGGTAAAGCAAAAGCAAATTTTGTATTAAGCAGAACTCAGGAAGCAATTGTATGTTTAAAATCAGCATTCTTGCTTGATCCTTCTATCAGAACGGAATTTGAAAAAGAATATCCGGAAATAAAATCATCCAAACTATTTAAAAGACTTTTAGGTGAAGCTTAATTTATTTTATTTATTAGATTTGTTTATATGCAAAACTCATTTTATTCAAATATAGATTTAATCGGATTGATTGGTTATCCGATTAAACAAAGCTTTTCCCCTTTTATTCATAATGTTGCTGCGGAACTTACGGGTACAAAAATAATTTATCTCCCTTTTGAAGTTCACTCAAGTAATTTGAAAAATGCAGTAAAAGGCGCCGTCGCTCTTGGATTAAAAGGATTAAATATAACTATTCCGCATAAAGTAAAAGTTGTTGATTACATTGATAAGTTATCCGAAGAAGCTGCAGTGATTGGATCTGTGAATACAGTGGTTAACGAACTTGGAAAATTAATTGGATATAATACGGATGTATATGGCGTTGTTGAATCACTCTCTCAATTTAAATCTCAAATAAACGAAAATGAAGTATGCGTAATTGGTGCAGGTGGATCAGCACGTGCCGTGATTTATACTTTGATCAGAAATTTTAAACCCTCAAAGATTTATCTAATTAACAGAACAGAGCAGCACGCTGAAACATTAAAGCAGCACTTTAAATCTAAAATGAAATTTGATGCTATTGTTACTAAAGAACTGCAGCAACCGGACTTAATTAACGTTTTAAATAATTGTTCTCTAATTGTAAACAGCACTTCAATAGGTATGTATCCTTCTGCTGATGATAGTATTTTTAGTAATGCAGATGTTTTCGTTAAAGATCAAATAGTATTTGATTTAGTTTACAATCCAGTTAAAACAAAATTTCTTCAATTGGCTGAATCTAAAAATGCAATTACAGTTAACGGATTAAATATGCTAGTTCAGCAAGCTGCAAAGTCTTTTAATCTTTGGACTGGCAATGAATTTCCTGTTGAAAAAGTTTACAAGTCACTTCTACTTTACGTAACCAAATAATCAGTGAATCTTATTCAAAGCCTTCTTTAATCTGAATATTGCTTCATGTAAATAATCCATTGAAGTAGCATAAGACAATCTCAAATATCCTTCCTTACCAAAGGCGCTACCGGGGACAACTGCAATATGTGCCTCATAAAGTAAGTGCATAGCAAAATCGAAAGAGTTTTCAACTTTTAACACAGCAGATTTTGTATGCAAATAATGCGAAATATTCGGAAAGAGATAAAATGCACCTTCAGGTTTGTAACACGTAATCCCTTTCATTGAAGTTAATTCGTTATAAAAGTACTCGCGTCTTTTTCTGAACTCCTCAATCATTTCACTAATAACATATTGCGGTCCTGCAACAGCTTCAATAGCTGCGTGCTGCGATATTGAGGATGCGTGTGAAGTTGTATGGCTCTGAATTTTGTTTATGGCACTTATAACACTTTCTGGGGCAGCGGTATAGCCTATTCTCCATCCTGTCATAGCGTATGTTTTAGAAATTCCGTTAACCACAATTGTTCTCTTTTTAATTTCTGGATTTAGTGAGGCAAAACTTGTGAATTTAAGATTATCATAAACCAACTTTTCATAAATTTCATCGGCAAGAACGTAGAAATTATTTTTCAAAACAATTTCTGCCATGCTTTCTAATTCTAGTTTTGTATAAACTGTGCCGGTTGGATTTGATGGATTGCAGAGAATAAGCATTTTTGTTTTTGGTGTGATGACTGATCGTAACTGCTCAGGTGTTACCTTAAATCCGTCCTTCTCCTCAGTTTCAATAATAACATTTTTTCCGCCAGCTAAAGTAACCATTGCAGGATAGGAGACCCAATAAGGTGCTGGAATAATTACTTCATCGCCAGGATTAATAGTAGCAAAAATACTGTTATAAATACTATGCTTTGCACCGCTAGAAACTATTATTTCGTTTAGGTTATAATCAAGGTTGTTATCTCTTCTAAATTTTGCAACGATTGCGGTTCGTAATTCATTTGTGCCCTGGTTAAGTGTATAGCGAGTTCGGTTTTCCTCAATCGCATTTTTCCCAACATCCTTAATATTGCTCGGTGTATGGAAATCCGGTTCACCCATACTCAAATCAATAACATCAACACCTTCAGACTTTAATTTCTTTGCCTCGGCGGCAACCATCATTGTGGGGGATGCACCAATTTCTTTTACTCTATCAGCTAACAATGCAAACTCCTTTTTGTAGTTGGAATAGAATGATACTTTATCAAACTAAAACAAATATAATCTGATAACAATAAAATCAAAAGAATAGTAAGTTCTATTTAAAATTTTATGTTGTGTTATTTTTTAGGGAAATTAACTAGAATTATTTGAGATGTCATCTAATAGAAAACAAAAAATCCCGAGTTATCGGGATTAAATATTGTGGGCGCTCAGGGATTCGAACCCCGGACCCTCTGCTTGTAAGGCAGATGCTCTAAACCAGCTGAGCTAAGCGCCCAAAATTTTATAAACTTTATGATCAAAATTTGGTGGACAAATATGCAGTTTTTCTAAAATAAAACCAAACTTACTTTTAAGAATTTAGAGCGAGCGACGGGGATCGAACCCGCGACATCCAGCTTGGGAAGCTGACACTCTACCAACTGAGTTACGCTCGCATTAATAATAATTTCTGGTGTAAATTTAGGATATTAAACAAGGTTTGTCAATCTTAGTTAGCCAGAGCTAATCGATCTAAGCCTCTGGCGTTGAAATCTTCATTTCTTTGTGATGAAATTGAAAAACTTGCTGTAGCATTTTCTAGTGATTCATAAAGTTCAAATATTTCAATGGTACCGGTTATATTTAATAGTGACTTCGAAAACATTCCTGGTTTGACAATTTTAATCGATCCGCCTAATCTCATTAATTGTTTTAGTGTTACTACCATTACTCCTATGAACGCCGGATCAAGTGAAGTGCAATTACTTAAATCTATGATGATAACTTTATATCCAAGTTCGATATCCATTTCCAGATGTTTTTTAAACCTTAAAGCCTCAGCAACTGTTGCTTGTGTAAGATTAACTCTTTCTATTATGAAACCATTTGCAATTTGTTTCTGAAACTCTTCCATATCTTATCTCAAATTATTTGGACTTTAGTTAGCCAACTAATATGCCACTTCTTTTAGCGGATTTTAGATAAAATTAAGGATTGGAGTGTTTCAGATTACTACAATAGTCATAAACATCCTCAAATTGAGGTATTTTAAGTGAGCTAGCCAGTATTATTAAAATTAATATTTTTAGACCAATAACGGTTCTCTATAGTAATCTGTTTGTTGTAGATTTGAATGTTTTCATTTTACTTTTTATGCAGTTGTTTTTAGTCTACAATTTCCATTAAGTTTATTTTTAACTTTGAGTGTAGTGAGATTAAAGAATATTTTATAAAAGTCTGGCAAATTTAATAGAAAACGTACAAAAATTAGTTTCAAATAATCTATGCAAGAAAACGATAAACTCAAAAATTTGCGCCTCAGCTATAAGCGCGATCAATTGCTTGAATCTAAAATTAGTAAAGATCCATTCGTTCAATTCAAGTTATGGTTTGATTTGGTTCTTAAAGCAAAGATTGTTGAACCTAACGCCATGACAATTGCAACAGCAACAAAAAACGGAGTTCCCTCAGCAAGAATTGTATTACTTAAAGACTATGATGAAATGGGGTTTAAATTCTATACCAATTATGGAAGCAGAAAAGGACAAGAACTTTTAGAAAATCCACTAGCCTCATTACTTTTTTGGTGGCGGGAGTTTGAAAGACAAGTTAGAATTGAAGGAAGAGTAAAAAAAATCAGTAAAGAAGAATCGCAAAAGTATTTTAGTATGAGACCGTTAAAAAGCAGATACGGTGCATTAGCATCAAATCAAAGTGAAGTTATTAAGGATAGAGAATTTCTAGAGAAAAAATTTGTTGGGTTGGAAAAAAAGTTCGGAGAAAACCCGCCTATGCCTGAAAATTGGGGTGGGTACAAATTAATTCCGGCTAAGTTTGAGTTCTGGCAGGGAAGACAGGATAGATTGCACGATAGAATCTGCTACGAAAAGATTAATGATGATTGGAAAATTTATAGAATATCTCCTTAGTACCTGAATTTCTTTCTTAAAAAATTTGAGCTGTCAAAAAATGTTCGTGCCAATATTGTTGTAATAATTATTAATCCACCAACTATTGCCCAGTAACTTGGCTTCTCTCCGTATCCTATAAATACCCACATGGGATTTAACACGGGCTCAAACATTGACATGATAGAAGCTTCAACTGCAAGTATTCGTTTTAATCCATAACTAAAAAACGCATAAGCAAATGCAATTTGAAAGACTCCAAGAAAAGTAACCATCCAGATATCATTAAAGGAAATCGGTTTTAAATCAAGTATAAATGGAATAGAAAGTATTGTTACAAAAATATTTCCGTAAAAAATGGAACTTTGCTGGTACTCTTTGCCGTTTTTTCTCATTCCTAAAAAGAACGCCGCAAACATAATACCCGAAATCAATGCAACAAGGTTTCCGGCAAGATGTCCTGGGGAAATTTCGCCGAGAAAGAAAAAGATCATACCTATGAAACAAATTGTTATTGTAATAACATTAATTTTTTCTTGCTTAGTTTTGTTTATTTTCGGTTCAAAAATTAAAACATAAATTGGTGCTGTTGATTGAAGAAAAATTGCATTGGCTGCGGTGGTGATCTTGGTAGCAATGACAAAAGTTATAAGTACAGTAGCATAAAAGGCAGCGTTAACAAAAGTAAATCCATTTATAACAAATAATTTTTTACGAAACAGCAATGCAAATACGGTTGCTGCAATCGAACATCGAAAAAAGGAAAGCTGCATTGCATTAAGCGAAATTAGCTTGATAAAAAGTCCGCCGGAGCTCCACAAAATTGCCGTGATGAAAACAGCAATAAATCCTTTTTGATGTTCTGAAAGATTTTGCATAATAATGTTTTGGTAAAATTAAACACGACTTTTGATTTTAGTATTGTTAAATTACATAAAAAGAATTTATCAGTTATATGAGTTCTAAACATAATTTTATTGAACACACCGCGGATATTGCTTTTGATGTAAGCGCAGATTCTTTAGAAGAACTTTTTCTTGAATCTGCCAGAGCGTGGAGAATTTGTGTTGTGGGAGATATCTCAGGAAAAGCTTTATCAAATTTTAGATTGGAGATAACTGCCGGAAGTACCGAAGAGTTACTGGTAAACTTTTTAAACGAATTAAATTATTTTCTTATTACTAAAAAATGGCTTGCTGTAATTTTTAATGATTTTATACTAGATAAATCTAATTACTCTATCAACTCTACTGTTTCAGGATTTCAAATTGATCAATCAATTGAAATGAAGGAGGAAATTAAATCAGTAACATATCATCAAATGGAAATTTTGAAGGTAGATAATAATTATTCTACTCGTGTTGTGTTTGATATTTAACCGCTTAATGAAATGAACATCAACGGAATTGAATTAGTAAAGGTGAATGAAAACGTTTGGGAAATTCCCAGATCGGGAGATATGCGTGTACCGGGCAGAATTTATAATTCACAGAAAATGCTTGAGCATCAAGCATCAGAGGGTGATGCGCTCAGACAAGTAATGAATGTTGCCCATTTGCCCGGAATCGAAAAGTATAGCCTTGCTATGCCTGATATTCATTGGGGTTATGGATTTCCAATTGGTGGAGTTGCAGCAACCAATTTGGATGAGGGAGTAATTTCACCGGGCGGAGTAGGGTATGATATAAATTGTGGTGTACGGCTTGCTACAACTTCTTTACAATTTGACGAAGCCCAAAGCAAACTACAGAATTTAATTACAAAGCTTTTCCAGAATATTCCAACAGGGGTTGGAGCCAGCGGCGCTATAAAAAAACTTTCTAAATCAGATCTTAAGAATGTTTTACATAAAGGCTCTGTTTGGGCCATGGAAAATGATCTCGGAAATCAAAACGATATAGTTTTTACAGAAGAGAACGGGACCTTGAGAGGTGCAGATTTTAATTTAGTTAGCGAAAGAGCGTTCGAGCGCGGTTCTGATCAGCTTGGAACACTTGGCTCAGGAAATCATTTTCTTGAGGTGGACGTTGTTGATGAAATTTATGACGCAAATGCAGCAGAAACATTCGGAATTTTTCTCAACCAAATTGTTGTTCAAATTCATACTGGTTCACGTGGATTTGGTTACCAGGTTTGTGATGATTATCTGAAAGTGTTACTTAACGCAAATAAAAAATATGGATTTAATTTACCTGATAAACAACTTGCCTGTGCTCCAATTAAATCACAGGAAGGGCAGGATTATCTATCGGCAATGAAATGTGCAGCAAACTTTGCATGGTGTAACAGGCAAGTGATTATGCATCTAGCTAAAAAAAGTTTTTTAAATTCTTTTAATATTTCTGAATCTGATCTGAAGTTTCAGTTGGTTTACGATGTATGCCATAATATTGCAAAAATCGAAAAGCATAAAATCGGAAATGAAGAAAAGGAAGTTTGCGTCCATAGAAAGGGTGCAACCAGAGCATTTGCCCCGGGAAGCAATCAAATTCCAACTAAGTACAAAAGTATTGGGCAGCCGGTTCTAATCCCCGGTGATATGGGAAGGTATTCTTATGTTGCGGTTGGTACTGAAAAAGCAATGGAGGAAACATTTGGGAGTTCTTGTCATGGTGCTGGAAGAAATTTAAGTCGCCACAAAGCAATAAAATTTGCAAAAGGAAGAGACTTAGTTGATGAGCTCAATGCAAAGGGGATAATCGTTCAGGCAAAAGGATATAAAACCATTGCCGAGGAAATGCCTGAAGCTTATAAGGATGTTGCAGATGTTGTTGATGTAATGCATAAGGAAGGGATTACGAGAAAAGTTGCAAAGTTAAGACCGGTTGGAGTGATTAAAGGATAAAGAGGGGAAATGGAAAATGGTTGATGGAAGATGGAGAATGGAATATGGAAAATTGAAAGTTATAAAAATCTAAAAAACATTTTTGGTTATTCGATTGTAATTCAATAGTCATTCGATTGTCATTTTATATTTGTTTTGAAAAGCTTGATGAGTTGAAAAATTATTAGAATGATTATTTTAAGAACATTAAAAGTTTAATAACAAGGTTAATTAATAATGGAAGATAATACAGATATTACCGGTGCGGTTTACGAATTATTTAATAACGCAAAAAGAATGTACGGCAATGCTGTAGAAAATTATTGGTTTTGTGAGAGTGAAACTTGTCTGGCTTGTGCAAGAAAAATAGATACTTTGCAGTTCGGTAAAAAAGCCGTAATTTCTTTAAATGCATTCATATATCGTGATATGAATACTTTGATTGCATACTTTCTTTGCAGTCAGTGTGCTACAGAAATATTAAAAAAAAGTAAACTATCAAAAATTATCTACCCAAAACTTGAAGAGAACTTAAAAAAAGCATACACGGAATTTATAAAAGGGTCTGCCTCCTAATATTAATTTCTTACATTAATAAATTTTATTAAAAAAATTGATAGATTAACTAAACACTTAATTGTAATGATGGAATTAGTTTGAAGTACCTTTATAATCCACCTTTTATCATAAAAAAGTTATTTAATGATTTTTACTGGGACACAAGTAATGGAAAAGTTCTTTTAACATTTGATGATGGACCAAATCCTGAAACGACTGAACTTATCTTAAAAAAACTTTTTGAAGAAAAGATTAAAGCACTTTTCTTTTGTGTAGGTGATAATGTTATAAAATTTCCAGAGTTAGTACAACTTATCAAAGATGAAGGACATTCTTTCGGTAATCATACATTCAATCATAAAATATTGAATAATATACCCAATGAAGAGAAGCATTATCAGATTTCATCCGTTAATAAATTATTTGAAGAAAAATTTAATCTTAAGTTAAAATACTTACGTCCGCCACACGGTAAATTTCAATTTTCAACATCATCACTATTGGGAAAACACAATCTAAAAAATGTAATGTGGTCATTGCTCACATACGATTATAAAAATGACATATCAATCGTTAAATTTGCTGTGGAAAAATATTTAAAACAAAATTCAATAATAGTCTTGCACGATAGTATAAAATCAAAAGATATAATTTCTGACTCAATCAGCTTTATTGCAGATGAAGTAAGAAAAAAAAATTATCAGTTCGGAAAGGCAGACGAATGTTTGAACTGATATTTCTTTTTATAATGATTGGATATTTTTTGCAATCATTCATTTTTATTATCGGTGCAAAGAAAAAATTTCCCAGGATCTCTGATGATAAACTTCCTACCGCTACAATAATTGTTGCCGCACGAAATGAAGAAGATAAAATCTTTCGTACTCTCCAGTCTCTTGATAAGCTTGAATATCCGGAAGGCAAACTTCAGATTTTAATCGTGGATGATCAATCAACAGATTCAACGGGAAAAATTGTTGATGAATTCATTAAAGGTAAGTCACGATTTCAAAAAGTTACAACTGAAGAACATCATACAAAACTTATTGGCAAGATGCGTGCGCTTGCTTATGCAATTAAAGAAGCAACCGGCGAAATTATTTTAACAACAGACGCTGATTGTGAGGTTAAACCACTTTGGGTAAAATTTATTTGCTTACATTACAATGATGATGTTGCCATAGTTACCGGTGTTACAACACAAACAGCAGATAATTGGTTTGGTGGAATGCAGGCAATTGATTTTGTTTATTTATTAACTGCCGGTGCAGGCACTACAAATCTTAATTTCCCAATTTCGTGTATTGGCAATAACATGTCCTATCGCAAATCCGCTTATGATGAAGTTGGCGGTTACGAAAAACTACCGCACAGTGTTACTGAAGATTTTACGTTGATGAATGCTATTTACAATCTGAAAAAATATAAAGTTATTTTTCCTGTTGAAGAAGAATCACTAATTACATCAATTCCATGCAGATCACTAAAAAGCTTGGTAAGCCAGAAGAAACGCTGGGGCGTTGGTGGACTTGGAGTACCATTTCGTGGTTTTGTAATTATGTTTTGGGGATTCACGGCAAACTTGCTCGTATTATTAACTCCTTTCTTTTTCTCAACTACGTGGTTAACTTTGGTTGTGTTTAAGGTAGCACTTGATTTTTTCTTGTTATATCCTGTTCACATCAAACTCGGTATCTCAAAAAATCTAAAATACTTTTTTCACTTTGAGGTTTACTATTTAATTTATGTAATACTCCTTCCATTTATCGTTCTGCCCAATAAAAAAGTTATTTGGAAGGGTCGGGAATATTAATGCTGCTTCTCTGTAATTATTACCTTACATATAGATGCAATGCTTATTGTGAGTTCTGCCATTTTGGTGATCACACTGACTTTAAAGATACACCTTACGCAAGTTTTGAAGACTTCAAAACAAATGTTACTCAGCTTGCAAAACTTGGTGTTAAGTTTATTGATCTTACCGGCGGAGAACCATTGCTTCATAAAGATGTTGCCAGGATGGCAAAGTTTACACACGATTTGAAAATGCAGACAAGTATTACAAGTAATGGATTGTTGTATCACAAGTTTGCTGAAAAGCTTGCAGGGAATATTAACCTGCTTCACTTTTCTTTGGATTCGCCTGATGAAGAAGAACATAATAAAATTAGAAAAGTTGACTGCTACAAAGCTGTCTTTAAAAGTATTGAGATTGCAAAATCACTTGGTGAATTTCCAGATATTTTGTTTACTGTTACAAACGATACATATAAAAAACTTCCTCGAATGCATGAGATTGCTCAGAATCATGATTTAGTTTTATTGGTCAACCCGGTATTTTCTTACTTCGGAAATCCAGGACTAAGTGAAGAAGCTGTTGATTTTGTTGATGAATATTGCGATGGTAAGCTTGATATTTATCTTAACAAAGGATTTATGAAATTAAGGAGAGATGGCGGCAACGATATTAAAAATCCAAGTTGCAAAGCTGTTTCCCGAGTAATTGTAATTTCACCTGAAAATGAAATTATTCTTCCTTGCTATCATTTTGCAAATGATAAAATTAAAATTGATAAGCCAATAAAGGAGATTCGTCAATCTGAAAAGATAAAGCACTTTAAGAAAATGGAAGGCAGATTTGATTTTTGTCAGGGCTGCACCGTTAATTGTTATTTTGAACCTTCATTTGCATTCCCGACAAATCTCTATGCATTATCAAGCCTAACGTCAAAGTTCAAATACAGCTATAACAAGCTTATTAAACAAAAAATTAAAAAGAAATTCATTCCAAAATCGGAATACAAAATAATGCAAAAGAAAAATATTTATTTTATTCTTAGTTTTATGTACTTCAATTTCGTTTTGCTCAATGGAAACAGGATTTATTTCCGTCTGATTTAAATATTCAACCATTTACTGCTAATTTTCTAGAACCTAAATCAGGTTTTCTTATTTCAATAAATGAAAGCCGGTTGCGACTCGATATTTCTACTTCACGCGATATTGTTAATTGGTATAATGAAGATGAAACGATATCAATTGGCGCAGACGTATTTACTTTTACAAGATTACGAAGCACGAATAATTTTAAATTTCCTGTTGAAACAATTGATTATTTATTTGGATTTAATGCCGGTTACAAAAAGAATGTCTGCAATAATCGTGAATATGGAATTCGTTTTCGATTAAGTCATATCAGTGCTCATCTTGTTGATGGACAATATAATACTCAAGATCAAAAATGGCGAGAAGAAAGGGATCCGTTTGTTTTTAGTAAAGAGTTTATTGAGTTATTTCCTTATTACAGATATAACAACTTTAGAGCTTATGTTGGACTAACATATATTTTTCATGTTATTCCGCAAGAAATAAAAAAAGGAATTTATCAAATTGGATTTGATTACTTTGCAACCCAATTTGGCAATGATTTTTTAACTCCATTTGTTGCATATGATTTTAAGATTAATGGAAATGAAAAATATGTTGGTAATAACATAGTTTCTGTGGGTGTAAAGTTTGGAAAGTGGAATCAAAAGGGATTAAGTTTATACTTTACCTATATGTCTGGTAAAAGCATTCATGGAGAATATTTTGATGTAAATGAAAAGTACGCCAACATTGGTTTTAATTTCGAATTATAGTTCCGTATCACAGACTTCAGTCTGTGTGTTACAAGTAATGGAGTTATGGTACTAAAGCACAGACTAAAGTCTATGCTACATTGTTGAATTATAAATGCTGCTAAAGAATACAAAATATTATGAGTGATTTTTCACAAACAGAATCTAAAGTTTACGTTACAACCGCTGCTAAGGAAAAGCAGAAAAGAATTAAAAGTTATTTAATTCACACCGGATTGTTTATTGCAACTTTTATTACTACTACACTTGCAGGAGTTGAGTGGACAACTGGACAACTACCGCCGTATGAATTTAATATGATCGCAAAAGGATTACCATATTCAATTAGCATATTACTAATCATCACATTCCATGAGTTTGGACATTACTTTGCTGCGCGTTATCATAAAATTAGCGCTACACTTCCGTTTTACATCCCATTTCCGCCGATACCTTACTTTATTAATTTTGGTACGATGGGCGCAGTTATCAGAACTAAATCTCCAATCTATTCAAAGAAGGCTATGTTTGATATTGGAATTGCTGGACCACTTTCAGGATTTGTAATCTGTCTTGGAATTTTAATTTACGGTTTCACTCACGTTCCATCCATCGAATACCTAATCAATATCCATCCCGATTATTTTTCCCCGGATTATGGGAAAGAAGGGATTCAGCTTGTATTTGGCGATTCAATTCTGTTTTCATTTTTCAGATATATGTTTGTCAACACTAATTCATTCTTTCCGCCAATGAGTGAAATATATCATTATCCATATTTATGTGCCGGCTGGTTTGGACTGCTTGTTACATCAATGAATATGATTCCCGTTGGACAATTAGATGGAGGGCATATTTCTTACACAATGCTGGGTGGTGAAAATCATATAAAAATATCTTCAATCTCAACAATAATACTTGCTGTATTAGGATTTGTCGGAGTTCTTGATGCCGTACTTGATTTAAATTATGGATTTGGCTGGAGCGGCTGGTTGTTCTGGGCATTTATTTTATACGTAGTAATAAAACTTAAACATCCGCCTGTTCCAGATGTTATACTACTAGATAGAAAGAGAATGATCTTAGGTTATGTAAGTTTCTTTATCTTTGTCATATCCTTTTCACCAGCACCGCTTATGCTAAATGGTATTGGCTGAAGTGGTTTTATTTTTACCTTGCTGAATTTTATTATTTAAGAAATATTTAGTTATATGAAAATAAAAAGAATAACAGTTCTTTCGATTGGTCTTATTCTTACTCTCTTTTTTATAGGATGCGAAAAAGAATACGATAATGTGATTGAAAATTCAAATCCTGATTACCAGGTTACTATGGTATCTCCATCAGATTCTATCCGGTACAATGAAGCAGATTCACTGGTTACAATTCAGATATCATTCATCTCATTCTCAAATATTCAGTCCGTTTATTGTGATGTATTTGCTTCTGACAATTCAAAGTTAAATTCACCACCTTTATCACTTTTGGATAATGGAGATGCAGCAAATGGTGATAGTACCACGAATGATGGATCATTTTCAAATAAAATTCCACTTAGTACTTATTATCCAAATGGGGTTTATAATATAAAATATTATATAACAGATGAGTCGAACATAACCAAACAGGTTGCGTTAGGAACATTTATTTATAATAACGGACAACCCAATATTCCGCCGGTAATTTCTGATGATATTGTTGATCCTGACTCTGCTGTTGTGACCTCACCAACCATTATTTTAACATCTGTTAAGGCATTTGATCAGAATGGACTTTTAGATATTGAGAAAGTGTATTTTGTAGTTTATCGCCCAAATGGAACTACAAACAATAACCAGAATTTAATGTTTGATGACGGAAATGTTACTGAGCATGGTGATCAACTAGCCGGAGATGGGATATATTCTTTATTAATTCAAATCATACCTTCAAATACCAAAGGTACTTATAGATTTGAGTTTCTGGCAAAAGATCGAAGCGGGGAACTTAGCAACATCATTAATCATTCTGTAGTTATTCAATGAAAAATATTTTAACCATATTATTTATAATTAGCATATCATCATTCCGGTTATTTGCCCAATTTTCGCCACAGACCTATCAATTAAAGGATGACGAAAAATATTTGGGTAAAACTCAATCCCAAAATCCATTAAGTAATACTATTACTGATATCATAACCATTGGTGATACAGTCTGGTTAGGCACAAGCAGGGGAGTTAGCTTATCAACTGATAGTGGAAATAGCTGGACAAATTTTTACGGGCAGCCTGATTTTGGAACTGACAATGTATCCGCCATCGGTTATCACGAAGGAGTCTTTTGGTGTGCAACCGCAAGATCTACAGAGGTAACCGGAGGACAAACTCTTCCTGAAGGGACAGGATTAAAATTTACTACTGATCTTGGCGTAACCTGGGAAAGCATTCCTCAACCATTAGATTTGGAAACAGATACTGTTGAGCAATATGGTATAAATCAAATAAGAGCATTACCGGTTACAGTTACTATTCAGAACCTTGCCTATGATATAGCCTTTACACCAAATACAATCTGGATAACATGTTTTGCCGGTGAATTGCGCAAAGCGAGTATAGACAGTTTGTTGACAAATCAGAATTACAAATGGCAAAGAGTTGTTCTTCCTCCCGATGGATTAAATTCAATCTCTCCTAATGATAATTTGGATTTTTGTCTTTCTCCTGCTGATGGTAACTTTTGTGGTGATGGAAATCTAAATCACAGAGTTTTTTCGATTGCAACCGATGGTAATAATACTATTTATGTTGGTACTGCAAACGGTATCAATAAAACAACAGATGCAAATTCACAATTCCCTAGCTGGCATAAGTTTAATGCTCAAAATCAGCAGTTACCGATTAGTGGAAATTTTATTACTGCCTTAGGTTATGATTCTTTAAATCAATCTGTTTGGGCTTCTACATGGAAAGCAGAAAATCAATCGGAGTTTTATGGCGTAAGTTCTTCTTTTGATGGTGGAAGAACATGGGCTACTTTTCTAAGAGATGAACGTCCGCACAACTTTGGGTTTGTAAATACTGATGTAATGGTTGCAACAGAAAACGGGGTTTTTAGATCTGCAGATTTTGGTTCCACTTGGTTATTACCAAATAATATTATTGATGAGAATACATATACTTTTGCAAAACTTATAATTACAACAAAAGAATTCTATTCTGCATCTGCCAGCGACAATTATATCTGGTTAGGTTCAGCAAATGGATTGGCTAGATTGCAAGAAATACCTGGGAGAATGTGGCAAGGATCCTGGAAAATTTATTTTGCTACTCAACCACTTACTTCTAATAATGAAACGTACTGTGCTCCAAATCCCTTTAATCCAAGACAAGATGATGGTTTGAAGATTAAATATAGTACTTCCGGAATGGATGCTAATGTAACTATTAGAATTTTTGATTTTGGATTTAATTATGTTAGAACAGTTATTCAGAATGTGATACGAAATTTCTATACAGATAGTATACCTATCGATTACTGGGATGGCAGAGATGAGAACGGTAATTACGTTCCAAACGGAGTTTACTTTTACAGGGTTGAAGTTGGAGATAATGATGCAGTTTACGGAAAGATATTGGTGATGCAATGAGAATTACATATAAATATTTATTCGTTGCATCCTTTTTGATAACAGCAGCTAATTTTGCTCAACCTCAGTTTACAGAAATTAGCTCTAAAGCAGGTGCATTCAGTAGAATGGGATTTGGTGCTCGTGGGATTGGAATGGGAAATGCAATGTCATCTGTAACTAATGGAAATCTTGTTTCATATTATAACCCGGCTTTATCACCTTTTCAGGAAAACAATTCAGCTCAAATTGGTTATTCAGTTTTATCTCTTGATAGATCATTAAACTTTTTAAACTTTACCAGGAAATTTGATTTTTATTCTTTAAAGGATACTTCAATAAATAAAAAACCAAGTCGTACTGCGGGTATAAGCGCAGGAGTTATTAACTCCGGTGTAGCAGGAATTGATGGACGAGATAATAACGGTTTGCCAACCGGTGATCTTTCAACTTCTGAAAACCAATTTTTCTTAAGTGTTGCTAACCGTTTTTCTGAAAAATTATCTATCGGTATTGCTGTTAAATTTTATTATTACAAATTGTATGAAGAAGTTAAATCAAACGGTTTAGGTTTGGATATTGGGGCATTGTATAAAGTAAATGATAACTGGAACGTGTCACTTATGATTTCTGATCTTAACAGTGAATACAAATGGGATACAAGTCCTGTTTATGATCAACAAGGATTAACAACTACAGATAAATTTCCGTTATTGAAAAAAATTGGTGTTAGTTATTTTAATTCTGAACTTAATCTTCTCACGGCAATTGAATTTGAAAATAGTAATGCCGGTACAAATATCATTAGAATTGGTGCTGAGTATAACATTTATGAAAATCTATTTTTACGCGGTGGTATCGATCAGTTTAATTTGAGTAATACTGATGCAAGATTAAAACCTTCACTTGGATTTTCTTATGCAAAATCTATTGGTGATTGGACTATCGGAGTAGATTATGCCTTTATGATGGAGCAGTTTTCACCATCTGATCGGCATATTATAGGAATAAATATTAATTTTTAACTGATTAACTTTTATTGTTAAACTGTTTTGACTAATGACACATAACGTTCAAGCAATCGAACAATAGGACAATTAAAAAAAAATATATATGAATAAAATCATTTTAATAGTAATCTTATCAACTGCAACAATATTCTCGCAATCGGCAGGTAATACAGGCTTATCATTTCTTAAGTATGGATTTGGTGCGCGTAATATCGCAATGGGCGATGCCGGTACAGCATTATCAAACGATCTTACAGGATTGTTTTATAATCCTGCAAAGTTGGCACTTACAGATAAATCCGAAGTTTTATTTATGCACAATGAATGGATACAGGATGTAAGCAGTGAAGTGATTGGAGTTAAAACTGAGTTATGGAATATCCCTTTTGCTGTTGGAATTAACGTTACATCTGTTGATGGAATTGAATTTAGAGAAATTGCAGGAGAACCAATTACAACTTTTGATGCGAACTATTTCTTTGGAAGTTTATCTACAGGATTTTTTGTAACTGAAGAAATTTCCTTTGGGGCAGGTTTTAAATATTTATATGAAGGTTTGTTAAACGATGAAGCATCAGGATTTGGTTTGGATTTTGGTTTATATTATTTACTTCCTTACAAAGGCTTAACTGCATCAGCAGTAGTTAAAAATATTGGTTCTATGAATGCTTTAAGAAGCGAATCTACAAAACTACCGACAGAATTTAGATTAGGAACTGCGTACACTTACAATTTAGAAGACTCTGAATTTGATTTTACAGGCGGAATAGAATTCCAGAAATATTTAGACACAAAAGACAATCACTTTAACTTTGGTGGAGAAGTTTTATATAACAAACTAATTGCTGCACGTGCCGGATTTCAAACAGGATATGAAAGCCGTGGATTTACAGCAGGCATTGGGTTGATGTGGGGCAGCTTAAAGTTTGATTATGCGTTTCTTCCATTCTCATTAGGATTTGGAAACGCAAATTTATTTTCGCTTCAGTTTAAGTTTTAGAATCTATTAAATAATCCAATTACAAACCCGGTTTCTCAAGGGCTTGTTGCATAACTTGGCATGTTTCTTGTTTATCTGAGCAAATAAAAACTAAAAGAGAAATACAGATGCTTGGTAAAAAGAAATATGAGCCAAAAATAATGTATAATCTCACACTTGATGAACTTGTTCCAGAAGATAACCTATACCGACAGATTGTGATCTTACCCCTTAAAAGTAGATATTAAGTTAAGCAACTTTTTCAATTAAATCGAGTCTGTAAAATGATTTTAACGACTAATCATAAAAAGTCCCAAACTTCACCTTTAAAAAAGAGTAGTAGTAGCCCATAGTTCCTGATCAAAAACGTAGCCTACAGTAAAATCATCTAAAGATTTTTTCTAATTCTTTAAGTCTGCAAAATATCTTCTAGTAAAGATATTAAAGCTAAAAGGGACAAGCGCTCCTTTTATAATTAAAGTCGGTTACATATTTAAGAGGAAATTAAATGCCCACCCTCATCATCGCTGATTCCAATCGCAACAACCAGATACAGAAGTCGTTTAAGGTCAATAAGAAAAGTTGTAATATTGGTAATGAAAATATATTTCGTTTTATTTAAAGATCTTTTACAACAATCAATCATGCGAAGATTAAAAAACCCTACTAATATTTATTGATAGGGGAGTGAAGAAATAATTCTGAAAAACTTAACTTCTCATAAAAAAGGTATCGACAACCAGTTAGTTTTTTGTGTAGACAATACCTCCGAGGTTATAAAGACTGTTAATCATTTTCCTAATATATCTTTTATCTTCTTTGAAATAATATTGCTTTTAGCCTCGTTAATGTGACTTTAAATCCTATTTTATTAGATATTTATTTATAAGATATATATGATTTGAAATAATTCTTTTTATATAATTAAACATAACTTTTAAATTAGATTAAATACTCTGCAGAATGTTATATTTATTCAAAAAAAATCGAGCATATCTTTTATCTATGTTCTTAATTATTTTTTATCCTATGGTTTTATTACTAGTTATTAGTATGCTTTTAGATCCTTCTGAAAAAGCTTTTGCACTTGATAAACTTTCACATTTTGCTGCTTTTAGTGTACTTAGTTATTTCATCTATTTCATTTTAACATATCAGGATAAAATATGGTTCTTCAAAAAACATCGAACAGCTTTAACAATAATATTTGGTCTATCGGTTGGAGCTTCAATTGAAATAGTCCAGTTATATATGCCTAATCGCTCTACAATATATTCGATTTAATGGCAGATTTATGTGGTATATTATTTACAATTCTTATAATAAAACATAGCCCAAAAAGGATTAAAAAATTAAAACGATATGGGATTTGATAAATAAAATTCATAACTACTTGGCTTTCTAACCACTTATTATCCAATACTAATTTTTTCAACACTTATGGCTTTTGCTGTTATTCTGGACTAAATTATTGATGTGAAGATTAATTATTTTTCATAATCAGATATTCTTGAAGAAATCTTAAGAGAAATTGTCTCATTGTTATAGTTTTTCTGCAACTTTTTTTACAACATTAAAATCACTGAAGTTAAATGACAAAAATTTCAAATTATTTTTGGAACAACTTAAAAACATTTTCTTCTAATACTGCTTTAGTTGATACTGCAATAAATAAATCAGTTACATACTCTGAACTTGAACAAGAATCTCAAGCATTAGCTGAAAAACTAAAATTATCAGTTAAAGGTTTGATATTTCTCTTCACAACAAATAACTCTGAATCAGTAATTACATACATTGCATCACTAAAATCTGGTAATGCAGTTCTTTTGCTTGATGAAAAGTTAAATGATGAAATAAGAAATGGATTAATTGAAAATTATAAACCTGATTATATTATTTCATCAAGTGAAATAATTCCGGAAAACTATAAAAATAGTTTTAAATATGAATCTCTGAATTTCTTTAAAACGAATTGAAAAGACAACAAGCAATATTTATCCTGAACTTTCAGTGCTTCTTTCAACTTCAGGTACAACAGGTTCTCCAAAACTTGTTAAACTTTCTTATAAAAACATTCAATCAAATGCTGAATCAATTGCAGAGTATTTAAAGATTGATGAAAACGAAAGACCAATCACAACACTTCCTATTAATTATTCATATGGTTTATCTATTATAAATAGTCATTTGCTCAAAGGTGCAACTATTATCTTAACAGAAAAAACAGTTTTCTTTCGTGATTTTTGGAATCTGTTTAATGAATATAAATGTACATCTTTTGCTGGAGTTCCATACACTTACACAATGTTAAAAAGAATTGGTTTTGAAAAGATTGAACTACCAACATTAAAATATTTTACTCAGGCTGGCGGAAAATTAAGTGAAGAATTTATCAAGCATTTTAATGAGTATGCTTTAGCAAAAAAAAGTTAAGTTCTTTGTGATGTATGGACAGACTGAAGCAACAGCAAGAATTACTTATGTTCCGCCTGAAAAATTAAGTAATAAAATTGGTTCGATTGGAATATCAATTCCAGGTGGTGAATTAAAATAATGAATGATGGAAATGAAATAACCAATCCAAATGAAGTAGGAGAGATTGTTTATAAAGGTGATAATGTTATGCTTGGTTATGCTGAAACTAAGCGATGATTTATCAAAAGGTGATGAACTAAATGGAATTCTTTTTACGGGTGATCTTGGTTATAAAGATGCAGATGGATTTTTTTATGTTACCGGAAGAATGAAAAGATTTATAAAGATTTTTGGATTAAGAATTAATCTTGATGAAGTACAAAAAATGATTGAAAATCATTTTGGTATTTCTGTTGCTTGCACTGGTAAAGATGAACTGCTTAAAATTCTTAGTTCATTCCGATGATCATCTTACTGAAGTTAAAGTTAAAGAAGAAGTAATGAAAATGTATAAACTTAGTTTTAAATCTCTTGTGGTAAAATCAACAACTCAAATTCCCACTAATCAATTCGGCAAGTATGATTATAAAAAAATTAATGAAATGTTTGACGGGAATTAGTTTTGCAACATTGTTATTGCTAGAAACAGCCTGCCCCGATTCAGCCGGGGAATCAATCTCACTAGTTGTAAAGTACAAAGATTACTTACTCGAATTAGCCAGTGGTGAATCGTTCGCAATGACAATTAAAATAATCTATCCCAAAGAAAATGGTTCTTGTCTTAAATATTCAGTTGTTTGAATTTTTTGTCTGACATCATTTATAACAACATCAACCTGCGCTTTAGGAATATTAAGGACTTTTGCAATCACATCTGATGAAACACCTTTTTCCCAGCCATCCCAAATACGATCCATAACTTCAAAAGGCATTTTGTAAAAGAATTCTTCCTGAGTTTGTTCTGCACTGTAAGTATCAGTTGTTGGTGTACGTTTTCTAATGTCTTCAGGAACACCAAGAAATTCTGCTAACTGATATACTTGTGTTTTAAATAAATGTGCAATTGGTTTTACATCTGCACCGCCATCACCGTACTTAACAAAGAAATCCCTGTTCGTGTTCATTTTTATTTCCTGTACCAATAACTGCATAATTTTTTGCTTCAGCATGATAATAAAGCATATTTGTTCTGCTTCTTTGCTTAAAATTTGAAGCAGCAACAATTTGTAAATACTCTGCTAATGGTAATCGCTGAGATTTTACTGTTCCATCAGGAGCAATAATAGTTAGATAGAAAAGATTTAGTTTTCCTTTTGCTTCTTTATCGGAGTGAAGAACAATTTTCATCTTATAAGTTTTAGGATCATACTCTGGAAAAACTCGTTTAACAGCTTCATCTCTTCTTTCATAACAGCCAAATCCGTGAACAGCATCAGTTATATCTTCTAAGATATAAGGCACTTTAAATTTTTCACAAAGTACTGTTGCAAGTTCTTTACTTTCAGGACTCGAATCTCTTTCAGGCATCATAATAGCAAGAACTTTTTCAGGTCCAAATGTTTTTGCACAAAGTGCAAGTACAACTGATGAATCAATCCCACCGCTAACACCAACAACGGCGCCGCGTTTTTTAAGTTTAAATGCTACAGTATCTTTTAATGCTGCAACTAATCTTTCTGTTTCTGCATTAGCATCTAAGTAAATTGAGTCCATTGTAAAGTTCATCTTTTCTCCAAAGTATATTTTAATTTATTTGATTTCGTTTATCTATAAATGTATTAAATGTATAATCATCAGGAACATTTAATTTTTTGTATTTAATAAAATCATTATGCAAAAATTGTGTTGATATAATTCCTGCAAGTGCCATATTATCAAGTTCACTTAAGTGTTTCAGTCTTGTCAGCTTTTTTTAGCAACATATTTACTTTAGCAGGATTAAAAATTCCTGCTTCATCAATTTCTTTTTCCGAAAGTAATGACTGAATATCTAAAAACTTATTATTAAGAAAACTATTTCTTATTGGTGCACGGTAAGGATTTTTAGGACGATTAGTAATTCTGTGATGGAAGTAAATCCTTAAATACTTTTTTAAGCAAATACTTTTCGTTCAATCCTCTAATCTTAAATCTTGATGGAACAGTTGCCATATATTCTATTATACGGTGATCAAGATAGGGAACACGCAGCTCAACAGAATTTGCCATTGCCATTCTATCGCCTTGAGAAGAAAGTAAATATCCGCTCATAAAAGTTATTATCTCAAGATATTGTGCTTTGTAAACATAATCCCAGCTATCAAAATCTTTTGGAAGAATGCTTTTCAAATCATCATAAGCATTATAATCACCAATTTGCTCTTTCAAATCATCAGAAAAGAAATTCTTTAATCTTGTATTGTTATTCCAGCGAACGATATGAGAGAAGAAAGAATTATTTGGATCATCAATCCCAAGTTTAAAGAAAGCCTGAAGTGTTTGTGCTAATCTTTTATCCTTAAAAATATATGGATAAAGTTTTTGAAGAAGTTTTGGTCGGAATTGTGAATTAGGATCAACAGACCAGAATTTTCTAATTTTAGTTTCTTTAAAAATATTATAGCCGCCAAAAATTTCATCAGCACCTTCACCGGTTAGAACAACTTTGTATCCTTCTTCTCTAACTTTTTTTGAAAGTAAGATATAAGCGGAACAGGTGCAGCACGAATAATTGGTTTTTCACCATAATAAACAATATCAGAAAAATATTTACCAATATCTTCGTTTGTTGCATGAACTTCTGAGTGATTTGTGTTAAGATGTTTTATCATCAAATTCTGGAATTCACTTTCATCAAAGCTTTCTTCCTGAAAAGTGATTCCAAAAGTTCTTAACTCATTATTAAAATAATTTTTAACAAAAGCAGTAATACCTGATGAATCAAGTCCGCCGCTTAAGATAACTTCCAACAGGAACATCAGCTCTCAAACGAATTCGAATTGAATCTTTCATCAAATCAGAAATTTCACTTGTAAATTCCGGAATTGATTTATCTTCTGCTAAAAGATTTTTATTATAAGGTAAACTCCAATATCGATTAATAGAAATTTCTTTTCCTGGAGAAAACTTTATAGATAATGTCCCGGTGCTAAGTTCGTTAATATTTTTAAATGCAGTTCTGCCGGGTAAGTTTGTCCAGAAAGTAAAAATCTGATCTAAACCAATTGGATCAAATGTATGTTTGTGAATCTGATATTTCAATTATTGCTTTTGCTTCTGATGCAAATAGAAGTTTTTCATTTTCTATTTTGTAGAAAAAAGGAAGAATACCCAACACGATCTCTTGCAGCAAAAAATTCTTTTTTAATTGAATCCCAAATAACAAAAGCAAATTGCCCGTTAAGATCTTCAAGACATTTTTCTTTTTTCTCTTCATAAAGATGTAGGATAACTTCAGTATCAGTTGTGGTATAAAACTTATGTCCAAGTTTTATTAATGATTCACGAATTTCAGGATAGTTAAATATCTCGCCATTAAAAATGATCCAGATACTTTTATCTTCATTATGGATTGGCTGTGATCCGCTGCTTAGATCAATAATACTTAATCTTGATTGTGCAAGACCAACCCAATCATCAACATAAGCACCTGTTTCATCTGGACCACGATGACGAAGAGCATAAGTCATTCGTCTTAAATGATCGGTGTTGATTGGTGCAGGATTCTTAAGATTTAAGATTCCGCTTATACCACACATTAGTTAGAAGCGGTTTGGTTATTTTTAGATTGCAGAAATTTTTCAATTGCGTTAAGGCTGGAAAAATTTTCCTGAACAAGTTCCTCATCTGTTACCGTAACATTAAAGTTATCTTCGATAAAAGCTACAAGTTCAAGCACACCTGTGGAATCGATAATCCCTTTTTCAAAAAATGGAGTATCATTAGCTAATTTAGTTCCATCACCAAAAAGGAAGTTATCAACAATAAATTGTTTAATGGTTTCTAAATATTGAATAATATCACTCATAATAAATCACTCTTCTATTTTTACATTATTTAAAATTAAGGTACCTCTAAATTATTTTTTATCATTTCTGTGAAAACGGAAATTCTTTGATAATGATGTACAATCCTCCTAATGCAAAAATGCATTAGCATTGTAAAGTTAATATAACACCAATATTATTTAATTCTTTCGCAAAAATTATTATTAATAAAATGTAATGATCTAAGGTAAATAATTAAAAAGTAATTTATGTGATATGTTTACAAATCCAACCAATTACTTGATTCTAAAACAAATAATATCGATGAATGATTTATCATCCAATTGCAAATTCTATATCAAATATCTTACCACTTAATTCAAAAGATATTTTAATTATTTATATAATCTAATACATTTCGATAATAGTTTTATCTTACTTATTGAAAATTTTGATGCTGAAGGGCAGTTTTGTAATGAATCAACTAATGTTATTGTCGCAAAATAAAACATAAGAAATTTTTGATCGACATTAAGGAAGCATTTCATATTTTTAAAAGAGAGTAATTTATCAAGTATATACTTAATAAATATTTATTTCAGTACATTTATCAGAAGTCTGTAATCAGCCACACCCATATTAAAATTCTTATGATCCTTAAAAGACTTATCAACAATTGACAAGGTCATTATTATTATAAGAATAAATTACATAGAGCGCGATAAAGACTCAATAAAGAGAACTATACTCTATAGAAAAAGGGTGTTCAATTAGTTCAGGAATAAATCATACGATAAAAGAAATACTAGCTAAGACAGAAGGTTGTGATCTCCCTAACATTATTAGCCAACATTCTCATAATAATTAGAGATTTGTTTAATTTTGAGAAGAAGCGTATTAACTATGTTATAAACTGATATAAATTGATTATTTTTTTTGGCACTATATTGACTTAACTGTACAATCTATTCGAAAGGTAACAACTAATTGAAAAACCAAGTATTCATTTTACTAATAATTTTATTAAATACTTATAACAGTTATTCTCAGAATTTCTGGGAAAAGACTAATGGACTCGATAATATCATAATTTATTCACTTGCGATAAATTCAAATGGAGATATTTTTGCAGGAGCTGATACTAGTTATGGTGTTTTTCGATCTACGGATAACGGTGATAATTGGTTAGAATTGGGATTGGACACTTTAAAGACTACAGGAATAGTTATTAAACCAAGCGGAGAAATCTTATTAATTACTTTAGATCATTATATGGGTGGCGGTGTATTCCACTCTTTAGACAATGGAAACAACTGGACTGCTTTGGAATTTACCAATGCGGGGAGTTCAATTGCTATAAATTCAAGTGGAGATATATTTGTAGGAACTTTGTCATCAGGTGTGTATCGCTCCACAGATGATGGATCTAACTGGATTCAAATAAATCAAGGACTTACTGATACACACCCACTCTCTTTAGCAATTAAATCAAGTGGGGAAATTTTTGTCGGCACCATAAATGGTGTATTTCGATCAACGGATAATGGTGATAATTGGGTACTTGCGAATCAGGGAATCACTAATAATCAAATCCTTTCACTTGGAATTAATTCAAACGGGAACTTATTTGCTGGGACCTCTGGCGGAGGAGTGTACCGATCAACAGATAACGGAAGCAACTGGATTCAAATCAACCAGGGGCTTACTATTACTGAAGGACTTTATGTTTATTCAATTGCGATAAATTCAAATGGAGATATTTTTGCTGGAACTGCAGATGGAGTATTCCGATCTGCGGATAACGGAAACAATTGGGTTCAAATCAATCAGGGATTAACTAATCTTAGGGTTAATTCACTTGCTATAAATTCAAATGGAGGTATATTTGCAGGAACCCTGGACGGTGTTTTCCGAAGCCTCATAACAGCTAATTTGAAAGTATATCTGGAAGGACCGTACGCTGGCGGTGGAGCTATGACAACAACACTTAATACAAATAATCTCATTCCTCTTAATTCTAATACAGCTTATTCCACTTCAACTTATGGATACACAGCAAGTACTGTTACAAGTATCCCAAATTCTGATATAGTTGACTGGGTTCTTGTTGAACTTAGAACTGGAACAGCTGCAGGAACAAAAGTAGCCACACGTGCAGCTTTCCTTAAAAGCGATGGATCAATTGTAGATACTAATGGAGTAAGTCCATTACAATTTGCAGGATTAGGAGATGGAAATTATTATGTAGTTGTAAGGCACCGTAACCATCTTGCAATAATGACTGCATCAGCAATTCCATTAAGCAGCAATTCTGTATTATATGATTTTTCTACTGCACAATTACAGGCTTATGGAACAAATCCAATGGCCGATTTGCTGGGCAATGGGACAGTATTTGGGATGTGGATGGGCGATACAGATGGAAGTGGTGTTGTTGATGTTACGGATAGAGCAAATACTTGGAACCTAAGAAATACATCCGGAGTAAATGATGGATCAGATACAGATTTGTCCAGTGTAATAGATGTTACTGATAGAGCTAATACTTGGAATAATAGGAATCGTCAAACTCAGGTTCCTAATTGACATTTATTTGCATATTATAAATTTACAAAAGTTTAGCATTAATGGAGAGTCCTATGAAATACTTTAAATCATTCTTAATTGGTTTGCTGGTTTGGGTTGTTTCTTATACAATCTCAAACGCTCAGACACTTGAACTAACTGTAGCTAATGCACACTACTCCGAAACTACATTTTTATTTGATATTTATTTGCAGGCCACATCCGGTACTGTATATCTCGGACGTCATCCACGGGTGGCTCTGGCAGCTCCGCCAGCCGGGGATGACACCCGAACTCACCCATCACGCCCTGGCCGTTCTCGAGCGCAACGCCGCCATCCAGACCAGGCTGGTCGAGGACCTGCTCGATGCCTCCCGCGCGATGTCGGGCGGCATACCCACTTGCAGATCTCGCCGGTTGACGTAAACGAGGTCTGCAGAGCCGCGGCGGACGCCGAACGGCCATCGGCCGAAGCCAAGGGGCTTCGGCTTCAGGTGGAGACGGGCGCCGACGCGCTTTTCGTTCTCGGTGACGCCGAACGCCTCCGCCAGATCGTGCGACACCTCCTCGACAACTCGATCAAGTTCACCCGTTCGACCGGCGTCATCGTGGTGCGCGCCCGGCGGGCGGGCAGCCGGGTTCGGATCAGCGTGCAGGACGACGGCATCGGCATCCACCCCGACGCCCTGCGCCGCGTGTTCGACCGGTTCTGGCAGGAAGATGGCAGCCCGACGCGGAAGGCCGGCGGCCTGGGGCTGGGACTCACGCTCGTGCGGGAACTGGTTCGCCTCCACGGCGGCTGGGTCTCGGCCGCGAGCCCGCGGGAGAACGCGGGCACCACCGTCACGGTCGAGTTTCCCATCGCGGCCGACGTCGATGCGCCGGGTCAGCCGGATCACGGGACTGGTGACGTTGCCGCGACGAGGAGGCGGGTTGCCCGGTCTCGCGGGTGACGGGGCGTCCGCGGTGTTCGGAGTTCTTTCGACCATGGACCCGACACTGCTCATCGTTGACGACTACGCCGACGCTCTCGAGCTGCTCGACATCACCCTCACCCTGGCGGGCTACCGGACGATCAAGGCGAGCAACGGGGCCCAGGCGGTCGAGTTAGCGAGGGCGCATCACCCCGACGCAATCGTCATGGACCTGTTCCTCCCACAGCTCGACGGCTCGGCGGCCGCCCGCGCCGTGCGCGAGATCCCTGGCCTCGAGGAAATTCCGATCATCGGCTACACCGCGCGCTGCGGCCCGCTCGAAGACGAGGGCGCGATGTTCAACCGCGTGCTCCGCAAGCCTTGCTCCCCCGAGGTGCTGCTGGCCACCGTCTCTGAACTCCTGAGAAGCAGGAACCGCGAACCTGGCGACCGCTCGGACCTGAGGGGCACCTCGCCGCCGCCGTGCACGCCGGTTCGACGTCGCCTGCATCCAGTTCGTCGTTCGTCGTTCGCAGTTCGTCGTTCTCAACGTGAGAACTGACCTGCCCTCCCGCCTCCCGGTAGATTGCCTTGCTCGGGCTTCCGCGCCCCCTGTTCATCCCGTTCCAGGCGAGAGGCACTGCCATGTCGAGACGGATCGCCCTGTTACTGATTGCCGTGCTGTTCGCGGCCGTGCCCGCGTTTGCCCAGCCGCGGCCGCCGAAGCCGGCGCCCGCGCAGGCGCCGGCAGCGGCCAGCGACAACCCGCTGCTCCAGGAGTGGACCACGCCGTTCAAGATGCCGCCCTACAACCTGATCAAGCCGGAGCACTTCCTGCCGGCGATCAAGGAGGGCGTCGCCCAGAACCGCAAGGAAATCGACGCCATCGCCAACAACCCGCAGCCGCCGACGTTCGCGAACACGATCGAGGCGCTCGAGAACACCGGCGAGCTGCTGTCGAAGGTGCAGGCGGCGTTCGGCGGCCTGCTGTCGGCCGAGACGAATCCCCAACTGCAGGCCGTCAACCGCGAGGCGACGCCGCTGCTGTCGGCGCTGCGCGACGAGGTCCGGCTGAACGAGAAGCTGTTCCAGCGGATCAAGGCGGTGTACGACCAGCGGGCGACGCTGAGGCTGACGCCGATCCAGGTCAAGCTCGTCGAGGAGGTCTACAAGGGCTACGTGCGCGCGGGCGCGAACCTCGACGCGGCGAAGAAGGAGCAGCTGAAGAAGATCAACGCCGAGCTGTCGATGCTCACGCTGAAGTTCGGCGACAACCAGCTGCACGACACCAACGCCTACAAGCTGGTCGATCGAGAAGCAGGACGACCTCGAAGGGCCTGCCGCCGTCGGTGGTGGCGAGCGGCGCGGACGCGGCGAAGGCCGCGAACATGCGCGGGCAAGTGGGTCTACACGCTGCAGGCGCCGAGCATCTGGCCGTTCCTGCAGTACGCGGACAACCGCGAGCTGCGGCGGCAGATCCTCGACGCCTACACGAGCCGCAACGATCACGGCGACGAGTGGGACAACAAGAAGGTCGCTGTCGCGGATCGCGGCGCTTCGCGTCGAGCGCGCCCAGTTGATGGGCTACAAGACGCTACGCCGACTACGTGCTCGAAGAGAACATGGCGAAGACGCCGGCCGGCGTCTACAACCTGCTGAACCAGCTGTGGACGCCCGCGCGCAACGTGGCGCTGAAGGAAGCCGCCGACCTGCAGGCCGCGATCGACAAGGAAGGCGGCAGGTTCAAGCTCGAGCCCGGCGACTGGCGCTACTACACCGAGAAGGTGCGGAAGGCGCGGTTCGACCTCGACGAGCAGGCCCTGCGGCCGTACTTCAAGCTCGACAACGTCGTGCAGGGCGCGTTCGACGTGGCGACGAAGCTCTACGGGATCACGTTCACCCCGATCCCGAACGTGCCCGTCTACCACCCCGACGTGAAGGCGTACGAGGTGAAGGACGCCGACGGCGACGCACCTGGCGGTGTTCCTGACCGACTACCACCCGCGCCCCGGCAAGCGCGACGGGCGCGTGGTCCGGCCGCTTGCGCGGCAGCTACGTCCGCAACGGCCAGGTGGTCCGCCCGATCGTGACCAACGTCTGCAACTTCACGCGGCCGTCGGGCAACGAGCCGGCGCTGCTGACGCTGGAAGAGGTCGAACACGCTGTTCCACGAGTTCGGCCACGCGCTGCACGGGTTCCTGCGGCAAGGTGCCGTACCCGACGGCTGGCCGGCTTCCCGCGCGACTTCGTCGAGGTGCCGTCGCAGATCATGGAGAACTGGTGCCTCGAGCCCGAGGTGCTGAAGATCTACGCGAAGCACTACAAGACCGGCGAGGTGATCCCGGCGGCGCTCGTGGAGAAGATCGAGAAGTCGGCGCAGTTCAACCAGGGCTTCGTCACCGTCGAGTACCTGGCGGCGTCGATTCCTCGACATGGACTGGCACACGCTGACGACGACGGCCGAGCAGGACGCGACGGCGTTCGAGAAGGCGTCGATGGCGAAGATCCAGCTGCTGCCCGAGATCCCGCCGCGCTACCGCAGCCCGTACTACACGCACGTGTTCTCGGGCGGGTATTCGGCCGGCTACTACGCGTACATCTGGAGCGAGGTCTACGACAAGGACGCGTTCCAGGCGTTCGTGGAGAAGGGCAACCTGTTCGACCCGGCGACGGCGAAGGCCTTCCGCAAGGTGCTCGAGCAGGGTGGCACGGTTGACGCGATGGCCGCCTACAAGGCGTTCCGCGGCAAGGACGCGAGCGTCGAGCCGCTGCTGAAGGCGCGGGGGCTGAAGTAGCGGCCGAAGGTCGCAGACCGTACGCCCCGGGTCGGTCCGGTTTTCGGCAACCGGTGCGTACGGGCCGGCGCCGTGGGCCGACAACCGCGCCGGCGCCACGCCCAGCCCGACGAGCGCCTGACGACCGACGTCGCTCGCGCCTGCGACAGGCTCACGTTCGTCTCTTCGGGACCGGTGTTGTCGGTATGGCCCACGCCCCAGACCTTCAGCGCCGCATCCGATTCGGGCTTGAGGTCCGCCTTGGCGGTGTCGAAGAAGATTCCCGGGACCTCGACGTGCCCGCTCTCGGAGAGGCCGGCCTTGAAGGCTGCGGCGTTCCCCACCACGTCCTGCTGAGGTGCGATCAGGCCGGGTTTCGACTGG
>CAVQQN010000072.1:0-75413 GCA_963714775.1 uncultured Ignavibacteriaceae bacterium
AAAGTAACCTTACCTCACATCAGCTTACGAGCAACGACACACAAACAAGAACAAGGGCAGGAATAGCAATTAGAGCGGCGAAAGATAGCGGCAAGGTAAAAAACAGTAGGGGCTATCCCCACGAGATTCCAGGTAGCCAGTTTATTATTCCTAAATTTGGAGGAAACATGATTCATCGTCAAGAAGCGGTCATTGGCGGCCGCGTTATGAGCATTGAGACAGGTCGCGTAGCAGAGCAGGCTAGCGGCGCTGTCATGGTACGGTATGGCGATACCGTCATTCTCGCGACTGCTGTAGGCAGCGATGAACCGCGCGAAGGCATCGATTTTTTCCCGCTCACCGTTGATGTCGAGGAGCGTATGTACGCCGCGGGCAAGATTCCCGGCGGCTTTATCAAACGCGAGGGGCGCGCCTGGAAGTTACGCCATCCTTGCTGCCCGCCTCACCGACCGTCCACTGCGTCCGCTTTTCCCTAAAGGCTATCGCAACGATGTGCAGATTGTTATCACCGTTCTTGGTAGACCAGGAGAATGATCCCGCCATCCTTTGTATGGTCTGGCCCTCCGCCGCGCTTTCCTTTCGGACATCCCATTCTCCGGCCCGGTGGGCGGCGTGCGCGTCGGCTATATCGACGACGAACTGGTCATCAATCCGCTTGAGTCCGGGATCGAGGGCGCAGTCCGCCTGGACCTGGCGATTGCCGGGACGGCTGACGCGGTCATGATGGTCGAAGCGGGACGCAAAGAACTACCCGAAGAAGTGATGCTGGAGGCGGTGAAGTTCGGCCACGAGGCCATCCAGGACATCATCAAGATGCAGGAGAAGTTGGTGCAGGCCGTCGGCGTCACGAAACGGCCCTTCACGCCAGCCGCCATCGACGAAGCTCTGCTGGCGCGCGTGGCGGAATTTGTGCGCCCGCGCTTCGACGCTGCCGTCAATAGTATCCGACAAGGCGACGCCTCGTCAGCGCTGAGCCAGGTGCAGAGCGAGCTGATGACGACCCTGGGCATTGAATTTCCCGATCGTCTGAAAGAGATCATCGGCTTCTATGAAAAAGAGCTGAAAGCCTACGTTCGCAACAACATTCTCGACAATGGCATGCGCCCCGATGGCCGCGACCTCAAGGACGATCCGCCCGATCATTGCGAAGTCGGCCTGCTGCCGCGCACGCATGGCTCTGGCCTCTTCAAGCGCGGGCAGACGCAGGTGTTGAGCGTCGTCACGCTTGGCTCGCCGGGCGATGAGCAGATTATTGACGGCCTGGGCGCGAACGAGAATAAACGCTTCATGCATCACTACAATTTCCCGCCCTATTCCACCGGCGAAAGCAAGCCCCTGCGCGGGCCAGGTCGCCGCGAGATCGGACACGGGGCGCTGGCCGAGCGTTCAGTCGCGGCGGTTCTCCCCACGCAGGAAGAATTCCCCTACACTATTCGCGCGGTCTCCGACGTGCTGTCCTCCAACGGATCAACCTCGATGGGTTCGGTCTGTGGTACGACGCTGGCGCTGATGGATGCTGGCGTTCCCATTCGCGCGCCGGTCGCCGGCGTGGCGATGGGCCTTATCACTGGCGACGGCGCGCGCGCAGGCAAATGGGCCGTGATGTCCGATATCCAGGGCATCGAGGACGCGCTGGGCGACATGGACTTCAAGGTCGCCGGTACGGCTGATGGCGTCACCGGCCTGCAAATGGATATCAAGGTCAAAGGCATCACCTACGGAATCATGCGACGGCGCTGGAGCAGGCGCACGAAGGCCGTATGTACATCATGGAGAAGATGCTCGACACCATAGACGCGCCGCGTGAGGAGCTTTCTGATTACGCGCCGCGCATCCAGACGGTCAAGATCAATCCCGACAAGATCGGCGCGCTCATCGGCCCTGGCGGCAAGATCATCCGCAAGATTCAGGACGAGACGGGCGCGAAGATCGACATCGAAGACGACGGCGTGGTCAGCATCTCCGCCGCGGGCGGCGAGGCCATGCAGCGCGCGATGGACGCTGTGCGCTCCTTCACCGAAGAGGTCGAGGTGGGCCGCATCTACACCGGCAAATGCGCCGCATCGTCGATTTCGGCTGCTTCGTCGAAATTCTGCCGAACAAAGAGGGGCTGGTACGCACCTCGCAACTGGCCGACTACCAGGTCATGCGACCGGAAGATGTCGTTTCGGTCGGCGACGAGATCACGGTCATCGTCACGGAGATCGATCCGCAGGGACGTATCAATCTCTCGCGCCGCGCCGCGTTGAGGCGAGATGCCCTCGCGAGGCCGAGCTGGATAGCGAACGCGCAGGGCGCGGCATGGGACGCGGCGGCCCTGGTCGGGGCTTCGCGGGCGCGAAGGCTCATCTGGTCGCCCGATGGGCGGCGGCTATGGCGACCGTGGCAGCCGTCCCTCCGGCGGTGGTTACGGCGACCGCGGCTATGGCGACCGTGGCAGCCGTCCCTCCGGCGGCGGCTACGGCGACCGCGGCTATGGCGACCGTGGGCGGCGTCTCCCTGCGGCGGCGGCTATGGCGACCGCGGCGGCAGTATGGGGCCGCGTCGCCCGATGGGTCCTGGCCCTTCTGGCCCTGGCCCTTCCGGCCCTGGCTCCTCTGGCCCTGGACGCAATCCCAACGGCCCCGGCCCACGCCCGCCGGATCGCCGCTGGTAAAACAGAATAGATATTCAGGGCAAGCCTTATCCCTAATCCAGGGCAAGGGCAAGCCTTGCCCCTATTGGTGAACCAGGGCAAGGGCAAGCCTTATCCCTATTGGTGAACCAGGGCAAGGGCAAGCCTTATCCCTATTAGGTGAACCAGGGCAAGGGCAAGCCTTGCCCCTACCGTCGACGATTTCGCTGATCAGCCCCGCGTAGGGTAGGGGCAATCCCTTGCGGTTGCCCTGGGATATTGCAACGATCGTATGGGTATCCTGGGATATTGCGACCATCGTATGGGTATCCTGAAACATTGCGACCATCGTATGGGTATCCTGAAATATTGCGACCATCGTATGGGTATCCTGAAACATTGCGACCATCGTATGGGTATCCTGAAACATTGCGACCATCGTATGGGTGTCCCGGGA
This sequence comes from uncultured Ignavibacteriaceae bacterium, assembly GCA_963714775.1. Lineage (GTDB taxonomy): Bacteria > Bacteroidota > Ignavibacteria > Ignavibacteriales > Ignavibacteriaceae > IGN3. The sequence continues at coordinate 3,072 of CAVQQN010000072.1, forward strand.
TATTGCAACCATCGTATGGGTGTCCTGGGATATTGCAACCATCGTATGGTTGCCTTGATACATCGTTGCAAAACGACGATTGCCCTGGTACATTACACAGCATTGTGACCCCGCGTGGATTAATTTTTTTAGAAAGAGGTAAAGCATCGATGTCGTCCGAGGAAACGTTGAAGGAGATAGCCGCCGAAGTTTCCACCTGCACAAAATGCGATCTCTGCGAAACCGCACGCACGCCGTTCCCGGCGAAGGCCCGGCGAACGCCAAATTACTCTTCATCGGTGAAGGCCCAGGCTTCCACGAAGATAAGCAGGGGCGTCCGTTCGTCGGTCCCTCTGGGCAATTTCTGGAAGAACTGCTCAAGAGCATCAACCTGAAAACGCTCCGATGTCTTCATCGCTAACGTGGTGAAATGCCGCCCGCCGGAGAACCGCGACCCCTTACCCAACGAAATCGCGGCCTGCAACGACTATCTCGATCGCCAGATCGCCGCCATCAGGCCCCTGGTGATCGTGACGTTGGGACGCTTCTCGATGGCGAAGTTCTTCGCTGGCGAGAAGATCACCGCCATTCACGGGCGCGCGCGCAAGAAAGACGGCTTCATCTGCATTCCCATGTTCCACCCGGCCGCCGGTCTGCGCACGCCAAGCGTCAAGGAGCAACTGAAGGAGGATTTCAAAAAGATCCCCGCCATCCTGGCCGAGGCCGAGTGTTCACCGCCGCCACTCCCGCGAAAGCATCCGTCGCCGCCCACAAAGAAGAGCCACCCCCCGCGCAAATGTCACTATTCTAACGCTTGTGCGGGGATGAGGTAGCATGTGGCGGCGCAATTGATTGCGCCAGTCAACTCGCAGCCATTCAGGTTGATACTGGCGCAATCATCACCATGAACAACCAACATCGGGCATGTCATTCTGAGTGAAGCGAAGAGATCTCTGCGTGGCGAGTGAGAGTTCTTCGCTCCGCTCAGAATCGACATGCCAATACCCATCTGCTTCGTGAATCTTCATCATTGCGCCGCCACACCACTCATAAATAACCTTGCCAAACGCCTCTTATTTCACATATCCCAATCGACGCGCCTCGGCATACGCCTGCCGTGCCTCCGCCTTTCTGCCAAGCCGATCAAGGATTTCACCTTTAGTCTGGTAGGCCACAGCAAGAGTGGGATCAAGGCGAATCGCTTGCTCATAGGCTGCCAGCGCCTCCTCATATCGCTTGAGTTTCTCAAGCGCAACGCCCTTGTTGTAATAGGTTACAGCATCGGTGGGATCAAGGCGAATCGCTTGCTCATAGGCTGCCAGCGCCTCTTCGTACCGCTTGAGTTTCTCAAGCGCAACGCCCTTGCCGTGGTAGGTTACAGCATCGGTGGGATCAAGGCGAATCGCTTGCTCATAGGCTGCTAGCGCCTCCTCATACCGCTTGAGTTCATTGAGCGCATTGCCCTTGTTGTGGTTGTCCCTCTCTTTACCATCGACTCGACTGCTTTTTTATCGCACAATCCTGCACCAGCAATTAAAGTATCTTCGACATGCTTCTCAAAAGAGTCATTGGGATCAATAACAGAAGCTATTCCTCCTTGGGCATAATTTGTATTTGATTCTGCTTTATTTTTTTTAGTTACAAGCACTACGTCCGCATATTCTGAAATCCTAAGTGCAGCAAATAAACCAGCAATACCAGTCCCTATTACTAATACATCTGTGTTAATGGTCATTATATTTCTAATTAATTTAAAGGATACTAAGTATTATAATAAAAAATAAGCCCTATTAAAAAGAGTATTATATAGTGAAAATAATTTTAGATGAGATATAAAGTGTGATAAGCCAAAGTAAAAAGAAAAAGAATGTTAGGTTAAAAGATAAAATACGATTTAGACCTACAACCAAAATACTTTTATAAAATAGTACAAATGACCAGATTGCGGTTATAAACTCAATTCCCATCAATATATAAGTTATTGCAGGTTTTATTTGAAAGGAATAAGGATTATTTGAAAATATATTTCCTCCCAGCACAATTATTTCTACAGGAAATATGAAGAACAATCCGAATAGGTATGGAATGAATACATAAGAATTGACTGTGTAAATATCTTTAAATCTTAGTTTTATACTCTTTCTATAATAAATTCTTAACTGAATGGATGTAATAAAGGATAACAAAATGATAGTAATTAGAAGTGCTAATACAAAACTTAATATAAAAGATGTTGTTACGCCGTTTGCACCAAGTTGAGGTACAGAAAAAAAGCGTGTAATAATCAAATTTTTAGTGGCGATAATAAATATTAAGAAATATATGAAATTTTTATGCTCGGAAAATATGATTTGCTTGAATGCGGATTCTGGTTCTTCAATGATTTTTCTTATCGTTTCCCAGAGATCAATGTTCGCTACTTTTTCTCTAAGAAATGACTTACATTGCTCACAAATATTTTTATAAACAGGATTTACATGCCCACATTTTTTACACTTCGTTTGATCGAAAAGCATTATTCAACTCATTAAAAATTTATTCTAATATTTAGCATTTGTAATCCTGTCATAGAATTTTCATTAACACTAAAATCGAAAAGATGTGCATCAACATAAGCATCAACCAAGTTTAGGAAGTATGTAAGTACAACATATATTGCAAATTCATCTCGCTGATCTCTGTAAAAATCTCTATACTTTAAATACAACGATTCCTCAGTTTGTAAATACAAGTCTTTATAATCAATATATTTATTATTATTATCAATCCAGTTATAAACGAACCAACCCATCACTCCCCAAATGACAGGCGCTTTCCAGTAAGATTCATTATATATTTGGCCCCATCCCGGAATAATTGCACTTCTTCCAACAGCTCCCCAAGGAGATTTCTGCATTATAAAAACATCTGAATTAGTGGTCGTATCCTGAATTGCAGTAGTATCCTGTTGAGCGATTAAACCTATAGTAAAAACAAAGATAAATATTAATATCTTAATTGTATTTGTTGTCAATGATTTCAAAAAGTTCAAATAGTCTTTCTAATTCATCATTGGAGAAATACTCAATAATAATTTCACCGCCGCCGCTTTTATTTTGTTTACACTGAACTTTTGTCCCAAATATTTTTCTTAACTTATCTTCAATATCATTTAGATTAGAATTTACCATTTTCTTTGGTTTGATGGCGAATGATTTTTTGTGTGGTATTCCTTCACTGATAAGTTTTTTAACAAGAGATTCCACTTTTCTTACTGATAGATTATCCTCCAATATTTTCTTAAGAGCATAAAGCTGTAAATCTTCACCTGGCAAATTAATTAATGCTCTTGCATGTCCTGCAGATATGCTTTCATCCACCAAACAATTTTGAATATTTTCAGGAAGTTTAAGTAACCTTATTGAATTTGCAATTGTTGTTCTGTCTTTTCCGACTCTATCAGCAATCTGTTCTTGCGTAAGATGGCATTCATCCATTAGTCTTTTGTATGCTTTGCTAACTTCTATTGGATTAAGTGTTTCTCTTTGAATATTCTCAATCAAAGCTAAGGCAAGCATTATCTCATCAGAATCAACTTTGATAATGTAGGCGGGTATTTCCTTGTAACCAATCTCCGAATAAGCACGCAATCTTCTTTCACCAGAGACTAATTGATATTGATTACCTGTAACTCTTCGTACAGTTATAGGCTGAATTAATCCATTTGCAATAATCGATTTCTTTAATTCATCAAGTGCGATGGGGTCAAAATTAATTCTTGGTTGAAATGGATTTGGTGAAATAAAATCTATTGCAATCTTTGCAAGCACATCAAATTGTTTTCCATCATCAAACTTAACATTTGAATAATCGATTGATTTTTGTTCATCTATCTCATTAAATTTATTTGAGTTAATTAGTGCGTCTAATCCTCTGCCTAAACTTGATTTCATTTTAGCCATATTATTAGTTATTCAAAATACCTGAATTCTTTTCTAATACCTCAGCAGCTAATGCCATATAATTTTGTGCACCGCTTGATATTGCATCATAAAGAATTATTGGTTTGCCGTAACTAGGTGCTTCGGAAATTCTTACATTCCTGTTGATTACTGTATTATAAACCTTATCACCAAAATAATTCCTAACTTCTTCCGCAACTTGGTGCGATAGTCTCAACCTTGTATCAAACATAGTCAGTAAAACACCTTCAATTGCAAGATCTTTATTATAATGCTTTTTAACAATGTTTATTGTATTAAGTAATTGTCCCAATCCTTCTAATGCAAAATATTCACATTGAACAGGAATTAAAACAGAATTAGATGCGGTTAATGAATTTAGTGTTAGTAATCCTAACGAAGGCGGACAATCTATTAAAATATAATCATACTTATCTTTTACTTCACTAAGTGCGTTTCTCAAAAGACTTTCTCGATTTGCAATATCGACCATTTCAATTTCTGCTCCCACAAGATCAATGTTTGAAGGCAGCATATCTAGAAACGGCATAAATGAATTGATAATTACATCATTAATTTTTTTTGTACCGATAAGAACTTCATAAACAGAGGGATTATGATTTGTTACGCTTAGTCCGGATGATGAATTTGATTGTGGATCAATATCTACTAATAGTGTACGTTTTTCGGCAGCAGCTAACAGCGAAGATAAATTAATGGTAGTGGTCGTCTTTCCCACTCCACCTTTCTGATTTGCAATAGAAATTATTTTTGCCATCTAAATAGAATTGTTAAAAATTGAGTTCAAAGATAAATGAATATCAGCTATATATAAACAGTTAAAATTATAATTCTATATCTTCGCCAAAACTCATTACTTTACAATTTATTCCTTTTGCCTCCAATAATTTCTTAAATTCATTGGGATCTGAATTTATTACAGGAAATGTATTATAATGCATAGGAATAGCATTTTTAGGATTAGCCAATTCCACCGCTTTTACAGCATCTTTAATTCCCATTGTAAAATTATCTCCAATAGGAAGAAGCATATAATCGATTGGATTCATTTCTCCAATAAGTTTCATATCGTAAAATAATCCTGTATCGCCAGTATGATAAATTGTTTTACCATCGATTGTAACTAAAACACCAGAAGGTTCACCTGCATATTGATTATCCGGTGTTAATGAACCGTGATGTGCGATTGTGAATTTAACACGACCAAAATCAAAGTTGTGTGCTCCACCAATGTGCATATTATGAGCATTCAGTCCTTTTGATTTAACCCACTCTGCAAGTTCGTTAACGCAGATAAAAAGTGAGTTGCATCGTTTCCCAATTTTCAATCCATCTCCAACATGATCGCCGTGTCCGTGAGTTAGAATTATAAACTGAGCATCAACATCTTTTGATTTTACCGGGCTTAACGGATTGTTATCCAGGAATGGATCGATTAAGACTTTAATTCCAGAATTTGAAGTTATTTGAAAAGCTGAGTGACCAAAATATTTTAGTTTCATAATTAAATCTCCTCTGTTAGGATATTTGTTTTAAGAAATCTTTTAGAAATTTACTTAAAGTAAATTTCATTAGCTCTAATTTAAACTTTTCTTCAAGTATATTTTTTTTCGCTTTTGCCTTATCCAAAAATTCCGAATCAATATTAATTTGATTTTCGGCAACTAAAGAATTGATATTCTCAACCGATATATCAACATCTCTTACCGCACCCGAATTATCCTGTAGTGATTGAACTTTATTATATAATTTAAGAAAGACCTTTCTATCATAAGACACAATAAACAGTTCCATTGAATATCGGACTCTTCTTAGTGCAATTCTTACATCATGCAAATTTTCAACTGTCTGATTTTTAAAATACTTCTCACTAAAATCTAATAAACTCTCAATTCGAGTTTTTAAGACAATATTTGCAGATTTTCTAAACTGCTTTGAATCTTTGAGTTTTTCAATTTCCCATTTCCTTTTCATGATAGTGTTACTTAAACAATACTTTAATAAATCCTGAGATCGCTTTTATTGGATTCATCTTACTTTTTTCAAAACCATAAATTGTTGGAATATTAACAAATCCGATTTGGTATCCTTTTCTTGAAGCATAAATCAATATCTCACTTTCTGCTTCATAACCAACACAGTTTGTTTTTACACTTTGTAAAACTTCTTTTTTATAAGCTCTAAATCCGCATTGACTATCTAGTATTTTTTGACCGGTTTTTAATGTTAGGAAAAAAGAAGTTATCCTATTGCTAAGTATTCTTTGCAATGGCATTGATTTGGTATTAGCAAGTCTATTGCCAATTACTATATCAAAAACTTTTAACTTTTCAATAAATATAGGAATATATTTAGCTTCGTGTTGATTATCACCATCGAGAGTAACAATAATATCAAATTCATTCTTTAAGCATTCATCAAACCCAACCTGAAGAGCTTTGCCTTTTCCATAATTCGATCTAAGATCCAAAAGAATTACATTCTCTAAATCTTGAATAAGTTTTTCTGAACCGTCTTCCGAACCATCATTAACGGCAATAATATTGTCTACATATTTTAAAGTATCAAGAACAACATTTAGGATAAAAGGTTTTTCATTATAAAAAGGAATCACTGCACAAATTTTACTTGCGAGATTTAATTTGGTCAATAAAACCTTTCCAACCTTTTTTATCAGGTCCTTTTAATGCTTTGTTCAATCTTCTTTTTAGAGCATCCTTAGATATACCTCTTATAAGTTCACCATTTTCAGCAAGAGAAATACTGCCGGTTTCTTCTGATACAATTACACTAAGAACATCAGCTTGCTCTGTAATCCCGAGTCCTGCCTTATGCCGCATACCAAGGCTTTCTCCTTTTACAGAATTCTGCTGAGATAAAGGCAATGTACATCTTGCTGCTTCAATAAAGTTTTTATTTATGATAATTGCTCCGTCGTGCAGCGGAGATCTTGGATAAAATATCGATGTAATTAATGGAACACTAATTCTGGCATTCAATATTTCACCTGTCTCTGCAAATCCTCTTATTCCAGATGATTTTATTAAAACAATTAGTGCCCCATGTTGATGTTGTGATAATTGAAATGCTGCATCGGCAACAATATCTGCAACCTCGTGTGATTCTGCTTTTGTAAATGCTCTGAAAAAAGGATTACGTGCTAACAAAACTAATAATCTTCTTATTTCTGGCTGAAATAAAATTACAAAAGCAATTACCCAAATATCTGTTATCAATCGTAGCAACCAGTAAATTGCTCTAAATTTAAGCAGTTCCGAAATGAAAGAAACTAAAATAATTATTATTAATCCTATAAATATTTGTGCAGCAATTGTGCCGCGCAAAATAGTATATAGTTTATAGAATATGAATGAAACAATAGCTATGTCGATGACATCAGAAAGTGTTATAGTAAGAAAACCTATTTTAAAAAGATCTATCATTTATTTTATAAAATGTGTGAAACTAATTTAACCATTTGAGTGCAATATTTTATATTATGTGTACGAATTATTCTGGCTGATTTAAGTACAGATGCAGTTTCCATTATAACGGTTGCAATATCTCTTTCATCTAGATTTAAATCAAGTATTTTACCTAAAAACGATTTTCTAGATAATCCGACCATTACAGGATATCCTATTGATTGAAATTCCTCTAATCTTTTGATCAACTCTAAATTATCATTAACTCTTTTCCCAAAACCAATTCCCGGATCTATAATAATTTTATCAATTCCATTAAGTTTTATTTTTTGACTTTGTTGATAAAGAAAATTATGCACTTCCTTTACAACGTCTTCATAGTAAGGATTTTTCTGCATTGTTTTGGGATTACCTTTTATGTGCATGATAATAACACTGGCTAAATAATTTTTAGCAACTTCTATCATTTCTCTATCAAAAGTCAATCCGCTTATATCATTTATAATGCTTGCTCCGGAATCCAGTGCCTGGCGTGCAACTTCACTTTTAGTTGTATCAATAGAAATAACCAAATTTTTTCTAAGTTTTACTAATCGTTTTATAACAGGAATTGTCCTTTGCAATTCATCATTTAGACTAACCGAATCAGAACCCGGTCTTGTAGATTCACCCCCGATATCTATAATATCAGCACCATCATCAACCATTTTTAATGCGTAATCTACTGCAGATAATTCCGAAAAGTACTTCCCTCCATCAGAAAAACTATCAGGGGTTACATTTAGAATTCCCATAATATTCGGGTAATTAAATGTAATCTCCCTATTGTTAAAAATATATTTTAATTCTGTTACCATTAATAAATTCAGAGAGGTTTTATCTAAATAAAAAAGCGGATCAATGCCGCTTTATTTGAATAAGCAATTACAGGATGTTATCAAACTGAAATCAGATTCTTCAATTCAGTGGTTGATGCTGCAATATTATCCGAATGAAAAATAGAAGATCCAGCAACAAAAACATCACATCCGGCATTTAGAACTGATTTAATAGTCTTACTGTTAATGCCTCCATCAACCTCGATTAAAAAATTAGTTTTAAGTGAATTTCTTAATTCAACTGCCTCCGCAATTCTTCGCTGAGAGTTTGAAATAAAACTTTGTCCTCCAAACCCAGGGTTAACAGTCATAATAAGTAGTAAATCAATATACTCCGCAATATCTTTTAATGATGCAACTGGGGTTGAAGGATTTATTACTACACCTGCCTTTGCACCTAATCCTTTTATTTGATTAATTGTTCTATTAAGATGAACCACTTCCTCAAAATGAACAGATATAATATCGGCTCCTGCTTTTCGAAAATCTTCCAAATAATTATCAGGATTTTTAATCATCAAATGAACATCTAGAGGAAGTTTGGTGCAACTTTTTGCTGCCTGAACAAGAACGGGCCCGAATGTAATATTAGGAACAAAATTTCCATCCATAATATCGCAGTGAATCCAATCGGCACCGCTCATTTCTACTAAGCGAATTTGCTGGGTTAGATTTGAAAGATCTGCCGATAAAATTGATGGTGCTAAAAGTTTCATTTTAGTCTCGTTTAATTCTAATTTGGAAATTCCGTTCTTTCTTCTAATCTACCTTCTTTAGTAATAAAAAGATCTATTGAACTACCACTGTTTAATTGATTTCCCGGAGCAGGATATTGATCAAGAACAGTATTAGGTAAAAGAGTATTAGAAATCTGGTAGTTAATTTTCCCAACAATTAATGTGCTGTCTGATAAAATTCTCTGTGCTTCAGTTAAAGATTTGCCAATTAAATCCGGAACAATAATGTTTCCGGCACCCTTACCAATACTAACAGAAATACCAACACTCTGCCCTCTTTTAAGTTTTGTACCTTCAGCAAACTGCTGATCAAATACCATATCCTTTGGATATGTTGAGACAAGTTCTTCTATGTTTCCGGGTTTCAGTCCAATTCTTTCTAACGCAAATCTTGCATCACGCACTGATTTTCCTTTTAACAGTGGTACAGAAATAATTTGATCGCCACCACTGATAAACAAATAAATTGTTCTTCCTTCTTTTACAAATTTTCCAGCTTCCGGTTTCTGTAAAAATATCCTGCCTAGAGGCAGAGAAACACCAAATGAGGTATCTGATATTTGAGGATTGAAATCAGCATCTTTTAACTTTTCAAAAGCTTCTTCCTCAGTCATCCCGACAACATTTGGAACATTTATCTCAGCCCCGCTGACGTATAGAGGTAGTAAAATAAAATCGAATATGAGAATTATAGCAATTATAATCCCCAATCCGATAAGTGCTTTTTTTACAAAAGGATATTCGAGGAAATTTTTCATTGGTATAAATATATCAATAGTGCAAATTTTTAACAAACTGCTATCTAACTCATTAACATCTTTTGTATGATTATAATTAGATTACCACTTAATAACAGAATTTTTTATGTATAAAAGTTATTACTATCTAAATAGATTGACAATTGAATTAAAGTCTCTTCTTTCCGGAAAGAAAATACTAAGCATATTTTCGCAGGAAAAAGATCGCTTAATAATACATCTATTTAAAGATGAAGATATATATATGGAATTTTCTGTAAATCATAGTGAACCGTTCATTAATGTCAGGAGCAAATTTTCAAGGGCCCGGAAAAACACCGTTACCTTTTTTGATGAACTTATTGAGGCCGTTATAGATAACGTTTTGATTGCCTGCGATGACAGAATAATAAGAATTGTAACAGACAAAGGAGATTTGTTTTTTACAATTAGGGGGAAATACACTAACCTGTTTCTAAAATCTAATAATGGTATTCAATCTTTCAAAAATGAAGATGAAGGAATTCTATCTCGGACTTTAATTGAGTTTTCAGAAAAAAAGTACACCGATCAATTCATTTATCCTGATAATAACTTAATTACTGGTAAAGATATCAGTGAGATTAGAAAAGACTTTCGTTTTATTGGGCGTGAAATTGAGAATGAAGTAAAAGCAAGAAAAACTGAAACTGACAAGGATTCTGAATTGCTGCTGCTTGTCCTAAAAAATATTGCCTCGGATAAGCCTGCTGTTTTTTTTGATGATAAGTCTAATGAAGTTCATATTGGTTTTAGTTCGTTAAAAATCTTTTCCGGATTTAATAAAGAATCATATGATAATTTTCCTGTTGCATTTAATAATTTTTTGACAAAAAAGTATCAATCTGAAGAGAAGTTTGATAAACTAAAAAAGGTAAATTCTTTTATTGATAAAGAACTAAAAAAGCTTTCATCAAGATTAAATAATTTACTCACCGTAATCGAAAAAGGCTCGCAGAAAGAAGAATACAACAAAATTGCAAATCTTATATTAATTAACTTAAATAATATAAAGAGTGGTGCCTCGGAAATTGAGTTAAGTGATATTTATGAAATTAACGATCCTGATAAAAAAATAATTATAAAATTGGATAGCAAGTTATCCCCACAAAAAAATGCTGATAAATATTTTGAGAAAGCCAAAGATAGTAAAATAAAATTTGTTAAATCAAAAAAGATGTACGCCGATAGCAATAAAGAGTTTGAAAAAATAAAATATTTGCAGCAAAGAATATTACAAGATAATTCTATAGAAGAAATAAATAAGATTATGAAAGAATTAAAAATGAAAGATGAAGTAAGATCAAATTCTGATGACGATTTGTCTTCTAAGTTTAAACATTATCTAATCGAAAATAAGTATCACGTATATGTAGGTAAGGATTCTCAGAACAATGATTTATTGACCACAAAATTTGCAAAACAGAATGATTATTGGTTTCATGCTCGTTCTGTTTCTGGTTCTCATGTTATATTAAGTGTTGAAAACACAAAAGAAGCCATTCCTAAAAACATTCTTAAAAAAATAGCTTCTTTAGCAGCATATCATAGTAAAGCTAAAACTGCAGGCATCGTACCTGTTTCATACACTCTTAAAAAATATGTAGTAAAACGTAAAGGGATGCCAACTGGACAAGTATCACTTTTAAAGGAAGAAGTTCTTTTAGTTAAGCCAGCTATACCCTTAGAAAGTGAATTTTTAACAGACTAAAATTGTATTTGATTATTTTGTCTTTGATTAGAAATATTCTATATTTTATTAACATATCTTTTGAACTAAGCAACTTAGCTTCATTAGATTTGATCTGGCAAATTAATTCAATAACGAAATGAGGAAAAAATGAAAAAATTAGTCTATTTGTTCATTGTCGTAGGCTTAGTTGCTATGAGTCAACAAAACTACGCCCAGTTTAAAGATTGGGGAACAAAATTCGGTATTCGTGGAAGTATCTTATTCCCGGAAAATGAATTTGCAAACTTGGGATTAAGTGGTAATGACAATACATCTTTCGATTGGTTTAAAGCCTCCTGGCTTGGTGAAGCATTCTTCGGTTTTGAGTTAACTAAAGCATTAGAAATGTCAATCAATGCTGGTTACGGAAAATATGCAGGTAAAGCATATTTTGATGACGTAAATGTTACCACTTTTGGAGAATATGAGACTACTATCATTCCAATTCATTTACGATTCAGGGTTAGTCCTTTTGATCTTAAAGGATGGAATCCATATTTCTACGTTGGCGGCGGTGTAATGAACTTTAGTGTTGATACAAAACCAACAGACGTTGGTGGAAAAGCTACTGAAGAAGATGGATGGGTAGCGATTATACCAGCAGGTATAGGTGCTGAGTTTGCTCTTGGTGAAAGAGTATTTTTAGATTTTGCTCTTGGTGGAGCTTTATCTTCTACTTACGATCTTGATTCATATAGATCAGGTCCTGATGATCTTTGGGATGCATATTTTAATGCCTCATTAGGTTTAACCTTTACTGGCGAAAACTGTAAAGCCGATAAAGATATGGACGGTTTAGGAAAATGTGACGAAGTTAAAATAGGCACAGATCCTAAAAATGCAGATACAGACGGCGACGGCTTAAATGACGGTGAAGAATTCTTAACATACAAAACCGATCCTTTAGTAGTTGATACCGACGGTGATCAATTAAATGATTTTGAAGAAGTTAAAAGCACAAAAACAAATCCCCTCGTAGTTGATACCGACGGTGATGGTTTATCAGATGGAGATGAAGTTCTTAAATATAAGACTGATCCATTAAAGGTTGATACGGATGACGATGGTTTAATCGATTATGATGAAGTAATGAAGTATAAAACTGACCCGCTAAAAACCGATACAGATAAAGATGGTTTAACTGATGGTGATGAAGTTATGAAGTATAAAACTGATCCATTAAAAGCTGATACTGACGGTGACGGATTATCTGATTCTGAGGAAATCTTAAAATATAAGACTAATCCAATGAATAAAGATACAGATGCCGGTACTGTTGATGACTATACAGAAGTTAAACGCGGAACCGACCCGCTTAACGCTGAAGATGATGTTGTTAAGATTGGTGTCCCGATTATTCTAGAAGGCATTACTTTTGACGTTAACAAAACTACTATTAAACCAGAATCAGAAAATACTTTGATGAAAGCTCTTAAAACATTACAGACATATCAGGATATTTCTGTTGAAATAGTCGGACATACTGATAGCGACGGTAGTGCAAAGAGTAACCTAAAACTATCTCAAGGCCGTGCAGAATCTGTTAAAACCTGGTTAGTAAGCAAAGGTATAGATGCTAGTAGAATAACCATAGTTGGTTATGGCGAAGATAAACCAATTGCCGACAATAAGACCAAAGAAGGCAAACAAAAGAACAGAAGAATTGAATTTACAAGAACAAAATAATTCTGATCTAAATTTCTAATTTAAGGGTGTCTTTGGACACCCTTTTTATTTTAAAGCTTAGTGGAATTGTTATATATTTGCGTTGTAATTTTTCAATGCACCCGTAGCTTAATTGGATAGAGCATCTGACTACGGATCAGAAGGTTCGGGGTTCGAATCCCTGCGGGTGTACTATTAAAAGCTCGAATACAAATTGTATTTGGACTTTTTTTTTATTTGGTAGCCAACAATACCCGATGACTTTCGCTTTTTTATGTATGGAGTTTCTATGAACACAGCTGATATAAAATTTACCAAAAATAATTCTAATCTATTATTAAATGTCTTCCTTCATCGGGTTCGGAAAAAACGTTGTGAGTTTCTAAATATTTATACAGTTCGTCATAGTTATCATTGTGAAGGTTTGCACTAAATCTATGTGCTTTTGTAAGCATTTCGACATAAGGGACAGGGTCTTTATCTCTTGTAAGTTTTTTTAATGTTAGTAAATAATCTTCACGATAAACTGTTGGAACAATTATTTTACATTGATTGCGATTTACTAATTCAGAGTTCATCATAACGCGTGCAATTCTACCATTGCCATCTTCAAACGGATGTACTTCACTTACGATGAACATGATATAAGCTGCACGAGCAAATGGATCTGTTAATATTTTGTAATAGTTAAAGCCGCGAGTTAGTGTCCCACGAACCAATTTAGAATCTACAAAGTGAGTATCACCAGCTCTATTATTTTTAGTTTTGAAATCACCAGGATGTTTATCAGTTCGAGCGGATAGCAAAACCTTATGTCTTGATTGCAACAATTGTAAAAGTTCGTTTTCATCTTTGGGGATAATTTTCATTTCATTTTTATTTGAGACAAGCTGATAAGTTCCAAGAACATCGTGCGAATCGTCACTACGTGCAGGCATTGGAATACCAGTATCAACAATTTCTTTTGCTTCTGATACTTCAAACACAGTACCTTCTATGTAATTAGAAAAGTAAGCTTCGAAAAAAGCAAAGTTTCTAAATGAGTTTTGTGTTAAATTATTTGCCGGGTACTCTTGAAACGATTTGTTATGCAGATAATTAAAAAGTATCTCAAAAATTTCAATCCTGATGCCTATCATAAGGAAGACCAACTGAACGAGAAAGTGCAAGATCAGACTTTAGATATTTTTGACGGCTTTAGTTGTAAATAACGCACCAATGATTTTATTTAACAACTCATATTCTTTTTGCATATTCAATATTTTGGATAAATCCCTTGCCTTATCACGTAGACTATTTAATCCTTCTTCACCTTTTATTCTAAGAATATCATCTAGCTTTTCTTCTATTTGCGGAATGCTTAATGATCTTTGAATCAGGACCAGTCTTTTTTGTTATTTGTAGATTCTCTAGAAATCTTCTGGGTTCTGAAGCAATATAAAGCTCCCCTATCATTTTATTATCTCCATCAATGGGACCTTTACCCTCAAGAAAATTTATTGTAATACCAGGTAACTTTATTTTTTTTGTATATGTATAAGTAACAAATAAATTATTTGTTGTTGTTGGTTTAAATTCAAAAGCAGAGCGATGACTTAGAACCGCTTCCGGATATAGATTTCCCAATATCTCAAGAATGTTTCGTTGGACAATTGCAGAAGGTGCTTCTTCAAGATTTGTTGAATAAATTCTTGGAGCTATCTTCCGAATTTTCTTCTCTTGAAGCATTTTAGAGATTTTATATGCTTCTTGAGAATTTGACGATGCAAATATTATTTCACTCATTTTGAATTTTTCCATTATAATTAAAATTTGAGTATAAAATTATGAATATTTTCCAGAATGAACCAAGTTATTATGAATATTTTCCATAATAAAATGTTCCTTAATATTTTCAAGGATAAAAGCTAAATGGATGAGTTATTTGGATTATTTTCCAAAATAAGCAGATATTACTAGATATTTTTCCAAATTATATTCTGTTTTTACTTTTATAGAAATAAATAGTTAAAAATGTCATAATATTTACTATTATGATATTTGTCGTTACTTCATCAATATCATTTTCCTTGTTTCAGTATAACTGCCTGCCTGAAGTTTATAGAGATACACTCCTGAAGATAAATAACCTGCATTGTAATCAATGATATAATTTCCGGAATTTAAATCTTCACTAAGAAGCACTGCAACTTCATTTCCTAAAACATCATAGACTTTTAATGAAACAAATTGTTTGTTGTTTATTGAAAACTTAATACTTGTAACAGGATTAAATGGATTAGGATAATTTTGATATAATTTAAAATCATTAACTGTTGATGCTAACTCATATGGATTTTCTACTGATACCGTATTGCTGTCAGAATTATAAAAAGTATAAGCAACACCGCCTTTATCAAACCAGGAATGAGATATATCACTTTTACTAAAGATATATGAATATCCATTATATTGGGCGGGATCATGAACAATTGGTCTTCCATCACTGGTAAATCCAGCAAGCATTACTAAATGTCCTGAATAAAGTGGTTCACCAATGGACATACAAATTCTTCCTCCGTTAGCAAGTACTTCTCTTGCTTCACTCCAGGTACGATACCGGGTAACTGCACCATCTAAACCAAATTCGGATGCATTTTGTACAACTCTTGGCCATATACCAAACATATCAAAATATGGGTCATAAGTATCAAGGGCAAACAGATAAGGATCCACCGGAATGTTATAACTACGTAAACACATTGAAACGGATGTAGGAGAACAGATACTTCCGCCAATCACTGGATCCACATCATATTGATAAATAAAATCAGTAGGGATAAAAATCTCAGGAGGATTATCATTCAATATTTGATTATAGTCTGCAGAGGTTGTCGTTCGTGAATCACTTACAAAAAAACTAAGTTTATGTAAAGTTGGAGAAGCATCACTAATTGATTTGCGTGTCATTATTATTTTGAACTGCCAACCACTTTGATAAGCGTATAATATTGCAGTATCATAGTCGATATATCCTCCTCCATAACTTGTTGATCCGTAACTAGTCCAAATATTGGACTTCCAAAATCCTACAGTTAACCAGGAAGACCAGCTGCTGCCATAGGGAAATCTCATTTGAACTTTAAACCCGCTATTATCATCAGGGGCAGTTCCATTCCAGGATGGTAATCCTACATTAAATGGCTCTTGAGAGTACTGTGCGTTTAATATTACATAACCGTTTGTCAGACTATCTTCAAGCATAATACAGTTGCCATCATCACTAAGTCTTATTCCTTCATTCGTCTCAATGTTTTGAAATATTGAATCAATATTAAAAACATATTGCTGGTCAGGATAATTTTGCGAAAATATAAACCCTGAAAGAAAAATGGATATTAGAACAATGTATCTATAAATCATGGTCACCACTAAATATTTTATTGAATTTCTTGAGTTAAATTATGGACGAATAAATCTTGATCAAATCATTATGTACCGGGACTATCATCATTTGATTGATATTTCATTTTTTTGCTTCCTTCATAACTATCGATTTGTACTAAAACACCTTCAAGTTTTCCGTTAACCAATGGAATTCGTTTAGAAGTTTTTAAACCAATATATTTTCTTAAAGATGGATCACCTGTATAAATAAATGCTGTTGTGCCTTTGCATTTTGTTTTAAGAAAATCACCAAGTTCCTTATACAGTTCTTCAACTTCATCTCTTTTACCAAGTCTAATTCCATAAGGTGGATTTGTAATTAGTATTCCATTTTCAAATTGTTTGATATGCTGGAACGGATGTGCTGATAAAGTTATTGCTTCTGAATATGGTAATCTTGATAAATTATCATTTGCAATTTTAAGTGTTATCTGTGATCTGTCACTGCCGCTGATTAATCCTTTTGGCAGAGGTCTTATTTTTTGATCGTATTGTTGTTTAAGTTTTTCCCAAATTTCTTTATTAAAATCGGGCAAGTAAAAAAAACCAAAATTCTTTCTTAGTTTCTGTGCAGGAATTCTGCAATAATGCATTAAAGCCTCGCATAAAATTGTACCGGAGCCGCACATACAATCAAGCAAAGGTTTTTCGCCATCCCATTTGCTTAATCTAATAATTGCTGCAGCAAGAGTTTCCTGCATCGGAGCTTCACCTGCAAGAAGCCTGTATCCCCTTTTGTGTAATGATTCACCGGAAGTATCTAAACTTAATATTGCTTTATCTTTTTCAATAAATAAATTAAATCTAACATCGGGAGCAACTGTATCTACATTTGGTCTTTTTTGGTACTTAGCACGGAAGTAATCTGCTATTCCATCTTTCAAAACTTGCGAGGCGTACAATGAATTGTTAATTGTGCTCTTTGTAACAGACGAAGTAATTGCAAAGGTTTGATCAACAGAAAATATTTTTTCCCACTCTATACTCTCGGCCTCTTTCATTATTGCTTTTGCATCTCGGCAGTAGAAATTTTTTAAGGGTGCCAAAACTCGTGATATTGTTCTAGCTGTATAGTTTATTCTGTAAAGCGTTGTGGGGTCAGCCTCAAAATATATTCCCCTGTAAGCTGTTTTCGTATTAATAGCACCTAGTTCAATTAATTCTTGTTCACAAATTTCCTCCATCATACCGGGAGCTTGTGCAAAGAATGTATTATTTTTTTGATATTCGTACATGCATATTTCAAATTAAAGTTGAAGTAAAATAAAACATTATTGATTTAACAAACTTAACGAATATTAAATCCTATTTCTGTTATGAGTCCTTTAGCTTTTTCAGCATCTTTTTCGGTTTCAAAATAAAACTTGAAATTACCACCGGTTCCTTCTCTGATCTTTAAAAGTTCTATGTCTTTAATGTTTATATCATTTTCAAAAAGTATCGTGGATATTTTGCTAATCATTCCAGGTTGGTCTTTTACAAAAATAGTAATATCATACAATGGATCAATAAATCCTTTAGTATTAATTGGAATTTCATTTCGTGCAAGTCTTGCCTTTTCGAATAACTCATTTATCTCTTTAAAGTTTTCATCTTCAACCAATTTCTTCATTGAGGAGATGTGATCTTGAAAAATATTTAATGAGTGTAAAATATCAGTCTTATTGTACTTTATAACTGATTCCCACATATTAAAATCACTTGAAGCTATTCTTGTCATATCCCGAAATCCACCTGCTGCAAAGTCTAAAACCGACAATTCCTCTTCTTTTTGCTGAAGCTTGATTAACAAGAAGCACAGATAACAGTTGTGGAAGATGTGAAACTCTGGATACTATTTTATCATGTAAATACGGATCAATCAAAGTTATTCTTGCCCCGATTAACCGTACAAGATTTAAGTATTCATTAAATAACGTTGAACTATTATTTTCTGAACAAATAATGAAGATAGAGTTTTCAAATAAAAGAGAATCAGAATTATCATAACCGCTTCTTTCTTTTCCCGTCATCGGGTGAGCACCTATGTATGTTCCTTTACTTGAAAACGTTTCTCCAATTATCAGCAAATATTCCTTTCACACTGCAAAGATCAGAAATAATTTGATTTTCATTTAGCTGTGGTGAAAGAATACGAAAAGCATTTAAACTTTCTTCAATCGGTAATGCAAGAAATATTATATCATTTTGCAGCGAGTGTTTATATCTGATAGTTCAAAGTCAATCACTCTATCTTCTAATGCTTTCACAAGAATATCCGGTTTATCAAAAGCAGAAATAATCATTTCTGGATTTGCATGCTTTAATAGCTTTTGCAAATGAACCACCAATTAATCCTAATCCAATAATTGCAATACTATTTATGCTCAATTCATTTTCTCAAGTTCTTGTGTCATTAATCTGAATTGATCAAACCGCATTGATTGTTCACCATCGCTTAAAGCCTTTATCAGGATCGGGATGAATCTCAACCATTATTCCATCCGCACCAACAGCTTTTGCCGCTTTTGCCAAAGGAATAACTTTATCACGCTGACCAACTGCGTGTGATGGATCTACAATAATTGGAAGATGTGTTAGTTCTTTAAGAACAGGAATTGCACTAAGATCTAAAGTATTTCGTGTAGCTGTTTCAAAGGTTCGGATTCCTCGTTCGCATAAAATAACCTGTCTGTTTCCACGAGCAAGAATGTATTCTGCTGCATTAAGCAGCTCTTCTATCGAAGCCATCAAACCTCGTTTAAGCATTACGGGACGAAATGATTTTCCAACTTCCGAAAGCAAAGAAAAGTTCTGCATATTTCTTGCACCGATTTGAAGTATATCGGATTTCTCAGCAACTTTTTCGACTTGGTCAATTGAAAGAACTTCTGTAATGATTGGAAGATCGTAATTATCACCTGCAGATTTTAAATAATCTAATGCTTCAAATCCTAATCCTTGAAACGCATACGGAGAAGTTCGTGGCTTAAAACATCCGCCGCGTAATATGTGGGCAAAATTATTCTTTTACTTCTCTTGCACAATCAATATATCTGATTATAAGATTCAACTGAACAAGGTACCGGCCATAATTATAAAATTACCGCCGCCAATTTTTACATCTCTAACAGAAATAATTGTGTCATCGCTTTTATAATCTCTGCTTGCAAGTTTATAAGAAACTTTTGATTTGGATTTTGTTTCTTGCTTTACCTCTGAAACTAATAATTGTTTGTTTAACTTCTTCTTGTCTTAAAAGCAATTCTTTCAACTTTAGTTTTCTCTACATCTTTGGCTGGATAACAGCCAAGAACCTTCAAATATCTTGTATGTTTACCAACCTCATCAAGTAAAGATTTAACTTTTTGATCCTGAATATTTCCCAGGAAATCCAAGTAAAACATTTCTTCCCACGGATTGCCAATTATCGGGCGTGATTCCAGCTTAGTCATGTTTGTTTGATAATCACGAAAAACGGACAGAGCTTCAACAAGCGAACCAGGCTTATGTGCAGTTGCAAGTATAAGAGAAGTTTTAGCTGGAATTCGCTCATCAACTTTTATTGGATCACGTGAACAAATTAAAAATCTTGTAAAGTTTCCCTGTTGATTTGCAATATCTTCTCTTAGCACAACAACATCAAAAATCTCTGCAGCTTCTTTGCTTGCTATTGCTGCAAAAGTTTTATCACCTTTTTCTTTAATGTACTCAACAGATTTTGCAGTATCAGGTAACAGTTCAACTTCAGCATTAGGAATAGACTTTTAAAAACTTACTGCATTGTCTTGCTGCCTGGTAATGTGTAAAAACTTTTTTAATGCTGTTTAAAGGAACATCTTCAAGTGTAAGCAAAGCAATGTTTAACAGGAAATATTTCTTCACCGATAATTTGAAGATTGCTGCTTTGCAATGCATCATACACATCATTTATACTTCCGCTTGTTGTATTTTCAATCGGGAGGATTGCATAATCCGATGTTGAATCTTCAACCGACTCAACAACTTCATCAAATGTATTATATTTTTTAAAGTGAATATCTTTTCCGGAATCACTAAAGAACTGATTAGCTGCTAAATAACTGTACGAGCCTTCAATGCCTTGTATTGAAACTGTCAGGGTATTAGATTTTTCAGAAACGTTTGATGAATCAAGTACAAATTTATTTTGTATACGAATCGAATCACTTATAATTTCCTGGAAGATTTTTGAAACATAATGAGTGTCCAAACCATACTCTCTGCCAGCTTCAATCAAGCCTGGTTAATAATTGTTTTTCTCTTTCACTTATCTCGATGGATGATTTTTCTTCATTCTTTAAATTTGATAATCTCAACACTTAGTTCTCTTCTTTCGGCAAGAAGTTTAAGCATTTTATCATCAATAGAATTTATTTTTTCTCGTATTTCCTTCATCACTTTGTCTTTGATTATTGGGATTATTGCGTGAGCGAATATCGGGTTATTTTGATTGGCAATCAAGACATCAAAGATTTGGTTAGATGTTATTTAATTAGCTGGTGAGGTTTCGACCGCACCTATTATTTTTATTAAGAATTATACTTCTTTATAAAATATATTCTAAATTTGGGTAAACAATAATCAGCATAATAATATGGCAAAAATATCCTTATCCGAAATCGTTCCAATCAAAGAATTTAATATGCTATGATATATAACATCAATGAAATATTAAGAAGTGAAAAAGGCAAATATGACCTCACTTTGTTCAATAGAAAGCATGTTGATTGGTTAGAGAAACAAATCTTTGACAAGGGCGGCAAACCCTATATTAAATGTTTGGGCAGTGACAAAGACCGACCTATAAAACCCGAAGAAATTGTAAGACAACTTTGGATTAAAAAAATCCTTGACGAATATCATTATCCTAAAGAACGTATAGGAGTTGAAATTTCTATTTGGAAAGGTTCAGGTATCCACGATAAAGCGGCCGATATAATTATTTATCATAAGGACAGAGACATGTTTACATGATTTTCGAAATCAAGAAGCCAAAGAGAATCGACGGTATTAAGCAACTTAAAGTGTACTGCAATGATGAAGGTTCACCGCTTGGTGTTTGGAGTAATGGTAAAGAAATGATTGTTCTACATCGCGAAGACCCTAACATTTTTTGCAAACATTGATGAAATACCAACAGTGGATCAGACATTGCAATCTGTAATTGGTAATCCATGGACAATTGATAAACTCAAAATCGAAAACAAACTTGTTAAAGAAAAACTATCACTAAAAAGCGTAATTCTTGATCTCGAAAATTTAGTGTTGGCTAATGCCAAAGGTATTGATGATAGCTTTGATGAAGTTTTTAAACTTATTTATGCAAAACTTTTTGACGAATGGGCAGCAGTAAATGATAAATCTCGAAAAAGAAAAATTCATTTTCGCATTTATGGTGAAAGCCCAATTGAACTAAAAAGTAAAATCACGGATTTGCTTCGTGCCGCAGCGAACAAATGGAAAGGAATATTTAATAGAGATGAAGAAATAAAACTTTCAGCGACTCATCTTGTAGTTTGTGTTTCCTTTCTTCAGAACATCCGTTTATTCAATGCAAATTTACAAGTTATTGATGATGCTTTTGAATATTTAGTTACCGAAATTGCAAAGGGTAAAAAAGGTCAATACTTCACACCACGTTGGGTAATTGATATGTGTGTGAAAATGATGAATCCAAAAATCACAGAGAAAATGGTTGACCCTGCATGTGGTTCGGCAGGTTTTACGGTACATACAATTTTTTGGGTCGCAGGTGAACAATTCACAGCTGAAGGATTACCACAGGAAATAAAGGACTATGCAAGTGAAAATGTTTACGGAATTGATACAAGCCCGAGAGCGGTAAAGATTTCAAAAGCAATAAATCTTATTGCAGGTGACGGAAAGACAAATATTTACGAACTCAATTCTCTTGAATCTGACAAGTGGGATGAAACAGGTAAAGCAGGATTTAAAGACATGCTTACAGAATTTGATGAGCCAAAAGCAAATGATGAAAATAAAGAACTATACAAGTTTATGGATTTTGATGTACTACTTACCAATCCGCCATTTGCCGGACCTATTGGAGAAAAAAGTATTCTCAAACATTTTTTACTTGCTGAGAAAAATGGGAAAACACAAAGCAAAATTGGCAGAGATATTCTTTTTATTGAACGTTGTTTGAACATGCTAAAAAATGGAAGTGGAATATCGGGTAGCAAAAAATATAAACCTGCTGGAAGATGTGCTATCGTTTTACCGCAGGGTAGATTAAACAATAGCAGTGACCTGAACATACGTAATTTTATTTTTGATAAAGCTCGTTTGCTTGCAGTAGTTGGTTTAAATGTAAATACTTTCAAACCTCATACAGGCACAAAAACATCTGTAATCTTTTTGCAAAAATATACTCCCGAAGAAGTTAAACAAATCCAAAACATTATTGCTCAACACGAAAATGAGTGGGATAATTATTTTGAAGAAGAATTAAAGTCACTTTTGGTAAATAAAAAACTTACTGAAGATGATTTACCTGAATTATTGAAAACGGAATTGCAAATTGCTTTTGAAGTTTCAGAACCACCAAGCATTGATGAAAAGGAAAACGGAGATGAAGAAGAGACAAGAAGTAATTACAGAGGAAGATTTGAAAGAGGCAATTGCAGCTCTTGAAAAAGAACTTGCGGAAAAATCCAAATCATTTAAAGGCAAATCTGGTTATTTGCGTAACCTTTCTGACAAGAAAAAGAAACTTGCGTCTTTCCATTTTAGAACACAATTGCAGTGGTTTGTTGTAGATGCAAAGTCAGTTGAAATCTTATCGCAAGAATTGGCTTAGCACAAAAAGCAGCTGAAGAATTAAACTATCCAATATTTTTTGCAGTTAGTGAAAGAGCAGGTAAAGACAACAGTGGAAATACAGTTTATATTAAAGATGAAAACGGAGAATTGAAATTAGATAAACATCAGCATTTAATAATTGACCACGATTGCGATGAGATTGCGCAGGAGTTTATCAAATTTGCTCAAGAACAAGAATTGTTTTTTTGGGAATGAGATATGGCAACAATAAACATAATAGAGAAGTCAAAAATTGAAGGAGCTAATAGAATTGAAGCAGAATTCTATAAGCCTAAGTATTTAGAAATTGACAAAAAACTAAAATCACTTAATCATTCAAAACTTTCTAAGCTCACATATTTCATAAAGAAGGGAATTTTTGACTTGCCTCCAAATAATTATTCGGATAAAGGGATTGCATTTATTCGAACAACTGAAATTAAATCTGAAATAGCTAATTTAGATGAGTGTGTCAGAATTCCATTAGGTATTCATAATACACAAGTTAAAAACGAATTGGAAAGTGGTGACTTAGTATTCACTAAAATTGGTGCTTACATTGGTGACACATCATATCTTCCTTCTTCTGAAAAAAAATATAACTTCAGTCAAAATGTTGCAGGTGCAAAAGTTATTAAGGAAAAAATAAAGCAAGGTTATCTTGCTGCTTTTCTTCAAACGAAATATGGTCGCGAACAAATCAAGAGAGTACAAATGTTATCTGGTCAAGGTAAACTTGAACTTGTTGACTTAAGAGGGTTAATAATCTTTTTGCCATCAGAACCTTTTCAGCTTAAAATAGACACACTCTATAAGGAGATTGATAAGGTATTAAGCGAAAGTAAAATCATTTTTAATTCTGCAATTGAAATTTTGTTACACAGTTTAAAGTTAGAGAATTGGAAACCGAAACACACTAAAACATATCAGCGAACATTTAGTGAAGTACAAAATCGTTTTCGCATTGACAGTGAACATTTCCAGCCGAAGTTTGATGAACTCTTAAAAATCATACGCAAGAATGCTCAATACTGTAAAACAATTGGCAGTTTTAAAACTTTCAATCAAAGAGGCACACAACCAAAATATTATGCAAGACGGTACTTTGAAAGTGATTAACAGCCAACACATTTTAGAAACACATCTTGATTACGATAACTTTGAATTAACACAAGCAAAATTTTGGGAAATTGAAAAAGAAAGCCGTGTTTTCAAAAACGACATTCTTATTTATACAACTGGAGCAAATATTGGCAGAGCCAATGTTTACCTGCAAGAGGAAAAAGCACTAGCAAGTAATCATGCAAATATTTTAAGAGTGAAAGACGAAAATCCAATCTATGTTGGCTTTGTATTGGATTCAATTGTAGGAAGGATGCAAACCGAAAAAATGAAAACTGGTTCAGCGCAAGCTGAAATTTATCCATCCGCTTTTAATCAATTTGTCATTCCCTTTATTGACAAAAAGAAACAGGAGCAAATTGCTGAACTTTATGTACAGTCATACGAATTGATTAGGAAATCAAAACGACTAATTGCAAAAGCAAAACAAGCGGTTGAAATTACAATTGATCAAAATGAAGAAAAGGCCATACTATTTTTGAACAAAACTAATTAGAAAACTACTGGTGTTGAAAATAATTGTATTAAATCACTTTCGCTTTTTACAATCAATTATAACTTTTCTGTACTTTCTTTACAACAAAATATTATATTTGTCTTAGAAATTTTGTTTACTATTTGCGCCCGTAGCTCAACTGGATAGAGCATTTGACTTCGGATCAAAGGGTTGAGGGTTCGAATCCTTCCGGGCGTACAAAGTATTTTATTTTGATCAAAGGGTTGAAGGTTCTGCCAAAGGCATTCCTTCGGAAGAATCCTTCCGGGCGTACAAAGTATTTTATTTTGATCAAAGGGTTGAGGGTTCTGCCAAAGGCATTCCTTCGGAAGAATCCTTCCGGGCGTACAAAGTATTTTATTTTGATCAGGGTTGAGGGTTCTGCCAAAGGCATTCCTTCGGAAGAATCCTTCCGGGCGTACTTATCAATTTACAATGTATAATGTACAATTTAGAATTTAATATAAGTTGTACATTTTTTTTGGTAACAGGAAACAAACAATGACCCAAATTTTAATTCCCCCGAATTCGAGGTAATTAGAAATGAAGCTGGTCTGAATTGGTTTACTTTGTCTCTTAAAAAATGAATAAACACTACAAATGCAATTGACATCATTGCAAGTGCAGGAATGTATGACGGTACTTTCGCTCATATAAGATATTACTTACATATTTGCAATATCCTAAAGGTTAAACTTCTAAAATTATTATTCCGAAACAATTTGAAAAAAAGATGACAAAAAAATCAAAAATAACTGTTAAGGGAACTGAGATAACAATAATTTCAAATAATACCGGGGACTATATTTCCCTAACAGATATGATTAAAAGTTTTGGCGATGATACTATTATTAAAAATTGGCTTCGTAACCGTAATACCGTTGAATTTCTTGGTATCTGGGAACAAATGAATAACCCAAATTTTAATTCAGTCGAATTCGACCTAATTAGAAATCAAACTGGATTAAACTCTTTTGTGCTTTCTGTTAAAAAATGGATGGACAATACAAA
This sequence comes from uncultured Ignavibacteriaceae bacterium, assembly GCA_963714775.1. Classification (GTDB taxonomy): domain Bacteria; phylum Bacteroidota; class Ignavibacteria; order Ignavibacteriales; family Ignavibacteriaceae; genus IGN3. The sequence goes on from CAVQQN010000072.1 coordinate 29,103, forward strand.
TGCAATTGGTATTATTGCAAGCGCAGGAAGATATGGAGGTACTTATGCTCATAAAGATATTGCATTCGAATTTGGCAGTTGGCTTAGCCCTGAATTTAAACTTTACCTAATTAAAGAATTCCAGCGTCTTAAAGAAGAAGAATCTAAAAATAAATCTCTCGATTGGAATCTTCAGCGAACTCTTGCTAAAGTAAATTACAAAATTCACACTGATGCCATTAAAGAAAATCTTATTCCAATAAAAGTAACTAAACAACAGGCTTCTTTTATTTATGCTAATGAAGCCGACTTGTTAAATGTTGCTCTGTTCGGTTTAACTGCAAAAGAATGGCGAGAGGCTAATCCAAATCTGCAAGGAAATATTCGTGATTACGCTGCTATTGAACAGCTTGTTGTGCTGTCTAATCTTGAAAGTGTAAATGCGGTTTTAATCCATAATGGAATAGAGCAAAGTAATCGCTTGATTCAATTAAATAAAATAGCAATTACTCAAATGAAATCTTTACTCTCACATATTCAAATCAAAAAACTAAAATGATAGAAAAAGTTAAAATAGAATTTGGGCTTGTAACAATTACTCAAAGTTTTTATTTTGAAGTTTTCCATCAACCATTATCCTTCCCGCCACGGCGGGCAAGCTTCCATCAAACATTAAAGAAAATGCTTTTTTCTGAAGACAAATATCGATTTATGTATGCTGCACTTCAGGAGGCTGAGAAAGCTTTTGAAGATGATGAAGTTCCTGTTGGTGCTGTGGTGGTGTATAACAACAAAATTATCGGTCGCGGGTATAATCAAGTAGAAAAATTAAAAGACGCAACCGCCCACGCTGAAATGATTGCTATAACTTCCGCCTCAAATTATCTGCAAAACTGGCGATTAAATGAATGTTCCATATACGTTACTTTAGAACCCTGCATAATGTGCACCGGCGCTCTTACTTTCTTCACGGATATCGTGAACTCTTACTTTGCCGCAAGCGATATCAAATTTGGTGCTTGCGGAAGTATTTATAATCTTGCAGAGGAATCAAAAGTAAATCATACATTAAAAGTTTATAGCGGAATTTTAGCTAAAGAAAGCGAAGAACTTTTAAAATCTTTCTTTAATAAGAAGCGGACAGTTAGTAAAAAATATCAGAATATCAAATCTTGACATATTGCTTAAATTAGTTTTTACTTCTAACTTGCAATAAAAAATGAATAATATATGAGATTAATACTATTCGGTTCACCAGGGGTTGGCAAAGGCACCCAGGCAAAGATCATATCTAAAAATTTTAATATTCCTCATATATCTACCGGTGATATTTTACGAAAAGCTGTTAAAGATCAAACAGAACTTGGTAAAAAAGCCGGCGAGATTATGTCGCATGGTGAACTTGTACCTGATAATTTAATGATAGAATTAATCAGAGAAGTTCTTACCTCTGATGAATGCGCAGCTGGTTTTATACTTGATGGATTTCCAAGAACAACAATTCAAGCTGCGGCTTTGGATAGATTATTTAGTGAAATCGGAATTAAGAATACAATTCTGGTTTATATAACTGCAGATGAAAAAGAAATCATAAAAAGATTAAATAACAGAAGAGCGTGCAAAGTATGTGGTCATATTTTTATTCTTAATGAAATTGAAGACTTAGATAGTTGTCCTGCTTGCGGCGCTAAGAATAGTTTTTATTTAAGGAATGATGACAAAGAAGATGTTGTTAAAAACAGGTTAGATGTTTTCAGAATAACTACAATGCCTGTTATCAGCTACTACCAAAATAAGGGAAGAGTTATAGAGGTTAACGGATTTGATACTATAGAAAATGTTAACAAAAAAATTATTGAGTCACTAAAAGGTAAAAATATATTTAATTAATCTTTCTGCTTAAGAAATCCTTTTATAATTTTTTTTGATTCAATTTTAAATATTCTTGAATTCCCTTTTCTAACCATCTCATAATTATGTGTTGCAAACAAAACCGCAGTTCCTCGCTTATTAATCTTTAATAATAGATCCAAAATTTCATTTGAGGTTTCCGGGTCAAGATTTCCTGTCGGTTCATCTGCAAGAATAATAAGCGGATCGTTTAAAATGGCTCTTGCAATTGCAACACGCTGCTTTTCACCACCAGAAAGTTGATCGGGTTTGTTTAATCTTTTATTAGAAAGCCCTACTTCATTAAGAGCCGCATTTACTCTTTTCTTTATTTCTTTTTTAGGAGTTGCGGTAACTTCAAGAACAAAGCATAAATTTTCAAAAACGTTTCTATCAGTAAGCAATTTGAAATCCTGGAAAACAATTCCAATTTTTCTCCTAAGCAAAGGGAGCTCACTTTTCTTAATAATCCTGGAATTAAAATTACCAACAGTAACAGTCCCGCTTTGCGGAAGTAGATTCATATAAATCATCTGAAGTAAAGATGTTTTTCCTGAACCACTTTTACCAATTAGAAACGCAAACTCTCCGGCTCCTAATTCAAGATTTGCATTCTCAAACAATGGTTGATTATCATAATTAAAACTTATATTCTGAATAGAAAGCATTATTTTTTCCTTTTCATAATAAACTGGACACGATCGGAAGTTTCTTTGCCTTTCTGCATTGAAAAAGCTTTATAGCAATTTACAACATATAATCCTGATTTTTCAGCAAGTTCAAAAAAAGTATAATAAGAAAATATTTTTTGTTTATGTGTTTCAGTATAAACATCTCCGTTTGGATATGTAATAGTAAATATATTTTTATGAATCTTACTTTTAGGCAGATAAAGACTCTTACGTTGATATGAGAATCCTTTGCTTCTGCCTTTTGTTGTTGCCGTTTTCTGATGTTTGTAACTGTTTTTTTCAAGTGCGGCATCAAAAGTAAAAACACCTTGCTCATTTAGAGAATTACTGACTTCTTTAAATAATTTTAGCAAACTTGCTTTGCTCAAAATATAATTTACACTATCAAAAGAGGAATGTACTAAATCATATTTATTTTTAAATGGAATCGATGTCATGTTACAACACACTTTAGTAATCTTATCCTTTTTGTAATTGAGCATGCTAAATGAAATATCCGTAGCAGTATAATTTTTATATAACTTCGAAAGATGATGCGCTAAAGAACAATTGCCGGCAGCCAATTCTAAGACAACCGGATTTTTATTTACTTTTTTATTTGTAATTGTATAGATGTATCTCGCCCACCACTTATAACTTATAAAATCCATTATGTGAGGATAGATATTTGAAACATGTAAGTACGGATCAGTTGGATTATTTTTCTGCAATGAAACGTTTCCTGTTATGAAATATTTTTATTGCATATTTATAAGATTGCAGCATGCTTGATTCGTTTGCTTTGTTCATACCTGCAATATCATAGGCTGTTCCGTGATCTGGGGAAGTTCGAATTAAATTTAATCCGGCTGTATAATTAACACCGGAATTAAAATTTAATAGCTTAAAAGGAATTAAAACCTGGTCATGATACATCCCTAAAATCATATCAAATTTTTTATAAGTTTTATTACCCCAAAAAGCATCAGATACAAATGGTCCGGAAACATCAAATTTATTTTGTAAAGATTTGATTGCCGGTTTTAGAATTCTTTCTTCTTCATTTCCAATCAATCCATTTTCTCCTGCGTGCGGATTTAATCCCAGCACAGCAATTTTAGGATTTAATATTCCAAGATCCCGTTGTGCAGTAAAGTTAAGCAACTTAATTGATTTAATAATTCTTTCTTTGCTTATAAGTGTTGAAACCTTAGAAATCGGTGTATGGATGGTTAGCAAACCTGCTCTAATTTTTTCTGAAAGGAACAACATCATAAAGTTATTGTTGTTCTCGGATTTTGCTAGCAATTCTGTATGTCCGGGAAAATTAACCTTTGCAAGATTAAATGCCTTTTTAGAAATCGGGGCAGTAACCAATACATCTGCCTTATCTGAATGAATAAGTTCTAAAGATTTGTTGATAGATTTGAATGCGATTCTTCCAGATAAAGCTGTTGGCTTGCCAGGATTAAATTTTGAGTCAGGCAGTGGAATTAAATTTAGGCGAGAATTTGACAAAGGATATTTATCAACTACCAGATAATTAAAGGATGAGTTTGAAAGCTCATAATAAAATTCAAATACATTTTTTGGACAAACAAATATTATTTGATTGCTGTTTTTCTTTTGGAATATTTTAGAAAATGATTTGACAGCAATTTCAGGTCCTATTCCATTTATATCTCCACAGGTAAAAACAACTCTTGTCATTGTCCATCTGTCAATTGAAATTTACCTATTCCCTCCCTATCTATAAAAACAAATTTTTTATTTGATTTTTTATATAACCAGCTTTCGATAACTTTATCATCGGTATTTGTTGTTCGTTCAATTGAATCAGGAGCGCCATATTTTATATAAATATTTCCCCTGTCGGATTTAGCTCCTCCGTTGCCTGCTATTGTCTTAAAGTTCTTATCACAAAAATCAACTCTGGTATAAAATTCATTCATCAGCTCATTATACTTTGTATCCGGGGTTGGATCCTTGGGAGCCCAATAATCAGATAAAATATTTAAATAACTGCCCGATCTGCTCAATAGATCCGACACTTTTTCTTTTGGCTCTATAATTTCAAGTAATTTAATAGCCGCCTCAGGATCCCTTAATGATAATGGCTTTGCAATCCAGATAACATTCAAATTATAAACCTTTTTTGCATTAAGGTTCTCATCTGGATAAATTTCTAACTTTATTGGTCCTTCACTAAGTTTAGAAGAAAAATTCTTAATTAGAAATATTTTAATATTCATCGAATCTAAACTTTGGGTAATCACTACCGTTCCATTACATAAATTTATCTCAGGATTTGCTAGAAAGGAATCTGTTATTTTTTCATTAAGTACGGATATAGTATCACCTCGGGTAATGCTATATGTGATAGAATTGATTCTTGAATCTGAAACCGGAATAACTAAATCATCATCTGGTTTATTAAAGGGAATTGATGACGAATTATTTGAAAGCACATATGATTCTTGTTCATCACAATTAATTTTACCAGGATCAAATACTATTGGATTAAGTATAGGATTTGATTTATTTATTATTAAATCAATTGGAGGAATTCTTCTCTCCCGTTTAGATGTTTGATCAGATATTGAAGTAAGGAGGTTATACTTACCTTCGGGAAGACCAAATTTAATTACACCCTGTAAGAATGAAGTTGAAGAATTTGTAATATCAAAATTTTCAACTGATATATTTCTTTCATCAAAAGCTCTTTTGAGAGTAATTCCTGATGAATCTTTAATCTCAATATTAACACTGTATACCAGCATCGAAAATGATCATTCTTTTTTTCAAAGAATAACTGGGAGTAAGAAATTTTGTATGAATAATAAACAGAATAATCTTGCTTAGATGGAAAAAAATGTATCTCGGAATTAAAATATTTTCCGGATTGTATAATATCTGGTTCTATTCTAAAGTCAGGCTGAGCTAATATTTGAACAGAAATGACAAAAAAGTAAATAAATATTTTCTTCAATTTTTTAGCTCAAACTTTTAAATAGTTTAAATAAAATTCAACCAGTTTGATGAAACCGGAAAAAGATTTGCCCTAATTTTATAAATACGAACAGTTTTATTTAACTGTTCATATTGTTTAAGAATTCCTTATTGTTTTTTGTTCCTCTAACTTTGTCAAGTAAAAATTCCATTGCTTCAACTGGGTTAAAATCGCTAAGAATCTTTCTGAGTATCCAAACTTTTGCAAGATCAGCTTCACTCATTAGCAAATCTTCTCTTCTTGTTCCAGAACGATTAACATCTATTGCAGGGAAAATTCTTCTATCACTTAAATCTCTATTAAGTACAAGTTCCATATTACCTGTACCTTTAAATTCTTCAAAGATAACATCATCCATACGACTTCCAGTATCAATCAATGCGGTAGCAATGATTGTAAGACTTCCGCCATCTTCTGTATTTCTTGCAGCACCAAAAAATCTTTTTGGTTTGTGAAGTGCATTAGAATCAACACCACCCGAAAGAATTCTACCGCTATGAGGAACTACAATATTATGTGCCCGGGCAAGTCTTGTAATACTATCAAGTAGAATAACAACATCCTCTTTTGCTTCAACAAGTCTTTTTGCTTTTTCAATAACCATATCTGCAACCTGTACGTGTCTGTCTGCAGGTTCATCAAATGTAGAACTTATAACTTCGGCTTTTACAGAACGTTCCATATCTGTTACTTCTTCAGGTCTTTCGTCAATTAAAAGAATAATAAGTTTAACTTCGGGATGATTACGTGTAATTGAGTTTGCTATCTTTTGAAGTAAAACAGTTTTTCCACTTTTTGGCGGTGATACAATCAATCCTCTTTGACCTTTTCCTATAGGAGCTAAGCATATCCATAATTCTTGTTGAATATTCACCCGGAACCGATTCAAGTAATATTTTCTTTGTTGGATAAACAGGGGTAAGATTATCAAATAATGTTCTATTTCTAATATGCTCTGGAGAAAGACCATTTACAGCTTCAACTCTAAGCAGCGCAAAAAATCTTTCGCCTTCCTTTGGTGGTCTTACCTGTCCACTGACGAAATCACCGGTTCTGAGACTAAATTTTTTAATCTGTGAGGGTGAAACGTAAATATCGTCCGGTGAAGGTAAATAATTATAATCTGAAGATCGTAAAAATCCGTATCCATCAGGCAGTACTTCTAATACTCCCTTAGAAAATGTTAATCCATCTTTAACGCTCTGTGCCTCAAGTATCTTGAAGATTAGCTCTTGTTTTCTAAGATCACTGAATCCTGCAATATTTAAGTTCTTTCGCAAGTTCGTTTAACTCAACAATCTTCTTTGATTTGAGTTCAGAAATGTCCATCGGCATGTGTAGTTCCTATTATATTGTTCTTAAAATTGTTAGATTAAAAAATTTCAAACTGGTAATATCCTGATTAGTTCTCGTGGTATTTCTTAAATGTATGAAAGGAACTCGAGGTCTTACCCAAAATTAAGCACTTAGCTTTGTATTGTCAAGAAAGAATTTCAGGTAAAATAGATTTGACCTCTCCTAATAAATACATACTTCCGGCAACCACAAGACAATTATTCTTATCCCCGCTTATTTGAACCGATAAAAATTCTTTCAAATTCATAACAGTTGTAAAGTTGATACCCAGCTTATCAGCATATTCTTTTAAGAGTTCAATTGATGCAGTTCTTTCATAGTTAATTTCGTAAAAATATAAATTATCAAATGAATCCTTCACTTTTGCTAACATTTCTTCAATATTCTTGTCTTTCATTACCCCAAATAATAAAGATGTTTTTTGGTAATTCTTTTTTTCATTTTCAAACTCATCAATTAAACATTTAATCCCGTCAGGATTGTGAGCTGAATCTAGAATAATGCGAGGTTCATTACAGACAATTTCATACCTGCCTTGCAATTTTGTATTCTTAACAACATTCTTAATTCCATCAGTTATTATTGCCGGATCGTCAATGTCAAAAGTTTTTGTAATACAAAGTGAAGCAAGTGCTGCATTATATTTTTGATGTTTTCCTATTAAGGGCACTTCCCATTCATCAAATTCCAACTCTTCTGTGTATAACTCTATCTGGTCATTCTTTTCATTGATATATTCTTCTAAACAATACAACGGTGATTTTACAGATAAACATTTTTTCTCGATAACTTTTATTGCTTCTTCAGAAAGTAATCCTACAAAAGTCTTTGAACCAGCTTTAATTATTTCGCCTTTTTCATAAGCGATATTTTCTATTTTATCACCGAGAATATTAGTATGTTCCAAACTAATAGATGTTATTATACAAGCAAGTGGATTAAGGACATTTGTTGCATCAAGCCTTCCGCCTAAACCTGTTTCAATTACAGCAAAATCAACCCCAGAAAAAACAAAGTACTCAAATGCCATAGCTGTAGTAACTTCAAAAAACGTAAGCTGATATTCATCGATATACTTTTGGTACTTGTCTATATAATTTGCTATAAAATCATCAGATATGAATTTGCCATTTATGGATATTCTTTCATTAAACTTAACAAAATGAGGTGAAGTATATAAGCCGACTTTGTATCCGTTTTCCATAAGGATGCTGGCAATAAAAGAAGAAACACTTCCCTTTCCATTTGAACCGGCGACATGAATAGTTTTTAATTTACTCTGCGGATTGCCACTCTTATCTAAAAACTTTTGGATATTATCCAACCCAAGCTTTATACCAAAAGTGTGGAGTGCAAATAATTTATTTAATGATTCCTTTATATCCATTTTAAATAATATATGATGCTGTTAAATCTGAAATTTTTTCCACATTGTTCGCGATGCAATAATTTTCAAGCTCAATAACCATTTTCTCAGCGGCTGTGGGGTCAATAAAATTTAAAGTGCCTATTTGCACTGCCGAAGATCCTACAATCATGAATTCTATTACATCTTTCCAATTCATGATACCACCAATGCCGATAATTGGTATATCAACTTTTCGAGAAATTTCTAAAACTTTTGCAAGAGCAACGGGTTTTATAGCAGGACCTGAAAGACCACCGTTAACATTAAATATTTTTGGTTGCTTTGTAAAGATATTAAATGCGGTTCCAACTAAAGTGTTTATTGCTGAAACTGCATCACCGCCTTCGTCTTTTACAATTTGTGCAAACTCTGATATATATGAAACATTTGGTGATAATTTAATTATCAAAGGTTTTTTTGTAACTGCACGTACTTTTGCAGTTACATTTCCAACCGCATTTTTATCATTCCCAAATTGTAAACCGCCATCTTTGACATTAGGACAGGAAACATTTATTTCAAAAGCTTTTATTGTCTCTTCTGTAGTTAATATTCTTGTGCATTCAACATATTCTTCAACCGTGCTTGCGGCAATATTACAAATTAATGGTACATCATATTTTTTCAAGAAAGGAATTTTTTCTTTTATAAATTGTTCAACTCCGATGTTAGCTAAACCAATTGCATTTAACATTCCTGCCGGGGTTTCAACTATGCGCTGTGGTGGATTACCTTTTCTAGGTCTTAAGCTTAAAGATTTTGTTACAATTGCTCCAAGTTTATTTAAATCAGAGAACTCTGATATTTCATTACCATATCCAACTGTTCCGGAGGCCAGCATTATTGGATTACGCAAATGCAACGATCCTATCTTTACTGATAAATCGATTTTGCTCATATCACTACATCCTTGACATTGAACACTGGTCCATCTTTGCAGACTAAAAGATACTTGTCTGAATTTGATGTTGATTCAATTGGACAGCCCTGACAGATTCCAAAACCGCAAGCCATAGCACATTCTGTAGAAACTTCACAATCAATTTTGTGTTTAAGACAAAACTCTTTTAATATTCTAAGCATTGCATTTGGGCCGCAAGCAAAAACTTTTGACGATTCAATTTCAATCTTATTCAGATTTTGTTCTAATAATTCAATTACATTTCCTTTAAACCCTACCGAACCGTCATCTGAAGAAATGATGCAATTTTCTAATCCATAAGTGATAACGTCTTGCTTAGTTCGTCCACCAACAAAACTGACTATCTTTTTTTTGTGTGTTATTTTTCTTGTAACAAAAGGAAAAGGTGCTGCACCTAATCCACCTGCGATTATAATTGCAGTTTCATAATTTCCATCGAGATTAAATCCGTTGCCAAGTGGACCAAGTATATCAACCAAATCTCCAAATCGTTTGTGAGCTAATATTTTTGTCCCTTCACCCAAAATATTAAACATCAAGAAAATATTTTCTCCTTCAACATCACAAATGCTAAAGGGTCTTCTCAATAAAGGAAATGTATTTTCTGAAACACGAATATTTAGAAATTGTCCCGGTTTAATTGATCGGGCAATTTCGGGTGAGTGAATTTTTTGGATATATATATTTTCGTGAACTTGTTTTGTTTCAACAACAGTCGAGTTAATTAAAATCAATCTGCTTCCTATTAAAATCGGTTACAAAGGTTTTGGATTTACAAATAAATGATGGTAAAAGCAAAGTGAATTATAAATTTATATGACAAAATTATTATCTTATTACTAAATTTCCGAGCGGATTAAAGATATTCATCCATTTTGTTAATTTTTAGATAATCAACTATCTCTTTCACGTCCTGAGCCTTATCTCTTCTGCAAATTAATACAGTATCATGATGATTAATAACAATAACATTATCCAGTCCAATAACAGCAGTAACTTTATCAGGAGAATAAATGTAAGAATCTGCAACCATATTAGTGTAAACTTTTCCGGTAGTTGCGTTGCCGTTATCGTCTTTGTCTGATAATTGATAAACTTCTTCCCAGCTTCCCACATCGCTCCAGTTAAAAGTGCCTTTCGTTAAAAATACTTTTGAGGATTTTTCCATTATCCCATAATCGATGGAAATCTTTTTTAACAGGCCGTAAACATTTTTAAGCACTTCTTTAGAATTTGTTTTATTTAAACTTTCTTCGATCGCAATTAATCCTTCGTGCAAATCAGGCATAAGATTTTTTATTTCATCAAGAATGACATCAGTGCGCCAGATAAACATACCGCTGTTCCAGAGAAAATCACCGCTTTCAACAAAACGGAGTGCAGTTGCATAATTGGGTTTCTCTGCAAATGTTAATACATTAAAAATATTATCTGCAACAGGTTTATCGTTTATTTGAATATAACCGTAACCAGTTTCAGGTCTCGTTGGTGTGATTCCAATTGTAACTAAACCTTTTGAATCGTAAGCAAACTTTGCAGCATTTTCAATTGTTTGTTTGAACTTATCTTCATCTTTAATTATGTGGTCAGCAGGAAGAACAATGGTAACAGCTTTAGGATCTTTTGCTTTTATTATTATAGATGCCAACCCGATACAGGCAGCAGTATTCCGGCCAAATGGTTCTTCAATAATATTTTCAGATGGAATATCAGATAACTGATTAATTACTTCCGCTCTTTGGAGTTGATTAGTTATAACAAAAATATTTTCTTTCTCTATTAATCCTGTTAAACGGTTAACAGTAGCCTGAATCATTGTATTCTCACCAAGTATCTTTAATAATTGTTTAGGCAATTTTTTCTTACTTCTGGGCCAAAAACGAGAACCGACCCCACCCGCCATAATAATAGCATACAGTTTCATTAATCTGAATCCTTACTTTTAATTGTAGCCAATTTGTTTCCAAAATCTTCTGCTTTGTTAAGATAGTTATTTATATCAACATCTTTACCACGCACAACCGCAACTATTACTATTAAACAAGCCCGTAAACTTTCAATAACTTCTTTGCCTGGCATTAACTCACGGTTTTTAACTAGCATCAAAGCCTTCGATACGATGCGATGCATTCCTGATAAAATTTCAAATCCAATTTTTTGGGATAGTACTGCATTCTCATCCATTATGCGCGAATATTTTATCAATTCTTCATAATCTATTTCATTATTAGATATTTTCTTTAGAAGATTATCCAAAGGTTTAATTGGACCTAAAATAGTCGGTTCAAAATTTTGAATAATCTCTTCATCTTCATCGTGTAAATCTTCGTCTAAAATTATTTTCTCTTTTATTTCCTCTGTTTCCGGCTTAACAAAAGGATCCTCATCAGGAATCCGTTTTGAAAGATCAATTTTTATTTCTTCTTTTGGGAAAATTACAGTAAAGTTTATTTTTTCAATCGCAGATTTAAATGAAGCTGGAGTAGAAATATCCAGCATATGTCGCCAGATCCTTAATCAGATATCTGCTGTGTTCTTTAAATTGATCTGATACTTTTAGAAAATCAATCGGGTTCTGAGTTAATGAATTATAAATCTCATTTAACCGAATAGCAAGAAGTGATAATTCAGTAATTTTTTTCATATTAATCAGGTCATCACTAAGATTATCTGATGCGTTAATTGTTTCCTTAAGCAATGCAACAACTTCAATTTGCTGATTATTCAACCGAAGATTATTTGAAGCAATAGTAATGCTTTGATTTATGTAGTGTTTAATTAAATCCATTAATCTTTTACAATTATTGGAACACGTCTACTTATTCCACAAGTAACTTCATAAGGAATCGTATTAATTATTTTTGACCAATCCCAGGCATCAATTGATAACTTCCCCTGTTTTCCAATTAGAATAACATCATCATTAATATTTATATTATCATTTCCAACATCAAACATAATTCTATCCATTGTAACAGTTCCAACCTGGTTATAAAATTTGCCTCTTATAATTGCCTTAGCTTTATTTGTCAATGCTCTGGAAAAGCCATCCGCATAACCAATGGGAACTGATATTATTTTAGTTTCCTTTTTAGTAAAGTATCGCCGACCGTAACTAACTGATTCGCCCTTTTTAATTTTCCTTACTGTTGAAACTTTAGAAACTAAAGACATTATAGGATACAATTTAATAGATTCTAAGGTTTGAAGCGAAGGATAATATCCATATAATGAAATTCCGGGGCGTACCATATCATAGTAAGCCTTAGGGAAATCAATTATAGCCCCGCTATTTGCAGCATGAGCTAATCCAAAATTAATTTTCTCTTGTTTGAGTGATTTAATCACATCATCGAATCTTTTTATTTGAAACTTCGTATATGCACTTCCCTTTTCATCAGATGTTGCAAAGTGAGTAAAAATTCCATCAATAGTAAAATTGATATTTGATGATAAATTTTTAATGAATTTAGAAGCTTCAGAAAAATTCACACCCAACCTGTTCATTCCTGTATCAATTTTAACATGAACTAAAATCTTTTTGTTCGATTTTAATCTCTGTCTCTCTTTATTAAGAATATTGATGTGTTCTTTTGTAAAGACTGATGGAATTAAATTAAACTTAAATATCTTGTTCACTTGAAATCTATCTACAGGATCAAAAATTAAAATGGGTTGCTTAATTCTTAATTGGCGTAATTCAGCACCTTCATCAGGAGTAGCCACTGCAAAGTATTCCGGTTTTTGATTGCTCAAAGAATTTAATGTACTGACAACTATTTTAACACCATGACCATAAGCATCAGCTTTTACCACAGCCATAATTTTTGCTTTACCAACTTTCTTCCTGATGTTTAGAAAGTTCTTTTTAAGATTATCTGAATTAATTATAGCTTTTGTAAGACGCATATTACATGAAACCGAGATAATTATAAGTGAAATAGAATTAAAAGTTACTTGTGAAAGTTAAGAAATAATAAAAAATATTACTACAAATCCTGATTTTAGAAATATATATTAATATTAGTCCTTGTGAGTGTAAAATTACTAAGTACTGATACTTTAGAAAAAAATTGGGAGCGTCTAAAATTAGATTATAGTAATAAATAATTGTCAGAAATATTTTATCTCAAATGTTTTTGTTTAAATATTCTTGACATTCCAATGTAGCAGTGGTAATTTTGCATCAATATTTTTTAAAGAATAATGCTGACAGAATTCGGAAAAGCTCTCATCTTCATATTAACCGCTGGCGTATTTGTCGTAGGTATCGTTTATCTTGCAAAATTAATTCGCCCGGCAAGACCAACCCATGAAAAATTGACAACTTATGAATGTGGTGAAAACCCTGAGGGCTCTCCCTGGATAAAGTTTAATATCAGATTTTATGTTGTTGCCCTTATCTTTTTAATTTTTGATGTTGAAGTTGTTTTACTAATACCTTGGGCTTTAGCATACAAAGATTTTGGATTAACCGGCTTTTTAATTGGCGGAATCTTTTTAGTTCTTTTAGGTTTGGGCATGGCTTACGAATGGAAAAAAGGCGATCTTGAATGGGAAAAACCTAAGGTTCTTCCACCAGTAATAAAAAAAGAGGCTGTTAAACCTGATGTTGAAAAAAAATTGGTAGAGGTTTGACTTTATGGGATTATTAGACAAAGAATTTACCGATGGCAATATTGTTATTGCTAAAGCTGAAGACTTGATGAACTGGGCAAGACTTTCTTCATTATGGCAAGTTAGCTTTGGATTGGCCTGCTGCGCAATTGAAATGATGGCAACTTCAGCATCTCATTATGATTTTGACAGATTTGGTGTCATTCCCCGCCCTTCACCAAGACAGGCAGATATTATTATTATCTCCGGTACAGTTACTCTGAAAATGGCCACTCGTATTAAAAGACTATATGAACAAATGCCGGATCCTAAGTATATAATTTCTATGGGCAGCTGTTCAAATTGCGGTGGACCTTATTGGGAGCACGGTTATCACGTATTAAAAGGAGTAGATAGGGTTATTCCGGTTGATGTTTACGTTCCAGGGTGTCCCCCCAGACCAGAAGCTCTGCTTGAGGGATTGTTAAAACTTCAGGAAAAAATTCGTAACGAAAGTATGATAAAGAAAACTGCATGAAAACAGCTGAAGAAATACTCCAATTATTAAAAGATAATTTTCCTGCATCCAATCTGGAATTAAAAACAGATCAACCTACAGAAGCAGTAATGATTGTAAATGCAATGGAAATTGATAAAATCTCTTTGTTTCTTAGAGATTCTTCAGAGTTATTGTTTGATTCATTAATGAATTTATCCGGCGTTGATGAGCCTAAAGTTGACTTGCTAAGTGTTTATTATCATTTAGAATCGACAAAGTTAAAACATAAGATTACGTTAAAAGTTTCAACAGATAGAAATAAACCTGAAGTTACCACTGTTACAGAAATCTGGAAAGGTGCGGATTGGCATGAACGTGAGGCTTATGATATGTTCGGTATAATATTCCTAAATCATCCCGACTTAAGGAGAATTCTTATGCCCTACGATTGGGATGCAGGATATCCATTAAGAAAAGATTATGAAAATCCTGAGTTCTATCACGGAATGAAAGTACCATACTAAGGCAATTATGGCAATAAGAACAGAAGAAATGGTTTTAAATATGGGCCCTCAGCATCCGTCAACTCACGGTGTGCTTAGGTTGGAACTTGTCTTGGAAGGTGAAATAATAATTAATGTTGTACCGCATATTGGTTACTTGCACAGATGTTTCGAAAAGCATTGTGAAGCAATGACTTACCCCCAAATAGTTCCCTATACAGATCGTATGGATTATTTAGCCTCAATGGGTAATGAATTTGGTTATGCTATTGCAATGGAAAAGTTACTTGGTATTCAAGTTCCTGAAAGAGTTGAATACATCAGAGTGATCATGGCAGAGTTGCAGCGAATTGCATCTCACCTTGTTGCGCTTGGAACTTATGGTGCTGACATTGGTGCTTTTACTCCATTTTTATTTTGCTTTAGAGATCGTGAAAGAATACTCCATCTCTTTGAAATTACCTGTGGTGCAAGATTATTATATAATTACATCTGGGTTGGTGGGCTATCACACGATCTTCATCCGGATTTTGTTAGAAAAACAAGAGAGTTTATAAAAGAGTTTAGACCAAATCTAAAAGAAGTTAATGATCTTTTAAGCCACAATAGAATTTTTATTGATCGAACAGCAAATGTTGGAATATTACCGATTGAAACTGCCATCAATTACGGTGTTTCAGGTCCAAACTTGCGAGGTTCAGGATTCAAATGGGATATAAGAAAAGATGACCCTTACTCTGTTTATCATAAATTTGATTATGATATTCCAGTTGGCGAAGGTAAATATGGGACTGTTGGTGATAGCTGGGACAGATACTACGTTCGCATTTTAGAAATGGAAGAAAGTTGTAAGATTATTGAACAAGCGTTGGATCTTTTGCCTGAGGGTGATGTTCAGTCTGCAATTCCTAAAAGAATTAAACCACCGGTGGGACAGGTTTATGCCAGAGTTGAAAATCCTCGTGGTGAATTAGGATACTTTATAATTAGTGATGGATCAACAAGTCCTTATCGTGTAAAAGTTAGAGCACCATCATTTGTAAGTATGCAAGTGTTAAATGAGTTATGCAAAGGATATATGGTTGCTGATGTTGTCTCCATTCTCGGAAGTATCGATATAGTTTTAGGAGAGATTGATAGATGATGTACGATTTTTTAGTTAATCTAGTCTTTAATTTATTTGGCAATTTAGAACTAGCAATAATATCTGCAGGAATCATACAAAGTTTACTGCCGTTGTTTATATTTATATTACCTTTTGCTCTGTTTGCGGTTTATCTTGAAAGAAAAGTTTCAGCGCACATGCAGGACAGACTGGGACCAATGAGAGTTGGTTGGCATGGTTGGAAACAGACTATCGCTGATATATTAAAACTTATCCAGAAAGAAGATATTGTTGCAAAAGATAACGACAAACTTTTATTTAATCTTGCACCAATAATTGTTTTTGCAGGAAGTTATGCTGCTTTTGCGGCTATTCCATTTAGCGGGTATTTTATCGGAACCGAAGTTGATCTTGGTATATTTTATATAATTGCCGTTACCGGTATTGTAGTTGCAGGTATTTTGATGGCAGGTTGGGCATCAAATAATAAATATTCACTTCTCGGCTCAATGCGCTCTGTTGCACAGATCATCAGTTATGAAATTCCTACTATACTTGTTGTTTTAAGTTTAGTAATGATAAGTGGAACGATGAATTTGCATACATTGAGCGAAATGCAAACAGGACATTTCTGGAACTGGTACATCTTTGGAGGACCAGGAACAGAATTATCTAAGTACTTATTAATCCCATTTATGTTTATAGGCTTTCTAATTATTTATATCAGCACTCTTGCTGAAGTAAACAGAACTCCATTTGACATCCCTGAAGCTGAATCAGAACTTGTTTCAGGATATCACACTGAATACTCAGGAATGAAATTCGCGATGTTCTTCCTTGCTGAATATGCAAATATGTTTGCTGTATCTGCTATAGTTGTTGCCCTATTCCTGGGTGGATATCAATCCCCTATCGGATATTTAGGGAAATTATTTGGCGTTAACTGGTTAATTCCTTTTGAGCAATTCTTCTGGTTTACAATCAAAGGCGTGTTTTTTGTTTTTGTCCAGATGTGGTTAAGATGGACTTTACCACGATTACGTGTTGACCAGCTAATGACAGTAAGTTGGAAATATTTAATTCCAATTGCATTTGTTAATCTTATAATAATCGGATTGATTACACTATTATAATGAAAGAATATTTCGGAAATATCTATTCTGCGCTTTCCACAATTTTTATTGGAATGAAGATAACATTTAAACATATGTTTGTTCCATCTGTTACAATTCAATATCCGGAAGTTAAGCTGCAGCTTCCTGAAAGAGAACGAAACAGGCTTTATGTTAATATGGATGATTGCATAGGCTGTGATCAATGCTCCAGAGCTTGTCCTGTTAGTTGTATTGAAATCGAAACTACAAAAGCAATTCCTGGTGAAGACATTGGTAAAACATCCAATGGAAAAAAGAAAGCACTTTGGGTTACCAACTTTACTATCGATTTTGCAAAATGCTGCTATTGTCAATTGTGTGTGTTCCCCTGCCCAACAGAATGCATCTATATGACTGATGTATTTGAATTCTCTGAATGGGAAAGAGATAGATTGATTTATGATTTTGTAACTCTTACTCCTGAAGAACGACAGGAAAAAAGAAATAATCTTGCAAAGTTTAATGCAGAAAAAGAATCTGAAAAATTGAAAGCAGCTTCGGAAGCTAAACCTGAAATTAAAAAAGATCAGCCAGAGGAAAAATAAAGTGAACGTTTACGATATAATATTTTACTTATTCGCTGCGGTTACTGTACTTTCAGCATTCTTTGTTGTTACGAACAGGAATATTGTTTACTCAGCATTCTTTTTATTATTTACCTTTTTTGGTGTTGCAGGGCTATATGTTTTACTCGGTGCTGATTTTGTAGCTATTGTTCAACTTATAGTCTATGTCGGTGGAATATTAATTCTTCTTCTATTTGGTGTGATGCTTACAAATAAAATTACCAATGTTGAAATTAAAACAGGAACAATAAATATTTATCCCTCTATTATAGGTGTCGGATTACTTTCAGGTGCATTATTTGCAGCTTTAATAAATTCTTCCTGGAAATCTTTTACTACTGAAGCACCGTTGCCAACGACCAAAGCACTTGGGACAATGTTATTACAAGAATATGTACTTGTTTTTGAATTATTAGGAATTATTCTTTTAATTGCACTTATTGGTGCAGCATCGATTGCGAGAAGAGAATCATGATGGAAGTTGGATTAAATCACTTTTTAATTGTCAGCATTCTATTATTCTCCATGGGAATTTACGCCATCGTTACAAGAAAAAATGCTATTATGGTTTTAATGGGAGTTGAACTGATCCTAAATTCAGCAAACATCAACTTTATTGCATTTACAAGATTTGGAAATTTTGGATTGCAAGGACATCTGATTGCATTATTTGTAATCGTTCTTGCGGCCGCAGAAGCTGCTATCGCATTAGCAATAGTTTTGAATATTTATAAAACTTTATCAACAGTAAACATTGATGAGATTGATAATCTGAAAGATTAGTAAATGACAGAAAACGGCATTATAAATATTTCGCTTGCAATTTTATTTCTTCCTTTGCTAGGATTTATTGTTACTCTTTTACTTGGTAAGAAAGTAAAATCAATTTATTTGTTTGAAGTATTTATTATCTCAATAACTCTGATCGCATCAATTGTAGTTGCATTCGGCAAACTTTCATATTTTATTGATGATAAAATTATTTCGGAACTAGAATGGTTTAGATTAAGTGATACAATAGCTTTTAATCTTGGTTTCCTGGTAGATAATATTACAGTTTTAATGTTATTTGTTGTTGCATTAATAAGCGCTCTCGTTCATTATTTCTCTGTTGCATATATGAAAGGCGATGAAAGATATAATCGTTACTTTGCATATCTTGGAATATTCACATTCTCGATGAACGGAATTGTACTTACTAATAACATCCTAATGATGTACATATTCTGGGAGTTAGTAGGATTATCCTCTTATCTCTTAATCGGTTTTTGGTTTGAGAAAAAATCTGCTTCAGATGCAGGTAAAAAAGCTTTTATCGTAAACAGAATTGGCGATCTAGGAATGTTTGCAGGTATTTTAATTTTATTTCTTACCTACAACACATTTTCATTTGAACAAATTTTTGCTTCAATCGGAGAAGGTAAACTTCCATTCAATTCTGAATTTTGGTTAACCGTAACTGGAATTTTGCTATTTATGGGTGCAATTGGAAAATCTGCACAATTCCCTCTTCACGTTTGGTTACCTGATGCAATGGAAGGTCCAACTCCTGTCAGCGCATTGATCCACGCAGCCACAATGGTTGCTGCAGGTGTTTATCTTACAATAAGAATTTTTGGAATACTTACTGCCGATGCAATGATTTTTATTGCGGTAATCGGAATGTTATCCGCATTTATTCCAGCCACAATTGCATTAACTCAAAACGATATTAAAAAAGTTTTAGCATACTCAACAGTTTGTCAGTTGGGTTATATGATTATGGCTCTTGGAGTTGGTGCATATAAATTTGCGTTCTTCCATCTTGTTACTCACGCTTTCTTTAAAGCTTGTCTGTTTCTTGGTTCAGGATCAGTAATACATGCCATGCATCACGAACAGGATATTAGAAATATGGGTGGGTTAAGAAAAAAACTTCCGCTTACCTATGCAACATTTTTAATTTCATCTCTTGCTATTTCAGGTATTCCTTTAACTTCAGGATTTTTAAGTAAAGATGGGATATTGGCAAGTACATTTGCATTTGGCTCTCTTACAGGCTACTGGATCTTTCCAGTTGTTGGATTTTTAGTTGCAATGTTAACAGCTTTCTATATGTTCAGGCTGATTATCATTACTTTCCATGGTCAACCAGAAGACCATCACAAATATGAACATGCACATGAATCACCTTTTGTTATGGCGATGCCATTAGTTGTACTTGCAGGTCTATCAATATTTATTTGGTACACACCAAATCCCTTTAACGCTGATCAAGGTTGGTTTTTTAATAAATGGATAAATTCACCCACACTGCATGCGCCAAATGAAACCCGCTTTGATTTTATGAGATCCGAAGAGACACATGGAACTGAAGCTATTGAAGAACATCATTCAGCTCATGGAGAAATTACTTATTCTGAAAAATATACTAAAGCAATGCACTCTGCGCATTATCCAGCCATGTTCTTATCACTATTTGTAGCAGTTGGTGGAATCTTAATTGCTTTTGTTTTTTATCAATGGAAAAAGGTAAATGTTGAAAAATTAACTGCTTCCATAAAACCACTTTATAATTTCTCACTTAACAAATGGTACTTTGATGAATTATATCACAAAACATTTGTTGCAGGTTTGTTGGGCTTAACTAAAATATTCTATTGGTTTGATGCTAAAATCATTGATGGAATTGTTAATGGTTCCGCAGAAGTGACAAAACGATTTGCCTTCTTTACTGGTAGATTTGATAATGTAGTAGTTGATGGTCTTGTAAATTTAATGGCTTATATCAGTGGTTTTTTTGGTTTGATTTTCCGTAGAGTTCAAACAGGGAAAGTACAAACCTACCTTGTATTAGTAATATTCTCGATAATTATTTTACTCTTTTTATTTTAAGTATAAAGTTTGAAAAACAGGTATCATAACAATGAATAATTTTCCTATACTTTCATTTTTAACATTTCTTCCAATACTGGGAATGTTAATTGTGTTTCTGCTTCCTAAGCAGCAGACACAATCAATAAAGATTACAACACTCATAGTAACTGGATTGCAGATAGTTTTATCAATTGTCTTATTGATGAATTACAACTACTCTGCCGGCGGAATAAACGATGCAAACTCTTTTCAGTTCATAGAAAAATTCAGATGGATTGATATCCCCGGATTTGCATGGATTGGAAAAATTAAAATAGATTATTTTCTTGGTGTTGATGGATTAAGTACTCCACTTGTTCTTCTAACTGCAATAGTAACTTTCATTGCAACCATTTCTTCTTGGAGCATTGATAAATCTGTCAAAGGTTATTTTTTAATGTTTCTGCTTCTCGATACCGGAATGATGGGTGTTTTTGTTTCCCTCGATTTCTTCCTGTTTTACATTTTCTGGGAATTAATGTTTCTTCCTATGTATTTCTTAATCGGTATCTGGGGAGGCCCAAGACGTGAATATGCAGCAATTAAATTCTTCCTGTACACTTTGCTTGGAAGTATTTTCATTTTATTAGTAATGATTGGACTTTATTTCAGTTCGATGGAAACACTTGCAGATGGCACAAGAGTCTTTACATTTAACTTGTTGGAATTAATGAATCATGCCAATTATACTCCTACAGGAATATTATCTCCGCTCAATCCCAATAATTTAAGATTCATAGCTTATATTGGATTGTTCATCGGATTTGCGATAAAAATACCTATGTTTCCTTTCCACACGTGGCTTCCGGATGCACACGTTGAAGCTCCAACTGCTATAAGTGTTATTCTTGCCGGTGTTCTTTTAAAGATGGGTACTTATGGAATACTAAGAGTTTCTTATCCTATATTTCCTGAATTAACATATCAGTTAAGCTGGTATATCGCCTTGTTCGGAATGATAAATATCATTTATGGTGCATTATGTGCAATGGCTCAAAAAGATTTTAAAAAACTTATCGCTTACTCATCTGTTTCCCACATGGGATTTGTGATGCTTGGAATGGCATCGCTTAATACTATGGGAATTTCGGGTGCAATACTACAGATGTTTAACCATGGTACAATCACAGCAATGCTCTTCCTTATTGTTGGTGTTGTTTACGATAGAGCTCATACAAGAGACTTAGATTCATTTGGCGGATTAGGAAAACAAATGCCAATTTACACGGGATTTGTTACCATAGCATTTTTTGCCGCAATTGGTTTACCTGGATTAAGTGGTTTTATTTCTGAAGCATTAGTATTTCTTGGTGGATTTGGAAGTGGAACAACCAGGATCTTAGCCATTATCTCTACTCTTGGAATATTATTAGGTGCTGCTTATATGCTTTGGACTTTGCAAAGAGTTTATCTTGGAACATTGAATGAAAAATGGAAAGATTTAACTGATCTAACAACACGTGAATATTTTATGCTTGTTCCATTAACAATTATTGTGATATTTCTGGGAGTCTATCCATCACCGATGCTTAATCTTATGAATGCTTCTGCAAACGCAATGGTAAAGTTTATTAGTGATGCACAAGTTATTTATGGTTCTATAAATTCATTTTAATTTTTTATAAGTGATAACATTGATTTTACCAAATTTATCAAATAATCTACTGGCAATATTACCCGAGATAGCATTATCTTTAACTCTTGTGGCTATCGTCGTTTTTGATTTAATTTTTAGCAAAAACAAAAAAGTACTTCCCTATATCTCAATTGTTGGATTAACAATAACTTTTATTTTAGTTGTTGCTCAGTTTGGTAACCCAACTTCAGCATTTTCAGCTTTTCAAAATAACTCATTCCTTTCCCTTGATAATTTTTCTTCGTTCTTTAAAATATTAATTCTAATTACTACAATATTTATTGTGCTGTTTTCAGTATCTTCAGAAGAAGTGCAATCTTGTGCAGATAGACACGGTGAATATTATGCCCTGATATTCGGAATGGTAATTGGGATGTTTTTTATGGTTTCTGCCAACGATTTGATACTGGTTTATCTTTCTTTGGAATTGCTTTCATTGTCATCTTACGTACTTGCCGGCTTTGTAAAAAAATCAATCAGAAACAGCGAAGCACAATTAAAATATCTTATCTATGGTTCTGCATCATCCGGAATAATGTTATTTGGAATTTCTATTCTTTACGGAATTACAGGAAGCACTAACTTATCTGAAATAAATTTACTATTAAAATTTCTTCCATCCAGTCAGTTAACATTCCTGATCTCAATAATAATGATTTTTACAGGCATAGGATTTAAAATCTCTATTGTTCCATTTCATTTCTGGACGCCGGATATTTATGAAGGTGCCCCTATTTCAATCACGGCTTTCCTATCAGTTGCTAGTAAGGCTGCTGGATTTGCTGTCCTCATCAGGTTTTTGAAGATTACATTTATCAACTCGGTTGATAATTCAGGATACTGGCAATTAATTCAACATGTTGATTGGCAAACTTTATTGGTACTATTCTCAATCATCACAATGACATTCGGTAATTTTGCTGCCCTTTGGCAGGATAATTTAAAGAGAATGTTAGCCTATTCAAGTATTGCGCACGCCGGTTATTTGATGCTTGGAGTAGCTGTTCTTTCAGACCAGGGATTAATGGCAGTCTTGGTTTACTTCTTCATTTATTTATTTATGAATCTTGGTGCTTTTTATGTCGTTATGTTAATAGCTAATAAAATCGGTTCAGAAGAGATTGACGATTACAAAGGTTTAGGGTACTCTCTTCCCTTCTTAGGAACCGCACTTGGTATTTTCTTAGTGTCTCTTACAGGATTACCACCCACAGCAGGATTTATCGGCAAACTATATCTCTTTATTGCTTTAGTTGATGCTAATATGATAACCGTTGCAATAATTGCTTTGTTAAATACTGTCGTTTCACTTTACTACTACATCAGAGTTCTTAAAGCTATGTTCCTCGATAAAAAAGAGAACCATGTTGAGATAAATCTTTCAGTTCTAAACTACATTGTTCTATTGCTTTTAATTGCTCCTGTTTTAATTCTTGGAGTATATTTTACCCCACTTATTAATTTTGCTAAACAATCCCTTCAATTATTAGGACTTTGATCACACCAATTTGCAATTGAGTTGATTTTCCAATAAGTTTATACCCGACTATATTAGTCTTATTTATGTTTAAACTATCAAAGAAATCAGAATACGCATTAATGGCAGCCAGGTTTATGGCTCTAAATAATCACGGAAATTCTGTAACTGCAAAAGAAATTGCCGAAAGCTACAATATTTCGTACGAACTAGTGGCAAAAGTACTTCAAAGCCTGGTTAAAAATGAAATTGTAAATTCATTTCAGGGAGTAAAGGGTGGTTATTCTCTTAAAAAAAATCCTCTTGAAATATCTTTGATTGACCTGATTCAAGCCGTTGAGCCAGATTATCAAATTACTGATTGTCTTCGTACGGATTCAACAAAAGATGATTGCAACCATATCGATTGCTGTAAAATCCGTGATCCTTTAATAGAAATTCAGAAAAAGATTGATAGAATATTTTTTGAAACTAAGTTAGCAAATATTATCTGATGAAATTAAAAACTCCAATATATCTAGATAACAACTCCACTACACCTCTTGATCCGAGAGTTTTGGAAACAATGCTTCCATACTTTCAGGATAGATTTGGCAATTCATCTAGTAATCACACATTTGGTTGGATGGCTAAAAGTGCAGTTGAAAACGTTAGAGATATTATTGCTAATTTTTTAAAAGTAAAGTCTAAGGATATTTATTTTACAAGCGGTGCAACTGAATCAATTAATCTTGTCCATTTAGGATTGACAGAAAATATTCCCACGGATTCTTTTCAAATAATCTCATCAAACGTTGAGCATAGTGCTTCTACGGAGTCTTTGCATTATTTATCACGCAAAGGATATAACGTGATAATTGTAAATGCTGATAAATCAGGTATTATTAGTTCTGAAAAGTTATATTCAGCAATTACAGAAAATACTAAACTTGTTTCCATTATCTTTGCAAATAATGAAATAGGAACTATAAATGATATAAAAAGTATTGGGCAAATCTGTAAGGAGAAGAGATATTCTTCTTCATGTAGATGCAACTCAGGCAGTCGGAAAAATTAAAGATCGATTTAGTTGAGACTCATATTGATTTTATGTCTTTTACATCTCACAAACTTTATGGTCCTAAAGGAATTGGAGCTTTATATATCAACTCTAATAATCCAAAAGGAAAACTTGCACAAAGATTATTTGGCGGAACGCAAGAGAGTTCAATCAGACCCGGAACTTTAAATGTTCCAGCAATAGTTGGATTTGGTAAGGCAATTGAGATTTGTGAAGATGAAATAATGAAAGATTACGAACACACAATTAATTTAAGAGATAGATTTTATAAAAACATTAAATCCAAACTTGATGGTGTGACTATAAACGGATCTATGAAAGAAAGATTACCTAATAACTTAAACTTTTTTGTAGATGGAATTTCTGCTGATAAACTAATGCTGGAGCTGAGAGATTTAGCATTCTCGAGTTCTTCTGCTTGTGATTCTGGCTCATTAAAGCCAAGCAGGATTCTAAAAGCAATCGGATTAACAGATGTACAAGCTTTATCTTCTGTTAGATTCGGATTTGGAAGATTTAATACTAAAGAAGAAGTTGACTATGCTTCAGATAAATTTATAGATGCTGTTAATAAACTAGGAATATTAAATAATAAATTACTATACAACAAACAAATTGAAAAACAATCATGACACAAAAAAACATTTCTTCCCTATTTAACGATTTGAAAAACGAAAACCAGATTTTTTTAAGTTACTTAAAAGCAAAGTTTCCGGTTTTTCATAATTCAAATTTATTCTCAAAAGATTTTCAATTTGGATTAAAAAGCTTTTTAGAAAAAAAAGGTGTTTCAATAAGTGATAATAATCTTAGTACTCTTTCGGTTCAGTTTTCAGATTATTATGAAGCACAAGGAATCTTTATTAGAACAAGCAGCCAGGGTTGGAAATTAAATTATCCCGAATTTATTACAACTAAACCCGGTGATCCATTTTCATTTTAATGAAAATATTCGTTTAGCTCAGACTTTAGTCTGAGATTTTCTTTAACTGAAAAAAGTAAGTTTTTACAGTTTAACTATTTTCGCAGAATAAATTCTGCGTTACATTAAAATTATTTTGATCACAGATTTGAGTCTGTGATTATACTTAATCATTATTAACACAACTATTTATAGAGGGCTATATGAGCAACACACAAATAGAATCTGAAATAAAAATTACCGATAAAGCCGTTAAAGAAATAAAAAGAATAATGGACGAAAATAAAATCGCTACCGAATTTGGTTTACGTATTGGTGTTAAAGGCGGTGGTTGTTCAGGTTTAACATACAAATTAGGTTTTGATCCCGAAATGCGCGAGGGCGATATGGTAATTGAACAAAATGGTGTTAAACTTTTTGTTGATGGTAAAAGCCTATTTTACTTAAACGGAACAGAGCTAGATTTTTCTGATGGTTTGAATGGAAAGGGATTTATTTTTAATAACCCAAATGCCACAAAAAGCTGCGGTTGTGGTGAATCATTCGGAGTTTAGACTGAAAGGATATTAAAATGCAAAGAAGAAAATTTCTTTATGCATTGGGTGCAATACCTGCTGCATCAGTTCTTGGTAAAGTAGATAATCAATTAAAATATATTAAAAATCATATAAGGAGTACAAATACAATGGCAAAATTTGAATTGCCTAAATTGGGCTATGGTTACGATGCATTGGAACCATACATCGATAAGATGACAATGGAAATACATTATACAAAACATCATAACGCGTATGTTACAAATCTTAACAAAGCGGTTGAAGGTACGGAAAATGAAGGCAAAACTCTTGAGGAGATGTTTTCATCAATCTCAAAGCTTCCGGCAGCGGTAAGAAATAATGGAGGTGGACACTGGAATCATTCTCTATTCTGGACTTTAATGAAACAAAATGGCGGCGGAAATCCAACCGGAAAAGTTGCTGATGCAATTAATTCTACTTTTGGAAATTTTGATGAATTTAAGAATAAATTCAGCACTGCTGCTGCAACAAGATTTGGTTCTGGATGGGCTTGGCTCCTTGTTCAGGATGGAAAACTTGTTGTTAGTTCTACCCCAAATCAGGATAATCCTTTAATGGATGTTGCTGAAGTTAAAGGTAAACCGAGTTTTAGGATTGGATGTCTGGGAACACGCTTATTATCTTAAGTATCAAAATAGAAGACCAGAATACATTGAGAATTGGTGGAACGTTGTTAACTGGGATAAAGTTAACGAGTTATTTTCTAAAGCTTAAAGTTATTTAGGAATAATGGAGTGTTGGAATACTGGAATTTGTCTTATTCCATTACTCCTCTATTCCATTATTCCTTTTAATTTTTTGGTTTATCGTATTAAAAGTCTGATTATGGTTTAAAAAGTAAGATGTACACAATCCCAATATTTCCGCTTAAACTTAGTAGTTTTTCCCGGTTCAAAATATCCGCTTCATATTTTTGAAGAGCGATATAAAATACTTATACAAAAATGTCTTAAAGAAAATTCAGGATTTGGAATTGCAGCATTTATTGACAAAAAAATATCTGATGTTGGTGTATATGTTAAAGTTACAGATATTGTTAAAACCTATATTAACGGCGAGTTTGATATTGTTGTTAAAGGACTTGAAAGATTTCTTATAAATTCCACTTCACTTCATCAGGATGGATATTATATTGCAAATGTTGAGAAGTATAATGATGAAAGCGTTCTTATTGATCCAAAACTTATTGATGTACTGCATACAGATTTTGAAGAAATAGTTGAATTGGCAAATTATAAATTAGAAGCTTCATTCTGGAATAATTTAGAAACTGCAACACTTAAATCTTATAAGATTGCAGAAAAATCAGGTTTAAGTTACGAGCAGCAGCAGGAATTACTAATCCTTAAAAATGAAAATGAAAGATTAAACTTTTTAATAAGCTATTTTACTTCTATTAAGGATAAAGTAAATGGCGCTGAAAATCTTAAAAAAATAATTATGAATGATGGGTTTTTGAATTAGGACTTTCTCGACCCACTCCTAAGGAGAGGACTTTCATTCTCTATTCTCAGTTACAATCAATTTTATCCATATACGTATTCTTAATGCGTTCTATATTACCACCAGCAGTTGAATAAGGAATATAAATTTTATCTGATATTTCTGCAATAAGTTATTTCTTTTTAGTGCAGTAACATTTGTTGGACGGATAATGTTTTTATCAAACGGAGTAACAATCAGTAATCTATTTTCATCTAAGGTGATTTTGGAAAATTTGGGTGCAGTGCCATAAATAAAAAATATTATTGTTTGCCTTTGAGTTTTTTAGCTTCTGTTTTTAATTTTTTGTCTGCAGATTTTACTTTCCGCTGTAATTTCCTGATGTCTTCTTCGGGTGGCAGTTCTTCCGGTTTGATATTGCTTTTAGCTAAAAGTCCACGGACATCTTCGTTGTTCTTGATGTGTTCTTCGGTTATAGGATGCACACCAAACAAATCATTCTTCTTAATATTAAAGTTTGTTATCTCGGTTGCTAAATCTTTGGCTTTTATTGTAATAGTCGGTAAAAAATCCGCGAGCGGTCTATTTGCAGGTATGTTTAATTTTTTCTTCATTTGAAGTGTACTAAATCCACCAAATAATGCGCTGTCACCTTTGCTTCTTATTTTACCAAAACCTTCGCTATCAACACCACGTTCATAAATTATTTTTGAAAGTTCTGTTTCAGTTGCGATTAGTTTGGTTCGAGCGGCGACTCTTTCAATAAGTTCTATTCGTTCTTCAATCAATTCCTGTTTACGGGTCTGGAAAGCAAAATAGCTTTGAGCAAAAGCAATTTGTTCTTTTCGAGGGTCACCGTTTTGAGATATTAAATAAGAAGCGTAACGGGTTAAGATAATATCATCAACTTTGCGAGTTGCGTTTTTAGGTAATTTTATCATTTTGTTGACGTCAACGAAATGATAATTCGGGTCAATTTGAGAGTTTTTACACGATTCTTTGGCTTTTTCTATGACACCCAAAAAATTACGCCAATCAGTATACCCAAGTAAAATTTGAAGTTCGCGAGCTGACCAATATTCTACACCTTGTTCTTCAAAAGCTGCAGTTTCAAATTCAGTTTTTAGTTTAACTATTATTTCTTTTTTCATTTGTTATTACCTCGTTTTAACTCCGTATGAAATTTGACTATTTGATTGTAATTTTTGTTCTTCTGTCATAATAATTAATTTAATTTCTGTCAAGAAGTGGTTCTTGACAGCCGTGAATCTCAATCCTCCATCTTTGCTTCTGCAGGAAAGGTTGCGCGGATTGTTGCTTTTAATTCTTCAGCAAATTTCTTTAGTGATTCTGGATCATCTTTCCATTGAACTGTTAAGTGATGATTTGTATCGAAGTGTGTTAGTTTTGTTTTGAATTTCTCCTCTTCGCAAATGTAAATTACGGGCATACCCAAACCTTCGCATATCCAGCTTCCCAATATGCACCATTATTATCATCAGATAAATCAGCGATTAAAAATTTAGAACGACGTATCTCAACTCTAAGTTTATCATCAATTAATCCTGCTCTTTTTTCTTCATCTAATTTTCTAATTTCAAAACCAGTTTTTGATATAGCGTCTTTAATGATATCATTAAATATTTTAGTGAGTGTTTCATTTCCAAATCTCATTGCCATAAATGCAAGGCGACTGTCTTTTGAGATCTTTTTAAGTTCATCATATTTACCCCAACCTTTGAAAGTAAACTTAGCCTTAAGAATTTTAGGTACCAGTCCTTTGCTCATTTCTTCATCTTCGATTATGCCCTCACGCAATAAATGCCTTGCTACATAGTCCACACCAGGAACATCATATGCTCCAATTATTGGGATTAGGTTCATCATTTCAATATGAGTTTTTTGATTTGGTTTTACTAAAGTATTGCCCATCCAGAGAATTAAATTTTTGGTTTGTTCGTTTACATTAGGAGCTATGAATGGCACTAATATCATCCTCATAATGTTTGTGGTGATATAGAGTCTTGAATTGTTATTTTGATTTATTCTAACCCATCTACTGATCAGATAATCCTTTATCTACAACCTCACTTCTTTGAAACATTGTCAAAGCGTCATCTGTTATTTTATAGCTACCACATCTTTGACAAGTGACATTATAAGACCTACTATCAGATAAATCTTCTACGTTGGTGCTGGATTTACAAATAGGGCATTCTTGTAAGTTTTCTAACATCTCTACTCTCCCCATACCTTTGCTATTTTGTCTTTTATTTTTTGTTTGAAGATTGAGATGAACCCTTGGTTTGAATGTATAAAACCATTTTTATTTTTATCAAAGTTCTCACCAAACTCATTATCAAAAAACCGCCAGTCAGCTTCTTCTAAAAGGTTGTTAATTTTACTTCTTGATTTAGTTTCTTTGGAGTTCATAAAAAACCGATATTATTAAATTATTACTAATACCCATCGTATCGGTATCCCGATAAAAGAAGAGGGATGTTTTGCAAATCGTATATCAGATTGTGCAAACAACTGAGTTAAAAATAAGGAAAGTATTGATTGATGAAAAGTTTTTTTATTAAAAGCACCCGCATACACAAATATTAAAACTATTTTTTCTTTTTACTTTTGGCAGGATAAGTTATCTCTTCTGCGGGAATTTTGAATGCTTCCGTAATATTATTAAAAATTGTTTCAACAACTTTTCCCGATAAATCATCATCCAAATATTCCATTGCAATACCAACCGCTTCCTCCATACTTTTCTGTTTTTTATTTTTTGATTTACTAAAGTATGCATCCATCACATTTAAAGTAACTTCAAAAGCCCATTCAATTAAATCCTTTTCAATATCGGTGGCTTTTTCTCCATTTACTAATGCTTCAAATCTTTCAACTGGTAATCCAAAAGCATCAAGAGCTGGTCCGCCAAAAATAACAACTTGCATTGAACCTTTTGGCAAGTAGTAAAATATTTTATCAAACTGTTTAGATACTTCATCAATTTGGATGTCGAATTCTTCTTCAAACTCATTCATTTCACTTAATAGTTTCTTAAAATCAATTTCAATCTTATTAAACCAATTATTTTTAGCAACTGCATTTAAGTTATCAAGTTTAAGATGTTCAGAAGCTACTTTTTCATTGTAAACTTTTGCTATTTCATCAAGCACTAATTTTGCTTCAGCATCATTATCAAATGCCTTTTTACCAGCAAGTTTAAAGTACTTTTCCATTTGTATATCTATAAATAAATGGTAGTCCTCTTTTATCTGTTCTATGGATTTCATAAGAAACTTTCTTTAAATAAGTTGATTTAAAATAATAAAGGCGAATGTAAAATTCGCCTTTATTATTGCAATTCTAATATATTACTAAATATATTTCTCTTTTATGCTAATCCTATTTATTGCTCTTGCTAAAGCAGCCTGTGCCCTGCTGATATTTATTTCACTATTCTTTTCAGCTAATCTTTCTTCAGCACGCTGTTTAGCCTGCAAAGCTCTTTCTTCATCAATTTCTGAAACCAATTCAATTGAATCAGCAAGAACTATTACTTTATTATCAAGCACTTCAATAGTACCTCCGGCAGTTGAGTAATAATTTGCTTTTCCATCTAATAGATCAACTTTAATCATTCCAATATCAAGAGTACTTATTATCGGTGCGTGATTCCTTAAAACCTGAAATCTGCCTTTGGTACCGGGTACAGTTATGGATTTTATCTCACCGCTAAAAGCAGCTTTTGAAGGAGTAACTATTTCAAGATTTCAATTCAGCCATCTTTAAGCCATCTGCTTTGCATTTTCAACTGCTTCTTCTATTACACCAACGTACATAAAAGCTGATTCCGGTAAATCATCATATTTACCATCAATAATTCCTTTAAATCCGCGGATTGTATCTTCTAACTTTAACGTACTTACCAGCTTTACCTGTAAATGCTTCTGCAACATGGAAAGGCTGACTGAAAAATCTTTGAATTCTTCTTGCCCTTCTAACTACAATTTTATCTTCGTCAGACAATTCATCCATACCGAGAATGTTAATAATATCCTGAAGATCTTTATAATGCTGAAGTATTTCTTTACAGTTCTTTGCAACATCATAATGTTCCTGTCCAAGTATTCCGGGTTCAAGAATTCTTGAAGTCGAATCAAGAGGATCTACCGCAGGATAAATACCTAATTCAGATATCTGACGGCTTAATACTGTTGTAGCATCAAGATGTGCAAATGCCGCAGCCGGTGCAGGATCGGTTAAGTCATCTGCAGGTACGTAAATCGCTTGTACAGAAGTAATTGAGCCTTTATCAGTAGAGGTAATTCTTTCTTGTAATGCACCCATTTCTGTTGCAAGGTTTGGCTGATAACCAACTGCTGAAGGCATTCTTCCTAAAAGCGCAGATACTTCAGAACCTGCCTGTGTAAAACGGAAAATGTTATCAATAAACAGAAGTACATCTCTTCCCTCTTCTTCTCTAAAATATTCAGCAATTGTTAAAGCGGTAAGTGCAACACGCAATCTTGCTCCCGGTGGTTCATTCATCTGACCGAATACAAGAGCAGTTTTATCAATAACACCTGATTCTTTCATTTCTAACCAGAGATCATTTCCTTCACGGGTTCTTTCACCAACACCGGCAAATACTGAAAAACCACCATGCTGCTTTGCAATATTATGTATCAATTCCTGTATGATAACGGTTTTACCAACACCGGCACCACCAAATAAACCGGTTTTTCCACCGCGGCTGTATGGTTCCATCAAATCAATAACCTTAACTCCGGTTTCAAACATCTGGGTTTGTGTAGAAAGAGTTTTAAATAGCGGAACAGGTCTATGAATTGAATATCTTTTTTCTGCTTTAATTTCTCCTAGACCATCAATCGGGTTACCGATAACATTAATCAGTCTTCCTAAAGTTGCTGGTCCAACAGGAACAGTAATAGGCTTTCCTGTATCAAACACATCCATACCTCTTGAAAGTCCATCGGTTGAATCCATTGCAACAGCTCTCACTCTGTTTTCACCAAGGTGCTGTTGAACTTCAACAATTAGATCTTCATCTTTTCCTTCAGTCGATGTTCTTGGAATACTTATAGCATTATATATTTTCGGAAGGTGTTCATCTTCAAATTCAATATCCACAACAGGTCCGATTATCTGAATTATTTTTCCTTTTATCTCACTCATTTCTTTACCTTCTTATAATAAAAATTTTAGGCGTAAAATTAACCAAACAGCCTTTTTTTTACAAATTTACTTTAAAAGAACCATCTTTCTGGAAATAGATAAATTCTCTGTTCTTAATTGATAAATGTACATTCCACTTGCCAAATCATCCGCTTTAAAATCGATAGTAAAAATACCTACAGGCGCAATGCCATTATATAATTCTCTAACTTTTCGTCCCAGGATATCAAATACAGTTAGTTCAACTTTTTGTGAGTGAGGAACTTCAAACCTGATTTTGGTTACCGGGTTAAACGGGTTAGGATAATTTTGATCCAAGGAAAATGTAGAGGGAACATATCCATTTTTATCGTCGACATCAGTGATTACAATTATATCCGTGCCATCCGCTTCATAATATCTTGCAGCAAATTCCTGCAAATAAAAATTTGCTATCTGATCGTCTTGAATTATTAATGTATTTTCATCATTACTATTCTCTGCTGATGACGACCAATTATGTGATCCAGTAATTACATAAGGTGTAAAACCTAAAGGTTCTGCATCAACAATAGCATATTTATGATGCAGATAGCCAGTGGTAAATCCTTTTAAGCGTATATCAACTCCATTTGATTGGAGGTAAAAATACTGAGTTCCGGAATCTGTATTGTTGCTAAGAATGAATCGTGTTTTTCTACCCCGATTTTTAACTGCAATAACAGTATCAGCTAAATCTATTCTGGTAAATGTTAGTAAGGATAAATTGATTGATTTTTGAGCATTACCAAGAGTTTTTCCTATTTTGTTTGTAGTACCGTCACTTGGGCTAAAGTAGCTTTGAACTTTAACGCCTCCAATTACAAAATTATGCGGAGTATTATTAAATTTTCTAGAACTAAATCTAGAGTTAACCGAATTAGGAGTATCGGTGTTACTTCCCCACTCTTCTTCAAACTCAACAGTGTAGGCGCCAGCCAATGCAACATCCTGGATTAAAACCAAATTCTGTCTGTCATCGTCTGTTCCGGGATCTGTAGGATTCCACGAACCGGAAATCACCCACATACTATCGGCAACACCACCGCGATAGTCTATGATGAAAAACTTATTATGGTGAAGTCCGCTGCCATCATTGCTTCCATAAGTATCGTTTATATAAGGAATACCATTATTTGTAAGTGTAGACCACGGAGCTGTGGTTCTTGTATCATACTCCCCAATGACTCTTACTTTAACGCCTCGGTTTTTTGCATTAACCAATGCAGTTGCAATATTAGCACCTACTGTTCCGCTTAAACTATAAAGAGCAACATCAATCGAATGGTTTGCATTATTAATTCTCTGGGTAACTAAACTCGTAAAATCCGCATTTTCGTTGGCATCAACTCCTGAAGAAACACTTGCGTCTACATTTTTATTAAAGTAAACGCTAATTTCACCGGTTGTTGGAAAAGCTGATGTTGTGCTAGATATAATGTTGCTTGAGAAACTTGTATCTGTATCTGCAACCGAAAAAGCCTGCAAATTGTATATAGTTGCAGTATTAAGACCTGTAACAGTAACGTTATGTAAAGTTCTTAAATCATCATCTGGTTCAACAACACCTAGTTCATAATTTTTTGTTACACCATAACGGATTCTTGATGTACCCGGATTAATAGTTTGCCATTCTAATGTAATTGAACTAGAAGTTAATTCTGTCTCTTCCGGATAAGTTTCAATTATCGGACCGTTTGAAATAATATCAGCAGGTACTCTTGGCATTAGCTGATAACCACCTATATATGGTAATGAAGTTTTATATTGAC
Organism: uncultured Ignavibacteriaceae bacterium; assembly: GCA_963714775.1. Taxonomy (GTDB): domain Bacteria; phylum Bacteroidota; class Ignavibacteria; order Ignavibacteriales; family Ignavibacteriaceae; genus IGN3. Next base: position 63,762 of record CAVQQN010000072.1, read on the forward strand.
TTAATACACCAACCACATCAAACCTTCCGGCAGGCGCAACCATCCCGATTATTTGAGTATCATTATCAATCCTTATTTGAACAGTATCAGAAGCGCTTGAACCTGTTAACATATAATTTTTATATGCCCAGTTACTAAAAGTGCTGCCGTTTATTTCCGTAACAAGAACTCCGTTAACACGAACTAAACGCCCTTCATAATTTTCAACACCTGAAATGCCATCCCCACTAAGCATAGCAGGAGTGGTAAGTAAAGGCTCAATACTATTTCCACTGCTCAAAATTGAGTGCAGAGTCGGAGATTCGAGTTGGTTCAATCCGTTAAATTGAGTTATCGTACCAGAGACCAATACTTCATCACCAATCTGAACAGCATTAGAGAAACTCGATCCGTAAATTGAAATTCCGCCGCTGTTGTCTTGAATGTAACCGGGGCTGCCGAATTGATTACTGGCAATTACTATTCCTCGTATTGTCACTAAATCACCTAAATAAAGCCCAATACCATTAGCATCATTTTCTTTTGCTTGTGCAATGGGTATTGGTGCGCCGTAAACAGTTATAATCGGTGATGGACTTACATCCCCAAGTAGCGGATCAACACCGGATTGGAATACAAATTTATATTTGCCCGTAAAAATCGGGGTAGTAACATCTGATATTGATATTAATACAGAATCATCTAAGAAATTAACATCAGAAAATATTATTGTATCAGCAGAAACTAAAGTTGTTGCGGTAAAATTTGTAATTGAAATACTAGTAGAATTCTGTGACCAGGTAAAACCTTGAGGGAAAACAATTTTTAGCTCATTGATATTGTAAAGAGGTTCGCGTTTATAATTAAATGTTAAATTGATAACTGAATCGCCCGATGAAATCTGGGGATCTAAAGAAACGGTTCCGGAACCTTCTACACGTGCTCTTAAAGAAAGTATCCAATTGATATTAGTAGCAGTATTTCCAATACCCATTGAGGATAAACCATTCTGTGTCCAGTTTACAGTGTTTGTTAATTCAGATACATCATCTTCATTAAAAAAAGTTGAAGTACCACTAAGTGCTGAGGTAGTAAAATGGACCTTGGGGCTTGGCAAACTGTTCAAATTTGCAGCACCCCAGGATACACCAAATATATGTGTCTGCGTGCTATTCCTAATCTGTACTGCTTCAGAAGATCCTGCAATTAAAAAAACAGTGCCGGTTAAATAAAGTGCATTGTTTGATTTTACAACTATCAGGTAATCACTTGGATCTAAATTTTCTGAAAATGTATTTTCTGAACGCCCTACAATAATAATTGTACCTTTTCTTAAATTGCTCCATAATTCATTATTAGAAAATACAAGGGGTAGCTGAGCCGCACCTGCACTGCTAAAATCCCTTATATCCCAATTGCGGATATCAAGACTATCCTGTAAAACCAATAATTCGATCCATTCATCACTTGCGGCAGAATTATATATTTCGTTAATAATTATTGGCTGTGAATGAATGTAGCTAACAAATAGCAACGCAAAGAAAAAGAATTTTATTGTTTTCATTGTACATCCGTTGATAATTTAAACCTTAATATTTGATTCTTTACCGCATCCAATACATATAATATTTTATTGAAATAAGCCACTGCATTAGGATTGCTAAAATACGTTCTTCCACCAAATGACTGAAGTTCATCACCGGATGAATTAAACTTAAATACACTATCTTTCCCTGCATCAGCAATAAAAATGTTTCCATTGTTATCTATACAAGAACCGGTAGGATTTAAAAACCTGTTTGGTTTCACAAATTCTACACCATCTCTTGGATCAAATTGACTTATGTATTTTTCTTCAATACCTGAAGAATAAAAGTGAAACCACTGTGCTTTAAAGCTGGATTCGCCTGAAAGTGTAGCAATAAAGTCCACATTATTTTTATTGAAAGAAGTCATACAGTTTATTCCATTTGCGGAGATCAAACCCTGGCTTAATGGATCAATAAATGGAACCCTTTCCATAGTAAGTGTATCACCATCCGAAGGTACAAGAATATCACCGCCAGCCGCTAATTTCCTTGGAGCAATTTTGAAAATTGAATTATCGGGATTGAAAATGCTGGAATTATTCGGTCCTGTTCTTGCTACAAAAAATGAATTATCATAAAATACTGTAACAGCAGTATACCGTCTCTGTAAATTATAATCAGCATCTCTGATTGGAAGTATTCTTGTTACCCTTGCATTTTCAATTTGATGTCCTGCTGAAAAAAGATCGATTTTATAAATTGCACTATATGTTACATTTGCAGTATCAAATTCTGCGCATACAATCAGGTTGAGCCTATAATCTTGGGAAATTGCAACGGGTCTTTTAATGTGTAAACTTCCATGATAAATTCCTGCAACGTCCAGTATGACTATTCTGTCATTATCAGTATCGCATACATAAATAAAAGGTTCTTTACCCATCAACATTGCCTGGGGATTATTAAATCCGCCCCATGGCACACCCGTCTGAATATAAAGCGTATCACCGCCAAGATTAACATCATTAGAATACTCATTAAACTGGTTGATATCAAATTTATCAGAACAGCCGCCAATAATTATTGCAGAAAAAAATATCAAAAATAAATTCTTCATTTACTCAAATCTTATTTATTAATAATTAGTTAAGATGTAAATCTATCAACTCTAAAATCATACAAAACATAGACTTTTATAAACCAAGTATAATTGAAAATCTATGCGCGGAACCTAACCGTGTAAAGTTTGCAAATGCATAATCCACACTAATATTTGCTATACTAATCGGAACGTTTATACCTGCACCAAATGAATAATTTTGTTCATCAACATTAATTTTATACCCGCCTCTTGCAAAGAACATTTTATTCCAAACGTACTCAACACCTAGTGATAAGTTTTCACTATTATCGTTTGGATGATTAAGCTGGATTGAAGTTGTTAATTTGTTTTCTTCATCTTCATAAGGTTCAAAAGCAAAACCTATTCGAAACATCGTCGGCGGTGCAAAAGCTTGCCATTGAGATTGAGTTCTATTTCCAATCAGTACAACTTCACCATCGGGCGCAAGATTGTTTCCAAAATTTGTAACTGCCACGGCAAATCTTGTAGTTCCTAAACCGGTCCAGTAATATGTACCAAGATCAATCATTACCCCGCGCATTTTAAGTTTATCTAATGATTCTTCTATGTATCTAATCGTTCCGCCAAAGCTGAACTGATCTGTCATTCTTCTGGAGTACGAAACTGCAATACCTATATCACTGAATCCAAAGTATTCTCCGGTTCCAAATGGAGCAAACTCTGTGGTAACTTTCATATCTTGCATAGAAAGCGAAGTTAATGATACACCAAAAGTATTTGCATCATCAAGGTGGTAAACGGCTCCTATAAAATCGTGATTAATATCCACAACCCATTGATTGTGTGAGAACATAACCTGGTTTTCAGAAAACTGAGTCAAGCCCGCGGGATTCCAGTATAGTGCAGATGCATCATTTGCTATTGCAACAAATGCATCACCCATTGCGGTTGCTCTACTACCTACTCCAATTTTTAAAAATTGTGCGGTAGAAATTCCAGCACGCTGACCGCCAAGAACAGGGAAAAGCTGCGGTTTGATTTCAATTGATATTATAGTAAAAACTATAATTATGTATAAAAGATTTTTCATTACTTATATATTGTCCCTAAAGGGACATTAATTTTTATCTGTCTATTTTTGTTACCAACATTTTGTTCCTAACGGAACGCATTCTTTTTACTCAATTTATTTATTGTTTTACTATCCATTTGGAATATAAGATTATAAATCCCTTTTACTTCCAATATTTACCTATAGATGTAAATCATGCTCAATTCGTCTTTATATCCCCATTAGGGACATGACATTGGTAAAACAATACTCTAACAGCACATATTATAGTCCCTTTAGGGACGAAACAAAATTACTCGGGTTCTTTCAAAATGTATCTTTCATCAAACTCAACTTCAAAGACTTCTAAAAAGGATTTATACTCTTCTATAAATGATTGCTTTTCCTGATTCTTTATATAGTTTATAACTCTCGATAAATGAGAGTGACTATATGAAAAAGCTCCATAACCTTCCTGCCAAGCAAATTTAGTTTTAATAAAATTCTGCTCGTTAATCCATTTTGAAGATGAACCTTTAATATCCTGAACTAAATCCGCTAAAGATTGATGTGGTCTCAATCCTATTAGCAAGTGTATATGATCTTTTACACCATTAATAATCATAATTTTGTGTTTTTGCCTTTGCACGATCCCTGCAATGTATTTATATAAATCTTGTTTCCACTCTTCACCAATTAAGCCAAGTCTATACTTAACAACAAAAATAATCTGAATATGAATTTGTGTATATGTATTTCCCATATTATTTAAATATTAAAATCTCAAACTCACACCAAATTTTATATTTCTTCGAGTTAAATATCTTGCCGGATTAAATGGATAAGGAGATATTGGTGCCTGTAAATCAGGGTACAAAGGATCATTCCAGTTTAGTGGTGTCGAATCACCATACTCATAGGCTTTACCTGTTACAGGATCTATTATAGCTGAATTTATTTGGTCAAGTAAATTATTAACTTCTATAAATACGGAGAACTTAAGATTCATAAGTTCAAAATACTTTTCGAAATTTACATCAATCCAAACCCAATCATCTGCAATTTTACTGTAACGATCGTACCTGCTGCTTTCATATTCTGGTCTACCGGTTTGAGTAGAATAGCCTTTAAATTCCACAGGGGTATATCTTTTGCCGGATTCAAATTGTGCCCGGATTGAAACATTATAATCATCAAGAATTCCATTACCAAACCCGAACAGAGCACTTTCTTTTTCAACATAAAAATTGGTTGCTATTGAAGCATTCAACGGGCGATCCCAGCTCATATATAATTCTTTAACTGATTCATTTATATCGCCTCTTAACACGAGAACACCTTCATCCGGTGAAGTGCTTTTACCTGTAATAATGGAGTAAGTAAAATTAGCAGAACCAGAGAACCATTTTCCTATTCGCTTTTTGTATTCAACCTCAACTCCTCTTGAACGGGCATAATCAGAATTTATATAAGTTGTAAAATTTTGTGAAGATAATCTTACTGAAGTAATTATTGCTGATCTCGTACTTACGTAATCAAAAATGTCTTTATAATATGCTGTAATAGTTAAGACATCATCATTTGAAAATTGAGTCTTTAAACCAAGCTCGTAAGCGACTGTTGTTTCTGGATTAAGATTAGGATTACCAAACTTCTGAAAAGATGATTGCGCACTAATGGGATCAAGTTTTGCGTAAACAAATTGAGGGTTTGGCCATTTGCTAAAATGCCCGTATGAAAAGAAAAGTGTCTGATTATCTGAAATGGGATGAGAAATACCAAGACGCGGACTTATTCTTGCTTTAAATCTTCTACCACCAAACCAACTAAACGTATCGTCCATATAATTGGTTCTAGTTACATCTGGTATTGTAATTACATCAGGGTTTTTCACAGCATCGTCTACATATTTGCCAGGAAACCAATAATCCATTCTTAATCCAAAGTTTAGAATCATTCCGCTAAAGTTTATATTGTCCTGCGCGTAAAAAGATCCGAGTGCAGGATGCACCTTGTAAATATCATTATTGAATCCAAGCTCACCAACCCAGGGTTGATAAATATCAATAGACTGCATTTCCTGAAATTTGAAATCAAATCCAGCTTTAAATTTATTTTTTTCATCAAAAAAACTTGTTATATCTCCTCTTATCGAATATTCCTCAACATAGTGATCATGCCAGGTATCAGGATTACCAATATCCCAAAAACCATCACCGGGAATGATGCCGATAGTATCGCGATTAATATTATAATACTCAATAGGAAAATTAGCTATATCAAGATGTTCAGTATATTGATACCATGATTTACCATTAGCATCAGCTCTTAAATGAGTAAAGAAATAATTAAGTTTTAACTCATAAAAAGTTTTTGGATTTAAGGTATGAGTTATACTAAAAGTCTGGTAAATATTACTATGTGTATATGTATTTGCACTATCAAGTATTTTTTGAAACGAGTATTGATATCCGGGACTTGGTTCCACATACTCAAGATTAGACTGCAAAGATTGCGAATTCTGGTTGATGTTTACAGATTGATTTATGGAATAATTAAATTTTAAAGTGGGCGAATATTTGTAAGTAAGTTTACCCATCCAGAACCAGTTATTTTCGGCTCTAGGTGCAAAATCAGAACCATGAAATATAGATGAATAAACCTGGTTGGCTTTATATTTACTATATCCTTGTGTAATTCCGTCGCTTAGTCCAGCATAAAAATTGCCGAAAAAAGATACTTCACCAGGAATCTTTAATCCAATTTCAGGAAGAATAAATGAAGTTATTGGTTCTGGCCCACTCAAATTAGTTTCAAGTACATCTATATTGAAAACGTGGTAAGATGATAGATCACCTAAATGATCTGTCTTATATGATATAGAGCCGTGGTACCTATCCCCTCCTTCACGTGTGCGAACATTTACAACTCCAGATGTAGCTTGTCCAAATTCTGCATTATAACCTCCGGTAATAACTTCAACTTCTTCAATAGAATTAGCACTAAGCTGCAACCCAAAACCAGTGCCCGCAAGTGGATCCTGAACAGAAACACCGTCGAGCAGAAAAGCATTTTCATAAGATCTACCCCCTCGGATATGAATTTCGTTATCCGATTTTACAACACCAGATTGCTGACTTACTAAATCAGTGATATTTTCTACAATAGCATTATCAATATCTTCTTTGGAGATTGTTCTTTTACTTTGGGTTTCCTCAACATCCATTAAGGGTTTTTCTCCAACTACTATAACATCCTGCCCCAGAGTTAATACGGTTTCTTCAAGTTCTACATCTATTTTTTTATTTTGACCGGAACTAATTTGATAACTTGTAAACTGAACTGATTTATAACCTATCAATGATATTTCAAGATTATAAGTTCCAGGATTGATTCCAGAAATACTAAAATTACCATTGATGTCTGTTGCTGCGCCATAATATGTTCCTTTAAGGATGACGTTCACTCCAGGTAAAGTTTCCCCAGTCTTTTTATCTACGATTTTACCAGAAATTGTACTTGTTTGTCCAAATAACTGGAAGCATGAAATAAAAAAAAGAAATAATATTAGATAATATTTTTTTGAGAATATATTTATTTCCAACAATGAAATAAATCGACTTAATAAGCTAATACTTGAATGGACGTTCATAATGTTAAATTAAAATCATGAAATAAAACTTGTATTAATAAATTTTTTATACTGCCGGGAATACCATTTATTTTAGGCAGCGGAGCACCAATAAAAAATAAGTCTTTACTACTTTTCTCAAAACCAATAAAACCTTTTAACTCGCCATTAGGGAAATAGTAAAGAGGAGTTACGCCAATATTTTTAAGCTTAAAAGCCCTTACTCTTGCAAATGAACCATTTGATAAAAGATTTGGATAACTCAAAGAGTCCTGAGAGGCTATTGTAACATTCGCATCAATATAAGATTTGTAATAACTTGAATCAGTTTCAATTGGTAAAAATCCCTCAATCTGCTGAAGATCTATTGTTTGAGGAAACTGCATCGATAAAAATAGTTTGCCTCCTGCATCATTATAATTCTGAACTGCAAAGTTTGCAAGATTTAATGAGGGAGCGGCATCAGTGTACCATAAAACTCCATCAAATAACTTTATAGTTTCTAAAAAAGTCGTATTTAAATAAGGAAGATTTGATTCTTGTAAATTAAGAATATCGTATTTATCAAATAATCCAAGGCTATCCATCATCAAGTTATAAAAACTTGCAGTGCCATCTAGAATTTTGTAATCATCAATAATCAGTAGTTTGCCTTTAGGCCTATTAACATACCAATTATGTGATGAGTCGGGCAGTGAGATCCATTCTGATTTTGCACTGGAAATATCTACTGCCTGAACAAATATCTTATTATTTGCATTATAGATTAATCCAGGAAGTTTAACTGGCGCAACATGGTTTGGATCTCCATCAATAAGAATATCGAATAAGGGATTATTATCTGTAAAATCGCTTGTCCTAATTGTTATATTCTTAATTCCTCCATTTAATAAAACAAAATTTGCTGTATCATTTAAAGCAACTTTAATATTTGCTATTGATTCGTCGCCATCAATATCAGAAACGTTCCAACCAAAAGACATAGCAGGAAATGAATTGCCCGGAAGCGTACTAAGAACATTCCAGGAAATAATTGGTGCGGAATTTTTAATTGGTAAAAGCAATACTGCAGGTTTAGGATCAATTATACCAATATCAATGTAAGGCTCTCCATCATCCCACTTGCTATTTTCATTGATGTCAGAAAATGGCTCCGATCCATAGTCTAAATTATTCTGAAAAATTTGGTTATCGTACTTCCCATTTCCGCTATTATCAATGGCGGATATCCTAAAGTCAAAGACAGTATCAACGGCACCGATTCTTAATTCAAATAAACTATCGTTTTTTGTTGTGAAAGTCCAATTAGTGCCGTCGAAGGAAAAATAGAACCCAACAATGATTCCATCAGGGTCATCACCGGTCCAATGTAGTTTTATTTTACTTGGCTGCTCTGATATACTGCTATCGGGCTCCAGAAATATCTTAGTTGTTGGTAGTTTATTTTCAACAGGATTATTAGGCATTTCATTATAGCACGAGACCAAAATAAATGCCAAACATAATCCTACCATATTTAGCAAAAGGACTGATTTAAATAATCTAGAATTCATTTTCTTCAACAGAAAATTATGAATTGATTCTATTATATTTTTTCTATCCAAGATATTTATTACCTAATAAAATTATTCAAATAAATCACTCAACTATTTCATAAGGATCATTTTTTTAACTACTGTGAGATTATCAGTTTTAACGCTGTAAAAATAGACTCCGGATGAAAGTCTGGATGCATTAAAATTAATTTTATACATACCAGAAGACTGTAAATCATTAAGAAGTGTTGCAACTTCTTGCCCAAGTATATTATATACTTTTATTGTAACAAATCCTTCTTTTGGAATAGAATAAGAAATTATAGTCGAAGGATTAAATGGGTTAGGATAATTCTGTTCAACAACAAATTTATCAGGAACAATATTGCTTTCATCATTAACATCAACAGCAACATAACCTGTTATATCATCATCTTTTCTTGGCGCTAATTTGTAATATGAATGAGTGTAACCTAAAACACCAACAACTTCATGAAAACTATCACCTTTTGCCACAAATGTATAATTGGGATTATTAATAAAGGATGTATTCCATCCATTGTGATAATGAGTGTTTCCATCAGACCAAATAAGTCTTGTATGAGGAAGCGTACCATCATTAACAAATGACTCACCAAAATTAATCGTACCATCTGCATTTAAACTATCAATAACAATATTCTGATATTTAACAAGAGTCCCGTTCCATTTTTCAGCACTTAAAGCGCCCTGATAATATGTACCTATTTCATTTGTAGCTAACAATTGTGGTTGTGGTAATATATTACCGACCGAAATAACTTGAATAGTGGTAATAGAATCAATTTTAGTCCCTAGACCACCTAACATAACAGTGCCTGAAACAGTAACTAAATCACCCCTATGAAGGGTTAGAACAGTATTAGCATTTGCACCAAGTGTTCCTAATAGTATTCCACTCCAAGGACCTCCAATATTTTGGATATAAACACGTGGAGGATTAGACCCACCTCTATTTATACTTCCTGGTAAATCTGATGTATCCGCTATAACGACACCTTCAATATTAGTAACTCTAAAATTATTATATCCGCTGTAAGCACTTTCAAAAGGAGTATAGCGTATATCCTGAATTCTTAATTGTCTATTCAACACTAAATAAAAATATCTACTTGTATTGATATTAGCAGGATTTGTAATACTTGTACCATTTAGATCAGTCGCTTTTATATAATAGTCAACTAATGCTGAATCTGAAACTCCCGGAATAGTAGCAGAATAAATCGTATCACCCACCGTAGCAGTCATATCCAACGAATCTAAACTACCGCTATTTACACTATAAAATAATTTTACACTTTGCAAAGCAGCTTGAACTCCTTTAGCAAGACAGGTTACTGTTACCGCTTGATTAGGAGTAACTACTCCAATGTTTCTTACTACGTTACTAACAGATGGAGGCACAACTAACGCTGATCCTAAATCTTCAGGATATAGCGGTACAATCCAATAATCAACCCCGACAGTAGTATTAGATCTCATTGTTAAAATGCCGCGTATAGAAGATAAAAAAGTACCGTTAACAGGAGATTCATAATCAGGTCTTATTCCATACACATTCATCTTAAAATATGTTGACTGTGCATAGACCATAAAATATTTGCCGTTACCGTCATTTATTTTAAAATTTCCAGAAGTTGATCCTGTTCCGGTAACTCTGTCTGAAGTAATCAAATCATGATTTTCGTCAGCTTTAAACTCGACATAAGTACCTTGGTATTTTCTCATTAGATAATTACCTGTAGTAGCACCTGAAAATAAGCTGTCAATCGTTAGCGGAATAGGATCCGGTCTTTTAGGTAGTGGTCCAATTCTTTCAATAGGAATAGGGTTAGGGGCTGTTATAAGGTATAATTCAGTTGCCTGGTAATAAGGTGTTACAACGCCTGTAAATTCATAAACGACAGCTGTATCTGCTAGATCAAATTCCGTTAGCTGAACAGAACTGTCGGCTTGATAAATTTGAATACCCCCCCATTCAGGGAAATCTTTATCCTGAACGTAGCAAGACCATGCAAACCCAGCCCAAATTATTTGTCTTCTATCTCCAACTCCTGGCTCCTCAGAACCGACAAGTGTACGTACCGTAACAACTCCTCGTACGCGAACTGTATCACCCGCTAAAGGTGATGGTGGAAAACTTGGGAGAGACGAAGCATCCGCTATATAATTAATATCATGTAAAGTTACGAGAGGATAAGTTTGTGCAATTGTAAAATTTGTAATCATTACAAAAAGTAAAATCGGTATCCATCTGGCTAATGAAGTGAAAAATAATTTGGTTTTCATATTATGCTCCAATTATTTGAATTATTTAATAACTAAAAATTTTCCGGTTTTAATATTTCCGGTATTATTGTTCTTTACAGTAAATAAATATAATCCAGTGGCAATAGCCTGGTCATTATCTGTGATGAGATCCCAGGCATGCTCACCGCCTGCAAACTGCTGTTTTCCATCTCCGGCATATTGTTCAAACCATCTAATATCACTTCCATTTTGAGCAGCACTATGTTCCATTTTTTTTACGATATCACCTGCTAAAGTGTAAATAGTAATTTCACATTCTGCAGGCAAATTATAAAAATATATTTTGCGTAATCTTTCAGAACTTCCATCCCATAATGCACTGCCGTAATAGGGATTTGGATAAACACCAACTTCAACATTCTCATTTTCTTCAGGGAGTGTTCCGGGTAATATTCTTTTAACATTTGCAAGAAGACTTGATTCTAAAGGTTCCAAATTGTTTGCTAAATCACCTTTATCAAATGCAGTTACGGTAAATAAATATTGCCACCCAT
>CAVQQN010000073.1:0-4066 GCA_963714775.1 uncultured Ignavibacteriaceae bacterium
AGTTGCAATGCTTTCGTTAGTAGCCATTGTAGTTTCTCCTTTTTTTATTGTTGCAGTACGTAAATTAATAAATTTATAACATAAATTATTTTGTTATTAAGTGATCACTAATTTCATTTTATAGTACCTTTTGCATCCGGTAAGGATTTAAACACTCTGTCAATACTTTCTGAAGTTTCATCACTAACTCCATCTACAAAAACATATACCAATTCTGCTGCTGCCACTCCAGCAAGTATTGTTGGTAATTTATTTTCAGAAGAAATTTTATCAGTAACAGCTACACCAATGGCCCAGCCTAATGAAACCTCGATTGCAGATAAAAACGGCTTATTACTGTCATCCAATTCATAAATCCATAAACTATCACCCTGAGCATCATATAGACTAAAATGCATTTTTATTGAATGGTCTATATAAAACTCATCGGCATAATCGTATAATTCACCAAAAAGTATTCCGTCAACATTAAGTGTCGAACATAAAGATTCGGGTGTTAGATTTTGAATTTCTTTTCCATTTAGTAAATTTTTAACCGTATTTACCGATAGTACATCATAGTGTTTTTCTACAATTTTTTTGGATATTAATTCTTCAATCTTTGCGAGACTTTCCTTTACATCAACTGTATCTTCAACAATATTTCTTTTATCTACAACAGGCATTACTGCAATTACTTTAATTTGCTTCTGCTCAAAATCAGATTTAATGAATGTTGGTGTTGGTGCACATCCAATCATAAGTGTAGTGAATGTGGTTAAAAATAATAAAAATCTTTTGATAGTACTTTTTGCAATGTTTTTATTGAAATGATCCATTTTAATTTGCCTCCTATGTATTAATAATATTTTAGTTTAAGATTTATATCTTGTTAACCAGCATTGCGGATAAATATAATCCGGTGCCGAATACAAGGTGCGTAATTATACTTTTTAAAACTCTGATTATTGGATTTGGCAGATTTGAAGATGCAATCCCAAAGCCCAATGCAGGCTGCATTATAAAAAGTGGAGCAATAACAGTCGCCAAGCCAATAAGGATCGCTGGCACCAGTAAAGGTTTTTCTAACCACCCATTTCCAAACACCATAATCAGCACGAACGAAAATGAAATGCCAATTAGATAATGTGCTGTCCATCCTATAAATAATTCATTTTGAACAGGTGATGTGGTCATAATATTACTATGATAAAATTTGCCATTAACGAAATTGCCTATCCATCTTCCAACAAAACGATAATCCAAACTTTTAATATTGAACAGACCTAACAAGTAATTCCAAATATCCAGAATTAAAGTAGCTCCGATACCAATAGTGATTATTTTTAATAAAATATTCATTTTGTATTCATCTCTTTCTTAGTTGCTCTTGAAATATATTGGAGGATCGAATCAACAAATGGAACACCGACGAATACTATTAAGGGTACCAGAGAAATTGTCATAAGTAATGTTCTTACATAAAGAGGCATTACTGATAAAGGTTCTTTAAATAAATAAAGAAACAGAGTTAGTGCGGGATATATTACAACCCAGATTTTTATACTTGCTATTAATTTTAGTTTTGATTTCATACTGCCTACCTTTTTTAATTAATTTATTTTCCGTAATAAATTTATTTAGTCAGATAATCAGTATGATAGGACAAAAGTGAAGTTTAACAGGACTTAACTGAAATTGGTCCTGAAAGCTTCCGGTGAAAGTCCGGTATGTTTCTTAAAAAATCTTATAAAATATGAAGTATCTTCATAACCAAGGTGGTAGGCGATTTCTTTAATCTGATTTGATGTTGAGAGCAGATAACGTTTTGATTCAAGGATTATTTGTTCATTGATAAGTTCAGAACTCGTTTTACCCAATGCAGTTTTAGTCATTGTATTGAGCTGATATGGAGTAAGATTTAACATCTTTGCATACTGAGCGGGCTGTTTGTTTTTAGAAATATGTGCCTCTAAAAGCTCCATAAAATCTTCTAAACGATCATGGTTTAATACTGTACCTTTATCCATATCCTGTTCAAACTTTTGCTGATACCTTATCAATTCAATAAAAAAGATATTAAAGCTTGCATTAATAACTTCAGAATATTTTTCTCCTTTAGTATTACTTTCTCTTAATATTTCAGCTAAGATTGAATACAGTTTATTAAAAGTTTTAACATCTGGCTGCTGAATATTTTTGCTGCTTGCTTTTCTTAATAATAACCCCGAGTCTTTATCATTTTTTAGATAGAAGTCCTTCTTAAACTGTATCAAATACCCGGTACTTCCTGCTTTAAGATTCAATTGATGAACCTGGCCCGGCCGCATAAAAAATATTGTATGGTTCGTAATCTTATAGGGTATAAAATCTATTGTGTGGTCACCTTTTCCTTTTAGTAATGCAAGTATGAAAAAAAAGTCGTGCCTGTGTGTATCCTGGACTAAATCATTTTTTTCAACTAGCTCATCAATTTCCCTAATGCTGAAATTTTCAAATTCATTCAGAGCTTTTGGATTTGAATTTATAAATCTTAAAGGTATCGTTTTCATTTATACGTTGATAGAATTTATACTTATTAAAAAGACTTTTTAAACCGTGAAAAAAGTTGTGTATAAGATCAATTATAAACTAAATAAATATCTAAAAAAATAATATATCATTCATCAACCGCTCTGAAATAATTAACCCTGCAACCGAAGCTGCAGGACTTCTAAATACTATCATTTTTCTTTTCTCGTTTTACTTTATCCAATTCAATTTTGCTTTTGTAATTTTTCGTTACTTTGAAAATACTTGCTGATTAACGCACCAACCAGAACATTAATAAAAGTTAATGGAACAGCTAGCCATAAAATATTGATTGGTAATACAGCCATATTCCATAAAGCTATCCAATGCATAACATACACTGTTATCCACACAATAAAAGTTGTTTGCAGTACTTTGAATTTTTTCGAAACTATAAAAATCATAACTGCAATTATTATCCCCCATATAAGCCATAAAAGGTTATTTATCGGTTCATTAGGCAATACAAGATTAGCTGCCTTGAAGTGCATGTCAATTTCTGGTTTTGCAAATAACATCCATCTTAAAGTTTCAAAAATGTTTATCCATATACTGACAAGGAGAATTTTCCAAATTGCTTTTTTGAGATTTTCCATAATAATTTCCTCATTTTTGTTAAAAGATATTTGTGTTAGCAGGCAGGCTAAACACAAAACAAAAAATTTTTATCAAATACCTCAATTTCGCTAACCTTACTCGGCGGTCGTGTTGGGTATCCGGTTAGTTGGTATATTATTTATTTAAAAATTCAGTTCCTCTCTACTCTCTCGAAATAACCGAAATATTTTGTAGTGTTTCCATTTTGATCGAAGATTAAATATTTAACATTTACAGTATTTCTATCTTCTAAAAGAACAGCTTCTTCTTTCACACAAGTTCGACCATCTTTATTGGCAATTCCTTCGATAGAGTTTTGATTTAGTAACCTAAAGGAAACAGTATCAGCAAATGGTGTCCCCTTCACCTCATTTTCGTTTCCATCAAAACTACCTGTAAGTGAAATAATTAAAAGCTCATCATTGTGATTTGTTAATTCTTCCGTCATAGTGACATTGAAACCATCAGTTTCAATAGTAAGAACCTGACTTTTTGTAATATGCGGAATATCCGACTTTGCTAAATTCAGTTTCCAAATACCGTTAAAATCCAGGATAGACATAATAAAATTATTTTATATGAAGCCAACTATTACGTTTTATTTATTTAATAAAGATTCCATCACCTTTGCTCTTCTGTCTTTAATAAGTATAATTATGTATCCTATTGAAAGAAGAGATTCAATAACAACACTTGCCAAAATTCCAGAACCTGCGTGCCCGGCAAGAAATTCATAAATCCCAAGCACCACCAGCAATAACAGTATAACCGCCGCTCCGGCAGTTAAAGCAGTCCTGATAACTGAAACAGGGGCGGATCTAGCAAGAAATAATATTACAGATAAACCAAGATAAAAAGCACCCAGCCGCCTGCCTAGTAAAAGCACGCTCTCTGTGGGTTGCAGCTTCCAGCGTCCGAT
>CAVQQN010000074.1:0-9609 GCA_963714775.1 uncultured Ignavibacteriaceae bacterium
AATAAAAACCCTGATACCGAAGCATCAGGGCTGTGTTCTTAGCTCAAGTTTGGGAGGAAACCTTCGCTAAGCAATTCCTAAAAATATACGATTGTTGGTGCTCGCTGTAATAAAACAGCAATATAATTTTATTAAAAAAAATAATTATTTATTTTTTTCTCAGCCATTTTGCTGTTTCTGAATTTAGTTTATCCATCCCGGCAAATAATGCTTTTTGCTGGGGAATACTTGTACTATTCAGAATTTTATTATGCAGTTCAATATTACTCTGTTCTAATTTTTGAATGAACGATTTTGCTTTTCTGGATAAAGTTAAATTGAGACTTCTAAAATCCTTTGGATTAGACTCTCTTGTCATATATCCTTTTTCGCAAAGCCCATCTACTATTCTTGTTAATCTGCTCTGACTTAAGCTCATTCTTTCTGCAATTTTTTTATTGCTAAGTCCTTTTTCAAATCCCATAAGTCGAAGGCACCTGAATTCTGATTCTGTCAATCCGCGTTCCATTGCCAGGCGGGAATAATTTTCCTGATAAACCGTTACCAGTCGTATTGTAAGGCTGGCAAGATATTTTGCCATTTCTTTTTTATTCATAATTATTTCACCTTTAATAATTTATATGATTTTGAAAATAAATCTAATTCTAAAATAAATTTGCATAAATTATTTGTCAGATGCAACGAATAGTTAACGATTGGCAAATAAAGATATCAATAAAATTCAAAATAAAAGAAAATATACCTTAAATAGAATAAATGCTTTTCCGGATATTGATGTAATAATATCAAATAATAGTTATTTTGTATTCAACAATAAAATTTATTAATTATTCTTGCGGACATATGAAATCAAAATCAATGTTTGATTCTGAAGATTTTCAAATTGAAATAGTAAATGGGGTAGCAATTGTCAAAGTCAATTTACCCAGGACAACATTTAATAAAGCAGAAGAGTTTAAACAATTGCTCGATACTTTATTAGCGGCTAAACATAGTAAAATTATAATCGATTTTTCAGAATGCCATTATATTGATTCTATGATAGTTGGCGTAATGGTTAAAGCCGTTAAGTCGGTTCGGGAAAAGAATGGGGATATTCATGTAATTACACCATCAGGCAGCATTAACGTTATGTTTGCCCGGACAGGTCTATATAAAATATTTAAACAATTTTGGACTGTCGAAAAAGCAATAGAAAGTTTTACTGAAAAGTAGTTGTTCAACCGTAAAGATTCTTGAATTGTTTTCATTTTCTTTTTTCTAACTCAATTGTTTAAAGGATTTATTTTTCCATAAAGTATCGGGTTTGCAAATTATTTTTGTATAAATATTTTCAAGGTAAAGGAGAAACGAGATCTACCTTAATTACTGTCTTGAGTTTCCATTTATTTTACTTCTTGCAATGAACTAAGGAATAGTCTGAGATAATGTGTTAATAAATTGAGCGGAGATGCGGGTTTAGAGTTGCCATTAAATTCAAATATTAACCAGCATACCCAGCCGGTAAGCATTATCCGACTGCTTTTGCTGTGAGGCAATTAAAGTTCAATAATATTTATTTCTGGATTTAGATAGGGATTGATGAAGAATATATGGCTGGAAATAGAGTTGCGGTTAAAGAGAAGTTCCTATTTTTAATCTGGCGTTAACAAATAAAGAAGTAAACCCGAGTTTGCCATTATCCAGTGTCCCAATGATGGCACTTGGTCCCACTGCAATGGCAGCAAATCCCCAGTAATCAAAAATCTTTTGAATGAGAATATCGACAACATACTGAGGTTCTCTTTGCCTGCTCGAGACCATCGCATCTATTCTCAAATCAAATACACTGCCTGCTAAACTTAGCTCACGTCCTGTATATCCGATATGTATTTCATTAAGAAACTTCGATACATAGAATTTACTTCTCGTTGATTCAAGAATCTTAACAGGATAGCGTAATTCCCAGTTGTAAAACTCTCCCTGTACAAGATATGGATCCAAAATCTGACCATCTGGTAATACCACTACACTGCTCTC
Organism: uncultured Ignavibacteriaceae bacterium; assembly: GCA_963714775.1. GTDB lineage: Bacteria > Bacteroidota > Ignavibacteria > Ignavibacteriales > Ignavibacteriaceae > IGN3. The sequence continues at coordinate 2,020 of CAVQQN010000074.1, forward strand.
GGGGCGGTACTTATTAATTTTAGTGGAATCAAAAGTATCAAGCGTCTTAAAATATCCGAACTCAAAAAAGTTTCCGAAAGGCACTACATAGTTAAGCTGCATAGATTTTACAAAGTAAATATTGTTATGATTGTTTTCAGATTTATGTTCAATAAAGGTATCATCATTACTTATTATGCCGGCACGAAATCCCAAAATATGAAAATTGAATTCATAATAGTTGGTTTCTAATGCTCCTGAAAATGGTGTCCCGAGTCCGAACGAAAATCCTATATCCTGTTTAAGGGCAAACCCGAACCTTTCACCTCCCATAAACTGTAAGAATGGGTTAATGTATCCCAGAGTCGGGGATATTTGAAATACACTGGGTGGATTGATAATTTTTTTAAATCTTAATTTATTTATCACTTTTGTAAAAACGCTTCCGTAATTAATAGATTCCTCAAGATTCAGCTTAAACGGATATACAAGAATACGACTTCTTAATTCTTCATTTAATGCGAGAAGTGGATAAAGCGATCCTTTTACGGATATTGTCTGGTTCGTATTGTCTCTCAGGTCAACTACGATTTCGGCTTTGGGATCGGGAGGATCTATGAACAGTGCTTCCTGGATTTTTATGAACAGACTATCGTCCAGAGGTTCCATCTGATAATAAAGTATTCTTTCTTCCTCTTCCTGTGCATTACTGTTTGCGGCAAAGATGAATATAAATAAGAATATCAGAAGTATTTGAGAGATCTTCATAAGGCGTACATTGTAATTAAAACTCGGGTTACATTTAGAAATATTAAATTAAAATATCAAGAATCATACCTGATCTAATATCTAAAAATATTAAGGTTAATGGTATTCTGCTGATTTTTAGTAGGATGGTTAGCAAGTAATTTGTGCCCATCTGTGTAATCAGTGGTCAGGTTTATTTCACCCCGGAGTAATGCAAAATGTATTGCACAAGCTGGGTTCTCGCTCCTCCTGAAGCACTCATGCATAAATCACTATTCCTATACTAGGCAGATTGAACATTCAAAATTTAACACTGCATCCAGCATCAAGAATCCAGTATCCAGAATCCAGTATCAAGTATCCAGTATCCAGCATCTACTTCTTCGCTGCATAATAGTAATAATACTTGTACTTGTAATAAGTACCGTAAGCACCATGTGTATCAAAATTATTTAACACACTGCCGATAAATGTTGTATTATCATGTTCAATAAGCTGTTTAGCGCGCTCCATCATCTGATACTCTGTTATCTCCGATGACACAACAAGAACTGCTCCATCTACTTTCTTTGCAAGTATCTCAGCATCTGTAACTGCTATAATTGGGGGGGAATCTATAATCACATAATCATACATTCCTCTTACCAATGCAAGAAAATCATCCATCTGCTTGGAGCCTAGCATCTCTGCGGGATTAGGAGGAATAGTACCGGATGTAATTATTGATAAATTCTTCATTTCACTTTTGTGTGTAATGTCCTCAAGACTCTTTTCACCGACAAGATAATCAATCAAACCGGGTTCTTTATTAAAATCAAATACTCGATGTACTCTTGGTTTTCTTAAGATCGCAATCTAGAAGCAATACTTTTTTATCCGACTGAGCAAAACTTCCTGCAAGATTAATTGTTACAAATGTTTTTCCTTCTTGCGGTGCAGGGGAGGTTACAACCATGGTTTTCAAAGTCTCTTTGTCCGCTCTGGAAAATTGTATCCTTGTACGCAATGCTCGGAATGATTCACTCGTAACAGAATCAGGCTTGTTAAGAATTATAAAATCAAACTTACTTGATTCCTTTAAAGCCAATTCATCAACACGCGGTATCCACGCCAAAACATTCATATTTTTCTTCTGCAAATCTTCAGGCGTCTTAATGGTATTATCAAAGTAATTTTTTAAGAATACATATGCAAACGCTAAACCTACCCCAATAAGCAATCCAACAATTATTATAAGTATTCTGTTTGGTTTAGAAGGGCTGTATGGCGTTCTCGCATCATCAATTATCAAAACGTTGCCCGGCTGTGATTGTTCATTGATCACAGCCTCCTGGTATTTTTCTTCAACCAGAGTGTATAATTTCTCTAACGATTCTCTGTTTCTCTGTAAGCGTGCTAATTCAATTGACGTTTTCGGAAGTCTGTTGAACCTCTCGTCATATCTTCTTACTACAACATTTAATTCACCTAGTGTAGTTTTTAAAGAACCTATCTTTATCTCTTCTTCAATAATCTTTTGGCTTAGATTTCTAACTTCTTCCGGACTGCTGGCAAAAATTCCGGCTTTTAATACTTTTATCTTTTCATCAAGCTTTGCATTAAGTTCTTTAAGTTTATCATCATACTCTTTTAATTTGGCTCTATAATCGGTTTCCGGGTCGGCTTTCAGAATTGCAAGATCCCTGCGTATTTGAAATTCAGCAATCTGATCCTGTAATGCTTTTATATATGTTTCTGATGTTGCTGAGGCAAGATAATCCGCAAGCTTAGGATCCTGTTGTGATAATTCTTTTCTGTATTGCTTAAGAATTTCATTTGATGCTTCTAACTCAATCTCAGTAGCATTTTTCTGTGCCTCAAATTGTGAAAGTTGTTGTATCAACATTTGCGCCTGCTGATCCAGAGCTATTATTCCACCGCGCTCCTGGTATGCTCTTAGTATTTCTTCTGCATCATTTAATTGATCTTTCTTTTCTGTTCTCTGGTTTGCAAGAAACTTTTTTATAAAAGTTAACTGGTCTCTGCTTATTTCAAGATTGTATGCCAGATATTCTTTAGCATAGATATTTGCAATCAGTGCCGCCTCTTTTGGCGACTGAGATTCAGCACTTATATCTATTATATCTAATCCGCGTTTTTGTTCAATCTGAACCACATTACCTAATGAAGCGGCAATTTGAGGAACACTCGCAGGTTTTTTGTCTTCACCAAAAATATCCGTTAATAATATACTAAATGACCCCGGATCATCACTTTTAACTAAAGTGTCTAAAAGTGTTTTTGCAATTCTTTCACGAATGTTATTGCTCTTTAATATTTCAATTTCGTTTGCAATAAATCTGTCGTTCCCATAATCATTTATTTCCGGCATAAGAGGGGAGTTCAGTATGCTGCCGCCCGGCTTTGTAATCTTTAATGCCGTTGATGTTTTAAAAATATCCGGTGCAGATAATGAATAAATAATCGAGATAATTAAACTGGCAATTAATATTGCAGCCACTGGTTTAATGTTTGCACCGATAAGTACTATATAGTCTTTTAACGTGCTGCTTTGATTTTCATCAAAGTTCGGATCATTTAAATTTGTATTGCTCATAATTCTTTTTCTAATCTGTTAAGCTTATAATTAGTACTGCTAGAGTAGCTACCGCGAGTGAAAGAGACACAAAAAACTGAATATCTTCACGAACAAAATAACGCGGTTCACCAGGAACAAGAATAACATCACCGGCATTTAATTTTGGAAATAATATTTTTGCTGATAAACTATCGCCCCATAACAGGTCATCCAGATTATACTTCATAAGCTCTTCATTCCCGGTTTCTGATTTTCTGTAAATTCTTATATCATCCAGCATTGCATCTAAAACAGGTCCGCCTCCGTAAGAAAGTAAATCATTTAAGCTGCTATTGGCAGGCACCACATAATAACCGGGGTATTTTACATATCCCCATAATTGTACTTTTATGTTAAATCCTGCAGGATCAGAATAATCAAATAATCCGCCTTGAGATTGTGTTTTATTTTTAAAATTGCTTCCAATCTGCACATCATCCTGTGCAAAAGAGGTTAATGCAGCAAAAATTAAAAAAAGAGATATTAAAAATGTGTTCTTCATTTTATCGTTTTATTCTTATTGTTAATAATTCAAATATAAAAATCTTTTAAGTAATATTTTAGAATGTAGTTAAAGAATTAACCCCTGACTATTGAATGACCATCCAATGACCACGAATGACTTTTCTCCTTGTGCTTCCCGTTCTGCGCTTATCCAGCTTCCAGTATCTCCCGTAGGGATACAGTATCCAGCATCCACGTCATCCTGAGCTGAGCCTGTACTGAGCTTGACGAAGTATCATCTCGAGCGCGTCACACTGAGCGGAGTCGAGAGGCGAAGGACATCAACCCTTTTACCCAATCACTAGATAAACATCGGAAAGATTGTTCGCTCGGTTTCACTAAAGTTTTTACTTATCAAATAATATTGCTTTAATCCCAGTTCACTTGCGTTTTTTTCCAGTTTCTTTAAGTCATTAAAAGAAGATTTCAACTTAACTTCAAAAGCAATCTCTTTATTAACAATAAAATCTATTTCTGAAACGCTTCGCTTATTATAATAAAATATATCACCGTAAACACCTAATTGATTTGCAATAGCATTCTCAAATAACTGCCCATCATTTACTTTCCCGATAATATTTAACAATCCCGTATCAGCAAAATAAACTTTTCTTCCACCCGCCACAGTTCTATCTATGCTTTTTGAAAATTTTGGTATAAGCTTGATGAAAAATACGCCCTGCAGTAATTCCAGAAAACTATAAACTTTTACCCTGTTTATACCCAGTTCATTAGAAAGTTTTGTAACATCAAGTAGATTTCCTGTTCTTGGTACAAGCATTAAAATTAAATCCCGCATTTCACGAATGTCTTTAATATCCGAAAGTACCTTAATATCCTTTTCAAAAAAGGAGGCAAAAATATTTTTTAGGATCAATTTTTTGGTACCATTATCCTCCGTTATTATCACTTCTGGAAAACCACCATATTCCAAATATATCTGATAATCGGTTTCATACTTTTTATAATCTAATAATGAGTATGACGATTTTATATCTAATACTTTTCTTTGATCAGCAGCATTAACTTTATCATTAAAAAATAAGTATTCAGTAAAACTTAAAGGCTGCAACACAAATAAAAATTTTCTTCCGCTCAATGATTCCGGAAAAAGATTTTTTAAGTAATAGTTGGATGAACCGGTTACAATAAATTTTACGCTGAACTTATCAATCAGGTATTTAATAATCTTTGTTATCTCAGGAAAATTCTGAATTTCGTCTATAAAAACATAAATCCTGTTTTTGCCTGCACCCGATTCATTTTTCAGTACCTCATAAATCGCATCGTAATTATTATTTTCAAAATGCAGCAAGTCTAATGGATTTTCAAAATCATACCACAATTTTGGTCCATTAACTTGATCATATACCTGCCTCATCAGTGTTGTTTTTCCAACCTGCCGCATTCCGGTTATTATTAAAGCATTTTTATGCTCCAAATACTTTAATAAATCGTTAAAAAGAAACCTTTTTTTCATATTTGTAAATATTTTTTTACAAATATACGCTTATTTGTAAAATAATTCAATCATTATTCTTCCAACAATTCACACGAATAAAGACAGATTATTGGCAGATTAAACAATTATCTTTCTATCCCCTTATACCCTATACCCAATCACCTCATACCCCTTACCATTTCCAATCCCACCACGGCAGCGGACAAGCGCTGCTTAGTTTGACATCCGCGAGATACCTTCGGTACAGTATCCAGCATCAAGTCATCCTCAGTATCCAGCATCTGAGTATGCCGAAGTATCCAGTATCCAGTGCAGTACGAAGTATCCAGTATCTAGTATCCACGTCATCCCGAGCGTAGTCGAGGGACGAGAGACGAAGGACATCATCCCTCTATTTAACCCTCTCCCTAATCCTATTCGCCTCATCAAAAGTATTGTAATAACCAACCCTTACTCTGTACCACGTGCCGTCAAGTTCAGGTAACTCGGCAATGACAATAAAAGCATTATAGCCATCTGATTCAAGACGCTTTGCTTCGCTTTCAGCCTTTGCCCTTGCCCGCCACGATGAAACCTGTACGCAGTACAAGTAACCGTCGGTAAAAATCATCTTACCAACATTTCTTTCAGCGGTTACATTATATGCACGTGATTCTTTTGGAGCAGTAATGTTCTTAGCTTCAGTTTCATTATCAGATACAAGTACAATTGCAACTCTTCTGTTTAATGCTTTTCCTGTTTCTGTAGTGTTGTCTGCTATCGGATAATCAAAACCGTAACCATTGTAAGATAATCGTGCAGCGGGGATTCCATTACTTACAAAATAATTATAAACAGATTTTGCTCTGCTGATTGATAGTTCTTTATTCAGCTTTTGTGATCCTGTATTGTCTGTGTGTCCTTCAATTTTCCATTTAGTTTCAGGATAATCTTTCATTACCTTGAAAATTTTATCAAGTTCGGAATATGCAGAAGGCAGTAAATCAGATTTACCTGTTTCAAAATTAATTCCGCCGGTAAAATAAATTCTGTTTTGGTTATCGGCTCAAAAACTTCTTCATCAATAGGGCAGCCCCATTTATTTACCTCAGTACCAACGGGAGTGTTTGCACATAAATCCTTAAAATCCGGTACGCCGTCATCATCAGCATCTAAAGGACAACCGCGTGTATCAACTGTAACTCCAATCGGAGTATCGTTGCATAAATCCATATAATCCGGTACACCGTCTCCATCTACATCTAAAGGACAGCCGTCCATATCTACCGAAATATTCTTAGGAGTATTGGGACATTTATCTAAATAATCTGCTACACCATCTTTATCTGTATCTACCGGACACCCGAACTCATCTACCATAACTGCCGGGGGAGTATCAGGGCACATATCATTCTCATCCCTCACACCGTCTCCGTCTGTATCTTTAGTGCCGCCAAAGTAAAATTGTAGACCACCGGTAAGTGTAAAGAAAATATCATTATCGGAACCGCCGGTTATAGAGTTCGGCGAATCATCCAAATTATCAAATGGTATGTAATCCATTGCACCCGCTAAATTGAACGAAACAGAATTACTGAGCATAAATTTTATTCCCAACTCACCATTGGCAAACCAATCATTCGGACTGTATTTATTTTGTTTGTTTCTTTCAAGATCATTACCCTCTGCATCTCTTGGTTGATAATTTATCCAGCCTGCACGTGCAGCAAAATAAGGATAAACGGATTTCCAGTATGTAATTGTGTAACTGGCACCGCCGGAAAGCATTATAATCTGAGTTCTGAACTCATCAAGTGGTGGATATTCAACTTTATAACCGGGTCTTCCTGATCCTGCTGCATATCCAAATGCGCCCACTATTGAAATTCCGAATATACCGTTATCGTAGGTAGGGAAGTAATAATCCCCAAGCATTCGAACAACGTAATCAATTTCAGTTTTCTTAAAATCGGTTAATGCATAAGTAATGCCGCCTTCAAAGCCTATGGATGTTTTTGATGAAAGTGGATTAAACATCTTCCCCTGTCCGTTTTGTGCGAAAGAAGAAGAGACTAAAATGAGCATAACGATGATGAAATAGTTTTTCATTTTATTCTCAGAGTTATTAGTAAAAATGTCTAATTAACTAACTTAAACGTTAGGATAATTACAGTTTTGGTTTAACTTTTATTATTAAAACATTTCAAAATTATTTATAACACAAATTTGGCATTACCTGTGCATAAGGTTAATCATTAACTTGGAATAATGGATCTATGATATTTTTTATTCCGCTGAACAA
>CAVQQN010000075.1:0-60268 GCA_963714775.1 uncultured Ignavibacteriaceae bacterium
TTTATCCATCTTTAACAGCAGAATCTATTGAGTTTATTTTAAATAATTCTGAATCTAAAGGGATTATTGTTTCTACAAAATTCCAGCTTAACAAAGTGATGAAGGTTAGGGATAAATGTAAGTATCTAAAGTTTATCATCTTACTAAATGAAAAAGATTTTGATGATAAGAATAAAGACTTGATGACATTTACAAAAGTTCAGGAGCTGGGAAAAACTTACAGCAAATCACATTCATCTTTTTTAAAGGATAATCTTACACACATAAAACCAGATGATGTGTGCACAATTATTTATACATCAGGTACAACAGGCGAACCAAAAGGTGTTGTGTTAACACACTATAATATTCTTTCAAATGTACAGGCAGCATTAGACTGTTTTCCTATTTCAAACACTGATGTTTTCCTTTCGTTCCTTCCGCTTTGTCACATCTTTGAAAGAATGGCTGGATATTACACAGCATTTGCAGCCAAATGCGTTGTTTGCTATGCGGAAAGTATTGAAACAGTTGCACAAAATCTTGTTGATGTAAAACCCACGATTATGACAAGTGTTCCTCGACTTTTTGAAAGAATTCATTCTAAGATTATAAAGAATGTTGAATCACAGCCAGAGAAAAAACAAAAAATATTTTACTGGGCAATGGATGCAGGTAAACGATATAAGGATGCACAGAAAAAAGGTAAAATTCCATTAACACTTTCGTTACAATATAAACTTGCAGATAAACTTGTTTATAAAAAATTACAGGAAAAAACCGGAGGCAATTTAAGGTTCTTTATCTCAGGCGGTGCTGCATTACCAAGAGCACTTGGCGAATTCTTTGAAGCTATCGGAATTATTATTGTTGAAGGTTACGGATTAACAGAATCATCACCAGTAATTTCTGCAAACCGAGTTCACGATTATAAGTTTGGATCTGTTGGCAAACCTTTTCCCGGTGTTGAAATTAAAATTGCATCTGATGGTGAGATACTTGCAAAGGGACCAAACATTATGCAAGGTTATTACAAGAACAAAAAAGAAACCGATGCAACAATTAAAGATGGATGGCTTTACACAGGCGATATCGGCGTGTTTGATGCAGATGGATTTTTATTGATAACTGATAGAAAGAAACATCTTTTCAAAACATCGGCAGGAAAATATATTGCACCAAACCCGATTGAAAGCATGTTTCTTGCAAGCAAATATATAGACCAGTTTGTTTTGATTGGCGATAGAAGAATGTTCTTAACAGCGTTAATTGTTCCGGATTTTGAAGCAGTAAAAGAATACGCTGATGCAAGAAAAATTCCTTATGAAAATGTTGAGGATTTGGTAAGAGATGGTGAAATCTATAAAATGCTTGATAAAGAAATGGATCAGTTCCAGAAAAAACTTGCAAACTATGAACGTGTAAGAAAGTTTGTTTTGCTTGATAGACCATTTACAATTGAGTCGGGTGAGATTACACCAAAGCTAAGTGTAAAACGTAAATTTGTTGAAGAACGATACAAAGATTTGATTGAACAAATGTACCAGAGTTTAGATAAATCTGTTCCGATAAATTAAAATCTACATTCTACAAACCCAGTTCCCCCGAAATCGGGATCTTCGACTTTGAGGAATTGGGTTTGTGGTTTTGAAAAGGAATTATTCTCCTGGAATTTGTGTTCTCAGTCTTAATCGGTTCCGGTTTTTTCTTTCGCATTTTTAGATTCAACATTTCTACAAACACACTGAACGCCATTGCAAAGTAAATGTATCCTTTCGGAATGTGCTGATGGAATCCTTCTGCAATAAGTGAGAATCCAATTAAGAAGCAAGAAACTTAATGCAAGTATTTTTATAGTTGGATGATTTTCTACAAAATCACTAATCGAACCTGAAAAGAACATCATAAATATTACTGCAATAATTACAGCAATAACCATCACAGCAAGATCATTCGCCATACCAACTGCTGTTATAACAGAATCAAGCGAGAATACTATATCAAGTAAAAGTATTTGAATAATTACACCCCTAAAAGAAACTTTAGCTTTTACATCATGGTGTTCTTCTTCACCTTCTAACTTAGAATGAATTTCCATCGTACTTTTGGCAAGCAGGAATAATCCTCCAAGTATAAGAATCAAATCTCTGCCGGAAATTCCTAATTCAAAAACTGTAATGAATGGTTCCGTTAACTTTACAATAAGCGATATTGAAAAAAGTAAAAGTATCCTGGTTATCATAGCTAATGATAGCCCAAGCAATCTTCCCTTCTTTTGCTTTTCTTTTGGGAGCTTACCTGAAAGAATTGATATAAATATTATGTTATCAATTCCAAGTACAATTTCCAGCACGGTAAGTGTTAATAAAGCAATTAGTGACTGCGGATCAGTAATCCATTCCATTTAGTTTTTCCTGTAATAAAAAATATTGAAGCAAAGTTAGAAAGCAGATAGTAAAAAATGAAATTTAATTTGAAGAAATATTGAAAACAGTTTCCTCACAACCCAAAGGAGTTTATCACGATGAAATCTGTGCAAAGCACTACCTTGGAATCAATTCACAAAATATAAAAGCCCTTCAAAAAAAAAGGGCTTATTAAACAAACATTTCTATATTGTTAAATATGTCCCAGATTTTTCTCCAAAATCCAGCCTATTTTTCCATCATCCAGACGAATCTTTGCCCAATCATCAACATTATCTTCTAATCTAACTTTCAATCCTTCGTGAATAATAAATTCATCCTTTGAAGAATTATCAGGTGAAGATTTTACTGTAACAGATTGCTCAACAATGATCCCATGTTTAATGTTAAATTCTTTATTCATCTTTACAGCTAATAAAATAATTGTAAGAATCAACAAAGCAGTTAACCCTGCACCGCTAAAGAAAGAAATTCTTTGTTGTGCGGCTGACTTTGAAAAAAAGTAAGCCAGTATGCAAAGAAGAAGTACGATAAAAACTATGTAAACAATAATTGTCCATCCTGTGATAGAAAATGATGCAAGCAGTCCTTCCCAAATGTTAAAAATGAAAAATGGAGGAAGCGTATCTACTTTATCTTTCATTCCCAGTCTGGCAAGTGTAAGATTATGTTTGATATCTTCATCTGAAGGTGAAAATTTTAATGCTTTTTCATAATATAGAATTGCATATCCGATTTTACCCAGACGATAATGCGCATTGCCAAGATTGTAGTAAACCGATGCACCTTCATAACCTTGTTTTATAAGTTTGTTGTATTCATCAATGGCAAGCTGGTATTGATTATTTTTATAAAGCTCATTCCCTTTTTGCATTACTGAGTTTACATCTGCTTTTGTATATGATAAAGAAACAAGAATCAGTATTACAATTATTTTATAGACGGATTTTTTCATTTTGCAATAGATCTTTCAATATCAATAACCACGGCAGAAAATGAGTTGTACATTTCATTCATAGCATGGGCAGGATTTGTCGAAGGAGCAAATCTTATAAACTCACATTTCTGTGCGTTAGTTTTCATCTTCTCAACAAGATCGGCAGAGATATTTCTTTTGGTCAGTTCATCTGCAGCTTTGTCAAGAGTAAATTCTGATTTGGGAATACGAAATTTGTCTTCAAGATATCCGAATAATGCCTGAGAAATTTCTGAATAAAAAAGCTCAACATTATTCTGTTCAAGAAATTTCTTTGCTTTCTTAAACCTGTTACGTGCAACTTTTTCAGCTTTAGAATAGCGCAGCAATTGTTGATTACCTGAAAGTTTATCCTGTTTTCGTTTCCACACAATTAAAACTAAAGAAGCAAGAAAAGGAATTATAGATGCTATCCAGAATGCGGGTCTGAACAACAATATTTCACTTCTCCTGCCGATATCATTAAAAGATGTTTTTATATATCTTATATCGCTGTCAAGCTGCTGGATTGACTGCTGATTTGCAAGATCAACATTTCCCTCACCTTGTTCAATATCTATATTAAACGATTTTGATGTAATGGTCTTGTACGATTTTATTTCCGGATCAAAATATGAGAACTCAATTGGAGGAATTTCCCGTGAGCCTGCAATTCTTGGAATTAATAAATACTCGGCTTTTTTAACTCCACTAATTTTTCCACTGCGATTAATTTGTTCATCAACTTTAGGATCATACTTTTCAAATCCATTTGGTAACTCAAACGGGGGAAGTTCCAGCAATTTAATATTACCCGTGCCTGATATATTAAACCTTAATGAAATTGGTTCATTGGTTTTGGTTTTTGATTTATCAATCGAAGCGGAAAAATCAAACCTACCAACCGCTCCTTTGAATGAATCGGGTTTATTATTTTCCGGAAGCGGCATTACATCTACTTTAAGTGTGTTGGACTTTGCCTGGTATTCAACAATCTCTGCACGTCCAAAAGGATCACCAAAAAAATCATCCCACATATTATTTGGATTCTTTTTCTTCTGAATCTGAATCGGGATTGTTAATTCAAAAGGAGTAACCTCTAATTTGCCCGATTGACTTGGGAAAAGAGCTGCACGTTTTAATAAACCAACACGATATTGCTTTCCATCAATAACTTCATTACTGAAAGTAATGTTTCGTGCTGTTTCAATTTCCTCTGCCCAAAATCCCTGGTATTGCGGAAGTTTATCAACAGACATTTGCGAAGCAATGTTTAAACGAGTATATAGTTTATAAGTAACTGTTACTTGTTCGCCTAAATAAACTTTATTTTTATCAATCGATGCCCGGATAAATAAATTCTCTGCAATCTCCTGGTTAGATACACCGCCGCTGTTATCATCCTTAGGTTTGGGTGCACCTTTAACAACTGTTATGTTTATCGGGCTGGTAGTATAATTCTTGCTTTCGTATTGAATAGATGCACTGCCAATTGTAAACGATCCCATTGCATTTGGCATCAGGATATAAGATAAAGTTAATGATGACGAAGAGACACCATTAATAATCTGCATACTTGTGGATTGATTTGGTCCGGATAAAACTCTGAAATCTTTTAATGAAGGTGGATTAAAATTCTTTAATGCATTTAGATTTTTTCCCTCAAAAGTAAATTGCAATTCAAAACGGTCATTCTCCCCTACTTTGTTGTTATCAACCGTTGCAACAAACGACTGAGCATTTAATAGATTGCTGAGTATTATTAAACCAATAAAAAAATTATACCATCGCATCACCAATCTTTATCCGTTTTTTTAACTTTACCTGTTTTCTTTCTTAACAATTTCTGCAAATCTTTTTCATTATTCTTTAGTGCATCAAGAATACGCTGAGCTTCATCTTTAGATATCTTTTGTTCTTTTGGCTGCTGCGGCTGTTTTGTGTTATCCTGTTTTGAATCTTGATCCTGGGGCTGCGGATTCTGTTTCTGATCTTGTTTATTCTGGTCTTTGTTTTGTTGATCCTGATTTTGATCCTGTTGTTTCTGTTGATCATCTTTTTTCTGATCATTTTTATCATTCTTGTTCTGCTGATTTTTATCTTTATTCTTCAACAGTTCAAGAGCGTAAGAAAGATTATACTTAGTATCCTGATCATCCGGATTAAACTTTAAAGCATTTTTATAAGCTTCAATACTTTCTTCAATTTTATTGGATTTCAAAAGTGAGTTGCCAATATTATGAAATACTTTTGCACGGCTCCCGTTATCTTTTGCACTTTCAAGAGAACTTGAAAAAGTTTTTATGGCATCTTCATATTTCTCTTGTTTGTAATAAGAAGTACCTAGATTAAACATAGCTTCAAAGTTTTTTGGTGAGCTTTCAACTACTTTTCTAAAATCAACTTCAGCATCTGAATATTTTTTTTGTTCGTACTTATCCACACCATCATTTAAAGTACTTCTGTTTGACTGAGAAAACGCATCCGAGATTAAAAGTAATAGTACGATTAAGATTAAGATGATATTTATGTATGATAATATTTTCATTTTTCTTCTAATTCAATTCCTAATTTTCTGTTCAGACGTACAAAAAATGGTGAACGTTTATCTGTTATAAATATTTCAATCAATAAAAATAAAATTGCCGGTATTAAAAAATAATAAAAACGATTTTCGTAGTCAGTAACTTTTTTTACACCAAACTCTGCCTGGTCAAGTTTAGAAAGATCAGAGTAAATTTTGTCAAGATAATCTTCATAATTATTACCCCGATAATACTTACCGTTTCCTTTGTTAGCAATGTCTTTCAAAATGGTTTCGTTTAATTTGGTCAAAATAGTTTGGCCTGCGTTATCCTGTTTGAATCCAACCTCATTACCACGGTTATCGTAAATAGGAATTGGAACACCATCAGGTGAACCTAGACCAATTGTATAAATTTTTATTGCTTTGTCAGTTGCACCTTCAACGGCTTTGTCTATGTCGCCTTCATGATCTTCACCATCAGTAATAATTATAATCGCTTTATCAGTTGCTGCTGAATCAAATGACTGAACCGCCATATCTATAGCTAATGCAATAGCTGTCCCCGGTTGTGGGACAGAGCTAAAATCAACTGCAGAAAGAAAAAGATTAGCTGCAGAGTAATCAGTCGTTAACGGAAATTGGATGTATGCTTCACCGGAAAAAATTATCAGCCCGATTCTGTCTCCGCGGAGTTTCTGAATAAGATTTGAAATTTGATACTTAGCTTTTTCTAACCTGTTTGGCTTAATATCTTCTGCTGCCATACTTCTTGAAACATCCAGCAAAATATAAACATCAATTCCTGTTTGTTTTACTTCCTGCATTTTTGTTCCAACTTGCGGATTTGCAAAAGCCATAATCATCAATGTCAGAGCAATTAAAATCAAACTAAATTTAATTTTAGACTTTATACTACTGAAAGAATACATAATAGCTTTGTGTAATTCTTTATCAGCAAATTTTTCAAGTAATTTTTTTCTATTACGGTTGAAAAGCATATACAGCACGATAAGGATTGGAATCAGCCATAATGCAATTAAGTATTCCGGATTTGCAAATCTAAACATTATGGTAACTTCCTTAAAATTGTTTTAGACGCAATCAATTCTAGGAATAGAAGCACAAAACCAATTCCTAACCATCCGGCAAAAAGTTCTTTTGCATTTCTGTAAGACGTAATTTCAATTTTAGTTTTTTCCATCTTATCAATTTTATTATAAATCTCTTCTAAAGCTCTGTTATTGGTAGCACGGAAATACTGTCCGCCTGTCGTTTCAGAAATCTTTTTTAAAATTGCTTCATCAATCTCAACAGGAACCATTTGATATCTAGTTCCAAATGGAGTTTGTACAGGATAAGGTGCTTCGCCTCGAGTACCGACACCAATTGTATAAATTCTTATTCCAAAAGTGGAAGCAATTTCAGCTGCGGAAATAGGGTCAACCTCACCAGCGTTATTTACTCCATCAGTAAGTAAGATTATTACTCTGCTTTCAGCATCGCTGTCTTTAAGCCGATTAACTCCATTTGCAATAGCATTACCTATAGCCGTTCCGTCTTCAATCATACCGCTTTTAATATCATTTAAAAGATTTCTTAGAACAGAATAATCAATTGTTAACGGACATTGCGTAAATGCTTCTCGAGAAAATATCACCAATCCAATTCTATCTGTAATTCTACCCTTAACAAAATCATCAATAACTTTTTTTGCAGCATCCAGACGATTTGGTTTAAAATCTTCGGCAAGCATACTGCCTGAAATATCCAGAACCATTGCGATATCAATTCCTTCAGCGTTTATACTCTGTCCTGCAGAAAAATTTTGCGGGCGCGCAAGTGCAATGATAAGAAATAATAACGCCAGCATTCTCATTGCAAAAGGAAGATGTCTTAATCTTTCACGAAAAGTCTTAGAAATTTTTTCAAACGCTTTTAAAGATGAATAAGTTATTGATGCTGCCTTCTTTCTTCCCTGCCAAATATACCATGCGGCAAGTAGCGGAATCAGTAATAGAAAATACAGCACCCAGGGGTAGGCAAAGGTTATATTATTAAACATTTACTTCCTCTTTTACTTGTTCTTCCTTTTCCAACAAAGCAGTTTTCATTACGATATCTTTAGCTTGTGTCATCATTTCCTGATTTACGATTTCAACAGGGGCGTACTTAGCAAATTTTACAAGATCAGCATTATTTAAAAATTGTGATGTAGTATCAAGAACTTTTATACCCTTAGGATGCTGCCTTAAAAGTCTTAACGATTCGGTAGTTGTTCGTTCAAGGGCAGGTATTCCAAATTGTTTTTCAAAGTACTCGCGAATTATATCCGTTATTTTTGAATGATAATCTTTTAAAAATCCTTTTTGCCAAAGTTCTTCACGTTCAAGTTGATTAAGCTTACGTAATGTAATCTGGTGTAATGGATTTTTTTCTATTTTTACTTTTATTTCCGGTTGCGGTTTGTTTTTAAAGTATCGCCTGTAAACAAAATAACCGATTATTAAAATTACTAACGCTATGCCAATGTAAATGAGAAAAAGGTAGTTAAATAACCGGATAGGCGGCTTAATATCCTTTATTTCTTCCTTCATAGAAACATCCATTCGGTGGATGCTGAAAGTAACCGAATTTGAAAACGTAAATTTTAATGTTGAATCACCTTTTGTCCGATACTCGATTTTAATAGGCGGTATCGTGACTTCAGCAGAATCAAATCTGGACAACACACAATTGTATTTAACACTCTTGCCTGTTTCATTCTCTTTAGCAATTGGATCAGAAATGCTGATTACATCAATATTTTTTAATGAATCTCTAAAAAAAGGATTAATAATGTAAACACCTTTATTCATCTCTATGAGAAGTGAATATTGAATCTGATCCCCAATCTTATAATCTGTTGTGTCTGTAGAGGCGCTAACAGTTATCTCTTGAGCGTAGAGAGGAGAAAAGTAAAATTGTATCAGAAAAAACAGAAAAAACTTTTTTACCATCGCTTTTCACGTCGTCTAAAAAATTGTACTAATGGTTGTATATAGTCTGAGCCGGCTGTTACTTCAATCCTATCCAAACGGCTTTTAATAAATATTGAGTTGCGTAATTTTTCTCTTTCTTTCCTATCAAAAATCATTTGAGTACGAACTCTTTTACTGCTTGTATCTATCCAGCGCTCAGCACCCGTTTCAGCGTCTGCAAGCTTTATTAATCCTATATTAGGTATTTCTTTCTCTCGCCTGTCATCCAGAACAATTCCTATTAGATCATGCTTTCTTCCGACAATCCTTAAAATCTTTTCATAACCTTCATCCATAAAATCAGAAATAAGAAATGCTATAGATTTTTTTTTGATCGCATTATTCATATACTCAAGTGCACCGCGCAGGTTTGTAGATTTTCCTTCAGGCTCAAAAGAAAGAACTTCACGAATTATTCTTAAAACGTGTATCCTGCCTTTTCTTGGTGGAACAAACTTTTCAATCTTATCTGTAAACAATATCAGTCCAACTTTATCATTATTCTTTAATGCAGAAAAGGCAAGTATCGCACTGAGTTCTGCAGCAATTCTCTGTTTAGTTTTAGAAACAGAACCAAACATCAATGATCCGCTTAGATCAACCATAAGAATAACTGTAAGCTCGCGTTCTTCCTCAAAGACTTTTATGTAAGGATGTCCGAACCGGGCAGTTACATTCCAGTCAATACTTCTGATATCATCACCAAACTGATACTCGCGCACTTCAGAAAATTCCATTCCGCGTCCTTTAAACACTGAATGATATTCTCCTGAAAAGACCTGATTAACAAGTCCCTTGGTGCGAATCTCAATTTGTCTAACTTGTTTTAAAAGTTCTTTAGTAAGCATTTTTATGGAACAATAACTTTATTTAATATTTCCTGAATTACATTTTCGCTTGTTATTTCTTCTGCCTCAGCTTCATAAGTTACAGCAAGTCGATGTCGCATAACATCCAAACAAATTGCACGAACATCTTCGGGAATAACGTAACCTCTTCGCTTTATAAATGCCATTGCTTTTGCACCAATTGCTAAATTGATTGTTGCTCTTGGAGATGCACCATAACTTATAAGATCCGCAAGATTATTTAAACCAAACTCTTTTGGATTACGAGTAGCAAAAACAATATCGAGAATATATTTTTCGATTTTCTCGTCTATATAAATTTCAGTTAAAAGATGTCTAGCCTTTAAGATTTGCTCGGGTGAGATAACAGGATTAATTATCGTTTCAACCATACTTAAATTCTGATGCATTATTGATAACTCTTCTGCTCTTTCAGGATAAGTTATTTTTATCTTCAGCATAAACCTATCTACTTGCGCTTCCGGCAAAGGATAGGTTCCTTCCTGCTCAATCGGGTTTTGTGTTGCAAGCACTAAAAATGGCTCTTCAAGTTTGAATGTCGATTCACCGATTGTTATCTGTCTTTCCTGCATAGCTTCAAGTAATGCACTTTGCACTTTGGCAGGTGCACGGTTTATTTCATCTGCCAAAATAAAGTTTGAGAAAATTGGTCCTTTGCGGATTAAAAAATTCCCATCTTTCTGATTATATATTTGTGTGCCGATTAAATCCGCAGGCAAAAGATCTGGTGTGAATTGAATTCTTTGAAACTTAGCTTTCATTGCTGCGGCTAAAGTTTTTATAGCAAGCGTTTTTGCCAGACCTGGTACACCCTCAAGTAAAACATGTCCGTTACCGAGTAAACCAATTATCAATCTTTCAACCATGGCTTTTTGCCCAACAATTACTTTACCGATTTCATTCATCAGTAAATCTATAAAGGCACTCTCGTTTTTGATTTTTTCATTTAAAGCAACAATATCCAAAGCACAACCTCATTATTTTATAATTAAAAAAAACTTTGAATTTAATTTTGATTAGACGACGCCAAACATATAAATGTTGCATTTTTAATGCAAGAATATAATATGGGTACAAAAACAAAAAGGACGGCTGATAAACCGTCCTTTGCAAAAATAATTAGATGATCTGATTTTATTTGATGAGGATCATCTTCCTTGTAGCTGTATATGAATTAGACTGAATCTTATAGAAATAAACTCCGCTTGAGAGTGCACTTGCATTAAAATCAACTTCATGATTTCCTGCAGCAATCTCACCATTTATTAATGTAGCAACTTCCTGACCTATAGTGTTATAGACTTTTAAAGTAAGATTTGTTTGTTCAGGAATACTAAATTTAATTTTAGTAGTAGGATTAAATGGGTTTGGGTAATTTTGGGCTAAAGAATACTTTTCAACTGTGCCAGGTAAATCTCGTACATCAGAAACTAAGTTTGAACTATTAAAGTAAAGATTAGTTGGACCAAAACCTGCAAAGAATACACCACCACTATGGCTAGAAGTACTGCTTCTAAAACCTAAGACACTTGGAGATAATTCCGCAGTTGCTTCATTAACTCTGTTTACAAGTGTCGGTGATGAAAAACCACTTGCGATATTCAAAGTTGATGAATATAAAAGAGTATCATAACTAGCTGCCTTAGAAATATATGCAATACGATATGCAGATTTCTGCGTTTCTGGACTATGTATACTCGCCCTCTCCTCTGTTTTGGTAGTTGCTGCAATATCTACATTAGTAACCATTGGTAGAACACCATTCGATGTATAAGAGTATTGAATATTTCTATTCCCTACAACTGAGATTGTATATATAACTGCCATACTGCTGTCACCACGATTAACAGCAAGTGTACCATCAAATTCGGGGTTAGTTGTCGAAGCAGGGTTATACTGCTTCCAGGTAGCACTTGTACCAAATACTCCTAAACTTATATATCTAATTCTAAGATTTTCATCTGTTGGAGTTAAATTATTTGTTAATAGAACATAAATAGAATCTGCCTTAAAATTATAATCTATATCTAGTTCATAATCGTTCCAACCTATTCTTGCTGTATCTAACAGCCAGGTATATCCACCATTTCTTGTTAAAGCCGCGATTACTGCTGAACCAGCCCCACTCGTAGTATCAACTTCCTGATATGCAACATACCAAAATGTTGAACCTGGAGACCAACTAAATCCATCCGTTGTTATTGCAGGTGATACATATCCTTTGTTGTCCAGTGCTCCCTGAATAATTGTGGGCACAAAACCGGTTCCATCGTCATTCATATCTGCATAATAAATGCTTCCAACATATAAAGAACTTTTTGACACTATCGATACGACCATTCCTATTTTCCATCCCCCGACAGTATCAGTAACTGCAATATCAAACCCTTGATATCTCATACCAGATCCAGCAAAAATATTTTTAATATTTGTCCAAGTAAACCCTTTATCGGTAGATTTATAAAACTTCAATGTATCACTATCATACCAATTGGTAGTTAATGCAACATAAAGATTGCCAAGTGTATCAGCAACAGATTTAATCATCTTTTTAAAGGTTGTTGGATTTCCTCCACTTGATATTCCAATATTTCCATTATAGATTAAAAATTCATCCGTCCAAGCTGCGGCATCTGGCAAATTTACCACATCATTAGAAGTAGAAGACGAGGTTAATGGAATGAATTCATTTCTGCTTTCATTTGGAGAAATTCGTACAAATTTATCTGGAAAGTCAGATTCAATTTGCAGTGATGTTTGTAAATAATTTGCCTCATCTCCTGTTTTTCGAAGATCGATTAAATTACGCCAGAGTATGGCAAAAGCTGAATTATCCTGTACTTCCTTATAAACTGGATTGGCTTCTTCATAAACATCAGAAAGTGATTGCGTAAAGATCTGAAACGGCAGTGATAATATGAAAAGTAAAATGATTTTTTTCATAATGCACCTTTAGATTTGTGAAACAGATATAGTTAATCTATAAATTCTATTAAAAATTATTTTAGTAGTACTTCTAAAGCTTATAATAATAAAAAATTAGCACTTAACAAATAATAATTGTTAATTATTATTAAGGTCAAAAAAATTAAATCTAATCTTAAATTTAGATTAGCCCTGATATTATAAATTATCATCAGCACTATTTTCCCCCCATTATAATGTCAAAATAAAAAGACTGCTATCGTTTCAAATATAATTCAGAATGGAAAATTACCTCATTTCAGCCCTGATCAAATAATTAATCCTAAACTAAAGCTTTATAGGTATACCAATAAAAAATACATTCCTTTAAATTTATTAAATTACCTTAAGCCTAATAATTCTTTGGTATGTTTACAATAATACTTAAGGTAATAAAACTAATATGATAATCAGAGCTTTTACAAAACTGATATTTGTTATCTTTACAAGTCTTAATATTCAGGTAATTGCTCAGGACACATTTATAGATCACAACTCACCTGATTCAACCATTCAAATGCAGGAATCGTCTCTTCAAAAGATTTGGCAAATTGACAATCAAACCTCGTCATCAACAAATCTAATAGTATCAGAGAATAAAATATACACAACAACCGATAATGGATTGGTCAATTGCTATTTTATTGACGGGCAAGAAAAATGGGCAGCCGAAATTTTGGGAAGCATTAAAAATAACTCGGTAAAATTTAAGGATTTATTTTTAACCGCAACCAATGAAGGAGATTTATATTCAATTAACTCTAACAATGGTGATGTTGTTCAGGTAATAGGTGTGGGAGAAAATATAACTACTGACCTTTCGCTTGTTGATTTAGCTGAATCTCCTTCCCAACGTAAAGTTGTAGTATTTGGTTCAGATAAAGGAAATATTTTTTGTTATGATATTTTTTCATTCGAGTTAATTTGGAAAACAACCCTTTCTGAGCATCCGCTTGTTTCTAACCCAATGCTTGTGGATGAAAAAATAGTTTTCAAAAATTCTATTGAATCGCTTTACTGCGTAAATACCAAATCAGGTGCGCTTATTTGGAAATATGATTCTGATCAGAAAGAAGAAACCTATAATAGAAGCTTAATATTAACTAATAGGAGAACTATTTACTCTTTAAGACAAGATGGAGAAATTATCGCAATAGATTTAATGCTTGGTAAAAAACTGTGGTCAACAAAATTTATGGATGTTATTCCACAAATCACATTATCTATTGATAATAATAAATTGATTTTACTAAATACTAAAGGAGAAATTATTTTTATTTCAGTAAAAGACGGAAAAGAAATTAGTAAGATTGATTTGATGAAATCAGATTTATTCTCATTTAACATTACAGAGAATGAAGAATATATATTTATTGGATTTTCGGATGGATCTTTATACAGTGTTGATCCGATAAACAATATTAAGCTGCTGATATCACAAACAAATATTCCAATCACAGCATTAAATCTAATCAGCAAAGATGAATTGATAGTAAAAGACATTAATGGAAAAATTACATTTTACAAAACCAAATAATAAAAAATGAAATCTAGATTTAAAGGAATTATATTCGATGTTGATGGTACATTAACCTACACAAATCAACTTATTTTTGATTCATTCAATCACATAACCGAAAAGTATCTTAGCAAAAAGTTTTCTGATGAAGAAATCATCGCATTGTTTGGGCCAACGGAAGATGTAATCTTAAAAAAAATTTGTAATGATGATTATGAGTCTGCCCGAAAAGATTATTATGCGTACTACAAAGACAATCATTCAATTGCACAACTTTATGAGGGGATCAAATCCCTTATAATTGATATTAAGAATGCTGATATATTGCTCGCAATTTTTACAGGAAAAGGAAGAACATCTGCTCTTATAACTTTGAATGAACATGGATTAACAGAGTATTTCGATCTAATTGTCAGCGGTGATGATGTAATAAATCATAAACCATCTCCTGAAGGTATAATAAAATTTTTAAATAAAAATAATTTAAATCCTTCAGACGTTTTAATGATTGGAGATTCTCCTTCTGATATCATTGCAGCAAAAGAAGCTGGAGTTAAAATTGCTTCTGTTGTCTGGGATAGTTATTCTGAAGATGAAGTTCGTAAATTAAACGGTAATAATATTTTTCACACGGTTGATGAATTACGTGATTACATTTTTAAAAAGTAAGAGGCTGTCTCATAACTCTATTTTTTATGGTAGCCGCAAGCTTCAGCTTGCGAAAATATAACAAATACGCAACTTGAAAGTTGCGGCTACCTTGTGTTTACGACTTTTGAGACAGCCTCGTTTTTTGTGGAAAGAAAAAACTAAAACTTAAACGGATAAATAAAAGATATCCTTGGTTCAATTCTTTTCTGAGGCTCGAAAGAAATAATTTTATCATCATTCCCACGCACAGGTGTATATGTCCAGCTATAAACAATTGAAATTAGCAAATACTCAACAGGTTTATATCCTGCTTCGGTAAAAAGATATGATCTGTCATTTAGTGTAAATATATCTTTTTCACTTTGGATATTAATCTTATCATACCCAACACGCAGAACAAAAGGTGCACTTTCCGGTTCGATTGCTGCTCTTAAATTAAGTTCACCGCTTTTAGATTCTTTATCAAGTCGTTGATAACTACCATAAATATCAAACAAACCTAAGACTCTCACCAACAAATCACCATAAAATCCATTTCGATTTTCTGTAACACTGTTAAGCATTTGAGCTTTACTTGTAAAGGTATCAGACACGGCATCAACATTAAATCTTTCAATCTCGTACAGAGCATTAAAATAAGATGGAATATATTTTCCATAATTAAATCTTCTTTCCAGTTTTGCAGATATTTGTAGCAAAGAACTTAAATTAAAATCAAACATAACACCGGTAGCAACACCGCTGCCAAAATCAATTATCTTGGAGTAATCAAGATATAATGTTATGTTTGCTAAACTGGAATTAAGTAATGGCAGCCCTAAATCAATCCCAATTATGCTTATTGAGCCATCATCTTCGGTTACATTAAATTCCTTATTTACAGGATCGTAATTTCCATTTAAAATTCCGGCGTTTTCATTTATATCTGTAATAAAGGAGGCACCAACTTCTAAGTTGCCGATAATAGGTATATCTGCTGCATGATGAAAATTGAAGTGGTCTAACATATCCTCTTAAACCAAAAACTGCCGCGGGTGAAAATGAACCCATAATAGATTCAATACCAAATTTTCCAAAATCAATATCTGCCACTAAACCAATTCTGCGATTATCGTAAGTCGGACTGTTATTATAATGCTGCATTATACTTCCGTGACCAAGAGTGTAATAATCCAAAGCACCAACTTTTATAAAGACAGGATCATTCTTTAAACCATATCTGATGTATCGAATAATGCTAAGATAATCCGAAGTTTCATTAAAATTTTCTGTTCTCAGTTTCCCTTGCGAATCAAAATCCAGATTTAAATCCAGTCCCACTCCAATTTCTGAGAAAGAAATTTCGGGTCTGAAACTTATCCGATAATGTGGTTGCCCATCAATCCAGAGCATTCCCATTCCACCGCTTATGTTGCCTTCATCGGGACGCGGATATTTATCCAATTGTCCAAAAGATTGCTGGCTAAGTAGTACTATCAACAATAAGGTACAAATTGATTTCATTATTTCTCCAATAATTCTATAAGTGATTTGCCTATTTTATAATTAAGAGCTTTTGTGTAATTGGTGCTATTTTAAAAGTAATATTTTTTTTATTAATGAATAGTCGTTAGATAAGAATTTCATAAGATATGTGCCTGAAGAAAAATCATTCATATTTAATTTATATGAATAAGTTCCCGGATAAAGTTCTCCGCTAAAAAGTGTTTTAATTTTCTGTCCATTGCAATCAAATAATTCCATAGTAATCTTAGACATTTTTGCAACATTAATTTGAAAATTTGTGGTGGAATTAAAGGGGTTAGGATAGTTTTGAGATAATTCAAACTTAACCGGGATTAAAGAATTTTCAAGGGTTACACCTGAAACAAAGTTAACTGAGACTGTATCAGAGTAGTCAATTGAGCCGTTAAAATCGATTTGTTTTAGTCTGTAGTATACTATTCCTGACATCTCCACAAGTGAGTCAGCAAATGTATAATCCTTAGGGGAAAAACTAACACCCCAACCATCAACAAATCCTATTCCTTCAAAGTTAAAATTGTTTTGCGCCCTTTGGATTTCAAAACCGAGATTATTTGTTTCAGTGGCGGTGCCAAACTTTAAGAGGATGGAATCTTCATAAACTTCCGCATAAAAATATACCAGTTCAACAGGTAAAGTTTCGTCTGTTTTATCTTGAGCATTTAATGACCATGGTAAAATAATAAGAATCATTACCATCATAACACTATTTGCAACACCACAACTTGTAAGCAACTTGAATTCGTTCTCAAACATTTTCTTTCTTACATCCCAGTAAATCTTAGTGCCAATGAATAAAGTAAATATTCTTGGAAATGTTTCAGATGAACTAGTAAAAACATTTTTCATTTTTTATTTCACTTTAGATAGTTTCTGAGTAACCTGAAAAAATTCATCCGAGTTCTTTATAATTATTTTATACAAATAGGTCCCATTTGCTATTATATCACCATCTTGATCTTTGCCATCCCAAGAAATTTTATTATAACCTATGTTCAAAGCAACAGAAGGTTTTATTATTTCTCTAATTTTTCGTCCGGCAATTGTATAGATATAAATTTTTAACTCTTCAGGTATATTTGGTAAAGTGAAAGTAAAATAAGTATCATTACTGAAAGGATTCGGATAATTGTATGGATTTAATATTTTGAACTCATCAGATATCACAAACAGCTTTTCAAATCCGGGATTTGAACTTATAACACCATTGACATCTTTTCCGAAAACCCGTAGTGTGTGTTCGCCATTATCTAAGGTCGGACTAAACTTATGTAAAGCAATTCTATTTACAGTATCATATTCAATATCAAAGTCAGAATAGCTGATTAATCTATTGTCAAGATATATTTGGATTGCGGTGGTATCATCAATCGGGAACCAGAGTGGATAATTCAATCGAACCAGAATCTCAGGACTAGATGAAATATAATCTCCATCAAGAATATCAATACCGTCAAAAGTTGCAGTAACACTTGTCTCATCAACAGATGTTATTGTTGTATCTTTTATAACAAAAAATGATTTGTCAAACAGGTTATTATCTTTATAAATTTCAACAACTCGATCCATATAATCAATTTTTATTCTGAATATCATATCACCAAATCCATCAGTTATATTAGATGTATATAATCTGGACAGTGATATCTTTTGCGCTGGATTCAAATTATTAACAAGAGTGTCAAGAAGGATAATGACATCCTTATTTGATTTTACAAGCTCAAGACTGATGCTGAATGAATCAGAAGGAAAATAACCAACATTATAAACATCAAAATTAATTGTAATATCTTCGCCCTGGTAAACAGAATCCTTATCCAGACTCACAACCTGGTAATTAATTGCGAGTTCAGCAGGCAGATAATAGTTAACTCCAATCGATGAGATTGCAGGGGACTCCTTAAACTGATTTGCTAATAATTTAGCGTGCAGTTTGATCCTTTTATAAATATTCGGATCAATAAATTGAATTGATGAACTGTCACTGATAAAAGTAAGAACGTCCAAAGTATCTACTTGATTATCAGTCTTTATTCCTATAGGAAAAATATCTAATACTGCCCCATCGGGGATTAAGTTATTTATAAAAACATTCAACCACCCGGCACTTTTTCCTATCTCTGGGAAAGTGATAGAACCTTCGTCATAAACAACAAGCTTGGAAGTATCAATAATCGCGGCACCCTGAAATAGTTTCTTATAAGATTCGGGTACGCTACCCATTGAAGCGCCTTTTTTACCTATTAAACACCATGATTCACGATAACGGACACTGTCAATATATAAACTGCCTAATGTTTCAATAGCTCGCCTGACTGGACTACCACTGCTAAAACCCAATACGGTTTGTGCAGCATCATCAGAAATTGCAAGAGCTATCAACTTACCCTGAGGTAGTAAATTAATATAATTAATTAAAGAATCTGCATTTTGAGTGATAGTATTCGGCCAAGCAAAATATTTAATATTACTTGGCTCAAGAGTAATTGAATCAATCTCTGCTGTAGCAATACCCCAAAAAAATGTGTTTGGCAGATATTCCAATGTATTCAAAATCATTGAGGCAAATTTACCATCATTTGAACCAGCAGAGGTGATTGTAAGATGGTTAGTAGTGCGGCTTAATTTCCAAGATGAATCAGTACTATCAAACTCCACATTTGTTGTGGTTAAATCATTTACATTATAATCTTTATCAATAAACCAACTGAAATTTCTGTCATTGTTTTTAAATGAATAAGTGGATGACCAGTCAACCTGCTGTGAATTTAACCTGGCTCTGTACCAGTATCTTTGATTCATAGCCAAGCTATTCTGAGGAATCCTTACAAACAGAGTACTAAATGGATATCGAGTTTCATATGCATTATTGAATTCCTGGTTATCAGCTAGAGATAATATAAACTCTTCCTGACTTCCCTCAATTTTATATGTAGGATTGAGAAAACGAAGAGTATCACGCATGGTAGAATAAAAATACTCAGTTTCAACGGGTCTGATTGAAGATGAATAAACCTGGAATGTATAATTTAGATTATTATCATCTTCATAAATTTCATCGATTAAATTTTCAGGATCGAGGATTATGGATAACCTATGCTGACCGACTAATTTTCTGGTATTAGTATAAATTTCCAGATTATCCGAATACCGCGGGCACGGTATCATATAGTTGTTGACATATAAAACAGAGTCAGAATAAAAATGGGTTATATTTATTTTAACTGAATCTGGAATAACTTTTCCCCAATTCATAATTTTCAAGTTTACTAATACAGAATCCACCAGGTCAGATACATTGTCTGGTGTAATTGAAACAGCATTTTGATTTATTATAAAATTTGGTTTTTGAGGCAATGCAAATTTTAGAATCGGATCAGTAAAAAGCATATTACAATAACTAAAAACCTGGTTTACTGTGTTATAACCATACAAATTAAACTGCTCAATTTTTGCCAATATGTGGGCCCTGCTTATCGTAATGACCGAATCAATCAGTATCTGTTTATAAAACAAGGCTGGAAAGCGTAAAGAAGTGGAAATGAAACCCAGACTTGAATTTCCAAGATAACCAATCGCTTGTCCATAAGGAGATTGAGCTACAAACAGTTCACCAAATGCATCTACATCTGGCTCAGCAAATTTACCTGTTGAACAGCCAAAATCTGAAATGAGCGGATATCGGTCAGTGAATGCATTCTGAATATCTTCGACTTCCGTAATTCCATTGTCCCATGTTCTTGTTCCGCTGTGTCCAATATAAGAAATAAAAATACCGCTGCTATCAACCGCATTGTTATATTCCTCTAAAGTGTAGGGACCAAAATTAGTGGGAGGATTTATTGTTTTATAAAAATGAATGCTATTCCCTGCTACAGGGATCGGTTTTACCAAATTATTATTTAGTGAATCATTGGCAGCTTTTATCTCCGCAAGTTCGGATGGTTTTGTCGGATCACCTCCACTATAAAATGTGTACCGTTTGTTCCAGTCGTCTGATCTTCGTGTCAAATAATTTGAATGTTTGTTAAGATATGATAAAACTTCAGCATCAGTATTTGCCGGAATTCTTCCGACATACATCTGTGGAATGTTAAGATTTGTTGAATCCCACGTTGCATACCAAAGATCGCTAACAGGATAACCATAAGAAGGTACAAGGTTTTTCTTTCTCGGGGATGGAGCAGGACTCCATATATCTTTATAATCATAGTTTGCATCACCAATCAAATTCAGATAAGACGGTGCAGGAGCGGTCCAGTTCTGATCGGCATTATATAACAAGTCTTTTATGCTTTCTGCCCAATTTTGACCGAATGCAAACTCATCATAAATATCATCAATATAAACTAATTCGGTACGTACGTTATAACTATCAGAAATATACTGCTTGTATTGCAATACTGAATTCATTAATAATTTATTAGAAACAATTATATAATCAGCCCCTCGAGCATGATCTCTTAAATTCACAAAGGTTTTAGAATATTTAAATGTTGGTGAAAGAACATAATTTGAATTTGTAATTATATATTTATCACCGCCTTTAACAAAGTCTGAAAAAACAAGATTCCCACTAGAATAATTAAATCCAGTAATTTTTCTTGGACTAGAAGAAATTTTATAAAGAATGATTAACGAATCCGAAGAAAGAAGATTAGTTATTCTGATATTTCGCAAGTCATACGAAACGGAATCGGGTATATAAAATATCAAAGAATCATTCTGTGATTTTAATTCGCGGTAATAGCTAATATCAACCCAGTCAATTAAAGAACGATGGAAGGTACCGGCAGCAGGTAAACCAAAAACTCTGTATGTGTTGTAACCAGCTAAAAGTTGACTTGAAGTGAAGTCCGTTGTAAAGTTAACCGTCTGTCTGTAATCGAAAACAATTGTATCCTGAGGTGTTGTTGAGTTTAAGCTCGAACCATACTTATGAGCGTCTGTCGTTGCATCACTAGCATTACTTATCAGTCGGGCAGTAATTTTAACTGGAGTGTTCGGTATAAAATCAGTTGCATTAAAAACAAAAGATTGACTTCCGGTGTTTCCAATTGTCAGCCAAGTAAAAACTTTATGTTCCTGCCAAAAAGGAAGTTGCGTTCTTGGGTCCTCGGCATCATAATACCATAGTCTTACATCTCTCTCAAAGTGTTGAGTTGAATTATAACTTTTTAAAGTATCTGCAGTTATAATCTGGGGCTCCTGAATAATGCTGATCCGTTGTCCGTCCTCACCTCCAAAAGTCAGCCAAACCATCGCAGTATCAGAGTATCTATCCATATAGTTAATATAATCTTGACCCGTGTTTACAATATTTCTATAGTTGGAAGAACCATAATTTTTTTCACCCCAAAATTCAATATAATCGTTTTGATCGAATGATAAATCATCTTCGCCTTTTATGTAAAGTGGAAGCTGCTCACCTTTACGGAATATTTTGATTGTTTTGGGGTTGAGTGATGAAGGTAAAATACCATAGCTTATCAGGTTGTTGTAAGTTATTCGATAAATTCCGTCTCTAATTATACCAAGTTTGTAATGTATTCTAGAATAATCGATCCACGAACCGGAAGTATCCTGAACTGAAAAAGGTTTATCTTTACTTCTGAAATTTATGGCTGTATTAAAATTAATTATTACATCTTCAAGACCTTTTTCAAAATCTCCCAGCTGACTATTGTTAACATTAAATGGTTTAATATTATTAAAACTAATATCGATTTCCGCAGATTCAAGAACAGTTACAGATTTGCTCTTCCAATAAAACTGAACGGGATTTATTTTTATTAATGCACAATAAAAATCTCTGATCCAGACATAACCAAGAATTTCAACCTGCTTCAAGGGAAATGCATCAGATGTTAAATATAATTCTGAAATTCTGCTTTCTCTGTTTGCAATTGAAGAATCATTATCCATATAGACTTCAGGATTGAAGTTAAGCGTCACATCATTTATGGAAATTTCTTTCTTTTCTCTTAGGTTTACAAAAACCGTTGCATTTGGTGGAATAGCGACGATAATAGTTTTTGAAGGCAAAATCGGTTTTCCCGGTGAACCTTCATCTAACCCGGCATTATAATCTATTACATGTTCTCCATTAATGTTTTTTATAAATCCGGATTGATTTGTTTGCAAGAAAACTGATAGCGAGGATTGATCTTGCTTAGTAAGATTAACAAGAATATCCTGAGAGTACAAAGATGAACTGCAGACGAACATAAAAAAAACAAATGCTAATGAAAATTTTTTATACCACAACATAGTCATTGGATCCAAGTTTAATTTGGACAGTTGTTTTCTTGTTGCAAGTTTGGGAGTAACGATTAGTTTCATATCAATTTATTTTTGATAATTTATTACTCTAATGATAATAAAAATACCTGATTATTGCTCTATTATTTTTAATGCTTATGCAGCTTGTATCTAAGTACAAGAAAAAGAAAATATGGAATTCCGATTACATACCTGTCAAAATACTTTACAGGATTTTGAACCAGCCTGAAAAACCATTCAAAACCAAACCTTCTTAGAAATTCCGGGCCTCTGAATCTTTTTCCAGCAATATAACCAAAAATATCACCTACACACTGAATTACGTTACAATGCAATTTTTCAAAATTTTTATCAACCCACGATTCCTGTTTGGGAGAACCGAGACCCACCCAAAGAATATCTGGAGCTGATTGATTAATTACTGAAACGGAATCATCATTCAAACCGTTATAGCCGTTAAGAAATCCGGCAACTTTCAATCGTGGAAAAGATCGATTTACATTGTGAACCGCACTTGAAACATTAACTTGATCACCCCCAAGAAAAAAAATACTCCACTCCTTTTTTTCGCATTCAGACAGAAATGCAAAAGCATGATCTGTCCAGTTAAATCTAGAGACTTTCTTATTATCAAGTAATCTAAAAGCAATCGTCAGCCCTGTCCCATCGATATGGTTTATATCAAAATCATTTAATACTTTTTTTAGATTTTTCTCTTTGCGGGCTAATCTTACCAAATGAGGATTAGTGTAACCAATTTTTATTTTATTTTTTTTGTTGATTGCATTTTCCATTACACCCAACAATTGTGGAAAGCTAATTTCGTTAACTTTTATATTGAAAATTAAATATTCTTTCATAGAGTAAATTCTAAAAGTCAATCCAATATTTCGTTATAAATTTTTTCCAATCGATCATAAAACTTTTCACAATCACATTCTTTCATTACCTTCTGGTAGAGTGCTTCGGCTAACAATTCTGCCTGTTCTGGATTATTTATCAAAAAAATTATTTTATCAGCAAGTTGATCAGAATTACCCGGTTCGATAAGTATTCCGTTCACACCGTCTTCAATAAATTCTGAAATACCGCCTGTATCTCCGCCAATAAATGGTTTTTTCATTGCACCTGTTTCCAGCATAACATACGGAAAGGGATCAATCCTTGAAGGCAATACCACTAGATCAGAAGCCTGATAAAATTCACCGATATGTTTGACAGGTGGAATTACAAGTATCTGCTTTTCAAAACCTTTTATGGCTTCCGAAATATTGATATCCTCAGCTTGTCCGAGTAAAATTAATTTAACATTTTCATTCAGCAGGCTAATTTTGACAAATGCATTGATTAAAGTGTCCACTCCTTTTATTCTGCTTATTCTTCCAGCGAATAAAATAATTTTATCATCCGAGTTGAATCCAAATTTATTTCTTATAATCTGCCTGTCAGATATAGTATCAAAAAAAGAAGCATCTATACAATTATATAAAACAGTTATCCTATTCATACAGTGTGGATACTTCTCAATCAGGTTTTTCTTTACTGCATTACTTACACAAATGATTTTATCCGATCGAAAACTTAAAACTTTTAATCTGGATACTAAGCTGTGAACAGTTGTTATAGTTTTGACTTCGGTAATTTTAGAAATTAAAACAGAAATCAATTCAGGGTAACGATGGTGAGAATGAATTATATCTATTTTATATTTTTTGCAGTATGATAATAGCTGAAAAAAATCTTTAATTAGTTTGAAAGGGTTATTATGATCTTTTTCAAAATCTAATAAATGAAGTTTGATATTTTTGTTGTCCGATATTCTATCTAATGAATCTCCCCTATTGGTAATAAAATGAACGTTGAAATTATCCTTTTCGGAAAAATGCTGCAAACATTGATATACATATCGGCTCACACCGCATGCGTAGTTGAAATCAGAAGAAATGTATAATATTCTTTTCAACCTAGCCTTCGTTTACATTAATCTTTATCATAAAATAAAATCTTCTCTATTACGTTTTTAAAATTATTTTCATCAAAATTTCCAAGATAATAGTTTACAGCTTTTTCTCTTTCTTTTGAATCGTGCATGGGTCTCTCTTCCAAAATACTTTTTATTGTTTTATCAAATTCTCCGGCTAAATCTATTCCAGCCATTAGACCGCTGTTCACTAAACCGATATTATCATTCTTAAATTTATCTAGTACATAAACTACTGGGAAATTGTTCGCAAAAAGTTCAACTGCAAGAGTAGAATCCTCGACAAAAATGATGCGGGCATTTTTGACTAAATCAAAAACAGGAACTGTAGACGATTTGCAGATACCGGATTTATGATTTACTGACTTATCTGCTGGATGAATTTTAAGTATGAAATGATCATTGGGATAATTTTCCTTTTGAAAATCAGAAAGCACTTTGACATTTATTTGAAAGCTGGCATAATCCCGACCACTTATAAACATCGACGGATCTGTATATGACTGAGCAATATAAACCCATAGGTCAAACTTATCACTAAAGAGCTCAAAATTTTGTTCAAGTTTTGATGGCTTACCAATTACTAGAATTTTGGAAGGATCAATTGGATTATTATTTAGTATAAATTTTTTTTTAAACTCTCCCCACACTAAATGATAATCCGAAAAAGTTTTTTTGTACAAGTGTTGATAGAATTGCAGAGAAGTATCGAGAGTGTAAGTTTTTATACTATTCCGGTTTGCTATTTTGAAATAAACATATTTATTATACGTGTAATCATAGTCTTGCATCAATCCAACTATTCTGTTTGGAGATATAAGTTTGGTGACTAAATAAGAAAACCCAGAATAATCCCCTATAAGATTCTTTATTGGTTTAACCAAATGCTCAGCCTCTAAAGAAAATTGTATATTATTTTTTACGGTTAATATTTTAACAGATTCGAGAATTTCAGATGCAAAATTGTTGATTTGTGCCTTATTTATAGAGTGATTTTTAACATAAAAAAAACGCGGGAAGTAATAGAATTGAGGATTCCTTAAATGTTTGTAGGATTCAATTAAGTTCAATAATACAATAACACAATTGTTATTTTTTGTAGCGATATATAATTGTTCTAAGTAAACATCAATATTGTTTAAGTTCGAACCTATGGCTGCTAATAATACCTTTTTATTCTTATGCGTCTCAAAGGCTGCAATCCATTTAAACCACCATAAAAAAAACCAAAATGTTTTTTTTATTGACCAATAAATTCTTCCAGAGTTTCTGTAACCTAAATGGAATGAACGCTTTTTTTTAGATGAATGTTCTTTGAAGATACTTGATAAAATATCTTTTGTTAGACTAAGCTTTAAAACTGATAGCATGTTTTGACTATCAGTAAAATACCAGTCATCAATAAAATTTGAGATATTTTGATCAATTGATAATTTGCTCATTGCTAATTAGATCCCAAAAAATAATATATGCATACAATAAAGATGTCAAGTAATATGTTAATAGATATCTTATTTTAAGAATGATACAATAATAATTAGATATTTAATATTCTGTATTTAAAAAGAACCAATTAAATTATAGACTTAAAAGCAGAAACATATTTCTCTGCGACATTTGGCCAATTTAATTTTTGATATATTTTTTTTGCATTGGTTGAAATCTTTTCCAGATCATATTTACCACTTATAATTTCTTGAAATAGTTCAGATAGGTCATTTAGTTTATTAAAGTCATAAATAAAGCCATTATAACCATTTTCTATATAATCCTTAATTCCAACATTTTCCGTAATAATGGGAATTACTCCGAGAGCCATACACTCCAAAACTAAGATTGAAAAGCTATCGAAAGTATTGGATTTAATAATGAATTGTTTGTTTCTGCAAAAATCTATTAAAGATTTTTGGTCCAAGAATCCCATAAAAATGATTTTTAGATTCCCCTGATTTTCAGATTTTCTATCAGCATTCCCCAAAACGAAAAGATTGAACTTTATTTTTTTTACTGTCGATAATTGCTCAATTAATGTATCTAATCCTCTACTTAATAAAGAATTAAATCCATTATAAAATATTAAATTAAATTCTCCATTAAAAGAAAATTGATTATCCTTACATATAAATTCATTAGTTATACCATTTGGTATTATAAGAGCCTTATCCTTTGAGATTCCACAGCCCTTTTGAAATTGATTAAACAAGAGTTCCGATGGGAAAATAATTAAATCAGACTTTTTTATTGTTAGATTTTCTACCCATATATCTAAAAAGTATCTTTTCTGTAGAAACTTTCTCCTTCCATTTAGTCCGATTTTTGAAATTCCATGTAAAGTGGCTACAATTTTTATTCTCAGCAACGGTTTTAGAATCAGAATTACCAGTTGAAATCTCTGGCTATTAACCAAATGGATAAGATCATATTTCTCTTTAATAAGTAAAATTAGGAGTTGGATAATTCCAAGTCGGTAAATATTTCGAGAAATTATTTTGCTGCCAGCTATTTTCTTTAAAAAAGAGTAATCTTCATATCCACTAAAAAAATATTCAATAAATGTTACATCTAAATTGTTTCTTTGTAATTCTGCAAAAAGTTCTCTTGCAACCCTCTCTGGTCCTCCAACAATTTCACCCTCACCATATTTTCCGATTAATGCTATTTTCATAGACTAAGATCTTGAATTTTTAAGTTTATCTTCTCCAAAAAGTTTGTCCTTATTTAATAATAAATAAGTTACAATAATAATTATTAATGTGAATTCAGTTAATATAATTGTTATTGCTGAGCCTTCAGCTAGTAATATTGGTACAATAGAAAATGACAGAATTGTATGTATTACTAAAGCAAACAACATTATTCTTGAATAATATTTCTCTCTACCTAATGGAATAAGTATTTGTACCCCTATAAAATTGCTAATAGAATATAAAAAGGGTAAGACCGATAGAATTTTTAGTATTGGAATAGATACCTTAAATGAGTCTCCTAAAAGAGTTACAATAAAAAATGATGAGAATGTGAAAAGAATTAAAGTTAGTGCAAAACCAGATGATACAGTGATCATAAAAGATTTAACAGATGCTTGTTTAAATCTTATAATAGATTCATTTGCAATTTTAGAGACTCTTGAAAAAGTGGTTGTTAATAATGGCCCTAAAGCTGACTGAAACGCAAGTCTGATTTTATCCGCTGCTGCGAAATAGCCAACTATTTTATTATCTGCAAATAATCCAAGAATAAATGCATTTGAATTTGTCATAACACTAATCGTGAAAGATGAAATAAATACGTTGAAACTTTCGCTAAGTCGTCTATAAATAATTTTTAGTCCAGGATAAGAAAGTTTAATTTTATATTTAATCACGCATACTTGTAAGCCCAAAAATCCGATAGCAATTTGTGTTAATGAGTAAATAACAATTAGTATTACATAATCTGATGAATTTATAATAAAAACAAATATTGAAATAACCGAAATAGTTCTGATAATAAAGTTTATTTGTAAAATATTATGCATTCTTTCAATACCCTGAAAGAAGAATGAAGGGAATAATATTGTTCCTAATAGTCCCATTAGACTCAGAATAAAAATATCTTGGTAATGCTGGAATACATTAAAAAAATATGAAAGTGAGTAAAAAATCATTAAAGAGAGAGTAAATAAAAAGATTCTCGAATAAAAGACGCTTGAAAATATTTCTGATAATTTCACCTTATTATCTCTATTAATTGAGATGTCTTTTGTAGCAGATAGGTTAAATCCATAGTCAATTAAGATTCCAAAATATGAAGTGAACGAAATAATAAAGCTAACTAATCCATATTTCTCCGGGCCTAAAACTCTGACTAAATATGGCAAAGTAATTAATGGGAATAAATAATTTGATATTTGAAGTATTGAAAGCGATGTGAAGTTTTTAAATAAAACTTTGTTAGATTCTATTATTTGAAAAATTCGTTTCAAATTTTTGATAAAATTATTTTCTTAACCAGGGTTCAGGATTTATATTTTGTCTTCCATTCCAAATTTCAAAGTGTAAAATTTTTCCTTCCACACTTTCTCCTATCTTACCGATTGCGCCACCGGTATTTATCTTATCTCCTTCTTTAACGAAAACCTCAGATAAATGTCCGTATACAGTTCTATAATTCCCTTTATGACTGATGATCATGACGGTTCCGTAACCGGGAAGCCATTCAATAGTTGAAACAACACCTTCAGCAACACACTTAACGCTTAAATCACCGCTCGCTTTAATATCAATACCATAATTTACTGTTACAGTTTTCAATTTTGGATTTAATGATTCACCAAATTTTCTAACTACTTTTCCTCTAGCAACCGGCCAGTTGATATTTCCTTTTAGTTCCGAAAAAGATGAGAATTTAGAAGTAGATAAATCAATATTGTAATCTGTTACAGCAGTTTCATTTTTGATATTGTTTTCTTTTGAGACTACGGTTTCAGATTTCCTTAGTTCTTCCTCTTCTTTTCTTTTCCGCTCTGCTTCCTCGACTAATTTAACAATCAAATCTCTAATTTTCTTTTCGGATTTTCTTTTTTCGTTAACGCTTTTTGAAATTATTTTTTTATCTTTTTTTATCTCTGCTAAAATGGATTTTTGATTTTGTAATTTTTTCTGAAGAGATTTTTCTTCCAACTCTTTTTGTTGTGTTAACTCTTGTTTTTCTATTTTCTCAACTTCAAGTTTTTTCTTTGCAGTAATCAAATCCTGTTTATTATTCTCAAGCTTAATCAAATCTTTTTCCCTGCTCACAGAAAATCTTTTAAGATACTCAAGTCTTATAACAGCTTGCTGGAACGAAGCAGCATTTACAATACTTTCCCAATCAGTATAGCTTCCGTGTTTATATGTTGCAGTTACATACTTTGCATAATTTTTTTGTAGCGCGTCAATTTCTTTTCCGATATTAGAAATATCTAATGTCTGTTTATTTATTTCTATTTGTTTCTGGTTTTCTTCGCTGCGAAGATTTGTGAGAAGTTTACTTAAAAGGAAACTTTGTTTGTTGATATTTTCTAAATCTTCAAGTGACTTTTTTTCTTTACGATTTTTTTTTGCAAGTTCAGTTTCAAGTCTTGTTATTTCATCTTTAAGTTTTGATAATTCATGTTTAGTTGAATCTATTTGAGTTTTCTGGGCGTAACTATCCGGACTAATTAGAATAAACGCATAAATAAAGATGTAAAAAACAATTTTTACCATTTTATGATTGTTGCATCATCCGGGATTTTAAAATTAATAACTATATTTTTTTTATTAACAGTTATCTTTCTATACTCGATGTTAATTTTTTGTTCATCAAGAATATTCTCGATCCCAATCTTATAGGGAATTGCAACATTTTCGAGTAATTCAAAATCAGAGTATGTCCCTCTTAGATTTAAAGGACCATCCAATTCATACATCTCATAATTAGTAATTCCAAGCTGTCGAACATCAACCCTGTAAACAGTGGTATTATTACGCGTTTCATCATTGTAAGTAAGCACATACTTATCATCTTCAACTACGTAATTATCTGGCGGGTGATATAAATTATTCGTTAGATTTACAGCGCCAACAAACGCGTCAAGCAAATCTTCAAAAGACAAATTTATTCTAAATATACTTTGCAATGCATTTGAGTTTACAGAGCCAATGTATGCAGTGTTTTGAAGCGCATCATAAAATGTAAACTTTTCTTTTGTCACCAGTGCCTGAGCAAGTTCAATTCCAAACGGGCCCATAATAGTTAAATAGATGGAATCCGGTTTCTGCAAAATAACCCTGAAAGTCGCGCTGTTATCCATAGAAGGTGTGTTTACGATGATTGTACCCATGCCTTCAAAACTTTTTATCTTTCTTCTGTTAGCTTCAAGTTTATTTATCAATCTTTCCGAAGGAAGAAGTTCAAACTCTTCAGTTGGCTGAGAAGGCACACAACCGGTAATTATTAATATTATGTTTGAAAAGAATAAAATAATTAAAGCAAATTTTTTCAAATAACACCCTTATCAATTTTTGTTTGTATTTCAGTTTTAGTTGGATCTAGTTCAAGAGCATTTCCCCAAAGTTCTAATGCTTTTTCTTTGTTACCCAGCTTGTATTCTATATCCGCAAGATGGTCAAGCATTACGGCACTTTCCCCACCAATCTTGATTGCTTTTTCAAGATAGACTTTTGCCTCATTATAATTACCAAGCATAAAATATACCCAACCTATGGTATCCAGATAGGATGAGTTTAAAGAGTCTGCTTTTATAGAAATTTTAACCATATTTAAAGCCCGTTCGAGCTGAATATTCCGGGTGGCAAACGCATACGAATAATTATTATTAATTAATGGATCATCAGGTCCCAACTCAAGAGCACGTTCGTACAAACTATCACTTTTTTCAAATATTCTCATCCCATTGTAGATCATGGCAAGCGTACCAATTAATTGAACATTATCAGGCTCAATTTCCAAAGCCTGATTTAAATAAAAGATTGCCTTCTGATCATCCTTCAAGTTGACTTAATGTAAATGCATAGGCTGATAATGCTGTAATATCGGTTGGATTAAGCAGTGTGGCTTTTTTTAAATATTTTTCGGCATCTTCATACTTTGCTTGTTGGGCTAACGATAATCCTAAAATCAAGTTAACATAAAAATCTTCCGGAAAAGATAAAATGGCCTCGCTCATAACTACTTCGGATTCGCCATATTTCCTATTATCAAAATATAATCCACCGAGCCTTACCCAGGCTGCCACATTCCAGTTCGCATTCTCAGTAACGAATT
Source organism: uncultured Ignavibacteriaceae bacterium (assembly GCA_963714775.1). Lineage (GTDB taxonomy): Bacteria > Bacteroidota > Ignavibacteria > Ignavibacteriales > Ignavibacteriaceae > IGN3. The sequence goes on from CAVQQN010000075.1 coordinate 31,484, forward strand.
TAAAATTTTCAATTGCAACCGAATCATCACCTTCACTTAAAGCAATTGCACCCAGATACATTTTGATCTGCCAGTCAGTTGTATCTTTATCAAGTTTAGTAAAAAAAGATTTTGCGATCGGCAGAGATTGTTGAATCTGTTATGGCTTTGTTAAAATAATTTGCACCAATACTTATTTTTGCATCAAGATTAATATCCGGCTGATCTAAAAGATACTCAAACTCCCTTGATGCACCTTCCCAATCATCTTTTCCCAATAAAAGTTTAGCTTTAATTTCTCTTGCTTCAAGGTCGTAAGGCATTAGTTCTAAAATCTCATCAACAGATAAATTCCCTCATCATATTTTTTTGCTCTTAAATAAAATTCTATTAACATTTTCTTTAACGGAATATTTGCGGGATCAATCGTAAGCAATTTCTTCAAAGCATTAGTTGCTTCATCATTATTGCCAAGTCTTTCCTGGAGCTCTGCAACTCTTGTTAGCACCGACCAATCTGGTCCTAGCTGAGATAATATCCTATTATACAACTTAACAGCTTTAACAGGTTTATCTGCCTCATATAACCTAGCTAGTTTATAATTCAGTTCGATGTTAAGCGAATCAAGTTTAATTGCTTTTTCAAGAGTGGTGATAGCTGATTCACTTTGATTTCCGGAATTATATATGTCCGCAAGCAAATCATAATATTCAATTTTAGTAGAATCAAGTTCAACTGATTTTTGAGAATAGATTAGAGCAGAGGACAATTTATTTAGAAATGCATAATTTTTTGCAATCGAATAATAAAGTCCGGCTGAAGTATCATATTTAAGTGCTTTTTCATATTGAGCAACAGCGGCTTCATAGTTTCCCTGTGATTCAAAAACACCTCCATTAATAAAAAATTCAAGTGCCTTTTTCTTGATCTGTTCTTCTGTTAGTGCAGGTTCTTTGTCGAAGGCATTTTCATCAACTAGCGGGAGCTGACCCCGAACAATTAACAAAAACAGTTGAGACAAATATTATTAGTATTATTATGTTCAGAATATTTCTTTTCACGCTTGTGAATATATTATTGGAGTGTTGTAATTACAAGGCTATTTAGCTCTGTGATTGTATAACTCATTTGATAAATTAAGCCTGTGTGTGTTAACTTTGCAATAAAAAAAATACTAATGAATACATTTGATTTAGCAATAGCTTACGATTGGGAGTATGATGTTGAATTTGTTTCTATCCTTGAGAAACACTTACAGCAATATGGGCTTACAACTTATATCATTAATTATAAAAACATTGCTGAGGTTACAGAAAGTGTTAAAAACCGATAAGCTTAACTTCAAATGTTTTTTAGATAGAGCTTCGGACGTTGATGATAATTTTTTAGAACTTGCAAAAGTTTTAACAAAACGTAAGATCAGAATTTTTAATCCCTATAAAAAAATAGTGCATGCAATTGATAAAGCAACAATGCATCTTGAGTTTATGGCCTTAGGAATTCAAGTTCCATATTCTATTATTATTCCCCCACATAGTCTTTCAAAAGAAATTTTTATTTCAGTTGATGATTTAGCAATTCTTGGAAGACCGTTTGTTATAAAACCTTGTAATACTACAGGTGGCGGAACCGGTGTAGTTAAAGGTGCTGAATCATTAAAGGAGGTTCTTTCTGCAAGATTAAAGCACAGCGAAGACAAATTTTTAATTCAGGAAAAAGTTTATCCAACTTTGCTGGATGGAAGACGAGCCTGGTTTAGATGTTACTGGGCTTTTGGGAAACCAATTTGTGTTTGGTGGGATGATGAGACTCATATATATGATGCCTTACACACCTCAGAAATTGAAAATTTTGGATTGAAAAAACTCTATCATTTAACACGCGCTATCCACAAAATTACTGAACTTGATTTTTTCTCAACTGAAATTTCACTTACAAATAAAAATAAATTTGTAGTGATTGATTACGTAAATGATCAGTGTGATATGAGATTAAAATCTATACATTTGGATGGCGTTCCTGATGAAATTGTTGCCGAGATAATTAAGAACCTAAGATTAGCGGTTGCAAAAGAAAAACGAATTTATTAATGAGGAAAAAATATTATAACAATATACATTCTAATATTTTTTTTAATCGCCTTGCTTCTGGGTTATTTTTTCTTTTATAATATTTATGGAAGTGAGGTTAGAAAAACTCCGGCTTACCTATTTGCTGATCCTGAATCCGTAATTACAATTGAAGTTGTTCCTGTAAACGCACTTGGAAGCAAAGCAATTTTCAGAACATCATCTGCTGAGTTTGAGATTGTTGAAGGCAATGATTTGATTGAAGTGACTTTAATAGATAAGAGAAACGGTGTTTTAAAAATTAGATCAAAAGGAAAATCGGGATAGTAGGGATTAAAATTAAATCTGAACATTCACTTTTACCAGAGTATATTGAAATTGAAATTCTACCAAGAACAGTCTGAACATCAATGCAACAGTAAAATTTTATATTTATCTTTCAGATAAAAATTATGTTGAATTATAAGTTAGAACATTATCCAACAAGAGGAACAATGAAAAAGTTTAGCATTTTCATTTTAATAACGCAATAAGTTCATTTCCAATTTCTGTTTGCTCAAGGTACGGCAGGCGATAAAGCCAAATATGAATACAGACAGTTAATCGATATGCCAACAGCAGGAATTATGGAACGCGGCAATGTTGGAATAACAACAGAGCTATTACCATTTGGAACATTGATTGCAAAAGTTGAAGCAGGAATTTTTGATAATATCAGTATTGGATTATCCTATGGAGGTTCAAATATAATTGGTTCAGGTAAACCGGATTGGTATCCCTTTCCTCCGGGAGTAAACTTTCGTTTTCGTTTGATGGAGGAAAGTATTCTGGTACCATCTCATAACTCTTGGATTTGATACCCAAGGGAAGGGAGAATATTTTAAAGATGAAAAAAGATTTGCAATAAAAGCACCGGGAATATTTGCAGCAGCAAGTAAAAACTTTGGTTTGCTGGGCTACTTAAGTTTGCACGGAACTGTAAACTACACAGTGCTTGAAGATAAAGACGGTGATAATTTTGTTAACCTAATGATTGGCGCTGAAAAAACTTTGGGAAGTTCATTCTCATTTTTGATAGAATATAATTTTGCTTTCAATGATAACTCTACAATTCAGTTTGGAAATGGCAAGGGATATTTAAACCTTGGCGTTCGCTGGTCTATTGCAAACGGAGTTACTGCCGGATTCGATCTCAGAGATTTGCTGGAAAATAAAAAATGGAATCCAACATCTGCGGATAGAGCCGTAGTAATTGAATTCACTCAACAAATTTAACAAAAGTGGAATATTGGAGTTGTGGAGTGTTGGAATTTAATCCAATGCCATTATTCTAAAACTCCAATATTCCCAAGTCTGTTTTGATTTTAGTACAACACCGTTTACTCAACTATACACTTCATTATCGTACCACCTGACTTTTCAGGAAATGGAATTAAATTAACCTTTTTTTTAGGGCTCGATATTTGCAACTTTTAAACAGTTGAATTACAGAGGTTTAAAATGAAAAAGTATAAATTATTTTTGCTATCCATTCTTCCGGTCTTGTTAATCAATTTAACAGGATGTTATACTCAAGTAGCCACAAAAGATTATGATTACGGCAACTGGAGCCGTGAAGAAAAACAACCTTATTACGATTATGAAGAGGAAGCAGATACACTTTCAGAATCCTATGATGATGAAGAATATGCTTATGAAGATGAGGAGGATGAATACAGTGAAAGTGATGAAAGCGCTACAAATTATTATTTCTATGGATATCCTTCCTACAGAAAGTATTTCTGGAATTATTATCCTTCCGTTTCAGTTGTAATTGGTACAAGCTGGTACAATGATCCATATTGCTGGGATCCATGGTATCCAAATTATTGGTATTACCCTTCAGTTTATTGTTACTATCCAACTTATTGGTATCCAAGTTATTATTATGGATGGTGGGATCCTTATCCTTACTATGATGGATATTATTCATCCAACTATAAATACAGAACTAATGATATTTACAAAACCAGAAATAATTCAGGGATCAGAAATAGTTCTGGAACTAGAAATAGCGGTGTAAGAGAAAGAGATTTAGTTACTTCTAGTGATGGAACTTCAACTGTAAGAGATCTACTAAAAACACGTGAAAAACAAATTGTTTCAGGACGTGATGAAGTTAAACGTGATAGAACAGGTTTATTAGATAAGACAAAAAATATTACAAGAGATGGAACCAATTTAACTAAAGACGGAATTAACACCCGAACAAAAGAGAATATCAGAAAGAATGACGAGAGAACAAAGACAACAAGAAACAATGATGTAACTAAAAAGAAAGAAACTCGTACAAACAAGAATAAGGAATTAAACCGCGATACACGTAAGAAAACCAATGATACAAGGATTAACACCGAGAAAAAAAATAATATTGAGCGAAAAAATCCTAACATTAACAGGAATAATGACACAAGAAAAAAGGAAACGAACAGAAACAACGTCCAAAAAGAAAACAGAAATAATACATCGAATATAAACAGGACACCAAATACGAATACAAATAAATCACCTAACAGAAATTATACTCCGCCAAAAACCAATAATACACCAAGGAGTTACAATCCGCCAAGGAATAATACAAGTCCACCTTCAAGAGGAAATACTAACTCTAATCCCCCGAGAAACAGTGGAAGCAATGATTCTGGAAGAAGGTAAATAAAATGAAAAAGACAATTAATATAATTGCTTTAATAGTCAGTCTAAGTTTTTTCTTTACAGGATGCTATACAATTGTCTGGGATCCAAGAGATGAATATCCCGATACAGAAAATTATACTGAAAGCACAGAGTTTTATGAAACGGATTACTTTGGTGGATATGGCAGCTATTATGAAACACCGTGGTGGATTGACATGCTCCGGTGTTTGTAACATATCCTGGTGAATCTGATAAAAGCCTGACAAAAGAAAGAAGCAGTGAAAGAACTTCTGGTACAGAAAATATAAGAAACACAAGCGGAAGAGGAAATACTGACAGAAACACAGATTTTACAAACACTAACACAACTTCAACTACAACAACAGCTATTACAAATTCCGGAAGTTCAAATGACTCGGATGTTAGTACCACTCCGCCTCCAACAAGAGATTCCAGTTCAAGTAGTTCCAGCAGCACAAATTCTTCAACATCAAACACAAGAAGTTCCGGAAACAATGACACAAGAAACAGTTCCGGTTCAAGAAATTCCGGCAGCGGAAGGAGATAAAAATGTTTAAGCACATTCTGGTATTATTCAGTGCAGTTATATTTATTTCAATAACTACAACAAACGCACAAAATTATAATGATGCATTACGTCTTGGGTTTCCAGGTTTAGGTTCAAATGCAAGGGCACTTGGAATGGGAAATGCGTTTAATGCCTTAAGTGATGACGCATCGGCTTCATATTTTAATCCCGCAGGATTTGCATTACTAAAAAAAATGGAGTTATCCGGCGGATTAAGTTTTACAAACTTTAATAACAACACTACATTCTTTGGAAATCAAACACAAGATAATACAACCAATACCTCTTTAAACAGGATAAGTTTTGCACTTCCCTTCCCAACTTATCAGGGAAGTTTGGTGTTTGGATTGTCTTATCATAACTCAAAAGATCTTTCAGGCATAGTTAAGTTTGATGGATTTAATAGTGGAAATACATCTTGGATAAACTATTTTTCGAATCAGAATAGTGATATTCCCTATGATCTAGGGCTAAGTTATCCACTCTATAACTCGTCTGATAATTACATTAAAGATACTACTCTCATTGGTGGACAATTAAATCAGAGCGGAAATACATTGAGCAGTGGAAGTATTGATAACTGGACATTTTCAGGAGCAATTGAGGTTCAGAAAAACTTTTTTGTTGGTGGTAATCTTACGGTAGTAAACGGAAGTTTTGAATCAAACAGTGATTATTATGAAGATGACACTAAAAATATTTATGAGGGTGAAACCGCTGCGGGTGAATCCACGGACTACAGATTTCAGAACATTCTATTTTAATAATACATTAAAGTGGGATATTGGTGGATGGGATGCAAAACTTGGTTTTCTTTATCAGTTTGAAGATGTTGCAAGATTTGGGGCAACTGTTCAATTTCCCAAAAACTTTTGCAGTTGACGAAGAATTTTTAGTTGATGGATCAAGTGAATTTGCTAATACTGACATGTATTATTCTTGAATACTGATTATTACAGCGATAAAGTTAGTTATGATATTATTACCCCATTTGAATTAACGGGAGCAGTTGCGGTAAATCTTAAAGGATTAATTATTAGTGCAGAAGCAACTTTCATTGATTATTCGCAGTTAAAATTTGATAACCCGGATGGACTCACATCTTCTTATGTTGCCGACGTTAATAAAGAAATTAAAAGTGTACTTACCTCAGCACTAAATTATAATATTGGACTTGAATATACTGTTCCAACAATTGGATTAAGAATTCGTGGTGGATTTATGAACCAGCCTTCTGCTTTTAAAGAAGATGCTTCAGATTTTGATCATAAATATTTAACAGGCGGATTGGGATTTCTTGCAAATGGAACTATCGGAATTGATGTTGCTTATGCTTACGGCTGGTGGAAAGATATTGGTGATAATTAGGATTCAAATGTTTCAAGAACATTTCAGGATGTAAAATATCATACCGTAATGCTTACAACAACATACAGATTTTGATAACAATTTATAAAATAATAAGTTATAGAATGATGAGTAACTCAGAAGTAACAAATTTTTATTACTATCGGAATGCTAAATAGATTGTTTAGATACTAGAAAATATTTTCAGGTGACTTTTGGGAAAAATACTAATTTAAAATTTAACTTCTTGAGCATAAAGTTTTATTATGTTGTCTTAAGAAACAGAGTCTTTTGGATCTTCACTAATAGATTTTAATTTTGGTTCACCAATTAATGAAAAATTTATTAAGTATTCCGCCGTTACACCATTATCTAAGGTCATTGTCGCGTATAATTTACCCGGTCTAGGAATTGGTAAACCATTTACATTTAATACTGACCTATTTTTCAGCTTATTTAGAAAATCTATATTAAATTTATGATTAATTAAGTACCTCATCCTCAATTTTGATTTTAGCATCTACCGAATACTTTGTTTTGTCCCCTGTATCCTTTTCCCATAAAACAAAAAAATCAATATGTGGGATGAAAATTGGATATGACTCAGCTTCCAACCCTTCAATAATATTTATCACACTCATAGTGCTTTTAACTGAATCTCTTATAACGGTCTCCGCTAGTAAACATATTTTTGCTTTAACCATAATGTAAACCTTAATAATTAAGATTGATATGAATTAACAATTATCTTTCTTTTAATTTCAACATTCGTCGATGAACTGCCCGTATTTATAATTAATTCTTTTAAATAATTACCCCACTTTAATCTTTCTAAATTAATTTGAAGCTCTTCATCTAAAAAATTAGTTAAAGTTAGAAATGATATTAATACAGTATATGTAAGACTTGTAGAAATTTCAGACCTATTACCCCTTGTCGAAATTTTATTATAATATTCCAAAAGATAATCCTTTGAGCAGCTCTCCTTCATTTTGTCAACTAATCCAGTTTGTACTATCCCTTCATATAAAGATCTAGGCGTATTTGCTAAAACATATATCATCGCAATTGATCTTAGCTCGTCTCTTGATATTTTAATCATAGTCGGCATCTATAAAATTTAGTGTTTGGACCGTAAATACTCGGAATATCTTTTAATGAATGGATAAATTCCCCAGCATTTCCCCATTTACTGCAAATGAACGGCAATACAGAATTCTTGATTCCTTCAACAACAATTCCAGAATGATTGATATCGCCAGTTTCTGAAAAATATATCACGATATCACCCGCACATAATTCTTTGTACAAAACCTCTTCATAATGGTCATCTGATATTATATCCCAGATACATTTACTCTTTAATATTTTCGTTCTTCTTGATGCAAAAGTTAATCCGTGACAATTATATTTGGGGCTCAAATTAGTACGAGGTTTAATCAAGGGGAAGTTCTTTACAATTTCCTTTGACCAATCAAGTTCAAAACTTGAAATTTCACTTCCCTGATAATTATCTATGGGTTTGCCTAGCGATGTTTCGAGCGCAATTCTCATCATTTTTCAATTTACTTGAAATGAAATTACCAAAATATTATACATAAAACTATAAAAATATATGTCATATTCAAACGTTGAAATCCTCAATTTTAGTAAGATCAAAATCCTTTATTAGAAATAATTAGAAATAATCTTATAATTTTTTATTTCAATCATCTCAGTTAGTATATTTTTTTTTCATCATCAATATAGTTTGATAACTTTGCGTTGTGATTAATTTTTTTTGATCAAAGGAGATTATCATTCAAGGCATTATTTCACGTTCAGAAAGTAAAGACTTTTATGTTTTTTCCACAGAGGATCATAAACTTATCCGCTGTTCATTAAAAGGAAAATTTAAAAAAGACTTTGAGATGAAGAAAGATAAGTTATATCATACCGATTTTGCTGCTGTTGGAGATTCTGTTTTATACGATTTGAATGAAGACGGTACAGGAGAATCCTTGAACGGAATAATCATCTTTCCCGTAAAGCAATAAAGACCCGCAGCGCCCCAGAACAGGAATGCCGCTTGAGAAACAACTGGCGAAGATTTAGTCCGGCAGCTGCCGGATTTATTTCAGAATCTGCTTAAATAATGCTTTCCCGAAATAAGCCTGGCTTTGCCAGCAATGTAATTCTTCATTATTCCAGTAATAATAAGATTTAAGAAGTAATTTCGGATTTATTTTAACCACAGAGTACTCAAAGTATGCTCAAAGTTCACAGAGAAAATTACTTTGAGTTCTTTTGGCATAGCCATTCCTACGGAAGTGGCTACTTTGTGATCTCTATGGTTGAATCTCAGCTTATAAATTCGACTTTTTGCAGTTGGTCTGAAAAGATCTAATTAAATATGACCCAAAGTTGGTGTAGCCTTTTAATAATAATAAGTTGTGTGGCACAACCTTTTTCATAAATATAAAGTCTAAATAATAAAACGTAAGGCTATTTACAGTATTTAATGATTATGATTTAACTATTATCTTCAGGCAATTATTACGGAAGAATTTTCCGCAAGCATGGGCTTGTATATTCTTTGGATAACTATTTGCAGGAATTAACCAATAGATTTGATAATCCAAAAGCTTATCCAGACCTTGCGACGATACATATTGCACGAAAAGCAGATCGTGAATTTTCCAGTTAATAGAATTTAACAAACATCAAGATCCCTAATAGTATTGTTATCGCGTTATAATAAATTTATCGATTTTGGTCATACCTTTAATCAAAAAAGCTGAGGAACAACAATGAAATCAAAACTAGTTTATATCATTTTAATTATGGCATTAGCGGTAAATACCGGAATTATTTTAGGGCAGGAAGCGATCAGCCCACCTATAGCGAAAATAATTCTTAAAGCGGATACGGCTCACGGTGATGTTCGGTTGGATCCATACGCATGGCTTAGAAACAAAGATAATCCCGAAGTGATGAAATATTTGCAAGCGGAAAATAAATATACTGAAAGTGTTATGTCCTCAACCAAACCGTTACAGGATAAATTGTTTGAAGAAATGAAGGGGAGAATGCCCGCGAAAGATGAATCTCTTCCGTACAAACTTGGCGGGTACTATTACTATTCCCGGAATGAAGAAGGGAAATCATATAGTATACGATGCCGGAAAATGGGGAGCCTCGAATCCACCGAAGAGGTTGTTTTAGATGAAAATGAATTTGCTTACGGTAAAAAATATTTCAGTCTGGGGGAATATGAGGTTAGTTATGATCACAACTTGCTTGCCTTTTCATTTGATACAACCGGGGCTGAAAAATATATAATCAAGTTTAAGGATTTGCGTACCGGTAAAATTCTTGATGATGAAATTACAAATACAAGCGGCCTCGAATGGTTCAATGATAACAAGACAATTATTTATACAACGAGGGATGAAGCGAACAGGATATATAAAGTTTATCGTCATGTACTTGGCACGGATTTATCAGATGATAAATTATTATATCACGAAAAGGATGCAGCGTACGATTTATTCTTATATAAAAGTAAAGACCAAAAATATATTTTTGCTCTATCAGACGCTAACGATACCAGGGAGATAAGATATGTTAATTCCGAAACACCTGGCGCTGAATTCAAGATTCTCATTCCTCGTAAGGAAGGAGTTAAATATTATGCAGAACATTTTGAAGGACAAATTTTCAATAAGAAGCAATGAGGTCGGAAATAACTACGAAGTCTTCACGCTTCCAGTATCCAATCCTGTAATGGCAAACAAAAAAGTATTAATACCGCACAGAGATAACGTGTTGATTCAAAATGTGGAGTATTTAAAAGGATATGCTGTTATCAAACTTCGTGAGGAGGGTTTGGCAAGAATTCAAATCCTTGATATGGGTAATGGCGAAACTTACTATATCAATTTTGATGAACCAAGTTATATGGTATTCGGCACTTTGAATAAAGAATACAATAGTGAAACATACCGTTACTCATATCTTTCATTAACAACTCCTGAAACTATTTTTGATTATGATCTCAAAAATAGAACAAGCAAAATTGTGAAAATGCAGGAGATATCCGGCGGTTATAATAAAGAGGATTACAAGACCGAAAGAATTTTTGCCAAAAGCTATGACGGCACCCAAATACCTATTTCACTAGTTTATAAAAAAGGATTAGTACGCGATGGAAATAACCCCGCACTGATGTATGGTTACGGTGCATACGGTGGTATCATGGATCCCTATTTTTCGTCCGAAATGATTAGTCTTCTTGACCGGGGTTTCATCTGGGCTATAGCGCACGTACGCGGAGGCGGCGACCTTGGTCAAGAGTGGTACAATCAGGGGAAAATGCTGAATAAGAAAAACAGCTTCTACGATTTTATAGCTTGTGCCGAACATTTGATAAATGAAAAATATACAAGCACTGAAAAGTTTGCAATTGAAGGCGGGAGCGCCGGTGGTTTATTGATGGGAGCAGTGATCAATATGCGTCCTCGTCTATTTAAAGCCGTACTCGCAAGAGTTGCATGGGTAGATGTTTTGAATGACATGTTTGATAAATCATTGCCCGGAACAATGTCTGAGCATACCCATATTGGTAATCCTGAAGATAAACAGGTTTACTACTATATGAAATCATATTCGCCTTATGACAATGTGATCAGCCAGGATTACCCCGCAATACTCACAACATGTGGTTTGAATGATTCCAGAGTTTTTTTCTGGGAGCCGGCAAAATGGGTTGCCAAATTGAGAGCATTAAAAACCGATAATAATGTAGTTCTACTGCAATGCGACCTATCAAGCGGGCATTTAAATTCTTCTGATCGTTATGAGCCTGTTCGGCAACGAGCATATCAGCTTGCATTTATATTGGATCAGTTAGGTATTAAGCAATAAGGAATATGGACAGAATAAAAACCATATAATAGCGTGGCAAATAACCGGCGCCCCAGAACAAGAATGCCACTTAAAAAACAACTGCCGATGATTTAGCAAACTGTGCTTAACTTTCATCGTAAGCGCAGTTTGCAACAATGTTATTTAATAGAACTACTTTGAACAAAAAACTTGTAACGGAACAACCAACCCAAAAATTTAAAAGTTGCCGAGTGCGAAAAGGCGGTCGGGTTGATTAGCTTGTTATACCGTTTTTTATAAGCCAACTGAAAATTTTATTCACAATATTCAAAACTTAATTAAATTACTAAGGACAACGGTAGACATTAGCAGTCATAGTAACATTCGTTTGACTACCGGAACCGTCTGTATTTGTTGTTTGACCTGCACGTTGAGTTATTAGAAGTATAAGATTTCCTCCCATCTCTGCTGCTTTATTTCTAAGATCGTTGATAGCCCCTGTTTCTAGATCCTCGTTCGATGTCCATTCGCCTGTAATAGCATTTCCCTGACTGCCTGTGACAACACCAAGAAATTCGCAATCTTTTCCGGGGTCTGTATTTGTTATTCGCACTCGTTGCCCTCCGGTTGTAAGCTCAGTGGCAGCACAACCTGCAAAAATTAAGAGGATACAGATTAGTATGAAACCTTTCATAAAAGTACTCCTTATTTTAATTTGGCAATGATTTACAAAATAAAGATTAGACAATTACTACATTGCCGTTAGTTAATTGGCTAAACATATTTTATTTAGAACCGATTTAATCTTCTTTTGCTCTCAATGCATCTCTAATAAAAGTTAGTGCATAACCAATAACTAATCCTAATAGAAATCCAAAAGTAGAGCCATCCATTTTTCCAAGCCAAGTTAATAAAGTTGAAACTCCAACTATTATGCCAACCACAACGACAGCAACCCACGCCATATGAATTTTAAACTTTGATTCCGATTCTCTGCTGGCAAGATTTTTTTCAGTAATCGTCTTTATAAGTTGAATAATCGGATCAACTCTATCTGAAATTACATTTACGATGTCCACTAATGTAATTTGAGAACTTTGAGGGGGTATTGAATTAATTTTGGGATTAATATTTTCTTTGGATTGCTTTTCTTCATTCTCAGCCATTTTTCATACCTTTTAATATTTAAGAAATTACCAAACTATCTAAACGGTATAACGACGTGTTATCCCGATAGTATCGGGACAAGTTGTTAAAACACAACTGTTAAATAAATTAGTTAATTAATTAGAACGAATACCTTGAACAAAATGCCGAATCAAAATACAATTTCAATAATCTCAAATACGCCTAACCAAAATGGCGGTCAGATTGATTCTTTTAGTATTAAAATATTTTCAAAGAACATTTACACCCAGCGCTTGACTTTTTACATAACGGGTTCAGGCGCTCGTTAGCTATACGTTAATTTACAGATAGATACCGCTCAATAAATCTTATAATTAGTTTATCCATATACTCTGAATAGATTGAAGCTTCAATATCCTTGCCTTTAAAAAAAGACTCATCATAATATGTAAAAGCATTTGTTATCTCTTTATTCTTTCTAAATGTTTGAACCTTCTCAGAAATTCCGATATGAAGTAGTATGCGATGCTCTGCAAAGTTACTTTGTATAGCTTCAACACTGATAATAAATTGGTTTTGCGAATTATCTTGTGTGATCGTAATACCCGCACTTTTCAATTTTAACTTTGTTTCAGTAATAATTTTTTGTTTAATATTTGGTGACAAAAAGTTTTGAACGTCTTGCACTTTAATAGAAAGACTATCAATATCCTTTAAATTGAAAAAATCTGTTTGAGCATAAAAAGATGAATTAATGAATAAAACGAAGAGTAGATTTAAAAGAATTTTCATATTTCTCCTTGATTGTGTATAACTAACTAATACTTATCAGGAATTGCATACACTCAATTATTCGCAAATCCCGAATGATTTTATCCTAATATTATTCTGTGTTTTGAATAATATTAGCTTTATTATCAAACTGAAAATTATTGATTAATTTTTCCGGATAGATTGGAATTATTTTATTCTTAATATCATTATCTGACGATAGTTTTCTATAGTGATTATTAAGACTAACTGAAAATAATCTGAATCGTTTCATACTTGCCTTACTATAAAAGTAATTACCCTTAACAAGTTCCCCCTCCATTTAGCAGTGTTTAATGGAGAGTATAATTAAAGATCGCTTTAAAATTAAAACAATATTATGTAAAACTCAATCATCTCTATTTTTGCTGCATAATTGGTAAACAATTAATTTCTAGGAAAACTAGATACCGATGCTTCTGTTTCTGTATTTCCATGAAAAAAATATTTGGATGGCTAACAAAACTTTAATTTGTTTTAATAAATTATTTACATACGTCTTTGAAGTACTTAGAAAGGATATTAAGATTTTTCTTTTCTCTTTTTATACGAGGAATTTTTTTAATTTGTTTTTGACTTAGTAGAAGTAATCTCTTTTCATCATCAACATAGTTTGATAACTTTGCACTGTGATTTAATTGTTTTTAATTAAAGGAGATTATTATTCAAGGAATTATTTCACGTTCAGAAAGTAAAGACTTTTATGTTTTTTCCACAGAGGACCATAAACTTATCCGCTGTTCTCTAAAAGGAAAATTTAAAAAAGATTTTGAGATGAAAAAAGATAAGTTATATCATACTGATTTTGCTGCTGTTGGAGATTCTGTTTTATACGATTTGAATGATGACGGTACCGGAGTAATTTATGAAATTCTGGAAAGGAAAAATCACTTATCCAGAAAAGCAATTAAAACCCGCGGCGCAAGTTACCGTGGTGAACGGCTTGAGCAGGTGATTGCAGCCAACATAGATAATATTTTTATTATTATAAGTACTTTGCAACCTGATTTTAACAACAAAACGTTAGATCGATTTTTAGTTACCTGCGAAAGTGCACACATCAAGACAAATATTATTATTAATAAAACAGATCTTGCTGATGAAGAATCGGTAAATCTGTGGGCAAATCTATACAAATCTATTGGGTATAGAGTTTTTCTTACATCGATATTAAATCCTAATGGATTGCGTGATCTTTCAAAATATCTTAAGGGAAAGAAAAATCTGTTTTGGGGTCAATCCGGTGTTGGTAAATCGTCTTTACTAAATCTGCTTTTCCCAAATTTAAATCTAAAAGTTGGCGTAATAAGCAATTACACATCTAAAGGAATCCACACGACAGTTACAACAATAATGATTTATGTTGGTGATGAAACTTATATAATTGATACACCGGGGGTTCGTGAAATTGATCCTTTTGGAATCAGGAAAGAAGATCTTGGACATTACTTTAAAGAATTTGAAAATATTCAAACTGAGTGTCGTTTTAATACCTGCACACATCATCACGAACCGGATTGTGCTGTAATAAAGGCACTTGAAACTGGCAAGATTTCCTATGAGAGATATGAAAGTTATATCAGAATCCTGGATACCGTAGAAAAAGATATTAATTTTTAGTATCCTTTTATGAACTCTTAACATAATCCCTTAATTTTACTTTAGCAAACAATAGAGATTTATGAGTAATACATCACAAATATCGGCAAGCACTTCAACTGATTTTTCAGAAAATCTAAGTGACCCCAACAAAGTTTTTTTTAGTTACGCGGCAAAAATCAGTCAGGTTAAGTTTACATTGTTATTAGAACATTTTGCTACAAAAGCTGACAATGTTTTTTATTATAGTGAACCTGACAGTAATATTTCTTTTTTATCTTTTGAACAACTGAACAAACAATCTTTTACTTTTGATAAATATGAATTGCTTGCAGAGGAGATTTCAAAATTAAAAAGTAAACTTATTTCCAATCACAGTGATTATGAAAAATTTAATTTGCCCATATTTATAACATCTGTAAAATTCCCGGTTAAAAAAGATTCTGAAGAATGGAAAGATTTTAATGACATCGATTTTATTGTTCCAAAAATAATTTTATTTCAACATTCGGGTACATGTTTCCTCATTGCAAATTTCTTTTCCGAAAGTTTTTCACATCAAGAAAACTTTAATGATTTTTTGGAACGTGAAACGGAGTTGATTTATAATCTCGAAAGGCGCATACAAGAAAACACATCTGATCGTACGATCATAAATGATATTTGCAGCAATGATGACTTTGAAAATTGGAAAACTAAAATTGAATCGGTTATTAACAACATAAAAACCGAAAATATTGAAAAAGTTGTAATTGCCCGCAGGGTAGAAAAACAAATAGCATCAGCAATTAACTGGAAGAAAACACTGGATGAATTAAATAACAAATATCCTACTTGTACAAATTTTCTTTACAAATCCGGTAAATCAGTTTTTTTTGGTTCAACCCCGGAAGTATTAATTAAATATTCCGGTCAAACTTTTTTTACAGAAGCATTAGCCGGTTCTATTATGCGCGGAGACTGTGCGGAAAATGACAAGCTGCTTGAAAACGAACTTTTAAAGAGCGAGAAAAATAGACTCGAACACCAAGCCGTTATTGATTATATAAAACAATCAATAGAGGATTATGTAGAGAAAATTGAAATAGATATAAATCCGGGCATTAAAAAACTTCCTAACATACAGCATTTGCAAACAACCGTAACAGGTACTTTAAAATCCAAAGATCAAGTATTTAAAATTATTTCATCACTTTTCCCTACTCCTGCGGTATGTGGAATTCCAAAAGAACAATCACTAAAAATGATTGAGAAGACTGAGAACTTTGATAGAGGTTTATTTTCCGGTGTTGTAGGTTGGTTTAACGCAGATAACTATGGGGAATTTTTTGTAACAATTCGTTCTGCATTAGTTAAAGAAGATAAACTTTATGCTTATGCCGGCTGTGGAATTGTTGAAGGCTCCGATCCAAAAGAAGAATATGAAGAAACTATTTTAAAATTAAAACCAATTTTATCCTTGTTTGATAATGCAAGTTAAAGTTAACCGAAACTACTTTTGGTCCAATGTTTTAATTGATCAGCTTGTTGAGTGTGGTGTTAAATATGCATGCGTTTCACCTGGTTCCAGAAGCACTCCTCTTACTTATGCAGTTTCGCAAAACAAAAAAATAAAATCTTATGTTGTTATTGATGAACGCTCATCAGGTTTTTATGCTTTAGGAATTGCAAAACAAACTAAGACTCCGGTTTTAATAATTACAACTTCCGGGACAGCCGTTGCAGAACTTTATCCCGCTGTAATAGAGGCATATCAGAATAGAGTTCCATTAATAATCTGCACAGCAGATAGACCTGCTTATCTTCGCAATACGGGCGCCAACCAAACTATAAACCAGGAAAATATTTACAAAAATCATATAAGATTTTTTTATGATGCAGGATTACCAAAACTTGCGGCAAAGAATATAATTTCTTTAAAAGAAAATATTACAAAAGCATTTAGGATTTCAGCTATTCAAGATCGTGGACCGGTTCATCTTAACTTCCCATTTGAAAAACCATTGGAACCGGATTCCTTAACGGATAGTATAGATGAAAGTATTATCACAAATGCACTGCCAAAAGTGTTTTCTTTAAATGCAATTCAAACAAAGGCTATTTCTTCAACTGATTATTTTGCTAATATTTCTTCTGTATTCAAAAAAAAATATTGCGGTTTGATAACAGTTGGACCAGGAAATTTCAGCGATGATTTTATAAACCTGTTAGAAATATTTTCAGCAAAATTTGCTTTGCCAATTTTTGCAGATGCATCAAGCGGATTGGCATTTAGATCAAATCGAATTACTAATCTGATAATAAACTTTGATGCATTTGTAAGAGTTGATTCTTTTTCTGATTTCTTTTCACCCAAAATAAATTTTCATTTTGGCAGAACTGTCACTTCCCCGAGAATCGATGAGTTTTTAGTAAAATCAAAATGCAAAAGATATATTGTAAATGCATTTGGCGATAGATTCGATACATCCAGAAAATCTACAATTATTAATTCAAGCGAAGAAAGTTTTCTTCAATCATTTGTTAAAAGTAAATTTTTGTTTAAAGATCACAATCTAAAAACTTTAAATCAACTTCAAACGATGGATTCTGAAGTTGAGAAACTTAAAAACGCAACTTTTCTTAATTATGATAAATTAAATGAACCGGCTATACTATTAAAAGTTTTAGAAGCAATTCCGCCTGGTTCTAATTTGATGATTAGCAACAGCGTGCCTATACGTGATCTTGATTTCATTTCATCAGCATTAAACAAGAATGTTATTGTTTATCAAAATCGTGGTGCAAGCGGTATAGACGGTATTACTTCAACTGCACTTGGAATTTGTGCTCAATCAAAATCTCCAACTTATCTTGTTATAGGTGATCTGTCTTTTTACTATGATATCAATAGCTTGTTAATAGCAAAACAATATAACCTTCCGTTAATTATAATACTTATAAATAATAATGGCGGTTCTATCTTTGGATTTTTACCAATTGCAAATCACAAAAACGTTTTTGAAAAGTTCTTTTTAACACCAACAAACCTATCTTTTAAAAAGCTTGCTGAAGCTTTTGATGCAGATTATAAAGAACTAAAAAATTACAAGGATATTTCAAATCACATTAAAGTTTCATCTGTAAGAAAAACTACAGTTATTTATGAGATTAAAACCAATTCAGAATATTCGTTGTCAGTTCGCAAAAAATATTGGATTAAAGTAGATAAGTTTGTAAAAATTATTTTGAGGAATTATGAAGATTGATGCTAAAGGTGTAAAGTTAAATATTGAGTATCCAAAAGAGATCGATAAAAGCAAAGATTATGTTTTATTTATACATGGATTTACCGGATGTGTTGAAGATTGGTTTCCTATTATTGAACAGATGCCTGCTAAATATAATTACATTGCTTTAGATATTGTTGGACACGGCAAGAGTGATGCACCAAGTGATTCGTCTCATTACAATATTGAATCGATAGTAATGCAAATTAAATATGTTAAAGATTATCTTACACCAAACAAAATTTTTCTTCTAGGATATTCAATGGGGGGCAGAATTGCTCTAAGTTATACTGTTGCTTACCCGGAGGATGTCAAAGGATTAATTCTAGAAAGTGCATCTGCCGGAATTAAAAATGATGAGGAGCGACAAAAAAGATATGAAGAAGATCTAAAGCTCTCCGAATACATTGAGACACATACGCTTGAAGAGTTTATTGAGATGTGGAGTGACCAGGAACTTTTTAATACACAGAGAAGGTTTTCAAATGACAAGTTAAAAAAAATGAAAAAGAAAAAAGCATCTGGTAGTAAAATTGGTTATGCAAATTCTTTAAGAGGCTTTAGCACTGGAATTATGCCGCCTGTGCACGATAAATTGAAAAAAATTCCTTTAAAAATATTGTTAATCACCGGTGATCTTGATAGTAAGTTTACTGGAATTAATGCGAGACTGACAAAGAGATTTTTCAAAGCAAAACATAAGATCGTTAAAAATTCTGGACACAATACGCATCTTGAGGAACCAAAAAGATTTATTGAAATAGTAACAAATTATTTAGGGCAGTTTTAGAAATTTACTATAATAGATTTTAAGATTTGGCATTATTAATTATGCATAGAACTCATCTCCCGACCCCTTCTCTGACAAAGAGAAGGGGAGAAAAATAAGTACTTTAAAAGTCCCTCTCTTTTTAAGAGAGGGATTTAGGGTGAGTTAATTTATTACCTATTATTTAACATCATCTGAATAGATTGCAGGATTACTAAATTTTTTTTGAGTGGTAAAGGACTTTTATGAATTTAAACTGGATAAAAGCTAAAAACTATAAAGACATCATCTACGAAAAAATGGATGGCATTGCAAAGATTACTATCAATCGTCCTGAAAAACGTAATGCTTTTCGTCCTGAAACTGTTTTTGAAATGTACGATGCATTTTCTGATGCAAGAGAAGATCAAACAGTTGGAGTAATTTTATTAACTGGTTATGGTCCAGCAAAAGATGGCAAATACGCGTTCTGTTCAGGTGGTGATCAAAGCATTCGTGGTAATATGGGTTATGTTGGAAAAGATGGGGTCCCGAGGTTAAATGTTTTAGATCTACAAAAATTAATTCGAAGTATTCCTAAAGTTGTAATAGCGCTGGTAGCTGGATATGCCATCGGAGGCGGACATGTTCTTCATGTTATTTGTGATTTAACTATCGCAGCAGACAATTCAATCTTTGGACAAACAGGACCAAAAGTTGGAAGTTTTGATGGTGGATTTGGATCAAGTTACCTTGCAAGAATGGTGGGACAGAAGAAAGCTCGCGAGATTTGGTATTTGTGCAGACAGTATAATGCTCAAGAAGCATTACAAATGGGATTAGTAAATAAAGTTGTACCTGTTGATAAACTTGAAGAAGAAGGTGTACAATGGGCAACAGAAATATTACAGCACAGTCCAATGGCAATTCGTGTTCTCAAATCTGCTTTCAATGCAGAACTTGATGGACAGGCGGGAATTCAGGAACTCGCTGGCAATGCAACTTTACTTTATTATATGAGTGAAGAAGCTCAGGAAGGTAAAAAAGCATACAACGAAAAACGTAAACCAAACTTTAAAAAATTTCCTAAATTACCGTAAACCTCTCCCTTAGTCCCTCTCCTTCGCAAGGAGAGGGAAAAAGGGTGAGGTCAATTAAAGAATTATAATAAAAAATCATACTATGATTGACGATAAAGATAAACCAACCAAACTTCAATGTTGGATTTTAGCAAGCAGACCAAGAACACTTCCTGCTGCTTTAGTTCCTGTAATGGTTGGCTCAGCGTTAGCAATCTACCAGGGAATATTTTTTCCTGCTTACTCAATTGTAGCATTATTGTGCTCAATACTTATTCAAATCGGGACAAACTTTACAAACGATTTATATGATTATCTGAAAGGTACGGATACCGAAGAAAGAAAAGGTCCTTTAAGAGTTTTAGCATCAGGTTTGATTTCAGTTAAAGAAATGAAATGGGGAATATTTTTAGTTTTCTTTACTGCATTTCTTCTCGGTTTATATTTAGTTTGTTCTGTTGGATTGATGATTTTATGGATTGGAATTTTTTCTATCATTGCTGGTTTAGCATACACCGCAGGCCCATTTCCATTGGCTTACAATGGACTTGGTGACTTGTTCGTATTCATTTTTTTTGGAATAGTTGGAACTGTTGGAACTTATTATTTGCACGCTCAACAATTTACTTTACTGGCATTTCTTATTTCACTTCCAGTTGGTGCATTAATAACAAATATTTTAATTGTAAATAATTATCGTGATATTGAAGAAGATAAAGCTGCGGGGAAAAATACCATAGCTGTTTTATTTGGAAGAGAATTTTCTAGATATGAATATGTTTTTTTCATTCTAATTTCATTCTTCATTCCATTTCTTCTGCACTTCAAATATGATTTTAACTTTTGGATATTTCTGCCATATATTACTTTACCAATTGCAATAACTCTTGTTAAAATGATTTATGCTTTATCAGGTACAAAATTGAATAAAACTTTAGAACTTACTGCTAAGTTTTCTGCTTTGTATGGTTTACTGCTTTCTATTGGAATTATTTTATAAAAATCACAAAAATGATTTTGTAAGATGAATTCAAAATCCACAAATAGCTTTTTTAATTTTTCTGATAGAAATGATCTTACAGCTATTCTAAAATCAGACTCGTTAATTTCTTATCGAGATTTATTTACTCAAGCAAATCACATTGCATTGGCACTTTCTAATAAAGAAATTGATAAGGACAGTTATCTTCCGTTATTGATTGAAGATAATCTTTTGTTTATTAAAACTGTTATTGCACTCTGGTATTTAGGTGCGATTCCTGTTCCACTAAATACAAAACTACTTGATGATGAGATTAATTCAATACTAAATGATTATGATTTTAAGTTTTTAATTACTGATAAAAAAACTGAACTCTACATAAATCAAAATGATCTAGAAATAATTGATTTCAATAAGTTCGAAATTTCAAATTCTGATATTAAATCTTTTTCACTTCCTGATCTAGAAAATGAATCAGTTGTGATTTTTACATCAGGTTCTACAGGAAGACCAAAAGGTGTTGTTCATACTTTTTCATCATTAATAAATAGTATTGAGAATGGTAATGAGATTTTAGATCATAAAGAAAATGATCGCTGGTTAGCCTCACTTCCCTTTTATCATATTGGTGGATTCCAGATTATTTGCCGCTCACTTTTTTATGGATGTTCTATCTTACTTCCAGAATCATTGCAAATTAATGATTTAGAAAAATCCATAGCTAAATTTAATCCAACTCATCTATCTCTTGTTTCAACTCAGTTAGAAAGATTAATACATCAGAAAGTTAACCCCGGTAAGTCACTCAAAGTATCTTTAATTGGCGGTGGGTTTATTGATGATGAGTTGATCTTTGATGCTGACAAACTTGGTTGGAAACCACTACGGGTTTACGGTTCTTCCGAAACTGCTTCAATGGTTACAGCAATCTCATCACAGGATATTAATATCAAACCTCAATCTGTTGGTAAATCATTAAAGAATGTTGAAGTTAAAATATCTGGTGATTCAGAAATACAGATTAGATCAAACAGCTTATTTAAGAGCTATCTTAACGATGATAAAGAAACTTCTACCTCACTGATAGATGGATTTTATCGTACTGGTGATTTAGGATTTGTTGATGACGAAGGATATTTATTTATTGAAGCCAGAAGAAATGATTTGATTGTTACAGGCGGAGAAAACGTAAATCCAATTGAAGTTGAAAAGACATTACTTCAAATTCCTTTTATTAAAGACGCCTGTGTGTTTCCAAAACAAAATAAAACTTGGGGACAAATTATTGCTGCTGCAATTGTTATAACTGATCCATCTATTGATGAAAAGGCTATTAAAGAAATATTAAAACAAAAATTAGCGGGGTACAAAATCCCAAAAGAAATTTTCTTTGTTGATGAATTACCGCGAACAAGTTTAGGAAAATTAAAGAGAGATAAATTCAGAAAAATGTATTAGGATCTATGACTTTTTAATCCATCAACCAAATCTTCAAACATCTCCTTTTTCTTCCAGCTTTTTTTATCCACAAAAACGTGGACAGTTTTTGCATGGCAGCAAAGCGTTTTTTCCCGCTTGATAATATAAGTTAATTCAAATGAGGAGTTTTTTAATTGCGAAACCTGAACATTAACTGAAATCTCGTCTCCATATTTTATTGGTTTTACATATTCACTTTCTGAGTGAATAATTGGAACAACATAATCTTCATTCATCCAGTAATTTTCTTTAAGATTAAAACTGGAAATCATTTGCTCGTATGCTGAATGGCAGAATTCAAATATTCTTGAATAAAAAATTATTCCTGCAGGATCGCAGTCAAAAAAATTTATTTTTCTGTTTATTGTAAACATAATTAATGAATTATCAACCCTTCTTTTTTATCTGTTAATTCTTTTGGAATAGCTCTGACAATTTCCTTCCTCAAAGCATCAACTAGATGTTTTTTAATAAAATTTTTACTGTACACGAGCCCGATTTCTCTTTTAGGTATTGGCAAATTAAACTCTTTGACAAGCTTAATTCTCAAATCATTCATATACCTTACAGCAAGATACGGAAGTAAGGTAATTCCAAAATTTTGCTCAACAAGATTGATAAGCGTATCTAGACTGCCGAACTCAAATAGAATTTTGTTGTGATCATCACGCCATTCTTTTTCTGAAAACTTGCAAATTTTTAAAGCCTGTTCACGCAAACAGTGTCCTTCCTTAAGCAGCAATAAATCATCGGTATCTATATCTTCAAGATTAAGTTTATCTTTTACAAATAATTTATGATTTTCAGGAATGAATCCAACAAACGGTTCATAGTAAAGTGATTCTTCAACAATTCCGGAATCATTAATTGGCAATGCAAGAATACCAACGTCAATCAGGGATTTATTTAATCCGGAAATAATTTCATTTGTGGTTAACTCATCCAAAACTATTTCAATATTTGGATATTTAGTTGTAAAAGATTTTAAAAACAATGGCAGTAAAAACGGTGCTATTGTTGGAATAATTCCAATTTTCAAAATCCCGCTAAACTCTCCTCTTTCATCCTGAATAATATTCTGAAGCCTATCTCGCTCTTGCAATATTATTTTTGCTTGCCTAATAAGTTTTTCACCAACATCAGTGGGAGTAATGGGATTTTTACTGCGGTCAAATATAATTACTCCAAGTTCTTCTTCTAATTTTTGGATTTGCATACTAAGAGATGGCTGCGTTACAAAGCAATGATTTGCTGCAACTGAAAAACTTTTATAAGTATAAACTGCTGCTATATATTCAAGTTGTACTATTGTCATAAATCTCATCTCAAATATACTGAAAATCCTAATTGCCGATCGTATAAGTTTTAACTATAAGCCTATAGCAATAATCTATTTGATGAGTATAAATAACAAGGGTAATTTTAGATCAGGTTTAATAAACAAATAATTATTAAGGAGAAAAATTATGTTAGGATTAGGTCAAAAATTTCCTGAATTCAAGAAGAAGGCAGTTGTATCAATAGAGAAAGGGAAAGAATTTTCTGAGGTCACTTCTCAAGATCATCAAAAAGATGGTAAATGGATGGTAATGTTCTGGTATCCAAAAGATTTTACTTTTGTATGCCCGACTGAGATTGCTGAATTCAACAAACAAAATGGGGAGTTCCGTGATCGTGATGCCGTTCTTTACGGTGCATCAACTGATAGTGAATTTGTTCATCTTGCGTGGAGAAATGATCACAAAGATTTAAAGGATCTTAAGTTTCCTTTAATTGCTGATACTTCAAAATCTTTAGCACAATCATTAGGGATCTTAACTGATGATGAAAAAGTTGCATACAGAGTTACACACATTGTTGATCCGCAAGGAATTATTCGCTGGTTAAGTGCAAACGATTTAGATGTTGGTAGAAATGTTAATGAAGTTTTAAGAGTTCTTGATGCTCTTCAGACAGATGAACTATGTCCATGTAACTGGGAAAAAGGCAAAGAAACTATTCACGTATAATTTTCTTAACGTAGCTCAGACTAAAGTCTGAGCTACAATAAATTGGAATTATTATGGCACTGACAGAAACTAAAATTGATTTTTTAAAAGATCTCGGATTAAATGAAAATGAAAACTACCCAGCTCTTGAAACGATGAGTGAAGGTGAAACAAAATATTTGCGTGATCTTCGTGTGAATGTTAAAAATGTTTTAAGCTCAGCTAACTTGCAGCCTAAAGAAGCATACCTGCTTGCTGTATCAATTGCAGTAAATGAAAAGAATGATGTACTTGTAAAATCTTTTACTGATAAAGCAAAAGAGCTTGAAGCAACAAAAGCAGAAATTGCTGAGACAATTGCCTGTGCTTCTCAACTTGCTGCTAACAATGTGTTTTACAGGTTCAGACATTTTACCAAAGAAACTAACTCTGTGTATCAAACAATACCGGCAGGAATTAAAATGAATGTAATGATGAATCCTGTTATAGGAAAGGAATTTTTTGAATTGATGAGCCTTGCTGTTTCAGCAGTTAACGGATGTGAAAGCTGTGTAAACTCTCATGAGGAATCTGTAAGAAAACTTGGGGCAAGTGATTCAAGAATTTTTGATACGATAAGATTAGCTTCTATAATAAGAGGATTGGCTTTGATAGTTAGATAAAGAATCTTTTTCAGGTTTATTTATAAAGAAAAGGCGAGTTCAACTCGCCTTTTCTTTATAACAATGATTTGTTTGTGATTAATAAAATGACAAACTTTGATTGTCGAATTAATTGATTTTGTTCAGTGGATAAAAGATCAAACACATTTAAAGGTATTTTAATTTCTGTATCTAACAAAATTGTAATATACTTTTCACCCGGTAGCTTAACATCAGCTCAAATAGTTTACAATTTCCCAATACTCAGACAAGATTATCCTGCCCTACAGCCACTATAAACAATATCATAAAACCAACGATTATATAAAGATATATTGAACTAAAACTTTAGAAATTATTCATCAACACAGAGAATTTTAAGAATCATAAATTTATTAAATAAAACAGGAGATAATTAAAATGAATAAGTTACTTTATGTTTTTGTAATGTTAGTTCTAGGATTAACAAGCAATTTATTGAATGCACAAACCGGTTGGGTAGAGCAAACTAACCCACTAGGTACTGGAGAAGATTCAACTATGATTGGCAAAGTCGAATTTGTAAGTCTGACAGAGGGATGGATTTCAGGCAGCAGAGGTGATTTCCTTCACACAACAGATGGCGGTGCTAATTGGCTTGTCGTAACACCTTTTCCAGATGATACTATTTGGAGTCCTTCTGACGCCGCATTATCAATGTCTTGGGTTAATTCAACTCACGGCTGGAAAATTAATTCTATTGGACCAGCATTTGGAATTTCATACGGTGTTGTAATTCATCAAACCACTGATGGAGGAAACACATGGCAAAAGAAAGTGCTTTCAACTACGGAAGGTGATTTTGCTGTCCAGATTCAATTTGTAGATATAAACACTGGTTGGCTACTTTATTTTAATTTCACTACTCAAGTTGCAACATTCTTGAAAACAACTGATGGCGGAAATAATTGGAATCCGTTTACGGGAGCAGGAATCTTTTTCTTTGTAGATGCAAACAACGGTTGGTCCTTTTATGGATCTGGTACAAATGGTTCTGAACCACCATACCAGATATTGCGCACTACCGACGGAGGTACAGATTGGACATATCAATATACAGACAATAATGTTGGTGGTTACAACGCAATGTATTTTTCGGATTTAAACAATGGCTGGATAGTTGGTGATGCTGGTAAGGTTCTAAACACAACTAATGGCGGCACAAACTGGAACTATGTTACCAATACTGGAATCAATCCAAATGAACGAAGTAAAACTGTTTTTTTTCTCGATGCAAACAATGGATGGATTTCTTCTAAAGATGGGCAATGGATATGGGATTATTCAACATACTACTGATGGCGGTGCAAGTTGGACAACTCAAGGAACTCCTCTTGTAGATCCACAAGGCTATAATGCAATTTTTAGTATTTATTTTGTCGATGCTCAAAATGGATGGCTAACTGCTGATTACGGAAAGATATGCCATTACACTGAAACCACCGGTGTTGAGAATAATAATAATAATTTACCAAATGATTTTTCTTTAATGCAGAATTATCCTAATCCATTTAACCCAAGTACTAAAATTAGTTATCAGTTACCAGTAGGTAGTAATGTAACTTTAAAAGTTTACGATATGTTGGGTAATGAAGTAGAAACACTTGTTAATGAAGAAAAAACTATAGGTAGCTATGAAGTAAATTTTGATGCTTCAAAATTATCAAGCGGGGTATATTTCTATCGTTTGACTGCTGGATCATTCATAGAAACTAAGAAACTTATTTTAATAAAATAGTTATAGGGAAAAGCGCTGAACAAATTGTTTGGCGCAGTTTTATACAAACATAAGGGAATATAGAATGAAATTTATTGTCCGGTTTTTTTACTTTTGTTTTTTATTTATAGTAAGTGAAAATACTTTTGCCCAAACGGCATATGATTATTACTTACCACTCAGCGTAGGTAATCAGTTAAACTTGTACAGTTGGGGTACGAACTGGGGAAGTCGTACAATAACCTATGCCATTGAAGGTACCGATTTAATATACGATAGGGAATACTTTAGAGAAAAGGGTACAGAAGTGATGGATGGAACTGTTGATACAAGTGTGTTCCGTGTTTTCTGGATTCGAAAAGATTCTGTGGGCAATGTACTTTTAGGAGCAATAAGCACAACTGAATTATCAAATATAGGTTCAGCATTACTTATTAATTGGATTTTGTTTCCCAATGAGTTTCTTACGGCTGGCTATTCCAGAACTTATACTTTCGGAGAGCAAACTATGCAAGATTCTGTTTTAAGTGTTACTGAAACAGTAAGTGTTTCTGCAGGAACTTATAATAATTGTCTAAAAATTTCTGAAACGCAATTTGACAGCGCTGGAAATCCTGTTTTTAGGGAATACCATTATTATGCATTGGGGATTGGTTTGGTTAAAAATGAGCGAACATTACCGGTTGAGGATGCACATATTGATAATCTGACGTCATATGTTATAACCGGAGTAAGTGATGATGCGGTTAATCAAACCACATGCAATTTTTCGCTTTTGCAAAATTATCCCAATCCATTTAATCCAACTACAGTTATACGTTATAGTATTCCCGATGTCATTTCGACCGAAGGGAAAAATCTGAATGTTGTACTGAAAGTTTATGATGTACTTGGTAATGAAATTGCAGTACTTGTTAATGAAGAAAAACCTGCTGGAGAATATGATGTAAACTTTAATAGTTCTTCATTAACAAGCGGAGTTTATTTTTATCAACTTAAAGTGGGAACATTTATTCAAACAAGAAAGATGCTTCTGTTGATGTAAGATATTTATTGATTAACTTCTAACAACTGTTGATGTCATAGGAGTCTAATTGTAAAAGTTATATCTTCACAAAATTCACAGGATTGTATTTAGAAGTACAAAGTTGGCTCATTTTTTGAACCTTGCTAAGACATCTATGAAATAAATCTATAACAACATTTAATTTTAATTTAATGGAGAACAAATGAAAACTAAAATTTACTTACTACTTTTACTTCAGATCTTGTCTTATGAAATATTGGCAGGATCGATATCAGGAGAGATTTCCTATTCTGGAAGTTTTACGGAAACTGTATACATTGCTGCGTTTAACAACCCAACTTTAGATGGAAGTCCTGTGTATATGACTACTCTTACCTCGCCTGGCAGTTATTCAATAATCGATGTAGCTGATGGAACATATTATATTGTATCAGTTATGTCTGTTAATTCATCTCAAATATTGTACACCGATCCTTATGGTTTCTGGGGAACATTAGATAATCTTACACCTGTAGTTATTTCAGGTAATAATGATGTTTCGGGTATTGATATTGCTTTAATTGATGGAACCACAGAAAATCCAAATCCATTTGCACAATATTACGTTGAACCTGACGAAACATTTCAGTTACCATCAGCTACAGAAGCGGGGACTAACCCATCACTTGTATATGACGGCACTTCAATATTCCTCTACAAGCAAGACTATGAAGGAGCCGGGAGTGCAAAAATATTTGTGATTAATCCCGAATC
>CAVQQN010000076.1:0-71468 GCA_963714775.1 uncultured Ignavibacteriaceae bacterium
TAAAGTGGAATTACTGAATTATGAAAAAACATCTTTTACTGGACTTAAATATGGAATGGAAAAATATTACCCGACTTGGAAAATTGAAGAAGATCACCAGGTAATTAAAAGCGGAGTAAAAACCTTTTCTGGTCTCTTTAATCAAAAACCTAAAGTTGATAAGTGGACATTTTCTACAAACGGAGTAACTATAAATGGTGTTCATAAAATTCCGGTAATAGGTTTTGGACCTGGTAATGAGGAACTGGCTCATGCACCAAATGAAAAAGTATCCGTTGAACATTTAGTAAAAGCTTCAGCATTTTATGCACTCTTTTGTCACAATTTTTAAATAGTAGCTCATAGCCTCCTATGAGAGTAAGAAATAACAAATAGGAAACCGTTAAAACGGTTTTTATTGGTATATGCTTTACCAACCCACAACTGAAGTTGTGGGATGCCTATTATATTTATAATAATATCGGAGAAACTATGGAATCAACGTTTAAAGGCAAACATTTTCTTACTTGTGAAGACTGGACAAAGGAAGAACTTGATGCTGTTTTCAAAACCTCATTCGAATTAAAAAAACAATTTCTTAATGAAGAACCGCATCTTCATCTTATGTATAAAACTTTATTTATGATTTTCTTCGAACAGTCAACACGAACTAGAAATTCAATGGAAGCGGGAATGACACAGCTTGGCGGTCACGCACACGATTTAACCGCAGATAAAATGCAGCTGTCACATGGCGAATCCGC
Source organism: uncultured Ignavibacteriaceae bacterium (assembly GCA_963714775.1). Taxonomy (GTDB): domain Bacteria; phylum Bacteroidota; class Ignavibacteria; order Ignavibacteriales; family Ignavibacteriaceae; genus IGN3. The sequence continues at coordinate 744 of CAVQQN010000076.1, forward strand.
AAAAGACACGGCAATAATTTTATCACGAATGGGTCATGGTATTGCATCAAGAAATTGTTTTTATGGAATCGGTAATGACTATCTGAAAGAAATGGCAAAGTATTCCAAACGTCCTGTAATGTCTTTACAGGATGATATATATCATCCGTTCCAGGGACTTGCAGATCTCATGACAATCTTTGAACACTTTGATAAAAATCCAAAGGGATTAAAAGTAACTATATCGTGGGCTTATGCCGATACTCATTCCAAACCCCTTTCAGTTCCGCAGACACAAATATTACTTTTCCCTCGTTATGGAATTGATGTAACAGTTGCACATCCTAAAGAATTTCCTCTGAGTAAAAACATTGTTGATAAAGCAAAACAAAATGCCGCAGCAAGTGGTGCAAGTATTAAATTTACTAACAATATGGATGAAGCATTTGAAGGTGCTCAGGTTGTCATTCCTAAAAACTGGGGCGGCTTTGGAGCTTACAGTGTACCGGATTATTTAAACAATGAGGCTGAATGCAAAAAAGAAATGAAATCTAATCTGGAAAAATATAAATCCTGGATTTGCGACGAACATAAAATAAAACTTGCTGATAAAAATGTTAAGCTGATGCACGCTCTTCCTGCTGACAGAGGACACGAAGTGACTGATGAAATTTTAGATAATGAAAATATTTCTATAGTGTTTGATGAAGCAGAAAACAGGCTTCATACAGCAAAAGCTATTATGTCTTTAACAATGTGAAGAATGAATAGAACACAGATGACGCAGATTGAACGGATTATCACTGATTTAATCCGCAAGCATCAGTTGAACCTGCCTGCGGCAAAGGCAGGTCCGTGTTATCCGTGGTCAATTGGGCTTGAAATATGAATCACCTATATAAATGTTTTAGCTGTAAGAAAGAGTTTTCCTCTGAAGTGATTGAATCAAATTTCATTTATCTCTGTCCGGTTTGCGGCAAAGCTGAAAAGAACAGACCCCTCGAAGGTGTTCTTACCGTAGAATACGATTACACTGAATTAAAGAAGAAATTATCGAGAGAAGATTTTCTACTGTTAACTCCAGGAAAATTCTGGCTGTATCCTGATTTATGGCCTATCAATTTTCAAAACTCCAGAGAAGATCAATTAACAAAACTTGCGCTCCCTTCAGATCAACTTTTAAAATACACTGCTAATAAAAAAGATTTTTGGATTTTAGATGATACGCGAAACCCAACTCTTTCCTATAAAGATAGAGCATCTTCATTAGTTGCTCTAAAAGCATTAGAGCTTGGAATAACTGAAATAGCTGCTGCATCAACGGGTAATGCAGGTTCATCGCTTGCGGGTATTTGCGCACGATTGGGATTAAAAGCAAGAGTTTATGTACCCAAAAACATTCCCGAGGCAAAACGAATTCAAATAGAGGCATACGGTGCAAAGCTTATTATAGTTGACGGAGATTACGATAAAGCATTCGATGTTTGTCTTGAAGAATCTAAAAAGAATAACTGGTACAATAGAAACACTGCTTATAATCCACTGACTATTGAAGGAAAAAAATCTGCTGCGTATGATATATTTATTTCAACACAAGGAAATATTCCGGATGTTATTTTCGTTCCGGTTGGAGATGGAGTAATTATCTCAGGTATTTATAAAGGATTTAAGGAATTACTGGCACTTGGTTGGATTGATAAGCCTCCTAGATTAATTGCTGTACAATCAACCAGCAGTAATGCTCTATTTAGATATTTAAATACAGGTAAGTTTGAATATAAACCCGCTGACACAATTGCCGACAGCATATCTGCAGGTGCGCCGCGTAATATTTATATGGCTACTGATGCTGTCAGAACAAGTAAAGGTTTTGCGTTAGCAGTAACTGATAAAGAAATTCTATTAGCACAAAAAGAATTTATAATACAAACAGGAATATTTTGCGAACCTTCTTCAGCTTCTGTTTATGCGGCATATAAAAAATTACTTGCAGATGATTGGATTAACTCATCCGAGAAAAATCTTTTATTGATTACTGGTAATGGATTGAAGGATATAGAATCGTTAAGAAAATTAGGAAGGAGTTAGCGGTTCCATATTGCAAACGCAATTTATTAATTTTTATTCAAACCAAAAGCACGTGAACCAAGTTTTTCTTTCCAATTAGTTTCTTTTTCAGTACAATATTTTTGGTCGGCAGTTTTTGACAGAACTTCAAGTATTGAAAACTGAAAATATTTGTAAAATTCTAAATTTTCGTTTTTTAATTTAATAAATTCCTTATTTCCCCCCGTATGGTCACCTTTTACATATGTTTCCCAACGTTGCCAAAGTCCATTTTCACCATAAGTTGTACCAATATATTGATAACCTTTTTTTTTGTCTAAAATCAGATATATTGCCTGCAATCTTGTTAAAGAATTAAACCAATTTGAATGAGATTCAGGATTTTTGATTATCTTTTTTAATTCTTCAAAATTCAACCTAATGTTCATTAAACCAGGAAAATCTTTTACATAATTGTTTGGTAATATTTTTATTACTTCTTTGTCGATAACTTTACCGTAGGTATTATACCAACCACGAGGAACTATCCAGTCAATTACAAGCCTGTCTTTAAATTTATCAAAGGATTCAATTTTTTTAAGATTCAAATAGAAGTCTTTGCTTGTTTTTTCATATTTATTTAATGCTGCAAGTTCTTTTGAATATTCGGGAACATTTACCCCTTCTAATATTTCATTAAGTTCATATATGCCATAAAAGACAGCACTATTGCGTTCAGAACCAAGAAAACAAATAATAAATTTAAAGTCACGAAATGCTGATTGTGATTGAAAACTTTGGTATTCTTCAATTAAGTTGTTGAGATACATTTCTCTTAAATTTTCGTGAGAATGTCTAATCAGCAATACTTTTCCTTTTTTCTTTAGTTCATCAAGAGGTAAAATTTCCTGTAAAAGTATTCGATTTTTCACGGCAGTATTATATTATATGCGTTCAAACGTTTTGGACTTTCTTCATACAGCAGTTTCAAATTAACCCACAATAATTATTATATGAATTTTCTTGGGGGTGGTAATCTGCGAAAAGTGAAATGTCTCTACTCATTTTGTTTTATAATACCAACCTTTTGATTTACTCAAAATGGGTGTTGTTGATACAAAAAATTTCTGGGAAGAAAAAACATACTCAATTTGATTAAACTCGTTTTTTATTAAAATAGTATTTCCACTTACTTCAAGTTTACCGACAGTTTCAAAATCATATTTTTCTTTTATTATTTCGTTATAGTATGAATTATACTGTTGTTCGTCAGTCAAAATTTCACATTTACCTTTAATTCGTAACTGTTTTCCACTTTCTTCTGTGTACTCTTGATAATCATATTCAGTTAGTTTCATCAAGTTTACAACTTTGATATTTTGTAAACTACTTTTTAAAGGTGGACTTCCAAATTCAAGTTTTATATTTAAAGTTTCCTCTAAACTGTGTTGAGTATATCTTATTTCGTCTGGCGATACTCCGTGTTTATGAAGTTTCTTAATAAGTTCAGATAAAATATAATCTCGAAAGTCTTCGTGTACCGTTTCCAGCGACAACATATACCAAGGGTATTTATTATTAATCAACTGAAAGGGTTGTTCAAAATTTTTGTATTCGCCCTTTTTGCTATGGTCAAGTCCTTCGTCAGTAGGGTCGAACTCGTTATGGTGATAAACAAACTTTTCACCTGACTTAGTACGAAGTCTTACAATGCGAATTCTTCCGCCTTCAAATAAAATTTCAAAAACTATTTCTTCTTGTCTTGCCATTTGTCCAATGTTTACGATGTCGTTGATAGCTTTCGTGCAACAGGATGCTAACCGAAATATTGTAATTTTTTGTTATAAATAATATTTTTATTGGGTTTTAGATTAATAATTTTCAATTATTAGTAACGAACCACTAAACCTTGTTAAATTTGTTTTTTTCTTATTTATCGGGATAAAATATAAATATATTTACTTGTAAAGTCATTATAAACTTACTTCAGAATAATTTTTTCGGCAAGAAGAATTTGATGCAAAAAAAGATTCATGGTATAGTCCTCTCAGCCGGACTTTCCGGCAGAATGAAAATGTTTAAACCTTTAGCTGATTATAAAGGCAAAACATTTTTAAATAACATCATTATAAAACTTGATAAGATTTGTGATGAAATAATTATTGTAACCGGATTTAAATCAGATGAATTAAAAACTGAAACAATAAAAAGTCTAGAGGATGAGAATCAGTCCGAATGATAATTCCAACATTGAAATTTACTTTTAATGATTCGTTTCAAAAAGGAATGTTTACTTCTTTGCAAAAAGGAATTTCTGAGGCAAAAAACTGTGATTGGATTTTATATCACTTTGTAGATCAGCCTGGATTGCCGGAAAATTTTTATCGTGATTTTATCAAGCAAATTGATAATAATTATAACTGGATTCAGCCTGTAAACAAAGAACAAAAAGGACATCCAATTTTACTTGGGAAGGAGTTATTCGAATTGATCGTCAACTCATCTCCGGATTCGAATTTAAGAGAGATAAGTAAAAGCCCAAAAGTAAAAAAGAAATATTGGGAATGTAATTACACGGAGATTTTTCAGGATATTGATACTGAAGAAGATTTTTTAAAACTGCAATAGAACACAGATTACACGGATAAAACAGATTTTCACGGATTTAAATCTGTGTTTATCCGTTCGATCAGTGTTATCCGTGTTCTATTTTTTCTTTATTCTATTCTTTATCGGCAATTTATAATAGCGTGTGCCGTCATACTGATAAAAAGCATTGGCAACAGCTGCCGCAGTTGGAACAAGACCGATTTCACCAACACCTTTAACTCCATAAGGTCCGTGTGGGTCGGGAACTTCAATTCCAATCACTTCCATTTTAGGCATTTCCTTCGCACGTAAAATTCCGCACTTTCGCAACTTTAGTACTCTTCGGAACACCATCTTCAAGTTCAAGATCTTCGGTCAACGCATAACCTAAACCCATATGGATTGAACCTTCAATTTGTCCTTCAAATAAACTTGGATTAATAATTTTACCTGCATCGTGGGCAGCATAAATTGTATCGATCTTGCCTTCATCATTAAGTACCACAACCTGAGTTGCGTAACTGTATGAGTAATGAGTTATAATTTCTTTTGATTCATCACCAGGTTTTGTTGTCCAATCACAAACCCACTCACCGTGATAAACATTTCCTGTGAGTTCTTTAAGTGAATGAGTTTTTAAATCTTCTCTTAATTTTTTACAAGTGTTTGCGATAGAGTTACCAATAATTGATGTTGCTCTTGAAGCCGTAGTCATTCCTGCGGTTGCTCCTTCAGCAGTATCAACCCGAACTTCAACAATATCGGGATCAATTCCAGTTTCTTCACACAAGAACTGAACTGCCATTGTGTTAACGCCCTGCCCCATTTCTGTCCAGCCATGATGAAGAATTATTTTTTTATCTGAAATAATTTCAATTTTTATTTTTCCTTCATCAGCCATACCGTTGCCAATTCCGGTGTTCTTTATTCCACAGGCAATACCTGCGAACTTAGCTTTCTTAAAAATATCTTTCACAGCTAATAAAGTTTGTCTTACACCACTTCCAGCATGAATAATCTGTCCCGTTGCGGTCATATCGCCTTCGGTCAATGCATTATCATATCTGAACTGCCATCTGTCAAATCCACCTTTTTCACACAGATCATCAATGCAGCTTTCAACAGCAAAAGTAACCTGATTAACTCCAAAGCCTCGCATCGCACCGCAAACCAGATTGTTAGTATAGACAGCACGACTTACAACATTCACATTTGGAACTTGATATGGTCCGGTCGCATGTCCTGCGGCTCTCTCTAAAACTTTCATTCCAACTGAAGCATAAGCACCGGTGTCACCTAAAATATCTGCTTTAAGAACTGTTAGCTTCCCTTTTTTATTACAGCCTAAAGTATATTTCATTCTTAATGGATGGCGTTTGGGATGCATAATTATTGATTCATCTCTATTCAGAAAAACTTTAACCGGCTTTTTTAATAAGTATGAATAAAGAGCCGCATGTCCCTGAACAGAAAGATCTTCCTTACCACCAAATCCACCACCATTGGGAACAAGAATTACACGTACTTTATCCAATGGAAGATTTAAAATTCCTGCAATTTGTTTTTGATCTTCATAAACACCTTGTCCTTGAGACAAAACTTCCACACCATCTTCTTTTGTACGTGCGATTGAACATTCAGTTTCCATATAACCGTGCTCAATTCTTTGCGTATAATAAATTCCAGTGGAAATATAATCCGCTTCATTAACTGCTTTTTCTACTTCACCACGATTGATTATTGTTTCGGAAAGCAGGTTTCCTTTAGGATGAATTTTATTTACATCCGAATCCAAAGCTTTCTCTGGATCAGTTAAAGGATTTAGCACTTCATATTCTATCTCAATTAATTTGACTGCTTCACGTGCAATTTTTTCTGTTTCCGCAACTACGCCGGCAATAACATCTCCCACATATCTCGTTTCTTCTCCGACATCAATCATCAGCGGCCAATCAGAAATAATCAGCCCTGAATAACGATTACCGGGAATATCTTTTGCGGTAAAAACTTTTAAAACTCCGGCAAGCTTTTCAGCATTTTTAATATTGATTGATAAAACTTTAGCGCGCGGATAATCACTGAACTTGAGTGCGCCGTAAACCATTCCATCTAATTGCATATCGGCTAGAAAAGGACTTTTACCAAGGACAAGATTTGCAGCATCGTACTTTGGATGCCGCTTTCCAACTTTTCCGTTTGTTTTAGGAATTGGAATTTCTTTCAAATCTTTAATTGCATCAGCTGCATATAAAATTGAATCAACAATTTTTTTGTAACCAGTGCATCTGCATAAGTTTGGATTTATTGCATACTCAACTTCGCTTCTTGTTGGTGATGAATTTTTATCAATTAAAACTTTTGCCTGCATAACAATACCCGGAATGCAGAAGCCGCATTGAACACCGCTCTTTTCAACGAAAGCGTTTGCAAAAACTCTTTGCCTATACTCATCAATTCCTTCAATCGTAATTACATCACCGCCCTTAACTTTTTTCATTGGGATGACACAGGAAAGGACACTCTTCCCATTTAATTCAACTGTACAACTACCGCAAGCGGCTTGAGGGGCACAACCATCTTTAGGTGATATTATTCTTTCGTGTTCTCTTAAATATGTTAATAGAGGCAGTTCAGGATCGCCTGTATATTCTTTTTTATTTCCGTTAAGTGTGAATTGCATAATACTTTTTTTGATAAAATGAAATTACATTACTCAAAATGAGCGCTTAAATATTCATTGATTAAAAACTGTTGAAACAGTTAGACTATAAGGTTTTGGTTTTTAATAACCCACGACTTAAGTCGTGGGCTATATAAGAAAAATCAAATCATAAACCGTTTTAACGGTTTACCAAAACTAATGGTCAAGCAGAATTACTTGAATATCTCCACATCTTTCAAATTCTTAATTAAAAAACACATCTCTGCTGCCTTATTAAGGTTTATTTCCTGAACTGAATCAGAATGAAATTTAATATCTGAAAGTGAAAAATCATCTTTACTGAATTTGGCTTCAACCAAATCTGATTTATATGAAAAATAATTTTCATTAACAGATAGGGATTCCGTACTGCCATTATTCTTAAATTTCAAAACTCCATCTTTATAATAATAACAAACTGATTCATTATTAAAACTTTCTTCAGTTAAATAAAACATTGGTTTAGTTTTGTATGGAGCACTATTTGTCGGACAGAATGTATTACAATTGCCGCATTCATTACAAAAATTTCCGATAGTAAGAATCTGATTTTTTTGAGTGATGCTAAAATTACTTTCAGTTTTTATGGTAATCTTCTCATCATATTTCGAAAGAATATAGATTGGAATATCAACCGTGTTTACGGTGAATCCTATGTTTGCAAAATTAGGACAAACTCCTAAGCAAATATTACAAACATCGTTACAATATAGGCAACGCTGTGCTTCTTTAATCGCATTATCTTCATTTAAAACGGGGTGAACGAGATCAAAACTGTTACGCTGTGCTAATTCGATTTCTGGTAAACCAACACCAAATTTTCTGTGAGCTTGTTTTCTCTGAAATTCAATTGGAGATAACTTTAGATCAGAATTTTCAAGAGTTATCTTCCCTCTATCAATTGCTTTCCGGATAATATTTTGTGCTGCTTTCTTTCCATCACCCATTGCATTTATTAACGAATCTGCACCTCTTATCGCATCACCACCGGCAAAGACATTTTGAATTTGAGTTTCGTTTGTTTTACTATTTATTATTAATTTTTTTTCAGGTACAAAATCTAATTCCACATCCTGACCAATAGCAGTAATTATATTATCAAAATTTAAATTGAACTCTGAGCCTTTAATTGGAACGGGTTTGCGTCTTCCGCTTTCATCTTTTTCCAGAAGCTGCATTTTAAAACATTCAAGTACAAGCGAATCGTCTTTATTTTGTTTAATTGAAATTGGAGCAATAAGTTCAAGTAGCTCAACTCCTTCATCAAGCAAAGCAGATATTTCATCCAAACCTGCAGGCATCTCTTTTTTTGTTCGTCTGTAAAGCATCATTACTTTTCCATATTTACCAACCAATCTTTTTGCAGTCCGGGCTGCATCAATGGCTGAAAGTCCTCCACCAATTACTGCAACCATTTTGCCGAGAGCTACATTTTCTTGTTGGCGAATTTTCGATAGAAAATTTAATTGGTCTATTACTCCACTTAAATTTTCTCCGAGAATTTTTAATTGCTTGCTTCTCTGAGCACCGATCCCGATGTACAAATAATCATTCGTCTTTTGCAGATTAGAAAATAATTCTTCATCCACCTTTTGATTGAAATGAAACTGGACACCAGCTGATTTAATAATATTTATGTCAGCTTCTACACTTTTATCATTTAATCTGAAGGAAGGAATTAAACCCGAAACCATTCCACCAGCAAATGATTTGCTTTCATATACATTAACTTCAAATCCTTGTAAAGCAAGAAAATAAGCGCAGGATAATCCTGAAGGACCCGCACCTATAACCGCTGCCTTTAGTCCATTTTTATTTTTTTTATTAATCACCGAAACATCGTTGAACTTTTCAGAAACAAATCTTTTTATTCCACGGATGAGAAGCGGATTATCGTAATTAATTCTTGTACATTTTGATTGGCAAAGATGATCACAAACATTTCCCGTCATATTAGGAAGCGGATTATCTTTCAGGATTGACTCGAACGCTTTTTCAAAATTTCCATTAGCGGTATGATACATATACTCAGGAACATCCTGCGAAACAGCACATTCTTCAATACAGGGTGCGTGAATGCAATCATACTCAGTTAATGTGCGATTCGTCTTAATGTTTTTATATGGAAAATCTTTTTTGTGATATGATTTATTTTCAAGAACTGATGAAGCGTACTGTTTTAGATTTTTAAAACCCGTACTAACTACATTATTGTCGTTGCCTTTTACTTTTATAAAATCATCAATGTTGTTTTGTCTAGTGCTCGTTATTGATTTTTGAATTTCTTCAAGATATTGTGTTAACCTTAAGTAACCGCCGGGCTTTAATAAATCAGAACAGACTGTTATTGGTTTAAGATTGCACGCAAGAGCATCAGCCGCATTGAATGCATCAACACCGGCAGAGAATGAAATATCGAGTTCACCATTAAAATCAGATTGTAATTTCTTGGCAAGATTTATACTTATAGGATGAAGGGCACGACCACTGGTATAAACCATTTTTTCTTTTTCAGGAAGCCAGTTTGTTGAGTTAGCGGATTCCAACGTGTTGGTTAGCTTTAACCCGAATTCCACACCAACATTTTGAGCACTTTGCTTAAGAGAATTAATTATACTGATAGCATCATCATACTTTAAATCATGTCCAAAAGCTTCATCGGGTACATTAATCTCAAATCCAAGCTTATCGTTTAAAATATTTCGCAAAGCTTCTTTTCCCAACAAAGTTGGATTTAGTTTTAATGAAGTATGAAGTTTTCTTTCTTCAATCAGGTATCTGCAAATTTTTTCTATTTCATTTGATGGACAGCCGTGCATGGTTGATAATGTAACATTATTCGATATTTGATCCGGAATATTTACTTCGTGAATTTTCGGATAAAGTAATTCAAGTTTTTTAATCTTCTCTTCCTTTTCATCCTTACAATAATTCATCTTATCCAAAAACCACTGAACATTTGGTTTCTTTATTCCTGCCAGATCATATCCTAAGCTCATATTAAAGATGAATCCGGATTCACTTTCATCCCATCCAAATTTATTTTTCAGAATGTGAATTATAATCCATGCATTTAAATACTCATCAAAAGAATCCGCTACCTTTAATTCCTGCGACCACTCGCAGTTGTATCCTTCATCTTCCATATCGATACAAGGTTTCGTTACAGCAATTTCATCTAAAGTTTGAATCGTTTTGAGTTCGATGTAACGGGCTCCGCAAAGCCATGATGCGATAATGTTATGCGCCAGTTGTGTATGAGGTCCTGCTGCAACACCGATAGGTGTTTCAAGACTTTTGTTGTAACGGTTCATTCGAAACGTATCAGACTTTTGGGGAGTAAAGAATAAATCTTTATAAACGCCAAAGATTCTTGCTTCTTTTTCTTCTTCAAGAATCCACTTAAAAAGTTTTTCTATTGGTATTCTGTAAAATCTATCGCTCATTTAAAATCATTATTTAAAATATTTATATATCATCTGAATCCATCGAGGAACAACATTAATTAAAGATCGTCACACTTCGACAAGCTCAGTGTGACATTTGTAAATTATCTTATAATAATCTAAAGGTTTCATTATGATGAAGTACGTTTATTTGCAAGCTAGTCTTGATTCTTAACTTTAATTATTTCTGCAGCAATACTTACAGCAATTTCTTCCGGCGATTCGGCATCAATCTCGATTCCAATTGGCGTATTAACTTTTTTAAATAAAACTGGATCAATACCTTGTTCTTCCAATCCATTGAAAATACTTTTTATCTTAACTTTACTTCCCATCATACCGATATACTTAATGTTTTTATTAATCACAGATTTAAGTGCAATCATATCCGAATCGTGTTCTGAAGTAACAATCACAACGTATGATCTATCGCTTTCAACAATATAATTGATTAAATCGTTGTAGGAAATATTTAATTTTTTATCAGCATAAGTATTTTTTAACATCGTAAAAACATCTTTGCGAGGATCAATCGTAATTACATAAAAATCTAATGTTGACATCACCCTTGATACAGCTAAGCCAACGTGCCCGCCGCCAATAACATAAACTGTGTTTGGGAATCCGCTGTTTTCTTCATACCGCCATTCGTTCTCAGAGGTGAATGAAAATAAAATCTGTTCCTTATTTGTCTTTGAAGGAAGAAAAGATATTCCGGATTGATTTATTACTAATAATCCTTTTTCTAAGTTTTCAAAGTTTTTAAGAATTAGTGCAATTGATTCTGTTTCATCAGGATGTAATGATTTTATAATCGTTGTCTGGGTACCGCCGCAAATTAATCCTGATTTATCACTTGATGCATTTTTGTTGTGAGATAATTTTTTTGTGTAACATATTTTTTCTTTGCGGGTCAGATGGCTTCGGGCTTCTTCTAATAGAGTGTGTTCCATTATCCCGCCACCGATAGTTCCAATAACATCACCATCATTAGCTAAAGCCATTTTAAAGGCTGTTCTGCCAGGCGAAGAATTACTTGTTTCAGCGACAACTAAAAGAATAATAGATATATTATTTTTTAGTTTCTGATGAACAAATTTCCATAATTCAATTTCTTTCATTCCGTTCTTTCTTCATTCATAGTAAATACAACAAGTATAATTTTTCTTCAAGATATATTTTATGCTAATTCCAAATGATGCACATTTGAGGCATTAATTTTTAACTTCTAACTGATTCTGAACTTTATCATATATAGAAAGCAGTACCTTTTCCGGTGTTATAGGAGCAGAAATCTCAAAATCCTTTTTAGGTCTGAAGGCTTTCATAGCATTTAATATTGCAAAGTAAGAACCAATGCCATACATCAATGGAGGTTCTCCAATTGCCTTTGAATTAAATGGTCCATATTGATTTTTTGAATCTTCTAAAAAGGATACTTCAATTTCTTTTGGAGCAGCATATATATCAGGAACTTTATAAGTCGATAAACTATTTGATAACAATTTTCCTTCGCTGGAATGACTCACTTCTTCAACCGTCAGCCAGCCAATACCTTGTGCTATTCCACCTTCAACCTGACCAATATCAATAACAGGGTTTAAACTTTTACCAAAATCGTGAACAACTTTTACAGAATCAATTGTGTATGTTCCTCGCAAACAATCAAGTGTAACTGTTGTAATTCCGGTTCCATAAACGTGATATGCAAATGGTCTTCCTGTATTTGTTTCTTTATCAAAATAAATATCAGGCGTTGCATATAATGCATGAGAGGAAAGGCTTATTCTTTTTTGATAAGTTAACCTGATTAATTCATTCCAAATTAAATTTGTTTTTATCCCCTTGTGAAAAATCACTTCATCCTTCAGTTCTAAATCATGATAATCAGAAATTTTTAATTCTTCCGCTGCAACTTTTAATAATCTATCGAGAATATTTTTACTTGCGATAATTGCTGCATTACCATTAAGATCTGCGCCGCTGCTTGCCGCAGTAGCCGATGTATTAGCTACCCTCGTTGTATTGGTTGTTTCAATCCTGATTCTATCCTGGGAAACAGAAAATGTCTTTGAGACCGCAATTTTAATTTTTTCATTCACACCCTGCCCCATTTCAATAGCCGCTGTGCTTACTTCAATGCTGCCATCGGTATATACATGAACTAATGCACTTGCTTGATTAAGAAATGTATTTGTGAAAGATATTCCAAAACAGATCGGCATTAAAGCAATGCCCTTTTTGAATTGATAATTTTTGCTATTAAAATTTTCAACATCACGTTTTAAATTTTTATAATCATATTCCTCTTCAGCTTTTACCCAGCATTTCTCGGCATGACTTTTTTCTACTTGCTGACCGTAATAAAAAGCATCTTCATCTTTAAGTAAATTTTTTCTTTGAATCTCAGAAGCATCGATTCCCATTTTTTCAGCAGCTTTATAAATAGCAGCTTCAATTACAAATTTGCCTTGCGGACCACCGAAACCTCGGAATGCAGTATTTGGTGGCAAATTAGTTTTACAGCTAATTCCGGTTGCCTTTACATTTGGAATGTAATAACTGTTTGTTGCATGAAATAAAGTTCTGTCAAGTATTGCAGGAGAAAGGTCAGCAAATGCACCGGCATTTTGAAAATAAGTAGCTTCGTATGCTAATATTTTTCCATCTGATGTTAAACCAATTTTGTAGTCTGATGAATATGGATGACGTTTACCTGTCATTCTAATATCATCCATCCGATTCAAAACAAGTTTTACCGGTTTGTTCAACTTATGTGCAGCAAGTGCTGCCATTACAGCCCAGTGTGTTGCCTGGTCTTCTTTACCGCCAAAAGCACCGCCTAATCTTAAAACATCCACTTCAATATTATTCATTTCCACACCAAGAATTCTTGCAGCAGTTCTTTGAACAGTAGTAGGGCTTTGTGTTGATGATATTAATTTTATCTTTCCACCTTCTTCAGGAATAGCAATTGAGCCTTGAGTTTCTAAATATAAATGCTCCTGACCACCACTTTCCACTTTACCTTCGATCACAAAATCACATTTATCCCAGACATCATCAACATTTCCAAAAGAAAATATTCTTGGCGGCATTATCAAATTACCTTTTTCAAATGCTTCACGCGGTTCAAAAACAGCAGGTAACTTTTCGTAATCAATCTTAATTTTTTTTACTGCTTTTTGGGCAATCTCGTAAGAATCAGCAACAACCATTCCAATTGGTTCGCCAACAAATTCAACTTCACCTTCTGCAAAAAGGGTTTCATCAGGAATTATTCCACCGACTTGATTAATTCCAGGAATATCTTTTGAAGTAAAAACAGCTCTGACGCCAGAGATTAATTTTGTTTCCTCAATATCAATGCTTAATATTTTTCCATGTGCAATCGTTGAATCAAATACCGTAGCATAAAGTGTTCCTTCTGGAACATTTATATCATCTATAAATTGTGATTCACCGCGTACGTGTTTTTCGATATCTGTTTTTCTCATATCAATTCTTCAATATTAATCAGTTCAGGAAAAAGTTCTATAAAATGAGCTTTGAATAATTGATTTAATAATAATCGTTTATAATCTGCACTGCCTCTTATATCGCTAATTGGAGATATTTCTGATTGAATAATTGGAAGTGCTTCAACTAAAGATTCCATTATAATTTTTTTACCGATCAGAAATTGTGAAGTGCTTTCCAGATATAATGGAATTGGGGCAACACCGCCGGCAGAAATGTAAATGCTTGAAATAATATCGTTATCTACTTCCATATACATTGCTGAATTTACACTTGCAATATCAAGGTGCGTACGCTTAGATACTTTTTCGAAATTAAACAGAGAATTTTTTGATGGTAACTTAAATTCAACATACTCGAGATATTCATCGTCTGTTTTGTCTAATTGCTTATAACCTTTAAAAAGATTTTTCAACAATAATTTTCTTCGAGTATTTCCATCGCTTAAAACAATATTAGCATTTAACGCTAGAAAGAAAATTGTCATATCACCAATTGGGGAAGCATTAATAATATTTCCACCAACAGTAGCACTATTCCTGATCGGTAAAGAAGCAATTAAATCAAAATAGTTGTTCAGCCGTGGAAAGTATTTCTGAAAAACCGAAGAATCATTTATCATTTCAAAAGTAGTTGCTGCACCAACTCGACAAAAATTATCTTCCACTTTTATATATGACAAATTTTTATTCTTTATAAAACTAATCTGCTGTCCTAAAAGTTCATCAGGTTTTTGGACATACAAATCGGTGCCGCCAGCAACAAAATATTTTAGTCCCTCGTTATGTTCATTTGATTTATCTGTGGTAAGCTTTTTCAATCGTTCAGAGATTCTGGAAAAATAATCAGGAAGTGTATTATTTTTTATCAACAGTGCTATTTTATCCAATCCATTGTCCTGAGTAGGATTAAATTTATTCAACACATCGTCAACAGCTCTCTTTATTGAAGTATAACCTGTACAGCGGCAGATATTCCCGGCGATTGAATTTAATGCATCATCAATTTTATAAACTTCATTATTAATTAAGTAACCAGTAAGCGAAACAATAAACCCGGGAGTGCAGAAACCGCATTGAGAAGCACCTTCTTTGATAAAATCAGTTTGAATGTGAGTGAGATTGTTTGAACTTAAACCTTCAATAGTAACAATGTGAGTGTTCTTAACATTCCCTAATGGAAGCAGGCAGGAATTGACAGAATGATATTCAAGTTTATCATTTACTAAATTGCCAACTAATACTGTACAAGCGCCACAGTCACCTTCTTTACAACCCTCTTTAGTACCGGTTAAATGTTTATACTTTCTGATATAATCCAGAAGCACCACCGCTGGATCAATCTTAACTGAGACAAGATCATTATTAAGTATGAATGTAATTTCTTTAATCACTATATCAACAATTGTTTAATCTGAAGTGTAATTTATCTAAAAATTATTAAAAGGGCATTAGAATTATTTAATTGATTAATCTTAATCTAATCTTTCAAAGATAATCTTTTAATTACCTGTTGAGTATTCAAAAATAAACTACCAGAAAAAAAAACCAACTATAAATCTTTAAGATAATCTGGCCCGCCTAAAGAATTGATTTGCTTTATTATCCAATTTTGTCTTCCTCTTATGTAACCAGATGGTTTTACTGCAGAATATTTATTGGGATTTGGAAGAATTGCAGCAAGAAGTGCCGCTTGTGATATTGTGAGTTTATATGGTGGTTTTTTAAAATAAGCTAGACTTGCTGTTCCAACGCCAAAAATATTATTTCCCATTTCAGCTATGTTCATGTGTACCTCAAGAATTCTTTGCTTATCCCACAACAATTCTATTAATAATGTGAAGTACGCTTCAATACCTTTCCTTACAAAACTTTTTCCTTCCCACAAGAACAAATTTTTTGCAACCTGCTGTGTAATTGTACTAGCGCCTCTAATTCTTTTTCCTCTCTTATTTTGTTTTAATGCTTTTTCAATCTGTTTAAAATCAAATCCAAAATGCTTAGGAAAATTTTGATCCTCGGCAGCTACAATTGCAATCGGCATATACTTAGATACATCATCGTAATCAACCCAATGATATTTGATCAGTTCAAATTCGCCATCAAACAAAGTAGAAATTTGTCTTTGAATCATTATCGAACTTGTCACGGGATTTATCCATCGCATTGCAAAGACAAGTAGTACAGTTGACACAAAGAAAATAATCGCAAACTTTAATATCCACTTAAAGATGCGAATTAATCTTTGTTTAAATGATATTTTTTTTGATGAAGATTTTTTTGCCATATAAAAAAATCAACTCACCCTAAATCCCTCTCTTAAAAAGAGAGGGACTTTAAGAAGCTTCATTCTATTCCCCTTCTCTTTACAAGATGAAGGGGTTAAGGGTTGAGTTCAAGTGATTACTAAAAATATTTTGCACAAATTTTTAATTATACATTGATAAATAATTTACTTACGGTACAGGATCATATCCACTTCCACCCCAAGGATGACATCTTGATATCCTTTTTATTCCCAGCCATCCGCCTTTAAATATTCCGTACTTTTTTAATGCTTCTAAAGTATAATGCGAACAAGTCGGTGTATATCTGCAAGATGATGGAAATAATGGAGATATCAATAATTGATAAACCTTAATAAGCAGAATAAATGGTGCTGCTAAAAGTTTTAAAACCGCATCTAAAAAAAATTTTATGCTCAATTACATCAATAATTGTGATTTACTTATCAAATATTAGCAAATTTTTTATCATAAAAACGATCTGATTTTTAATTAACTGACTATGCCGCTAAATTAACTTTGAATTTTGTTTTTTTTATCGGTTAATTTGCAAGCGTTTTTTTTTAAATAAAGAAGATATAATGGCAAAAAATTTAGTTATTGTAGAATCCCCTGCTAAAGCAAAGACAATTGAAGGCTATTTAGGTAAGGATTTTATTGTTACATCAAGTTACGGTCACATCCGCGATCTTGAAAAGAGAAATAAGGGTGTTGATATTGAAAACGACTTCAAGCCGCTTTATAAAATTTCTGAAGATAAAAAGAAAGTTGTTACTGAGTTAAAAAAACTTTCCAAGAAAGCTGAAACTGTTTGGCTTGCAACTGATGAGGACCGCGAAGGAGAAGCGATTTCCTGGCATCTGAAAGAAGCACTTGAGCTTGAAGAAGATAAAATCAAACGAATTGTTTTTGATGAAATAACCAAAACAGCAATTCTTAATGCGATAAAGAATCCGAGAAAAATTGATTATCATCTTGTTGATGCACAACAGGCAAGAAGAATTTTGGACCGTTTAGTTGGATTTGAACTATCCGGAATTCTATGGAGGAAAATAAGATCAAAACTTTCTGCCGGCAGAGTTCAATCTGTTGCAGTAAGATTAATTGTTGAACGTGAACGTGAAATTGATTCATTTGTTCCTGAATCTCGCTTTAAAGTTGTTGCAAACTTTATTGTAGACAGATGATAAAGGAAAAAAATCAAATTTAAAGCTGAACTTGCACGATATTTAAAAGATGAAAAAGAAGCAGAAGAATTTCTAAAGCAATGCTCTATTTCAGAATTTATTGTTGATGATGTTGAAAAAAAACCTGCTAAAAAATCTCCTGCCGCACCATTTACAACTTCAACTCTTCAGCAGGAAGCTGCAAGAAAATTACGATTACTCTGTTTCACGCACAATGCTTCTTGCTCAAAGACTTTATGAAGCTGGTAAGATTACTTATATGAGAACTGATTCTGTTAATCTTTCTGATTTTGCACTTGATGCTGCAGAACAGGCAATTAAACATGATTTTGGTAAACAATATCTTCAAAGAAGACAATTTAAAACAAAATCAAAAACTGCTCAGGAAGCTCACGAAGCAATTCGTCCAACAGATTTTAATAAAGAAACTGTTGATGGTCCAAAAGATGAAAAAGCTTTGTATGAATTAATCTGGAAACGTGCAATTGCATCTCAGATGAGTGATGCAGAAATTGAACGGACAACTGCTAAAATAAAAATTACAGGTAACAAAGATGTTCTTACTGCAAAAGGTGAAGTAATAAAGTTTGATGGATTTTTAAAAGTTTATCTCGAAGATACTGATGATGAGAATGGCGAAAATGGTGATGATACAATTCTTCCTCCGTTAAAAGTTGGACAAAAACTTGATATGAAAGAAATTGTTGCAACAGAAAGATATACTCGTCCTTCTGCACGATTTACTGAAGCAAGTCTTGTTAAAAAATTAGAAGAACTTGGAATTGGAAGACCATCAACTTATGCTCCAACAATCAGCACGATCCAGAAACGCGGTTACGTTCATAAGGAAGAACGGATGGGTACGGAAGCGAGTATATGTTTTTAACTGTTAGATATTTCAAAAAAAATAAAGAGTGAACAACGAACTGAGATAACTGGTGCAGACAAAGGCAAGTTATTTCCAAATGATGTTGCAATGATTGTAAATGATTTTCTGCTGGCTCACTTTCCTCAGATTATGGATTTTAAATTTACTGCTCATATTGAAGAAGAGCTTGACGAAATAGCAAATGGCGAAATGAGTTACCACGTAATGCTTGAAGAATTTTATTCTCCATTTCAAGAGAAAGTAGAGCATACAATTGAAACTTCCGAAAGAGCATCAGGAGAAAGAATTCTCGGAACAGATCCAGCTACGGGAAAACGTTCTCGGTACGAATGGCACGGTTTGGTCCTGTGGCAGCATTAAGTAATCCTGATGATGAGAACGATAAACCGATCTACGCTGGAATAAGAAAAACACAAAAATTGGAAAAATAACCTTGAGGAGGCATTGCATTTGTTTAAACTACCAAGAGTTGTTGGAAAGTTCGATGTCAACGAAGTTGTTGCTGCAATCGGAAGGTTTGGACCTTACGTAAGATACGATGGCAAATTTTATTCAATAAAAAATCAATATGATCCTCACGATATTGAAATAGATGAAGCGATTGTCGTAATCGAAGCAAAAAGAGAAATCTGATGCAGAAAAAACAATTAAAACATTTGAAGAAAATCCTGAATTTCAAATTCTTAATGGCAGATGGGGACCATATTTGAAAGCTGGCAAAGAAAATGTTAAACTTCCCAAAGATCGTGAGCCAATTTCTTTTACTTTTGAAGAATGTGTTGAACTTGCAAACAATGCTGTTGAATCTAAAGGTAAGAAAAGAGTATTCAGGAAAAAGAAGGGAATAAATATTATTTATCATTGGGGCTTGACTCGGAATCTATGTTATTTATTAGAGAACCAGAAACAAGTTAAGGTTGTTCTTTGCATCAGTAAACACATCAAACTATATTTACGGTTAATTATAAAACAATTATCAAATTAAAATGATCATCTCATCAATTTTCTGGAATGTAAGTCCTGAAATAGTAAAACTTGGACCAATCTCGTTACGCTGGTACGGATTACTTTTTGCTTTAGGTTTTGTTTTGGGATACTTAATTCTTACCAAAATTTATAAACTTGAAAAGAAATCTCAGGCTGATCTTGAGCAGCTCTCTATTTATGTAATACTTGGAACTGTAATTGGTGCACGCTTAGGGCACTGCTTGTTTTACGACCCTGTTTACTATATATCAAATCCAATTGAAATTTTAAAAGTTTGGCAGGGTGGTCTTGCAAGTCACGGAGCTGCAATTGGGATTCTAACATCAATTTATATGCTTGTAAAAAAACAAAAAGATAAAAGCATGTTGTGGGTGCTTGATCGTTTAGTTATTGTTGTTGCTCTTGGCGGTGCATTAATAAGATTAGGAAATCTTTTTAATTCCGAAATTATTGGCAGAGCTGCTGATGTTTCCTGGGCTTTTATCTTTGCAAGAATTGATAATGTTCCTCGTCATCCTGCACAGCTTTATGAATCTATTTTTTATTTTATTTCTTTTTTCATTTTATATATTGTTTATTACAAAACAGAAAAAAAATCTAAGCAGGGTTTTATCTTCGGATTATTTTTACTCCTCATTTTTGGATTCAGATTTTTTGTGGAATTTTTGAAAGTGGAACAATCCGCATTTGAAAAAGGAATGATTTTAGATATGGTGTAATACTAAGTATTCCATTTATACTTGGTGGATTATTTTTTATGTTCAGAAAGCAAAAGGAAGTTTAATTCTAAGAAAAAATAAATCTAATTTCTAATGAAAGATTAAAGAAATTATAAAGGCTGCAAGAAAGAGTTTTAACTAAATTTCCAATCTTCAAATTTTAAGTTTTGATATTCGAATGCCTTTTTCCTAAAATTTAAATCGAAAAAATTTTCATATCGTTGCTGTGTTTTTCCATCGGTGTTGGTACAGATCATTACTATTTATATTTAAAAGCTTTTTGGATACCGCTTATTAATAGATATTTAACGTATAGATCTGATTCTGGAAGAGAATATCCTATAAAAATTATTTCCTCCGCTTTACTTAGAATCTTGTAAGCAAATTGCCAAACTGATTTCATTTCTGGATTCGATGTTTTATTCCACGTTGGGGGTACGATAATCGGTTTATTATCTTTAATAAAATTAACTGAACCATGAATTTTGGCTAGCGGTAAAAATCCATGCCTGGGATTTTTAGTGTGAATTCGCTGAATAAATTCTTCATTTATGCCATATTCAAAATCATAAGACATATAACTTTCATCCAAAATACCCTGATTGTGTTTATTTATCTTGGTCAATTCAAATTCTAATAAAAGATCATAGTTTAAAGATATTATAGCCCCCTCTACAGGTTTCTTTATGTCCAATATTGGATCACCAGCAGCCCCCGTTAAATATATTCCATAAACTTTCATGATAAAATCTTCATATGAAGAATTACCTAACTTAATTATCATTCCAGTTGTTTTTCTGTTTTCATTCAATGGTGTTGATTATTCTATAACTTTCGCTAAGTATAGTAAAAAATCATCATAAATATTTTCCCCTCCGTTAAGGTAAATATCCATTTCTATTATCGAAAGTAATTCTTCAATATTCAAAAAGTTTGCATTCATAATATTTTTTACAATTGAAAATTTGTCAAAATACTCAAAGACTTTTTAAAGGCTATAATTTCTTTATCATTTTTTAATCTAGGAAAAATGTCTTTCGACCTAAAGTAAAATTCATTCATTAATGGAAGACCAGCCTTTCGAGAAAAACCAGCACCTAATATGTATACTTTGTTCATAATTTATATTCCTACTATATGTGAACCATTAAAAACTTAATGCTCTAATATAAAACAATGGGAAATAAATGATTCCATTTATTGATCAATTTCTGGAAATACTCTCAATTATTCTCTAATTTTACGGCAGATAAATAATATCAATTCTCTAAGGAGCATTTATGTTTGATAAACAAGTTTACATTGATAGAAAGATCTGAACTAAAGAAAAAATTTGAAACTGGAGTACTTTTATTTCCTGGCAATGATGAATCTGCAATGAATTATGCAGGTAACACATACTCTTTCAGACAAGATAGTTCTTTCCTCTATTACTTTCGAATTGACGCACCAAACATGGCAGGTATAATTGATATTGATGAAAACGAAAGAGATTCTTTTCGGATATGAATTTACTATTGAAGATATTGTCTGGATGGGAGCACAACCAAAACTTGCACAACTTGCCGAACAAATCGGAGTTGTACACTCGGAATCAATTGATAAATTAAAAAAGTATTTAAAATCAAAAAGCAGCAAACAAATTAGAGATCCATTCTCTTCCAAGTTACCGCGGAGATCAATCACTTAAGCTTGCTGATTTACTCGATGAAAATCCTTTCAAATTAAAAAGTAAATTTTCTAAAAAATTAATTGAAGTAGTTGTTGCTCAACGTTCTATAAAAGCCGAAGAAGAGGTCGCAGAAATTGAATATGCAATGGAAATTGCTTACCAGATGCACACTACTGCAATGCGCATGGCAAAACCGGGAGTAGTTGAACACGACATTGCAGGAACAATTGAAGGAATTGCTCTGTCTCTTGGTAGTGGTGTTTCTTTTCCTCCTATCGTATCTAAAAATGGACAAACACTTCACAATCATTATCATGGAAATGTTTTAAAGGAAGGTGACCTGCTTGTTTGTGATGCCGGAGCAGAATCTCTTCTTCATTATGCAAGTGATATTACGCGAACTACTCCAGTTGGCGGAAAGTTTTCATACAAACAAAAAGAAATTTACGAGATAGTTCTTACCGCACAAAAAAATGCAATCAACATGATCAAACCCGGGGTTAAGCATGTAGATGTTCATCTTACTGCTGCAAAAATTATTGCTGCCGGTTTATCACAGATTGGAATTATGAAGGGTGATTTGAACGCTGCTGTTAAAGCTGGTGCACACGCATTGTTCTTTCCGCACGGGCTTGGACATATGATGGAACTTGATGTTCACGATATGGAAAATCTTGGTGAAACTTATATTGGCTACGATGAAAAAACAATACGTAGCAATCAGTTTGGATTAACTTATTTACGATTGGCTAAAGAGTTACAACAGGGATTCGTTTTTACTTGCGAACCGGGTATTTATTTTATTCCCGAACTAATCGATCAATGGAAAGCTAAAAAGAAGTTTAAAAACTTTATTAATTATGATAAGGTTGAAGAATACCGCAGCTTTGGCGGAATAAGAATTGAAGATAACATTCTTGTTACACAAAACGGCTATAAAGTTCTCGGGCGTCCAATTCCAAAAGAAGTTGATGATGTAGAAGCCTGGGCTAAATCTTAAGGAAGTTTCTACCGCAGAGACGCTAAGGGCGCAGAGCAATTTCTCAGCGACTCTGCGTCTCAGCGGTTAAACTCTTCATCTATTTTTTATGAATTTCCGAAAAATCACGTCCAGCTTTAAGCGCATCTATATTAAGCAGAACTATCTTCTCCCCTTTTCTTTCAAAAATCTTTCTAATTCCATTTTCTAGTGATTGAAATGGAATATCAATAAATGGAGAAGCAGCACCAAGTATTACCATATTTGATGAGAGCGGTGATTTTATCTGTTTTGCAATTTCATCAGCGTTTATTGAAATGTGATGTTGAAGTTTCTCTATCTCTGCTAAAAGTTCTTTCATGTCTGGATAATCCGGAATGTTTATAAACGGAGTTGTGTTTGTTACAAGCCAGCCCTTTTCTGAAAGCCATGGTAAGTAACGTAATGATTCCATTGGCTCAACAGAAATTATTATATCTGCTTTGCCTTCAGGAATTAAGTCACTTGCAATTTCATTTTTCGAAATTCTAAGATGAGATTGCACAGCACCGCCGCGCTGACTCATTCCATGAACTTCTGCCTGTTTTATATAAAGATGATTTTCCAATGCTGCCATTCCAACAACTGCAGCAATTGAAAGAATACCTTGTCCACCCACACCTGATAATATTATGTCTGATTTCATTGTAGTACCTCTTCAACCTTCACCTTCTGTTCTTTTTTACTTCTTGCCAAAGTTTGTATGCACTCTCTTCGTGGAATTATTACTGAAACACCTTCATAAACCATTTCTTCTCGCAAAACTTTTACCATTTCATCGTGATACTTTGGCAATGGAGTTAAAACTCTTACGTGCTCTGGTTTTACACCAAGACCAATACAAATTTCTTCCAATCTTCCTGTCGCATGTGAAGCTTGTCCGCCCGTCATTCCTGTTGTGGAATTATCTGAAATAATAACAGTAATAGGCGTATTTTCTACAACTGCATCTAGCAAAGCGGTCATTCCGCTGTGTGTAAAAGTTGAATCACCAATAACAGCAACTGAAGGACGAACCCCCGCATCAGCGGCACCTTTTGCCATTGTTATTGATGCACCCATATCAACACAAGAATGAATTGAACTCCACGGAGGCAATGCACCAAGCGTGTAACAACCGATATCTGAAAAAACTTTTTGTTTGCCGAATTCTAACATCGTTTCGTTTAACGCTTTATAAATATCTCTATGGGCACAACCCGCACATAGTTCCGGTGGACGGTCAACAACAATAGAAGGGACTTTTATTCCTGTCTTTACTTTTTTACCTACAGCTTTTGCAACAATATCAGGGGTAAGTTCGCCATCACGAGGAATTGTTCCATCTAATCTGCCCTTAATCCTGCTGTTTCTTTCCAAATATCCTTTTAACATTTCCTCAACAATTGGATAACCATCTTCAAGAACTATAATCTGTTCACACTCTTTTACAATTTTTTCAACTTTAGCAAATGGAAGTGGATACTGTCCAATTTGCAATATCGGATGAGGACAGGTTCTTCCCGGAAAATTTTCTGTCATATAATTATGTGCAATCCCACATGCAATAATACCAAGTGATTTATTTCTACCCGGATAATAATTATTGAATTCTGATTGTTCAGATTCCTGTTCCATTAGCGGCTGAAGTTTAAGTAATCCTTTATATCTTTTTCTTGCGTTTGATGGAAGAAGCACAAACTGGATTGGATCTTCAGGATAGCTTAGCTTGTTTTCATCTTTTGGAGGACTTGTTTCAACCCCAGCCCGTGAGTGTGAAAGCCTTGTTGTAATTCTAATCATTACTGGAATTTTTAGTTTCTCGGATAGATCAAATGCCTCATAAGCCATATCATAAGCATCCTGCTGATTGGCTGGTTCAAGAATAGGGATCATTGCAAACTTGCCAAAAAAGCGCGAGTCCTGTTCATTTTGTGATGAGTGCATTGATGGATCATCTGCAACTGTGATTACTAATCCTCCGTTAACCCCAGTTATTGCCGAGTTGATAAAAGCATCTGCTGCAACATTTAATCCAACATGTTTCATACAAACCATTGTACGTTTTCCCGCGTAACTCATCCCAAGGGCTGCTTCCATTGCCGTTTTTTCATTGGCAGACCACAGACTATGTAGTTTTCTTTCGATTGCAATT
This sequence comes from uncultured Ignavibacteriaceae bacterium, assembly GCA_963714775.1. Lineage (GTDB taxonomy): Bacteria > Bacteroidota > Ignavibacteria > Ignavibacteriales > Ignavibacteriaceae > IGN3. The sequence continues at coordinate 25,914 of CAVQQN010000076.1, forward strand.
TTATTGTGCTGGACATATTCAGTTATTTCTGTGGAAGGTGTGCCAGGATATGCGTAAACACCGGACATCCCTCCGTCGATTGCCCCTTGTGCTATTGCTTCTGCACCAAGTAATAAAAGTTTTTCCATTATTTTCTCGAGGATTCAATAGGTTAAAAATTATTTTTATTGATTTAAAAATAAACAAACTTAATACTGTACCAAACTTATATTTAAGTTATAAGAATGTAATAATTAGTAAGTTTGTACTGATAAAATAAATTGAATTCCATCTCATAATATTAAATTTTATGTAATTGCCTAAATTAATTTATGAATATTGAAGAATTAAAACAGATTACACCTGTTAATAATGTATTTAGATTTTCAGAAGTCGATGAATCTTTTGAAAAATTATATCTTCAGGTGAGAAAAAAAGAAAAACGAATTTACAGCGATGATGAGATAAAACTTTTACCTTATGCTTCCAAAAGAAACCCGCATAAGGAAGAATGGGAGTTAAAAGCAAAATCATTTTTACGCTTTAAGGAGTATTTGTCACAAAAACAACCAAAACTAAAAATACTTGATTTAGGTTGCGGCAATGGCTGGTTGACAGGTCAACTTTCCAAGGAATTTGAACAAAAATTTTACTGCGTTGATATAAACTTAGCTGAACTTGAACAAGCAGCGCGGGTATTTAATAAAGAAAATATTTCATTTATCTATGCTGATATTTTTACTACATCTTTACCTGCCAATACTTTTGACTTAATAATTGTTAACTCCGCTTTACAGTACTTCCCAAATATTTCTTCTCTGATGAAAGAACTTTTTTTTATATCAAAACCATACGGTGAAATCCACATTATCGATACACCATTTTATAATGCTAAAGATATAATTCAAGCCAGGAACAGGACAGTTAAATATTATAACTCAATTGGTTATCCTGAAATGTCAGGTAAATATTTTCATCATTCAATAGATGAATTAAAATATTTAAGGTATGATTATAAGTATAGACCAAACTCAATTAAAAATAAATTTTTCAGTTTTATTTTTGAAAAAAATTCACCTTTCCCATGGATAGTAGTTACAAGATGAATTGTACTCATCAGAAAAAGTTTTTTGGGGAAAAGAATTATATTTATAGAATTAAGTAAACTGGTCTTAATTTTGATTTGTAAAATATTAATTGATTCCAATTGCTCACAAAATACTTAAATACTAAAATTATCTGGATATTTCTCGGTGTGGGTGTAATTCTTTATGCTTTATACATTCTTTTCGTTTCGCACACATTAACATATGATGCCCAGCCAACTGATACGCAAAAAATACTTTTTGTAGCTCAACGAATTTTAATCGGAATCCTTTTTTTTATTGCTATTATAAATATCAACAAGCTCCCAATTAAACAAACGTGGATTGCCTGGATAATCTTTACCGGATTATTTGCAAGATTAATTTTAATTCCTTCATCCCCAATTCTTGAAGATGATTTTTACAGGTATCTCTGGGATGGTGCTGTAACGGCCAATGAGTTTAATCCTTATGTATTTAGTCCGCAGGATGTAATAGATAAAAACCCTGAAGTGCCCGAAAAGATTTTAAAGTTAGCGGATGAATCAGGGAACGTAATTGATAAAATAAATCATCCCAAAATTAAAACTCTTTATCCAACACTTTCACAAATTGTTTTTGGACTTTCATATATTCTTTTCCCCTGGAGTGTAACAGGTTGGAAATTGTTAATGCTAATGGGTGATATTTTTTTACTCTTCTTCCTAATTAAAATATTACGAGAACTAAAACTGCCAATTTCTTTTGTTGCAATTTATTGGTTAAACCCAATTGTGCTTCACGAATTTTTTAATACCGGACATTACGATTTATTTGCATTACTCTTTACTGCAATTGCAATTTATTATTACTTAAAAAATGAGTTTGTAACATCGAGCATAACACTTGCTTTAGCGGTTGGATTTAAACTCTGGCCGATTTTAATTTTTCCAATTTTCCTGCGCAGACTTACAAATCAAAAATGGAAATTGGTTTCCAGTGTTTTTGCTTTTTCACTTTTTGTTATTGTAATATTTATTCCTGTTTTACGTGCTGGGTTTGATCAGAATACCGGATTTACAAAATATGCTGCAAACTGGATTAACAACGCAGCCTTTTATACACTTTTAAAAGACAGTATTGATTTATTTACAACTACTTTTAAAATATATTATGTGTGTGCGGATTGTGTTGCCCGCTGGATAACAATTGGAATAATTTCAATTGCGTTACTGCTGCTAATTAAAAAACCTGCTAAAGACAATTTAAACCTTGTTGATAAAATATTAATAATTATCGCAGTTTCATTTCTTGTAAGCCCAACACAATTTCCGTGGTACTTAACGTGGATGATATTGCCGCTTGTATTCAGTCCAAAATTTTCATTACTTATGTATGCATTTCTAATTCCACTTTACCATTTAAATCATATGGGTGGATACTTTATTTACGTTCAGCATATTCCCGTTATACTTTTATTTTTATATGAAATAAAAAAGGGATCTGATTTAGGAATTTTTCAAATTATCTCCAATCAAATCCAATTAATTACTCACGTTACGCACGAAAGCAAAACCTTGAAGGTTTTGCCAAAAAAAACGTGATATTATTATTTTCTTTAAGACAATATTAGAAAAACCTTCAAGGTTTTATAACACTTGCGTAAGGCGACTTAATTATTCTCATCCATTGGAACATCGATAATTAAAAAGTTTGATCTCTCAAACATTTCTATTTCAAAATCATTAATGTCAGAAATTCCAATTGCATCTCTATTAAATAAATTTTCATCACCAACTTTAAGCTTCCATCGTTTATTACAAAAATGTAAGTGCCATTTGCAGGATTGCTTATCTTATAATTTACTTTTTTACCCTTCTCAAAATTCCCAAAATAAATTTCTGCATCCTGATGTATGTAAAGAGCGCCCACTTTATTTAATCCGGAAACTACGGGAATAAGTTTATTTACTTTCGCTCAGAGATAGGAAATGATTTTTGATCATACCTTGGTTTTATATTTTTTTCTTTAGGAAAAATCCAAGTCTGAAAAAGGTTTACTGCCTCTTTATCAGATGGATTAAATTCAGAATGCGTAATTCCTGAACCAGCTGACATAACCTGAACTTCATCTTTGTGAATGACTGAACCTGTGCCCATACTGTCTTTATGCTCAAGTTCACCTTCTACAATTGTTATTATTTCCATATTATCATGCGGATGAGTTCCAAAACCCATTGATGGAACTACAGTATCATCATTAAGTACACGCAGCAATCCAAAGTTTATTTTTTGAGGATTGTAGTATTTGCAAAACTAAAACTGAATTTGAATCCAAGCCAACCATAATTTGCTTTTCCCCTGTCTTCAGAACGATAAATTATTTTTTTCATTTTAACCTTATTAATTCTTTTTATCAAAATGCACAATGTATGTCATAACACATCAGTAGTGGTCAAATACTTTAGATCACAATATAATGCATAGAAGTTTTATTCCGGATATGGAATCTTTAAAGAAATTATCCTATATATGGTAAGACTTGATTTTATGAATGAAAAAAACAAAAAATACAATAAAATTTATAATCTTCAATTTTTAGTTATGATGATGTGTTCTTGTCACGTCATATAACATTGTTGCACAGGATTACATTTTCCAGCAGTTAAGAGTTGAGGATGGACTTTCACAAAGTACGGTCTTTGCATCTTTGCAGGATAGTAAAGGCTTTATGTGGTTTGCAACCCGTAACGGTTTAAACAGATATGATGGTTATAAATTTGTTGTATATACTAATGATCCTAAAGATTCAACCTCCCTTTCTGATGATGGAGCCAACACTATTTTTGAAGATAAGAATGGAAAACTTTGGATAGGAACAATTTATGGTAATGTAAATTGTTTTAATCGTGAGAGCGAGACTTTTTCTTATAAAAATATTTTCTCTTCATTAAAAATAATTCCAGCTCAGACAAATGATTTTTATGAATACCCGATTGCTTTCTCTCGAAACCAGAGTTCGACTATAACCTGTATCACTGAAGATAAAAACGGAACACTTTGGATTGGAACCTGGGGAAAAGGGATTGTAAATATTGATAAGGATTTTAATGTAATCAATTATATTTATTCAGACGTAAAAAATCCAAACGGGTTGAAAACCAATAGAATTATGGATTTACATTTTGATACCGATGGAAGATTATGGGTTGCAACTTTTGGAGGAGGATTATCACGCATATCAAAAACAAAAAATAATTCAAAAGATAAATTTGCATTCGAAAATGTTATGCAGGGCACCGATGAATACTCTCTTTCTGACAACAAACTTCTCAGGCTTTTTGAAGATTCAGAAAAAAATATCTGGATTGGTTCATTCTACGGCGGTTTAATTTTTATTTCTAAGGAAGAAACTAAACAACCCTTTGGAAAAGCTAAAATAAATTGTCAGCACTGCCCTATCCCTATGAATGGATCTAGCCGTAATACTGTTATCGCATTTACAGAAGATAAAGATCACTACTTATGGATTGGAACATTTGGCGGAGGATTGATCCGCTACAACTATCGTACAAATGAATCACTGCATTTCTTTAATGATCCATTAAATGAAAATTCTCTTGGGGATAACGATGTCCTCTCACTTTGTACCGATCGTTCAGGAATTATTTGGGCAGGTTCTCATCTTGGTGCGGGCATTACCAAAATACAAGCTAATAAAGCAAAATTTCATCTCATAAAACATGATGCTGCAAAGCAAAACTCACTTAATGATGACGTCGTTTGGTCTATATATAAAGATGATGACAATATTCTCTGGATCGGTACATATAAAGGGGGAATAAATATTTATAATCCTTCAACAAAAAAATTTTCATTTATCAAAAGAACTGAAAATGCAAATTCTTTAGGAAGCAATCACATACGAGTAATAAAAGAAGACAGCTTTGAGAATTTGTGGGTGGGAACCTATGATGGTGGATTAAATATAATTAACAAAAGGACCAAAGAGATTAAGATTTATAAAAATGATCCGGTTGATGCTAACAGCATCAGTGCAAATCAGGTGCAGGACATTTTTATTGAATCAGACTCTGTTTACTGGATCGGTACTTTTGGCGGCGGATTAAATAAAGTTATTGTGCACGGTAACCCAATTAATCAAAGACTGAAATTTATTAGTTCCAAATTTGATATAAACGATCCCAATTCCATTAGTGATAATAGAGTTTATAAAATTTACAAAACTAAAGATGGACTCTTTTGGATTGGAACTTATGGCGGAGGATTGAACAGTTTCAATCCATATACAGGTAAGTTTAAACGCTACCCCATAAATTCAGATAAAAAAGACAAGTATAATGTTGAAAATTTAATGGCAATTATAGAAGATTCTGATGGAACTTTATGGTTGGGATCTTATGGGGGAAGTTTAACAAGCTTTGATCGTAAGACAGAAAAGTTTAAAAGATTTTCTGCTGAAAAAGGTTTTACCAGTGGAGTAGTTTACGGAATTCTTGAAGATAACTTTAAAAATCTGTGGATAAGTTCTGATAATGGTATATTTAAATTGAATATTAAGACAAAAGAAATTAAAAGGTATAATATTCAGGACGGTTTACAAAACCTTGAGTATAGCGGCGGAGCGTACTTTAAGGATAAAAACGGGGAATTATATTTTGGCGGTATTAACGGTTTAAATTTTTTTAATCCTGATGAAATAAAATCGAACAACTACATTCCACCCATTGTAATTACATCTATAAAAGTTTTTAATGAACCATATAAAGGTGATCGAACTGAAATAATTCTAGATTATAAAAAGAATTTCATCTCGTTTGAATTTTCTTCTCTCGATTATTCCGATCCGCAGGATAATCAATACTCATATATTCTTGAAGGATTACAAAGCGAATGGCATATAACAGAGGCATCAGCAAGGATGGCAAGTTACACAAATTTATCACCCGGCACTTATACATTTAAAGTAAGGGGTTCTAATAGCGATGGTATTTGGGGTGATAATTTTGCGTCGGTTAAAATAGTTATTGTAGGTCCGTTCTGGCAATCATGGTGGTTCATAACTTTATCAATAATTCTGTTAGCAGCATTTCTGTACTATCTTAGCACAATTAGGATTAAAAACTTGCTTGCAATTGAAAAATTAAAATCTAAACTTGCTGCAGATTTACATGATAATATTGGTTCGGGTTTAACAGAAATTTCGATTTTAAGTGAAGTCGCTTCAAGAAAAAACAGCAATGATCTGAAAAATGCCGGCAGTGAGTTAAATAAGATTAGTGATCTTTCTCGCCAGTTAGTTGATAATATGAGTGACATAGTCTGGGTGGTAAATCCAAACCGGGATTCTTTGCACGATTTAATCATTCGCTTAAAAGATTCTTACAGCGAATTATTGAATTCTTTGGGAATATCCTTTAAAGCAAAACACCTTGAAAAACTTGAAGATGTTAAATTACCAATGGATGTTAAGCAAAATCTTTACCTGATTTTTAAAGAAGCAATAAATAATTCAATAAAACACAGTAACTGTAAACTCATCACTCTTGATGCAAACTTAAGAAATGATGTTTTAGAAATATCACTGACCGATGATGGAAATGGCTTTGATGAAAATCAAATAAACTCTGGAAACGGATTAAAAAATATGATGAGCAGAGCAGTTCAGATTGGCGGACGAATTAAAATGAAATCTTCTGCTAACAACGGAACTTCAATCAGATTTATTGGTAAACCTGGAAGTAAAAATAAATTAAAAATGTTATTTAATAAATGATTAATGTAGCCATAGTAGAAGACAACTCAACCATAAGAGAAGGACTTGCAGCCCTTATAAACGGAACAGATGGTTACAAATGTGTTGGAGCATTCGGTGATGCAGAATCGTTCCTATCGAAAATTAATATTCTTAACATCAATGTCGTTCTTATGGATATCGGCTTACCGGGTATGAATGGAATTGAAGGTGTAAAAAATGCAATCGTTAAAAATCCTGATTTAAGCGTTTTAATGTTAACGGTATATGAAGAAAGCGAATTTGTTTTTGATGCATTGTGCGCTGGCGCTTGCGGTTACCTTGTAAAAAAAACTCCACCAACAAGATTACTTGAAGCAATAAAAGATGCCAACGATGGCGGTTCACCAATGAGCTCAAGAATTGCACGGCAGGTAATTACGGCATTTAAGGAAGGGAAAGGAATTTTATTACAGCAAAATGATTTTGACCTTAGCAATAGAGAAGTTAGTGTAATAAATTTACTTGCAGAAGGTTACAACTATCAGGAAATTGCTGAAAATTTATTTATCAGTGTTGATACCGTTCGTCATCATATCAGAAACATCTACAAAAAACTCCACGTTCACTCACAATCCGAAGCGGTTGCTAAAGCAATCAGAAAAAAAATAATTTAGCAGCTATACGTAATACTGCATCATTGTGTCGTAAAACCATCATAAAAGTAATCCTTTACTAAAAAACCGCATATCTATGCGGTTGCGCTACCGCGAATAAATTTGCACTTTTATCCCAGAAATTGATCAAGAGTTTTTTTAAGAAATTAGTGAAATTTAACTAGTGGAACGAATAATAAAATCGGGTAAAATAAATTTAGAGGAGAATGTGATGGAAAACTTTGAATATCCAAAAACAATTTCTAATCCTTTAGCGAATCTTATCAGTGATGAGATTTGGGATTTGCTAAACAGCAGAGGTCTGATTAACGACAGATCGGTGCGCGATTATATTATTCGTAGAAGATTTAAAAATTTACGTTCACAAAAAGTTAGAACTGGTGATGCTATTGACACATTAAGGGCAGAATATCCTTATCTCCAATTTGACACAATTAGGAAGATAGTGCATAACCCTCCAAAACAGATGAGCAGATCATAGACTATTTAAGGAGTTCACCCCTGCCCATCCCAATTTAGTCTTCGGGATGGGCTTTTTATTTTAAATTGATTTAAAATTCAAATTTTGTCCAAGGCTTTCCCTAATTTTATATCAGAAGACAAAATAATTTTATGATAATTGAAAACCCGATAACTCCGCTAACAGAAATTTTTGATCCGATATTAGTTGATAAGCAAATAAAACTTTTTATAAAACGAGAAGATCTTACGGATGAATTTATTTCCGAGAATAAATGGTATAAATTAAAATACAATCTTATCGAAGCCGAAAAACTTGCTTATAAAACACTTCTTACTTTTGGCGGGGCATTTTCAAATCATATTCATGCTACGGCTGCAGCAGGGAAAAAATACGGATTTAATACAATTGGAGTTATTAGAGGTGAAGAACATTTGCCTTTAAATCCAACATTAGAATCTGCACAAGCAAACGGAATGATAGTCGAATATCTCGATCGCAAATCTTATAGGGATAAATATGATAAGGATTTGATTGACAGATTAAAAAATAAATATGGTGATTTCTTCTTAATTCCCGAGGGGGGGTTCTAATCATCTTGCAATTAAAGGAGTTGCAGAAATTATTCCCAGTCTTGATATTAATTTTGATTTTATTTGTTCTGCTTGCGGCACAGGCGGAACTTTAGCAGGTTTAATCCTTGGATTAAGCTCAAAATCTTTTACACTTGGATTTTCAGTACTAAAAGGTGGCGGATTTCTTTACCAGAATATTCGAAGTCTTTTATCACATTATCAAAAAGAAAATCTTAATAACTGGCAGATAAATCTCGACTATCACTTTGGCGGATATGCCAAAATAAACAGCGAGCTTATTAAGTTTTGCAAAGATTTTGAACAGCAGCACTATATTCAAATAAAACTAATTTATACCGGAAAAATGCTTTATGGAATTTTTGATCTGATAAAGAACAGTTTTTTCCCTGAGCACAGTACAATCATTGCAATCCATACCGGAGGTTTACAGGGTTTACAAGGATTAAAACACAGAAAAATGATATAGTTTGTTTTTTAACATTTAAAAAAATCTTTGAAGGTAGTTTGATTTATATTTTATTAGATTGCAATATAAATTTGTGGTATCTCTAATTTTTAATGCGAGAATATGAGCAAAGATAAAATCCTTATTGTAATAAATGAACCTGATTTCTTAAGTAACCTGAAAAAGAAATTAAAGAATTATGACTATTCTGTAGCTTTCTCAAATCCACATAGTAATGATGCACTAGCTCAAGCCATAAAAATAAAACCTGATTTAATTATTATAAGCGTAAACCTTGAAACAACTTACTCTGGCATAGACGCCGCGTTGAAGATTAAGAAGCAATCCAATGTTCCTATAATTTTTTTATCCTTTGATAATGATACAATAGCATACGACAAAGCTAAAATTTTAAATCCGATAACCTATCTTTCAGAACCTTTTGATATAGAAAATTTATTGCACTCAATTGAATTAGGTATAGCAAACCATAAACTGCAGGAAGAAACATGTGATGTTTATAAAAAATACGAGATGATCATAAAATCCGCCAAAGCCGGAATTTATGAAATCGATCCTGTAACTTTTGAAATTGAAGGTGATGAATCCTTAGCCGAGGTTTTTGGTTATACAAAAAGTGAAGTGAAAGAAAAAGGATGGCAAAATCTTTTAACGATAGTGGATTTTAATAAGAAAAACGAAGCTTTATCAAATCTTTTACAGGGAAAAAATAAATCTTATTCTCTTGAGTTGCGAGTAATTAAAAAAAGTGGGACACTTGCGTGGGTTATTTCAAGTGGATCATTGGTTACCAATAGTCGTGGGAAAGTAAAAATTGTTGGAACTCTTACAGATATAACAAAAAGAAAATTAGCCGAAGAAAAACTTAAAGAATACGCAGAAGAATTAATTAAAAGTAATTCAGCAAAAGATAAACTTTTCTCAATAATCTCTCACGATTTAAGAAATCCCTTCAATTCTTTGCTTGGATTTACTGATCTATTGGCTAATAATATTGAAGATCTTACGGAGTTTGAAATTAAAGACTCCGCTAAAAGCTTACACAGCACAGCGACTAATCTTTTTAATCTGCTTGCAAATCTTTTAGAATGGTCGCGGCTGCAAACCGGTAACTTTGCATTTGAACAAACAGATTTTTCCCTGAACATTATTTTAAATCACGTACTTAGTATTTTTAATAATTCGTTTAAGACCAAAAATCTAAAATTGATTAAAGAAACCGATTGTGAATTAAATGTTTTCGCTGATCAGAATATGATTGAAGCGTCAATAAGAAATATTATTTCCAATGCAATTAAGTTCACAAAAACAGGCGGCACTATTAAAGTTGGATGCAGAGTAAATAATAATAACTCAGAAATTTATGTTGAGGATAATGGGATTGGAATCCCGAAAGAAGATCAAGACAAATTGTTTAAAATTGAAAAACTATATTCAAGTGAGGGAACTAATAACGAAAAAGGGACCGGTTTTGGTTTATTATTATGTAAAGAATTTGCAGAAAAAAACGGGGGTACAATAACATTTGAAAGCGAAAAAGATAAGGGATCAACTTTTATTATCTCTTTGCCGTATAAGGTCTAATATTTAATCATCTCTAATTACAGGAAGGTTTATGTCTGATAACTCATCATCTCAGTTGCCACAAAAATCAAATACAATTAAAAGTATTTCTAAAGAATTGACACAACCATTCATAGATCTTTTCCATGCCTCGCGAGCACTTTGGGGAATAAATTTATCATATCTTCTTGAAGGAATTACTTACTTTGGAATTGTTGGTTACTTAGTTATTTACTTTACTGATTTTGTTAAGCTCGATGATATTAGCGCAGGACAAATGGTGGGATTTCAAACCGCAGGAATTACACTTGCTATGCTATTCCTGGGAGCAACTGTTGATTGGATTGGAGTTAGAAAATCACTTATCTATTCTTTAATCTTTATGCTGATCGGGAGAATATTCTTAACACTTGGACCTACAATAACTACTAACACAGGTTTATGGTCTTCTGCACATCTTATAGCAATGCTGGGACTAATGGGAATAATCATCGGATATGGTATTTATCAACCGGCTTGTTATGCCGCAGTTAAACAATTTACTACTGAAAAAACTTCTGCAATGGGCTACGCGATGTTATATGCAATTATGAACCTTGGCGGATTTCTTCCGGGTATTATTGCGCCGCCGATAAGAAAAGCTTTTGCAAGTAACCAGGAGGGAATGTTAGCTGTAATGTGGGTTTATGTGGCTTTAACTGTTATAGGAATTGCTGTAGTCGCAATCATCCTGACTAAAAAAACTATTGAGAAAACAATTCAGGAGGTAAGCACCGATACAAAAGAAAAAATTGAAGCTGATAAAAAAGCTGAAGAAGATAAATCTGCTAAAGAGAAAATAAAATTTTATCTCAAAAATTTTCCTATCAGAGATTATAGATTTATGTTTTTCATTTTTATCCTTATTCCGGTTCAAACATTGTTTGCACACAACTGGTTAACACTTCCGGTCTATTATAAGAGAGCATTTACCGGAGTGGTTGCGGATAATTTTGAATTCTTCACCAACTTCAATCCGCTTTTAATTTTCATACTTACTCCTATGGTTGCTGCAATGACAGTAAAGCGTAATACTTATAAGATGATGATTTTAGGAACATTTGTTATGGCATTTCCGACATTTATCCTTGCACTCGGGCCAAGTATGTTCAATGTTCTTGCGTATTTAATTTTGATGACAATTGGTGAAGCGATGTGGCAGCCAAGATTTTTACAATGGGTTGCTGAAATTGCCCCTAAAGGAATGACAGGTATTTATATGGGCATCGGTCAGTTTCCGTGGTTTTTAACAAAAGTTGTAACAAGTTTGTATTCCGGGTGGTTCTTGATGCATTATGCACCGGAAGGGCTTCTACCATCACAAATGAACACAGAAACAATGTGGTTTATTTATGGATGTATCGCAATGGTTAGCAGTATTAGCTTATTCCTAGCTCGCGGCTGGATGCAGAAAGGATTTAAAGTTAAGCACGTTGATTAAATAATATTTTAGAGTTCTAATTTAAGAGAATATTTATTAGGCAAATGAAAAATTATTTCGTTAAGATATCAATTGCTGTCATAGGCATGTTTCTTTACAACTGTTCTTCCATCAGCTACGAAAAAATTTATCCAACACTGGGGGATGGAAAATACGATAGTGAATTTCCCTACAAATCAACCTCTGATGAATTAGGAAAAATAAGTGAAACAATTCAACGGGTTAATTCTACTGCATTTTACAAAATCTATGTGTTCGATGAGAAGAATAATTTTACACTTAATGACTTAAAGAATAAAAAATTAGACCAGATTGCTATAAAAGAAGTCTTGGCAGATAACTCTGCTTCTGGAACTGCTGCTGTTGTTTACTCGCAAAATGGGAATATTGCATTACTCACTTGTGCTCACATAATAACATTTCCGGATACAATAATTGCTTATCGATTTGATGAGAATGGAATACAATTAAAGTACGTTGAGTCAATTTCCCTAAAGGAAAAACAGATAATATATGTTGCCGGATTCCCTGAGGGCAGTGAGGTTGAAGTGCTGGCTCAGGATAATCAATTGGATATTGCTTTGATAGGGAGAAAATTTGGAACACAAAAAACCATTTTAATTCCGACTTTTTCATATCCTTTTGGAAAAGCAAAAGAAGTTGACTGGGGAACGTTTGTATATCTCTTGGGTTATCCGATTAATAACAAAATGATTACAAAAGCAATTGTAAGCAGTCCAAACAAAGATGAAAGCGGCTCTTTTTTGGTTGATGCTGTAATCAACCCGGGTTTTAGCGGCGGATTGGTTCTTGCAATCAGAGACGGTGTTCCAAACTTTGAATTAATTGGGATAGTACAATGGGTACCCGAGGAAGATGAAAGCATGCTGTATCCTGAAAATTTAAAAAATAATATATCTTACAATCCCGTCGTTCCATACAAAGGCAATCTATATGTAAGAAAACATCGCTCTATAAGATATGGTATTGCCAGAGTTATCCCGGTTGAGACTATTTCTAATTTTTTAAGTACAAATAAAACCCTTCTGGCTGAGAAGGGTTTTTATATTTCCCAATAGCTAATATTTTTACATAATGTAGTAACCTTTTGTGTTTGTTAAGCGTCTTAAGGTTATCCCAGGATATTAATGACTAAAGAAATTGAACAAATAGAAATAAGTACATTTTGCCCGATTTGTAACAAAGCTATATCAGAAATCTGGATTGCCAGTCTTGATTCGGTTATTGGTATCAGGTATGCCTATATATGCTGCGAGTGTAAAAACTTGCTCAAAATTTCTAAAGAAAAAATTATAAATCTCTCAAGTGATTCAACTTTTCTTTTTTCATCAAAATCGACAGCAGATACTTTTCATGTCTGATGTTTTACTCTAAGATAACACTACCGCCTAAGCAAACATCCTCTTGATAAAACACTGCAAATTGTCCGGCAGCTATTCCAAGATCTTCTTTATGCAATTTTACAATTCCTTTATCACCGCTCAATTCAAGTGAGCAATTAAAATATCTTTCTCCGTGCCTGATTTTAACTCTTAGATTTTCTTTAGAAAATGTTTGATCATTAATCCAGTTAAACTTACCAACTGTAAATTCTTTTCTTGCTCGGTTAATTAGATTTTCTCTTGAAATGTATATTATATTATTTACAACATCTTTTTTAACAACATACCAGGGACCGCCGCCTAGCCTTAAACCAGAACGCTGCCCAATGGTATAGAAATAATACCCTTTATGTTTACCCAAAACTTTATCTGTATCTAAATCAATTATTTCGCCTTCAATTTCTCCAAGATGATGCTTTATGAAATCGGAAAATTTAATTTTGCCAAGAAAGCAAATTCCCTGGCTGTCTTTCCTGCTCATATTTGGAAGATCATATTTATGTGCAAGCTCTCTGATTTGTTTTTTCTTGAAACTGCCAATTGGAAAAAGAACACGACTTAATTGCTTTTGCGTAAGATATGCAAGAAAATATGTTTGATCTTTAACGGGGTCTGGTGATGTTTTCAAAAAATATTTATCATTTAGACTTTCAACTCTGGCGTAATGACCAGAACCCACTTTTTCAAACGAGTTATCAATTTTATTAATGAACTGCCCAAACTTTATTAAACGATTACAAAATATATCCGGGTTCGGAGTTCTGCCCTCTTTAATTTCAGCAATGGTGTATGAAACAACAGAATCCCAGTACTCAGTTTGCATATTTATCGTTTCAAGCGGGATGCTGGCTTGATTACAAACTGCTCTAGCAAACTGAAGATCTTCTTCCCAGGGACAATCACCCAGAAAAGAAAACTCATCCTGAAGCCAAATCTTTAAATAGAAGGCCGTAACCTCGTGACCTTCATCTTTAAGCAAGCGCAGTGCAACTGAACTATCAACTCCACCGGAAAGTAAAACCGCAACTTTCATTTATTTTATTTCTCCGGTCTTATTTTAATAGACTGAATATGCTCAATAACTTCATCATAAATTTTCTTATCAACTTTACTTAGAATAAGTGTAACGAGCTTACTTGAGTTCTGCATCCTATCAAAAAATCCTATACAAATTTTATTCTTACCGTCGCAAACATTCATAATCCCGCGGTATTTGCCATCAAATATTCCACCGGATAAGGATTCAATATCTTTAATTAAAATTGTTACTGTTTTATTTCTAAAAAGAAATTGGGAGCAGATAATTTTATCTTCATTAAATTCAATATTGTACGGCACAAGTTTATAAAAACTTAAATATGCTTTGTTTAAAATGTAAAGGATTATAAATGAGAGTATAAACGGTAACAAAATAATAAGGTTTTTATCAATCAAAGTAACAAGAGATAATGAATAAATAAGTAATAACGGGGTGATAAATAAATTGCCGTATCGATAGATAAATTTCCAGATTAACGGATATGTAAATGTTTGCATAATTTTTTTGTATTTCTTTATATAAATTTACTCAAGTATGCGACAATCGTAAAACTAAAAATTATAGGCTTAGATAATGAGTTTTTATGATTCTGCTAGTGATATAATGTTGTCTTGCACGGATGGATCGCCCATTATTTTTTATCTCAGTCTCTAATTGATTATCATTCATCTCTTTATCATAAACAAAAACATTTGTAAAATAATGATGAAATATTTTTAATTATTTTATGCGGGTAGAAAATGAAAGCAAAGTTAGTTGTTTTAATATTTTGTATTGCTGCGGGATTTTCAATTTTTATTTTTCTTCACAATAGTCCTGTCAATCCTGATATTAAAATAAGTTTATCAACTGGCAATGAGCCAGGTCCTGATTTAAGACCTTACGAATGGGCTTATATAAAAAAAACCTACCCATACTACAATGCTGATCCTGATGTTTACATTCGAGCTCTTGTGCAAGCTCATCTGCTTCAAAAGGAATCAGTTGCAAAAAGATTAAGTAAAGGCACCAGTGCAGTTCAATGGGAATTTGCAGGACCAACAAACATTGGCGGCAGAGTTGTTGATCTTGAATTTGATCCAGTTAATCCAGGCATTATTTATGCAGGATTTTCTACCGGCGGAGTTTTCAAATCTTTTGATGCCGGAAATACGTGGCTGCCGATTTTCGATCAACAGGCTGTGTTAACGGTAGGAGATATTGCAATCGACCCAAATAACAGTAATATAATTTATGTTGGAACCGGGGAAGCAAACGGAGGACATAATAATTTTCCCGGCGGCGGTGTTTTTAAATCAACTGATGCCGGATTGACATGGAATTTTTTGGGTTTAGAGGGAACAATTTCAATCGGAAGGATTGTTATTAACCCGCAAAACTCTAATGTACTTTATCTTGCTTCTGTAGGATCTTACTTTGCACCAAATCCTGAAAGAGGAATTTATAAATCAACTGACGGCGGATTAACATGGGAACACTCGTTGTTCATATCAGATACAACAGGTGCTATTGATATTATAATTGATCCGGATAATCCTGATAGGCTAATGGCAGCAACGTGGGAACGTGTTAGAAGACCAGAATCATCTCATCTATTTGGTCCTACAAGCGGAATATATAAAACTACCGATGGCGGAAATAACTGGAACTTAATCACATCATCAACTTTACCTAATGCAAATTTTCAAGATGTGGGAAGAATTGGTTTAGCAATTCATAAAAATGATCCGAACATAGTTTATGCACTTTTTACGGATGGATATAATATCATCAGCCTTTACAGATCAAATGATTTTGGAATTAGCTGGGCTGATGTTGATACCGATAGTGAGTTGAGCGGCGGCACTGCTGATTTCAGTTGGTACTTTGGACAGGTAAGAGTTCATCCGGCAAATCCAGATATTGTTTATGTGATGGATGTTGCTTTTATGAGATCTACAGACGGTGGAAATACCTGGCCGATACAATATGGTTATAACGGTCCCTCGGAACTTCACGTAGACCATCACGCAATGGCTTTTAGTCCTGCAGACCCAAATTTTATTATTAATGGTAATGACGGCGGAATAAATGTTTCAACAAACGGAGGAGAAACATTTTCACAACCAAAGAATATTCCCGCAACACAGTTTTATGAAATCGGTTTGGATTTTAATAATTCACAAAAACTTTATGGCGGCACACAGGATAATGGAACAAACAGAACACCGGATGGAAGCATTAATAACTGGGAAAGTATTTTTGGCGGTGATGGGTTTTATGTTCTTGTTGACTATAATGATCCGAATATTATTTATGCAGAATCTCAATTTGGCAGTCTTGGAAAATCAACAGACGGCGGCTATAGCTGGATCTATTCTGTTTTAGGCGGTATTAATAGCAATGAACCAACAAACTGGTCAACTCCTGTTGTAATGGATCCAAACACATCCAGTATACTTTATTATGGAACACATTCACTTTACAGAACTATCAATGGTGCTTCTAGCTGGAAAAAAATAAGCCCGCAATTAACTGATTGGGTTTTGGGAAGCAAACTTGGAACACTTACAACTATTGCAGTTGCTCCAACAAACTCAAATGTAATTTATGTTGGAACAGATGACGCACACATTTGGGTATCATCAGATAACGGTACAAACTGGGTTGATGTTTCTGCAGGTTTGCCGCAAAGATGGGTTACCCGCGTTGTGGTAGATCCGGCTGATGAAAATATTGTATATGTAACTTTCAGCGGATTAAAGTGGCACGATCCTCAACCGCACGTTTATAGAAGTACTGATAAAGGAAGTAACTGGAACGATATAAGCAGCAATCTTCCCGATGCACCGATTAATGCTTTTGCTGTTGATAATAATTATTCAAACAGGCTTTATCTTGGAAGTGATGTTGGAATGTATGTTAGTTTTAATACAGGGCAAAGCTGGGAAGTTCTCGGTGAAGGGTTACCAATACTTCCAATCGGAGATATAAAAATTCATCCGGTTGAAAATTTTCTTGTTGCTGGAACTTATGGAAGATCAATGTATAAAATTGATCTTAACCTTATAACTAATACAGATGATGAACAACCACAAATTATAAAAGAATTTTCATTATCACAGAATTATCCAAACCCGTTTAATCCTGCAACAAAAATTCAATATACAATCTCAACCTCCCCCCAATCCCCTCCTTCGCAAGGAGGGGAAGCGAAGCAGGGGTGGTTTACTGTGTTAAAAGTTTATGATATTCTTGGTAATGAAGTTGCAGTGCTTGTAAACAAAGAACAACCTTCGGGTAAATATGAAATTAATTTCGATGCTTCTTCCCTTTCAAGCGGAGTTTACTTGTATAACCTTAAAGCAGGAAATTACTCGGAAACGAAGAAGATGGTTGTTTTAAAATAAAATATTAGTGTTTCTAAGAATCATAATTTTTAAAATATTTTTTAACTGTTAAGGAGAGTTATTATGTTGATAAAAAAATACGGATTATATATCCTTCTTTTAGTTCTCGCAATAAGTATCAATGCTCAGAAACGTGCATTTACTATCGAGGATATTTACAAAGTAAAAAACGTAAGTGCACCTGTTCTTTCAAACTCGGGGCAAAAGATTGCATTTACGGTTACTGAATATGATCTGCCAAAGGGAAAAACCATAGACAACATTTATGTAATGAATACAAATGGTTCATCATTAATAAATGTTTCGGAAAAACTTGCGGGAGCTTCATCACCATTCTGGTCATCAAGCGACGAATTATATTTGATGAACAATAGCCAGGTTTACAAGTATTCACTTGAAACGAACGAATCTGTTCAGTTAACAGATTTTTATGCCGGCGTTTCTGATCCCGTTATTTCAAATGATGGAAAATATATTGCTTTTGTTGCTGATCTTTTTCCTGAATGCGGAACAGACAATGATTGCAATAAAAAATTGGATGAGTCGTCTTCAACAGGACCTGCACAAGCATACATTGCAGATGAACTGCTCTTCAGGCATTGGACTGAATATAAAGGAGAAAAAGAGTCGTATCTTATTTTGTTTGATATAAAGGAAAACAAATATCAAGCTGTAGCCCAAAGTGATGTATTATCGGGAACATATATGCTTGGCGGCGGACCTAAATATGCTTTCTCACCGGATAGCAGAGTGTTAAGCTATGTATCAACTCCCGAAAAAAATATTGCAGCCTCAACTAACACAGATATCTACTTAATGCCTATCGGCGGTAAAGATGCTGTAAACATTACTCTGGCAAACAACGCCTGGGATGGAGCCCCGGTTTATTCTCCCGATGGTAAATATATCGCTTATAAAACTCAGGCTATTCCAGGATTTGAATCTGATAGATATAGAGTTGCTGTTTATAATACTCAAACACTTCAGCCGGAAGTGTTAACAGAAAGTTTTGACTACACAACAGATTATCTTTCATGGTCTTCAGATTCCAAATCAGTTTATTTTATTGCTGATAACCACGGCTACAGTCCTGTTTATAAAGTTGATGTTCAATCAAAATCCGTAACAAAAGTAACTGATGATAAAGCAATTTTTGGTTATCAAACAAGTAAAGATGAACAAACACTGTATCTAATGTTCAAAACAGTTGATAAGCCGGGAGAAATTTATTCTTATGATGTAAATGGAAGTGTTTATTCCCAGATAACATATTTCAATAAAAAGTTAACCGAAGAAGTTGATATACGTCCGGCAGAACAAATGTGGGTTGATGGTGCAGACGGAGTTCCGGTTCATGTATTTATTGTTAAGCCGTACGGATATCAAGAGTACAAAAAATATCCGTTAATCATAAATGTTCATGGCGGACCGCAAATGCAATGGATGGATTCATTCCGTAATGACTGGCAGGTTTATCCAGGCTCAGGATACGTCGTTGCATTTTTTAATCCGCACGGATCAACCGGATATGTCAGCTTATACACAGAAGCTATATCACGCGATTGGGGCGGAAAAGTTTATGAAGATGTTATGAAAGTAACCGAAGCATTGGAAAAACTTCCTTACGTAGATAGTGAAAGAATGGGCGCTATGGGATGGTCTTACGGTGGATATATGATGAACTGGCTGCAAGGACACACTAAAAAATTCAAATGCTTCGCATCAATGATGGGGCTGTTTGATCTTGAATCTATGTGGGGCGCAACAGAAGAACTCTGGTTTACAAATTGGGAATTAGGCGGGCAGCCATGGAATTCAGAAAATTATAAATTGTTTTCACCTTCTAACTATGTTCAAAATTTTTCTACTCCAACATTAATTATTACAGGTGAAAAAGATTACAGAGTGCCTTACACACAAAGCATACAATACTTTAATACTCTGCAATCGCTCGGAATTGACAGCCGATTAATTATTTTCAAAAATGATGGACATTGGCCAAGTAATGTTAAATCGATGCCGCTTTATTATAATGCGCATCTTGAATGGTTTCATAAGTATCTTGGCGGCACTCCGGCTCCTTATGATTCAAAAGAACTGGTAAAGAATACGGTATTTAAATAACTCAAGTTGACCGTCAAATTATTCATTGAACATAAAACCGTTGAAACGGTTACGAAAAATTGTTTTTCATTTTATTAACCCACGACTTAAGTCGTGGGTTAATAAGAAAGGGCTATAGAATTCAAACCGTTTTAACGGTTTACAATAACAAGCGGTCAACTTGAGTAAATAATTTAATAAATGATAGAGCCGCAAACTCCTTTTTATTAAAAGGTTTTAATGCGGCTCTGCCTTATCCGGGAAAATGTTTTATTTAAAAGCTACACTAACATATCTTTATTATGAAAACAAGAACCACATACTTATATCTATTCACATTTATAATGTTAAACGTCAGTTTTATTCATCCGCAGGAAGTACGCCCGGTTTGTGATGATGTTGGTTTCTGCTGGCAGGGTGACCGGTTAGATATTTTTATAGATTGGCTCGATAAGAATTGTTCAGATGATAAATTTGAATCGGAAAATTTGATAGCAGGAATTTCCCCGCACGATGATTATCTATATGCCGGAAAAGTTTATTACCCGCTTTATAAACTTATTGGTGCAAAAGAAGTGGTGATCTTTGGTGTAACCCATGGTACGGTTAGAAAAGAGATCAACGATCCTAAAAATATTCTTATCCTGGATGAGTTCGATAAATGGAAAGGACCGTACAGTGATGTTGAGGTTTCGCCACTAAGGGATATAATCAAAGATCAACTTAATCCTAAGAATTACATTGTAAGCGGCACGGCACAAAGATTAGAACACTCGATTGAAGGACTGATTCCGTTTCTACAGCATTATAACCGGGATGTTAAGATAACACCTATAATGGTAACGGGTATGCCTTTTGAAAAAATGGATTCATTAAGCTCAGAACTTGCTCGTATAATATCCGCTTATGTTAAAAAGAATAATCTGAAATTAGGTAAAGATATTTTCTTTCTTATCTCCAACGATGCAAATCATTACGGAGAGGATTTTGAAAACCAGCCGTATGGATTGGATGAAGAAGCACACGGGGCTGCAACAGATAATGATAAAAGAATTGCCGCAGAAACTTTTAACGGTTTAGTTACCGGTAACAAAATAAAAAAACTTTCCGGCGAACTATGGAATGAAGCCGGTGTAAAAGAAAAATGCCCGCTGTGGTGCGGAAAATATTCCATTGTGTTTGGCTTGCTGACCATTAACAAAATTGTAACTGAATCAGGGAAAAAGCTAAGCGGAAAAGTTTTTAAATATTCCGATACGTGGACGGAAGGTGTACTGCCGGTAAAAGGAACAAAGATGGGAATAACAGCTCCTTATTCACTTAAGCATTGGGTCGGATTTTTATCTGCCGGGTTTTACCTGGAGTAAGTAAATTAATAAAGAAACACAAACCTTCCCGCAGATATCTGTCAATCATTACTTATAAACTTTTAATTGTAGATTAAAAAAATCTCTGCTAATTTTATAAAGCATTTATAATTATAATTTGTTACCATTTAAATTTTGTACCCCATTTTTCTTTGCACAGGGGAGCGCTGTTGTAAAGATACCTATAACAAGGTTTGCTCAAGATGATGATTCATTAATCTGATTCTAAACTTTTTATCATATCTTTTTTCAGGGAAGGATGGTGCGTATGAAACTCTCAGAAATATTTTTACTATCCTTGGTTTTTATTTCTTTATTTCTTTTTAACAATTGTGAAGATGTTACTGATCCGGCCGATGAATGTGAAAAAACAAAATGGCAGGAAGTAAAAGAGCCGACAATTAATTTAATCGGCAGTATTTCTGTTACGCAGGATCTTGTGCCCAATAGCCCGCAAAAAATGATTGACACTGCCCTCTATATAGAAACCACAGGTTCAATTCAAAAGTATTATTGTGATGGCACACCCAGCGGTAAGTTTGATTTTTCTACAAACTATTATCCGGATCTTGCCCCCGATTCTCTTGTTTGGTATGACATCAAAATTGGACAGGCTTACCAATTCAAATTTCAAAACGATGCAGACCACGTTAAGGTTAATCTTAAATGGAAGCTCTATTTTAATCACGGTCTAATTTATGAATCGAAAATATTTGTTAAAGATTTTTACTACAAAGATATTAGTTACAGCAATTACTGGTTAAGTCACATAATATATTGGGATTGTTATGGCTTTAATTGGGTTAAAGTTGGCGGGTAATACCCAGAGAATTTTTAGTAATAAATATCGGCGGTATCGTTAAAATTTTATTAGACTTATTTAGGTTGTGTTTCATACTGGCGTAGCCATCCCTATGGGAAAAGTGTTTTCACCAAGAGCACAAAGACGTAAGAAAAGAATAAGGGATGCAGTAATTTGTACGTAAACTTATTCTATTTGAATGAATGCAGGAAAAGATTAAAATTTTGTATTAATTTAGGCTATTATAAATTCATATTTAGATTGGAGTTAAAAATGTTTTATAAAAGAGATATTAATAATTACGTAAAAGCTCTGGATGGAGTTGCTTACAAAACATTGAGTTATGGAAGTAAAACATCACTTAGTGAATTCATGCTTGAAAAAGGAAGCAAAGTTCCAATGCACAATCATCCACACGAACAAACAGGATACATGATCTCGGGAAGAATGACTTTTACAATTGACGGTGAAAGTTATAACGCCGAACCGGGAGACAGTTGGTGCATTCCGGGCAATGTTGAACACAGTGTAACGGTGCATGAAGATTCTGTTGTGATTGAAGTTTTTTCTCCGGTTAGAGAAGACTATTTGCCTTAATAGTGAATTTTCTAAAAAAAAAAGTTCTTCATAAGGATCTTTTTGCTAGCATTTAATAATAATTAGAAATTATCATATTTTAATTCAATATTACCGTTTATATAAACCTCATTACATATAGATTTTCTTTGTGCTAAATTTAAGTCAATAATGGAGTCGCCTTGAAAATTTCGGCAAGACTATCCACTTCAATAGTTCTGCTTGGACTCATTATTATTTTTTCATCTTCACTTCATGCACAGGATTTAAACAAGGGACAGGAAAAATAAAAACAATTAAAAATATTCAAAACAGTTGAAAGTTAAAATGAAAGCATTATTAAAATTATCTGTTTTAAAAGATCTATAGAGATTAATCCCAATAATGAAAATGCAAAAAAGATGATTGAGAATATGCAAAGCGGGAAATAATAATTAATTATAATATTCTATCTTTAACCCTGATTAAAACTATCGGGTTTTTTTTATAAAAGATTTTTACCGGTATATTCTAATTAGTATCCATTTATTTATTTTTTACAGGATCTAAATAAATATTTACAGTTCAGTTATAACTTTAACAAAACCGGACAAGCAGTTTTTAATTTTATATGAAATCAACTAATACACCACCTCCGGCAAAATTAATTTTACTGATTACAACACTAACCTCTTTTATGACCGCATTTATGGGCTCATCAATTAATATTGCTTTACCCGTAATCGGAAAAGAATTTAATGCTACGGCACTTATGCTAAGCTGGCTTTCTACTGCATATCTTGTTACCGCTGCCGCATTGCTTTTGCCCGTTGGAAAACTTACTGATATTTATGGTAGAACAAAATTTTTCAGACTGGGAATTATCTTATTTACCGGCGGATCAATTTTGTGCGGTATTGCGTTAGATACCACAATGCTTTTAATCTTCAGAATCATACAGGGAGTGGGCGCTTCATTTATTTTCAGCAGTTCAACTGCTTTGCTTGTAAGTGTTTTCCCTCATTCTGAACGGGGAAAAGTTCTGGGAATAACTACCGCCGCTGTTTATATCGGATTATCGTCCGGTCCTTTTTTAGGCGGAATGATAACGCATTATATAAATTGGCGCGGAATATTTTTTATCAACGCATTTATCGGAATTGTTCTTATTGTAACCACTGCGGTTTATCTTAAACACGAATGGCAGGAAATGCTGGTACAGAAATATGATTACCGAGGTGCCTCTATATATATCATATCAATAATTTTACTGATGCTTTCACTTTCAATGTTTCCTAAAACAGAAGGATTTATTTTCCTTTTTATTTCTCTTTTTGTTTTTAGTGTGTTTTATTTAATTGAAATACGTACTCCGCATCCTATTTTAAATGCCGCATTATTTAAAACCAATAAAACATTTACTCTTTCAAATCTTGCCGCATTAATAAACTACAGCGCAACTTATGCAATTGGATTTCTTATGAGTTTTTATTTGCAGAGCGTAAAGATTTTAACTCCGCAGGAAGCAGGGACTATTTTAATAACACAACCCGTGGTGCAGGCTTTGTTTTCACCAATTGCAGGCAGGCTTTCGGATAAAACAGAACCACAGTTTGTAGCTTCGGCAGGAATGACTTTGCTTACAATAGGTTTAATCGTATTCTGGTTTTTGAGTCCCGATACAAGTTATGTCCTAATTATTGCAAACTTAGCAATGATGGGACTTGGCTTTGCTTTGTTCTCCTCACCTAATGTAAATGCGGTTATGAGCTCGGTTGAAAAACAATATTACGGAGTTGCATCCTCAACTCTTGCATCGATGAGATTGATCGGACAAATGCTTTCTATGGGAATAGTGATTGTGATATTCAGCTTGTTTATCGGAAGTGAAGAGATTATTAGTGCCGCAAATCAAGATGCATTTTTAACAAGTGCAAGAACCGCATTTGTTCTTTTCAGCATTTTATGTTTTATCGGAATATTTGCTTCGCTTGCAAGAGGTAAAATACATAATAATAAGTAAGCCTAATACGGATGATTTTCTCTGTGCTTAATTCTTTTTACCGCGGAGTACATAAAGTAAAATAATCTACACAACCATTTTAAATTCCCCTCTCGAGCCTATGTAAAATTCATCTAAAGTCATTTCGAAGAATCCCGATAAATCGGGAGACTGAGAAATCTGTTTGTCTTCATGGACTTCTCCCTTCGGTCGAAGTGACAAATACAATTAACACACAGCATCACAAGAGAGGAAATCTGAAGGCAGGGGTGTGTTAATATTCCATTGTGTTGGTTAACTAAAATACTATCACTTAAAAACAGCCGCCGAACATATCAGAAAATGTTGACAATCTTATTTGTTTAAATCTCTACCCGATAAAATCATTCAATGTAAGTTTATCAGAAATAGAAAGAGAACCATCCTTTGATTTAAAAGCAAATTCCAGGTTTTTAGTTTTTTCAGCGAGGTATTTTTTCATGCTTTTAAACATACCGCCCGAAAATAATCTATATGTAGTAAACAATGCGGTTTTAACACCATCAAGCGTAGGAAGTTTATTTACAAATGCCATCCATTCACTGTCCGGATGCTTCGGTGAAAATAAAGAGCCGTTTCTCCAGCCGCTAAGAAGTAAATAATCTGCATCTGCAAGATTTTTAGGTTCAAAGCTGCTAATTGGGATAAGTTCCGCAGCGAGACCCCTGTTAAGCAGGAATTGTGCAATCTCTTCACCAAATTTTTTGGTTGCGCTGTTTTTATTCTGGAAAATTATTATCGCCTTTTTCATATCACACCTTTGTTAAAATTTCTGTGTGTAACCTAAGAATGCTGTTTGTCAAACCCAATCAATATATTATAAGTGGATATTATCAATGATAGAGTTTTGTTTTTCTTTGTCAATCCAACGTGGCAAACAAATTAGAATCCACATAAACTTACCTTTCCTTTCAAGTAAGTACAGTGCTCCAAAAAAAAATCATAAATCTTCTTGTATATTATAATCTTCACTGCTTGTATAAAACATGCTGCCAGCATTACTCTTTAATCCATAATCAGGCTATCCATTTTTGTTAATCCTTCTCAAAAACCGCTCATAAATTATTCTATGGATGGCATTCTAATTGTTAACTCTTTTTTCGTAAATTTTAATACCAAACATTTTAAAAGGTGATTATGATGAAAACATTAATACTAACAATGTTGATCTGCATTTTTATGCTTTCAATTGGTTTTGGGCAGGAACGCACAGGTGAAAAGAAATGGACTATTGATCCGGCAACCGGGGACACGATATATACTGAAGCAGTATCATCTCTGAATCCGAAGACATTACACCACGCAGCAATATGATAATAATAAACCCACTGAAGTTTTTGCTGTTCTACAATATTTCATACTTTCATAAAATAAACGACGGGACAGCAATTGGCGGCGGTATTCAGATCCCTACCATTTCAGGTTTAAACGGATTTGGAATAAACGGAGAAGCAAGATTCTACCCAAGCGGAAAAAATTTGAGGGGATTTTATTTTGCTCCCAATGTTTCATACAATAATTTATACACCGAAGACAGTGATGAATCAGTCTCAATAACCTCTGTGGGCGGTTTGATTGGCTGGCAATGGTTCCCGGGCGATCAGTTTGCAATTGGTCTTGGTATCGGCCTTGATTATTACTTCTTTTCCGGTGACGATGCTGATTTTTCTAAAGTGAATGGAACTGCACCGGCATTAAGATTTGACATCGGATACGCATGGTAAATGAAATAAATATTTAACTACACACCCCTTCTCTTCCCCTCTCGAGAGGGGAAAGCCGAAGGCAGGGGTGCGTTGTTTTTGGTTTAACTGTTTTATTTTTTACTTATGAATTTCAAATCTCACAGAAAAATTTTCCATTACAATCCGGCATTAAAAGAAAAAGCCCGTGAACTTAGAAATAACAGCACAAGAACTGAAATCCTTCTATGGACTTTTCTTAAGGGCAGACAATTGCGCAATTATGATTTCCACAGACAAAAACCTATTGATGAATACATTGTTGATTTCTTTTGCAATGAACTTATGCTTGCAGTTGAGATTGATGGAGTCTCGCATATTGGCAAAGAACTGTATGACACTAAAAGACAAAGCAGGTTGGAAAAACTTGGTGTTAGATTTTTGAGATTTAAAGATGAAGATGTTTTTTATAATTGCGATTATGTTGTTAAAGAAATTGAAAAGTGGATTGATGAAAACAAAAGACAATAACACCACACACCCCTTTTAAATTCCCCTCTCGAGAGGGGAAACGGAAAGGGGTGTGTTTGTTAACTAAAAAATATTGGCGGTATTGTTAAAATTTTATTAGACTTATAAAAATCACAATTCCTTAAAACCAATTTCTTTTAAATAATCATATGTAGAGTTATAATAAGAAGGAGGACGAGTATGATCATCTTTGTCTCCTTCTGGAATAACTATTACCATACCTTGGCGAGCACGTGTTAATAAAACACGATAAGCATTCTTTAAATAATTTTTTCTTTCTTCTTTTCTTATTTTATTCCATCTGTTTCCAACAAATGACCAATGTTCCCAACCATTTTTTGTATATCTAAAATCAGCATCCCAAGTAACACAAACCCAATCAAGTTCTAATCCTTGAACATCAAATTCAGTTGCAACATCTTCAAGATAGTATGATGATCGAACATCATCTTTGCCATCAAGAAACCAATGAATTGGATCCATTGGTGATTTAACAAAAATTGAATGTGGTTTTAATCTTTCAGCTTGTGAAGAAACAACAATTCCATATCGCTCTGATCCTCTTGCTTGTTCTTTAAGCCATTGTTTTGCTTTAGATAAATCACGAGTTATTACAATCGGATATTTTGCTTTAACATTCTGCAAAGTTTATTTTGCTTCATCAACATTTAAATCAAGAATTTGTTTTACTAATAATGAAACATTTTCTGCACGAAAAGAACGCATTGAAACAGAAAGATGTAATGCATCATTATAAATAACATTACTTCTTCCGTCTAATATTTTTAATGCTTCACCTGCACCATATTCACTATCTGTCAATCGTGATGAAATATAAATATCCCAATCTTTAAAAGTAGTTTGAATGAATTAATCCATTCACTAATTCCAGCTTCTCCTGTATTTATTTCTTGACCACCACCAACTAAACAAACAACAACAGCCCAATCTTTATGTCGATCAAGACACGAAATAAGAAATTCTGGTTCTGATTGATTAAAGTTTGGTGTGTTTTTTTTTCGCTTCATAAAATTTGATGTTTGCTCTAAAGTCCAAGCTCTTTGAGCTTCATCAAACAATGCAACATGTTCTAGTGGGGCGACTTAAATCAGTTAAACATTCATCTCTAAAATTATGAACATTTTGAATATAGATTTTAACTTCACTCATGCGCAACACCTTTTTTAGTTTTTATTCCATTTTCCTTTTCACGTTTAACTTTATCTCTGGCTAAGGCTTCTCTTAAGAATTTTTACAAGTGGACCATTCCCAGAAAGAAACACACTATATAATTCATTCTTTTCATCAGAATATTTGTTTGCAATATTTAATCCAACTAATGTTTTACCAGCGCCAGGAACACCTGTTACAAAACAAATTGATTTTCTTTGTTCATTTTTTGAAAACTCTATAATCTTAGAAATTTCTTCTGAGGTTTTACTTATATTTATTGCCTCTGCATCATTTCGTGAAATTTCTTCAACCGAATGGCCAAAATACAATGCTCTTGCAGCTTCAATAATGGTTGGTGTTGGTTTGTAATGGCCATTTTCCCAATTTCTTCTGTCAATTTGACTCACCTTCGCAAAATTTTAGAACATCTTTGAATTACTGCTGAAAGTAGATCTACATTACTTTTAATTGGGATAAAGCAATTTATCATTGTGCGGTGTTGGTGATATTGTTGTGTATGCGTGCTTTGCTTTTGTAGCAATTAAAATCGGCGCAATAAATTGTTCGTGACTTGTTTCGTGAAAGTTTTTTAAGTCTAAAGCATAATCCATTACTTGATCAATTGCATAAGAAGTATATTCTTTTTCCCCAACTTTAAATTCAAGAATAAAAATTACTGAACCAATCAATACAACCGCATCAATTCGTTGACCCATTCGTGGAATAGAAAACTCAAGATATAAATGACCCGTTATTCCTATACGATGGTAAAATTTCTTTTAAAATTTCAATTTCTTTTAACCAAGCATCTCTTTGAGTTTGTTCTAAAGTGAACTGATTATTTAATGCGAGAATGCCAAATATTTCTTCCGGTGATGAATCAAGAAAACTAGCGATTGAGTTTGAATAAAATGCGCGGTTCATAGCATATTTTTGAGTGATTATTTATTAAACTAAAATTCACCAACTCCCCATCCTCAGACAATAAATGAAAAAATATAAGAGAGGATGTAAACACAATCATATACCCATTGCAAACTTAAGAACGTAAAACGTCAAAGGAAAGACATCAAATAGAAAAAAGAGAAACGAAAACCGTGATACAAAAAACAGGAACACAAAGGATAGCTTTACTGCCCGTTATTTTATTTTAGCAGCAGCATTTTTTTAGCTGCAGAATATGCGCCTGCCTGTAATTTGTAAAAATACACACCGCTGGGTAATGAAGAATTTATAATGTACAATTTAGAATGAACTCCGGCATCAAAGTATCCTTCTGCTATTGTTTCTAATTCTCTGCCAAGTGCATCATATAGTTTTATAGATTGCCAGCCGCTTACAGGGGACTGCCAGCTTATATTTGTAACCGGATTAAATGGGTTTGGATAATTTTGGTACAAAGCAAAATCCGAGGGAATAGTTTCCTGTTTATCATCATCAGCGCCGGAGGTTTCATCGTACAAAGCAATTTTAAAAGCATCGGCACGTATAACTGGTCCGGCAGTGCTTTCACCGGAATCAATTACTTTTATTACAACCGGTACATCAGCATTAAAAAAATACCGTCCAAAATATTTCCAGCTTCCGCTTCCCTGGTTCTGGTTCTGATAGAACGAATCTATAACGACGCCGTTAGAAATAATTTTATAAAAAGCATTGTTTGCAGAGTTTATTGTTGTTGGAACGATTTCATAAATATCGTAATAACCGTCTTTGCTTAAAGTAAAAGTAAACGATGCAGTTGGTCCGTTTGGCGTGGATTGAATATTGGCGTATCTGCTGGAAGGACCGTAAGCCTGTGCCACGCTTGTAAACCATGATCCTGTTTCGGAATAAACTCCTGCGTCATCATTATCTGCAACTATAAAATAATTCTGAACAAGTGCAGCAAAAGGTATTTTATAAACAGGATTAATTGGATCGTTGCTGATTATAACAAGCGTATCTTCAATCGAACCGATTTCATCAGGGATAAAAGTCAGAGGAATCTGCATCCGGCTTATCCCTGCAATATTTAATGGTAAAGCAGCATTAACAATTATATTACCATGCAAAGAATAAATATTCTGCACAGCCAATGTGTTTAAGCCGGCATTGCCGATCTCAATATCAAAATGAACACTGTCCTCAATGCTTATTTCGCCCAGATCAATAAAAAGCGTGCTGGTAATTAACTCTACATCGCGAACATAAGCACTTAGCTTTAGAACATCCGCAGATAGTATTATTGAAGATGCCCCGTTATTTACAGCATACATTTCTATAAAATTATTTTCGCCGCTGTTTATATCCGCAGTTGTAACATACAGCCATTTATTGAATTTGCCGGATAAGTTCAGCACAATAGTATCCTGCAGAATTCCATTTTTGAAAAACTTAAAACAAATTGTATCTGTATGATTTGATATCTGGGGAAACTGGACAAATATATTGTGCAGACCCGAATAACCTGTTTCTAAAATCCATTTTACTTTAGCTGAATCTCCGGGATTAATATTTGCGATCCTTGAATCAAGATTCCATGCAGTACTGTTAGAAGTAGTCCAGATTGCCAAACACTTCCGCGTAATCGGGATCGCCATTATCTATAAACTTATTATCAGGCAAATATGTGATAAAAGAAGTTGAGAGATTTCCCGCAGTATCAGTAACTGCAGTTCCGGCTTTTGCGATATCATTCAGCGGATAGGATGAAACAGTCTGCCAGGTATTTTGAGATATGCTTTCACACTCAGCAACAAAGTATCTTTCATATCTATCTTTTATTGCCACAAATGGCTGTGTCTGAAAAATCGGTTCGTTTGTATTTATCTGAAACTTAACCTGACTGCCGTTTACAAGTTCTGTTAATTGTAAATCGGGCTTAATGCTGTCATTACTTTGTAACCACAACTGGTATGCTTCTATGGCAGTGCAATATTTAAATTGAACACCGGGATAATTTAACGCAGCTTGCTGGATGATATTATTTGCCTGCTGAATTTCATTAACAAAATTCTGATCAGGAAGATGCGACCAGAAACAGGCAAGCTGATCAGTGCCCTGGTTTGCTTTCATAAAAATATCATTTGCCATTTGCTGTGTAACATTGCCCAGATATTTTGAACGGACATTCCATGATTTGCTGTTACCCTGAAGCTGATAATTTTCAGGAGCAGGATTATAAGGAACAAATTCCGGTGATGCCTGCGACCAGTCAAAATTATTATCAATCGGCTCTTCTGTTGTATGCCGCACATTCGGATAGTCGTTATGAAGACTGTAAGGAAGAATATTATTTAAATAATTCTGCCAGTCATTATCCATAAAGTGCCACCCGCTTCTGAATGAAACAGGAAAAACATTTTCTTCCAGAAGAAATTGAGCAAGGGTAAAATCAAAATCATCTTTTGTTTCGATAAATGTCTGAGCCTGGTTCCACCAATATTTACCGTCGTTATTATAATCGGTCCAGGAAAAAGTATGATAATGAAGTGACAGCTCGTCACTCCATAGTTCAATCATATCGCTGTAATATTTCTTCATAAGGTAAAGGGTCATAACATTATCAACGGGAACATTATTATTTGTTGCATAGCGAAAAATATTTCCTGCCATCATCCACCACGTAAGCTTAAGTTTGCTGCCGTAAGAATCCACTATTTGATTCCTGAATGATTCGTTCATAACTACGGCAGTGTTGCTTGCCGGTGATGTAAACAAATCCAGGTTATAAGTGCAATGATATTTTGCAACATCCATTCCATCCCAGATTGCCGTATCGGAGCCAAGTACAAGATAGACTTTTCCCTGAGAGTATATTGATATGCTGACCATAAGAAATATGAGGATGGAATTTCGAAAAAGAGAGAAACAATTCATAATAACACCAAAAAATGAAAAATCACTTACTAATAAAGGGAATAAGCCGGTTAAAATAAAGATGATGGAAAGAAAAATATGGAGAGGATATAAAGGCACCTATTAAGTCATTACAAACTTAAGTATGTAAGATGCGAGAGGTAAGAAGTTTTATAAAATGTTAAATCCGCCGCGGCGGATAAATCTTCAAAAGTAAATAAAAGTCAGTAGAAACAAGGTAACAAGTGTTTAGAATTCAAAACCAAAAATTAAAAATGCTTTTTAACTCTTCTATCGCAGCAGGTTTTGAAATAATTTTTTTGTTTTTGTCAATCAGAAACATTGTTGGTGTTGCGTAAAGATAGTAATCAAGTGCGGCTTTGCCATCCCAGCCATTTAAATCGCAAACATTAATCCAGGTAAGGTTATTATTATTTACAAAGCTTTGCCATTCCGATTTTACTGTGTCTATTGATACAGCTGACAACTTCAATATTCTTTACGTCTTGTTTTTTATAGAGTTCAAATATCTGCGGTAAAAGAGTTTTACAATGCGGGCACCAGCTTGCATAAAATATTATTAAAGTTTTTTCTGCCGTTATTTTACTTAGTTGAATTTCAGAACCGGAAAGATCAGGAAGGGAAAAGTCAGGTACTGCAAAACCGGTTTTAAAATATTTGTTTTGATTGATTCTTCTTTCAAGTGTGGTTGATAATTTTTCATCCAGACATATTTCATCTTTAATAACATAATTATCAACTATATAATTGATTACATTATCAAACCCGAACTTCTTAAATCCATCCAGCAGGTATTCAACAATATGTTTATAAACTATATCATTTACTTTTGCTTTGTTTAAAACCGAATCAACAGCTTTTATAAATTCTTGTTCAAGCAAGCCCATTGGCAGTTGTTGATTTCTATAATAAGAAAGATATTCTATTGTTTTACTTGCAAAAGCATCGGAGTAAATTAAACCATCATCATTAAAATTTACATTATCAAGTGCGTGTGTTTTTAGATAATTTAACTGCTGATCGACAGGAATTTCAAAATCAACTACGGGTAATTGAACAGATTTAACATACTTTGCAATAAATGAATTGGGATTTGATTGAGCGGTTACATTAATAAAGTACAGATATTCTTCCTGTACAATAAGAAGTTTTTCTTTTGTGATTTGCAAATAGTCATCATCAGCGGGGTAACGCATAAGTATTAAATGCAAAAGTTCTGTTTTTGTTTTATAGTCTTTGTTTAGCTTAATAAAGCTGTAATAAATTTTATTTTCCTCTGACTGAATGATATTTAATTTTTCTAAAATATTTTCGACATCAGTTTCAATCTCTATGTCATTATCATCGTAAACAAAATCAATCCATTTTTTATTATTGAATATAAGGCGATAGAAACCGGGATGATTATTGTTAAGATTGAATTGAAAAGTGTTGTTATTGAGGATAGAGATTGAATCGATAAAGGAAGTTCTTTCACCTGATAAAGAAAACAAAGCTGCCTTCCCGTTAGAGTTGGCAGCTTTAATTATAATTTCCTGTGCAAAAGAAAAATTAATACTTAGTAAAAAAAATATATTAAGAATTAATTTTATCATTCTATATTAATCTCTAATACAACGTACACTCATACCCCAGCTTGGCATTGTTCCCTCTCCAAAATTAATTGTACTGCTTGTTGCTAATACTTGGAATGTATATACGCAATCGTATCCGCAAGAGCCATCTTTACCAATATATATAGAACCCCATTCTCCAAGACCAGAATAATAACCACCAGAATACTCTTTACCACCTGTTAATAAAGCAGAAAATCCACTGGTGTTTGTTCCCTGCCCATCACCACTACCTTGATCTTCCCTTTTCAGTGCGTTTCCGTCATTTCCCACAAAAGTGATTAATGTTTGAACCTCGGCTTCTGTCGGCATGTGCCATCCGTCGGGACAAATCCCTTGTGCGCCTTCAGTTGTAACATACTGCATTGCTTCGTCCCACATATATAATCCACCGTAAGTGTCACAATTAGCAGGTAGATCATTATAACAATACTTTTCAATTGTTCCATTATTGCTTGGCCATTGCCCATGAACGATTTGTGTTCCGACATTAAGATTTTCTTTTAACCAGCATTGATTACCAATTAAGTACAGTGTTATAGTCTTTCCCAGCATAATTAACTTTACTGGCTCCGCATACAAATATTACCATTGAATCAAGATCTGCTATACTTACAACATTTGTACTGTCACCGGGATAGTATAATGTTAAAGTTTTATGTTGAGCTGATATTGTATTTACCATAAGTAACACTACAATTAAAAAAAATATTTTTTTCATTTTATTCTCTGCTTTTTATTATTTCATTAAAATCATTTTGATAGAAGAATTATAATTATCGGAATAAATTTTACATATATAAATTCCGCTTGATAAATTACTGCCGTTAAACGGTATTGTATACATCCCGGCTTTTTGATGATCGTTAACCAATGTAATTACCTCGCTGCCCAATACATCATAAATTTTAACCGAAACCATTCCATCAAATGGTAAACTATAGGTAATGTTTGTAACAGGATTAAACGGGTTAGGGTAGTTTTGATATAACGCATATTGATTCGGAACTTTTATTTCCACGAAAATCACATTACTGTACTCAGCTTGCCCATTCCAGTCAATCTGTTTTAACCTGTAATAATATTTACTGCCGCTTTCAGGATTATCGGAAAAGGTATAATCTTTAGGACTGGTACTGTTGCCGTTTCCTTCAATGAATCCAATTTTATTCCATTGCTGAACAAAACCATTTAAATCCTTTGCCCTTTCAATTTCAAATCCATAATTATTCAATTCAGTTTCTGTTCTCCATTTAAGTAAAACAGAAGAACCGATTTGAAGAGCATTAAAAGATGACAACTCTACCGGTATTAGATCACCTAATGGAGTATTATTAAAAGTAAAACTTATAATGTCGCCAGTGTTTTCTGTTACTGTCGTTCCATCGGTAAGATATAAATACACTAAATCACCGGTAGTGCTTAATGTAATTTTTTTCAAATCACTGATTGGGGAATTTTTATAACTGCCATCAGATAAAAGAATATTGAGGTATGATTGAGAGAAAAGCTGAAACGAACAAAAGAACAAAAATCCTATTAGTAGTTTCATATTTCTATCCGCTTAATGTAATACATATATATTTTAAGATCGTAACAGGGAGCCAATTATTATACCACTAAAATAAGTGATGATAACAATTGATTCTTTATCAAAACAACGTTTTATTCCAAGCATTTTATTTCTAAATAAAATTTGCTTTCCAAATAAGCAAAAATTTACCTGTAAAGTCAAAAAGTACCGTTTAGTATTTGACGATAATTGATTTCATTTGCGATAACTAAATTGAGCAAAGTGATTCAGTAAAAAACGAGAAACGAAAGACGAAAAAAGCGAGCGGCAAGAAGTTTTATAAAATGTTAAATCCGCCGCGGCGGATAAATGTTCCCCAAAGGGGCAGGCAATGCTCAGTGAGGAATGGGAAAACGAAAAAGACTAAAGCTCACGCTCAATTTTCTTTTCCTGCATTAATGATTTGAGCAGTTTTCAATCTGATGGATAAGAGTATACGGGTTTAAAATATTAAAGGCGCTGTAAAGCGCCTTTTAGAAACTACCACATAAAATCTATTTATAAATTTATGTGTATAAAATTAATTTTATTATCAGGTTTCATTAACTATGATAGTTTTGCCCTCTATTTTAAATTCATTTAGTGCTTTAACAGCCTCGTATGCATCTGCAGAGTTTTCCATTTCAACAAATCCAAAACCCCTGGATTTGCGGCTGGTGCGGTCTGTCATAACTCTTGCTGTTAATACAGATCCATGTTTTTCAAATGTTTGCTTTAACATTTCGTTGTTAAAAGACAATGGGAGTGACCCCACAAATAATTTAGTGCTCAATAGGAACCTCTTATTAATAATAAATAAAATGCCGGATTAGTAAAGGATTTTGATTACTTAGTTAAACTACTCACCATAAACTGATTTTACATTTAATAGCGGTCTGTTACTTAATATCTTAATTTATTTTTAAGTACATAATAACCGGGTTAAAGATAAGGACTGGTGATACAATTGTTGTTGTATGATATTTGCATAATTCTCTGTGTTTAAAAATTTCTACAGCATTAAACTGATAATTATAAAGGCGCCGTAAAGCGCCTTTCAAAAAATCATAACAGAATATCTATCTCCATAGGGATGGCTAAGCCTTTAGTTGCGTGCTTTAGCTTCATTAACTACGATATTTCTTCCATCAATTGATGATTCGTGTAAAGCTTTAATAGCTTTAGTTGCGTCTGTAGGATTTTCCATTTCAACAAATCCAAAACCTCTGGATCTATTGGTATCCCGGTCCATAATAACCTTTGCAGATAATACAGAACCATGTTTTTCAAATGTTTCTTTTAACGTTGAGTCGCTGACCGAAAAGGGTAAAGAACCTACAAATAATTTAGTGCTCACAAAGAACCTCTAATAAATAATAAATAAAATTCCGGTCTATTACCGGAGGTGATAAACGTAGGTAAATAAACGGCCATTAGCTAATTTAGATTTTTTTAGTGCCTTTTAGATCAATATATGCAGTAATTATTTTAATGATGAAAACAAAAGACGGCTGATGAAGAAGGTAAGAAGTGATTAAATTCAAAAGGAGAAATTAATAAACTCCCTGAATGATAATCATCCATTGAGTGGACGATTTGTAAATCAGAAGGTTGGGGTAAGTGGTTGTCTGTCATTATTCTGGGATCAGGTATCCAGCCTCAAGTATCAAAATTATGCACTAAAATACTAAGTATTTGTGCATAATTTTAGAAAAGTGCACAAATCTTGTGCAAATTATTAACTATACGCACAAAATATCTTAATATTTGTGCAGATCAATTAAAATATACACTGGTGTTGTGCACTTAGCAAAGGACGTGCACAATATATCAATATTTTTGTGCAATATTTAATTAGTTGAAAGGATTTCTAAAAGCGCCAGATTTTTATAGAGTGTTTCTCTGCCAACCTGTTCCGAAGCAAGAATACCAAGCTCTTCCAATTTTCTTAAATACTTACTGGCTGTATTCCGGGATGCAATTTTCTTTTCCTCAAGAATAGCAATTTTACAATACGGCTGGTTGTAAATAACCTCTATCAATTCGCGGGTGTAAATTTCCGGCGCCTGGGTTTTTACTTTTTCAATTGCGGCAAGATAACTATTGTAAATAGTGTTAACCTTTTCAAGAGTAACTGCGGCAGTTTCTTTAACAGCATCAAGCATAAATACAATCCAGTTTTTCCACTGACCGTTTTCTGTAACTTCCCTTAACAAACGATAGTAGTCGTTTTTATTTTCAAGAATATATTTTGAAAGATAAATTACCGGAAGATCAATAAGTTTTTGATTACAAAGATATAAAACATTAAGTA
This sequence comes from uncultured Ignavibacteriaceae bacterium, assembly GCA_963714775.1. GTDB lineage: Bacteria > Bacteroidota > Ignavibacteria > Ignavibacteriales > Ignavibacteriaceae > IGN3. The sequence goes on from CAVQQN010000076.1 coordinate 63,378, forward strand.
TCCTGCCTGTTCTGCCGTTTCCATCAGTAAAAGGATGTATCGCTTCAAATTGATAGTGAAGCAAAGCCATCTTAATCAAGGGATCAATGGTATTATTATTAAGAGCCGTATCAAACCAGTTGTTTAGTTTTGCCGTAAGGATGCTTCCCTGCTCGGGTGGAGTGTAAACAACACTGTTAGTGCTTCCTATATAAACCTGAACAGTTCTGATTTCTTCATTCTTACCTGTTATTGTTTTAAATATTTCCACAGCAAGATTGACGGAAAAACCTGACGGTGATTTAAATTTTGTAAAAGCATTCCATAATGCTTCACGGTAACGCAGCACCTCTTTGGTTGATGGATTTACATTAGAACCGGAAGATGAAAAAGCTTTGTAAAGTTCATCGTTGGTTGTAAAAATGTTTTCAATAGTCGAGCTGTCTTTTGCTTCCTGTAAAACCAAAGTATTAATTAGCATCAAAGGATTAGGAATAACAGGCAGCCTCCCCTTTAACTCAGCTAACGAAGCCCGGGCATCTGCCAGTTTTTTATAAACTTCAACAGTTTCCCACAAATTATTTTCGGGTAAAAGATCAGGCAGATCGTTATATGGCTGGTCCCTTTGATAGCTCATAAATGTCTATTACAGTTTGATTAGGTAAAACTAAACTTAATGCAAACTTAAGAACGTCAAACATCAAAGGAAAGACGGGAAACGAAAAAAGAGAGACGGAAATGTTTAGAGGTTAGAGTAAAAAAATTGTGATGTAGGACTAAGAATTAAATCGTTTTAAAATTCTGATTGCAAGTCTTAAATAAAATTACTTATTTTTTATTTTGGGCTAATTGCAATTAATTCATAATTTATTAAAGGAGTCAATATGGATCCGATAATTCAATTGTGGCTTCCTATTATTGTTTCTGCTGTTTTTGTGTTTATTGTAAGTTCTGTTTTACATATGATGTTTACATATCATAATTCCGATTTCAAAAAACTTCCCTCAGAAGATGCGGTAATGGACGACCTGAGAAAGCATAACATTCCCGCTGGTGATTACTTTATGCCTTATACTACCGACAATAAGGAAAGAAACTCGCAGGAGTTTAAGGACAAATGCAAAAAGGGTCCCGCCGCGGTTATGACCATTTTTGATCACGCCGATATGACAATGGGATCGAGTCTTGCCCTATGGTTTCTATATAGTTTAATAGTTGGTGTTTTTGCCGCATATATTGCAGGACACGCTCTGGCACCGGGCGCACATTATCTTGCTGTTTTCAGGTTTGCGGGCGCAACTGCATTTGTCGGTTACAGTCTTGCGTTAATTCAGCAAAGCATCTGGTATAAAAAAAGCTGGGGCGCAACATTAAAATCTATGTTTGATGGTTTGATTTATGCTTTATTAACAGGCGGTGTATTCGGCTGGTTATGGCCTGCTATTTAATTTAAGAGGTAAAGATTTAAAATAAAAAAGGCGCCGTAAGGCGCCTTTAGAAATCAGAACAGAATATCTACTTAGTTGCGTGCTTTAGCTTCATTAACTACAATATTTCTTCCATCAATTTCTGTTTCATTTAATGCTTTTATAGCATTACTTGCATCTGAAGAATTTTCCATTTCAACAAATCCAAAACCTCTGGATCTATTGGTTTCGCGGTCTGTTATAATCTTTGCAGATACAACAGTACCATGTCCTTCAAATGTTTCTTTCAACTTTTCATCATTTACCGACCATGGGAGTGAACCCACAAATAACTTAGTGCTCACAAAGGACCTCTAATAAATAATAAATAAATTTCCGGTTTATTACCGGAGGCTGCAAACTTAAGTAACTTGCCTGCCATTTACTAACTTTATTTTCATTAATGCCCTTTATAAGCAAAATTAGCAATTAATTTTTTGCAAGATTACGGATATGACTAAATGGAAAAAGTGTATTATTCTAAAATCATTAATTTAGTAAGCTACGTAAAACACCGTGACTTACTATTAAAACTGTAATCAATATACAGAAAGTTTATTCTAGTGGAATCTTAGTCTTATTTTCTTTAAGCCAGCTTTCAAAATTTTGCAAAGCAGGATTCAAGGTTCTTGCAAGTTCAACACTACGTGAATTGCAGTAATCTGCTTCAAATTCCGCTTTGAACTGGTACATATTCCCCATATTATCCGCACCCGGAAAACCAAAACCCCGGTAAACTTCCGGTGTTACGGGAGTGTAAACAACCTCTTTCCCGAATGCTTTTGTAAATGCTTCGGCAAACTGCTTTCCTGTTAAATGTCCGCCAGCAATACCAACAGTTTTTCCAATATATTTATCTCCATTTTTGAATATACCATATGCACATTTTCCTATATCTTCGGCTGCAATGGATGGAAGTTTTTTATCTGCCATCGGGATTGTTAATGCAATCTTACCATCGGTACCTTTTTTCGGTCCCTGTCCAAAGTAAATAAAATTTTCCCAATAAAACACAGTATTTAAAATAGTTGTCGGCACACCGGAATCAGTAAAAAATCTATTCGACTCACCTTTAGCATCAAAATGCGGAACTTTGTATTTATTCTGCAAAGTGGTCAGAGTCTCTCTTTTGAAAAGGTTGGATACTTGCGGCTCGATGCATTCGTAGCATCCGGCAATTGATGCGATTGTTGCCGTCGGTGCAATTGCGATCAGCAAGGAATTACGCAGACCGTGTTTTTCGATCTGCTTACGAAGTTCCTGCCAGCGCTCTTCACTGTTTTTTTCAACATCCCACCCGTCAAAGTGCAGGAAGTCCCTTGTGCAACGTTGGTGGATGCGTAAGCCGGATGGGGACCATTCTTTTTCGCCAACTCGCACGATTCCGATAGGGCTTGGAAGTAGATCTCTTCGGAGATCTTGGTCGAAAGTTCGCGCGCTTCTTCGGAGTCAAATGCGATGCCGAGCGAAAAGAAAACATCTTGCAATCCCATAAGTCCCAGACCCACTGGTCTCCATTTGGGATTACTTGCCGCAGATTCTGGACTTGGGTAGAAATTTATGTCGATCACACGGTCGAGGAAGCGAACGGCGGTTCGAACGAGTAGCACCAGTTCTTCCAGTCAATCTCTCCGTCACACAAGTGCTTGGCAAGATTAATGGATCCAAGATTGCATACGGCCGTCTCGTCATTCTGGGTGACTTCGATAATCTCCGTGCAGAGATTGGAGAGATGAACGACATTTTTCGGATCAGCGCTCTGATTGCAGTGGCGGTTGGATGCATCTTTAAATGTCATCCAGCCATTTCCGGTCTCGGCAAGGGTGCGCAACATGCGTGCGTATAGGTCTCGTGCGCCAATAGACCGAGTAGCTAATCCCGCTGCCTCTGCGGCGGTGTAAGCCTTCTCGAAATTATCGCCACAGATCAGGAAATTCCGGGACGGTTGAGGGATCAACCCCGTCGTGCCCACGATCCATTACCAAATGGGTGGCATCCCCACCAACGTCAACGGACAAGTGGTCACACAGACCAATGGCTCCACAACCAAGTGGTGAATGGCTTGTACGCGGTGGGCGACTGCTCTTGCGTCAGCGTTCACGGTGCCAACCGTTGGGCACCAATTCATTGCTCGATTTGTTGGTGTTTGGCCGCGCTGCGGGCAACCACATTGTGGAGTTCAACAACAAAGCCAAAAACCACAAAGAGTTGCCCGCCGATGCGGCTGACCGATCTTTAGAGCGACTCAACCGTTTGGACAACGCCAGCACGGGCGAATACGCACAAGATGTGGCGAACGATCTGCGCGCCAGCATGCAGCTGCACGCAGGTGTGTTCCGCAAGCAAGTCACGCTAGACGAAGGTGTCGTCAAGATTGCCGCACTGCGTGAGCGTGTGGGCAAAATTGCCTTGAAAGACCAGTCCAAAGTGTTCAATACAGCGCGGATTGAAGCGCTGGAAGTGGACAACTTGATCGAATGCGCCCCAAGCAACCATCGTTTTCAGCCGCCGCTCGCCACGAGAGCCGTGGAGCACACACCGTGGACGACTACGGCAGACCAGCGTTGAATTCCCGAATGGCCGCAACGACAAAGAATGGCACAAGCACACGCTGTGGCACGCCAGCACCAACACCCCTCCACCTACAAGCCTGTCAACATGACGCCGTTGACGGTAGCAGAGCGTTCCCTCAAGGTTCGCACGTTCTAAAGCCGGAGAAGAACAAGATGAAACGTACCTTCAAAATCTACCGCTACGATCCTGATACCGACGCAAAACCGTACATGCAAACCATCCAAGTTGAATTGGATGGTAACGAACGCATGTTGCTGGATGCGTTGATGAAACTTAAAGCGCAAGACCCCAGCCTTACCTTCCGCCGTTCCTGCCGCGAAGGCGTGTGTGGCTCTGATGCGATGAACATCAATGGCAAAAATGGCTTGGCTTGCCTCACTAACATGCTGACACTGCACAGGCGATATCGTCTTGAAACCACTGCCAGGCTTGCCGGTGATTCGCGATTTGATTGTGGACATGACGCAGTTTTTCAAGCAATACAACTCGATCAAGCCGTACCTGATCAACGACCACCGCGCCGCCTGAAAAAGAGCGTCTGCAAAGCCCTGAAGAGCGCGACGAGTTGAATGGTTTGTACGAATGCATTTTGTGCGCCAGCTGCTCGACCAGCTGCCCGAGCTTCTGGTGGAACCCAGACAAGTTTGTCGGCCCGGCTGGTTTGCTGCAAGCCTACCGCTTCATCGCCGACAGCCGCGACGAAGCCACGCTGACCGTCTGGACAACCTGGAAGACCCATACCGTCTGTTCCGCTGCCACACCATCATGAACTGCGTGGATGTGTGCCCAAAGGGTTTGAACCCGACCAAGGCTATCGGCAAGATCAAAGAAATGATGGTTATGCGAACCGTCTAAAAAGTTAGGCAAGCCGAACTTTGAATGAACGAGCCCTGAGCAAACTGCGCTGGCGCTGCCGCCGCGGTTTGCTGGAGAATGATTTGTTCATCGAACGGTTTTTCAACCAATACGCTGCTAGTTTGACTGTCAAGCAAGCGCAAGGTCTGAATGTTTTAATGGATTTGAGCGACAACGACTTGCTGGATTTGCACTTGGCACGGAAATCGCTTGATGAACTTGTGATTAGCAGCCCCTCTTAGACTGCGCTGAAGCGCGTGAAGTGCTACAGATGTTGCGAAATAAAGCAAACCGTTTTATAACCACAGCCCACAGAGGACGTCCCATGAAACTAGCAGATAACAAAGCCACCCTGTCGTTTAGCAACGGTAGCCCGAGCATCGACATGCCAGTTTACTCAGGCACGGTCGGCCCAGATGTGATTGACATCCGTAAGCTGTACGCGCAAACGGGCATGTTTACTTATGACCCAGGCTTTTTGTCGACCGCAGCTTGCCAGTCAGCCATCACCTACATCGACGGCGACAAAGGTGAATTGCTCTACCGTGGCTACCCCATTGAACAGCTTGCTACCAATTGCGACTTTTTAGAAACTTGCTATTTGTTGTTGTATGGCGAGCTGCCCAACGCAGAACAAAAAACTGACTTCACCACACTCGTCACCAACCACACCATGGTGAATGAGCAAATGCAATTCTTTTTGCGTGGTTTCCGCCGCGATGCGCACCCGATGGCGATCATGACGGGTTTGGTCGGCGCAATGTCTGCGTTCTACCATGACAGCACGGACATCAACAACGCGGAGCACCGCGACATTTCTGCCATCCGTTTGATCGCCAAAATGCCGACGTTGGTGGCAATGACGTATAAGTACACCGTCGGTCAACCCTTGGTTTACCCACGTAACGACCTGAGCTACGCAGGCAACTTCTTACACATGATGTTTGCAACACCCTGCGAACCGTACAAAGTCAACCCCGTGTTGGAACGCGCTTTAGACCGTATCTTTACCTTGCACGCAGACCACGAGCAAAATGCTTCAACATCAACAGTCCGTTTGTGCGGTAGCTCTGGCACCAACCCGTTTGCAGCCATCGCAGCAGGCGTCGCTTGCCTGTGGGGACCTGCCCACGGCGGCGCGAACGAAGCTTGCTTGAACATGCTGGAAGACATCCAAAAAATGGGTGGCATCAGCAAAGTGGGCGAGTTTATGGAACAAGTCAAAGACAAAAACTCTGGCGTTAAGCTCATGGGTTTTGGTCATCGCGTTTACAAAAACTACGACCCACGCGCCAAGTTGATGCAAGAAACTTGCAAAGAAGTGTTGGCTGAGCTCGGCTTAGAAAATGACCCGTTGTTCAAACTAGCGATGGCATTGGAAAAAATCGCATTGGAAGACGACTACTTCGTCTCCCGCAAGTTGTACCCCAATGTGGACTTCTACTCTGGCATCGTGCAACGCGCTATTGGCATCCCAACACCGCTGTTCACCGCTGTGTTTGCCTTGGCACGCACTATAGGTTGGATTGCTCAGTTGAACGAAATGATTGGTGACCCTGAGTACAAAATTGGCCGTCCACGTCAATTGTTTACTGGCTCTGAGCGCCGTGATGTGATGCCTATTGGGCAACGCTGAATTTAAACTTGTGGGCACGCCCTACCGTGCCCTTCGAATGAAAATTGAACACCCAAACAACCCGTTTGATGGCAACATCAGCGGGTTGTTTGTTTTTAAACACCCTTTCGTTGTATGAAATATTTAGTCTCTTTCTTGATAGTTTCTACCTCCATCGCCGCTTGCTCAGCCAGCCCATCGCCTTCGACAGAAACCACGACGGCATCCACATCAACCAGCACAGCGGCAAGCCCCTCGGCCAGTACGCCTTCAAGCACACCCGTGAGTACATCCCCAAGTACATCCCCAAGTACCCCCTGCCAGTACCCCCGTGCGCAGCAGTACAGAAATTTTCCTAAAGAACCCCTCCTTCAGTGCCAATGCCAATGCGGCTGTTGCCGATTAGGGGGTACAGCAGAGCATGCCAACGGGGACTCTTACACCTTCACCATCGACCCCGTGGATGCCTACTCCGCCCCCAGCAGCGCCGCATTCACCGCCACGGACAAGAGGCTTACGGCATCCTTGACCAAAACTTAACGATCCCCCCCGAGTGGCTGAATGAAACGGCCCGCCTTTCAGGTTACTTAAAAACCGAAAACGCCGACGGCGGCGGCGGTGGCTTAGATATTATCCAGGCGGTCTCGGGGTCAAGCAGCATCTTGCGATGGGATCATATGGACGCATCGCGCCTCAAAGGCAACCAGCCCTGGCAACGGCGTACGGTTGAAATCAAAGTGCCCTTCTGGCGCTTATTTTCTGCGCATTGGTGTCATGCTAGAAGACGGCGGGACGTTGTGGGCTGATGACATGAAGCTGGAAATCATGGACTGATCGGCCTGACTGCGTATGCATTTTGCCCTCAGCGCATCACTCCTAAATAAATAGCTTTTGCAGCAGCACTAGAAAGCACAACAGGGGTATTAGGTCGTCAATTTATACCTGAATACGACTGTAAACTTGCCTGTGTACAGGTCAGATACCTCCCAGAACCCTGGAAAATGGGCTTGGTAACCCATTTTAGGATGATTAATTGATCCTTAAGCCTTGATAAATATGCGGCTAAAGCTATCAATTTAGGAGTTTAAAAACCGAAAAATATCGCTCCAACCCCAACTCCTGAATTTTTCGGGTGATGGTGTTGCGCCCAATGCCCAGTTTTTGGGCGGCTTCAATACGTCGCCCCTTGGTGTTGTGCAAGGCCGTTTGAATCAGCTTGGACTCGAAGCGCCGACACAGCGCATCCCACACATCCGTGCGCCCCGATTCCAGCAGCGTCAAGGCCTCGGACTCCAAACCCAACTCCCAAGTACGATCGTGCGCATGCAGCAGCAATGCAGGCGATTCCACTGCGGGCAACTCGATCGGTTGAGCCACGGGTGCCGTAAACACGGGTGTAAATGCGAATGCAAGTACAGGGGTTGATGCGGAGGCTAATGCGGGGCTAGATGCGAGGGTAAAGGCAGGCGTAAGCGCGGGTTGCTCACTGCCGCTGCTATTCACAACAACGCCTAGCGTTCCAGCCAGCACCTCAGGAGGCAAGTCCTTGGGTTCAATCACTTGAGCGGGAGCCATCACGGTGAGCCAGTGGCAAACGTTTTC
>CAVQQN010000077.1:0-11257 GCA_963714775.1 uncultured Ignavibacteriaceae bacterium
GAATTGTGATAATGACTAATGGTGAAAATGGAAGTGAACTTTGGCAAAGACTAATTAAAGTTATTGGTGATTTATAAAATTAAACAGATGTCATCCTGAGCTTGTCGAAGGATGACAGTTAGATCATTTTTTTAATTCACATTTCGACAAGCTCAATGTGACAATTATTCCTAATAGGATCAAAATGAAAATCGAAAAAATTGAACTCCGCCACATTAAAATGGAATTAGTTTCTCCATTCACAACTTCAATGGGAACTGAATACGATGAAGAACATATTATTGTTCGTGTTGATGGCGAAGGCTTTACAGGCTGGGGCGAAAGTGTTGCTGAAGGAACTCCGTTTTACTCTTACGAAACAGTTACAACAGCGTGGCACATCTTACAGGATTTTTTAATTCCATGCAATTCTTGGCAAAGATATTTCTGGTATCGATAGTGCAATTGCATCTTATGAAAAAGTACGCGGACATATGATGGCAAAAGCCGGACTTGAAGCAGCGTTGTGGGATTTGTTTGCTAAATCAAAAAATATTTCTCTTTCAAAAATGATGGGCGGAACAAGAAATAAAATTGATGTTGGTGTAAGTATTGGTATTCAATCTTCTGTTTCTGATTTGATAAAAAAAATTGAAGGTTATCTTGCTGAAGGTTATAAAAGAATAAAGATTAAAATTGCTCCCGGTAATGATATTCAATTTGTTAAAGCAGTAAGAAAAGAATTTCCAGATATTCTATTTCAGGTTGATGCTAACTCTGCTTATGAATTAAAGCATATAGATTTGTTTAAGCAGATGGATGATTTGAATTTGTTATTGATTGAACAGCCGCTTGGTTATGAAGATATTTATGATCACTCAAAACTTCAGAAAGATCTTAAAACTCCAATTTGTCTTGATGAAAGTATTCACTCGCTTGATGATACTCGTGCTGCAATTGAATTAGATAGCTGCAGAGTTATAAATATAAAACCCGGTCGTGTTGGCGGATTTACAGAATCAAAACTTATACACGATTACTGTGCTTCTAAAAATATTCCTGTTTGGTGCGGCGGAATGTTAGAAAGCGGAATTGGACGAGCAGGAAATGTTGCACTTGCTTCACTGCCAAACTTTACTTTGCCAGGAGATATTTCTGCAAGTAAACGTTATTACAAAGAAGATATTGTTGAACCAGAATTTCTTGTTAATAAAGATGGAACAATGGATGTTCCAACAAAACCAGGAATTGGTGTTGAAGTGAATATGAAAATGCTGGAGAAGGTTACGGTTAAGAAGTTAGTTCTTTAAGAAATAGTTTATGGTAATAGTATTATGACTAAAACGGTTATATTTATCATAAGTATTTTTATCATTTCGATTACAAATTTTATTTTGCATATCAAAGTGTTAGCTTTCTTAAAACCCGAATTCAAATCAAAAAAAATTAAGTTGTTATTCAATTTTGCTTTACCAGAGAAAAAATATTTTGAAGATGTTGGATGGAAATATTTTAAGATGCTTTTCTTGTTAGGTATTATTGAATTAATAGTTATTCTATTTGTTGCATTCAAATATATTATAAAGTGAAATAAAATAATTAGGTAGTTGTGAGATTATAAATCGAAAATGAATTATAAACACTATGAACTATATCTTTGTGCCGTTACTTTCCAACTCTTCAGTAATATTTGTAACAAACAATTCCACTTGCTGTTCGTTACCAAGTAAATCCTGCAAAGTAATTTTGCTTAACAATCCATCAAGCATTGTTTGTACTGTTTTCCATAGTGAGCGAATTGAACAATCAATAGAATTTGTGCAGATATTTTCTACTCCTGCGTGCAAATCACAAAAAGTAGATTCATAAAGTTTTCCGCCAAGAGCAGTTAGAACATCACCAACAAGAATTTCATTTGCAGAACGAGCAAGTTTGTAACCGCCAGATTGTCCGCGTGAACTTTCAATAAATCCGGCAAGACGTAATGCACGTAAAATCTTTCCAACATTTGCTTCAGAAAGTTTTTCCTGCTCACTCAGTTCGGGAATAGTCATTCCTTTATCGGAATCACTTTTCCCGATTCTAAGTAACAATCTTAAACCGTATTCTTCTTGTGTACTAAATTTCATTTTCTACTCTTATTGTCATTGTTCGAGGAGTCCCTTAGTGACGACGAAGCAATCTGTATTATAGATTCCTTCGCCGATAAATCAGGACTCGGAATGAACTATTATCCTTTAAACAACGGAATTTTTGATCCACATTGTTTAGCATATTGTACTTGCTCAAATTGTTCTGGAGTTATTGATGGACCTTTTGCAGAACAATTTTCATTAAAAGTATTTTTAAGATTAGCTGCAATCTGTTCAGCAGAATAACCTTCAATATCTAATCTTGGTACAAAGTGAACTAACTCACCATTCTTAAACAATGCAATACTTGGTGATGATGGTGGAAATCCTTTTACGTGCTGTCTTATGCGCTCAACTGCATCACGTTCCTGTCCTGCAAATCCTGTGTAAAGTTTATCTGGAATAATATCATTCTGTAAAGCAAGTGAAACTCCTGGTCGCGCACTTCCTGCAGCGCATCCGCAAACAGAATTTATAAATACTAAAACAGTTTTATCATCATTATTTTTAATTGCAGCATCAACGGCTTCTGCAGATAATAATTCTTCAAAGCCAACCGCAATTAATTCATCGCGCATTGGCTGAACCGCATCTTGATCGTACATTGGTGGACGTGAACTTATGTTAAACATTTTTTGCTCCTTTTTATTTTTAATTCTTAAAAATCTATTTGTCATTTCAATCCGCTGAAGTCGGTGAAGCTATCTAAGTTAAGATCTGGATTCCGTGTCTCACTTCGTTCGCACGGAATGACAGTTAGAATATTCACAAAAACCCTAATTCCAATTTTGCTACTTCAGACATCATATCTTTATCCCAGGGTGGACTCCAAACCAATTCAATCTTTGCATCTTTTACTTCTGGAATTGCTTTTACTTTTCCTTCAACTTCCGGTGGAAGTGAGCCTGCAACAGGACACATTGGTGATGTTAATGTCATTTTTATTTTTACATTGTAATCATCATCGATTGCAATTTCATAAATCAAACCTAACTCAAAAATGTCCACAGGAATTTCAGGATCGTAACAACCTTTAAGTGTTTGAATTATTTTTTCTTCTAAATCTTGTTTACTGATCTTTTGCATTTTACTTCTTAAAATTATACTCTTATTGTTTGATTGCTCAATTGTTTCATTGTTAAAGAACAATCGAGCAATGCATCAAGGTAACAATGAAATTACTCCGTTACCACTTTTTCATTTTTATTATGCAAAGCATTTATCATTGTATGCCATGCAAGCGATGCACATTTAACTCGTGCAGGAAATTCTCTTACTCCGCCAAATACAGCAAGTTTACCCAAGTTCATCAATATCAGGATTATCACCAAGCTTATCAGTTACTAATTCATGAAACTTATTAAAAATCTTTTCAGCTTCTTCAACTGATTTTCCTTTTAACATTGATGTCATTAAAGAAGCAGAAGCTTTTGAAATTGCACATCCCGAACCTTGAAAAGAAATATCTTCAATAATTCCATTATCGTTTATAGAAAGAAAAATATTAATGTTATCACCGCAAAGTGGATTATATCCTTCAGCATGATTTGTTGGATGATCAATCAATCTAAAATTTCTTGGTGATTTATTATGATCTAAAATTACCTGCTGATAAAGTTCTCTTAATTCCTGATCCATTATCCGAATACCTCTAAAATTTTCTTTAGTCCGTTAACTAAAACATCAACTTCTTCAATAGTGTTATACATTCCGAATGAAGCACGAGATGTAGCAGGAACATTAAATCTTCTCATCAATGGCTGTGTGCAGTGATGACCAGTACGAATTGCAACTCCTTCAAAATCTAAAAATGTTCCAACATCGTGCGGATGAACATTTTCAAAATGAAAAGATAAAACACCAATTTTTTCTTTTGCTGTTCCAATGATTCTTAAACCTTGTAAATCAGAAACTGCTTTTGTTGCATACTCAAGCAAAATATTTTCATGATACGCAATGTTTTCTAGTCCAATTTTCTCAATGTATTCAATCGCTGCACCTAAACCGATTGCACCTGCAATATCAGGAGTACCAGCTTCAAACTTATGCGGAAGTTCGTTGTAAGTTGTTTCTTCAAATGTAACTTTAGAAATCATATCACCACCGCCTTGATAGGGAGGCATAGCTTCTAAATGATTTACTTTGCCGTAAAGAATTCCAATTCCAGTTGGTCCGTAAAGTTTGTGTCCGCAAAAAGCAAGAAAATCACAATCAAGTTGCTGAACATCTATCTTTAAATGATTAACCGCTTGAGCAGCATCAAGCATTACCGGAATGTTATAACTATGTGCTAAGTCAATAATCTTCTTTACAGGATTAACTGTTCCAAGTGAATTTGAAGCATAAACAACTGAAACAAATTTTGTCTTTTCATTTATCATCTTCTCAAATTCTTCAAAGATGATTTCACCTTCATCATTGATAGGAATGACACGAAGCTTGGCATTTTTTTCAGTACAAAGCATTTGCCATGGAACAATATTAGAATGATGTTCCATTGTTGAGATGATTATTTCATCACCTTCTTTAATGTTCTTTCTTCCATAAGATGAAGCTACAAGATTTATTGATTCTGTTGTACCGCGAGTAAAAATTATTTCATTCTTACCAAGAGCATTTATAAAATTCTTAATAATTATTCGTGAACTCTCAAAAGCTTCAGTAGCTTCCTGACTTAGTGCGTGAACACCGCGATGAATATTTGCATTCATCTTTTCGTAATAATTATTTGTCTTATCAATTACGTATTGCGGCTTTTGAGTAGTTGCGGCATTATCAAGATAAACAAGCGGTTTACCATGAACCATAATTTTAAGTATCGGAAAATCATTTCTGATTTTCTGAACATCATACATCTCTATTATCTACAATTAAAGCAGAATCAGCTTTGGAATCCATTATCGGACTTTCTATTGATTAAATCGCTTTGTAATTATTTCTTCAAGATAATCTCTTAAAGCAGGAATTTTTATTGAAGTTATAACATCACTTGCAAAAGCATGAATTAAAATTGCTGTTGCAGCATCTTCACCAATACCACGTGACTTTAAATAAAATTTTGCTTCATCATTCAACTTACCAATGGTTGCACCGTGTGAGCACTTAACATCATCAGCAAAAATTTCTAATTGCGGTTTTGTATTCATTACTGCATCATCAGAAAGTAATATTGTGTTGTTCTGCTGGAATGCATTTGTTTTTTGTGCATCCTGGCGAACCATTACTTTTCCGTTAAACACGCCTTTTGATTTATCCTGCAAAATTCCTTTGTAATGTTCGTGACTGTTGCAATGCGGTTTTGCGTGATCAATCATTGTGTGTGCATCAAAAAGCTGCTCATCGCCAATCATAAATAATCCGTTAAGCATACACTCACTGCCTTCATCATTAAATCTTGCATTAAAATCATTGCGGGAAATTTCTGCTCCATGAGAAATTAAGTGCGATGAAAAATTACTGCTTCGCTCCTGGTCAACTTCCATTCGTGCTATGTGAAATGCTTTGTTACTTTCTTCCTGCAATTTTATGTGATCAACGATTGCATTTTCATCAGCAACAATTTCAGTTACTGAGTTTGTAAAGTAAACACTGTCTTCATCCGAAACGTAATGCTCAATAATTGTAACCTGAGAATTTTTACCAGCAACAAAAAGATTTCTTGGTTGTGTTAATATCTTTTCACTATCCAGATCTTTGTAATAAATATTATGTGAATCGGATCTTCAACAATTTTTCCATCAGGTACATAAATAAAAGCACCGTCTTTAGTAAAAGCAGAACTTAAAGTTGTGAAAAAATAATTTTCATTTTCAGCATACTTGCCTAAATGTTTTTTTACAATTGGATTATTATTCTTCAAAGCCTCTGCAAGACTTCCAATTACAACACCTTTAGGAATATCAATCAGTTTTGATAACTCAGAAGAAAAATTTCCATTTACAAAAACTAAAAGACTATGTTCCATCTTATCAAACAAAAACTTGTTTATTGTTTCTGATGAAACATTTGCTTTAACAGCAGCAGGGGAGAAGTTGTGCTTTTGCAAAGATGAAATGTTTGTGTATTTCCATTCTTCATCTTTCTGAGTTGGAAAAGTAAGCTCTGCAAATTTACTGATTGCATCTTTTCTAACTTTGTGAAAATCTGATGACTTCTCGCCATTTAATGATTTCTCAAATTCATCAAACTGGTTGATTAAGTATTGTTTTATGTCTGTTTTATTTTCCATTTGTTCTATTTTCTATTTGTCATTCCCACGAAAGTGGGAATCTACTTTTAAATTTTCATTTTTTGGATTCCCGCCTTCGCGGGAATGACACTCTTTTTTATACAACAGCCTCTGCTTTATCGCTTTTAACCCAATCGTAACCTTTTTCTTCAAGTTCAAGTGCTAATTCTTTACCACCGGATTTTACAATCTTACCTTTGTAAAGTACGTGAACAAAATCCGGAATAATGTAATCCAATAATCTTTGATAGTGTGTTACTACAATTGTAGCATTATCTTTTGTCTTTAATTTGTTAACACCGTTTGCAACGATTCTTAAAGCATCAATATCAAGTCCAGAATCAGTTTCATCAAGTATTGCAATGTTGGATTTAAAACAGCCATTTGAAAAATTTCATTGCGTTTTTTTTCACCGCCGGAAAATCCTTCATTAACTGCACGACTTAAAAATTTCTGATCAAGTTCAACTAGTTTACTTTTTTCTTTTAGCAATGAAAGAAAATCCATTGAATCAAGTTCTTCTTCACCGCGATATTTTCTTATTTCATTAACAGCAGTTTTTAAAAGATTTGTATTGCTTACACCGGGAATTTCAACAGGATACTGAAACGCAAGAAATACTCCTTCTCTTGCACGATCTTCTGTAGAAAGTTCAAGCAGATTTTTTCCGTTGTATAAAACTTCACCTGCGGTAACTTCATATTCTTCTTTACCGGCAAGAACAGAAGCAAGAGTTGATTTACCTGAACCATTCGGTCCCATAATTGCGTGAACTTCACCAGCATTTACTTTTAGGTTTATACCTTTTAAAATTTCTGTTCCTTCAACATTTGCGTGAAGATTTTTTATTTCTAATAACATTTTATTTCCTTTTTATTTTCAATTCTTGCCTTGTCATTCCCACGAAAGTGGGAATCTATTTAATAATATTTTGGATTCCCGCCTTTGCGGGAATGACATTTGAATATTTATCCCACACTTCCTTCTAAACTTATACTTAATAATTTTTGTGCTTCAACAGCAAACTCCATTGGAAGTTCTTTAAATACTTCTTTACAATATCCATTTACAATCAAGCTAACAGCATCTTCGGTTGAGATTCCTCTCTGGTTAAGATAGAATATCTGATCTTCACCAATTTTAGATGTTGTTGCTTCGTGTTCAACCTGTGCAGTTGGATTATTAATTTCTAAATACGGAAAAGTATGTGCACCGCATTTATCTCCAAGCAACAAAGAATCGCATTGTGAGAAGTTACGTGCACCTTCAGCTTTTTTTCCAATCTTAACTAAACCACGATAACTGTTATTGCTTCTTCCTGCAGAAATACCTTTTGATACAATTGTACTTCGTGTGTTTTTTCCAAGATGAATCATCTTTGTTCCTGTATCTGCCTGCTGCATATTATTTGTTACAGCAACGGAATAAAATTCTCCAATCGAATTATCACCTTGCAAAATACAGCTTGGATATTTCCAGGTTATTGCAGAACCAGTTTCAACCTGTGTCCAGCTGATTTTGGAATTTGTACCACGACAAGCACCACGTTTTGTAACGAAATTATAAATTCCGCCTTTGCCGTCTTTATCACCGGGATACCAATTCTGAACAGTGGAATATTTTATTTGTGAATTCTCAAGTGCAACCAACTCAACAACTGCAGCGTGCAATTGATTTTCATCTCTCATCGGTGCGGTGCAGCCTTCAAGATAACTTACATAAGCATTATCATCTGCAATAATTAATGTTCTTTCAAACTGTCCTGTATTTGCAGCATTAATTCTAAAATAAGTTGAAAGCTCCATCGGACAGCGAACACCTTTTGGAATGTAAACGAAAGAGCCATCGCTGAAAACTGCGGAGTTTAATGTTGCATAATAATTATCTGTGTAAGGAACCACACTTCCTAAATATTTTTTTACTAATTCCGGATGCTCGCGAACAGCTTCTGAAAATGAACAGAAAATAATTCCCATTTCATTTAGTTTGCCTTTAAAAGTTGTAGCAACCGAAACTGAATCAAACACAGCATCAACCGCAACTCCTGCTAACATCTTTTGTTCATCTAAAGAAATTCCAAGTTTCTTATAAGTATCAAGAAGTTCAGGATCAACTTCATCCAAACTTTTATATTTTGGAGTTGATTTTGGAGCAGAGTAGTAAGAAATCTCCTGGTAATCCACAGGCGGATATTTTACATTTGGCCATTTTGGTTCTTCCATCGTTAACCAATGACGGTAAGCTTTCAATCTCCATTCGGTCATCCATTCGGGTTCCTGCTTCTTTGCGGAAAGTTGGCGAACCACATCTTCATTCAAACCTTTTGGAATGGTATCGGCTTCGATATCAGTTACAAATCCAAATTTATACTCTTTATTTGCTAATTCTTCAATTTTCTGGGTTTCTGTCGTACTCATTCATTCTCCATTGGCAAAACATTTATTTGTTTCGATGTAAACCTATTCAATCTATACTAAATAGTCAAGATTGATTTTATAACAATGTGATGAAGGAATCAGTTCAAAATGCTTGAGGAATTTTAATTATCTCAGGTTATAGTTTTCAAGAAGAATACACAGTCACAAATTTCAATAATTAGCAAAAATTAAATCTAAATTGTTTTTAAGCCATTATTCGGTTAATTTTAAAGGTAAATTAACAAAGGTACTTGTGGCAGATACAGATCAAAATAAACCCGCTCAACCAAATCAAACAGAAAAGAGCGGTGCGGGACAAACACAAAATAATTATCGTAAAGGCGGAAGACGTTATTATCCTAAAAAAAGATATTACAAACCGCAAGGCGCTCCTGGCGAACAGCAAGCTCCACCAACCAGAGTTAGTTTTCAAAAAATTTCTATTGTAGTTCCACTTCTAAATGAAGAAGAATCAATTCTTCCACTGATCAATGAAATCAGAAAAGCAATTAAACCGCTTAACAAACCTTATGAAGTAATTTTTGTTGATGATGGAAGTACAGATGGTTCTTTAAAGATTATTAAAGATGCAGCAAAAGTAGATAATCGATTAAAGTTTATAAGTTTTAGAAAAAATTATGGTAAGTCCGCTGCGTTGCAGGTTGGATTTAAAGCAGCAACTGGTGATGCAATCATAACTATGGATGCAGATTTGCAGGATGATCCGCACGAAATTCCGAATCTTCTAAAAAAACTTGATGAAGGTTTTGATCTTTGTTCGGGTTGGAAGAAAGAAAGATTTGATCCGTTTATAAAAAAATACTCTTCACGATTTTTCAATTTTGTAACAAGAATAATAAGCGGAATTAAGATTCACGATTTTAATTGCGGATTAAAAGCTTATAGAAGGGAAGTCGTGCAAAACTTAAATGTTTATGGCGAACTTCATCGTTACGTTCCGGTTTTAGCAAAGTGGCAGGGATTTACTGTCACGGAAATTCCTGTTAAGCATCACCCGCGCAGATACGGCAAAACAAAATTTGGTGTTTCAAGATTCTTTAAAGGTTTTATTGATCTAATTACTGTTACTTTTGTTGGACGATATGTAAAAAGACCAATGCATTTCTTTGGATTCTTGGGTGCATTATCATTTTTTATCGGTCTTATCGTTAATGGCTATTTAACAGTTGAATGGATCAGCGGAAGACCTTTAAGCAACAGACCAATGTTATTCTTGGTATGTTATTGATTATCGTTGGTGTTCAGTTCTTTTCTGTTGGTTTACTTCGGTGAAATGCTTGTTCATCAAAACCAGAGTGAAAGAGAATATGTTGTTAAAGATCGTAATTAGAATTTTACCAAATTATTATCCGCCCTTAACAAAACAGAATGAAAATCGTAATTGTCTCACCGGCTTATCCATTAAGAGGTGGCATAGCACATTCTGCTGGATTGCTTTATAAGGAACTTGCTAAAAACCATGAGGTTTTTCTAATTACATTCAAAAGACAGTACCCAAATTTTTTATTTCCCGGTAAATCACAGACTGAATCTGTCGAAGGGACTGATTAAGGATTCCGACTGAAAGTTATTCTGGATTCTATTAATCCTTTAGCTGGAAACTCAACTGCTAAAAGAATTATAAGTATTAAACCTGAGTTAGTAATCTTTAAACATTGGCTTCCATTTTTTGGTCCTTGTTATGGGTGGATAGCTGGAAAAATAAAAAAAAGCTCACAAGCAAAATTGGTTGCAGTTTGTCATAATATCATTCCGCACGAAAAGAATTGGCGATAAAACTCTTTCAAAATATTTCTTGAAGAAAATGGATTATTTTATACCATTATCTGATCAGGTTAAAAAAGATCTATTTCTGTTTGTCAAAAACCCATTATATAAACTTCTACCTTTGCCTGTTTTTTCTTTGTTCGGGGATAGTGTTGATAAAGATGAAGCGAAGAAATTTCTTAAATTAAGTGACAAAAATATTCTTTTATTCTTTGGATTTATCAGAGATTATAAAGGACTTGATGTACTGATTGAAGCATTTTCTATCCTAAGGAAAAATGTGGATGTTAAGCTTATCGTTGCGGGAGAGTTTTACGAGCCGGAAGAAAAGTACATTGAACTGATCGAAAAACATAAGCTTGAAGATGTAATAATTCTAAAAAAAGATTTTATTCCAACATCCGAAGTTAAGTTCTGATTTCGCAGCATCAGATGCAGTTGTGCTTCCTTATAAATCAGCAACGCAAAGTGGAATAGTGCAGGTTGCTGTAAATTTTTGTAAGCCTGTTATTGCAACTAATGTTGGTGGTATTGGTGAAGTTATTGAAGATGGTAAAACAGGATTTGTTGTTGAAAAAGAAAATTCTGAAAAACTTGCAGAGGCTATTATCCGTTTTTATAAAGAAGACAAAGAAAAAAATTTACTTCAAATATGAAATCACTCAAAGGAAAATATTCCTGGCAGAGTTTTGTTAAGGGTATGTTCGAATTAA
>CAVQQN010000078.1:0-19199 GCA_963714775.1 uncultured Ignavibacteriaceae bacterium
TTGTGTTTTCTTGCATTTTTTTAACTGTTTAATTTTAACTTTGAAACAAACTTGTAATTTGTACTGCTATCATATCAATTATAAAAACCATTAACGACGCGAATACCACGGCTGAGTTTGCCGCTTTTCCGACTCCTTCAGTTCCCTTATTTGAATTATATCCTTTATAACTTCCTATCAGTCCGATTGCAAATCCGAAGAAAAAAGTTTTAATGAACAGCCGGGAACAGATCATTAAATTCAAGGCTTTGAAATATCTGCGAAAAAAACAAGTAAGAGCTTACATTTCCTTTTAAATTAACGCCGACAAATGCTCCCAACAAACCAACCACATCGGCATACACTACCAGTAGCGGAAGCATTCATGTTGCAGAAAGCACTCTTGTAACAACCAGATATTTAAACGGATTGGTATCTGATACCTGCATCGCATCAATTTGTTCGGTTACATTCATTGAAGCCAGCTCTGCTCCGATTCCTGATCCAACTTTTCCGGCAAATATTAACGCTGTTATAACCGGTCCAATTTCACGTATAATTGAAACTGCTACCATCGCAGGCAGCCATGATTCCGATCCAAATTTTGCCAAAGTGGGTCTTGATTGTATAGTAAGCACAAGTCCAATTATAAATCCTGTAATAGCTACCAAAGGAAGCGACTTGTAGCCGATCAGAAAAGATTGTTTCATTACTTCATTAAACTCATACGGTGGTTTAATTACTTCTTTAAAAAAACGCAAAGTAAAAATTGTAAGTGAGGCTACTTCTAAAAAGAATTTTTTAAATACTGAATCAGCAATAGTCCTTCCGGGGGAATCTTCCAGTATGATTTCTGCGTTCCGTTTTCAGTTTGGGACGGCTCAGAGATATTTTTTTCCATTGATCATTTATGGCAATTTATTCTGGGATGATGTTATATAGAATTATGAATTAGCACAATCAGGCAAAGGGATGAAAAAGGACTACATCCTTATGATATGATCTGGAAGGCAATTATTTGCACGTTGGATGTAAGAGAGACAAATGAATTGGATGAACACCTATCAGGTGAACTCTAAATTTTACAAGAAGATTTATTGATTTAGAATCCCCGGTTTATTTTTTTCATTTTTCTTGTCTCGTTTAGCCGCTTTTTTTTCTTTCATAGTTTTTGTCGGTTCTTTTTTTGAACCCTTTTTACTATCTTGACCTTTGCTCATTATTTTTTCCTTTAGTTGTTTTTACTATTACTATGATTTTTTAGTGTTATCTAATAACTAAAGCTTTTTTAATGAATTTATCTGCTTTTCTGCTTTCTGCCATTTTTTTCTGATTTTCTGTGAACCTTTTTGTAGCTGCTTTTTCCATCTCAATAAGCTTGAGTGTTTCTGATTCTTCTGCTTTAAATTCAGATTTTAAAACTACAATTTGAGCTTCTGTTGCTGCACGTTTAAGTTCTATTCCAGATTGCTTGCGTTCAATTTCTTGTTGTACGTAATAATTGTTCTGCATCATTTTTCGCTTCTTGTGATAATCGGGCTGAACCAGTTAATACACCTTCAGGACCAACATATACATCAAGCAATTCAATTCCGTGATCTGTAAGTATAAATTCACGAATCTGATTTGAATGATCCATTCCGCGTGATTTAAGAATATATAATCCTCTGTTACGTTCACCACCAATTTCAATATCACGTAATAAAAGCCATGTATCTATCAGTGATGATATTGCCATATCTGTAAGTTCCTGATGTTTCGCCTGCATTAGAGAGACTTGCAAAGAATGCAGTTATATTTCTCATCTTTAAAAAATCCACAAGACGAAGTAACATTATTTTAACTTCAGTTTGATTTCCTCCAATAACGAATGCATCAATAGGATCAAGAATTACAATTTGCGGTTTAACTTTATTAATTAATTTTATAGTAGTAGTTAAATGATGTTCCAATCCATGCAGTGTTGGACGTGTTGCGTGAAAGTGAAGCAATCCTTTTTTTACCCAAGGTATCTAAATGAATTCCAATAGAAGACATATTACGCATAAATTGACTTGGAGATTCTTCAAAAGCAAAATACAGAACACGTTCTCCACGTTTGCAAGCTGCTTCAACAAATTGTGCTGCAAGACTTGTCTTGCCAGTACCAGCGGTACCTGAAACAAGCACTGTACTGCCGCGAAAATAACCTTTACCGGATAGCATTGTATCAAGACGAGGAATACCGGTGGAAATTCTTTCTTTTGAAGAAATATGTTTCAATCCAAGTGAAGTAACAGGCAGAACAGAAAATCCATCTTCATCAATCAAGAATGGATATTCATTAGTTCCGTGTGTTGAACCACGATATTTAACAATGCGTAATCTTCTTATGGATGATTGATCGCTAACACGATGATCCAGCAGAATAACACAATCGGAAACATACTCTTCCAAACCCTGGCGTGTTAATGTACCATTACCTTTTTCACCGGTTACTATTGTTGTAACACCTTTCTTTTTCAACCAGCCAAATAATCGTCGCAGTTCTGTGCGCACAATAGTAGCATTAGGCAGTGCTGAAAAGAGTGATTCAATAGTATCCAGCACAACACGTTTAGCGCCAATACTTTCAATTGCGTGATGGATACGAACAAATAAACCTTTTAAATCATATTCACCGCTCTGTTCAATTTCACCACGTTCAACGTGAATGTGTTCAAGCCAAATCTTTTTTGTTTGCAACAAGATTATCCAAATCGAATCCTAACGAAGCAACATTTGCAGTAAGTTCTTTTTCAGTTTCTTCGAATGAAATAAATACACCGGGTTCATTGTAAAGTGTTGCACCGCGAACAAGAAATTCCATTGCAAAAAGTGTTTTACCACATCCTGCACCTCCGCATACAAGCGTTGGTCTGTCCTTTAGGTAATCCACCGCCTGTTATTTCATCAAATCCTTGAATACTTGTTGGGGATTTTGGAAGGGTTTTTCTCTGAAATTTAGCTTCTTTTTTCTTCATGGTATCTTATCCAATAATTATTTGTTCTTTCTATTTTTATTACGTCTGTTATCCTCAACAGAATAGTTTTATAAGTTCTATCTCAAAATGACAATAGATTATAAATAAACTTATAATCCAAAAAAATAGTCCAAAGGGATGAAAAAGGAATTAAATCTTTTTGGTGTGAGGAATGAGTAACAATTAATTATTGATTTATTTATTAAATCAAAAAATATTTAATTAAAAACCCCAATAGAAATTTTGATTTGCATTCTCTATAAAAATAGAAATGTTATCGCCAGACAAAGTATAATTGAATATATCAACTTAAGTATTTTAGTTAAACCGGAATTCTCCAATGATTTGAGGTCTTTCATTGCTCCATTAACATCTCCGAGGTACATCTTAAGACTTGCGCGATTAAAATAAGAAATGGCATCTTTTGGCGGCAGTTCAATCGCTTTTGAAAAATATTCTATTGCTTTATCAAAATTACCTTCATCTGCTTTTTTAACTCCTTCTATATTTAGAAAGAGTTTCATGATTTCATTCAGAGTTAAATTCTCCGATAGTAAATGATATGTATCAGAGGATTCCATTAACAAAATCCATTTGATATTTTCTTGAAATGAAATCCATAGATCGCAAATAAAATTGCTAACGAAAACAACTGCGGTTTACGGAATAAAGTCCAGAGAAATAATTTCCAGTAGTAAATTCTTTCTTCACCAATCATCCCCAATTTGAATATTGATCTGAACAGTGCAAGAATGTAATTAGGATTAAGATGAAAAACTTTTTTCTTCTTCGGTTCAAAGTCTTTCATAAACCTCATTACGCGTTCATAAAAAAACTTGGGCGAATAAATTGTTTTTAAAATGGATTTATAACCATCAGAAAGTATTTCAGAATCCATCCTGGGAATAAAATTAATTGTAAAGTCAGTATTGTTCCCTGTAAAATCATTCAACATTCTGCCTTCTTCCAGCAATCTTTTCTCAAGCTTTGTTCCTTTAGGTGCATTAAGTAATCCAACCATTGCGGTTACAATTCCGCTTTGCTGAATAAAATCTGTAATCTCTTCAAATATTTCCGGATGATCATTATCAAATCCAACAA
The DNA here is from genome assembly GCA_963714775.1 of uncultured Ignavibacteriaceae bacterium. Taxonomy (GTDB): domain Bacteria; phylum Bacteroidota; class Ignavibacteria; order Ignavibacteriales; family Ignavibacteriaceae; genus IGN3. The sequence continues at coordinate 4,083 of CAVQQN010000078.1, forward strand.
TAAATCCACCTTGAACTTCAAGACCAAACTGCTGAATCTTTTTTACGCTCTCAATTAAATCACGGTTTGCATTTTGTGGTTTATGACATTCTATAAGACTTTTTTTATTAGTTGATTCGATCCCAATAAATACAGCCTCAAATCCGGCTTTAGCCATTTGCCACATTAAGTCTTCATCATCAGCAAGATTGATTGATGCTTCGGTGTTCAGATAAAATGGATTTTTTCTTTTCGTCATCCATTCTGTTATAGCTGGAAGAATTTCTTTTTTCAGTTTTACTTTGTTGCCGATAAAATTATCATCAACAAAGAAAACAGGTCCGCGCCATCCGGTAAAATATAATGCATCCAATTCAGCTATTACCTGATCTTTTGTTTTAGTACGAGGTTTTCTTCCATACAAGACTGTTATATCACAAAATTCACAATCGAAAGGACATCCGCGTGAATATTGAAGATTCATAGAAGTATAATTATTCATTGATACAAGATCCCACTGCGGTAATGGTGTAGTTGTAATATCTGCCCAATCACCAGAAGTGTATATGTGTTTAGGTTTTCCCTCCCTAAAATCTTTTAAGAAAAGTGGAAGTGTTATCTCAGCTTCATTAAGTATCAGGTAGTTAACTTTATCGTAATATTCTGAACTGCTTGTAAACAGGGGTCCGCCCGCTACAATTTTTGCTTTTAAGTTTACACATCGTTCAATAACTTCATTTGCGGACTCACTTTGAATTGACATAGCACTGATAAAAACTAAATCTGCCCAAAGAATCTCATCGTCAGTCAATTGGTTAGCATTCATATCGATTAGTTTTTTATTCCAATCTTTGGGCAGCATTGAAGCAACTGTTAAAAGTCCTAATGGTGGAAAGCTTGCTTTTTTTGAAACGAACTTTAAAGCGTGTTTAAAACTCCAGAATGTATCCGGATACATTGGATAAACCATTAGTATATTCATTTTGTAATCCTTGCAGTAAATAAACTTAATTTAGCGATTTATAGATTTTTATTTGATTATAGTATCAACTATTGGTGACTAAAATCCTATCGATCTTAAGGATGAAAAGGGAACTACATCTTTCCATTGAGTTAATTAAATAACTTGAATTAAATAAGAATTGAAATATCAATTATTAACCATCGAAATACTTTTAGTTATTGTTCTAAGAGTCTCTGTAGTGTATGAATAATTTGCAATTTCCAATCGAGTATGCAGAGCAAGCTTTTCCATTATATTATGGATATGACTTTTAACCGTATAGGTTGATATATGAATTTTTTGTCCAATCTCTTTATTGCTCATACCATCGCCAAGCAATCCAATAACCTCTCGTTCGCGTTTTGTCATCTTAACGGCTTCTTTAATTTTAACTTTGCCTTCTCTTACTGCATGATCAACAATCTGAGAAAAAAGCGAATCTATTAATAAAGGAGGAAGTACAGTAGCTCCTTCAGAAACCGAGCGAATTGTGATTAAAAAATCCTTTAATGATGCATCTTTAAGTATGAACCCATTTGCGCCAGCTTTTACAAACTGTAAAATATCGGCTTGTACCGGTGCAAGATCCATTACTATTATTTTTGCCATGGGAAAATCTCTTTTAACTACCTCAACAACATGCAAACTATTCTGACTTCGCAATCCTAAATCCAAAAGAACAACGTTTGGTTTTAACTGATTGATTTTTACAAGAGTGTTCTTTGCATCCCCGGATGCTGCGATTATTACAATATCTTTATGAGGTTTTAGAATAGAATTTATTCCATCACGAAGCAGACGGTTATCTTCAATTAGTAGTAATCTTATTTTTTTCATCGCTATCTCTATTTATTTTACAAAATCATTTAATAGGCATATTAGTACCAATCATTTTGCTAATATCAAGATGCAACTAATTTGGATGTAAAATCAATCACTCTAAAGGATGAAAAAAGGACTACATCTATTACATGAAATTGGGAATGCTATTTGTAAGAAATTATTTTTTCGTCCTAAATTTTCAATGTTTTTTAATACAATGAAGCAGTGGCAGAAAGATCAGACAAATATTCGCTTGCTATATAAAGAAATGCGATTATGTATAATCCGACAACAATCGATATAAGTACAATTTCTTTTTTCTTGTATTTGATTGCTCCACGCATTTTAATCTCCTTCCCACTGCTAATAATCAAATGTTTATCTTATATAAAAAGTGTCCCTCATCTTACGACGAGGGGCTTTAATAAATAATTTAATATTACAATCAGAAATTTCTTAGTTGCTAAAAACGGTTATCCAGCAAAGTTTTGTTATAAATCCACTGTACTTCAACCCAAGCCGGTTCACCAATTACACCACCACCCCAGTTTACTATTTTTAGTTTCGAGTAATTCCCATCATGGTCGTAAAGAAATACATAATTGTTTTCTCTATCACCAATGTTATCAGTCCATGTTCCAGTATTTCTTAATGGTGAATCCTCACCATCAAATAATCCGGTTGCCGAAGAAACGAAGAAATCAGTTTCTCTTATAAGATTTGGATAAAGATCCGCACTCTGAACAAGGAATCCTGAACTAGAGTAATAAATATCTACAAGAATATTTTGAGCTGAAGAGACTCCATATGCTAAGCCGGTTGAAAGATCCAATCCGCTTGGTTGAGTTGCGCTCGTTCCGGTAGTTTCATAAATTTTTACAGGACCAAATAGCTCTGTAAGAATATTAGTAACAAGAGTAACATTAGATACTATACTTGTTTGTCCACCGGTAACACTAATAGAAAAAGTTGTATCTCTATAATCTTGTATTTTTAATGTAACGGAATGTACTCCTTCATTAACATTTTTAATTGTATCGGCTGTTAATTTTGAGGTGTTTGTTCCATCTAGCCAAATTTGTGCTCCTGCAGGATTTGAGGATACGAATATATTGCCTTGTTGAGCCGGAGTTATAGGATCATTACTCGTATCACAGGAGGTAATCATCAAAGCTGTAAATGGAATTATTAGAAATAAAATTAGTTTTTTCATTGCGGTCTTCCTTTATTTTTTATTTAGGTTAAATGAATATTTTGTACCGTCGTTATCCATTGTAAAAGTTCCGGAGAAATTATTATTGTTTGTTGATAATACTCCCTTATACTTTCCCTGGTAACGACTCTTTAATTGATCTGACATTGTTATTTCACCAGTTCTGGTATTTAAAATACCTTTCACCTCCTGATTCGTAACCTGTCTGTAGTTGATTGTGATTTTTCCTGAAAAGCTGCTGTCGATTTGTTCCGTAATCTTAAGCGTACTGGATCTTCCGTCAAAGATTCCACTCCATGTGCCTTTCAAATCCGGTATTGTAATTTTTGTTACAACAACAGTATCCTTTGGTTCCTCGCTTTTAACAGCTGTAGAAGTAGTATCAGCCGTAACTTTATCATTTTGTGGATGTTCTGCTTTGTCATTCTTTTGTTCACAACCGAAGTAGGTTATTGAAGCAAAAATAATGAGCACTACAAGCAGCCATTTGAACATCATTTCTTTTTTCATTTTTATCTCCTTTGAATTTATTATGTATTTTTTTTGTAAGAACGAAAAATCAATATCACTTTTTAATTATTGTTTCTGCTTTATTCATCTCGCCAACTTTATTATGAACAAATAATGAACAGGAAATAAATTGTACTAAAGCCACAATTAATTTTTTATAGAATTTTTCCTTTTTATTTACATTTAAGATTACGTTGAATTATGCAATGTTTTCAATAGAGCGAAAGGATGAAAAAGGGATTAGACCTTATGGATGAATCACTAAGTGGGAATATTTTCAATGACATATGTTGTTATTTAAGTAGAATCATTTTTTTAGTCTGGACGAAATTTCCAGTTTGCAATTTGTACAAATATGTTCCAGTTGTAAGATTAAAATCAGATGCATCAAAATTTACTTCATAAATACCGGGTGATTTTTCTTCATTTATCAGTGTAGAAATTTCCTGACCAATTAATGAATATATCCTAATTGTTGTAAATGCTGTTTCAGAAATTGCATAACGGATTTTTGTATATGGGTTAAAAGGATTAGGATAGTTTGAGTATAGCTTAAATTCAGCCGGGTTCAATCCAATTAATTTTTCATCAACACCGGTTACATTTATAACCGTGGAAGTTGATTCCCAACTACGTGATGGGTTTTTAAATCCTGCATTTACGGTATAGGTACCTGCAGCTGGAGCAGTCAAAATAAATGGGTTATCCGATGTAGAATTAATTACATCTACTACAATTCCACCGGCATTAATGAGTTCTCCACCAACTTTAGATGTTGTTCCGGTTAATGTAACTCTTACTTGAAAATCACTTAGCACTTCCGCTGAAACAATTCCTGTCTGAATGTTATGACAGCCTGAATCACCACAACCCGGGGATGTTCCATTGAAACCTGGTTCTGACCTGGTTAAGGATATAAAAACCAGTGTTATAACTATCGATAATAAAACCGTAACAATTTTCATTCTTTTATCCAATCATAATTTAATGTACTAACAAAATTGAATGTTACTTCTGAAATAAAGCAATACAATTGAGTTAAAGTACGAAACCAGTATCAGATCATTTACCAAAATTTTTCTGAAGGATGATTTTCCTCAGGTTAATTAATCTTGCCCAATGTCGTTTTTTGCAATTTTTTAGCTGATCCGATTGTCAGGAATTCCCAGCTACTGATTTTTCTAAAAACAAATTTAAAAAAAACAATTAGCAGAAGAACTTCCATAAAACCTACAATTGTAAAAGGTGTTAAAAATCCTAGTGACCATAACGATACCAAGCTGAGACCAACGATTTGTGGCATAAATTATTATTTCCCTTTTCTGACGTATAATACGATATCATTAATTATCTAATAAGGTAACCGGGATTGTTCGCCTTAGGTTATTTCCAACATCTGCAACGTTTTTATCAGCATTTATCAAATTGCCGGCTTTATCTTTTAGATTATGCACGGTTATTTGAAAACTTATCCATTCTTCATCTTTGTCAAAAAACAGCACTACTGCAGAATCACCTTTAACCACACCTACTTTAATTACTTCAACCAAAATGTTATCGTTAGCGATTAACTGGTAATTAGCAGGATCGAAAATAGACTCTCTGGACATCGGTTCAGAAAAGGTTAATAGGATTTTTGAAGGCGATAACAATTGAGCTGATACAGGAAAACTTATTGTTACAATAAATAATATAATTAGTAGTTTTTTATATCCTGACAACGTTCGCTTAATGGTACCTTGTACAATTATGCTTAGCATGTTTTATCTCTTTCTTTTCAAATTCATTATTCATTTTTACAATCTTGACAATCAAAGAACAGTTTTCTGATCACAGGAATAAACCGTACAACTCTTTTTTTTCTTTATTTTTTTTTCGCATAGCCTTTAGCAGCCTGTACATTCCGTACAGGATTATTATCCCAAATAGTAATTGTATGTAAATCATTTCTACCTCGAAATCAACGATTGAATATTCAAAGGGTTTACCATAAAAATTTGGTGAAACATCTTTTCTTGTTAATACTTAAAAGACCAGCACATTAGACATTACTTCCATAATGCCAATAAATATTGCAGTTCCAAAAAGAAATACGCTAAATGCTATAATAATTTCGGTTTTAGTTTTATTTTCTTTCTCATTTTATACTTCTTTTGCAAAAACAAAATGCATTTATTTAATGCCCATAACAATGGAGCGAAAGGATGAAAAAAGGATTAAGTAATTGGGGGGAGATAAAGATTTAAATGAAGCTCAGTTTTGTACTACAGAATTTCTATAAGTTGTAATTCTAGAATTGGGTTAATTATAAATTGGCACTTAAAGCTTCTGCCACAATCCTGAATCAGATATCAAATCCTGTACACCAAGAATTACGAATTGAACTCCAATGCAAATCAGAAGAAAGCCCATTATTCTGGAAAGACTATCAACACCATTTACACCAAGAATTCTACTTACAAAACCGGCACTGCGAAGAACCAGCCAGGCGATAATTGCAGTAATAATAATTGCAAGAATTGCACCCGCAAATGCAAAAGCCTTATCATAACCATGTCGTCCATCAATCGAAGATGATATTGTTATAACTGTTGCAATAGCTCCGGGTCCCGCTAAACTTGGCATTGCAAGCGGACTAAATGAGATGTTGCTTTTTTTGATTGCTTCTTGCTTTTCCTCTCTTGTAATCTTTGCTTCAACAGGGAACAACATTTTAAATCCAAGAAATCCAATTACCATTCCTCCTGCTATGCGAATACCCGGAATTGAAATTCCAAAGAAAATCATTATGAAATGACCAGCCAATAAAAAAACAACTAATATACCAGTCATATAAATGCACGCCATAATAATTTGGCGATTAAGATCTTTTTTACTTAGGTGTTCGCTAATACCAAGCAAGAGTACTGCAGTACTAAGCGGATTGACAATAGGAAGTAATGTTATCAATGTTACTAAAATAGATGACAGGAAACCGGTTACATCATTCATATTAAATATTATTTGATTGTTAAAAACATATTCATAACAAACTTCCGAATGCAATAAGACTTGAAATGATAATTAAGATACCTGCAATTTTGTTTACCCATTTCAATCCATCTAAATCTAATTTATTTCTAAAAAGAATTGTACCCGAACTAAGTATGAAGAACCACAAACACGAACCAATAAAAACTCCGGCTACAAGAATAGCCGCAGAAAAATATTTTAGCTCGCTATCCAGACCAAGTGCAGCAAACACTGCGAGAAAAGCAAAAATTGTTACTGGATTTGTGAGCGTTAAAAAAACTGTAGTAAGATATGATCGTAACATACCGCCATTCTCGGTACGAATCTTTGGATCTTTAGGAAGTTTGCGAAATATTCTTACTCCAAGAAACAGAAGAAGCGAACCTCCAACCAAACGTATCCAAAATTTTTGACTAACAAGCGTATCTGAAATAAATGTAAGTCCGAATGCAGCAACACTGGCGTAAAATAAATCCGCAGTTGCAGCTCCAAGTCCGATGACCATTCCTCGTAATCGACCCTCTGTGAGCGTTTTACGAATGCACATTATTCCTATTGGACCAACCGGTACCGCCATTGCAAAACCAATAGCTATCCCTTTAAGAAAAAAAATATAATCCATACTATAATCTTTCGATCAGGATGTTCAGGCAAATAATTATATGTTTAACACACAAGATGTTACCTCCTCTAATATTTACCTGAACAATTGATTGTTATAATCCTCATCAATATTAAGAGTGATTGTAAACAGATCTTCTCTTTTTCTTCAAACTTTATAGTGTTTTCAATACGATTTTTTATGGCTTCAACATTCTGAAAAGAATATTTATTTGATGAATCAACAATCTGAACAATGGGATAGTCTCTGGTCGTTTCATTTTGATTTATAGTATTTACTAAATCAAGCATTACAAATCGATCACTATCTAGTATCATTTCATCAGTTGCCATATTCATCTCCAAATAAATAATTTACTGTTAATCTTTCTTTGAGAAAATATCGTTAAGTGCATTTCCGACAACATCCATATCATTATTAAACTTTGTTTTGAATACTTCCCAATTTTCTTTTCTTTCATACTTAAAGTCATTTAATTGTTTTTTTAGCTCGATATTTTTTTGTTCTAATGTCAGAACTTCATTTTCATATTTAGCTTTAAACTTTGTACTGGTGGATTTCATTGCCGCTTTAAAATCATCTATTTTCTGCTGATTAGAATTAATTCTTAATTCAGCATTGCTTTTGAATTGCTGCCAGTCTTGTTCAAATTGAATCTGTGCATCAATCATATCCTGGTTTGCCTGTTCAACATTGTCTTTGGCATTTTCTCGATTGTCGGTACAACCGGTAACAAATAATCCTGCAATTAGCAGACTTCCTGCTAAGATGAAATATTTGGTTTTCATAATTCTCCTTATAAATTGTTTAGAAACATTTTTATGATTTAATCCACTATCCATGAAACTCAAATATTCTGAGTTTCAATAATTACCGGCCAACTAACAGTTAATAATTCAAAATTATTTTTTGTCTTTCTTCTTTCAGTTTTAATAAAGCCAAATCATCACTATAGAATGAAGAAAATAAATATCTTTTTAATTTCCGATGCGAATAGTGTCAAGGCTTCCTATAACTCCAAATGCACTTAGCAGCCATAGAACTACCGCAATAATCACAACCACATTCAAGATTTTCTTAATAGTAGCCTGCATAGGGATGTAACTGTTAATAAGCCAAAGTACAACCCCGACTACTACCAGAACAATTACTAATGTTATAAGTGACATAGCGTTTTTCCTTTATTATATTTTTAATTACAGAATCTCAACAATTAGAGATCTTGACCTGAGAACCATTTTTTGCGGTTTCTGATTTAATGATCCGCAAAAGTTATTTCATCAAATGGTATAATTATCTCTATTATATGATATGAAGTAATTCAGGTTCGTACAATCGGGCTTAGGGATGAAAAAGGAACTACATCGTTTGATTGAGTAATCTTTTTCCAATGGATAAATAACAAATTCTGAAATTAATATTTCCAGCATTCCCAGCCGGAATGGCTTTGTTTATTTTTTGATCGTCCAAACTTTGCTGGTTGATATAATACATCAACTCCATTGTTTATAATTGGAATCTGATAAGTTGGAATATCGGCACAATCACAATGTTTTATTTCTGTCAGCTTAGCTTGTGTCATTCCCTTCAAACTATTCAAGGTGTTATTGTAGTCATCCTTAATTAAGTCTAAGAATATTTGAACTTTTTCTACATCGTAGACAACAACACTAACTTCTGTTTGAATATTTCCTGTCAGTCTATCAAAAGATTGTTGTGCAAATCGCTTTGCAAATGAAAGTACATCATCCTCCTGTAAATTGATTTCAAGTCTCTCTAACGAACTAAGATCAAAGTAGGATAAATGAAGATTTTCCGGTGAGGCAATAATTGTTTTTGAAAATGACCCAAGTTTGCTGATAGTATAGGGTGTACCACCATAACAGGTAGAGAGAATAGTAAGATCGAATAGTGAAGAATCAGTTGTGAATCCTTTCATTCCGATCGCAAGATCATCTATGTTAAATGTTCTATCGGGATAAGATTCGTCATAGCCTGCTCCGAAAAATTCAGGAACCTCGTGCCCAAAGTATAAAAACATTTTTATCAGCTTGTTCTGATTTACTACGTGAAAGCGATTATAGTAGGCAGCTTCAGTATCAAAGTTTGATTTTTCCTGATCACGCCAATAGGATTCATTTGCTATGAGCTGGCCGTTCCTATAGTAATAGAAGTCGACATCTTTACGCGGGAAAAAAAACAGAAAGTGTTTTTTTGGTTTTTGGTGAAAGATAAACACCTCCGCATTGGGATTTTCCAGCGCAACTTTTTTTGCTTTTATTAAAGTTTCTTCATCTGCGTTGTAATCATTGTTACTGTTATCGTGATACAAATAGTCACCATCACCATGGATTACAAAGACCATCGAATATTTTGTATCAAAAGCATTTACAATGTCTTGTTGTGATTCCGACTTCAGCACTATATCAGAACTGCACGAAGACAAAATCACAACAACAGTTAAACAATAAAATTGAATATAAAACTGCGAGCAGAGAATTTTCTTAACAGATTTGCTGAATGATTTCCGCATCTCGAAGTTCAAAGTTTATTCCTTGAACCTATTATAACAACAGAACAACCAAAAGGATAATGAGAACCAGAGCGACCACACTAATTGTAATTGTACTATCAGCCTGCTCCATATTTTGCACTACATAATTAGAAAAGTTATTAAGCTGTGAATCAGGTACACGTTCGTAACCATTAATTCCCGCAAGCTCATCCTGATTTTCTTTGAGTGTAGCTTTTAGGTTTTCAATTCCATCTTTGTCTTCTTTAGAAACCAGGAAAGAACTTTGAACTTTGTCTAAAGCTTTGGACATATCTTTAAATGAATTTTCGAGGATCGCACGTTTTTCTGCTACGTTCTCTGTTGCTTTTACTTTTTTTGCAACATCACTGAAATGTTTTTGTAGTTCACCTTTTCCGCCGGCATTTATGGGAATAACGAGAACAAACATTATTAGGACTGATACAAAAGCTATCATTGCTTTCATTGTTTTACCTTTCAATATGTTAATTAACCTGCTTCAACCTATAGAAATGCCGAAGCTAAAAAAATAGATCAAGAGGATGAAAAAGGAACTACATCCTTTAGGGACTGCTGTAGAATTCTAAGCGGCGTCATTTCGATCCCGATTCATCGGGAGAGAAATCTTTTATACTGTATAGTAGAAAGATTTCTCAGCCTGCCTGTCCGGTAGGCAGGTCGTAGACTCCTTCTTCCGAAGGAATGCCTATGGCAGAAATGACTCTTAAAAGTTATGCAACAAACTCTTTAGGTGAAGTAAGAAATAAAATTATTTCTATTCCTTTGGTACATCATGCTTAATTTTGTTCCAGGCTTCATTAAAATCCATTTTTACGAAAGTCGGACTCTCATTATTGTGACAGCTTACGCAAAATTCTTCAAGTTTTTCGTTCACAATTAACCCTTTTTCGATTGCTAACTTTTTGTCCTTCATAACTTTCATATCTTTATAAGCTGATCCGGCCCCATGACAGGTCTCACACTGCACACCATCTTCAACTTTAAACTTCTTACCTAACATTGTTGCATCAAGATTATAACCGGTTACGTGACACTTTAAACATTCCCAGGTTTCAGATGCAGGTTTTGAAAAACCTTTTGCTTTAGCAATCTGATTAGCTGTATCCGTTTTTAAAGTTTCAAATGCTTTTGCATGAGCACTGTTTTGCCAAATTGAAATCTGACTGCCTTGCTTTTCTGTTTTATGGCACATACCACAAGTTTCTGAGCCTACGAAGGTATTTCCGCTTTGGGATAATATTGATGTAAATGCTAATAGCATAATCGTTAATAGATAATAAATTGTTTGTTTCATAACATCTCCGAATAATAATGATATACCAGAACCTTATTTAAATTGTAAAGACATAGTGACTTCTTTCACTTTTATACAACAGGAAAAGCAAGTTTAAGATTTACTTTGTACTGTTTTATCTTGCCAGCTTCAACGCTTGCCATATGTTTTGTTACTTCAAGTCCTGTTATTCCTTTTACAGTTTTTGAAGCTTTCTCTAATGCTTGAGTAATTGCATCTTCAAAGCTTTTTGAAGATATGCCAATTATCTCAATTATTTTTACTGCGCCTTCATCAATGTGGGTACTCATAACATCTCCTTTTTTTATTAAATTAATTTAAATAAACAACCTTATTTACTTTACGTTCAAATAGAACAGCCATTTCTAAAACTTATAAATTTAATTTTTTCTGAAAGTGATCCTTATATAAATAATAAGCAAATCTTTCTATATTAAAACTTGTTAATACGGACTTCAATTCTTGAAAGTATTCGTCTTTTTTTTGATTGGAGCATGTACAGGGATCACATTCACAAATAGATAACTTCTTTTTAACTAACTCAGTTATTCGTTCATCGAGTGATATTACATTTTTCATAGTTCGTTCCTATCTAATATGTTACTTAATAATCATTCGGATATTTTATCCTCCGTCGGTGACCAGAAATCATAATTATAGCAATTGCAATTGGCGGAAAAGTGTACATAACATTTCCTATTTCGTATGGTACAAGTAGTCCAATTAACCAAAAGATTAAGATCAGAAGTGCAATTTTTACCAGCACAGTATATCTCTTTTAAGTTTTAATTTTGATGATAAACTATGAAGAGCGATAAAGAGGTTCAATCGAGCAAAAGGATGAAAATGGGGCTACATCTTTTGGTTGAGAAGAGTGAGGGAAATTATTTATGGATTAGTTAAGAATGCAATTACATTTAACTTTTTGAAATTAATTTTAACTGGTAAATTGATAAAACATTTTTTGCAAAAAATTAACCTTTCAATGTGAGGTTATTAGGCTGAATTTTTTTATCCGTTAGTATCAGAATTTTCTTTCTGACGTGTTTTTGACACAGCCGCCATAATTCCCAAACCAACTATGATTATGACACTAATAATAATCCAAACTGGTGGAACACCCATTTCATTTGCACCCCATGCTAAACCGCCAGCTACAAAAGCTGTACCGATTAAATATATTACTAAGTTAGACATCTGAATTCTTCTTTCTTTATAAGATATATTTTTTCTGTTTTCCTGCTTTATAGTTTCTCCAAAACGATGCAAATCCGACACCTACGGCATTTACATTTTTGAATATAGGCATTACGGCATTCTCTATCCTATCACGTATTTTAGTTTCAACATTTAAAATTTTATCTACATGCTCTCGGATACTGATAACCATTGATCTGGTCATCTGAAGCTGAGAGTCAATTTCATATGTGATGAGATTAATTTTATTTGAAAGTTCAAGAGTTGATTCGATGAGCGGATTAAGTCTAAGTGATAATGTCTCAATATCTAAACTAATGGAATGCACTGATTTAACAATCCGATAAACAAAGTAAATCAGTGCAATACAAAGGACTGATGCTGATATGAGTAATATTACCGTTAATATTTCTGTTAGTTCCATTTTTTAATTAAGGCTTCTTGTTTTCATTGTAAGCATCCAGTCCGGTTTTAACAGAAGATTTCAATCTCTCCGATTCGAATTCCATTTTTTCTTTACCGGAATGTAAAACCTCTTTTGTTTTTATTTTTGCATCATTATAAACGCGTTCAGCATCTTTTAGAATTTCTTCAGGTTTTGATTTTAAATCATTCATCATCATTGAATATTTTCTTTTACCTTCGTTGAACAATTCACCGGCCTTGATTTTTTTCTCTTGATAATACTTGTCAGCTTCATCAAAATATTCTCCGGACTTTTGTTTTATATCTCCTCTAAGTTCTTTGCCACTTTTAGGAGTAGTTAATAATGCAACTATTGCTCCTACAGTACCGCCGGCTAGAAATCCAAGAAGAAAACCTTTAACGTTGTTATTATTACTAGACATGATAAGTTCCTTTCAATTAAATGTAATATCTCTATTGGTTTTATTTCTGATGAAAATTAAATACGAAAACAAATTGAATCAATCAGGCAAAGGGATGAAAAAAGAACTACGTCTTTTCGGCTAATAAAATTCAAAGTAGTTACAAGAAATACATGTAAAAAGAGTACCCATAAAAAAGCACGATATTATTAAGATCTTACTTTTTTTTCTTAAGGATAATCCTGTATAACCACAAAATAATTATTGCTCCAATAGTTGCACCAATAAAACCAGCGGTATCTCCCGGTTCATAAATACCTAATAATTTACCAAGATAAGTAGCAACAAATGCACCGGCAATTCCAAGTAGAATTGTAATTATGCAGCCACCAGGATCTTTACCGGGCATTAATAATTTTGCAATTACTCCTGCAATTAAACCGACAAGCAGAGTTCCTATAATCTCCATAACTAACCTTTTATATTTTTTACAAATTATTCACACCTAAAACCAATGCACATCGGTATCATTTTATGCGCTCATTAACAGAATTATTTAAAGTAAAAAAATAACCCTGATATATTTATCTAGTTTCCGATACGAATCGTATCCAGGCTTCCTATAACTCCAAATGCACTAAGCAGCCAGAGAATAACTGCGATAACCACAACGACATTTAAGATTTTCTTAATGGTGGCCTGCATTGGGATGTAGCTGTTGATAAGCCATAGGACTACTCCAACTACAACCAAAACAATTACTAATGTTACTAATGACATAGTTTTTATTCTTTCAAATTTAATTGACTGATTGAACTATTTCAGCTAATTCAAATTCAATCGTTCCATAACCTAAAACATCTCTAAGGAAGCCCATCAATCCACCACCCTCAATTATTATTTTAGCCTTTATCAATCCCAACCCTTCAGAGTACCATTCAGTGACAATGTTTTTAGCATCATTCGCAGATTCAACAATAGTTTCAATTTTTATGGCTTCAAGTTTTCCGGCTTTTGTAATAATAAATTCTTTACCTAAAACTTTTCCTTTCACTTTTACTTTACTCGTTTCACCATCTGAATTTTCTTCACCTTCCCATTCCCACTCAGTACCAGGCAACAAAGGAAGAGGAAATCTTAACAAAGGTTTGTTATATGTTATTAATGCTTCTTTTTTTATAAATAAAAATATCTTTAAATATTGATATGTTTCTTTTGAATAAACCCCTTCATCTTTTATAATTAGAGTCTGCTTATACTTAAAATCATCTCCTTCACTCAAACTAATTGTAAATTCTCCATCCAGAAAATATTTTGTACTGCTTTCACCAAAAGATGATTCATATACTAAGGTTTTACCATTATTAATAGGGAAGTATGAGTTCGAATTTTTAATGATTTTCTTTTTGTCTGATGTGTAAACAGTAACGGCTGATAACAATAGAAGTAGAAGAATTATATAAAGAGAATTACGTTTCATATAAGTTGCTCTTTTAATTGAGATAATGCAGAAATTAATTTTAGATCACTTAGAACAGCATAACTTATTTAGATTTTATGTTGCCAATCAAAAATAATTACCCGACTGAAAACTCAGTTACTTGTTTACAGCCGGGTAAGGTGTATTTATCACAATGAATATTTTAATGAAGCTTATACTAATTATCTTAACTATCTCTTATCAAGCAGCTCTGTTGTTCTATTCATTGCTAAACAATGATATAAAAAAATGAATAAGTGGACAATCGATCTAAAGGATGAAAAAGGAACTAAATCTTTTGAGTGAGATATTGAAGGAAAGCGTTACTCGTCGAGCAATGAAGTTGTATTGATGACTGTATTGTAAGAATCGGATAGATGTGCGTGCTTTGCAATTTGAACTCTTGTGTTAAGAGCTAATTTTTCCAGGATATTGTGTACGTGACTTTTTACTGTATATGTTGAAAGATGAAGTTTCTGTGCAATTTCTTTATTAGTATCACCATTGGCAATTAATTCAATCACTTGCCGTTCACGTTTTGTCATTCGTACTGATTCATCTATTACCGTTTTGGGTAGACCATTTAAAGCATGTTCAACAATCT
>CAVQQN010000079.1:0-3968 GCA_963714775.1 uncultured Ignavibacteriaceae bacterium
GCGTATTTCTTATAAGCATTCCAGGAGTGAAGAAATTCCTGTTTTACTTTTTCTGCATATTCATTTTTGTTGATTTCAATGTCTGATTTCATTTCTGTCATTGATGGTGGAAATGATTCAATATTCGCCCAAAGATTTTTATTCGGTTTGTCATTCATTTCAAATTCAAGCAATCCGCCATTTATAATTTCTTTGTGAGTGATAAAGCTTCTTTGCAAATCTTTGCCATTAAGTTTTGCTGATTGTATGTAAATGTTTTTATCTGAAACATTATTTGCTTTGATGCTAAACTGTTTTCCATTTTCAAGATTTATAATGGCCTCATCAAACATCGGAGAACCAATAACATAATTTTGATCAGCAGGATTGAACGGATAAAATCCGAGTGCGCTAAAAATATACCAGGCAGACATTTGTCCGCAATCTTCGTTACCAATTAGTCCTTCTGGTGTGTGATTATAAAAAGACCGGAGGATTTGATTTACTCTTTGCTGAGTTTTCCAGGACTCTCCCACAAAGTTGTAAATATAAGCAATATGCTGACTTGGTTCGTTGCCGTGGGCGTATTGTCCAATCATTCCCGAAATATCACTACTTGGGTTTTCACCTTCAAGTTTAGAATCAGTTGTGAAAAGCGAATCAAGTTTTTCAATAAACTTTTCTTTACTGCCAAATAAATTTATTAATCCTTCAACATCTTGAGGAACAAACCAGGAATATTGCCAAGCATTACCTTCTGTGTATTCATTGTTTCTATGTTCAGACGATCTTGGATTGAAAGGAGTTTTCCACTTTCCATTAATTAATTTTGCGCGCATAAAGTTTGTTGATGGATCAAAAAGATTTCTATAATACTCGGAGCGAATTGAAAAATATTTGTAATCTTCTTCTTTGCCAAGATGTTTTGCAACCTGAGCAATGCACCAATCATCGTAAGCATACTCAAGAGTTTTTGAAACCGATTCCACCTCCCCGATAGAATCGGGACTTGCAGCCTTATAATCTGCAACGTAGCCAAGTGTTTTGTAAGTGCTTAATCCAAGATGATCTTGCATTGCAGATTTTTTCATTGCAACGTAAGCTAGGTTAATATCAAAACCATTAAAGCCTTTTAATATTGCATCTGCAATAACAGGAATAGCGTGATAACCAATCATTGTTCCTGTTTCGTTGCCGAGTAATTCCCAAACAGGAAGTAATCCATATTCATTGTAATGTGATAACATTGAGTTTATCATATTATCAACTTTATCTGGCTGTATAATTGTAAAGAGAGGATGCTCAGCACGAAAAGTATCCCACAATGAAAAGATGCTGTATTTGGTGTAATCTCTTGCTTGATGAATTTTACCATCAGCTCCTTTGTATTCGCCGTTAACATCACTAAAAACTACGGGAGCCAGCATTGTGTGATACAGCGCTGTGTAAAATGTTGTAAGCAGATTTTTGTCTGATGATTTAATTTCAATCTTGCTTAATTCTTTGTTCCATTTTTCATCTGCGAGTTTTTTAACTTCTTCAAAATCCCAATCATTAATGTCATTTTCAAGATTGAGCTTTGCATTATCTATACTGACAGAAGATATTCCTGTTTTAATTAGTAATGATGTATTTGGATTTAAATCAAATTGAAAAATTGCTCGGGATGTTTTTCCCTTAACTTCTTGAATGCTTTTCTGAAAAACACTGTCTTCAACTAAAAAGGATTTTTGAATTGGTTCTGAAAACTCCGTATAAAAATAAACCCGTTGATCATTTGCCCAGCCTTTTGAAAATCTATAGCCGCAGATAGTTTTTTCATTAATAACTTTAATATTTGTTTCAGTTGGTGTGTCCCAGTTTTTTGAATATCCTAAATCAAGTTGAACAAATTCATTTCCATCTTTATTAAATGTGTGCTTTTGTATCCCGGATCTTAATGCGGCAGTTAATTCTGTGGTGATGTTATAATCTTTTAACAGAACAGAATAATATCCGGGGTTAGCAGATTCATTTTTATGATCGAACTTTGATATGAATTTAGTTTTAATAATTTCATCATCAGAAACAGTATTAGAAAAAATTGCCGGCATAAATTGTATATCGTAAAGATCACCAATACCTGTTCCGCTTAAGTGTGTATGAGAAAATCCAACAATTATACTATCTGAATAATGATAACCAGAAGACCATTCCCAGCCGCTTCTACCATTGTCGGGACTTAGTTGTACCATTCCGAATGGAACTGTTGCCCCGGGGTAAGTATGTCCGTTTAATCCTGTGCCGATAAATGGATTGACATATTGAGAATAGTTTTGTGAGATATTGGTTTGTACAATTATTAAGAGAAGTAAAAATGAAATGTGAATTATTTTCATGTATATTAAAATTGTTTTTGTAAAAGATGGGGATAATTTTTATGCACTGTCAATATAAATTCACCAAACAATGTATTTGCCCAGGCAAACCATGGACGAGAAAATTGTGATGCATCATCTTTATCAAAAGATTCGTGCATAAATCCGGTGCCTGCGTGAGAATATTTTAACAGTTTAATACAATCGATAATTTCATTTTCATCGATACTGGTTAATCCGCGCATAATAATCGAAAGATGCCATATTTTTCCAAGTCCTGCATGTGGTCCTCCAATTCCGCTTCCGGCTTTTCCTTCAAAATAATATGGATTGTTTTTGCTGAATAAAAATTTTCTTGTGTTCTTATAAATATCATCATTTACATCAACAGCACTTAAATAGGGAAGGGCAAGAAGACTTGGAATATTTGCATCATCCATAAAAAGCTTATTGCCAAATCCATCAACTTCATAAGGAAATATTTTACCAAATTTAAGATGTTCAGCTATCGCATATTTATTTAAAGCTTCTTCAACTTCATTTGCAAGTGATTTGCATTCAGCAGCAAAAGTATTTTCACGAACTACATCAATAAATATCTCAGCTAATTGTCTTAGTGAAATAACTGCAAAATAATTTGAAGGAACCAGAAAAGGAAAAATTGTTGCATCATCACTCGGACGGAAGGAGGAAACAATTAAGCCAACAGGTTTAACAGGATTCCCATAACCGCCAAGCGGCAATGTATCAGTTGCCCAGGCTGTTTCTCTCATAAATCTATAAGGACTTTTTCCATCTTTACGTTGCTGTTCTTTAAATGTTTTTAAAACTAAGCTTCATAGCTGTTTTCCAATTTTCATCAAACACAGAAACATCATTTGTGGTTTTCCAATAGCCATAAGCAAGTCTTATTGGATAACAGAGCGAATCAATTTCCCATTTGCGTTCATGAAGTTCGGGTTTCATTTCGGTAATATCGTTTTTCCACTGACTCTCTCCGGTCCATCATTAAAAGCATTTGCATAAGGATCGATAAGAATACATTTTGTTTGGCGATTTATAACTCCTGCAATTAAGTCTTTTAATTTTTTATCTTCATTTACAAATGGCAAATAAGGCCAAACCTGCGCAGAAGAATCGCGAAGCCACATTGCATTAATATCTCCTGTAATTACAAAAGTATCAGGTTTACCATCGATGAATTTGTGAGATACTGTTGTATCGAGTGTGTTGGGAAAACAATTTTCAAAAAGCCAGGCGAGCTCTTCATCCTTAATTTTATTTTTCATTTCTAAAATTATTGCTTCGATAGCTTCGCTCACAAACTTTCGTTCAGGCAATGGAGGACGTTTTGAAAGAAATGAATTAGGCATAAATGACTTTGTGAACGAGAGTATTAGAAAAAGATATACCTGCTATTGCCAGACTAGTTGTTTTCAGAAAATTTCTTCTTGTAGTCATAGAACAATTTTAATTTTATTAATTAAAAATAGTTAGAAATATTGTTTTGAATGAATGGATTGTAAAAAATTATAATTGATAGACACAGACACACTTGGTAAAGTTAAAGTATGACATTTAAAATTTGATATAATAATCACTTTACAAATTTATATCCTACTTTATGGATGG
>CAVQQN010000080.1:0-35938 GCA_963714775.1 uncultured Ignavibacteriaceae bacterium
CTTACTACATTTGAAGAAGCACTTGCATCAGTCCAAGAACCTGCATTTAATTTATATTGTAAGCGCCATATTTTATTAGCCCCAGCGCATCCAGCAGTTTCTTGTATCTCAAATCTTACTCTAAAATTAACATCAACTGCTTGATTCCATACTGTATTCTGGGCAGCTTTCCACGTTGCGGCAGTTTCGTTCCCGTCATCATTACGACCTCTAAATGCTTTTTGATTCCAAGCTGCGGTGCAACTACCCATTTTTCACCAATGGTAAGTCATTATCAATAAAAGAGCTTAATTCTCTGTATTTACTATCTGAAATCATTCTACCAAACTTTACTATTTTTAATCCAGGATCATACATATACTGGAAAAATCCTATTATGTCTACTCCATACCAACAATTATTTTCATAGATATAATAATCTTTATCATGGCATTGTCTTCTTCTTCCATCTTCATCATAATAGGCAATCCTTTGGACATTCCCGCAAGGAGCATCTTCTGGATTACCATCTAAATTGGTAAAGACTGAACCATCGCCATAATATATTTTCCAGTTAATCATTTACTTAAAATCTTAAATTTACATTCGCCAGTTTGGGTTACGGTTATAGTCATATATTCATCTTTAGAAAAGGCTTTGAAAATTCTTTTAATCTTTAACCAAAAATCTGATAGATAATACCATTGATAAATGTTGTTCTTTACTATAACAATAGCCCAATATTTTGGTTTTAATAATATCATTAGTCCACTGCTCCACCAGCCAAAGTAAATATCCCGCTCGCATTCATTGTTATAGTCAAAGTATTCCCATCTGTTGCGGTTACATCTGCTGGGGTAGTATCTAATAAACAAACACAAATTGGTATTTTATTTGCGTGTGTGTCGTCATAAATAACTGCAAATCTTGCAACAATTGAACCACCACTTGCAGTCCAAACAGGGTTTGTTGTTTCGTCAAATGTAATAGTACCGCTTGAATTACTATAAGTTATCGTTACCGCCTTGGTATCTTGAGTATATCCGTTTGCTGTTGCGTGTTGGTTAGTTAAATCAGCCAAAGCATCTATTGTTGCTGCTGTTAAAGTATTCGCATTCGATGTACTCAAATACAAATTTATTTTGAACGAATCAGTATTAAAATCAATTTCTTTATTAGCCCAAGCTAATTTTGCTGATTCATACATTTTCCATTTACCTGCTGCCATTATATTCTCCTTTAATTAAATTTGAAGCCAAATATCATTAATTTCTACGTCCTCAGTTAAGGTAGGGTCTGTCGCCAAAGCAAATAAAGCATTACCCCGCATACCCTGTACTGTTGCCCAAGCCCCATCCTGTCTGGCATATTGGATGCCGTCTATTGGTGCTTCATCCATTAAATCCGATATATCCGCTTTAGTTAGTAACTCTGTGTTTATATCTTCTATAATTTCGTGTATCAGTGTCGATTTTGGTAAATTTTCAGCCATTATACTTTTTGCAATATTACTTGTGAATCACTGTTTACAACTTCTCGCATCCAAACCCCGTTTATCATTTTATGTTTAATATAAGTATCTCCACTTTTTAAATAAAAAGCAGATTTATCACTTACATCTTTAGGGTTTGGTAATTTTGCACCCATACCTGCCTTGCTACTAAAATGATTTTTCAAATCTTCAACATCTTCTACCTTAGCCATTGGTTAATTCTCTCTTTCCTCTAAGTATCGGTCGGGCTTCAAGTCTAAAAGTCCCAAATTCTACTAACCCTGCACCTGTAATATTTACATAGAACTTAGAAGTTTCTTTTAATAAATCGGTGTCTTTAACTGCACTTTCGTATAATTTCCATCCCGAACCTGTTGAATCCGTATAAGTGTTTGTGATGCCGGATTCAGGGTTTACTATTGTTATTACTACATTTTGTCCAGTTAATTTCAAATAGTTAAATTTTATTTTTCTTAATCTTAATAAAGCTATACTTTCGCCAAAAGTTTTTGTTCTTAGTTTAGGTGTTATTTGTACCGTTGAACCTGTGTCTGAATCTATTTCGTTCTCAGAATAATAAAGTAAATAACTTGCGTTCGATGTTAAGAAAGTGCCTATGTCATCACCGTTTTCTTTAATCTTTGCTACATAAGGTATTGATGTAGTTGTAAATTTGTACCAAGTTCCTACGTTGTAATCGTAAATTAAAAATCCAAATCCTGTTGTAAGCCCTGCACCTGAAACACCAAAAATATACCAGCCTGAATCTGCTGTTGCGCAATGATAAGCAGTTACTAAAGCCAAACTATCCCAAATCTCAACTCCTATTTCTTTAAGTCCGCTTGATGAGTTCCAAATATAAATTGAACTCTGGAATGAGAATACATAATCATTACCGTATTTCACTAATGAATTTGGTTCATCACAACCTATGTTTGGAAGTAGTTTAACTAAGTTCCAATTTGTAGGATCACCTGCACCCGTGAATATCTTACAGATTGATTTTTCTTTGAATATTAAAATCCCGTCTCTGTCGTCAAATAATCCTACTATCTGATCACCGTCATCGGGATATATGTTTCTAATATCTTCTAAAACGAAAGTAGCGGGTTGTCCTATCTCTGAAAAAGCTATGCCACATTTTTCTGTGTCGGCTGACGGTCTTATATATGTGTCTCCTTCTGCATAAGTACCATCGTCTGTAAAATCATAAACAATTGTTGATGGATTATCATAATCAAAGAGAGGATCATAAAAAGTAATATATTTGAAATCGCTATCATTTGTAGAATCTTTTGCTCTAAAAATACTACACTTAGATATAGTATTATAATCGTTATTTAGAAATGGTTTTATAGGAATAAAAACAGACTGGTTAGTTGTGCCATCTACTGTCACTGTATTTGAATCTACTGGATCGGAAGCCAATCCTAATATGTCATAATATACAAATCTATAAGTATAATCACCCGCCGTTAAAGATCCAGAAGTAGTCGCATAACAATGTTTTATGCCCAAGCCATTTGGACTACCCCCCCATCCTTGGAAAAGTCTATTAGTAACCCCATTATTTGCCCAAAAGTCAGCAAGGGGCTGATATGACGTTGCAGGTGCAACCCAATTTTTTACAGTTCTTATAAGATTTCCTAAAATAATTCTTTCTTTATGCAAAGAAATATATTCTGCCGTCTGTGGTGCATTTAGATAGCCAAATATTTCCGAACCTAAATCAGCGTCGGCTTTTTCATCCCACCAAGTAGTCTGTACGTTGTCTATTTGTGAGTGAAAATAATAAATATCTCCATTCGCCATAGTTCTAAATATTTGTCTCTGTGTAACTCTTGGATCAGGACTAATTGGGAAGTCTTGAAATCCAACAGATTTACTGACTGACGCAGTAGAATATGGTTCGCTTCCAGCATAATATGTGGATGCTATATGGTTTATAATTGGAATAGAAGGTGGACTTTTATCGCCAGTATCGGTTATATAAATTATTATCCACTTATAATATTTAGCTGCTTCAAGATAGCCACCTAAGCTATCACCCGTCGAAACCCCAGTAACATCAGGTGCTTCTATTTCTAAATCCGTTACCGTTCCCAAAGCAGCACCACTTACTATAAACGGTGCTACGCTTCCTTCCGCAAAAATAAATTCATCTGCGTAAGGTTGCATTTTGTAAGGTGGTGTTCCCTTATCCGTAACGTCACTAAAAGCACCAGTACCGTCTAAAGATTTTCTTAACTTTCCGTTTATACCTGCTAAAAGATAATTAGAGCCATCAGAGGTGACTACTTCGTGTAAAGATGAAATTGTCCCGGTGTCTATTGCATTTGTATTATATTTAGCCCAGCCAAATCTTTTCTTTGGCTTTCCTATCTCTTCGTCTAATACCATATTTTCAAATATAGTAAGTTCTTCTTCTTTTAGAAGCTCAGGGGCGGTACTTTCATTGAGCCGAGTGAAACCCTTTAATTCCATTAAGGCTCTACCTCTATTTTTATCCAAACAGCATTAAAGCCATCGGTAAGATCGTTAACCGAATCAAACACTCTCATTGTAATCACATCTACTGAAGTATGTTCAAGTTCTGCTTTTACTTCATCTCCAACTACTGCCATATCAATGTGTGGATTATACAAGAATGTTTTTCCTAAAGTAAATGCACCTGCTAAAGTAATTGTGTAAACACCTACACCGGTTCTCGCAAATACTGGTGTCCCGCTTAAACCGTTTACAAAAGTATTTGTTATTATCGGATCTGATGTACCTGTTTGCGCAATCAATACTTGGTAAATTTTATTTGTGGTTGTGGCTATCATTGTTGTTCCTGTTCCAGCTACAAAGGCTTGATTCTTTCTTGGCGTTCCAAATTGATATTTTAATCTTAAAGGCAATCCAGCGGCTTGCTGACATTTCAATGATAATATTTCTTTGTCATACTTTGCCTCGTAATCTTCAAAGAATTGTGCCAGCAAAAATAAATTTACTGCTCTATCATATTTATCCGGTAATAAAAGTTTCCCGCTAAATTCAGTACCGCTAAAATCTCCCCAGACTTGATCTGTGGGACTGCTCGGCTGGTAATAATTTGTGTCTATACTATAATAAATGTTTAACGTTGCTGTGTCCGTTGCGGTTGGTGTTGGATAGACCAATATCTGGGGCGTGTTCCCTGCTGTGTAAACAGCACATTTTACAGGTGTGCCATCTAAAGAATAGCTTGTAAATAGTTCTCGTTCAGATTCAACCTCTACCAGATTATCTCCAAGCATTGCAAATTTTAATCTGCCAAAATCATTAGGGCAATTGTATAAATTTGTACCTGAAACTAAAGTTATTGCCTTAGTCCCAATTATAACGTCAATTCTTCCCTGTATATCATTCTGCGCCTCTGAAATCATTAAAGCAATTTCAGCTTTATTAAGGTCTTGTACTTTCAAATCTCTTTGGTAAGATATTCTTTTATACTTTGTTAAAAATGCGCTTGAAATTTCTTTAATCAACATTATAATTTGCCTATCATATCTAAAAATAATTTTAGTGCTCCATCCGCTTCTGTTGCTCGTAAATCTTTTCTTAACAAGAATTGGAAAGCCCAATAAATTAAAGCTTCGTGTGTTGCTTCCGGTAAAATTGGGTTAATAGCGTCTGTTATTTCTGTTGGGTTTGTAATTATTAAAAGACTGTAATCTGTGTTTGTGCCTGTTGGCTCAAAATAAATCTTCCTACCTACTGTTGTAGATGCTTTTACATAAACTACTGGTGAGGCTGCAATCGGTTTTAAGTAATCGTTGTTTTTGTCATCAATAAAATCTTTGTTATAATCAACTACTTTACAAGGGTATTTTGTGCCTCCAGTAGTAAGTGCCAACTCGCCTGTGACAATATCTTTGAAAGCTGTTGGCAAAGCTATTGACTGATTAGAAACGTTTAAACCACCAACTGTTTTAATTAATGTTTTTAAGTTCTCGTTAAAAGGATTTCTGGCAAAGATATTATTAACAGCTTCTCTTTGTGCATCCGATAAAGCCGCATAACATTCATCATCCGTCCAAAATCCTTCTTCCGCCTCGTCAAGAAGCGTTCTAAGCCTACTTAAGAGTAAAACGCTGGTCATCTGATACCTCAAAATTAAAGGGGATATTTTCTATCCCCTGATTATTACTCTGTTAAATGACCTTCGTTTTCTGCCTGTATAATTACAAAGGTATGTGTAGTGGCTGCTAATGTTGAACCACCATCCAAATTAAATGCGTAATATGGCGCAACTGGAATTTTAACTTTTGGGCCGGTAGCTATTGCCGCAACTGTTACTACATCTGCAACCGCTAAGTTTGGATCAAAGTTAAAAGCATAGTATTTATCTACTGCTAATACTACATCATCAAATATTGATTTGAACTCTGCTCCGCTTGCTGCTACAACATTTGCACCATCACCAGATAATGCGAAACTATCAGCAAACCCCATCCATACGTCCAAAGGCAATGCCTGTCCGTCTGGTGTATCATCAGCTTTATAAAGTAAAGTCCATTTTTTTGTTGGGTCAAACCCCTTCGGTGTCCTTTTTGTGTAAGCGTCATTTTCTGCTACTGTTGATACTACCGTACAACTCGCAACATAAACGCCGTTTACTTCTTTTTCAGACCAATCTGATTGTGTTAGTGCCATTGTTAAACCTCTAATTCTGTTTTAAGTGTTTCTAACTCTTTTAATTCTTCTGGATCAGCCTTTTTATTAGGCTTGCCATCTTTATCTAAAAGTTTTGCTTCTAAAGCGTAGTATCGTTTGAATTTTACTAACTTCTCTTTGTACTTAGCTTCTGTTTCCGCTTTGACTTCATTTTTTATCTGGTCAAGATTTGTTACGCCGGTACCAACATTCTGCTTTCCACCTGTATGCGGAACGTGTGTAACCTGTTTGAACTTAATTCCGTAACCAGGATAATTCTTAACTCTTTCAAGTCTTTCTTTATCATCTGCCGGAATTTCCATAACCCAAACTTGATCATCATTGCGAATAAGTGTTCCATCACTTTGTCGTGAAGTTGTACCGCCTCTGTTAGAAAATTCACCGATCAAGCCTTTATTGTCAAACAATCTTGTCGGGCTTCTTCTACTACCTAAGAAAAAAACTGTCTCTTTCATTTTGTCCTGCTTTCTGTTTTTTATCTGGGGAGTTTTCACTCCCCATTTATTAAACTAATTATTTTAAATAACTAACCTTAACTGCTGTCCTAATGTTTGTGGATCGTACTGCAAATACTTTAATATACTTTTTTCTCTCTGCTTAGAATAAAAAGGCTGTTGTGGATACCAAATAAAAAAGTTTTGACTTTGTTTCGTATGGTTACAACTGCCACAAACCGGAAGTATATTATTTCTTGTAAACTCTCCACCATGCTTCAATGCTATAAAATGTTCCTGAGTTAATTTTGAATCTTTGCCACAATAAGCGCAATGATTATCAAAAGAATCTTTACATCTTTGCCAATCGTATTTATCAAAGTTGCTCTCAAGTTGTTTCTTAAGACTTCTTCTTCTTTGGTATTCAATACGACTAAGCTCTAAGTATCGTTCTTTATTTTTTCGCTTCCACTCTTTGTGTTGTTCAAGCAATTTTGGTTTGTTTGCTAAATAACGTTGTCTGCCTTTTACCGCAACTTCTTCCTTGTGGGATTCATATCTCTGATGTTTATAAACCCTTTCTTTAGCTTTTATTTCGGGCTTTTTTCGGTGATCTGACATATACGTTTTTTCACAATCAAGACAATATGCTTGAGGCTTTCCGTTAGTTCTCTTACGAAAAGCCGAATCATCTTTACTCTGCGAACATTTAAAGCAGGTTTTCATTATACAGCTTTACTAAGTATCCCATGAAGCTCTTCATTAGGAATCTGCATCCCTAAATCTGCAAGTATTTTTGTAGTCTTTCCGTCTGTTCCAGGAGTCTCTACATTTTCTTCGATTCTGAATTTACGGCTTCCCTTTTCATCGTTAGCCATATATCTCATCTTGATTACTCCCCAATCAACTGTAAATCCAAAGTCTGTAAACTTACCATCCATCTGCTGGTCGTAATGCAAGTTCATAGTACCCATTGGTAATCTGTATTGATTTAAGTCCACTCCGTAAGTTGTGGTTACAGGTTTTGGGTCGATTGCATATTTATCTTTTGCAATTTTGTTGATTGCTAAAGCTTGGTTAGTTCCGGCATAATGATCTTTGATTCTGCTGCCTTTAGAATATACTAATCCGAAATAAGCGTCGAATGTTGCTTCATCAAGAGTAGTGTAGTCATCACGGTTAGTTGAAACTCTGCCTAAGAATCCTTCACCCCAAGTAACTCTGTAAGTGTTTAAGTCATCTCCGGTAGCTGTCCCAGTACCTTTTTCAGTAGAGAATTTGAAATTTCTTTCAAACATTACTTTCATTTCAGTAACTTTTTTCTTTACCTGATCTTTATGAGATTTGCCATTAGTGTAGTTCTCACCTGCTTGCTGACGACCTGTGCTTGCAACACTTTCTGAGAAGATAGTTAGGTAGTTGTAGTATTCAACTTCTTGTGTATGTACGAAAGTTCTTATCCCTGAATACTCGTGAACGTAAGAACCAACTTTTCTAATATAACCAGTTGTGCAAGCTGTTATATTCCCGCCGTCAAGTGAAGTAATATCAACTTGACTGGATGCTATTGAATCGACTCTTACAAGTTCCTCAGTAGTTTCTATTAAAAGAATATCACCTGCTTGAATCCAAGTTGCATCAGTTAATGTAATGTTATCTTCGCTTGTAGCACCACCAGTAATATTAGTTAATGTGGTCATATGCGGGACGTATTCATCTTCCATTACAGAAAATTTACCGTTCTGATTTGTGACTTTTTCTTGTTTACTTTTTTGTGAAAAATATAGTTTGTTAAACATTTCTGATTGATAAGGTTCTATCAAGTAGAGGAACTTATCAATATCCGGCATTTGGTTCGCCGCCAAAGCATTGTACGAACTTTGCGGGCCAGTTTGTACTGACATTTAATTATTCTCCGTTTTCCTGCTCCATCTCTCGCACAATCTCAGACACTAAAGAGGTTTTTTTAATTTCTCTTGAGTTCGTGTTAAGATTTGATGATTTTGTAGTATCATTCTTTTTAACAAGCTGTTCTCGTGCTTTGTCCGAAGCAATCTTTTTAATTTCTTCATCTGTTAATTTATTTTGCCTGTCAAATTGCTTTGCTTTAAAATCCTTGATTGTTTCTTTTGCAAGTGATTGTGGTGTTCTGCCTTTGCCGGATGAAAGTAATTCCTCAAAATATTCTTTGTTTTCAGAAATGTACTCTTTCAAAACTTCTTCGGCGTTTTCACCATCAGGCAATCCTTTTTGAATAAGTTCGATTGTGTCACCAATCATTTCTTTTGTAGAAAGATGCTCAGTCCTTTTCAAAGCTGGTGATAGTTCTTTTAAGATTTCTTCTTTCATTTCTGAAATAAGATTTGTCTTAAATTCTTTCATCCAAACTTTGTAACCATCAGGGTCATCAATCGGGTCTGGCATTTCTCCAAACTCATCTTTGGTCTCCTTGATAGCCTGTTTTTCTTCCTTCTTAGTTGCCTGTTCCTGCAAAACATTCACTTGATTGCGTAAATCAGCAATATCATTGCCTCGTTTACCTTCAAGCTTTAATAGTTCAACGTAAGATTTGCCCAATTCTTTAATAGGTTTCCCGATGAAACTATTGGATAAGCCAAGTTCTTTGACCAATTCCTCTGTGATAACAGATTCGGATTTTTCCTTCTGGATTTCCTTAGTCTGTTCTTTGGTTTCCGTTTCTTCATTTTGAAGATTATCGGATTCTACGCCCTCGATGTCGTTTACGATCTCTTGGACTATTGTATTGTCTGCCATTTTTGCTATTCCTTTAAGGTTGTTAGCGTTTAAAAACAAAAAGCGAATTAAAGATTTGTCCTTTCGGATTTCTCTAATTCGCTTCTTTGATTGATTAAAAATCTTAGTCGCCTGTATGTTAGCACAATGCTAAGTCAATACCAGGTTTCCTTTCTTAGTAAACTGTAAAATTCGTTTTTCTTTTTCTCCCGCCTCAGTTTCAGCCTCTATTATCAAGGGTTTTGTCTCGTTAAAACTTGTTTCAGTCTTAAATATTTCCTTGTTGTCAAGGCTCTTTAAACGCAAAATTATTTTCTTTTCGTTTTGCATAGTGTAATTTGCTATAATTTAGAATAAAATACAACAATTATTTTTGTAAACATTGTTAGGCATTTTAATTTTTAATCTTTACTAAAGTCTTAAGATAAGCTTCACATTCTTCCGGTGTATGTGTTTTCTTATATTCTCTCATTATATAGCCTAACTGTATAAGCAATATTCTATGAGCAAATAATTTTTCATCTTCTACTATTTTAAGTTTTTTCATTAGTTTTTACTCGGTACTACTTTTGGTTTATTGTGCATCTAAACTATAATTATTTTTAATCGTCCCTTTGGGAACTTCAATAATAAAAGTTTTATCATAACAGTCTAAATCAATAGCAAAATTATTGATGAATGATTCTGTCGGGTATGTTGTGCTGATATTTACTTTCGGTTTATTATCAGAATATTTTATATCAACTAAATCATAATCAATTTGTGCCATCCTATAAAATTCTTTAGTCTTATAATAAAACACAAATTTCATCTTGCCCTCAATTTGTCCACATCCTAAAAAGAAGTTGCCGCTTACATTATTATTGTCTTGTAAACTTTCTAACATTACAGAAGAATGTTTTTGATAAGTATCCATTGGCAAAATTATTGCTATGGAAACTCCTATAAGCCCGCCAATTACGCCCCCCAAGATTGATTCTAATATATAACCAAGAAAATCACTATCATACTCAAAGTAAATCGCTATTGCTATGCCTATAACCCCTGTAATTATTATCAAATACATTTCTAACCTCGCTTAATTTAATTTTTACTTGGTTCTGCTTTTTCTTTTTGCTTACCCACTTCACTAATCACAAACTTAGTGTTTTCATTCTGTCTATTTTCAGCGTCAATCTGTTTCTGTTCCTGTGCTTCCTGTTGCTGTTGCTGTTGCAACATTTCAAACTCTTGCAATAGTTTTTGTCTGTCGCTAAAAGGAATGTCCATAACTTCGTATTTCATTCTTCTCCAAGTTGGTGACATCAATAAACTTTGATCCGACTTCTCAGCTTCTAAATACATCAAATATTTTTGCTGTCGTCTTGATTCGCTAAGCGTTTCTTCCGTAACTGTTAATTCAAATTCTGCATTGTTAAGCCATTCCATTTTAGTTAAAGGGTTGTTTTGCTGGTTCATTTTCAAATAACCTACACCTTCATTAAACTGTGAAGGGATATATAATTTTTGCTGCTGTAATACTTGTATCATTTCTTCACTCAAAGACCCGCCTAAAACTTTCATTATGTACGGTGCTGTATCATACAGTCCTACCATCTTAACAAGTTTAGTACCTAAATCTCTTTTCGATCTGAATTTATTATCAATGAATAGGCTCGCTATCTTTTCTCCCTGCATCATTTTTTGTCTGATTGCAACTCCTGATTCACCCGCACTATCTTGAAGCCCTGCGAAACTTCTACCACCACCAAGATCATTACCTAAGTCCATCATAATACTGTAAACAGTTATCCAGTTAGGATCAAGACTATTTTTATCAATCCACTTGATCGAACCTGCCATTTGTACAGGCACACCTTCACCCGCCTTTGCTCGTCTAACTGCTTCCTCTGCGGTTATTCCATCAGCAAGTTTAGGAACAACTACCTCAAAACCGTCTTTAATATCTCTGCCAAATGCGTAATCCATTTGTGCAACTAATCTGTCAAGAAATATCTGATTGCTTTTAAGCACGTCTGTCATACTCCAAATTTTATCTTTGAATTGAAACGCCTGATAAATTGAATAAGGGAAGAAATCTAAATCTGTTTCCTCATATTCGAGTATGTCAGTCAAAGTAAAAACATACTTATCCATTTTAGTTTTTTTAACCTTTTCAACAAATGCAGGAGGTTCAGGCAAGCCTTGTAATAAGTAAGGCATCTTTAACATTTTAAGTATTTCATCTGCATCTTTTTTATTTCTTTCCTCAGCAACTTTTTCACCATTGAAGAAAACACAATGATAAGTTCTTAAAACTTTTTGATAATGAGTAAACTTTGTGATTAAATCATATTCCATTTTAAGATTAGTTGAGATGAAATATTCTACAAAGCTTCTGCCATTCCACCAATCGCCAAGTCCTGGATTGTTAAACTCAATATCTGGATAATCTGATTCTATTTGATAACGATAAGCTTTTGTTTTCTCTGCCATAAAAACAGCATCTTGCTTCTCATACTTTTTTGCATTCGCATCCCAAATAAAATCTTTATAATCAACTTCTTCAAGCGTAAGGTTTACATCTCCTGCATCGTTTAATTCTTTTCTAATCGCTGTTACACCGTAAATTACACCAACACCGGAAAGGGTTACATCGCTTTCAATATATTTTAACCCTGATCTTGCCTCGATATTCTTTAACCTTAGTCCAACAATCTCAGCTTTTATCTCATCGTTCGGATCTGAAATAGCTTCTACTTTAAAAGATGTTCGATTCTCTTTCTCACTTGCCATAATAGTATTTATTTTCTGTGCTGTTAAAGCAACTGAAAACGGATAACGACCATCATTAGTATAATCCCGCTTTTCTTCATCAGTATGATGATCTGCTGAAATATATCTTTCGTTTTCCTCTCCCCTCCTCCAAAGGTTATCAAAATATCCAAAGTTCTGTATGTGCATTTGACATAGGTCTTGGACTGTTAGCGGACTTTTTATTTTGCTTCTCATTGTTAGCCTCAGTTCATTAAAATTGATTCGTTCTTCTCTGCGTTATTTATTACCTCAATAATACCCTTTGCCTTAAGTATGCAATCACAGGGTTTGTAAAAACCTAAGTCAACATCCCAATAATCCCTGCCTGTGCCGTTGCATTTTTTACAATCGTATTTCTTTTGTAAAACAGTCTTTGCGATCTCAGCCATTTCTTTTAGTTCGGATTCCTGCATCTCTCTTGTTTTATCTACTAAAGAATTTATATTTTTTGTGTTCATCCTCGCCTCTTGTGGAAGGTATTGACAAGGTTTACTAAGAATTGTCCACAACCAAAAGCTGTTGGATAATCTTTTGCTTCAAACTCAATCTTAGTACCTGTAATTAACGGGTGCACAAATCTTGCCCATCCAAAATGTACTCCCTGAAATTGAAAGACCTGTATAAAAAAACCTCTGTACTGAAAAGCATCTAACTGAATTACTCTGTCCTCTGGTAAAGTGCTTGTTCCGGTTCTTTTCACTTGGTCTAAAATATTATCAAGTGCCTCGTCAATCTGCTTATCAGAATCTAAGCCTTGTGCTGCTTGTTTCAAATCTCTTTGTAAACTCTCAGGTGTAGGTTTGTTCTCTAACTCTAAATCTCTTACATCGTCAAGTAGTTGTTTTTTGCTTAAACTTTTGTTTTCGTCTTTAATCAAAACTTACTCTTTCTAAATTGTGATTGCTGTTTTCTTATGAATGGTCTGGCTACTATATCTTCTTCTTTCATCTTCATATATCTTGGCAGCCATTTGTGGCATCTTATCATTAAGGCTCTTGTCATAACTCTATCATCAAAACATTTTGTAGCGGGGTCTTTATCTTTCCCCTGTGCTTGCATCTGTCCCCTGTCATTCTTTACAAATGTTAAACACTCTCCCCAAAATTCTTTATCGTTATCCTCGAATAAATCCTCTCTGATATATCCGCTTAAATCATCTATCATCAAAGGTTTTGTTTGTATAGTTGTTTTAGTACCCAATGCTCCTTTATCAACTTCCCAACCTGTGCTAAAATCTTGTCTGTAATATTGATTCACTTGCAACTTGAATAGCATGGTAACAGTTGTAAGTCCGTGATTATTGCTTTCAACATTTACAAATAAATCTTTATTCAGGTATAAATAGATTTTATGTATTTCTTCTGCAAATAAATCTGGGTCAATATGTCCGTGCCAATCCAAACAAGTTTCATTTGTCTTTCTATCCAATACTGAGCAATTAGAAAAGTCGCCTTGTTCCAATCCTTCTGCAACATCCGCACCAGCTACAAATCTATTTTTTTCTTTGTTAGATAGTTTGAGATCATACCAAACTTTTATAAATCCTCGTTTGTTTTCTACAAACTCAACTCCGGTGATCTTTTCCTTATCATCATAAGTATAAATTAAATCGCCAATAAATTTAGGCTCTTTAACATTCAACATTTTCTTAAAACATATCTCAGTGTTAAAGACTGGTCGTCCAGAAACTATAAAAGCTTCTTCTGCTGTTGAAGGGTATTCCTGTTTGAATTTATCTAAATCATTATCACACTTATTCTTTATCGTGTATCTTCGCCAATTTAATTGCTCTAATGATAATTTGAATTTTTGTTTTAGTTCAACTTCAATTTCAGTTAATGATTCTATAAAAACTTCTCTTTGGTAATCATCATCAAAAGGTAATTGATAATCGGGAAGATCAAACCAGGCTAAGAATATTGGTATATAACCATTTTCACCATTAACGGCAGCTTTCCAAGTATCATAAAACCATCCGCCAACTCCGTTGGCTGTTGATTCAACTGCAATCAAAGTGTTTTTTTCATCCGGTACTGTTTGCAATAATGCTAACATAGTTTCTTTAGCATCCCTCCAAAAAGCTACCTCAGTACAATGTAATAATTGGATTGTGTCAGATCGTTTAACCTTTGAACCACCTTCAGCAGAACCAATAAGTATTTCAGATTTTAATTTCTTATAACCTATTTTTTTCTCGTTTGAAAATTCTTTGATCGGTTGTAACCATTCTGGAAGG
This sequence comes from uncultured Ignavibacteriaceae bacterium, assembly GCA_963714775.1. Taxonomy (GTDB): domain Bacteria; phylum Bacteroidota; class Ignavibacteria; order Ignavibacteriales; family Ignavibacteriaceae; genus IGN3. The sequence goes on from CAVQQN010000080.1 coordinate 14,390, forward strand.
TTGTCATAATATCGGTTAAACATTGCAAACATATTATTTGCCGAATCTGCTAAGTGACCGATGATTTGGGATTTTATGTTTTGTGTGTAGCTTGTGCGGTGGAATATTTCGGCTTCAAAATAAGTGCTGACCCCTTCTTGCCTCGCTTTTAAAATAATGAATCTTAATAACTTACCAGCTTTCTCGGTTGCTCTTACTATATCTCTAATTTTTTTCTGAGCATTGTTAAGATTAAAAAGAACTGTTTCGCTTTTCTTGTTTTTGATCTTCAAAAATCGGGGGCAGAAGTAATCAAAATTTTTTATCTGTAACAATTTATCTTTAATCGAGCTGTTCAAGCAAATCCTCTATACTTAAAGAAACTTTTACTTTGTCGTTTAACATCCCTAAATGTCTGCACAATAATTCTAATGCGCCTTTTTTATCAACGTGCTTTAATTTCTTTGTAAACTCTAATATTGCATCCTCACCATTCCCCTTCATTAAACTTGAAATATCAAATCCTGCTAAAGCTGCTGCTGTATCATCATCTAACTCTATTATTTTTTTAAGCTTGCCATCCTCATCAAAGAACTTTCTTGGATCAAGGAATGCTATCCTTGCAATTTCTTTTAATACTCTGTCTTGGGTTATTTCTGTGCGGTTTTCCCTGTCTATTTTTCTCTTTTCAATATATTCTTTAAGTTCAGGTTTTCTCAGGTTTTCTTCACCGATTGAATAAGCCGTTTTTTTAGAATAACCTGCTTTAATTGCTGCATCAGTTGCATTAAGCCTTATCAAATATTCATCACAAAATATTTTTTGCTTTGGGTTCACAAAATCCTTTACACTATCCTATTATAATTTACACTTTTTTACAGTATAAAAGCAATATTTATTTTATTATAAAATTTTTTAAAATATTTCCTTCCAAATTATTGGTGCAAGGCGTTTGTATCTATTGTAATATTTCATAGTCTATCTGCTTAAGCAGGAGTTACGCTGACAAATTGCTAAGTAAGTGTGTCTCCTTTGGCAATCGCTTCTATTATCGTATTAAACTTTCCAATAAGTATTTCATCACCACCACCGTATGGTATCTCATATAATTCTATTTTGTTGCCATCAATTTTAATTAGGCTACCATCTTCTACATAATCAGCTTTTTGCAAAGTTATTTTGTTGTCTCTAATGTGTGCTATAAGTTTCCTGTCCGCAATTTGCACCTTAACTCCCGCCTGCACCTGATTGCTAATGTTGTCTTTCAATTCTTGGATTAGTTCGTCAAGTTGATAAATTGATACTACATATTGCCCTTGTATAACAACATAACTATTTCTGATTGATTCTAATTTTCCTAAAATTTCTTCCATTGTAATCCTTTCTTGTTTCTTCCGCAACAGGTGAAGCGGAAAGTTATGTTGACTTTTTGGCTTTCTCGCATTGATGACATTCTTTGCGTTCCAATCCAATAGTCGGGAATTCTGGTAAATAGTCTAGCCCCTCATAACATCTCTTACAGGTTTCGCAATACTTAACAGGGAAGTGTTTCATCTTTTCTTTATAGTCTGCTCTGCCTACGTTCTCGTAACCAAATCCATCTACTATTTTAGGTTGTGGTCTCATAAGTTCCTTTCGCCAAAAATCAACATAACCCGTGCTTCAAAATCGAATTATTTTTATTGTGGCTAATTTTAGTTTGTAATATTTAATTAAATTTTTGTTCACTCTAAATTTCTAATTTCTTACGTAATCGTTTTAAGCACAAACCTGTTATATGCTTAACAAAATCTAATATTGGTTGACATTACTTAACAGCAGTGGAGACTGCTGGAAAGGAGCGGGAATCTTGAACAATTCCCCCGGTCAGTTGTTCTGCTGGCTGAATGGCGCTTATAGTTTGAACAGATTGACCCCCGCCTAAAGCGGATACGGCAAACTGAGAACTAACTATAAGTTGTCGAATTTAAGAATGTTGTAACGTTCTGCATTCTTGAACTGGTAGCAACGCCAGGATAAATAAGACTCATTCAATTAACGGTTTGAGGCGCCTCAGACTTTTCAAAATGAGTAATCAAATGAAAAGGACTGAAGTTAAAGTAGAAATTAAAATTAATGTAGCCCATATTATTTGGGCTTTAACATTTCTTTTAAGTTTTCTGCTACGTTAGTCAAGGTGTGGAGAGTTAACGCTCTCCCACTTTGTTTTATTTTTCAACCAATATTAGAAAGAACAATTTTTATTAATCACGCATATAACCAGCTACTCAAGCCGACCGCCATTTTAGTACGGCTGTCCTCTAATTTTTGGGTCTGGTATTTTATTCATTATCCAGTTCAAGGTTTTCGCTTTATTTAATTAACCTGCCTACGGTGCTTAGGAAAAAAGATAAGCACCTTCGGCTACTTATTTGTCATTCACAATTTTACGGCATTGTTGCTTTGGGCTGCGGCTTAGTAGCAACGTCGTTATGCAGAAAATTTACTTAATATATTCTGCATACTATCTAACTGTTTTTGTAAGCGTTCTTTTTCTTTATCTTCCATAAAAATATGTTCGCTTATTGCATAGGTAAAGTCCATCATTTTACTAACCAATAGTGCCTTTAATATTGTTTCTTCTTCTGCCGTAAATTTCTGTACAACGGGCTCATCAAGCGGAAAACTTTCAAAGTATTCTTCAAAAGCTTTCCAAAATGTTTTTTCCCTTATCACAGAACCAACCTCATCATATAAATGGCTATGTCGTTTCCAAAGCTTATCCACTATTTTTATTTGTTTCTGTGTCATTCTAATCTCCTATTTTTACGTTTCCGCTTATAAGCAAAATGTTATGCTGAAATTTTGCTTAGTATGTTTTTTAATAACATTAGCTGTACTTGTAAGTTACCTTCATCACTCAGCGAAAATATATCTTCGTCTATTGATTGTTGTACCCTTAATATTTGTAGCATCACCAAAGATTTTAAAATTGTTTTTTCATCATCCGCAAAATTCAGCATAACACGCTGGTCAACATTGACCGAGCGTTGGTCTGGGTTAATTTTCTTTGCGTAATCTTTTACTCTTTCATTATTAACAAACATTGCTGTTTCCGTAAACTTTATTTCGTTGTTATTTTTATCTACCACCTTATTTCTCCTTAAATTAAATTGTTTTTGTCGCTCGGCAAGTTACCAGCTACATCGTTATATTTGTTTTGCTTGCATTTCTAAAATCTTACGCTTTAGATTCCATATTCTCAAAGTGCCCAGCCGTGCTAATTCATATTTATCTTTTAGTTCTAATATTTCCGCACCATTACTTCCCGCACGCCTTTCTAATTTTGCCCGATAATAGTATTTGTTTTCATACTCTATTTTTTCGCATATAAGTATTCCTGCTTTTTCTGGTATGTGTTCAATATCTTTCAACATCTTTTTTGGTATTGCAAAATAAAGTTCCTTAAATTTTTTACAGTCATGCGTATGTTTTTTTTCTTTATCTTTCATTAAATCAGCACGGCTTACCTTTATCTCCACCTCTATTGCGTAACCAGATTTCCTCACCACCACTAAATCGGCTTCGTAGTGCAACCCCATAAATCCCCAACTTACATTTGGTACTATTAAGTTTTGTCGTGCGTTAAAATAATTTACTACTGCTAATTCTACTTCTTTGGCATTCATAAATACCCGCAAAAAAATATAACTCGGTTTTTCAAGCTGAACAGTTATTTATTCCAGCTTGATTTTATGTTGTTGCTGTCAGCTTAAAAACAATATGTTAAATGGACAAGGGCTATTTCGTCTTTGCAAAATCAACGTCCTCGCTATAATATCCGTTACTTTCTCCATACCATCTAATTGTAACGCTTCCCTTAATTGTCGCCAACTTATAAAATGTCCAAGTAAAACTATCTTGGTACTCTGGTTTAACTCCGGCGGGATTTTCGCTGCTCGCTTCTACGTCTGCCATTAAAATTGGGTTGCCTATCAAGTCCGCCATATCACCCGCAATATCTTCTACGCTTACAGCCTCACAACAATCTTGGCTATGGTACATATAATATTCGCTTCCATCACTACATATAAAAGCTATCCCCTCGCTTCCAACTTCCCCGCCTTTTATCTCTGTCAATACCTTATCCTTAAGTTGGCTAAAATCTACTCGCTTGCTATATAAATTGTAAGTATCCATTTTACACTCCATCCGCCCTTGCTCATTTAACTACGGCTTCAACGCCGAATGCTAAATTTACTTCAGGCATTTTGTTTTAAGTTTGTTAATTATTTTTAAGAACTCTAAATCTCTCTTTACTACGCATCGGGTTAAGCCGCAAATTGTTATATGCTTAAAGTATGTTAGAATATTTTTCATCAATAATTACTCTGCAAAACATTGTCAGCATAGTTGTGATACTTGGTTTTGGATATACTATTTATCATAATTATCAAAAGAAAAAGAAAATTCGTCCATCTATGCCGTCAGTTGAATATATCAATGATACATATGGCAGACGGTTTTTAATTACTGTTATTTCTAATAATCCAAATGGTTCAGAACTTTCTAAAAAACCATTAGACATTGAAAAACTACCACGCAAAAAATTCAGAAAGAAAAACATTTTATATCTCAACTATATCCTTAATAAAAATTTCCTAAATCCTAAAATTCACTATGATAATATCCCTAATTGGTTACTCAAGGGTCAAGATTCTTTTGTCGCTATTTTAGCCGATAACCAATTAGCCGAAAAAGGAACTTATAAAATAACCTTTTACACTTCGGATGGGTCTTGTTCAAAAACCCTTGAGGGTTATTTTGGGCTTCTATCTCAATTGTATCAGCGTGAATTAGAAGGCTAAAATAAATTATCAATATGTATTCTAACCAAATCAATATTATTCAACACGCATATAACCAGCCAATCAAGCGGACGCCGTTTTCAGGTTCGGCTTTTTTGGTGTCTATTGCGTTTCCTTGTTTTGTTAATTTGTTGTTTATAGTGTTCATCTTAAATAAATATTTTTTAATTATTGGCTTTGTCAGTTAAGCTACGTCCTTGTTTGGGGGCGCCGCTTATCGGCAACGTCGTTATAAATCTTTTTGGGCTTCCTTCGCCATCTTCTCAATCGTTTTATAAAATGTTTTGTAGTCCTGCTCGGTTAAGCATTTCATTATCTTATTCCTTTTACTCCTAATTATAGAAGAGTGCACTATATATGGCTCCATTATTTGCATAAGAAATTCTGTGTCTCTCTCCTCGCTGTTTTCAAAAAATTCATTTATTATGCAATCATCACCTTTAAGTTTATCATCCAAAAAAACTATGGTAACTACATTTCTCCTGCTCATATTATTATCCTTCCTTTACGCCCAAAAAATTTATAACTCGCCAATCAAAATCGACCGATTGTTGTGGTCGTGCAATTGAAGATGTCAAATTGTTTTGGTTCATATTGTTATTAAATTATTTAGTTAATTTCCATCAGCGTCTTATCAGCACCGTTAAACCGAATGCTTGCTAATATTTCTCAATTATAAAAAAATCACCATAACCAGAATCTTTGTATAATATCCTGTTCTCCGGCAAGTGTTCGATCATTGTTTCTAAATCTATCGCTGCCATCATGCACCTTTCTTAATTTCTGTTTTTACCATTACTTCTAAATAGTTTTTATAATTTTCTTCCTGTTTATTAAATCGATTTCTCTAAGAATAGATTTTATTTCAGTATCATCTTTAGCTGAAGGTAACATATCTATAAATTTTTGTATCTCTTTGTAAAAAGGTGTACCAGGTTTATCTTTTAATTTAAAAGTGTCTTCTGTTAGCTTTTCAATCCGGTGGTGGTGTCCGTGACAATCATTACAAAGTACAATTATATCTGATGGTTCTTCTTTCCCTAACCTTGAATAATCGTTATGATGAACATCTAACTTTCTATCAGATTTACACAACTGACATTTATTCCCGGCACGATCTAACGCCCATCTTCGTGTCCTCTGCCATTCTACAGTTGTAAGATATTCTGTGTAATTCAAATTAAATCTTCCTTAAAGTGTTCTACTCTTATATTTTCTTCTGCTAAATTTCCGAATCTGCAAGAGCCTAAATCAGACCAAAGATTTGCAAGTCCAGAATCGCCGTGTCTTTGTTCAATATAAATATCCACTTTGTTTTTATCATTGTCATTCTTAGTTCTGCGATAAAGATTATCAAATAAAAAAATGACATCCGCTGCCTCACCAATTCCACCACTGCCTTTAAGGTGTCCCATGTTCGGAGTTTCTTTTTCACCCATAGCATTTAACTGACTTAACAAGATTAAAGCTACATTGTTTTGTCTTGCACTATCAGCTAATCTTATTGAAATATCTTCGAGTTCCTGAGCCTGTCTATTCCTATCGTGTGAAATTCTTTGTATATAATCAACCATAATTACTTTAAATCCCATTTTTGCATAACGTCTTACTCTTGATAAAACCTGATCTAATCTAAGACCTGATTTACATTCAAGCCCAAATATCTTTTCATCTATTTCTACACTTCTAAACAACATCATATCTTCTTTATTCATAAATGAAGAGGATCTGAACCTTGCATCATTAAAACCTAAATAAGAGGCGTGTAATAATTTTGTTACTTCATAAGCCGGCATTTCCATACTCAAAAAAACATTTGGAACTTTTTGTTTTAGAAGTGCTTTTATAGTATGAATTAAAAATCTTGTTTTACCTGATTTCTTTAATCCACCAATTACATAAACTCTTGGTAAAACTATTCCTGATGTCCACCTATCTAAATCCGATATGTCCCAACTGAACCCCTCTATTAGTGATTTGCTGTTTAGATGTTCCTCAATTTGTTTTTTGTAATATGAAATATTTTCAAATTCTGATTTATCGTCTCTTGTCAATGATGATAAATCTGCAATCAAACCATTTCTCATTTCATCAAGATCAAAGGCATCAACACCTGTATTGATAATCTTGTTATGACTATCAATTATTTTTAATAATTCAGATTTATATTTTTTATCTTTTAAAGATTCTATATGGGCCGGAAGGTGAGCCGTGTGAATATACTCAGTAGAAATTTTACTTATTTCTATCGCTTTAATATTTTGATTCGCTTGGTAGATAGAAACAATGTCAATTTCTTTTTGCGATAAAACTAAATCTCTTATTGTATTAAATAATGATTGACAATCTTCATTTTCAAATTTAATTTTTTCAAGTTCAATAATAGCATCTATCCGTTGTGTCGGTTCTGCATTTATTAACTCAGCTATTATTGTTCTTTCAATGTCCATTTTCCCCTCCATAAAGTTCATTCATTATCTGAGAATTACCAAAACGTTTTTTATTTTTAATCGGTTCTTCTTTTTTTGATGTACCGTTATTATTGTTAAATTGTTTCTGGTTGTTCATCCACCCAATTACTTTACGCTGCCAATTCTTTTTAATTGATACGCCGGATTTTGTTTCCCAATTTTGTGCTGAGTAATAACTATAAAAATTTTCACCGTGTTTTATATCGAATCCATTGCTATCGAAATAATGTGTTACATCTTCCATAGTCGGCTCATCCGAACTTTGCACTATTTTTTCTTCATTTATATTTATATCTTCATTTATATTTACCATATGTTTATCATATGTTCCAGATATGTTAGTCATATCTTCTTTGTTCTCTCTGTTCTTTTTTCTACTTTCTGAGTAGTTTCTTCTTTTAATTATTTCAATTTCCATCCGTTCGTTGTAATATTTGCCTTCTTTGTCTTTTTTGAATTTTTCAAAGATTTTCTCATCATATCTTTTACATATCTTTAACATATCTTGCTCTGATAAGTGTCCTTGTTGGTGCTGCATAACTAATATTCTTGTATATTTCCCGACCTGTTCATCTGAGAAAAACATAGTCCCTAAATAAAAGTCAGACGTGTACCATAAGACTGCTGGGTCTTTAGCCATTATTATCCCGGAATAAAATAGCCCCAATCAATACGTTCATTAGCGACAATGAAACTTCCAAAGGATGGAATGACGTACCTCTTGGGGCTGTTTTTTTATTTGCTATATGTGTTATTAAAAGTTTCATAATGTCGCTGGGTGTAAAACTATGTAATTTAGTGTAATAATACAATAGCTGTCAACAATTATTTTTTCATCCATTAAATAAATTCTCCTGTGTGTATTCTCGCTGTACCGGAATAATCTTTTTTGGCGTAATTCTAAAAACTTTATCCGGTGTGTTCACAAACTGAAGATCATCTGCCTCAACTACTTCAAGATCGTGTATCTTAAAAAAGTTTCCTTCTCTTGCCTCTCTAAACTTGCGGGAGTATGTTTCGGGATCACGTGCAATGCCAAACTTATCAATTCCATAACATGGTATCTTAAGTTGCACGCTACTATTTTTAAGCAATATGCTTTGCTTTCCTGCAATATGCTCTTTTATAAAAGCAAGGATAATTTCTTTTGTAGAGATTTCTTTTTTCTTCATAAAACTTTTTTCATATTTTTATTTTAAGCCTACGGGCTTCAATCTTGCACTTGTCTTTATACTCGTAAATCATCCTGTCTATATCCAAAATATTTAATTTAGATATTGTGTTTTTAGCTAAGATTAGTTCATCAATTTTTTCTTGACCGATTTTTTTTACTAAGTTTATGTGGTAGTGGTTTTTGTTCCCGTGAAGTCCATAAGGCGAATTACATCTATTGCAGGAAAGCCAGACATTATTATCTAAAAACTCAATGTTTGGGTATTTGTCAGAATCATAAAGATGAGATGCAGCAAAATCCCTTCCATTCATCACAGAGCCGTCAGAGAACGTTTCTAAGGTAAGTTTTTTGTTACAGGCTATACAAACACCCACCCTTGCCCCTGTTTCTTCTACCAGCGTGAAGCCTGAAAGCCTTCGATATAAATTAAACCACCGTTTAAGTGTCTTCTTTGACTTTTCTAATTCTCTGTCGTTATTAATTTTTTTATACTGTTTTACAGTAATTGCTCTCATTAGAATTTCACCCTGCATTTCTCTTTTAACTCCATCAACCGATTATAGTTTCTGGGGCTTAGTTTCTTTGTGTTCTTGAAGATCATTAGTTCTTGTCTCTCCTTATCGTTAAGGTGGTTATATTTACCTTCAATAAGGGTTACTGCTTCGGTAATAAATTTTTCTCTCATGTCGGTCATTGGTTTACCTTTCAAATAAAATTCATTAGTTCGTTTAAGAATAGTTTCTCATCTGCCTGTGTGTCCTTAATAACGAAGTCAAGCACCTTGCTATAAACGTTTTGAAAACTTGCTTCGTCCATACTGTCAAAAGAAATTGATTGTGCCTCTACAAACAACCCCTTATTCGTTTGGTAGATGTTAGCAAACCCTGATTTTATAAGGGCTAACTTGCGATAAGAATCTTCTGTCATAGGAATGACATTATTGTTTGTCTCAGATGCCATCTTGGAATGTTCTACCATCTTTGAATTTTCAAACCCTAACTTTATCAATGCGAAAAACTTTCTATGGAATAAAATGTTTCTTGGGTGTACTATCGTTGCCTTATAAGTTTCGCCGATCTTGAGTTTTTTCTTTTCCTCAAAGTCTTCGTCGTACAAGGGTTTTAAACCACTGGCAGTATTTAATAAATATAAAATCATTTTAACTTGCTTATTATTGTTTCTACTTCTTTGATTGACCTAAAAAGAGCTTCCCAAATATTATCTATCTTAGTTAAGTCTCTTTCTACTCGGATTAAAACTGGGTTTAATTTAGGATGCCAGCTAAACCAATCAATCCAATCTCTACCGCTTACTAATAACTGGAATTGAATTTGGTTATAATAATCTGTTGGAACTTCTTTTGTTAAAAGATATTCTATTTGAGTATTCCATTTAACGCATTTAATTTCAATCCCGCCCCGATCACCTATTAAACCATCACTACTCATTCCAACCCAATCATTATATTCCATAAACCCGACCTGATGAACTTTGTTATAAGTTAATAACTCATAGGCTTCTCTTGCTTGCTGTTCGTGTTCGTTTCCGTATTCCATCCATTCATTCTTATAACTCTCAACTGGTTCGCCTGTCATTCGTTCATAAGCAATTTGTGAGATAAGATTTTGATAACCCTTTGTAGTTGGTTTCATTAGCAACTCGGATGCTTTGCTTGCTGTGAAATGACCAGCCCTTGCAAGTCTCCATTCCTCACTACCCTGCGGATGTTCTAAGATTGTCATTTCAGTTTTCCGATTAGTTCTTGTAATTTTTCAATCGTCAACTTCCCTTTTTCTTCAATATCTCGCAATTCATTCTTAAGGATGTTCTTAAAATCTTCTGGTTGTTTATCCATCAAATTTATGTATTCTTTTTTAAGACCGACTAAATCAGTTGCGGGTGCATCAAACTTTCCATAAAGCGTATCATAAGCAATCTTATCGGCTCTATTCATATCCTTGCCAAATAGTTTGCCTAACTTCTCAGCAGCATCTTTAACAGCATAACTTTCTGCGGCTGGTAAACTAATTTGTACGGCTAAACTTTTGATCTTATCAAATTCAGTTGCACCTGCGCCGGATTCTGTTTGTAATGGTTGTGCACCTGTTCCATCCATCCAATCCCATTCACCTGTAATCGGGTTTCTATAATGTAGCCTCCCTGTTACATAAGCACTATTGGCTATTAAACCCTCTCTTAATATTTCAAACTTCCAACTGATGAAAATATTAGTTAATAACCACTCTATCCTTTCTATTGGTAAATATTTGACCGGAACTTTTACTTTGTTACCACTCGCATCTTTAAACTCAACTTTAGCAATCGGATGGTCTTTCATCCATTCTTTTTTAGGTTCTTGGTTAAGCAATAGATTCAAGTCATTTTGCTTATCTAACAATTCTAAATCAGTTGTATATAATTCACTTATTGATGGGAGTTTCCTCAACGCTAATTTATCACTCATAAACTTTCCTCTTTCTCTTTTAATAACATTCTTGCCGCTTTGTAGTAAGTGTCTTTTGTGTACCCTTTATCGCCTACCCTATCAAGTATCTCTGCAACCTGTGGGTTTTGATAAAGTAAGGTCTGAGCGTAAAGTTCTCCGGCTATGCTTTCTTCATCTTTGTAGTTTTCAATTAACCACTCTTCAAAAGCTGTCATTTTAACTCCTTAAATTTCTAATCCAATTTTTTAGATACTCGTTTTTCACTGTTCTTAGTTCTACTTTCGCAAGTGCCTCGAATAATTCAAGATTAACTTTCTTAAACTTCTTTGTGTAATCATCCCAGTTCTTAAACCTACCTATACGCCTATTTGTTGCTTCTATTTCTTCATAATATAGGTCTAAGGCAGGATTCATCTTAAATCCAAATTATTATCAAGTATAAACTGTATTTGGTTTTCTTTGTATTCTCTCTCCTCTTTTTCAGTCATCTTGACTTCAAAGATTAAATCGTTTATATCTTTGATATGATAACACTTAAGAGTTTCTTTTCTTTCGTTATAATCTACATCTTCATTCATTACACTACCTCCGAAAATAACTCTAATACTTTTAGATATTCTGTTTCAAATTCTTCTTTTGTTGAAGTCTCCCAATCCGGCGACGTTAATAAATTCTTATATGTAATTTCATTATCCTGGATTTCCACAGCCCGAAAGTACACAGATATTCTTATAAAATTATTTTTACCGATTACCTTTACAAAAAAAACATTATTCTTTTTGTAAAAAGGGAATGTTACTGGTGTTGTGTCAAGGTTTATTTTATTCATCTTCCTAATTTCTCCTTTAATATTTTATTTTCTTTTGATAACTTTTTAATATTCTTTTCTTGGATTGCAGCCCTAAATAAAATCATCATTCCGGTTATGTAAATAATTACTTCCATTTATGACACTACTTTCTTAACATGAAAAGAAATTGCATCATTAATCCCGTCAGATGTTGGTTTGGCTAAAAATATGCGGATTGCATTTTTAAGCGTGGATGCTTCGATAATCAATATTACTTTGGCATATTGATTGTAGTAAGTAAACATAAATTCATTCATAATACTCTCCTTTATGAAATTGGTTAATGTTAAATGGTTATTAACGCTATTGCTGTTATAAGAAAAATTATCCAGATAAAAACAAACCAGAATAAATTATGGTTTGTTGGTTTTTCATCGCATTCATCATACTCAATGCAGTTTATACATTCATTATAGTTTTTACAATCGCATTTCATTTCTTGCTCCTCAAATTATAAAGTGATTCGATGATTATAAAAGCATAGGATTGACCTGTGATAAGTTTCCTTGCTTTTAGTTCCTTCTTAAGAATCTTGTTTTGTTCGGACGTGCATCTAAAATTAAACAGGGTTAGTTTGTGTGTTTTCATTGTAGTCAAAATTTAATTGTTAAATAATTGTTCAAATCTCACTTGCTAATATAATCAATGTAAAACAAAAGTCAAGTCTTTTGCAAAATATATTTTTAGAAGCGCTTCTTACAATCTTTGTGCCAAAATAAAAACCCGATAAAAATATCGGGCCTAACAATTATCTATTTCTTCGATGGGTCTGGGAGCGGTTCTAACGGTCGTGGGATTGATAATTTCTCTATCTCGGATATTTGTTCTTTTACGGATTCTTTGCTTAATAAATCATAACCACCAAATTTCTCAATATATTCTGATATTTTCGTACCCAAAGCATCTGCGTTATCTTCACCGGCTAAAAACTGTTTGATGCCTCCTAATCCCTTAAGATGTGCCCCTGCAATTAGCCCTGAGAGCGTTATAACGATGCCGTTTATGGTTTTGCCTATATAACCAGCATACTTCTTATTTATGCTATCAGCAAGGTTATAGACGTGCCAAAACATAATTCTATCTTGTATCCAGTAATCATTGGCAAGAAAATCTTTCTTTGATAAAAGCTTCTTCTTTGGCATACCTTTTGGTGAGTAATTGCCTAATGAATAACCTGCATCATAAATGCGAGGCTTCCCAAATTGCCACCTCCCGATAAATCCAAAGGCATTTTCACAATCATATTTATTACCGGATTCTCTTTCACCTAATGCTTTTATAAAATCATTGTAGTTTTTCATTTTATTTTCCACAATTTATAAAACACAAACAACATTGCTATCAATAATATTATCAAAAGTATCTGCCAATAAAATGGCATAGCAGAAAAGAATGTAGTTATTATTCTTTCTAAGAATCCTGTTATCATTAAATATTTAGAGTTCTCAATGGATATATAAACAGTATCCATTTTCGCTTCTAACTTCAACTCTGCAATCCTTCTGTTGTAATAAACTTTTAACCAGCCTATTGCATTCTTTAAGCTATCCTCAACATTGCCTTCCCAATAAGCATTTGAATCTGTTGGAGCATATATAGTATCTTGCTCAAGATAAATAGTATCGTGCACACCAGGAATGAATACTGGATAAGGTGTTTCAACTATAACAGGTGTGCTACTGCATCCGAATAGCAATAGCACAACTATAAAAGCTAAGCCTTTCATTTTACAGGTGTATTTAATGCTTTTTTTGTTTGGAATAATGATACTATTACTCCGAACAATATAGCCATAATACCACCAATAATTTCTTCAATCGTACCCGACTGTATGCCTATTGTGGCAAGGTAAGTACCACCAACCTTTAATATCCATCTGAATACAAAGCCAGTGATAAAGTTTTTCAATTCATCTAATGGGAACATAACTACTCCTTTTATTTGTTTAAGAACCATTATCTATTTATGTTTTTGCTCTTGTATAAGAGAACATATTTTTGTTTGCGTCATTACCGCATCAGTAACAGATTTTATATCAATCTTCATTTCCGTGAGTTCGCCAAGTATTTCAAGCTTATGGTCATTTGCTTGACTTCTTACAAGTTTAAATTCAGACACATAATTATCTACAATTTCATCTGTTCTTATCTTTACAGCCTCAAGTTCAAGTTTATGCTCCTTTATTTTATTTATAGCATCTTTAACAAGCATTTTGGCTAACCAACATGTTAATCCTGCCAAACTTAAAAAAACCAAATAAACAAATGCTGGGTGTTCTGCTATAAACTTTTCCATACTATATTTTCCTTACAATATTTTATAAGATATGTTAAAAAGCAAACCGTAAATTGCATAACCAATTATGCACCAATACCAAGTAAGACCCAAGAAGAATACTATTGGAATTATAAAAGTTAAATTCCTGATTGCATCCATAAAATGCCAGCCATCACTAACAAAAGAAAACATTCCCTTAGTCCAGATAGTCCTTTTATCATAACTATATTTGCCCTCAGCTAACCACCAGTCACCTTTAGGCAATCGCTTAAATTTTATTAAATCGCTAACCAGTTTTGCTATTAAATTGGTTGCAAATATTATTATCATTAGATATAGGTAGATCACTTCACCCTCCTTGCATCATCTCTAATGCCCATTATTATGCCGTATAAAATTCCAATCGAGATTATACCAGCTATTATTGAGACTAATATTTCCATTATTCTATCACCTTATTATTACTACTCTTATTCTTTTATTTGTTGGAGTTGCTACACCTTGAAACTCCAAAGCACCAATATCCCAAGAGCCTGTTGATGGTCTTTCAACTCCAGAAGCATCAGTCCTTAACCAGGAATATGTATTGTATAAGTTTTCACCCAATCCCTGCCCTGTAGTCGTTCTATAATCTTCTGCGGTAAAACCATATTTATCGGTAAAAGTTATTGTAGATGATTGTAATGTATCGCTATTAACATCTTGCCCAAGCCCTCTCCAAGTAGCTATACTAATATAATTAGGATCAACAAAAGCAAATTGATTATCAGCTTCATTATAAGCATCAAAAGCATAAATATTATAATCGAAATCATTGTAACCATTATCGCTTGCTGTTACAACGTGGTTCATTGTGCTGTCGCAAATAAATAGATTGTTTTTAACTTCAACTGAATCAAAATTTTCAATGCTAATTGGACCAGAACCAGCATATCTTGTCGGTTCGCCTACTATTCTTAAATCATTACCTTTATAAATAAAAGTATTGTGCATAACTTTAATGCCAAGAAAAAATGGCACACCCCCATATAGAGTATCTGTGGATGAATACATAAAAAGATTACCGCCATCAACTGCTTCTGAATTGCAAAAAATATTATTGTAAATTAAATACCACTGATTTGCAAAAGGATTAGAAGTATAAAGAAAGCTATTCCACCCAACTCCTCTTGTTCCCAAATCCACAATTATATTATTCCTGATGATTGTAGTTAACGTATCCGTGGGTCGTGTAAGTCCATCCGCATTTGGGGGATTAACCCAAAACTGTGAGAACTGAAAACCATCTCTGTGAAATGCTTCCATTCGCCAGGCTGTACCATTAGCAGGAGTACCATCGTCAAATAATCCGCTTGTCCTATTATACCATCCACCGCCACCATAAAATGTAGTTGCATTGTTACTATCAACGGTTAGTAATTGATAGATACCAGCGATGATGCTTATACCCTTATGATAATCAATTACCATACTTAATCCCGAAACAATCATTGAGGTGTCTGTTGCGGTCATACCAGTGCCATCGCCATCTATCATAGTATAATTATTTCTTGATATAAAAGTATTACCCTCTATAAGTGTACCACCTCCAGTTATCCCTCCAATCATATCCTGTGCACCAAATGGACTTTCATTATAGGGGTCTTCTAAATAATTATTTCTTAAAACCACATCAAAGCCAGAAAACCCAAGTCCACCAACATCAGGTGATTTTATAATAGTACAATTTTCAAAAGTGTTTACACCTGTATCTGGTGCTCTCGTCCCGATTACAGAAACGGTATTACCTTCTGTATATGAACCTAACGCCTGCCTTCTTATATCTCTTAACAGAAGTCCTGTCACTTTAACATTTTCGATTTTATTTATTTGTAAAACTCCCCTTGTTGCAGTTGGGTCGTTTTTGATGCTAAAAATAGCAGTACCATTATGTCCTGTCTCTTGTGAGTAACAAACTACTACTGGATTGCCTGCGTAAGATATAATCGTTCCATCTTTGGAACCGATAAAATGAGCCTGCCCGCCAAACCGTGCCCAATATACAGTCGTGTCTCCCGATGTGCCACCGTCGATGAATAATGTGTCTCCACCTTCTAAGGCACTCCAATCCACACCACCATATTGCCCGTTTATTTCTGTGCCCAGATATTTCCAAGCAGTAGCCCAAGAAGTACCATCACCAGTTTCAGCTCTTGTGCTATCTACATAACTTACATACCATTTATTCTGTGGATAAGAAGTAAAAAGTAAAAGTATGCTAAGAATTAAGGTTTTCATTGTATGCCTGCACCAATCGCATCTAAATACCATTCTATACAATTATTTATCATTCTTGCCTCAGCGTCTGAAAACTTATCGCCCATAAAATAAACAGCATACTGATTGTCTGTTGAGTAAGTTGCGCTACCATTAAAGTTTGTTGCACCAAGATAAACATTAAAATTCATTAGCGATGTTGACGCATTGGTCGATGTAAAAAACGAAACACCGTTATGATACATTTCATTTGCATTATCTGCACTCCTTACGCCCATCCACAAACCAGAACCATCTGTACTTGCTGATGCGAATACAGCGTCATCATTCATCCTGCAATATGAATTGCCTGATAAATCGGAAAGAAGGCTAACTCCATCTTCGCTTCCATTATAACCACCCATATCTCTACCAGTAGTACCATCGTTCCTACTATAAAAAGCTATTGAACAACTATCAAGCTGATACTTAACCCCATCTGTTGCTGGGTCAAATAATGTATTTATAAAATCGTCAGTAGCAGCAAGAAAACCTCTGTTAGCCGTAAAGACCATCCCACTCAACCTTATTGCTTTGTTTGTTGGATATACTAAAGAAGTTAAAGCACTTGTTGTGTCATCGTTGGCAAGTAAAACAAGCCTATCAAATCTATTAGAAAGATTAGTAATGTTTAATGAATCTTTAAGCATCACAATAAAAGTATTTATGGTATCTTTTTTATTATCAGACAAACTCACTTCATCAAAATAAGCTTGTGCATCTGCATCGTAACTACTCGCAACCGTTGTAACTGAAAACGTATCAAGCGGAGTTCCATCACTTGAATAAATTATACTATGTGTAGCCGTTGAATTAGAAGCACTTGCAACATTAAAAGTATAAAGTGTATCACCTAAACCTAACCAGATTGGTGAAACTGTCTTTGTCCCTAATGCACCTGCTCTTATCGTGTCTCCACTTGCCGGGTAAAACCTTGTACTATCACAACCAGCTACTACAATATAGGCTTGATTATAAGAGCTAACACCCGCATCAGTTACATCCGCAAATGTGAATTGTGAAGGGATGGTATCAACTGGTGTGACCGTAACTCCATCATCAAACAAAAACAACATTTCCCAACTTTGTGCATTGATTGAAACAGCTAAAAGAAAAATTAAAATTATAGTTTTCAATTTGTTTTAACTCCTCTAACAGTTACTGAAAATACTGTCGGATCACCTGTTATTGATACTATTGTTAATACAAGCCAATCGTTTATATCAATAGCAGCGTTTGAAAAAGTTCCTGTTTCTTGCTGGTCGGTGTCAGCCACTAAATCAGACGTGATTACATCAACACCTGTTGTGTTAGGTGTAACTTCTGCACGTTCTTCAATGTTAAAAGTAATAGTACCTGTATTCGTGTAAGCTGAAACTTCTGTTATTGTATAATTGTTTTCTATTTTAATACCGCCAAAACTTCCGGTAGTTATCGTGTCAAGGTCGGTGTTTCCCATACCAACACTCCATACTGCAACTCTAAACGTATCTGCAAAAGCAACTAACAAAGCTGTTACCTCAGCATCCCTTGCTATTGTAGAAGCTATGCCCGCATCGTCAATCGTTAAATTATTAGCCACTTCATTATCAGCCCACGGATTAGCAGTATTAACTAAATTCTCTGCAATCGTTCCATCTGCAATATCGGTTAGTGTTGCTTCAAGATTTTGTTTATAACTTACAGAATCCCACTTAGTAACTTTAGCAGGTAGAACTCTTGCTAATCCTAAAGCCGTTGTATCAATCGTAAGCCCATCAGGGTTAAAAGTTCCCGTTCCACTTGTTGAAATATCGGGTTGCCATAAAACAGTACCATCCGATTGTTTCTTCGGGACGTAACCAGCCGTGATACTTGCCGTGTCTGGCATTGCTATAATTCTATCTATTGCGTTTGTATAAACAGAAGGATTTTGGATAACGTTGTTGTTAGTACCATCTAAACCATTTGTAGAATTATCATACCAATAAGTACTGTCTGCATTCTCAGCCCTGTATTCAGCTACGCATCCAAGTTTTCTTACTATACTTGAATTAGTCCAATCAGTAGGTAATGTGCCTGTTGCAATAAAGATTGAACTATCTGCATTTGTTCCCCCTACATTTGCAAAGTCGTCACCCGTAACCCAATCGTCAATTATGTAAGTCTTGCCCGCCTCTAAAGTGCCACTTGTTAAACTATCTTGGCTTCCCCATTTATATTTATAAGGTACTTCGCTTAAAGAGGGTTGACCTTCTGTAAACATACTCACTGCTTCGGTAGGTGTAGCGGCGAAGTTATAAAGTCTTACTAAATTCATACCACCATTAAAAAACCAAGATGAAGGGTTTCTCAATGAGCCAATTCTTAAATCATAAGCGTTGCTTGTTGATGTGCTTGAGTATCTAATCATCCCACCGGGCGTATACCCCGCAATAGTAAATAATGGTCTTATAAGTTCATCGGTTGAATCACCATTTATGTAAAAATACATATTAGTATCTTGCTTGGTGGCGACAAAGTGATAATAACCACTTTCTAAGTGTGGTGATGTTCCCCATTTTAAATCACTACTACTACCAACTATTTCAAACTGCAAAGCGTTATCGGCATCTATCGATAACTTATAACCCAAACCAGTAGAGCCTGCGGATTTATCAACTAAATTCTGGAAGGTACTATCTGTCCTTATATATCCGAACCACTCAATAGTAAAGTCTTTATCGCCAAAATTTATATTATCATTACTTGTAACCGTTGTATAAGATGAATCAACTTTACTATATTCCATCGTGGGCAATCCACTTATGTCTAAGATTGCGGGGACAAAATCTATGTCATTTATTTGGATGTCATCTATGCCTGCTAAAGTACCATAGAAGTTATTATTCTTCATTATACTTTGGTCAACTGATTTATCTCTTGTTATCTCAACATCGGTGTCGTTAAAAAGACAATTCAAAAACCCAGAGTTAGCACAATCTCCACCCGAAAATATTATCGTATCTGTGATAATGGTAGAGTTCATTATTCTTATTGCCCTTGAATAGTTCAAAAGAATATGCCCGTACCATAAACTTACGTTAGTAAAATTAAATCCGTTCCTTACTGAATCAGCCCATATAGAAGCATAAGAATTATGGTTTATAGAACCACCCGTGAATGAACCGTGTGCTTCATTTGTCCCTGATTCTAACATCATTCCAGTTACGCCATTTAAGACTTGATTATTTGTGAACGTGTTGTTGCCACCAATAAGTTTAATACCTTGATTATAATACTGTATTAGGTTATCGCTAAAGAAACTATACTCTAATTTCTCTTTTAACCATATTCCATAGTAGTTAAATTGAATATTACATCTTGTAACTTGGTTATTAAAGCAATATGTTACACTTCCATTTGTGGCTTCCCCAACTATGCCACCTAAAGTAAATCCTGTTATTTTACAGTTATCTATATTAACATTATTCACATTATCTAAATGTATTCCTACCCTTGTACCAATAGGATTTGCATAAGCAAAAGCACTCTCAGCTAATCCGCTTAACCATAAATTGCTAATCTTAATTCCATCTTTAAGCCCTAACCCTAAATAGGCATCGTCTGTTGTGATGTCAAATAAAACAGTTCCACCCGCCTTGAGACAAAGTTTACTACCATTCCCTACCCCAGTAATCTCAGTATTACTGTCTAATACTAAAGAATCAACGGTATAAACACCTTCGGGAATAAATATCTTATCACCTGCGTTTATAGCATTTTGGAAAGCATTTGTATCATCCGTTAAAGAATCACCAACCGCACCATAACTTTTTACGCTGATATAGCCAAGTTCGCTTTGCCTTACTAATCTATCCGGTGCATTACCCTGCGAATAAACTACCCCTACAAACAGTAAAATTATTAATATCGTTTTCATTGTTATTCTTTTTTAGTTGCTGAAACTCTGTATCGCCAAACTCTGCCTGCTACTAACTGAGCGTTTGTCATTCTAAGTCTGATCTTTTCATAACTGCCAACAAATACTTGATAGCTTTTTGTCGAGTTGTTATCCGGTATTAAGTTTGTGTTAGTCCAAGAACTATCTCGCATAAACTGAACTCTTTGCCAAATCGTTGTGCTGTCAACTTGATTATAAGTTAAATTTCCGCTTGTTAAACTTTGTGCGAATCCTGGCATAGCGTATTCAACTACCACACTATCCGTGTAAGTCGTACCTGTGTCTATTGCTGTAATGGTTAAAAAGCCAAACCCAAACCCAAGATTTATCTCGTCATAACTGTCTGTACTATCTGTTACGCCCGTATAGTCTTGATAAAGCGAATCGTTAATAAAAAACCCGCTTCCTACTTCATAATATTTTTGTGCAAACAAAGATGAAGTAAGCAGTAAGATTGCAATTAGTAGTGTTTTCATTTTAGTTCCTTATATAGTAAATAGTCTTATTTACAGTTTTAATTTAATAAATTTTTTATTCAACTAAATAACCAGAAATATTTATTTTAGGTTGTTTTTTCACTTTCCCACCATTGGTTTTTGGTTTTTCTTTAGCTGTCTTTTGTAGTTCGTTAAAATCTTTAATGTAAGTACCTGCTTGCTCTCTTGTAATAACATTGTTTTTCAATGCAGTCCTTACGGCTTCCTTAAAGTTATTTATTTGTTTTTCACTAAGTTTTTCTTCGTCTGCTGTTAGCATAACATCTTGTATTTTCTTAAAGTCTGGGTCATTAGAATAAGTGTTTGTTGAAACTCCAAATTCATCTAAGATCATCGAAGCGACAAAATTTGCAGATTGCGGATCGCTTAATAATTCTTTGCCTGTCTTAAATGGAAATGGTGTGTACATATTCCTAATGCTTTTAAGAACTGTTGGCTTCTCTTTATTTCTATCAACCCCTTTAAGATGTGTAATAACTTCCGATGCAGCAGGAGAGGTCTTATTTTCAAGGAAATTATAAAATAAATCCATACCGTTCATAGCACCATATTTATTAGAATTTAATTTATATACTTCGCCTGTAACGTTACTTTTCATTGAAGGTTGCCCCATCAATGTGAGTGTTACTCTTGATGCTAATGTTATAATTGCAGCCATACCCCCAGTAATATCATAGGTGGTATTTTTAATTTTTATCTTTCCAAAATTACTGCTTCTTGGATCGATCTCAGCAGACCCAGGCGCAATCGTATTGGCGATAGCCATTACTGTGCCAGTACCAGCTATTATT
>CAVQQN010000081.1:0-3077 GCA_963714775.1 uncultured Ignavibacteriaceae bacterium
ATTTGGTTCGACTGTTGATGATGAGTAGAAGGAACGAGGTGTTAAAGAATTATCATTAAAACACAATGTCTCCCTTTTCTGCTTCTTCTACTTCATTTTTAAGAGTCTCCGCACTATTTGCAAAATATTCTTTGAAAAACTCAGAAGTGCTTTTTGGAATCAATTTAATTCTTTCGGGACTAATTTGGCGAAAATTTATAATGTCGTTTATTGATTTGCTATCCTGAATAGTTTTAAGTTCGTCAGCAAATTGAGATTCAGTTCGTTCACCTAAAAATGGATCGACAACCAATAATTTCTTTGGAATATCTTCTTTTGTATTTTGGCTTAACTGCTGAATTAAAAGATTATTTATGTATTTATCATGGAAGCTATATCCTATAACAACAAAGACCGTAGCCTCTTCCAAAAATGCCCTGAAATTGCTGAGAATATATAAAAAAGGATCAAATGAGAGCATCTTAGAATAAGATCCAAAAATAATTAATGGCTCTCTGTCATCATAGATATTTTCTTTTACAGAAATTTCCTCTGAATCTTGATTATATTCCCAATCAATTGATCCATGTAGTTTAAATAAATTAATTTTTGTAGGACTTAACTCATTGTTAAAATCTGTAGCCCAATATCTTAACTTACTGTCAGAAATGTCCTTTTCTGAAAAACCGTTGTCAAGAATTTTTACCGAAGGGGAGTTGAAGATATTTTCAAAAATCAAATCATAATTCAATGTGAAAATATTTATCTTAATTCTGTCTGATAGATTTAACACCTCCCTGATCGGTTGCAACAAGACTTGTGCTTTATCATAATCAAATTTGGTCCAATCATTCACAAGGTGTAATGTGATAAATTTTTTGAATCTGTTAAATATATCTCCATTTCGTATTTCCCATTTTAAAATTTTATCGTTCCAATTTCCTATTAATGGATAAGGTATCACAAACTCTTTATCAATCAACTGCCGAAGTACCATCACAAAATCTTCAATGTTCACATAAGAACTTATATTTGAACAACTATCCCTTATAGTTGCCTGGTATTTTAAACTTGCCAAAATGAAATGATATATTTCATTGAAGTCTTCTTTATAGTCGATATAATCCTTTTCGTTTGCATTTAAGTCATTGATTGCTTCTTTCAGCGAAATAAGCATATCGCTGGATAGCTTACAACCAGCATCTTTTGAAGCTCCAGCTCCAAGAAGAAATACGACTTTTTTAAAAACTTCTTCTAGCATCATAAGAACCAAAGTGAAGTACGAGCAAACTGTTCTAAATCTTTACTTTCAAAATTTGAAATCATTTTTGCGACTAATTCCGAATATTCAATAGTAACTGGCATACTACGCTGTCTGACACTTTTCCAATACATCCGAGAAAATTGATATACTTGATCAATTAATTCACTTACAACCCCCATTTCATTTATTTTTTCATAATTTGAGGACTTAAATTTTATTTTAATTGGTAATGGGAAACCCTCTAATCTTGTTCCTGTATTACTAGAATATCTTGTATTGTTACAAAGAATAAACTCATTCCACTTTGTTTTAATAAAAGTGCCACTTTGTGGCATTTTTCCATCAAATGAACTATCAAATAACACATAGTCTTTGCTCTCAGTTTCATTAACAGTTACAATTACATATGGTAAGCTTAGATTCAAATTATTTAATACTTGTTTTATTGGTTTTTCTTCTTCATTGCTCATCTTTTTGTAATAATGAATTACCAATCTTTCAACCCCTTTATTGTTTGCAATGTATTCTTCAATGGCTTGTTTAATCGAATCAGCCAATGCACTAGTATCATTTCTTTCAAAAGCATTGAATCCTTTAAACCTTCCATCATTTTTAAAACAAAAAGCACTTCCAACAAAACAGTTTTTAGCAATGAAAGAACGATCGGCCCCTATGCCAACAATTAGGTCGTTCTTAATAGGTCGATACAACCTCCACGGAATGCCTCCGAGTTTGGCTAGCAAAGCAATTGCAATATTTGGAAGAAAGTAATTGAACGAAGGATTATCAATGTTGTTCTTATAAATTACCTGAGAAATAATTCTGTAATGAAGTAATAATTCTTTAAGCTTGAAATAAACTTCATCCGACTCCTCGTCAGTTGAATCGCGTTTTATTCTTGAAATGTACAATGCTGCATAATTTATTTGGGGATCAAATTGCAGCCGTTGGATTGTCGCTGTAATTTCAGCAATCGGATTATCATTTGTAAAACGAATGCTGTTAGCTGTGTCAATCTCAAACTGAATTTTAACAAATGATTCTAAGCCAGGGAAACTTTTATAACCTTTTTTCAGATAAGAGTACAATTTATTAGCGAACGCTTTATCCTCTTCATGAAAGATAAAAATGAAGTTAATTTGCTTATCCACCGGCGGAGGCTCTATCGGTCCATATTCCTTTAAACCAACATAAGGAGTATAGTTTTTCTGGTTATTACCAAAAATTAAAATATTGCTATCTTCAGAAATACTTTTGATTTTATCAATATTAGGGCTGTAGAATCCTGATTCGTATATTTTTATGGAATTAGATATTACAGCATCTTTTAAATAGTCGTTGTAGAACTGATTTATAAGTTCGTAATACTTCTTGTATTTGTTTTCTGAAAAATTTCTGCCAGTGTCAAGATTTAAAACTTTTCTGATGTCTCTGTTTAGAATCGGATAAATATTTATTGTGTCCTTTTTTTCATCCTCGCTCAGTAATTTGTATTTGGTAATTCTATTTTGATATTTCACTGTGCCCAAATGAGCTGGATCTAATTGTGTTGTAGATAAGTTCCTTCTTAGAATATATGAATCACCATCATAAGTAACTAGCAAACTAGTTCCTTCAATTAATTCGTTATTGTCAATGCGTAGTGAAAAATGATTATATTTTATGAAATCAGTATTATTAGAAGACAATTCCTCTAACCAAATTTCTGTATCATTAATGAAATTGCGGTTAGAGATTATGTTCATATTCGAAAAATGTTCGAAAAGAATTGAGTTGAAATAATGTTTGGCAAATCTTTTGTTCTCCAAAATATTTACTAAGATCGCTATGTCTT
>CAVQQN010000082.1:0-3824 GCA_963714775.1 uncultured Ignavibacteriaceae bacterium
CTGGACTAATTTTTTCTAATGCAATTGCTGAGCACCAACGAACATTATCATTTTTATCCTGCAGTGATAAAATTAATTTATCAACAGCCGGTTCACCAATTTTAACAAGTTCATTAATTGCTTCGCCATTTACCCAAGGATCGTTATCATTGAATTTATCAATCAGTGCTTTAACATTTTGTTGAGCAAAACATTGTTCAATTGGAGTTATAAAAAAGATTAATACTATTAGGAATATTTTAATTTGCAATTTCATTTTGTGGGATAAATCTTTTTACAATTTATTTGTTTGCTTAATTCATTTTCAAAAGAAAATATTATTGGCATTCCGCCAGTGTGAATAAATATTACTGGAATATTTTTATCAATAATATTTTTATCAACTAAATCAATTAAACCAGCCATAACTTTGCCAGTGTAAATTGGATCAAGTAAAATTCCTTCAAGATTTGCACAATCATTAATTGCTTGCTTCACCTGCTTCTAGTAATCATTCCATATTCGGTATGGTAATCATCGTAACATTCAATTGAAGATCTGCTCATCAATTTTATAATTAATCAATTCAGCACTTTCCTGGATCAATTCAGAAGTTCTTTTCTTAATTGCTTCCGAAGTTCTTGAAACACTAATTCCGATTACTCGTGCTTTAGGAAGAAATATTTTTGAACCTAGAATTGTTCCTGCAAAAGTTCCGCAAGAACCAACTCCAACAATTATTTGTACATTATCATTTTCAAGTTGTGCAGAAAGTTCTTCCATCGCTTTAACATAACCAAGTGCCCCAAGTCCTGTGCTTCCACCAATTGGAATTACAAATGGTTTTCTTCCTTCTTTTAAAAGTTCATCAGCCCATTTTTGCATTTCATTTTCCAAACTAACATTTGCATCATCATCAACTAAATATCTAATCTCTGCATCTGAACATTACATCAAGAAGTAAATTTCCTTTTGCGATTTCAAAATCAGGTCCGCCAAGCACAAGTTTAATATCAAGACCAAGTTTGCGTGCTGCGGCTGCTGTCATTCTTGCATGATTGGATTGAATTCCGCCGGCAGTAATTACAACATCATATCCGCCATTTATAATTTCTGCAAAATCATATTCAAGTTTTCTGTGCTTTGTTTCCACCACCAGCAAGCCCAGTTAAATCATCTCGCTTAATAAATAATTTTGATAAACCAATTTTATCTGCTAATCGTTTAGCTTCATCCAAAGGAGTTGGAATACTTGCTAATTTTATTGTCTGTATTTTATTAAGCGAGTGATTCAATTTCATTATTTCAAAGTTTCTATAACTTTATTATAGATTACTCCTTTTTCTTTTAGCTCATTCAAAACGAAATCCACACATTCAGGTTTTTGCCCGATATACTCAGGCGGACAAATTCCTTTTTGATCGAACATTCCTTTTGCTAATAGCCGAACCATTGTTGTGGCTGTATAACCCGTTGTTCTTGCCATTGAGTGAATATTTGTTTTTTTGTCGTGCCGATCTAACAAATTATAAGTGTATCGAATTTTCTTTTTATCTTTTTCACCTTCAACAATTATTTTCATCACAGTAAATTCTTCATCGCCCTCTTTAAGTTCCCACATTGGGAATAATAACTTTGATGTGAAATCGATAGGTTTAATTTTAACTCCATTAATTTCAATTTCATCCTGACTGAAAAATCCAGACTCACGCAGCACACGCATCTTTTCAATATGACCAGGATAACGAAGAGTTTTCTCTTTCATATTTGGTGCAGTTAAAGTATCTGCTAATGTTCTTAATCCATCACTGTTAAATGCTTCAAGTGTTCCAACTTCATCAAAGTTTAGAAATTCAGGATCAGATAGAGCAGGACGAATAACTAAAGTTCCATTTTCAATATATCTTGCGGGACGTGTGTATTCTTCTATCACATCGATTGGTGAAAATCCGGCTTTGTATTCGTATGGAAATTCCCGTACAACAGGCAATCCTCCAACATAGATTAAAACTGTTTCTGTTTTATCTAAAATTGAATCAACATAACCGGCAAGTAGATTACTCATTCCAGGTGCAACTCCGCAATCAACAACAGCGGTAACATTATTTTGTTTTGCAAGTTCATCAAGTTCAAATGGATTTTCAGGAAAGAAAGCAATATCAACAACATTTTTTTTTGCTTTGATGATTTCTTTAAGAGTATTAAATCCCATAAAACCAGGAACTGCATTAATAACAATATCAGCTTTTTTAAATAAGGATTTTAATTGATCAGGATTTGAAAGATCTTTTTGCATTTTTTTAATTGGAAGAGCAGCAGGAATTTTTTTTAGATTTTTTAGATTGATGTCAGCAACTGTAACATTAAATGATTCATCATTCGCAAGATCTAAAGCCATTGGGCGACCGACAAGTCCGCAACCTAAAACAAGTACATTCATTTTATTCTCCAAATATTTTGTTTTTACTTACAACAATTTCTGTTGTGTTATTTAAATAGATGAAGAACTCTTATAAACCGCTAAATCGATTCATAAAATTGACTGAATGGTTACTAATATTTTGTTGTAATGAATTCATATTATTTACAGATTGCTTTGTCCCACTGCTATCAGGACTCGCAATGACATATTAAAATCTAATTCACCAATTCTAAGTATAGGATAATTTTCACCTTTCTTAAGAAGATGTTCAAACTGTTTATACGTAACTAAACCAAGTTCTGATTTTGGTTCGAGTGCAATTACAATCATATTATTTCTTAGTTGATTTACTGGAATAAAAATATAATCATTTTCATTTAAATTATTTTTAATTGGATTTACTTCAACAGTTGGATTAACAATTATATCTCTTTCAAAATCCATTGAGTCAATTCCACTTATAAAATATTGTTCTATTTTATCATCATTAGATTTTTTGTATTCAGAATATATCAATTCATGTCTATCTGCCCAATCAACAATTTCCTTTAAACTTTTTGGGACTAAATATCCTTTTGGTCTTTCAACATCATAAACAGATTTTACAACTGGGCGATAATCATTTACTGTGATTACTGTATCTTTATTTGAGTAATAAGAAAGCAGAGGAAGTTCAAGTTTACTTCCATCAGAAAAATGATCTAATTGGATTGCAACTTTATT
This sequence comes from uncultured Ignavibacteriaceae bacterium, assembly GCA_963714775.1. Taxonomy (GTDB): domain Bacteria; phylum Bacteroidota; class Ignavibacteria; order Ignavibacteriales; family Ignavibacteriaceae; genus IGN3. The sequence goes on from CAVQQN010000082.1 coordinate 3,125, forward strand.
TGAAACTTTATTGCTAATTAATTTTTCTCTTTCAGTCATTTACTAAGCTTTTAATCTCGTCTTTATGATTGTAAGCAAATTCAAGTAAGCCAAGCATTCCGGTCATTTGTCCTTCTGCTCGATGTTTAATGTTGTCTAAAAAAACATCTTTACCATTTAATCCTTCCTGAATAAAAGAGAACGTATTTTGTATTCCTAAACTCTGTCTTCCGTCGTTTATATCAAAAGTGCTGTGTCTTATGTAATCAATTTCTGGTGGTCCGCCTGGACTGTATTCAAAGTATGAAAAGTTTCTATCATTAAAATATTCTTTTATAAATGGCAGATAATCTTTCTTTTGTAAAGTTCTAATTTCTTCATGACATATTAATGTTAGTATTTACACCAACTTCTTCATCATTGTTATGTCTGTAACCATAACTTTTTATAGGTTTCACCATAAGGAGCATATTCGTGAACATCCATTGTTACTTCAAAAAGATATTTGTTAAATAAGTTTATGAAGTCCGATTGTTTCAGGTTCAGTAAGAATTAAATGATTACGATTAAGATCCATACTATTTCCATTGCGTCTCTGATTTTTCTCAGAACCATCAGGATTCATTTGCGGAACTAAGTACAAAATCAATTTTATCAAACAGGTATTGATTCTCTGGTTTCAACAATTCATTGATTAAAAGAAGTGCACCTTCTTTTCCAG
>CAVQQN010000083.1:0-4812 GCA_963714775.1 uncultured Ignavibacteriaceae bacterium
ATAGTGGACCCCTTGTCTAGACCATTTTTACAATAAATCTAGAAATAAATTCAAGATACAAAACCTCACCTGTTAATGTTAATATTCATCTGCGGTACAGGCGGGGACGCCGATGACCGCGATGTGATTCAGGGCAACTTCGGTTGCCCTAATCCTTTTAAGCACCAGAATCATTTGAATCACATCTTCAAATATCCCGGGTCTGGGCAGAGCCCAGCTTTAAATCAATCGCCGAAGGCGACCTTAAAAACCCATAAATCTACGAAAAATATACTTCGCTGGGCGTTTTGTAATTTAATGATTGGTGAAAGCGCTCATCATTATAAAACAAAAAATATTCGCCGATGCCTTTTTTAGCTTCGCGTACTGACCTATATTCCATTTGATAAATTAATTCATATTTTAAGCTGCGCCAGAGTCTCTCAACGAACACATTATCCAACGCTCGCCCCTTGCCATCCATACTGACCTGAATCCCTCTATTGAGCAATAAACTTACAAAATCAGTAGCTGTAAACTGCGATCCTTGGTCAGTGTTAAAAATTTCACATTGGCCTCGTTTTAGTACACGTGCCAATGCTTCAATACAAAAATCAGCTTCCAGTGTAGTGCTTAATTGCCAGTCTAATACATAACGACTGCGCCAATCTATAATTGCCATCAAATAAGCAAAGCCTTCTTTTAAGCGGATATACGTAATATCCGTGCTCCACACTTGGTTGACACGATCAATTTTTACATCTTCTAACAAATAGGGATAAATCTTATGCTCAGGATGCTTTTTGCTTAAATTTGGTTTTGGATAATTAGCTTCCAATCCCATCAATCTATACAAGCTCTGAATCCTTTTACGATTTATCTCATGCCCCAAATGACGCAAATAAGCCGTCATTCTGCGTGTTCCATAAAATGGGTGACGAGTAAATTCTTCGTCAATTAAATTCATCAGCAATACTGTTTTACCATCAACCGCTTTTGGGTTGTAATACAAACTCGATCTATTAATTTCCAACAATTCACATTGCTGCCTAATGCTAAGTGGCTCACCGTTAAGATCAATAAGCCCACCTCTATCCTCAACCGAACAAATTAGATTTTTTTTTCAACCAGTCTCTTTCTACTGAAAGCTGGCCTATTTGCTTATAAAGATCATCAACTAGGGCATCATTACTCTTATCCCTTTTAACATGCTTACCGGAGAAGATATCAATAGCACCATCTAGCAATTGCTTTTTCCAGGTACTGATTTGACCAGCGTTAACACCATATTTTGATGATATCTGAGCAGCAGTCAGTTCACCTTTTATTGCCTCTATAGCAATAAAGGCTTTTTCTTTGGCATCGCGTTTCTTCTTTATATCTCCCATCTATTCCTCCAAAAATTTAGGGAGGATTATATCTTACTTTTATTCCTTAACTAGTGGTCTAAATTTCGGGGTCCATTATACAAGTCAATCGCATTTATCTTTGTTATCCATTACCCACTAATTTCTGTAAGTGCTCAAAAACCTCGGGCAAGCACAAATTGTTTACAATAGTAAAATTATAAATGATAATCTTGGTATGAATATGGAAGTTGAAGTACCACAAATTGAAATAAGCAACCGAACCCCTGAGGTTAATAAATTATATGTAATTATTGAGCGCCTTTTTACGAAGTGCCAAGAGCAAGAAAACACTATTGAACTTTTAAAAGAAGAAATCAATCGCCTAAAAGGGCACAAAAACAAACCCAATATTAAACCGAGCAAAATGGAGAATGGCCAAAAGGATAAAGGAAAAGGTCGGAGCAATACTGCCGGCATGAATAGGAAAGCACTAAAAAAAGAAGAAGTAGTTATAGAAGCGCCAAATGTTCCAGAAGGATCGAGATTTAAAGGTTATCAAGACTATACAATACAGGAACTGGTCATAGAGGCAAAAATAGTAAATTACCGTTTAGAAAGATGGCAGTCACCTGACGGCCAATATATTGTGGCTAAATTACCGGAAGAAATAAAAGGATATCATTTTGGTCCAGTACTAAGGAGCTATATAGAACATCAAAATCTTCTGGGGGTAACAGAGCCGCAGATACTGGAACAATTAAGAGCATTAGGAATGAAAGTATCGGCTGGAGAAATAAGCCACCTTCTCATAGATAACAAAGAAAAGTTTCATCAAGAGAAAAATGAAATTTTACAAGCAGGAATAAGTTCATCTAAGTATATAAACGTTGATGATACTGGGGCGAGACATGATGGAAAGAATGGTTTTTGTACCCATATAGGAAATGAACTGTTTGCTTGGTTTAGCAGCACAGAAAGCAAAAGTAGGATTAATTTTCTCGAGCTTTTGAGGGGCGAGCATAAGGATTATGTTGTCGATAAAAATGCCATTGAGTATATGCAGACGAGAGAAAATGCCAAAAGCCCTATTAGAAGAAATAAAGAAAAACAAAAGGGTGTTCGACAATAAAGAAATCTATATTCGATATTTGAATAGGCTAAATATCAAAGCAGAAGCGTTTGGTAAAAATTGCTATAGAAGGCGCATTAATAGGCAGTGTACTTTTGCATGGATTTTCAATTGATTTAAAAATAATCAGTGATGATGCTGGGCAATTTAATATTTTTCAACATGCTTTGTGTTGGATTCATGCGGAAAGGCTGATTAATCGCTTAATTCCATTAAATGAAAATCAAGCCAAAGATATAGAAACAGTATTAAATAAGTTTTGGGGTATATACGCCGACCTTAAGGCGTATAAACTAAATCCAAGCCAAGAAGAAAAGAAAAAGATAACAAAATGCTTTGATGAGCTATGTGCTACAGAATCCAGTTATCCATTGAGCGGTGCATTACAAAGATTGGCAAGAAATAAAAAAGAGCTTTTATTGGTATTAAAGTACCCAGAAATACCGTTGCACAATAACTTAAGCGAAAATGACATTAGAGAATATGTTAAAAAACGTAAAATAAGCGGTGGAACGCGCAGTGCTCTTGGTCGGCAATATCGAGATACATTTATCAGTTTGAAAAAAACTTGTCGCAAGCTTGGAGTTAATTTTTGGGAATACCTGTTGGATAGAAACGGCAAAACAAATCGTATTCCGTATTTACCAACATTGATTGGGCATGTTTCTTTAATAAATTCTAGCTAATTGCCCGAGGTTTTTGAGCACTTACACTACAAAGTGTACACACTAACAAAATCAATAGGTTACATATTAAAAGATTATGCTATTTCTTCTGCCAAAGAAAGTAAAGCATTTTTTTCAGTGTCTACGTTTAAATCGGCTACAAGCCTTACTGGATAAGGATTTGTAACTTTTTTACCAGCGAGTTTAATAAACTCGCGCTAGAGCGCTACCCAGAGCAGCGAAAGTAAAACATCTTATAAAATGTATTGATCGATTGTTTGGTAATAAAACACTGCACAACAAAAGACATCAATTTTATCAAGCCATGATAAATTTAGTTCGTTAAGGGAAATTCTAGACCAATAATTGTCATTGATTGGTCTGGTTTGACGCGTTGTGGTGAATATCATTTTTTAAGAGCTGCAATAACTGTCAAAGGAAGAACATTGACTCTATATGAACAGAGTTACCATATAAGTGAATATGGAAATTATAAAACGCATAAAAGGTTTTTAAATATTTTACATTCTTTATTGCCCAAGGATTGTCATCCGATAATAGTAACCGATGCTGGATTTCGCAATAACTGGTTCAGATTGGTTCAATCATTTGGATGGGATTTTGTGGGTAGAATTAGACACAATACACAATGTAAAAAAAAAGACTATTTAGCTTGGGAACCAATAAAGAATCTATATGCTAAAGCTACTCACCAGTGCTAAGTTTCTTGGCAGGTTTTTACTAGCAAAAAGTGGCTCTTTGCCATGTTATTTTTACTTATTTAAGAGGAAAAAATTATATCGTGAAAAACGTAATTTGGCAGGCAAAAAAATCAGATGTTCGGTCAGTTTAAAACATGCCAAGGGTGAAAATGAGCCATGGTTGATTGCAACGTCTATCAATCCAGAAATTATTTCTGCGAAAAGGTGATGGTAATTTACAAGAAACGTATGCAGATTGAGGAATCATTTAGGGATTTAAAAAATGCTAGAAATGGTTTTAGTCTTCGACAGTGTAGAAGTTGTGGCAAAAAACGATTAGATATTGCATTGTTGATAGGAGCTCTAGCAATGTTAGTGTTGTGGATAATTGGTATGGCGGCAAAACTAAAGAATATGCAATATGGTTTCCAATCGAATACCATACGCAACCGCGATGTTTTATCGATTATAAATATAGGATGGCAAGCACTAGAAAGACGAATTAGGTTCAGTTGGGCCACGATTAATCATACATTGCAGGAGATGGTTTTATGTGCTATCAATTAGCAAAAGATGTGGGGATCCTTCAGGACCTGACCCCATTTTGCTTAATTCAATTCCCGCATTACACCCAGCCAGTTTTGTTGATGCAGCGCTGGGTAAAATATTCAATCTTTAAATCTGAGAGAGTCAGACAATCTTTTAGCTGCACACACCTGTCTATCAAAGTATGGTGGTTGCATGTGACATGCATATCACTTTTCTTAAACATTTCAATGGGTTCAATCACAAGCTTTTTTTTTGCAATCCTGGTCACAATCCTGTCCACCTGAAATAACGTTAATTTCATTTTTATTTAAATTTATCATCTTTAAGTTCTCCTAAAAAGTTAGCTAAAATTAGACATCTTAACTGCCATATTGTTATGTGGCATAGTGAATTATAACACTCAAATGTTAAAGAAACCTTAAAGGCGCCTCTAAAAATTG